>NZ_OX366327.1:0-1282687 GCF_947250585.1 Wolbachia endosymbiont (group A) of Lasioglossum morio | reverse complement strand
TCTATTCTATTTATTCTTTTGTATATTAAAGTATAGTAATAATAATAGTTCTATCAATAACTTGTTACTAACTTAAAATTCAGTAAAAATTGGCGTTGTTCAACTTGTGGATAAATATGTGAGTAACTTTCGTATATTATTGATTTTCTGTTATGATTTATGTGTATAAGTAAGGTGTTTAGAGTGTTAGTAATTTTCTTTTATGGAAAATACTTTACCATCATGCATTGTTACACAACTATGTATATGTTGTTGAAAAAGTTGTTGATCAATTGTTGGTATTTTATATCAACAAATAATTCACAAATTAATTTGACATTATTCACATGCTTATTAAACATTTAATAACAGTTTTCTTGATAAATCTAATCTGAAAACGTTTTTGCCATTACAGGGAATAAATTGAGTAAAAAAAGAACCTTAGTAGAAAAAATAGCATATAGAATTTTTCTCTTCCTTTTCAAAAAAGCTTCTGTGTTGAAAAAGTGTGCGACTGAGGCATTAATGAAAGATCTGCCAGACCTTAATATATTTAATGGTCTATTAAAATTCCGCGATTGTGGTATAATGGATATAATGACTCCACGTACAGAGATATGCGCAGTAGACATTGAGTCAAGCGAGCGTGAAATAATAAAGAAGATAAAAAACACTTGCCACACTAAAATACCAATTTATAAAAATAACTTTGATAACGTAATAGGCTTTTTTTATGTAAAAGATGTTATTTTTAATAGGGATAAAAATTTTAATCTGAAACATATTATACAAAGCGTAATATTTGTTCCACCCTCGATGAAGACAACTAATCTTTTTGTTAGGATGAACTCTTCTAAATCATGCTTAGCTATCGTATTGGATGAATATGGTGGAACTGATGGTTTAATTTCAATGACTGATCTTATAGAGGAACTAATACCAAACATTGATAGTGAAAACGAAATAAATTCAGAATATACCATTACTGAATTGTCTCAAAATAAGTTTGAAGTATCAGCAAGGGCTCTTATAAAAGATATAGAAAAGGATCTAAAAATAGAATTACGTGACCCTGAAGAAGACTATGTTACACTTGGTGGTTTGATTCTTTCGATTGCTGGTAAAGTGCCTTCTGTAGATGAAGTCATTAAATATAAAAATGGTATGAAGTTTATCATCAAAGATGCAAATGAGCGCTACATTAATAAAATAGTACTAGACTTAAGTGATTACAAAAATTAGATTTGGTACCCCTTGTCGGGGAATGCCTTGACACGAAGAAAAAGTTGTAATAACCAAATATGCAACTCAAGTTATAGTTAAACCTATTTCCAGCAAATTATTTTCGCAAGTATAATGCATTTCAGTGTTATAGTACTCTAATAATAAAGAGGTCATATAGATATTAATATCTTTTGTATTTAAATTAGTGTCATTTTTTTTGATTAATTTGTCTACTAATGATTTGCTTATTGGTTTGTGTTCATTTAGAATTTTTATAGTTAATAGCATTTTATCTTCTGTTTGACTCAGTAAAACAGATACTAGTTCAACTTCCGCCACTGCACTGGCTATAGTTAGCACCATATTAGAAATTATCTTATTTATCTTTTCAATTAAATCTTCCTTATTTTTTGCAGAGTATGCGTCTATTTTCCACGTAAGCTTTACTTTTTTTTTAATAAATAATTTTCGATATTAGATTTGGTCTTATCAAAGCTATAATTATCCATTGAAGAAGAATATGCCTGCTTCATAACTTTATGTTTATATATTAAATCATCGGAGCTTTCTTTAAGAAACAACAACGCTTCCTTCTGCGCATCAGCATCATTCTTATCTATTACTTCAAGCTCTTCTACGCCAAACGTTATTCCATTCATAGAGTTAGCAAAGTCATGAAGCAGCCGTCCTGATAGCAGTTCCGTTATTAACAGTATGTTTTTGGTATTTTCGTTCATTGGATAATTATAAATGATTTAAGTTACCCTATATTGGTAAGTATATAATAGTCAATTAAGAGAAAGTTTCGTTGCACTTTTTATATCAAGGCATTAATATAGTATTAACAATTTTAAAATTTATAAAAGGATTATGAATACTTATACCAGATCAGGAATAGATATTGAACTATATAATAAGTTAATAAAAGAAGTCAAGCCTATTGCTCAAGAAACTACTAGAGAAGAAGTAATCAGCGAAATAGGTTCATTTTCTGCGTTATTTGATTTTGCTGCACTAAGTAAGAAGTATGACCATCCAGTACTCGTTTCCTCAACTGATGGAGTAGGTACGAAACTGTTGATAGCTCAAGAAGTGAATAAACATGATACTATAGGTATAGATTTAGTTGCAATGTGTGTAAATGACTTACTTGCACAAGGAGCAACGCCTTTGTTTTTCCTTGATTACTTTGCAACAGGCGTTTTGACCAAAGATGTTTTATTATCTGTGGTTAAGGGCATTGCAGAGGGGTGCAAGCAAGCTAAAATAGCATTGGTTGGTGGGGAAACTGCAGAAATGCCTGGAATGTATGGTAATAATCACTATGACCTTGCAGGGTTTGTGGTTGGTGTAGTTGATCGAAAGCAAATTCTTCCAAACTGTAGTATGATGAAAGCAGGTGATTATATAGTTGGCTTAGAGTCAAGTGGAATTCACTCAAATGGGTTTTCTTTAGTGCGCCATGTTTTCAAAAGCTTAGGTATAAATTATAACGATACATCTCTATGGAATAATAAATCTTGGAGTGAAATACTACTTGAACCAACAAAAATATATGTTGATTCTTTGCTGCCTATCATGTCACAAGTAAAAGGTATTGCGCACATCACGGGTGGTGGTTTGGTAGACAATATTCCGCGAATTCTTCCAAAAAACTTATTTGCAAACATAGACATTAATTCCTGGAAATGGCCAGATATATTTTTATGGCTAACAAAGGAGGGTAAAATAGAGAAGAAAGAAATGCTAAAAACATTTAATTGTGGTATTGGTATGGTATTGATCGTAAGTTCTGAGAATATGCAAAACGTGAAAAATCATTTCCAAAAACGTGGAGAAAAAATTGAAATTATTGGAAAACTTGATGAGGCATGTAACCCTCCACTTGATAGAGTAGTATTTAGTTAACCTAACTTTACTGACAGTCTTTTTGCAACTTCTAGGTATGCTTCCTTTAAATCTCCTAAATTCAAACGAAAGACATCTTTATCTAGCTTTTTATAAGTATTTTTATCCCATAATCTGCAGTTATCAGGGCTAATTTCATCAGCTAAAACGATTTTAGTACTGTCATTTATTAATCTGCCAAATTCTAACTTGAGATCAACTAAATATATACTTGCATTTGAAAATAGGTGAACTAATATTTCGTTGATTTTTAAAGTTGTAGTTTTAACTTCATCCATTTCTTTGCTAGATAGCCAATCAAAATACAGTATGTGATTTTCACTTACCATTGGGTCGGCTAGGTCATCATTTTTGTAAAAAAAATCGATTATAGGAGATGCAAGCCTCTCACCTTCTTTGATATTAAAACGTTTGCAAAAGCTGCCAGCTGCGACATTTCTAACTACTACCTCAAGAGGTATTATCTTGAGTTTTTTGACTAGCTGTTCTCTTTCGTTTAGAGTTTTTATAAAGTGTGTGCTAATTTCTGCTTTCTCAAGCTTTTCCATGATAAAAGCACTAATATGATTATTAATTATTCCTTTACCATCGATTATTTCATATTTTTCCTTATTGAATGCTGTAACATCATCTTTAAAGTGCTGTATGACAATTGATAAGTCTTCAGTTTCAATAATGGCTTTCGCTTTACCTTCGTATATCGTTTTATTCAGTGACATGTTTAATTTAACTATATATTATATCAATTTACTATTCTTAGAGTATAGCCCCAAATAACTTAAAATAAACCTTAATGGCATTCAATGTTACAATATTAACCATATTCCCAGAAATGTTCCCGGGGTTTTTGAACTATTCTCTTGCCGGAAAAGCGTTAGAAAAAAAAATATGGAACCTTGAAGTAATAAATATTCGTTCTTTTGCGAAAGATAAACATTCAACTGTGGATGATGTTCCATATGGAGGTGGAGCAGGAATGGTTATGCGTTCTGATGTAGTTGGTGATGCAGTAGATAGTATGCTCTCTGTTCATAAAAACACTAAGTTTATTTACATGACTCCATCTGGAACTAAGTTTAATCAGAATATTGCCAGAGAATTATTAGAGTTTCCTCATATAACAATATTGTGTGGTCGATTTGAAGGTATTGACCAAAGGATAATTGATGCGTATACTCCTTATGAGTTAAGTATTGGAGATTATATACTTTCAGGAGGTGAGCCAGCTGCAATGGTGGTTCTTGATGCATGCATTAGACTTCTTCCAGGTGTAGTAAATAATACCGATAGTATTACTGAAGAAAGTTTTAATTATGGTGGTGGTGTACTTGAATATCCTCAATATACTAGACCTGAGCAGTGGAAGGGATATAAAGTACCTGAGGTTTTGTTATCTGGCAATCACAAAAAAATAAGTGATTGGAGGCAGAAGCAGTCTCATGTTATAACAAAAAAGCGTAGGCCTGAATTATTGAATGGAGAGATAAATGACAAATTTACTTAAAAAATTTAACGAACAGCAAATGCAAGTGTTAGCTAAAGAAATACCAGAATTTCGTCCTGGCGATGATTTGAAGGTCACTTTTAAAGTAGTTGACGGTACAAGTGAACGTATACAGATATTTGAAGGTGTATGTATATCAAAAAGGAACCGCGGGTTACATTCTTCTTTTGCAGTCAGAAAAGTGAGCCATGGAGAAAGTATAGTGTCTCAGTTTTTTGTTTATTCTCCTGCACTGGTTTCAGTGCAAGTGACAAGAAAAGGAAAGGTTCGTAGAGCAAAACTGTATTATCTGTGCAAACTATTTGGAAAAGCTGCAAGGATCAAAGAGCGTACTACTTATGTTAAAAAGAAATCTAAGTAGATACAATAGGGAGTGATGTCAATTGTGTCATCTCAGAACTCTCTCTTGTCATCCCAGTGCGTGACACACAACTGTACGAACATTGTGTTTGCCTCCCGCTGTGGTGTCATCCCAGTGCTCCGACACTGGGATCCAGCATTCATTATTCTCCTTTTGGTTTGTGCTTTCATGGAAAATGTAAAAATTATTTGCAGGCAAAGCCTGCTGGATCCCAGTGTCAGCTACTTGCATGACAAAAAAGGGGAAAGTTTTTTCAAATCCTCGTGTAAAGAAAAGTAAATGAGTATAAAGAAAAAATTCCTTAAATTACTTCAGTCAAGGCGTGTACATGCTCGTATAAAAAGGAAAAATAAAAAGAACAGAGCGCTACTCTTTTGTTCTTTCACGGCACTAGTTATCTCACTTGGCTGTCCTGTGTGTATATTGTTGAGTATATTAGTTAACTCTTACAGTGCCTTAACAGTAACGAAAATTTTATTGCCAGTTGAAATAAATGCTGACCTTGCTTTGGCGAGTAATCCTAGTGATTTGCGGTATAAGTCCATTGGCTTACTCAACGATTCTTTACGTAAGGTGTTTGGAGGAACTGATTTTAAAGACGGTGACGAAATTTTAAGTCGTAATTCTTACAAAGAACTAGAGAAATTTTTTCGTAAGAAAGTAAAAGATAGTGGTGAATATGAGATCTGGTTTACCGCGTCAAGTATAATTAATTCAATAAATAAAGATAAATATTTGAATGATCGTTATGCTAAATTACTTGATTGGCTAAAAGAAAAGAGGAGAGTGAAAAAATTTTTTAATAAGTCTTTATTCCTTAAATCTGACTCTCGTGAACCTGAAAATGCAGGGATTTTAGGAGCGTTTATCGGTTCATTAATGACAATTATAGTGTGCCTAGCATTAGCATTACCAATAGGAATTATGTCGGGCATCTGTCTTTACGAATTTATGCCTAAAAATAGGCTAATGACTAATATTGTAGAAATTAGCATAAATAATCTTGCTGCAGTGCCTTCAATAATATTTGGTGTAGTGGGCTTAACTCTCTATCTTGGCATATTTGGGCTACCACGCTCTTCACCACTTGTTGGTGGAATGACTCTTTCATTTATGATGTTACCTAATATTATAATTGCAACAAAAAATGCCTTTGCGAATGTTCCTATTACGATAAAAGATGCAGCGTTTGCGCTCGGTGCACCTCACATCAAGGTGATATTAGATCACTCTTTACCGATTGCGTTACCAAGAATAATACATGGTACTGTGCTTGCAATTGCAAGGATTTTAGGTGAATCTTCTCCTTTACTTATGATGGGTATGGTGGCATTTATTGCTGATACACCTACGTCCTTTTTCGATCCGGCGACTGTTCTACCTGTGCAAATATACATATGGTCAAGCAATCCTGAAATTGCATTTGTTGAACTTGCTGCTATCGCAATTATAGCTTTATTATTGGTGTTATTTGCGTTAAATTTAGTAGCAAATTTTGTAAAAAGGAAATTCGAATTTTTTAATTTTTAGCAATTCATGAAAATCACAGTCCTATCTGGTTATGGCTTAAATTGCGAAAAAGAAACTGCATTTGCATTTATGGAATGCAGCAGAAAACTTGGTATTGGTAATATTGAAGTAAAAATCGTTCACATTAACGATATCATAGATAATCCAGGTGAACTGAAATTAAGCAATATACTTGCAATTCCAGGGGGTTTTTCCTATGGTGATGACACTGGTGCTGGTAATGCGTTTGCTTTACGTATTAAAAACAACTTGTTGGATGAGTTTCAAGAGTTTTTATCTCAGGACAAGCTGATTATAGGAATATGTAATGGTTGTCAGATATTAGTAAAATTAATTCCAGAATTCTCTAGTCTAGCTTTAATCCATAATGATATAGGCAATTACCAATGCCGCTGGATTAGAGTGAGAGTTAATCCGCAGAGTAATTCTGTTTGGCTACGGGGTCTGAGTGAACTATATCTCCCTATTGCTCATGGGGAAGGCAAATTTTTTATGGATCAAGATATTTTGAACCAATTGATTGAGAGCAATTCCACCGCATTACGTTACATTGATAAAAATGGCAACTATGCTAACCTACAATTTCCTTACAATCCGAATGGATCTACATACGACCTAGCAGCTTTATCAGATAAAAGTGGAAGAGTGCTAGCTTTAATGCCCCATCCAGAAAGGGGAATATTTTTTACCCAGCAAGATAATTGGCCCCTTGAAAAAGAAAAGAGCAAGCGTTTAGGTGTTGCTGTGCCAAAATATGGCGATGGAATGTTTATATTTGAAAATGCACTAAAGTATTTTTGTTAAAATTTATTGATAGGGATTTATGGTCGAAATTATCCCCTGATATTGCAAAAAACTTGCTTGACAAGCCTTGCCAGTCCCCTTATCATGAAACTGAAGCTATTTATTTATCTTCTCTGTACAGATTAAATGACAAAAAAACTCACGTATCTGGCGTCCCATGTTTAATTTTTTGCACTATGTGCATCTTATGTCTTTATAAAATTTCTAGGTTTTTACCTAATATAAGCTGAAATGCGCTTATAAAGCATTTAAAACATCAAAAAACGCCGATTTAAAAAATGGATAGTGAATAACTAGCTACCCTAGGGTTTCTTTTGCCTTTTTTTCTGTTTAGTAAATTTCTTAATGTTTATAATTTAGATTAGTTGCGGCTTAAAAGCAACTAAATCGCGGTTATTAAGCGTTTAGAATAAAAAAACGCCATACTTGAAAGTATAATGTAAGTAATTAGCCAACCACGGGGCTTCTTTTGCCTTTTTTTTATTTGGTAAATTTCTTAATATTTATAGCTAAACGACAACCGTCATCCCGCTGCTTGTTAGCGGGATCTCTTGTTAGCGCCGCGGTGGTATGACGTAGGATTGTTGTCATTCCGCTACTTGTTAGCGGCTGAGATACCGCGAATGAATCGCGGTATGACGGTGTAGATGATGGTTAAGTAATTCGTCATCCCGCTGCTTGTTAGCGGGATCTAGAGATACCGCAACGTCTCACCTATAGCCTTCAGTGCTCCTTTTTTTGTCATCCCAGCGTCACGCGTTGGTTTCAACATTATATCATGAACTTTCTAAAATTCATTGAACTGTGCTTTCAAACGGTGGTGCCGGGGTGTGAGTATAATGATTATCAGTATATAAAAGTCATAGCAGACAGACTTGAAGCGGCAAATGTTGGCAAAATGAGGCGAATAATATTCAATATGCCTCCGCGTTCAATGAAGTCCCTGTGTGCTAGTGTTGCGTGGCCCGCATGGATACTGGGAAATCAGCCAACTGCAAGAATAATAGTTGCAAGCTACTCTCGGCTGCTTAGCGAAAAGCACTCGCTCGATACAAGGTGCGTAATGCAATCTGGTTGGTATAAAAAGCTATTTCCAGAGGTAGAACTATCCAAAGATCAAAATACCAAATACAAATTCCAAACAGTGCAGAGAGGGTACAGAATCGCAACATCAGTTGGTGGAACACTAACTGGTGAAGGTGGTGATTTCATCATCGTGGATGATCCACTGAGTCCCGCCCAAGCTTTGAGTGAAACGTTTAGAAAGCGTGCTACAAATTGGTTTGACCAGACTTTAGTAGCCAGGCTCAACAATAGAAAAAAAGGAGTAATTGTTCTTGTGATGCATAGGCTACATCAAGAAGATTTAACCGGGCACCTTCTCTCCAAACCGAAAAACATATGGAACCATACTTGTTTACCGATGATATCTGAAAATAAGGAGATTATCTATTCAATCAAAAAGCCAGCGCCTCCTTTTCTTGTTCCTGTCACCCGAGTAACTACAAATGAGTACAAAAGCTGGATTACAGCATCAAGTGCTAGAATGACACCACCCGTAATATTATACTCAAGAGAAGAAGGTCAGTTGCTATATCCCCTCGATGGAGGAAAAGAAGAAGTTGAGATGATAAAGGTTGAACTTGGAAGTTACGCTTTTGCTGCACAATATCAACAAAACCCTCTGCCACTTTCAAGTGGTATAATTAAACGAGAGTGGCTGAAGCGCTATAGAAATTTTTCTGATAGTCTCTCATATGTCACTCAGAGCTGGGACACTGCAGTTTCAACAAGCAGCATGAGCAACTTTAGCGTCTGCACCACCTGGACAAAAGTGGGCAATAAATTCTATTTACTCGATGTATATCGCGCAAAGCTTGAGTATCCAAAGCTTAAAGAGCAAGTTCTGTCACTAGCTGCAAGATGGACACCGCACGCAATTTTAATCGAAGCAAAAACAAGTGGTCAGCAATTGGTGCAAGAGCTAAAGACAAACAGTGATTTACCAATTATCGAAATAGTACCACATGATGACAAACTCACTCGATTTTATCAAATTGTTCCGATTATAGAGTCTGGCAAGGTTTTTCTGCCGCACCAAGCAGTATGGCTGAACGATTTTGAGTATGAGATTTTAATGTTTCCTGAAACTCGACACGATGATCAAGTGGATAGTACCGTGCAATATTTGCAGTGGGTGAGAGATAGTAGCTCTAGGGTCGCAGCTTTACGGGCATTGTGATTTGAGTCTACCAGATCCAAGTAGTCAGCTACTTGCATGACACCCTGACAACCGTCATCCCGCTACGTGTTAGCGGGATCTAGAGATACCGCGAATGAATCGCGGTATGACGGTTCGCGGCAGCATGACGATAAGCTCGTCATCCCGCTACGTGTTAGCGGGATCTATGCTAAAAGATACCACGGCGATATGACGTAGAACTGCTGCTTGTTAGCTGATGAGATACCGCGAATGAATCGCGGTATGACGGTTAAGTACGTGTTAGCGGCTAAGAGATACTGCGGCGGTATGACGTAGAGCTCGCGTTAGCTATAAGATTAGCTAAATTCTGCACGTCCATAAAAAACAAACCTTCTTTTTCGTCTTGAACGCTAATAATAGCGTGAGTGTTAAAAGGTAAAGGATCATTTGTATGTCCATGGCCTACCCCTTTCATTGTAAATACAGGAAAGTTAACACTTTTTGCAAACCTTTCTTTTACAACTTCAACAAGGTTATCGTTATAGCAGTTAACGAAATCCCCAAAGATTACTGCATGTACTCCATCAAAGATGTGGGCTTGTTTTAGGTGATCTAAACTGCGCTCTATTGCGTATGGGTAAACTCTTATGTCCTCTAAAAATAGAATTTTACCTTTTGCATTTATTTGCCAAGCAGTTCCTATACTATTTTCAACTAGAGTCATATTACCACCGATGATTTTAGACTTTAATCTGCCATCTTTTAGTCTAATGCCATTATTTATCATCTTTAGCTTATCAAATCTGATAGAATCCTGCTTGTTAAGAATTAACTCTTTCAATTTTTTAACAGAGCTTTCAGAAATGGAGTTATTTACTATCATTTCCAACATGGTGCCGTGAAGAGTTTGCCAATTATATTTAGCTTGTAGATAGATGTGCAAGGCAGTTATATCGCTATAGCCTATGAGGATCTTTTTGTTTTGAGCAATCCTTTCTTTTTTATCATTGGGTAACTTTTCTAGATAGGGAATTAACCGAGAAGCCCCTTCTCCTCCTCTGATACACCAGATTATTTTACTATCACCGGTTAGTGCACTAATCAAATCATTTGCTCTGAATTCATCAGAGTTGGAATAAAATGGATTATCATTACTATATATTTTCTCCGAAATATGGGGATTAAAATCCAAAGCTTCTACATATTCTTTTATAGTAGTCAGATCTAATTCTTTTCCCTTCGAAGAAGGAGCAATAATATCAACTTGGTCGATTGCATGAATACCTGTGTTAGCACATAAAGTGAGAATGAAATATAAAAGGTAAACAATCATTAAAATATCTTATAAAACTCTTTTTTTAGTATATCATCCAATTCAGAGAGTGGAACTTTCACTCCTAGTTCTTCCATTGACGTGACGCCATAATCTTGCAGTCCACAAGGAATAATGCCCTTATAGTGAGAGAGGTTGGGGGAGACATTAAGCGCTATGCCATGATAAGTTACCCATTTTCTTAAACGGATACCAAAAGCTGCAATTTTTTTTTCTACTCCATTGTTATTCACCCAAACACCTATTCTATCCTCTTTAAATTCTCCAAGTATATTAAATTGCTTTAAAACATTTATTATCCACTTACTTAGGTCTCTAATATATAGCTTTATGTCGCATTTATTTCTTTTTTTAAGGTTTAACATTAAATATATGATGCGCTGTCCTGGACCATGATATGTGTATTTGCCACCCCTGCCTGTTTTATATATAGGAAATAATTTTTCAACAACGTCGTCATCTGTTGCACTGATTCCTGCAGTATAAAGTGGAGGGTGCTGGAGTAGCCATACTAATTCGTCTGCTGAATTATTGTAAATTTGTTGAATTTTTTCTTCCATAGATTTTACGGCACAGTTATAATCAATAAGCTGATTAGATATTAGCCATTCTATCATATTCTATTTCTTTTTTTTTAGTATAGCAGTTCGTTTTTTCCTGTTATTCCAGTGTGTGACACTGAGCGCAGCCTTTCTTATTCCTAATATACTTAATACTAACTTCTGTGCTATTTCTCCTTAACAAACATAGTACATGACAAATGTTTAATTATTTGTCAACACAGGTCCTCTTTACGTATAGGCAACTTTTTTTATTGAAAAATTCAGAAAAATGTTGTATAATTATTAGTAGATTTTAGGTAAAATATATGGCAAACTCAAAATTTAGCATAACTTTCAACAACGAAATTTCAGAGTGTCTTGCTGGACTGGCTAAAATAAGAAATAAGTCCATTAAAGAACTAACAGAGAAGCTAATACAAGAAGCAATTGAAAATGAGGAAGATAAAATACTAATTGAGCGTGCTGCTAAACGTAATGTTTCAGGTGTAAAGAAAATTAGAAGTGAGGATGTAGACTGGAATACAATATTATCTTCATAGAAAGCGTTCTTGAGAAAGACCTTCCAGCTCTTCCAAAAACAATAAGATTAAGGATCATAAATGCGATAAATAAGCGCCTTACAATTGATCCCATTAACCTTGGTGAGCCATTATATTACAGATTTAAAGGACAAAGAAGATTAAGGGTAGGTGATTATCGCGTTATCTATTCCGTAAATATTATAAAATATGAAGTGGTTATCACAGAGATAGGACACAGAAAAGATATTTATAAGTAAGTACATCATATAAATATTAAATATATTTTTACTCCTTCCTGATTCATTTTCTACCTTAGGTGGCTTCGCTCAGCTCAAAAAAAAAGCTCATTCTTTTTGCTACCCCTTATTGTGCCTGCCATTTAACTACTGTGTAGAGATTGCTCTCAAACATAATGTTCGTACGTTAGTATATCCTTCCTGTGACACCAATTGATATAATTCTACCACAAATTCAATTTTTTAGGAGGCATATATGAATCTCAATATTTTTCAAAGAAAAAAAAGCGCAGTATTTACTAAATATTCTGCTTTGCAGCTAATGATGGAGCCAAGTTGGAGTAAGCGTGATTATGTAAGTTTTGCTGAGGAAGGTTACATAAAAAATGTTATTGCCTTTCGAGCAATTAATATGATTGCAAGTGCTGCATCTTCGGTACCTTTTACTCTCTGCCAGCTTACTGAACAGGGAAAATCGCAATTAAAAGCCCATCCATTACTGAAATTACTTTATTCTCCTAATCCAATGACATCAAAATCGGAATTTATTGAGGGGATTGTAACTTATCGGTTAGTTAACGGCAATTCTTATATATTGATGGTTGAGTCACAGAATAGTAGAAAACCACCAACAGAGCTTTATCTTCTGCGCCCAGATAGGGTTGAAATTGTTCCAGGGAGAAATAACGTTCCTTATATCTATCGTTATGCCATAAATAACAACAGTTATGACTTTAAAGTTGATAAACTAACTGGATGTTCAGCAGTGTTGCACTTAAAGACCTTTAATCCTTTGAATGATTGGTATGGGCTATCACCAATTGAGGCAGCTGCATATAGCATAGATCAGCATAATCAGGCGGGTGCTTGGAATCAAGCGATGTTGCAAAACGGAGCAAGACCAAGTGGTGCAATAGTTGTGAAATCAGCGAAAGATGGAAGTGGTGGAAGTTTAAGTCAAGAGCAGTACCAACGCTTAAAGGTGCAGATATAGCCTTTCTTATAATAGTCCGAATGCGATAAGATATGTGTTTATGGCTATAGCAGGCCAGTAGCATATTACGGTCTGTTCGGATTATTGTAAAAAGAGCTATAAATGATCATTATTCAGGTCCTGTCAATGCTGGAAGACCGATATTGCTTGAAGGAGGCTTGGAGTGGAAGGAGATGAGTCTTTCGCCGAGGGATATGGATTTTATTGAGTCCAAACACAGTTCAGCCCGCGATATTGCCCTGGCTTTTGGCGTTCCGCCGCAGTTGCTTGGCATACCAGGTGATAACACTTATAGCAATTTAGTCGAAGCACGCTTATCCCTTTGGGAACAGACGGTTTTACCAACGCTAGAAAATATTATCTGTCACCTGAATTCTTGGCTAACACCAAAATTTGGTGAGGATCTGTGCTTGTCGTATGACAAAGATGCAATAGAAATTCTCATGGAAAAAAGACAAAAGTTGTGGAAATACGTAGAAAATGCAAGCTTTATGACACTCAATGAAAAAAGAGAAGCTTTTGGCTTGCCACCGCTGCCGGGTGGTGATGAGTTAGGTTAAGTTTGTATCCGTTCAGATTAGTTCATTGTCCCCTAAACCGTACGCCTAAGTAAATCAACTATTTTTCTTGCCAACCAGAGCGGTGAAGATTTGGTCTACATCAAAACTCATCTTAGGACGCCAAATAGGGCCATCCAAGTGCATATCGATATAGACTGGACTGCTATAACCTGGTGGGATGAAAAAGAACCTGAATATAGAAGCTAAAGCGAAGTTAGATAAGGTTAAATTAGAAGAGATTGACCCTGATGCTTGATCAATCCCGAACTGTAAACTAGTTGAACATATACCACTCTTAATACTTGCTTTTCCGCTAATATTTTCAAAAAATGTTTTACCATTATATATATCAATATAAGCAAGTGTGGAAATTTCAGATTTATTCTTACTGCTTAACAAATTAGTGATAAATGAATTGAAATCTACATTAGTAACTTCTATTCCTTGCGCTTGTAAGTTTACATCTCCTGATAAGTTACTAGCCCAATCATGAAAACTTTTTCCTTGAGTTTTGATTTCACCATTTAAGCTTACCTGACCATTTACATTGTCAATTCCTATAACCTTACCAATCTTTTTAGTGTCCAATTTTACAATAGAAAACCTTGTATTTATTGAGTCTGATCTTAAATAACCCTGAAAAAACACTTGCCCGTGTTCTAATACGTAACTTGCCTGCCTGATAGTGATAGTGTTGTTTCTCATTACCGCATCCAAATTAAAATCTTTTAAAACATTCTGCTCGGTTTTAAATTCTGCAGTATTGATTTGCACATTTGCATCAAAGCCTTCTTTGTCATCCAAAAAATCAATCTGCTTTGTTGACCATTGAATTTGATCTATCTCATTTCTTGAATTTCTTTTCGTCTCTACTAAATTCGGTAATGTAATAATTTTTCCATTAAATTTACTGCCCGTAAGGTTAACATCTAATAAAGGTTTGGCGTATTTTTGATCTGCTAATATTTTTGCATTACCGGTAATATCGAAATCTTCTCCAGATAGTTTTATTTTATCTGCAACTAGCTTACCTTTTTCCATTTTTAGCAAAAAATCCAAATTTTTAATTTTCGTATCATTCAATGTAAGGTTATTAACACGGGCCTTTATATTTGTATCATACTGAAAATTTTTCAGCCATTGCATTTTAGGTAAACTGCTAAATAATGAATGATCATATTTATCTGCATCAAGATTATGCATGCTAAATTCACCATCGACCACACTGCGTTTTTTTGTGTGGCTTACTCTAATTGATCCTTGCAAGGATTCCTTATTATTTAGCAGTCTAATGTCTGAGATAGATAATATTCTTGGTGCAAGGTGCAGTTTAGAACTTAGTGTAAATTGATTTTTCTGGTTTTCTTTCATCTTTATAGAAGGGAAAAAACATGAAATGAATGACTCAAAATCATTTCCTTCGACTAATAAATCACCGTTGAATTCAGATAGGACATTATTGTTTGAGATCTCTCCTGATAAGTAAGATATATTATTGATTCCAGGAAATTTAAGAAGCGTATTAACTTTTACTTTGCCATTAGTGGATTTTAGTACAGCACGGAAATTGTCCAATATTTTGTTTTGATATTGAATGTTAGAAGCTTCTATATTAAAATTTAAGCTCAAGTTCTTTGGCACAACTTCTCTAAAACATTCCAGAAGGTCTTTCATATTCGTTGTTCTTTGTGAATCATTTTGTATGGAATCTAGATCAACTTTACTGAAGCTAATATTGAGATTAGTGTGATTGCCTTTTCTATCATTTTGTATTGTACCACTGGCTTGCATGCTTTTGGAATCAATTTTTAAGTCAGTTGCCGTAAACTCACTTTCATTAAGACTTATATTGGATGATATCTTGATATTTTTGCTAGGAATAACATGAGAGAGAAAGCTAAGATTAATGATTTTTGCTAAATCACTCGCAAAACCGGAACTATTATTGATCGTTAGTGTTAAATTACCCTGGAGTTCTTCTTGATTTCTATTACCTGTAAATAACAAATTTACAAAATTTGATTCAACACTAATGTGTACGTCCCTTTTTGTGATATCAACCTTTCCTGAAAAATCGTAATTATTATCACCTACCTTTACTTTGCCAGAGAATTGCCTATTTTTTTTTACAGCAACCTTCTTTATGTTAACAATATCAGCGAAATCACTCTTAAAACTTACTTGGCTGTCTTTTATTACTATATCGACTGTGTTACCACTGGCTTTTGTATTTATAATATTAATTAAATTTTCTTTATTGCTTTTCATGCCAAACAATGTGATTGACTTTGGTTGCAACGAAAATAAAAACAACGATAGGAACGATGGTCTTATTTCAATTTTTCTTACACTAATTAAATCTGATAACTTTTGCTCTTTATTTTCGTTGTATTGTACATATACATTATAAATAGTGAGTTTTGGAGTAATGAGTGAAACTTCAACTTTCCCTCCAATATGCACTTTAGCATCATACGTCTTCTCCAACTCTTTTATGATATATTGCCTGTAGCCACTCCAATCCTTAAAAGTTGCAGCAACATGAAGAAGGACTAATACTAAAGAAATTGATAATATGGCGTATAAAGAAAGTTTCATAGTAGACCTCTCATTCCGGCATCTCTTCGTCTTGTCATCCCAGTGCCTATTCCTGTCATCCCAGTGCGTGACACTGGGATCCATCTTATTTTCATCATGAGCATTATTTCAGCGTATGCTCCTAGAATCTGTTGTCTATTGCATAATTTGCAAATATTTTTATATCTGGATCCCAGTGTCAAGCACTGGGATGACACCGTTTGCTGTTCCTTTAGCAAAAGATCTGGTTTATACATATTTCAAATTATTCAAACTTCCTCTAAAAGTTAAGTAAAGAGTACCAAAATAAACAATAACACTCAAAGCTATTAAAGTCGCTAAATAAACAATACGAGCCAACATTTTATCAAAAAATAATCCTGCCAACAAAGAATTAAAAATATAAAGGGCTATTGACATGACTGCCGTTGCTACAAAAATTTTCATGATATTTAACAATAACGCTTGGCTAACCTTATACATTTTATTTATTGTTAAATAACTAATTAATAGAATAGAATTTATCCAAGTGGAAACAGAAGTAGCAATAGCGATCCCCGTGTGCTGATACTCGTTCATTAACAAAAGGTTTAGCACTACATTAATTCCAAGACACATTAGCGAAAATATGGTTGGTATTTTCAGATTGCCTTTAGCAAAAAATGTAGGTAGCAATACTTTATTTATAATAAATGCAGGTAAAGAAAGAGAAAATGCTATTAAAGTGGGAACAGTTTGCTGCACTGCATAATGATCAAACCGGCCGTAAGAAAAAAGCGTAAGTAAAATTATGTCGGGAATAATGATAAAGGCAGCAGTTGTTGGCATAATTAACATTAATCCTATGTTGAGAGCCTTGTTCTGTATTTTGACTATATTTTCAGTATTATCCACCTGTTTTGAAATTAAAGGAAGAAGCACTGTACCAATTGCAGTACCGATTATTCCCTGCGGTAGTTGATTTAGTCTATCGGCATAATATATATAGGACACCGCATTTGGTATAAAACTCGCCATGATTGTATCAATCCATAAGCTTATTTGAGTTACACAATTGTTGATAATTGCAGGTATCACACGCTTAAAAAATAACCTTACTTCATTGCTTAATTCAAGGCTAAAAGAAAAAGCTGCCTTTAACTTGTATGCACTAAATAGTATCAAAAGTAGCTGGAAAATTCCTCCTATAAGGACAGCTATAGAAAGGTTGTGCGCTGGAGTTTTTACGTAAGGCACAAACAAACTGATGATTAAACAGAGATTCAAAACGATTGGTGCAATAGCTGTTGAAGCAAAATGCTGCTTTACTTGCAGCATTCCACCAATAAGTGATGCAATTGAAACAAAGATTATGTAGGGCATCATAATTCTTGATAAAGTAACAGTAAGGGTAAACTTACTTTGGTCAAATCCAGGAGCAAAAATTTGAATCATATAAGGGGAGAAAGTTTGCATGATAAGGCAAAAAATTACTAAGATGATAAACGTAATGGATATTACACTACTTGCAAAATTAAATGCCTTTTTATTATCATATGATTCTGTCGAATATAACGGTATGAATGAGGTAGTGAACGCTCCTTCTGCAAAAAATGCTCGAAATAGATTGGCAAAGCGAAACGAAGAAAAAAATATGTCTGCAAGAGAGTTCGCACCAATAACCGTAGCAATCAATACATCTCTTATTAACCCTGAGATCCTTGAAATAGCCGTAAAAAAACTAAATGTGAAAATACTTTTAAACATACCACTACTTCATTAGTGTCAATACGATTAACTATAATGGTAAAAGTATCAATGAAAATATTTATTGGCTAAACTTAAAACCCTCTGCAAAAGGAGAGTTAAATAATCAATTGACTATTTGCGCTTGTATGTTAGATATTTTATATCTTGGCGGGCGTAGCTCAGTTGGTAGAGCGTCAGTTTGTGGTACTGAATGTCGCCAGTTCGATCCTGGTCGCTCGCCCCACTAAAACCCGATAATTTGAAAAACCGTCTTCCCGCTGCTTGTTAGCGGGATCTAGAGATACCGTGACGGTATGACGTGGGGTTAGCTATACATTAGCCACTGATGATTGAAATAGTTAAGGTCAAGGCCCTTCTTCCGCTCTTGTTTCCAACATAAAAACATTACTTTGCTTATTCAATCAACCTAATTACAATGGCAATAGAGAGGGCTTAAAGCTCACAAAAAAATTGTTGTTATTAATTAGGAGGGTTATATGTCTAAAACGGTTGAACGTGTAAAAGGTTTAATGGTTATAGCAGGGTTAGGTGCTGTGCTAGGAGGGTTTGCAGGTTTGGGATTGAGTTTTACAGCTTTATCACCCTTAGTTGTAGGTGGAGTTATTGGTTCTATACTTCCAGGGTGGTGTATAGCTCCTTATTATATAAAAAACCTGTCAGAAGCTTTAATGGCGGCTTACAAAAGGGGGGTAAACGATGGATTTAAGATAATTAGCGCCATTACATTAACAGCTGTAAGCGCTGCAATCGGAGTTGGCCTTGCTGCAGCTGCAACTGCTATTTTTCCTGGTGCAATGCTTGGGATGCAATCACTGGCTTTAACAGGTGCTGTAATAGGAGCCATAGCACCAATTGCAGGGTGCTTTGTAACTGATAAAGTGGATAATTATATTATATCACCTATAGTTGAGCGCTTTTCTTCAAACAAGGTGCATGAATGAGCCAGTTTAAACTAATCAAGTAAGCTTTCTGTTATTCCAGTGTGCAGCATTGGAATAACAAAATTTGACATTAACCGCTAATAGTCGGAATATTAGTAGGGTAAGAATTACTCAAGAAGGCATGCATAAATATGACGTAGTAGTAGTAGGTGGTGGTCATGCAGGGTGCGAAGCTGCTGCTGCTGCAGCTCGCCTTGGTGCAAACACGCTGCTTATAACTCATAAAATTTCAACTATAGGGGAAATGTCCTGCAATCCAGCAATCGGAGGAGTTGCAAAGGGCGTTGTAGTCAGGGAAGTTGACGCTCTTGATGGAATAATGGGAAGAGCAATCGATCAAGCAAGTATACACTCAGTCATTTTAAATAGCAGCAGAGGTGCGGCGGTGTGGGGACCACGTGCACAGGCAGACCGAAAATTGTACAAGCAAGCAATACAGGAAATTATTCTAAATTATAACAATTTGACGGTAAAAGAAGAGTCGGTTGACGATTTCCTTATAGAGAGTAATAACAATGGAGAATTGTGCATTAAAGCTGTAATAACAAGCTCAGGGGAACATATACTAACAGGTAAAGTTGTTTTAACTACGGGAACTTTCCTGCAAGGTGTAATTCATATAGGAGAGCAGGTAACTCCTTCAGGGAGAATGGGAGATAAGCCTGCAGTAGAACTTGCAAATACGTTGAAGAAATATAATTTTAAATTAGGTAGATTGCGCACCGGAACTCCGCCAAGGCTTGATCGTGGCACTATAAACTGGTCAATATTGCAAGAACAAGTGGGTGATAATCCACCTGTGCCGTTTTCTTATCTCACAGAAAAAATTAACCAACCTCAGGTATCATGCTTTATTACCCATACTAATGAAAACACGCATAAAATAATTAGAGAGAATCTGCACAGGTCAGCTTCTTCGTATTTGGATGATATTATAGCACCAAGATACTGCCCATCCATTGAAACTAAGGTTAAAAAATTCGCAGAAAAAAGTAGTCATCAAATATTTTTAGAACCAGAGGGCTTGAATGATGATACTATATACCCGAACGGAATTTCAAATTCATTGCCTATTGAAGTGCAGTGTGAAATGATAAAGAGTATCAAGGGACTTGAAAATGCAGAAATACTAAGACCTGGATATGCAGTTGAGTATGACTATATTGATCCACGAGAACTAAGCCATACTCTTGAAACTAAGAAAATTAAAGGCCTATATTTTGCTGGCCAAATTAATGGCACCACTGGATATGAAGAAGCGGCAGGACAGGGAGTTATCGCTGGGATCAATGCAGCGCTCTCTTCATCTGGAAAAAAAGAAAGCTTTGTTCTTCATCGCACAGACTCATATATCGGCGTAATGATAGATGATCTAGTCACCAAAGGGGTGATCGAACCTTATAGATTATTTACCTCGCGTGCAGAATATAGGCTAGCTATCAGGTCAGATAATGCAGATAGGAGATTAACACAAAAAGGTTATGATATTTCCCTTGTGTCGCATGAGAGATACTCTGTTTTACAGAATAAACTTAAATCTATTAAGCAACTTGAAGAAAAACTAGAGAGTTTGACGATTACTCCTGAGCAGCTTAGGTCTTATGGTATCAAAATATCTTATGATGGGATAAGAAAAACGGCACTAGATCTACTTAGCTATCCAAATATCGACTGGAATAAATTACAAGAAATATGGCCGGAGTTAAGCAGCGTCACGCGCTGGGATGACACCGCAGTGGGTAGCATAACTAAGAATGAAATATGCGAAGCGGTTGAAATTGAAGCAAAATACAAACCTTATCTAATAAGACAAGAAGCAGATATGAAGTTTTTACGAGAGGAAATCAATACTCAAATTCCAATCAACTTCAACTATTCACAAGTTAAAGGCCTGTCAAGTGAAGTAATAGAAAAGTTGCAGACGATAAAACCAGCGACGATTGGCATTGCAAAGCAAATACAAGGCATCACTCCTGCAGCGATAGTGAGCATATTAGTGTATTTGAGAAACAGGAAAACGAAAGTGGCTGCTAATTTTGTATGAGGTGTTCTATGTCAAAAATCGAAGAATTTCGTTCTTTTATGCACGAGATAAACGTTGATACATTTATGTTGCATACTAAAGATGAATATTTAAATGAGTATTCAGAGGAGCTAACAAAGCTGTGTGGCTTTACAGGAACAAATGGGCTACTTATCGTTACAAAAGACAACAAGTGCCCATTTTTTACAGATGGACGCTACATCACACAAGCTCGCAATCAGCTCGATCAGGGCAATTTTCAAGTATATAATATACAAGAAGAGGATCCACGCGAATGGATAAAAGCAAACTTAACATCGACTGCCTCACTAGGTTATTATTTGCAATATTTTACCATAGAAGATATAAGAAAGTATGAGAATATCTGTAAATTAATACCCTGTTTAGCTGGAAAAAAAAGTGACTATCGAAAACAAGCAGTGGTTTTACATTCTATTAAATATGCTGGTGAAAGTAGTAAGGACAAATGTGAAAAAATAGCTAGAAGCGTAGATAAAGAAGCTGAAGCAGTGCTTTTAACTGATCCAAATTCAATTTCATGGTTGTTAAATTTAAGAAATGAAAATGCTAAATATACTCCATGTATATTGGGCCGTGCTATATTGTATAAAAGCGGTAATGTTGATTTGTTTATTCAAGATAAAGAACATTCAACTATAGAAGCAAATTTAGGCAATCATATAAATATTTTTGATATTAGTGAGCTAGAAAATTCGCTGCACAAGCTAAATTCAATAGTCATGGATCCAAGCACAACTCCAATGAGTATCATGGCTGTAATAAAAGATAAACAGGTAGCTGAAAGAGAGGATCCTTGTTTAATTCATAAAGCAGTAAAAAATCAAACTGAAATAGCTGGAGCTATAAATGCGCACATTAAAGATGGAGTGGCAGTTACAAACTTTCTACATTGGCTTGAAAATAATGTTGGTACAGAGCTTGAAGCTGAAGAGAAACTCTTAGAATACAGAAAAGAGCAGAATTTGTTTAAGCAACTAAGTTTTCCAACAATTTCAGCATTTAATGAGAATGGAGCAATAATTCACTATCGTGCAAGCAGTAAGACGAATAAAGTAATTCAGAAAGATGGACTGTATTTGATTGACTCTGGTGGCCAGTACCTTGACGGCACAACTGATGTGACAAGAACTGTAGCAATTGGCAATCCAACTGATGAACAAATAACCCACTATACAATAGTACTCAAAGCTCACATTGCTATAGCAAGTGTCATCTTTCCTCCTGGCACTACTGGTGGAGAATTGGATATATTAGCACGTACGCATTTATGGAAATTTGGAATGGACTATATGCATGGTACAGGGCATGGAGTAGAAAGTTACCTATCAGTACACGAAGGACCACAAGCAATATCAAAGGGAAATAAAGTGAAACTCACGCCAGGCATGATACTATCCAACGAACCTGGCTATTACATTCCGGGAGAGTATGGAATAAGGATTGAAAATCTGATGTATGTTGATAAACATAAAAATGGTTTCTTGGGATTTAAACAACTAACCTCTATTCCATATGATAGAAGGCTAATAAGTGTGCAAATGCTTACTAAGGATGAAATTGAATGGATAAATGGCTACCATCAATTTGTCTATAAAAACTTAGAAAATAGCGTCAAAGATAAGGAGTGGTTAAAGAAAGTATGTGACCCTTTATAAGCAAAGGAGCATTTTTTATTATTTAAAAAGTATTAATGCAATTGTGACAGGTATTTTGTATTGTTTTTAATTTTAAAATAATATATAATAAAGGACACGTATTTTTAGGTAGGTTATAATTATGATAGACAAAGGGCAAGAAGATGAATTTATGAAGCAGTATATGGATACTTGCAAAGAGCAAATAGAAAAATTAGCCAAGGATCCTGAATTGCTTAATCAGGCTTTAAAACCATTTATGCAAATGTCTCAGCAGCTTATGGCTGGCGGTATGTTAGAAGGGGCTATGCCTGGCATGATACCTGATTTGGGCAGTATGGATGTTAACAAGATGATTGCTCAGATGAAGGAAATGATTGACTACATAAGAGGTAACTATAAGGAACTAATGAAAGAGCGCAGCTCGCAGATTCAAGAGCTTGATGAATCCAGTAAAAAGCTAAGAGGCTTAGTTAAAAAATTGATAGAAAAGATCGAAAGTAAATAAATAACATCTGGATTTCTGTCATTCTATATACAACTTTCTAGTTGGACGGTAAGTCGAGGTCAATTATTGATGTCATGAAAGTAGCTGACACTGGTTCCTTTATGACGGCAGTGCCCAGAGGTGTCATCCCAGTGCTTGACACTGGGATCCAGTTCTTATTACCTGGTGTAAAGTTAAGTTTCCTGGATTCCAGTGTCAAGCACTGGAATGACAGCAATCCTACGTCATACCGCGATTCATTCGCGGTATCTTAGTATAGATTCCGCTAACAAGTAGCGGAATGACGGTTTTTCAAATCGTCGATGAACCTAAGTCACTTTAGCTATAGTATCGGGAACGTAATTGCACATTGGTTTTACAAATTTGAAAATTAGTGTTAGATAAAAATATAAACGCAAAAGGAAAAAAAATGATTGAACTTAGAGGTCCAGAAATTTGTGCAGGCGGAAATAAGAAAAATTTGATTATTTTTTTACATGGTTGGGGCTCAAGTGGCGATAATTTTATTCACCTTGCCAAAGTTATGAGCAAGTTTTTACTGGGTTCATATTTTGCAGTACCCAATGCTCCGTTTGAGAGAGAAATAGGTGATGGTTATCAGTGGTTCAGTTTGGAAGATCGTAGTGAGGAAGCGCTATATAATGGAGTAAAAAATGCTACATCAATTGTAAATCATTTCATTGATACAAAATTAAAGGAGCTTAATTTAAAAGATACGCAACTTTCTTTAGTTGGATTTTCTCAAGGAGCAATGCTTGCAATACATACAGCTCTCACCCGCTCTCAATCCTGTGCATCAGTTGTTGCATACTCTGGTAGATTTCTTTCACCTTCAAAAACTGCACCAGAGATCAAGTCAAAACCTAACATATGTGTTATCCATGGTGATGCTGACGACGTGGTACCTTTTTCGTCCCTCGACTTAGCGGTTAAAGCTCTGAAAGAAAATGGAGTAAATGTTGAAGGACACCCAATTCATGCATTAGGGCATATTATTAATGAAGAGGGAATAAAATTAGGAGTAGAATTTATCAAGAAGAATTTTAAAAATTAATTTTCATGCACTTGTTTTGCTTTGGTTATGGATATGTAGCTAAATTTTTATCGAAAAAATTACTGAACTTAGGTTGGAAAGTCAGTGGCACATCAAGAAGTAAAAATATACAAGATGTAATCCTCTTTAATTATGAGAAAGTTAGTCAAGATCTGCTTAAAAGCGCAACGCACGTTTTAATTTCTATTCCTCCAGATGGCGATGATGTTGTGGAGAGATACGGTGATTGTCTGCAAAATGTAAAATGGCTTGGTTATTTGTCTGCAACTAGCGTCTATGGTGATCACTCTGGTAATTGGGTGGATGAGGAATCTGAAACAAGACCTATAGAAATCAGAGGAGAAAAGCGCCTTAAATCTGAAAAGAAGTGGCTAAATAGCAAACTGCCTGTACATATTTTTCGTTTAGCTGGAATATACGGTCCTGGTAGGAACGTGTTAATTGACTTGCAGCTTGGCAAAGCAAGAAATGTGAAAAAAGAAGGGCATTTTTTTTCTCGTATTCACGTTGAAGATATATCGAATATTTTATTTTCTTCCATGCAAAACATAAAACCTGGTGAAATATACAATTGTGCAGACGATTTACCCACTACACAATCTGAAGTGGTAATATATGCGACCAAACTTCTCAATGTTAGCCCTCCAGAACCAATTGAGTTACCAGATTATGCACAGAGTTTTTATTTAGGATCAAAGAGAGTAAGTAATGTTAAAATTAAAAAAGATCTTAATGTCTCTCTAATTTATCCTAACTACAAGGTGGGATTAGAGAGTTTGCACGTAAACAAAACTGAAATCACATCAGAATGATAGATAGGCTTATTGTCACTGCCATTAAGTTAAGGAAAGAATGGTTAAAAACTGAACTAAAAAGTCAGAAATAATTAAGGATTTATGACAAATGCTGAAACAGAATAGAGTAAACTTTAAAGCAGATAAACTCTGAAGTGTAAATTACTTAAGAAATAGTGACCTTACCCAGAAAAAGTGGAGAGAAAGAAAAGAGTTTTTTCGGGTAAAATAAAATTTTGGAGGATTAGAAATGGTAAGAGAATATACGGCAGAATTCAAATTGGAAGCTGTTAAACTGGCAAATGAACAAAGAAAGGCAGGTCAAACAATTACAAAAATAGCAAGAGATTTAGGAATAAAGGGTGGTTTATTAGGAAAATGGATAAAGAAACACAACGAAAAAAAGTCGGCAGCAGATGCATTTCCAGGTAGAGGTAACATGGCTCCTTACGACAAAGAGAGGTTTGATTTACAAAGCAAGAGTAACAAGGGAAAGAGACATTTAAAAAAAAGCCCTGGCCAGTCAAAAAGAGTAAAATATTTTTTTATATAGTAACTGCTATAAAGTACAGGAATTATGTAGGATTTTCTGCTAGTGGCTACTATAAGTGGACCACAAGAAAAATAAGCAGTAGAGAATCAGCAAATAAAGAGTTATTAGCAGATATTCAAAAAATATATCAAGCTTCTAAATGTAGATATGGAGCTCCTAAAATTCATGCTGAATTGAAGGCTTTGGGTAAAAGTTGCAATTTGAAAACGGTGCAAAGTATTATGCAGAAAAATGACATCAGGGCTATACTGAGAAGAAAGTTTAAAATTAAAAAACAACAAACAGATAATAGAGCTGTAGCTCCCAATATACTAGATCAAAACTTTATTGTTGATCAACCAAATAAAGTATGGGATTACTTACATCAAAACCAAGGAGGGATGGCTATATTTGGCAGCAATAATTCTCACGTATGGTAGTTAATGAGTAGTGCAATAAATAAACAATTGGTTATGAACTCTTTATTAATGGCCATTAATAGGCGTAAACCTGTTAAAAATCTACTGCTGCACAGTGACCAAGGTTCACAATATACTGCGCAAGGGTATCAATATCTCTTAGCTGTAAAGAATATAGATGAGTAATAAAGGCTGTTGTTACGACAATTTTGTTGCAGAAAGCTTCTTTAGCTCATTGAAAAGAGAAATACTTATTGATACTTCACAACACTCTGCTCAACAAACTAGAACTGCAATATTTGAATACATAGAAATTTTTTATAACAAACAACGTCACTATTAGAGGTTGTCCACAAACCAAGGAATACGTAGTATATAAAGAAAGAATATTGAGGTAAGAGATGAGGAAAAAATATCCAACAGATTTAAGTAAAAGGGAGTGGGCAAGAATAGAAAAACACTTCAGAGTATCGTACAAGAAAGGAGGAAGGCCACCAAAATACAGTAAGTGTGAGATAGTAAATGCAATTCTTTATATACTGCGCACAGGATGTCAATGGCGCTATTTACCACACGATTTTCCGCCGTGGAAGGCTGTGCATGAACAGTTTAGAAGATGGAAAAAGCAGGGAATTTTTGAGAAAATGAACTATGATATCACTAAATATAGTAGGTCAAAAATGGGAAGAAATGAGGAGCCGAGCGCATGCATAGTGGACAGTCAATCGGTAAAAACCACGGAAAAAGGGGGGTCAAAGGTTATGATGGTGCGAAAAAGGTAAAGGGGAGAAAAAGACATATAATCACAGATACTCAAGGATTTGTGCTTGGTTGCTATGTAGGAGCTGCAAGCGAAAATGACAGAGATGGGGTGAAGATGGCATTGGACAATATGAAGGAAAAATACAGCAATATTAAGAAAATGTGGGCTGATATGGGATACCAAGGAAAAGATTTAAAGGATTACGTAAAGAGAGAATATGGGATAGATATTGAAATTGTCAAAAGGCCTCCATGTAGGTTTTGGGTGCATAAAGATACACCACTAGAACTATTGCCACAACGGGATCCTGGATTTTCAGTACAGCCGAGAAGGTGGGTGGTAGAGAGGACTTTTGCTTGGATCAATAGAAATAGAAGGCTATCAAAGGAGTACGATTTACTTACAACATCTACTGAAAGTTTCATATATCTGGCTATGAGTAAAGTTATGTTAAGTAGGGAATATGCTTGATTTACTGGTTTGTGGACAACCTCTTATAGCCTTTCTTATAATAGTCCGAATGCGATAAGATATGTGTTTATGGCTATAGCAGGCCAGTAGCATATTACGGTCTGTTCGGATTATTGTAAAAAGAGCTATAACTATTGCATTCCAGAACAATTTGATGCATCATTCTTTTTGTAAAAAACATTCCACACTTTCTCTCCACTTTTTCTGGGTAAGGTCAAATTTCTTCTACTAGGTTTTGATATTACATATGTGTACATCCCCATCATGAATGCTATTTTCGGTAAAATCTCTTACAACGCTCAAAAGCAGAAAAACAAAAACTTGATTTTCTCAGCTAAATAGTGGACCATCAAAAGCACGCATAAATATCTACAATGAAAGAAAAAACTTTCACAATCATCGATGGCTATGGTTTTCTTTTCAGAGCTTACTATGTACTACCTCACTTAATTACCACAACAGGAATGCCAATAGGTGGTGTATATGGCTTTCTGAATATGGTTCTTAAGTACATTGCCCATTCAGACTACTTAATTATAGCACTTGATGCAGGAAAAAAGAATTTTAGGCACGATTTATATCCTGAGTACAAAGCGAACAGAGTAACGCCTCCTGAGGATCTAACTCCACAGTTCACCATACTGAGGGAAGCGGTAGAAGCTTTTAACCTCAGCTATGAAGAGATTGAAGGTTATGAAGCAGATGATATAATCGCAACGCTAGCTGCAAAATACGCCAACTACCAAGACTTTAAAGTGGTAGTCGTTTCATCAGATAAAGATTTGTTCCAGCTTTTGAATTACAACATTCTAATATTTGATCCTATTAAAAATATATACATAGATGAAAAACAAATAGTAGAAAAATTTGGTGTAAATTCAAACAAGCTTCTTGATTTATTTTCTCTGACTGGTGATGCATCCGATAACATTCCAGGTGTTCCAGGAATAGGTCCGAAGACTGCAGCTAAATTACTGGATGAATTTGATTCATTGAATAATATTATAGAGAACATTGATAACATCGAGCAAACGAGGATTCGTAATATTCTTACCGAACATAAGGAAAAAGCACTAATTTCAAGAGAACTTTTATCACTATGTGAAAAAGTAGACCTTCAACATGATATTGCAAAATATGAAGTTCGCCCTCCAAATATGGAAAAACTGTTATCCTTTTTAAAGAAGTATGAATTCAATTCTTTAATAGGTAAAATGGAAAAGCTTTTTTCCTATAATGGGTCTAGCACAGAAAAGAAAACAGAATATAGTAGTGAAGAGTTAGAGAAATTTTTAGAGCATTGTAGATATGAAGGCAAAATTGCAATTCATTACCACCTTGAAAACAATGTATTAAGTCTATCTTATAGCGAAAGTAATATTTTTTATATAGAGCAAGACAGCATACAAGATGCACTCATTACAATTAACTCAACTTTACTCTCAAATGGGGTGCTTAAAATAATACATAACATTAAAGAGATCAGGAAAATCTTCCCTGCAATAGAGAAGATGTTAGATTCAGTTGATGATTTGATGATAATGTCGTATAGCTTGGATACAGGAAAACATGACCACAGCATTCCAAACATAGTTGCGCATAATTTAAGTGAAAATGCAGAAATTTTCTCGGCAAAAACTTTAATAGCAATTCATGAAAAGCTAAAGCAAAGGTTATTTCAGGAAAAATTGTTCACAATTTACGAGCGCTTCGATAAGCCACTTATGAAAGTAATATTTGATATGGAGAAAAATGGGATATTACTGAACATACAAAAATTACAGGAATTGTCCGATAAATTTCAGCAGGTAATTGCCGTGCTTGAAGATGAGATATATAACTTAGCAGAGGAAAAATTTAATATTGCTTCGCCAAAGCAATTAAGTGATGTTTTATTTAATAAAATGGGGCTTAATAAAAAGAAAAAGTCAAAATCTGGATCGTATAGCACCAATTATGAAGTTCTAGAGGCACTCGAAGAAGAAGGGGTAGAAATCGCAAGTAAAATCTTAAATTGGCGACATTTAAGTAAATTAAAAGGCACCTACACTGATGCATTAATAAAGCAAGTTGATCCACTTGATGGTAGAATACACACAAGCTTTTCAACGACTGCAACTGCAACTGGAAGGCTGAGCTCCAGCAATCCTAATTTACAGAACATTCCTATCAGAAGCGAAGAGGGAAATCTTATCAGACAAGCATTTATTGCGCCAAAAGGGCATAAGATAATTTCTGCTGACTATTCACAAATAGAATTGAGACTCCTGGCACACGTTGCAAACGTTGCAGCATTTAAAGAAGCTTTTGCAAACGAACAAGATATTCACGATATCACCGCTAGGCAAGTTTTTGGAGTGCAAGAAATAGATGAGCAATTAAGACGCAAAGCAAAATCCATTAATTTTGGAATTATATATGGCATTAGCCCATTTGGTCTTGCAAAGCGGCTTGGAATTACCATTGCGGAGGCTGCTGAATACATTAATTACTATTTTTCCTGTTACCCAGAAATAAAGGTCTATATGGAAAAAGCAGTGTCTATCGCAAGATTGCATGGTTATGTAGAAACTTTGTTTGGCAGGAGATGCTTTGTAAGAGACATAAACAATACAATTCCTTATGTAAGACAATTTGCAGAAAGGGCAGCAATAAATGCACCACTGCAAGGAACCGCTGCTGATATAATAAAACGTGCAACAATTCAGCTTTTTGACCAATTGAAAGTAGGTAAAATAATCCTCCAGGTTCACGATGAACTACTGGTTGAAGTAGAGGACGAAAAGGTACAAGAAACAGCAAAACTTATGAAAGATATAATGGAAAATGCAATAGAAATTTCTGTACCACTTGAAGTAGAAATAAAAGTTGGCGACAACTGGGGTCTAAATTCCCTTAATTATGACTTAAACATCGTGAATTCTAGGAGTATAAATCATTTGAACTAATACGAAAAATATGTTAGAATAGAACATAGCAAATGCAAATAGGTCAGCCATGATAGGCCCACAAGTAAAAAGTTCAAAACCTCCAAAGTTACCTACTCAGGTAACTAACAAAGATGAGAAAGTTTTTAAATTTGAAAAAGAGAAACATCAGTTAATCTATCGTACTTTCCTAGATATTTTTAAAAATCCAGAAAAACTAGAAGAGCAAACGAAACAGGAAATAGAAAAGAAGGAACAGGAAATAGAAAAGAAGAAACAGAAATTGAAAGAAAAACAAAAATTACAGAGTGATCTGAAGTCATTAAAGGAACGGTTACCTCGATTACAGGATGAAAATGAAAAGAAAATTTTTACTTTTGTATTTGAGAATAGTGGAAAGATATTCAACAATGTCAATCCAGAAGATATAAAATCACTCAGTGAAGAGAATTTTTCTCAGTTTTTACTTTCCGTATTTGAGAAAATTAGAGAGAAAAAATTAGCTAATGAGGAGAATCTCAAGAATGGTAAAATAAAAGAAGTAGTAGATGACTGTGTAGCTGATATACGCGGTACAGAAGCTAAAGATTCATCCATAAAGTTTGTATTGGAAATGCTGCTGCTGCTAATTGGAGGGATCAAAATAGACCCGAAAAATATTTCTGGCTCCTTTATGGATGGGATGAAAGAAAAAATACCATTCTTAGGTAAAGACAAGAAAGAAGAGGATGAACCACCACTCAGTGATGAAGAGATGGTAACAACGTTCTTAAGCAAGATCTTTTTTCCTGTCCTTCTTTCCACTATTCCAATGTTAATTTTTGGTCCTACTACACTCGGAGTAGTTGTTGCTGCTATTGGTGCAATATTCGCCATAAAAGGAGGAGCGGGAGTTCTTTTTTCAAATGACAAAAAAGGTACTTTGTATAACCCTCATTCACGGGATGAAAAGGAAAGAAAAGAATGGGGTAATGAAATTAGCGATGGCATTAATAAAATTTTAGGAACCCCAGTCGAGAAGGCTAAAGGGAGTGAGCAACCCATTTCTGTTTCTGAACAAATTTCCCAAGGAAAAGAAAAGAGTGAACAACAACCTGTTCCTGAGCAAATTTCCCAGAGAAACAACAGGGAAAACGAAAAGAGTGAGCAGCGCGATCAATCTTGGACAGGAAAGGAAAACAAACGAAGGGAAGAACCACAGAGCAGCAAAGGTAAGACTACTCAGGTTTGCTAAAAGTGAATTGTGTAAGAGATCTGCTATTATTCTATAGCACATACAACAGGAGTATGGTCAGACGGATTTTCTAGCTTACGCAATCTATCATCTATGTAGCATGTTTCCAATTTATCTACAGCTTGTGGTGATAACAGCATATAATCTATTCGCATTCCTTGATTATTTCTGAGTGAATTGCCTTGATAATGCCACCAAGTGAATTGTTGCAAATTTGGGTGAGATATTCTAAACGCATCTTTAAACCCAAGATTCAAGATCGCTCTTAACTTCTCACGTTCTCTTATATGAAAGCACACTTGGCCATTCAATAAGTTTGAATCAAAGACATCAATTTCATCCGGTGCAACATTATAATCGCCAGCTATAATAGTTAACTCTTCATTCTTTAACAGAGTGCTCATCCTTTCATATAGATTATCAAAAAACTTGAGTTTATATTCAAATGCTTGAGAGTCCGGGCTTTGACCGTTTGGAACGTATACACTTCCCACCCTTATCTTACTATTGGTATACTTTATCACGCACTCTATATAACGTGCTTCTTGATGACTTTCCACAATGTCAATTTTAAACTTCTCCAGTATCGGATATTTAGATAAAACACAAACGCCATTTCTTGCAACTTGTCCATAGATAGCATATTCATATCCTAACTTTTCTATCTCCGCATAAGGAAATTGCTCTTCCGTACATTTTATCTCTTGCAGCAAAACTATATCTATCTGACTATCAACTATAAAACTACAAAGTTGGTTAACTCTTTTACGTATGGAGTTTACATTCCAAGTTGCAATCTTTAGCATCAGCAATCCTTATTAATTATATCAATTAAACTCTCCCCAGTAGGCAACCTCGATGTTATAATTTTTTTCCACTTGATTAACTTTAAACTATCAGCAATGTTTTTACTCATGGTATATGCAACTGTATTATTCATCACATGAGATAGCCCACTTTTTAGAACTAATGAACAAAATACCCTTGCTGTCTGTGAGGAAAAAAAAGCAACACTACCAATTTTACCATCCAACAGTAAATTTTTACACCTATTAGTTAGACTCCTTTTAATGATTGTTTTATAGAGTACAACTTCTCTTACGTTAAAATCTTCTTCAGATAATCTCTTTTTTAGGTCACATGATACTTCTTGTCCCCTTATATACAAGAACTTTATTGCGTTTGAATAATGAGCTTTTATGAATGATATCAGACCATCAACGTTGCTGTCTGCTGAGATTATATCAGAAAATCCCAAATTTTTTGCAGCCTGCATGGTTGAATTACCAACTGTAATAATCGGAAAGTCATCCTCTTTGCATATTTGACTAAAAGCCTTTACACTGTTTTTACTTGTAGATATCACAACGTCAAATTCGTACGCAGATATATCAGGATTTAAGTACTTTATTGTGAATACTGGTTCTATATAAACTTTGTATCCATACTTTCTCAATATATTTCTTGTATTGAACGAATCCAATAAAGGCCTCGTTAATAAAATAGACTTCATTCTGATTTATTTTACTACCAGTAAAATAGTACCCTTTATACACAAATTACTGAATAAAAACTTTTATTTTGATAGCTTGAGCAATTATTCAAGTAATTGATGTGGAAGTAGGAGTACTAAGCGCTCCTACCCCAATAAGCCCACAATTTCTGCTTACACTTTTTTGACGCTAATTACATCGAACTCTTTTGAATGGCTTCCTTCAGTGGAATTATATAGCTAATATTCCTGTATAAGTTAATACTTAAGCTTGTACTCTTGCAGTATTTGAAGAGAGATTCTCAAGGGCGTTTTTTGTCTGTGGTTCACTAATCATAGTTTGAACGATATTAGCTGCCATAATAACACAGCCTAGAATAAAAAAAGGCGTAGAAACAAAATAAATAACAGAAGACTCAAAAAGCGACATAGATGCAATACCTCCTATTAGAAATGAAGCACTGGATGCTATATCAAGATAGATCTTTGTTAACTTTTTTTGTCCTGGAGTGTTTTTTATGCCAGATTTCTTATTAAGATTCTGTTGTCGGGAATGATCATTTAGTGACCATATATTTAAAGCAAACGAAAGTGCACTGAATATAGTGCCGGCAATACTAAAATACAGACTTAAGACAGGAATATTCAAGACCAATGCCGCTATGTATCCAATGAAAGAGATAGTAGATAGTGTAGTAACTAAGCGTTTCGAGTAAGTTCGTACCTTCTTTCTGTAGGCTAACTTATCTTTTTCACCATACATAGCATAAATATTACCTAATATGTTATATTATAACATTAATTAATTCAATAAGCAATATGGAAGCTAAGAGTGCCCGAGAGAAGACTTGAACTTCCACAACTTAAAAAGTTACTAGCACCTGAAGCTAGCGCGTCTACCAATTCCGCCACCCGGGCTTTTTATAGTTTACTATGTTAAAGTTAAATAATATACTTAAACAATTTTTAGTTCAAAGGTAATGCCAAATCTAGATCAAATATTTTTTGCTCAAAACAATGTTAATATTAATAACGTATATAAAATAGTCAATAACGCTTTGAGCAATAGCGATGGTGGTGAGCTGTTTCTAGAATTTTGCCAGTCGGAGTCCCTGGTTTTTGAGGATAACATATTAAAACACATGGACTTGAATACTAGAAGGGGATTTGGTTTAAGGTCTTTTTGTGAAGATAGTACATCTTTCGTTTGTTCTTCTGAGATCAGCGAAAAAGAAATTAGTAATGCTGCTTCTATGGTAAAAAGCTCAGTGTCTTTAAACAAGACAAATTCAATAAATTTAAACGAAGAGACAAAAAGCCTATATTCGAGGATTAACCCTATAAATGAAATGGATCTGAATTCAAAGATTAAGCTACTCAATGAGGTTAATGAGTATGTAAGGTCCAAAAATAACTGCGTGAAGCAAGTAAAAATAACTCTAAGTGGAGAATGGCAAGTTGTACAAATAATAAAGGGTGATCACAGATTAAGCGATATCAGGCCTCTGGTACGTTTTAATGTGCTAGTCATTGTAGAAAAAGATGGCCGTACCGAAAGAGGTTCTGCAGGGCATGGTGGAAGGGACTCTTATAGTAAGTTTATTTCTGAGAAAAAGTGGAAAGAAGTTGCAAACCAAGCGTTAGAACAAGCACTGGTAAATCTTGAAGCAATTCCAACTCCAGCCGGAGAAATGACAGTCGTTTTAGGTCCAGGCTGGCCAGGAATATTGTTACACGAAGCCGTGGGTCATGGACTTGAGGGCGACTTCAATCGCAAAAAAGTCTCAGCATTTTCAAATTCTGTGGGTAAACAAGTAGCAGCTAGTGACATCACAGTAGTTGATGACGGAACTCTGCCCAATTTGCGCGGCTCTATCAGCGTAGACGATGAAGGCACTCCACCCAGTTATAATATATTGATAGAGGATGGGATCCTAAAAGGATACATGCAGGATCATATGAACGCTAAACTCATGGGTGTAAGCCCAACTGGTAATGGTAGAAGAGACAGTTATAAAGAAGTTATTATGCCGCGCATGACAAACACCTATATGTTGCCCGGAAAGTATACACCGAAGGAAATAATATCTAGCGTAAAGAAAGGTCTATATGCAGTAAATTTCGGTGGTGGGCAGGTTGATATAACGTCAGGAAAATTTGTTTTTTCATCTTCGGAAGCTTACCTAATAGAAAATGGCAAAATTACACAGCCAGTAAAAGGAGCAACACTAATTGGTGACGGTCCAACAGTGTTGAAAAAAGTATCTATGGTTGGTAATGACTTAAAGTTAGATCCTGGTGTTGGCACATGCTCGAAAGATGGACAAAATGTGCCCGTTGGAGTTGGTCAGCCGACACTCAAAGTCGACGCAATAACTGTTGGTGGAACTGAGATATAGATAAGGGCTAAAACGGATTCCAGCGCACGGCGCACAGCTGTACAAACATTATGATTTGGAAGCAATTGCCACCAATAGGGTGTCATCCCAGTGTCTGGGCACTGCCTTTGTGTTTGAGGCAAAACTGGCTATAACATTTAACACATTGCTTTCGCAAATAAATGTTCGTACAGTTATGTGTCAGCTACTTGGATGACACTTTTGTACTTGATGCAAGATTATATCTTGAAAAAATTAAGTTTTAATGCTATAAAATAATTGTAAATTTTGTCTCCGTGGTAGCTTTATGAATGTTGAAAGTAAAAAAATACACGATGCTAAAATAAAATTACCAATATTTCTTGATTATCAATCTACTACTAAAGTAGATCCCCGTGTTTTAGAGGTGATGATACCTTACTTTGGTGAGTTCAGCAATGCACACTCTCGCAGCCATTCATTTGGTTGGACTGCTGAAGAAGCAGTGGAAAAAGCAAGGAAACACATCGCTGATCTGGTGAACGCAGATAGCAAAGAAATTATCTTTACCTCAGGTGCAACTGAGTCAAATAATACGGCAATCAAGGGTGTTGCTCACTTTTATAAAAATAAAGGAAATCATATAATAACTGTCTGCACGGAGCATAAGTGTGTTCTGGATTCTTGTCGGCATCTGGAAAATGAAGGCTTTAAAGTTACATATTTGCCTGTTAAGCAAAACGGAATTATAGATTTATCAAAGCTTGAGGAAGCAATTACTGATCAAACAATCCTGGTTTCAGTGATGATGGTAAATAATGAAATCGGAGTAATTCAGCCTGTCAAAGAAATTGGTGTAATATGTAGAAAGCATAATATATTTTTCCACACAGATGCAGCTCAAAGCTTTGGAAAAGTTCCAATTGATGTTAATGAGATGTGCATTGATCTTATGAGTCTCTCTAGCCACAAAATTTATGGACCTATGGGAATAGGCGCATTATATGTACGTAGAAAGAATCCTCGTGTTAGGCTGATACCACTAATTAGTGGTGGTGGACAGGAAAGAGGCATGCGTTCTGGAACAGTTCCAACACCTCTTGCAGTTGGTTTTGGTGAAGCGGCACGTATTGCTAGAGAAGAAATGAAAAAAGAAACAACTAGAGTGGAAGAATTAAGGGATATTTTGTATAACAAGATAAAAGAAGCGTTTCCTGATATCGTTTTAAATGGTGATTATGAAAATAGAATTCCTGGCAACCTAAACTTGAGCTTTCCCTATATTGAGGGTGAGTCTCTCATCATGGCAATCAAGGATTTAGCAGTAAGTTCTGGTTCTGCGTGCACGTCTGCGTCTCTTGAGCCTTCCTATGTAGTACGGTCGCTAAATAATGGCCATGACCTTGAGCATTCATCAATTAGATTTGGCCTAGGCCGATTTACAACTAAAGAAGAAGTTTTGTATGCAGCAGATCTTGTTGCTAAAAATGTTGGCCGACTGAGAGAAATGAGCCCACTTTGGGAGATGGTACAAGAAGGAGTAGATTTGAACACCGTGAAATGGGACTCTCATTAAATGTATCCGTTCCAACTGCAAATGCACTTTGAAATTACTCTGTACCGTTCACACTTAATTCTTCAATCTCACTAATAGAAAGGCCAGTAAACTTGACAATAGTGTTGACATCAACATTATTAGCCAGCATTGCTTTTGCGACTTCAATTTTCCCTTCCTCTTTACCGATTTTGATGCCTCTTTCTTCGCCAATTTGGATGCCTTTTTCAGTAGCAAGGTCAAGTCTGTATTCAAGAATGGCTTCTTCTTTCCGTAGATCCATTATTCTTTCTTCATAAGCTACTAAATCTTTTTCATTCCAGCTAAACCTGTCTAATTCATCGTAGGCTAACTTTATTATTGGTGCTTTTTCTGCTATTTTCCTTAAGTCTTCTTCCGTAGTTTCATCTGCATATTTGAAGAAAAATAACCAACGATCCACTATGCTTTCTAGCTGTTCTTCCTTATTCTTAGGAAATTTAGGTAGTTCAATAAATACAAATTGAAAATCTTTTAAGTCATGCTCATTGGTTTTCTCATCTCTTATAGTGTGGCTGGATATATAATCAAGCTTATCAGGAAATAAATTACAATTAGAGATAGCAATAAAGAAAACCTTCTTTAAATCAATGTACTTACCAGATTTATCAGCTTGCCTTGAGTAAGCCTTAGCAGCATATAGTTGAGCTCGTTTTTCGAAGCCTTTATCGCGAGTGAGCTGCATTTCAATCACATACCTAGCTCCACTAGAATCCCTGCAAAGAACATCAACTATACTTTGCTTATCAGATGCAATTTCAGGATCCATTATAGTACTGAGGAATTCCACTTCTTGTATAGTATTTATCTCGGTAAATCCTAAAATATCATTCAAAAAATGTATGAGAATATTCTTATTTTTTTCAGTGCCAAATATTTTTTTGAAGGTTAAATCCAGCTTAGGGTCGAGAAACTTAGATAAAGCCATAGCCAAAGTGCTTAAAAATATTAATAATTATACACTATTATTAACAATTATTCAACCATATTTTTGAAGATAGCTATGCCGCCGCGAACCGTCATACCGCCGCGGTATCTCTAGATCCCGCTAACAAGCAGCGGGATGACGAATTACTTAACCGTCATACCACCGCGAACCGTCATACCGCCGCGGTATCTCGGCATAGATTCCGCTAACTAGTAGCGGAATGACGATTGTGTATCGTGCTTTGCTAAAAAAAAATCACAGAATGCAGTCTGGTTACATTACTCTAGCTATACGCAACAACTTTACTTTCAACAATTTTGTGAGCAATAATACGACTTTCACAATCAATATTTATTATATCAGATAGTGAATTAATATCGGTATAACTACCAAAACTTTCCATTGTTGATTCCACTACCTCTACTATTTCCAAAAAGCCGATTCGTGACTTCAAAAATTCATTAACAGCTATTTCATTTGCAGCATTGAGCACAATACTGTTTGTTTGTGGAGTAGAAGAGTTTAACACTTCCATGCTAAGCTTTAGCACAGGGAAATGCTTATGGTCTGGCTCTTGAAAGGTCAATTTTCCTTGCTTTGTTAGGTCTAGTTTATAATTTAAAGCTGATCTTTCCGGCCAAGATAGAGCATATGAAATAGGAATTGCCATGTCAGTTTCTGCAAGCACAGCAAAGTTGAACCCATCCTTATAAGTTACAATTCCATGTACTATTGACTCAGGATGCACTACTGCTTCAATTTTATCCGGGCTGATGTTAAACAAGTTATGTGCTTCTATTATCTCTAGTGCCTTATTCATCATTGTTGCGCTATCAACCGAGATTTTCTTTCCCATATTCCAAGTGGGGTGACTAAGCGCCTGATCTACCATGATATTTCTTAATTGCTCAAGGCTATAATTTAAGAATGGTCCACCAGAAGCAGTAAGTATGATCTTTTCTACGCATTTGTCGTTATTTTGCAAAATTTGAAAAATTGCATTGTGCTCAGAGTCAATAGGGATTATTTGTACATTTTTTTCTTTAGCTTTTTTGAGTAATAACTTTCCACCGCAAACAATGCTTTCTTTGTTTGCCAATGCAATGACTTTGGTACCGCTTTCTATAACCTCCATAACTGGCTCAAGGCCTGCAATGCCAACTATTGCAACAACTGAGAGATCAACAGGTATAGCAGCAATATTTGTAGCACCAATTGCTATTTTTACATCTGTACCAAGTAAACTTTCTTTCAAATCTTTGTAAAACCTTTCATCGGAGATAGCAACGTATTTTGCATTCAGCAGTTTTGCTTGGTGTGCCAGTAGAGCAAAGTTCGAATGGGCACTTAGTGCTTCCACTTGGTATTCTTCTTTTCTCTTTGAGAGCAAATCTACAGTCTTTTTTCCAACACTTCCTGTTGACCCTAAAACTGAAACCTTTTTCACTAAGACAAACTCATAACAACAGCAACTTTTCTTATTAGGCCTTCTTCCAACTATTCAATAGTTTTTAAGTGTTTAACCAAGTTCATGTCCGTGGTCATCGCCAACAGATGGTGAAGGACCAGGTGAAAAAGATTGACCATGGTGATTACCTGCATCATGCATGTCTTGCAAACCATCAGCATTATGAGCTATTTCGTTATTGGCATGAGGGTAATCATCTGAGTGATGTCCCTCATCACCATGAGCCATATCCATTCCTTCTGATGGCATATCTTCCCCACCTCCACCTGAAAAATATTCTGCAAGGCCTTCAAGAAATTTTATGCCAAACATATTACCTGACTTTCCAAACAATGTTACTAAACTACTGCCACTCACCAAACCTTCAAACACGTTACTATAAGCAGCAATTGCTCCTTCATGAAAGTTGAACAACCATTTCATTCCATCGACAACTGTTGAAACAGAGTCACTATGACCAAGACCAAAACCACTTTTCTCACCAGCAGCCTCTTGGTGTTGCTGCTGCGCTTGCCATTCTGCAATATTTGGACCTTGAGCTTCACTCATAAATTTTTACTCTCAACCTTAAGCTATTATTTTATCACAAATATTGCAAAATATCAATAGAGCTTTTGAATATAGCTAATACAAACAATTTCTGTCATCCTATATATAGCTAAACTGACTTACGACAATTTGAAAAACGACAAATTCGTCATTCCGCTACTAGTTAGCGGAATCTATGCCGAGATACCGCGAATGAATCGCGGTATGACGTGTTAGCTATAGGATCCAGTTTGAAAAAAATCTGAATTCCAATGTCCACTACCTTTTACAAAGTTAAAACTTAAAAATATGACTGTTAGCAATAGTGTATATATCTTTAGCTATATATAATGAATGAATTTTTTTATATATTCGTTATTAGTATTTTGTATTTCCTGAACAGTTCCATGGGAAATGATCTCCCCTTCATATAATACTGCTATTTTATCAGCTATTTTAAATGCGCTATGAATATCATGTGTAATCGTGATAATTGTAGGGTTAAGATCTCTAGATAATTTTATTATTATCTCGTTTACTATATCTGACATAATTGGGTCCAATCCTGAAGTTGGTTCATCCAAAATAATGATTTCTGGATTGTGTGCAATCGCCCTTGCAAGTGCCACTCTTTTTTTCATTCCACCTGATAGCTCTATTGGAAACATATCTGCTATGCTTTCCTCCAGTCCAACATCATTTAACTTCTCGATTGCTAGCTGTTTTGCCTCTTTTTTGCTGATATTAAAGCGCTTTTTATAATTAAAAGATATATTTTCCCACACTGTAACGTAGTCAAATAAAGCGGAATTTTGAAATAAAACCCCAAATTTATTTTTGCTTTTACTATTTATTTTAACAGACCCTGAGTCTGGAGCAAGCAAACCGATAATTGTTTTTGTTAATACAGATTTGCCGCTTCCTGAGCCACCAAGTATGACTAATGATTCCCCTTTTAATATATCAAAATTTAGATCTTTTAGTACTGTCCTATCATCAAAAGATAAGCTTAAGTTCAATATTGATATTATGGGGTTACGCATGTATCAAAGTAATCATGTAGTTTGCTAAAATGATCAGTATGGACGATAAAACAACAGTTGATGTTGTAGCAACACCTACTCCTCGTGCACCTTCTTTGCAATGGTAACCGTAATAGCAGCTTGAGACAGAAATTATGGCGCCAAATACAGTTGCTTTTATTAGCCCAGTTATAAAATCATACGTATTAAAGAACTGAGCTGTGTGTTTAATGTATATATTTAAATTGTGGTTAAATTCGAAGACTGCAGTGATACATCCTCCAAATATTCCTATTAAATCTGCACATACTGTAAGTATGGGAAATACTATGATTGACGCTAAAATCCTTGGTGCAATTAAATATTTAAAAGGGTTGATGTTCAAGGTTGTAAGTGCATCTATTTGCTCGGTGATGCGCATTGTACCAATTTCTGCTGCAACTGATGATCCAACCTTTCCTACCATTATTAAGCTGATCAAAACTGGTCCTAACTCTTTAATAATAGTGATCGTAACAAGTTTGGGTATTATCTGTTCTTGGTTAATTAATGGGTCACTCAAGCTACTTTGTAAAACTATTGCCGCTCCTATAAAAACTCCAGTGAGCCCAACAATTGGCAGAGAGAAAAAGCCTATCTCTATAATTTGTCTTGCTATGTTGCTAAAATAATATGGTGGCACAAGGCAGTGGTATAGAGATTGAATAAAAAATATGAATGCACTACCAAGCCTTAACAAAAAATTGATAAAGTACCTACCAATTATTCTAACACTATTTATATCAAAAAAGCTCACTTTGTATTCATTTTAGCTAGAGGTTAGTCTTACTGATTTTATTAAAATTTTTATTAACTTTATCGCAAAGTATAGCTGAGATATGTTTTAAGTTCAATATACTTGATGTTTTAATTTAAAGCTTAACCCAAGAAAGGTTTCCCTACGTCATACCGCAATTCATTCGCGGTATAGATTCCGCTAACGAGTAGCGGAATGACGGTTTTTCAAATTGTAGAGCCACTTTAGCTATAGAACTCAATTACATAAGCAAACCTTACTTATTTTACTATCCCTGTTTACTTCCTGTAAAAAACATGTTACTAATGAATTGAATTTTGTAGTAGAATGGAGGAAGTTTTGGCAGTTCCAAAAAGAAAAAAGTCAAAGTCAAGGCGTAATATGCATCGTTCTCATCATGCTATTGAGCCTAAGAATGTTGTGGTATGTTCAACAACTGGGGAATTCATGTTGCCTCATAACGTAGCAGTTGATGGCAGTTACAAAGGAAAACGGGTTTTCATCAAGCAACAGGCAGAGTGACTATTATGATATGTTACCTACGGTCAATAATAATATAGTTATTGCACTTGACGCTATGGGGGGCGATTTTGCGCCTCTTTCCGTAATTCATGGTGCTGGTTTTTTTTTAGACAACCTTGTTGACCCAGGCATTAAAGTTTTTTTTCATATTTATGGAGATAAGGAAGAAGTATCTCCTTTGCTTTCAAAATACAAAAAAGTAAGTAACAATTCTGAGTTTACTCATTGTTCTGACAATGTTCTTGCAAATGATAAGCCATCTTTTGCACTGAGGCATCGTAAAGACTCAAGTATGAAAGCTGCCATTGAGGCAGTAAAAAAAGGTAAAGCTTTCGGAGTGGTGTCTTCAGGCAACACCGGAGCATTGATGGCAATTTCCAGATTTATTTTAGGAACATTACCAAACATTTATCGTCCTGCTATTGCCTCTATCTGTCCAACTAAGACAAAAAGCTTCGCTTTGCTTGACCTTGGTGCAAATGTTGATTGTAATGCCGACTCATTATTTCAATTTGCGTTAATGGGTAGTATATTTGCAAAAATAGCATTAAAAATTGACAATCCTGAAGTTGCTTTGCTAAATATCGGCACAGAAGAAGTTAAAGGTAATGACTCAGTGCGCGGCGCTTTTGAGTTGCTTAAAAACGCTCCAGGCATTAATTTCAAAGGGTATATAGAGGCAAGTGAATTTTTAGAGGGTAATATAGATGTGATTGTTGCTGATGGTTTTGTTGGCAATGTAATGCTCAAAACGGCTGAGGCAACCGCTAGTACCTTTATCAATCTAATAAAGCAGGAAGTATTCAATTCGTGGATAGCGAAAATGCTTGTTGGTATATTGTTAAAATCCAAACTAAATAAAGCTTTAACGCGTTTTAATCCCAAAATTAGAAGTGGAGCTATGTTTTTAGGGCTGAATGGTATCATCATTAAAAGTCATGGAAATTCTGATGCTATTTCTTTTGCCCATGCCATAAAATTTGCAGTAAATGCAATTAGTGAAAATTTAAATCAAAAGATAATTAACGGGGTAAGTCATATTGAATAAAAGTTTCATATTAAGCACTGGATCTTACCTACCAAGAAAAATGTTGAGTAACAACGAAATTGCATCGATAGTTGAGACGAGCGATGAATGGATAAGGCAGAGAACAGGAATAGTTCAAAGGCATATAGCAGATGAAGGAGAACTAACGTCAGATCTAGCTGTAAATGCAGCAAAAAGTGCTATAGAAAAAGCTAAAATTTCAGTAGATGAAATTGACTTGATTATAGTTGCTACAACAACTCCTGATAAAACTTTTCCTAGCTGTGCAACGATTGTACAAAGTAAGTTAAAATGTAAAAACGCATTTGCTTTTGATGTACAAGCAGCATGCTCTGGTTTTATATATGCAGTTACAGTTGCTGATTCGCTCATAAAATCTAACAATAGAATTAAATATGCATTGGTTATAGGTGCTGAAATAATGTCTAGGATTGTTGATTGGGAAGATAGGTCAACTTGTGTACTCTTTGGTGATGGTGCTGGTGCAGTGGTGATGAAATCAGAAATGGGTAGAAGCGGCATCATATCAACAAACTTATACTCTGACGGCAATGTGGACATACTATGTACGAACGGAGGGATATCCTCAACTGGTGATTCTGGAAAAATATGCATGAATGGAAGAGAAGTGTTTAAACATGCAGTGGATAAGTTAACAGCCTCAGTAGAGGAAACTCTGAAATGCAATAATTTGAAAATCACTGATATTGACTGGTTAATTCCCCATCAAGCAAACATTCGTATTATTGAAGCAGTAGTAAAGAAATTAGATTTTCCTATAGAGAAAGTGATTAATACCGTTGATAAGCATGCAAACACCTCAGCGGCATCAATTCCACTGGCCTTAGACTATGCAATACAAGAATCAAAAATAAAATCAGGAAATCTGGTACTGCTGATTTCAATAGGTGCAGGCCTGACCTGGGGTTCCGTGTTGCTGCACTATTAGACTTCCTGCATTACCTCCTGTCATCCAAGTACCCTCTTTGTCATTCCAGTGCCTCTTTCTCCTGTCATCCCAGTGCCCCCTTTTGTCATCCCAGTAGCCCCTTCGGTGTCATTCCAGTCTGGAATCCAGTTCTTATTGTACATTCACCTGGTGTAAAGTTAAGTTTCCTGGATCCCAGTGTCAGCTACTCGGATGACAAAAAAAGGAGCACTGGAATGACAGCAATCTACGTCATACCGCGATTCATTCGCGGTATCTCTAGATCCCGCTAACAAGCAGCGGGATGACGGTTGTCGTTTAGCCATAAATATTTAAGAAATTTACCAAATGAAAAAAAAGGCAAAAGAAGCCCTGGGGTTATTATCCGCTTTAAAATATTGGCGTTTTTTATGTTTTAAACGCTTGACAAGCGAGATTAAGCTGCTTTTAATTGCAACTAACTTACGCTGCAAACGTTTAAGAAATTTACTAAGCAGAAAAAAAGACAAAGAATCCCCGAGTTAGCTAGTCTTTTACTATCTCTGTCGAGTATTGGCATTTTTTGATGTCTTGTAACGCTTTATAAGCGCGTTCAGCTTATTTAGATAAAAATCTAGATGTAGATGAAGTTTTGTAAAGACATACAGTATCTATATACTGCAAAAAATTGAACATAAGACGCCGATACATTAAGTAATCCTTACCTTTTAATCTGCAGATTGGCGAAAGCAAATACAATAGCTTCAGTTTCATGATAAGGGAGCTGGCGAGGTTTGTCAAGGAAGTTTTTCTTTTCCGTGAATTCCCTTTGAGGTTGAATATTGAAAATTAACCGGAGAGTTGTGGATTACTTTGTATATGTCATAACAAGCCATGGCGCTCTCAGCAAAACCATTTAGTATTAATTTTAGTTTGCCTGAATAAATAGCTATATCTCCGATTGCATATATCCTATCTCTACTGGTTTTAAGTGTAGCTGGGTCGACAACTATGCGGCTATGTTCTAACTGTATACCCCAATTGTTTATTGGACCAAGATTCATTGACAATCCAAAAAATGGCAGCAAAAAATCAGCGGATATTTCTTTTTCTTCCTTAGAGGCAATGTTTTTTACTATCACTGCGCTCAACTGCCCATTACCTCCTGCTAGTTCGTGTAATTGATATGGCACTACCAGTTCTATTTTTCCATCAATTTCAAGTGATTCTAATTTATTTCTAGTTTCAGGAGTGCAGCGAAATTCCTTTCTTCTATGTATCACATAAATTTTCTTTGCAACTTTAGAAAGTTCTACAGTCCAATCAGCGGCAGAATCACCCCCCCCTGCAATGACTATAGTTTTGTCCTGAAAATCAGAAATTTTATTTACACTGTAAAATACAGATTTATTTTCATATTCTAATATACCACTTAAGGGTGGACGGTTAGGTTCAAACATTCCATTACCTGCAGCAACAATAACAGCCTTACATTTTACCTCTGTACCTATGCTCGTTATGATAGTAAAGTTTTCACCTTCGTTATTTGAAATCTTTTCTACTTTTTGACTTAAATGGTAAATAGGCTTAAATGGCGAAGCTTGCTCCATTAGCTGCTCAATTAATTTTTGGGCAGTAATTACAGGATAACCAGGTATATCGTATATTGGCTTTTCTGGGTAAAGAGCTGTGCATTGTCCTCCTGCTTGATCCAAAACATCTATTATATGACATCTCATATCAAGCATTCCCGCTTGAAAAGCAGTGAATATTCCAACAGGCCCTGCACCTATTATTACGATATCGGTTTCCATATTCAGATGGTGATCTATTTATAGATATTAGCTTTCTTTGCTAACAAGGTCAATTTACAAAGGGATGTATTTTTAAAAGATGTGGCTAGATTAGACAAGATTTCCAGCGTTATGAACCACATAGTCCAAATAAGCTCTAAAAATCAGCTAGCATAGCGAGATGCTGTGCGGACGGAATGGGATTCGAACCCATGGTACGCTCATCACGTACGTCAGTTTTCAAGACTGGTGCCTTAAACCGCTCGGCCATCCGTCCATTTCTTTTCTATCACAACATTTGATTTTAAGCAATCTATAAAAGCTTTACTTGCCCACGCAAAAGTTGCTAAACACACTACTCAATATTTCCTCAACATCAATAATTCCAATCACCGCACCAAGTTCAAATGCAGCAAGCCTCAAATCTTCAGATATCAACTCAATTGGATTATCGATATTAAAACGTTGTAAATGTTCCAGTGCTTTCTGCATGTGATTCCTATGTCTTTGCCGAGTAATCACAGGAGTGTCTCTATCATGCCCAAATTTTTCCTCTGCCTTCTCTTTTATGAGAGAGATCAATTTGTTTGTACCTATTCCCTTTAGAATAGAAACGGGTAAAAGATCTATGCCATTAATTTTTATATCGTGATTATTGATAACATCGTCAGCTTTGCTCAATACATAAATAGTATCGCTATTTACAACGTTGCAATTGATATTATGACGCTGTTCAAAAGGAAATAGTTCTATTCTTAAATCAGCTTCAAAAGACCTCTTTTTCGCTCGACTTATACCTTCTGATTCTATTGGATCTGAACTCTCACGAATTCCAGCAGTATCAGAGAGAATGATTGGGTATCCGCCAATGTCAATATGAGCTTCAAGTATATCTCTTGTTGTGCCTGCATATTCAGAAACAATAGCAATATCACGCTTGGCTAAGAAATTAAACAGAGTTGATTTACCGACATTTGGTTCACCAGTTATTACAATATGTAAACCCTCACGCAACCTTTCGCCCCGTCTATTATCATTTAAATGCTCTTGTATCAATCGCACGAGAGATTGCACTTCATTATTAATTTTTTCCAACTCACTTTTTTCTGCCCAAATGTCCTCTGGAAAGTCTATATATGCTTCGATTTTGGATTGTATCGTTATCAATCTTTGCCTCCAATTGCTGTATAGTCTCTCCAATTCTCCTGATATCTGCTTAATCGCTTGTTTAGCTTGCATTTTCGTCTCAGCATCAATTAAGTCTGCAATCCCTTCTATTTGCGTTAAGTCAAATTTACCATTTAGAAAAGCCCTAAGTGAGAATTCTCCAGGCTTGGCCATAACGAAAACTTTTGATAATTCCTCCAAGATGATTTTTATAACTGCCTTGCTTCCATGCACTTGTAACTCTATAACATCCTCGCCAGTGAAACTGTTTGGAGCAGGGAAATAGATGATTATTCCATTATCTATCAATTGACTGGAATCATCATATAGATCAACTAAAGTAGCAAATCTTGGTTTAATTTCTTTCTTAATATGAAAATGATTTAAAGCTTTAAGCGCGTAATTGCCTGAAATTCTGATTACTGCAACTCCTGACTTACCAAATACGGTCGACAAAGCGAAAATAGTTTCATTTGTGTTTGTCATTATTTATATAAACTACTTAGCAATATTACACTTAAGAAACCAAAATACCTAATTTGAAAATATTCAAAATTTTTATCTATCTTGCTAGTTTATATTAATGCAGTACTATCATACTAGTGAATGTATTATATAGAAAAGCTGTAAAAGTCACCCAGGTGAAAATATTTATTTTGAAAACTGATAATATGATTTATAATGACTGACACAAGTTTTAAATATTTTATGCTCAAGAAATTAGCTTGGTACTGGTCTTTTGTAGAGTTAATTAAAGGGTTTGTTATTACATTAAAATATATGTTTAAGCCAAAGGTTACTTTGAGGTATCCTATGGAGAAGGGCCCTTTAAGTCCAAGGTTTCGTGGTGAGCATGCGTTGCGTAGGTATCCAAACGGTGAAGAACGATGCATAGCTTGTAAATTATGTGAAGTTATCTGCCCTGCTCAAGCAATAGTTATTGAAGCAGAGGAAAGAGAAGACGGTAGTCGCCGCACCACGCGCTATGATATTGATATGACAAAATGCATATACTGCGGACTTTGCCAAGAGGCATGTCCAGTTGATGCAATTGTTGAAGGTCCTAACTTTGAATTTGCTACTGAAACAAGAGAGGAGCTAATGTACAATAAAGAAAAGTTATTGCGTAATGGTGAAGTTTGGGAAGATGCAATTGCACTCAGGTTAAAAAAGAATAGGCCTTATTATTAATGTTCAGAGCTTATAACCCTGTTATCCATTATGATTTAAGGGCAGTGCCCACTAGGGGTGGTGTCATCCCAGTAGCTGATACACAACTGTACGAACATTTGTTTGCGAGGGCAGTATGTTAAATGTTATAACCTGTTTTGCCTCAAACACAAAGGTGTCATCCCAGTGCTTGACACTGGGGTCCAGGCATAAAAATATTTGCAAATTGTGCAATGGACAACAGATTTTAGGAGCATACGTTAAACTAATTTCCATTATAAAAATAAGATGGATCCCAGTGTCACGCACTGGGATGACAAAGAGAGGGTTAGACAAAAGGGTCGATAAATGATTAGGATTACTTTTTCAGCCGAACAAAAAGTAAAAGAATACAGTGGTAAAGTTACTGGCTTTGATATATTACAACCGGATGTTTTGAAAGAAGCAATTGCCTTTAAGGTAAATGGTGAGTTGCATGATCTCTCACGTGAAATTGAAGCTGATGCAGAGATAGAGGTGATACAACTGAGTGACGAAGCGGGTTTAGATATAATAAGGCATGATGCTGCTCACATAATGGCACAGGCAGTGAAAGAGCTATTTCCTAATACTCAGATTACTATCGGCCCAACAATTCAGGACGGTTTTTACTATGATTTTGCTACAGGTCGTACCTTCACTACGGACGATCTTACCGCAATAGAAAAGAAAATGAAAGAGATTGTAAAAAGTAACCACAGATTTGTTCGAGAAGTTTGGACTCGCAAGCAGGCAATTGATTTCTTTAGTGATATAGGCGAAAAATATAAGGTTGATATTATCTCATCCATACCAGAGGGTGAAAACCTAACTGTTTATAGGCAAGGTGATTTTATTGACCTATGTCGTGGTCCGCACTCACCATCAACCGGCAGAGTTAAAGCGTTTAAACTTATGAAAGTAGCGGGTGCATACTGGCGAGGTGATGCAAAGGGCCCAATGTTGCAGCGAATATATGGTACAGCATGGAGAAATAAGGATGAATTAAACGCTTACCTTGAGTGCCTCAAAGAAGCAGAAAAACGTGATCACCGCAAAATTGCTAAGGATATGGATTTATTTCACATTCAAGAGGAAGCTGTTGGGCAGGTTTTTTGGCATGAACAAGGATATATTCTATATAATGTTCTTGAGTCTTACATCAGAAAGAAGCTAATAAATAATGGCTATTTTGAGGTAAAAACTCCTATTTTAGTAAGTAAAGAGCTGTGGGAAAGATCTGGACATTGGGATAAGTTTCGTGAAAATATGTTTATTGTTGACGAATCTGAGAATAAAAAGTTAGCAATAAAACCCATGAATTGTCCTTGTCATGTGCAGATTTTTAATTCTCACACCAGGAGCTACCGTGATTTACCAATACGTATGGCAGAGTTTGGCACATGCCATAGAAATGAAAGCTCAGGCTCATTGCACGGACTGATGCGAGTACGTGGTTTTACGCAAGACGATGCACACATTTTTTGTATGGAAGAACAAGTGAATTCTGAGACTATAAAGTTTTGTGACCTTTTAAAAGAAGTATATTCAGAGCTTGGATTTAATGAAATTTCTGTGAAATTTTCAGACCGTCCAGATATTAGAGCAGGTAATGATGAAGTGTGGGATAGAGCTGAAAAAGCGCTGCTTGAAGCCGTTAAAGAAGCGGGCTTGAGTTATAAACTTAACCCTGGTGAAGGTGCATTTTATGGTCCAAAGTTAGAGTTCGTTTTGAAAGACGCAATAGGCAGAAATTGGCAATGTGGAACATTACAAGTTGATTTCATTTTACCAGAACGTCTGGGAGCTTTTTATATAGGGGCAGATGGGCACAAGCATCACCCTGTCATGTTACATAGGGCAATTCTTGGGACTTTTGAGCGTTTTATCGGAATTTTGATAGAAAATTATGCAGGAAAATTTCCAGTTTGGCTTGCTCCAACGCAACTTGCTATTCTGACCATTACAAATGAAGCTGACGGTTACGCCACAGAAATTAGCAATATTTTAAAAGAACAAGGTGTGAGAGTCAAGACTGATTTGACCAATGAAAAAATTAGTTATAAGATACGTTTGCATAGTTCAAACAAGGTTCCTATATTGTGGATTGTAGGCAAAAATGAAGTTACAAGTAAAACTGTGTCAGTAAGAAATTTAGGATCGGAAAGACAGGAGTCTTTTTCTTTGGAAAAGGCTAAAGAATCGCTGTTAAAAAGTATTAATTTGAATTAAGGGAGTTAAAGTTTGCAAGTTAAAAAGAATAATAAAAACAGAATTAATGGATTCATCACAGCTAAGGAGGTACGCTTAGTTGATCACAGTGGTGAAATGGTCGGAATCGTGCTAATAGAACGAGCTTTGGAACTTGCACAAGGTGTTGGTTTAGACTTGGTAGAAATTGCACCTGATTCAACCCCTCCAGTATGTAAAATTCTGGATTATAGCAAACAAAAGTATGATATAAAAAAGAAAGCAAGTGAAGCAAAAAAGAAACAAAAAACATTAACTATAAAAGAAATTAAACTGGGTCCCAATATTGGTGATCACGATTACGGAACAAAATTGCGTCAAGCAAGAGACTTACTTGCTCACGGGCATAAAATCAAAGTTACAATGAGATTTAAAGGCAGAGAGCTTATAAACACTGAAGTCGGACTGGAAAAATTAGAACGGCTAATTAGAGACACTGAAGATATTGCAAAGGTAGAATTGGCACCTAAAAGGGAAGGGAATCAATATTTTTTAGCTCTGGTTGCTAAGTAGCAAGACGGCTTAAGAAGTATAAGTAGAGTTAAATTATCGCTCTCTCTTTGATAACATGGCGAAAATGTCTTATTAATCCTTGAATCGGCCAAGCTGCAGCATCGCCAAGCGCGCAAATTGTATGTCCTTCTATTTGAGTTGTAAGGTCAAGCAGCTTATCTATTTCATCAGGCTTAATATCTCCTGCCACCATCCTCTTCATAATCCTCCACATCCATCCAGTACCTTCACGGCATGGTGTGCATTGTCCACAGGACTCATGCATATAAAAGTGTGATAACCTCTCTATTGCAGCTATTATATCAGTTGATTTATCCATCACTATTACAGCAGCAGTACCAAGCCCTGATTGTACAGTTCTTAATGAATCAAAATCCATTTCAATAGTATCGCATATAGATTTTGGAATTAATGGCACTGAAGACCCACCAGGTATTACAGCAAGTAAATTATCCCAACCCCCTCGCACTCCACCTGCGTATTTTTCAATCAATTCACGTAATGGAATTCCGAGCTCTTCTTCAACATTACACGGGTTGTTTACGTGCCCTGAAATACAAAAGACCTTGGTACCAGTATTATTTGGTTTACCAAGAGATGCAAACCATTCTCCTCCGCGATTCAGAATATCTGGAACCATGGCTATAGTTTCAACGTTGTTTATTGTAGTTGGGCAGCCAAAAAGTCCAACACCTGCAGGAAATGGAGGTTTCATGCGAGGAAAGCCCTTTTTTCCTTCAATTGATTCAAGTTGAGCTGTTTCTTCCCCACATATGTAAGCTCCTGCGCCCCTATGGATAAACACATCAAGATCATAGCCTGATTTGCAGGCATTTTTTCCAATTAAACCTTCTTTATAGGCTTCCTCAAGTGCTTTTTTTAGAACTAAATATTCATTATAAAATTCACCCCTGATATAAATATACGCAACTGATGCGCTGATCGCTCTGCTGGCCAGGAGAATTCCTTCAAGTAACTTATGTGGCTCGTATCGCAATATATCTCTATCTTTACATGTACCAGGTTCTGACTCATCTGCATTGACTACTAAATATGCTTTTGGGAGATTTTTGGGCATAAAGCTCCACTTAAGGCCGGTAGAAAATCCTGCACCTCCTCGACCTCTCAAACCAGATTTCTTTACTTCATCAATGATTTTTTCTGATCCTAAATCCAGTAATTCCTTTGTTTTTTGCCAGCTACCACGTTTTTTTGCACCCTCAAGTAGTGGAGTTTCTTTACCATTTAGGTTGGTGAATATTTTGTCTTGTTCTTTTAGCATGTTTTTCAAAATTTGTGAGTGATCCCGACGCGATTCGAACGCGTGACCCACTGATTAAAAGTCAGTTGCTCTACCGGCTGAGCTACGGGATCATTTCATTTTTCAGCTATACTAAACATCAATACAGTTTTTATCCGTTTTAATCAAACTAAAATTTTCATGTGTGGTTAAATGAATTATATAATATACTGCGTTAGTGATAATTTAGTTAAAAAATTTTTAAAGGAAAACTTCTTGTTAATTTTCAGTTCACAGATTTATTTGGATGGTGTGACGTATAACGCTAAGGAGACAAAAAAATAGAGAAGTGTGTACACCCTGCAGAATTTGTACACTATTTAGCAATAGCCTAATAGATAAATATTTCTTGCATTTCAGCCTGAGTGATTTATGCTTTAAGCAAGAATTACCTGGGGGTATAGCTCAGCTGGTAGAGCATCTGTTTTGCACGCAGAAGGTCAGCGGTTCGATCCCGCTTGCCTCCACCAGTCTATACAGCTCTAGCCGCCACAAAACCTGTCAAAGCAGCTTATTTTAATCTATGAGGATTTTATACTACTTCCCTGAAAATCTCTATTTCTTTTCGTAACTTTTCTCTACACAAGTAATGTTGGTTATTACAATTGTAATATATACCAATTTAACAATAAATTAATCAATAAATGTTAGAATACTAACAATTAATTTATTGGTAACGCCTATGAGTGGAAAAAAGCATGTTTTTAAGATGATACCTGGAAAAGAGGTGTTTAGAAAAACCCCGACTACAAGGATAAAGTGGCCTGAAGGTAATGATCCTACAATGCCTATTAAAAAAGTTGAGCTTGTATCGCTGGATGATAAAAACGATGTAGTACTAGGCTTATTGCCTATAAAACTTTGCAGCAGTTCTTGCCTAGACAGTTACATATGTCTGGAGGAAGAAAATGAAGGAAATCTGGTAGCCAAAGATTATAAAAGTGATTCTAACTTAGATTATGTAAAAAGTAACCATACATTTGTATATTACGGTAATGAGTTGGCTAAGTTATCATATACAAGAGAGCTTGTGCAGCCTTTCAAAACTATGTGTAGCAGTTCTATTAAATCAAAAAAATTGGAATACAAATATGTAACATGGGAAGATTCAGATACTGGCAACAATAAATATTATTTTTCAGACGAGGCAGGAAATATAATCGATTCACCTGACAATGAGGTATTACAAGACATTATGTTATACTACGGTGAGAGACATATAAGAGATGTGCTACTGTTGCTATCAAACGCGTTTACTAAAGTTTTTATTCAGGGCCTAACAGACGGCCAACTAAAAACTCTTGCCAATACTCTTAGTAACGAGCAACTGCAAAAAATAATTCCTGAACTGAGCTCAAGCCAGTTGCAGGCCTTAGCAGAGAACTTAACAGATGAACAACTCCAAGCTTTAGTGGATCATCTAACCAATCACCAGCTAAAAACCCTCGCTCAGGAACTAAATCCAGAAAAGTTACAAATAATTGTTCCTATTTTAAATGATACTCAGCTTGAAGCTCTAGTGAGAAAATTAAATTCAGAGCAAGTAAAAGAAATTTTACCTCACTTAAAAGTGGATCAGTTCAAAGCACTTATTAAAACTTTAAATGACGAGCAATTTACAGTGCTTGCAAAAGACTTGGCTGAGCACCACTTGACAATACTCTCCAAAGAATTAGAAGGTGATCAGTTGAAAGCTTTAGTAAATAGTCTGCAAGAAGAACAACTGAAAGACTTAGTTAATAAGCTTGATCCTGAGAAACTCGAAGCAATTGCTCAGGATTTAACTGATTCTAATAAGATTCAGATTATCATTAAGTCTTTAGTTGACAACCCAGACAAACTTCAAGCTTTTGCTCGCAATATGTCTAATGAGCAGTTTAAAGAACTTTTGGATAACGTAGGTGCAGAAGAGCTTAAAGACATCATTCACAAACTGCCTTATGAGAAAGTGACAGCTGTGATTGGTGATCTCGGCAGTAAGGATCAGTCTAAAGCTATTATTGATGCATTAAAAGGGGAACTTGACGAGCAGAGTAAACAGAACAAGGAAATGATTGAGATGCTCAAGCAAATCAAGGACGATATGCCAGACATTGGACAGGCTCCAGACTTCACAATAGTAGACATTAATAATGATTCACTGTTATTTGTATAGTAGTGATTTATAAAGATAAGTAGTTTTTTTATAGGAGGTAACTGTTATGAATAAAAATATAAAATTATATTCTAGTGAAGAAGTTGAATCAAATAATGCATTGCAACTTCAGAAGCCGAAGTTTGATAAACCAAGCTTTGAAAAGCCAGTAATAAAGAAGATTGTCAGTGGTAAAACAAAGGAAGAATTTGATATAACTAAAGATATGACACAAGAAGAGATTGATAAGATGCCACAAATTACATTGACCATAAAGCACCTTAAAAATTTTTATGATGGCTTGATAAACAGCATTAATAAGTATGACAAAAATATGGATAGTGCAATTCAAAGTGGTATAATAACACAATTATCATCAACCATAGATAGTATAGGCAGCAAGACAAGTAGTATAGACAGTGAACTTGCAGATCTTAGGAATTCGATTCCAGATATTGGAGAAGCTCCTCCATTACTCCATATTACTGGTGAAGAGAACGGATTGCTTTAATAAAAAAGGTAATAGCCTGATATCAGGCTGTTGCTTTCTTTCACATACCATTTCAAGGTAACTAGTTAGTTTTAAATTCTAATTTTTTATAGGAGTTAATATGAGTAATTACAGTGTAAAAGAAAGCGTAGAAGACGATGAATCACTAAAAAGAATAGTCGAAGACGAATATAGAATGATAGATGACATAGAAGTCAAAATTAAGCCTAAATCTTTTGAGAGCAATAAAGAAAAGAATGCGTCGGTTGGTTATGTCCACACAATTCTAGACAAACTAATCGCAGATTTAAACGACACATTTGTTTCTGACTTGGATTACCAATTGAGGCTTAATGCAAACTATGTTCAGAATAAATTGAGTAAGGATTTATATGATTTGGACAAGGTAGTTATGGGTACTAATCAGAATTATGAAATTTTGGAAAAAAACTTTAATAATCTAAGAGAAGAAGTTGAAAAATTAAAAACAGGAACGGTTAGTGATGACAACATAGATGAATGGGAAGCACCAACTCACTCTGATATATTGTAGTAGTTAAGAAAGTAACAGCTTGCTAGCAGGCTGTTACTCTCTCTACATACTATTTCAATATAGCCAGATTAAGGAATCTATTTTAAAACTTTCGGCATATAGTTCTCATCATGTTTTGCAAACACCGTATCTGCAAGAAAGGTATTATTATCAGACATTTTACCTTGCACAACAACACCACTTTTTTCTGAAAACATCGGTGGAAGTATTCCCTGGTATTTTACCACAACGCTTTTGTTAAAATCTGTCATTTGAAAAACTACTTCACTTTCGCTCCGTATCACACTATCTTCAACAACCATTCCACCAACACGGATTGGCTTTTGACTATTTGGTAAAACTATTGCCTCACTTACTGTATAGAAAAATGAGATATTTTCTTTGAGCGTTGTTAAAATAAAAAAGGCTATGCAGCTTAAAAAGCAGAAAATTCCTGAAGTTATAAGTAATCGCTTATGTTTCTTCTTCATTATTATCTTTCAGGCTTTCTAGAATTTTTTTACTTTTAGTATAGCAAGAAATGGTAAAAATCAGTTCTCCGGTAATCAACGTAAAACTAATAAGGTAAGCAAAAATTACATATGTATTCATAATGCATTATCAATAAATAACTCACCTGCATCAAAATAAATTAAGCTTCCATCCTTTTGCTGCAACACCAATTTACCACTTTTATCTATATCAGCAAAAATTCCTTCATACAATTTGTCAGCTAACTTTACACTGATTTGCTCATTCATTTTGAATGCTTTTTTTAACCACATTTCTCTTATAGCATAAAACCCATCAAATAGCCATTGCTTTCTTAGCTTATTAAAATTTATTATTAATTCCTTTAACAGATCCATGTTAGACACAGATTCACCGTAATTGCTAATGCACGTTGTTCCTGGAAGTGGTGCATGATTGACATTAATTCCAATTCCTATAATGAGCCAATTCGAATTGGATCTTTTTTCAAGCAATATTCCACTTATTTTCTTGCCATCAATAAGGACATCATTTGGCCACTTATACTGGAGATTTAGACCATTTATAAATGACAGTATAGTATTTCCAACAGCAAGAGCAGTAACAAAAGTCAATTCTGTTAATTTGCTAACATCCGTTTCTTGGTTAATTATCAAACTCGCATAAAAATTACCCTCTGGAGAAACCCAACTTTTTCCAGTACGCCCTCTACCCTCTGTTTGTTTGTCGGCAATAATAATAGTTTCATTTGATATTCCTTTATCAATTAAATCCAACGCTTCTTTATTAGTGCTTGAAACTTCTTTGTAATGATGAATATGAAAACCCTCAGGGATCACATTGTCAGCCCTTTAGTTCAATAAGTGAGTAAAGACTTCTACATACAAGAAAAGAACGAGGTTGATCAGTGAAGCCACTGAAGTGATAATGAATAGACCCTTAGAATAAGCAACCTTATTACCACTAGCTTTATCAAAATACATAGCTTTTATGATATTTAGATAATAGTAACACGATACAACACTTGCCATTACAAGGATCAAGGACAGGCTGATAAAGCCAGAATTTATTAAACTTTTGAATATAAAAAATTTAGCGATAAAACCTGCAAGTGGAGGTATTCCCGACATCGAGAGTAACAGCACAGAAAGATGAAATGCTACAATTGGGCGTTTCTTCCCTATACCAGATAAATTTGCAATATCACAATCGTCATCGTCAATTTGTACGAGATATGAGAATAGCCCTATGCTTGTGATGATATATATCACCAGATACATTAAGGCACTATCTGTTCCTGCTTGTGTAAAAATAGAAAGTGAAGCAAATATAAAACCAATGTGACCAATTGAACTGTAAGCAAGCAGCCTTTTTAAGTTTTGCTGACGCAAGGCTCCAAAAGCTGAGATAAGCACAGACAATGCTGAAACGTATAAGAAAATAGGCTGAACATAACTTTTTACATTTACTAACTCTTCATTCATCAATCGAATTAAAAATGTTACAAGTGCAGCTTTTGGAGCTGTAGAAAAAAACGCAGTTACTATGGTAGGTGCACCTTGATAAACATCTGGAGCCCACATATGAAAAGGAGCAATAGCAAGCTTGAAACACAAACCAATTAGGACAAAGACTAACCCAAAAACTATTCCATAAGTTATCTGGTGGTTTTGCAAGAATGAACTGAGCTCAGAGAAATTGACTTGTCCTGTATATCCATAAAGCAGCGACATTCCATATAGCATAATGCAGGAAGATAACGCACTGAGTGTAAAATATTTCACTCCTGCTTCGCATGAATAAGCTGAATCTTTATTAAAGCTCGCAAGAACATATAAAGATATACTCATCAACTCAAAAGCTAAGTAAAAAGAAATCAGACTATTTGCTGAAACTAAAGTTATCATGCCAAATAGCGCAAAAAGAATCAGTATTGAAAATTCATATTTATAGTCATATTTTGATAAATTCAGCATCAAAAGTATTAAAATTCCTGTGCTGAGAATTAACCCTTGGGCTGACCTGATGTATAAATTGAGTTTTAACAACGAATTAAAGAGAAAAATTTCATTGTTTTCTGCCGAAATAATTAAAATAATCAAAGTTACCACTGTGCAGCCAAGTGCTAGTAAATTGATAGTGCGGCGGTTAAATATAATCCCAAGCAGCAGCAACACTAACGAGGAGATAATAGAGAACGTTTCCGGCAATATCTGTATATAATTCATAGCGCATTATATTTGACTAACAAATTTGCCATACATGGCTTCAAATAATTCAGTGCAAGGGTTGGGTAGAATCCAAGCAAAATAACAAACACTGCAAGCAGAATTAAGACAGAAAATTCTATGCTATCCAAGCGGTTATTTAATAATTTAGAATAGCTAACCCCCCATATTATTTGCTTACATAAATTCAGCATATAAACTGCGCTTAAAATAGTGCCAAGTGCGATAAATCCTGTAAAAAACCCTATGCTCTTAAACATTCCAACCATAGCCAAAAACTCACCTATGAATCCAGATGTTCCAGGTAGCCCTATTGAAGCCATTGAAAATAAAATGAACATAAAACCAAATTTTGGCATTGTGTTTACTATGCCAAAATATTTTGCAATCTCCAAAGTTCCAGTTCGAGTATATAGCATTCCAACACACAAAAATAAAGCAGCAGAAATAAGGCCATGACTAATCATTTGAAATATGCTACCCAGTACTCCTTCCTCACAAAATGAAAAGAGGCCAGCAGTAACGATCCCCATATGTGCTATTGAAGAATAAGCTATTAACTTCTTTATATCATCTTGAGCAAACGCAACTAGAGAAGCATATATCACCGCAATAATGCTCAGCACAACAATGAAATTTGAAAAATACAAACTTGCCTGAGGAAGCATTGGAATAGAAAACCTTAAAAATCCATATCCCCCCATTTTAATAAGCAAGCCAGCTAAAATCACAGATCCAGAAGTTGGTGATTGCACATGCGCATCAGGAAGCCAAGTGTGAAATGGAAACATCGGTACTTTTATTGCAAAAGAAATAAAAAATGCAATCCACAGCAATGACTGCACTTCAAGATCAAGGTTTGGCACTAATGTAGCTAATTTTTGTATATTAAACGTCCCAAAAGTGCTATAGATGTACACCAATCCAAGTAAAAATAATAATGAGCCAGTTAATGTATAAAGAAACAACTTAAACGTTGCATATACCCTGTGTTTTCCTCCCCAAATGCCAATAATAAAGAACATTGGTATTAAAACAGCTTCAAAAAACACATAAAAGCTTATAGCATTCAGTGAAACGAAAAAACCGACTACAAAACTCTCAAGCAGTAGAAATAATGCCATATATGGCCTAAGGGTTGTATAACTCATTTTGCAGTTGTAGAGTATACAAATTACAAACAAGAAAGTTGTAAGCAGAAGGAAAAGCAACGATATACCATCTATCCCTATTCCAACATTTCTAATTGGGTAGCTGACAAACTGAAAGTCCGCATCGTTATAATCAAATTCTATACAAGCTACAATGCTAAGCAAAAATGGAAGTACAGCAAAAAATAGAGCAAGGAATCTTAAGTGTATAGATTGATGATTAATCCTGATTAAGGATAAAATCAACGCTCCTATCAGTGGAAGCAAGAATATACTAAGTAACAACACCTTCTATTTAATTCCAATAATATATAAAGCACCGATTATTAAAGTAACAAACATAATAAATGCATAATCAAATATATAACCAGTTTGTAACTTTATAGAACTTTTTGAACATTCATTAACCAACCTTACAATACCATTTGGCCCAAATGAATCAATAGCCTTAACATCAAACTTCCATAGAAGCCTAGATATAAACCTTATCGGTGCAATGATAACAAACTCATACACCTCATCAAAGTACCATTTATTCTGCAAAAACTTAAGTAAAAATTTACTCTTAATTTGCCTAATTACTTGATATTGGTAAATTAGGTACGCAAGTGCTATTCCACTTAGGCTTGCTAAGGTTGGCAGTAGTTTTATAAAGAAATTATGAACTCCATGCTCATCAATAACTACTAAACTTGATTTCCAAAACGCATTACTAGTTATGTTCAAAATATTTGCTCCCCACACTCCAGAAAATACCGAACCAAAAGCAAGTATCAGTAATGGTATAAGCATAATCTTTGGTGCCTCATGTATATTAATTTTACTTTGTTTTTGGCTGTGGAACACAAGAAGCAATAACCTCCAAGAGTAAAACGCTGTGAAGAATGCAACAACTAAGCTTATTACAAAAGCAAAGCTATCCGTGCTATAAGCATGTTCAATTATCAAATCCTTTGAGTAAAAACCTGCAAATGGAAATATTCCAGAAAGCGCAAGAGACCCAATCCACATGAGAGTGTAAGTGCAAGGGATTTTCTTCCAGCAATTTCCCATTTTCTGAATGTTTTGCTCATGATGCATTGCATGAATTACATTGCCAGCACCAAGAAATAGTAGAGCTTTAAAAAAAGCGTGGGTCATTAAATGAAAAATAGCAACATTGTAAGCAGAAAGCCCACATGCCATGAACATATAACCAAGTTGACTGCAGGTTGAATAAGCAATTATTTTCTTTATATCGTTCTGAGTAATTGCAACGGTGGCTGCAAAAAAAGCAGTGAGTGCTCCAACGATAACTATTAATTCTCGTGCCACATTTGATAACTCAAACAATGGAGAACACTTTGCTACTAAAAATATACCTGCTGTTACCATCGTTGCTGCGTGAATAAGTGCAGAAACAGGAGTTGGCCCTTCCATTGCATCTGGCAACCAAACATGTAAACCAAGCTGTGCAGATTTACCCATACAGCCAATAAAAAGTAATATGCATATTATATGAGTTACTTTGAATTCACAGCAGAATGCTCTAATGTTCTGCGTGCCAAGAAGATCAGCTGTGTCAAAAACTTCAGTAAATTTCAAAGAGTGAAATGTATAATAAATAAGAAAGATCCCAATCAATAGTGCAAAGTCTCCTACCCTATTCACAACAAATGCTTTAATTGCTGCATTATTTGCAGAATATTTTTGGAACCAAAATCCTATGAGTAAATAAGAACACAGGCCAACTCCTTCCCAGCCAAAAAAAAGCTGCACGAAATTATCGCTTACAACCAGCACAATCATGCAAAACGTAAATAGCGATAGGTAAGAAAAAAACCTCGACTTCCCCTTATCATGCTCCATATAACCGATAGAGTAGAGATGTACTACCAGTGAAACGGTGGTAATAACAATAAGCATTAAGGATGAGAGAGCATCCACACTAATTGCCCAATTTACTTTTAAGATGCTCAATGAAAACAAAGGAAATAAACTCAAGTGATAATTTTCAGAGAAGGTGAGAAAAACATACCAAGATAAAACTGCAGATATTCCAATCCCTGCCGTTGTAACTAACTGACTTTTTCTAAAAAGTGCTGCAAATAGCGAACCAAAAAGTGGCAAAAATACTATTAATTTCAGTATATCCATCATACTTTCATTCTTTCATTAAATTTGCTTGTTCAACATCTATATTGCCACGGCTTCTATAATATACAACCAATATTGCAAGCCCAACTCCTGACTCTGCTGCCGCAACAGTCAACACAAACATCACAAAAATTTGCCCAACTATATCATTCATAAAGGCAGAAAAAGCAACTAAGTTGATATTAATTGCCAGCAATAATATTTCTATTGATAACAATATATTGATTATGCTCTTACGGTTGATGAAAATACCGCACACTCCAATAGTGAACAAAACAGCAGCAACTATCAAAAAGTGATTTAATCCTATTTCCATTCTACTCCTTTTCCAAATTTAGCCTTAATCAATTTTACAGATGAAGATTGTGTCAATTGCTTTAATACATTCTGTTTTTTAACTCCTTTTTTCTTGTCCTGCAAAGTAAGAGCAATTGCACCGACAATTGCAACAAGCAGCAGAATACCAGAAAGATGAAAAGCGTACATGTAGTCGGTATACAGCAAATTACCAATAGCTTTCACATTATTGGTATTATAGTTTATAACATTGCTTATATTCGGTGCTGAGCTGCGGATTACAAAGCTGATGACTAGAAAAAACACAACACACAACATAGCACCAAGAGTGCAATGCTTTGCAAAACCCTGGCGCAACCTTATGTAGTCAATATCGAGCATCATAACTACAAAGAGGAACAACACCGCAACCGCACCGATGTATACTATCATCACCATCATAGCAATGAACTCAGCTCCAAGGAGAATGAAAAGAACTGCAGAGTTAACGAAGGTGAAAATTAAAAATAATACTGCATGCACAGGATTTCTTACACTAATTACGCATACAGCAGATAAAATGCTGAGAATTGCAAAAAAATAAAAGAAAAAAGGCATCGATACTTTAACTGCAACAATAGTTACTAATTTAAAGTGACTATCGTGGTAAAGTCAATATTATATTAAACGTTTGAAAACATTGTACTACAAAGCTCCAGCTCCATTTTAAATTATTATAAAGCTGAAGAAATAGAAATGAAGGCGTACATATAAGCCATTCCAAACTCCACTTATCCACCCAACAAGCAGAAGTTCTGGTGCCAATACCTCAAATCAAGTTGTTGTTACTCGACATACACCTGAAACTACTAAAACAAAATAGATGTAAAACCTACGTTTAAATATGTAGTACTTGAGTGAAGCATTCTTTAACTGTTCTATTCAATAAAACCTTTACAATATTTCAATCATAGGTTTAACTTTACGAAGTTATAATCTATAGGGCTACGATGAACGATTATCTCTCACTGCTAAATCCAGAACAACAATCAGCTGTAACTAACATAGATGGACCAGTTTTGATACTGGCAGGAGCCGGGACGGGAAAAACAAGAACGATTACTTCAAGAATAGCACACATAATTAGAAACGGTCACGCTTATTCTGATGAGATATTAGCAGTTACATTTACAAATAAAGCAGCAAATGAGATGGTATCAAGGGTACTTGAGCTAACGGGCACAAACATACCATGGCTTGGCACTTTCCATGCAATTGCAGCAAAAATTTTGCGCATGCACGCAGAAATTGTGGGCTTAAACCCCAATTTTACAATCATTGGTGTGGATGACCAATTACAGGTAATAAAAAATATTATCAATGAAATAAATCCTGATTACCTATCAGAAAAATGTAAGACCATTATGAATATTATTCAGCAATGGAAAGAGAAGTGCTTATTGCCATCTGAAGTGGAAGATATTCAATCATTTAGGCCAGTATATGTAACTGCACTCAAGGTCTATCACCAGTATCAGGAAAGGTTGAAATTCCTTAATTCTGTCGATTTTGGTGACTTATTGCTATATAACATACAGCTCTTTAATCAAAAGACCGAAGTTCTGTCCTACTACCAAAACAAGTTTAAATATGTCATGGTAGATGAATATCAAGATACAAATGCGATACAATATCTTTGGCTAAAATACCTTGCAAAAGAGCACTCAAATATTTGCTGTGTAGGAGATGATGACCAGTCGATATATAGTTGGCGTGGTGCAGAAGTTGAAAATATTTTGAAGTTTTCTGATGATTTTAAAAATGCAAAAACCGTTAAACTAGAGTGTAACTACAGGTCAACATCCCACATACTTGCAACTGCGTCATATGTTATCAATCACAATAAGACTCGCTTAGAAAAAAAATTGTGGACAACAAACATTGAAGGGGAAAAGGTAAATCTAATAAAATTATGGGATGGGAAAGCTGAAGCAAGGTTCATAAGCGAACAGATATTGAAACTCAATAAATACAGATTTAGTGACATTGCAGTGCTGGTAAGGGCCACTTTTCAAACTAGAGTTCTCGAAGAGTATTTTATAAAATATTCAATTCCCTACAAGATTATAAGTGGCGTAAAATTCTACGAACGTCAGGAAGTCAGGGATATAATTGCATATTTAAGACTTGTTACAAACAATAACGATGACTTAGCTTTCGAAAGGATAGTAAATCGGCCAAAAAGAAGCATAGGAGCTACAACTCTAAAGAAAATATACACGACTGCTCAGGATAACAAAATTTCTTTTTTTGAGGCAGCAAAAATATTAGTTAATAGTAATCAGGTAACCGAAAGAATTAAACTCTCACTCAACGATTTTTTAAATAAAATTAAAGCTTGGGAAGAAATAGTAAGCGTAAAACCACTGCATGAATTCGTTAAAATCGTAGCAAACCAATCAGGATATATTGAAATGCTTGAAAATGAGGAGGTAACAGGCTTAGCACGAATAGAAAATGTTAAAGAGCTCATCTCATCTTTAAAAAATTTCGATAATGCCACAACTTTCTTGGAGCATATAAGTCTGGTGATGGAAGTGGATAATATGAATAACGATGACACCGTATATGTTATGACTCTTCATGCAGCCAAAGGACTTGAATTCCCGTGCGTGTTTCTACCTGGTTGGGAAGAGGGATTATTTCCTCATCAAAGATCTTTTGATGACAAAAGTGGTAAAGCTTTAGAAGAAGAAAGAAGACTTGCATATGTTGGCATAACCAGGGCAAAGGAAAGGTTAATCATTTCATGTGCAGATAGGAGGGAAATTAACAACCAGTGGCAACCGATGCGCACTTCTCGGTTCATTAAAGAATTGCCAAGAGAAAATGTTGAGGTAATTAAAAGCAACATTGCCTACTGTTGAAGCTATAATTGCAGATAAACATATCTTACAAATCTGAATTACTTCAACTATATGTTTCTCCTGGCAAAAATTCTGTAACCGTTCACACTTAATTCTTCAATCTCATACCAATTTCTATTACATAACAAACAAATAGACAATAGAAGTGAGAAGGTTATACTAAGGCAGTATAATGATGGAGTTTTGGAATGGCATTGGTATCAGGTTGCAATTTTAGCTTACATTGTGCCAATCTTTCTTCGATTGCTGCTCGCATAAATTCTGCCTGTCTTTTAGTTCTGCAGTGCACTATCGCATCATCCACATATCTTTCAAATGGTACTGTTGGGTGATTTTGTTTCATCCATATATCAAATGCATGGTGTATAAATATGTTTGAAATGATTGGGCTTATTGAACCTCCTTGCGGAACTCCTTTTTTCCCTAACTACCTTACTGCCATCTGCTTGCTGAATAGGGGATTTCATCCACCTTTCAACATACAGTATGACCCATTTGCAGTCTGTGTGCTTCTTGATAGCCTGCAGTGCTAAATTGTGGTCCAGATTGTCGAAAAATCCTGTAACATCAACAGCTTTCTTGGTAATCGTATCCTGTCTCCAATAAACAGCGGTTTTGCTATGTATCCTTGATCAGCAAAAAACTTACGTAAAGTTGGAGCCTTGTATTTAGCTTGAGTGAAAAGATTTAGAGCACCATCACGATCTTGAACACTTGCACTATGAACATCAGCCGCAATAATTAAGCCCACTGTATCTACAACAATATGATGTTTTCTACCCTTTATTTTTTTTTCAGCATCATATCCTCTGGATCCCCTTTTTGAGTGGTTTTTACTGATTGACTGTCAATTATTCCTACTGAAGGTGTTTCATTTTTACCAAACATTTTTCTTACCTCTTTTACTAGCATATTATGTATTTTTTCCAATTTGCCATTACTACGTCACCTGAGAAAATAGTCATACACCGTCTTCCATGGAGGAAAATCTTTCGGCAGCATTCTCCATTGACAACCACCTCTCATTATATACCTTATTGCATTAATAATTGTTCTGATATTGTGCTTTCTTGGCCTCCCTATCTTTCCTTGTGCAACATGTGGCTCCAAAATTTCCCATTCCTTATCACTTATATCACTTGGATACAATTTTCCCTCCTATTTTTTACTTACACTATCATATTTTTTTCCTCATTCCTTTTCAAGACATACTCTTAGACAACTGGACGTCAAGCCTATCCTAGTGCTGCATATCAAGCTCATACTCAGTATGTAAATCTTTGACTAAAGCTGCAGCGCATTCTTTTTGAACAATTATACTGATTTTGATTTCAGATGTTGTGATAGCAAGTATTTCTATCTTTTTTTCGCTTAAAACCTTGAGTGTGCGGTGCATCACTTCAGTGTTAGACATAACACCAATACCAATTATTGAAATTTTAGCTACATTATCGTTTATAGCATAATTTTCATTCTTATTCAGTAACTTTTCCATTAAATCAATATCAAATTTGGAGATAACAAAACTTGACCCATGTATCATATCAATTTTAACGTTTGCTCCTGCTATATCTCTTAAAGTACGCAAGTTATTTGCAAGGTTAGTGAAAGTTACAAGAGCTTCATTAGTGCTATAAGTTATTCCAGTAATTAAGTATCTCTCTAGTACATCCCTTTTGTGTAGCACTGTGGTGCCTTCTACTTCCTTAAAAGTGGATAGCACTTGCACTTTAATGTTATGTTTCATTGCAAGTTGTACTGAACGATTATGCAGTATTTTAGCACCAGATGACGACATTTCCAACATTTCATCGTAAGAGATAAATTTGAGCTTGCGTGCCTTTGGAACAATTCTCGGGTCTGCTGTATATATTCCATCAATATCAGTAAAAATTTCGCAAGTTCTAACACCAAAGGCTACCGCGAAGGCAACTGCTGATATATCAGAGCCTCCTCTTCCAAAAGTAGTGATTCTATCATCATTTATACCCTGAAAACCAGCAATGATCGCAGCAGTATAACCCTCAGCAAAAGATCTTTTCACACGTTCAATCTTTATTGTTTTTATTTTAGACTCAGAATAAAAATCATCAGTTACAATTGGTAACTGCCAGGCAAGCCACGATTTAGCATTAACTCCGATCGATTGGAGAGTGATAGCTAATAGACCGCAAGAGATTTGTTCTCCTGCTGAAAGCATAACGTCATACTCTGATAACTCTTGTCTATAACTTAAATTTGAGATTTGCCTAGCCTGAAAAACCATTTGGTCAGTAAATCCTGCAACAGCAGATACAACAACGATTACATTACAACCTTTCTCAATATCGTTTTTTATCAAATTTGCAACTCGGTTTAAATCAGTTAGCGAAGTCCCACCAAATTTTTTTATGATTATTTTGTCCATAGTTACAATATAACTCTCTTCTGAAGAAAAATATAGTTTTTGTAGAGATAGCAGCTTGCAAGCCATTTAGAAAAGGGAGGACAAAGCTATAGCTAACGCGTCATACCACGATTCATTCCATAGCTGTACGAACATTCATTTTTGAAGGTAAATTGCACAGCAAATGGTGTCATCCCAGTGCCTAGACACTGGGATCCAGAAGACTTAATTTCAACCAAGTGGCTGCATAATAAAGGCTGGATTCCAGTGCCAAGCACTGGAATGACACCATTTGCTGTGGAAATTGCTCTCAAATCACAATGTTCGTACAGCTATGGATTCATTCGCGGTATAGATTCCGCTAACTAGTAGCGGAATGACGAATTTGTTGTTTTAAAATTGTCAGTAAATCTAAGTTAGTTTAGCTATATAGCACGAACTAAACCACTAAGCAGCAGAAGACCTTGCATGACCTCCAAAAAATGCTTTTACTCTTTCAAGATAAGTAGGTGGTTCTGCAGGGATTTCTATTTCATCTATTTTAGAATATATTGCCGCGTCTACGACTTCATCCGTTATTAACTCCCTTAACTTTGTTTTATCTGCCCTCTCTGAATATGCTCCCCATAGTCGTTATAAAACTTTACATATAATTCCTTAAACACGAATTCTTTTATAGCATCTCTTGTATAAGAAATGCCGTCCTTTACTTCATCACTCACGTTGCTCAAATCCACCCCAGAACTTGGTGAATACAAATTATCAAAATTTTCTTTCAAAACTTTTATTTTATGGTAGTGCTTATCCACATATTTCTCAAGAAATCTTTTAGTAGCATTACCAGCCAACTTCCCCATTAGCTGAGGCTCCAGTTGAGCTGCAAAGTTGTTTTCTGCTTCAAGGCCACTTAATGCATAAATAATACGGAGAAGCATTCCAGGACCACATTGGCGGTTACTTTCTTCAAAGCGAACCAGTAATATAGATTTCAATAGTTCTACGTCTGCATTTTGCTCTCTTGCCGCAATTAAAACTAAATTTATAGCCTGTGTCAATGTCAATCCGGTTTGTGAATCTACCCAATTTACCCACTCCCCAGTTTCATAACCATCCAATCTTAGATAAGGTTCTATCATTCGTTTTTGCTGACTTGTTAAACCGCTTATATAACTTTTAAACTCTTCATCCAACTCATTTAACGGCGTACCATGTTCTTCCTTTAATTTTTTGGCACATTCAATAACGCTTTGCTGAAAACTACTCGTGTGAACGCTCTGACTACTAGTGCCCACATCACTTACATTAAACAAAAAGCTTAGCTGCTTTACATTCAAACCCAAAGGTGAAAAGAGTTTTACTGATGGATATTTTATTAACTCAAGAAGTGCTACTGGAATTAGCAGTGCATAATTTAACAATAATAAACCAAAATTAAATATAAGAAACCCACGTAGAGCTGATACCTTTGATGCAATATACAAAAATGGAAGCTGTAGGTAATATATCAAGTGTATACTGAAGAATAAGATTTTGTCCTTTAATTTTATTGTTGGATCTTTATAAACCTCAAACAACATGCTATTGCTATCAATATTGTTGTTTTTAAAGGAGGTATAGTTGTTTATGATCTTCTCTTGCAAGGGAAGAAGCATTTTATTCAGGCAAATAAACGCAGCAATAACAATAAAACCTGTAGCCAAAAATGCTAGTGCAGGGCTAGAAGTGCTTGTAGATAAATAGGCATAAAGACCATCAACAATTAAGTTTTTGTATAATCTTTCAAAGGGACGAACTAGAATCGGGTCAAGGATATAGTTAACAAGAAGATTTAAATAATACACGAGAAACAAAAGTGCAATCAAAAATGCAATAATACTACAAACAACCAAAAATGCTTTTAATCTCGGATTCATAACCCCCTCTTAATAATCTGTTAATATAATCTATTTTAGGAATAAATTGAAAAAAATGCAAGTTTTTATGTTAAAAGATCAATTGAAATTTCTGAGTTTAGGGTATATTGTTAATCTATTTAGATAAGAATTATTGTGTCAAATAAAATAGGTTTTTGGGCTATTTTTGCCTTAGTGATTAGCAGCCAAATTGGCTCTGGAATTTTTATGCTTCCAATTAGCCTTGCTCCATATGGCATGTATAGCCTTATAAGCTGGATAATATCAGGGCTTGGTGCTATATCTCTTGCTTTAGTTTTTGCCTCACTCTGCGCAAAATTTCCGGAAACGGGTGGCCCTCACGTCTATGTAAAGCATGCTTTTGGCCCTGCTGCAGCTTTTTTTGTTGGTTGGACGTATTGGGTGATCTCATGGGTTAGCACAACAGCCGTAATAGTTGTGGGTGTTGGTTATCTTACACCATTTTTCCATGAAGATATTCAAAACGTACATCTGTTTTTAGAGATGTTATTACTTACAATTATTACACTAATAAATTTTAGAGGAGTAGCTACTGCTGGACGTGTTGAGTTTTTATTGACGGTGATAAAAATTTCTGTATTGCTTGTAATACCTATAGCAGCATTGTTTTTTTTTGATAGAAATAACTTCATCATAAGTGAAGAAATATCAAATCTTACAACATCGCAGATTCTTGCCCGTTCTACACTTATTACTCTATGGGGTTTTATTGGAGTTGAATTGGCAACAGCACCTGCAGGGTCAGTTGATAATCCAGCTAGAACAATACCAAGAGCTGTGGTACTTGGAACAATCTCTGTTGCTGTTGTGTATTTTATCAACAATCTTGCAATTATGGGATTAATAAATGGCAATGATTTAGCAAGTTCAAGAGCACCATATGTTGACGCAATAAAAATTATGGCCTCTGGCAATTGGCACTTGATTATTTCTATAACTGCGTTCATTTTTTGTGTTGGTACTTTAAACGCTTGGGTACTAGCTAGTGGACAAGTGGCCCTTGGCCTTGCAAAAGATAAACTGATGCCACAGTTTTTTGCTCAAAGAAACAAGCACGGTTCTCCTTTCTGGGGCATAACAACTAGCTCAGTTGGAACTGCAACTTTACTAATCCTCACTTCAAGCAACAATTTTGCTAAGCAGATCACATCAATTATCGACTTTTCTGTAGTTTCATTTTTATTTGTTTACCTTGCATGCAGTCTTGCTTTTCTCAAAGTTATTGTGCAAGAAAAGAGTTGTTACAAATTTTTAATTGGCAGTATAGCAACAACCTTTTGCTGCTGGGTAATATTTGAAACTTCTGTGAATACCTTGCTGATCGCAAGCTTATTCACTGCAAGTGGCGTACCTCTTTATTTATTTTGGTATCGCAGAGTTTCTGTATAGCAAATGTTATGTATCTGTTCAGCAGAGTGGCAAAATAAGGTAGACGAGAAAAGACAACTATAGGAAGAAATGGGTGTCATGCCAGTGCGTGACACTGGCATCCAGTTCTTTCGCGCAGTTCCATCAAAAACGTTGTAAAGGATTGATCGCTTTCGTGTTTACCAACTTAGTGCCCAATCTGGATCCCAGATACTGTCTCTGCTGTCAAACAAATTATCCAACAAAATTACAATTAAATGGTTGATTATTTTTAAGAATACCAAAAAAGACATGCATTAATTTTCGCATTAACGCAAGAACTATGACTTTTGGACATTTGCCTTTACTTGCTAGACGCTGACAAAACTTTTGAAAATGATTATTATGGTTTTTGACTACTATAGCTGGCATATAAAGAGCTTTTCGAATACGCTCAGATCCTATTTTGCATATGCAACTTCTCTTACTTACTGACGATACCGATTGATAATGTCCTGGATTTAGACCAGCAAAAGCTGTAAATTGTTTAGCATTGTCAAAGTTATCAACTGATGGCATTTCTGCGACAACAGCAACAGCAGTAAGATATCCTATACCTTTTATAGTCTTAAGGTTTTCCACCATATTTTTTAGATGTGGATAGTTATTTATATGCTCATTAATTTCTTTTTCGAGAACAATAATTTGCTCCTCTATTGCCAAAATTACTTTAGATATAGCTTCTTTGCAATTGGAATGCATATTTTTGTTTTCCAAGCGATTCGTCTGTTGCGCCTTATCATCTTTTAGAGATTGCATGCAACGCCCTCAAATGCCTAAATTCAGGTGCAATGGGCTTCCAAAGAGCAGGTTTGTTAGCGATACAAAATCTATAGCTGCATCTGATTTATCTGTCTTATTTCTGAGCAGCTCACTTTTGCCAAAAGCTTTCTGGGTTTACTATACTGACATTATGTCCTAAATCGTGCATGAAAGTAGCCAAATCTTCTCCATACCAACTAGTTGCTTCAAGACATAAATGAGTAAGATTTGCTCCATGGCCATTGCACCAAACTACAAGTTTTGCAAAACCATCTTGATTATTTTGAAAGACTTTGTGTCGTTTTTTACTGTCCACTAACAAACAAACATCAAATTTCTTTTTTGAAATATCCACACCCAAAATAGCATTTACTTGCATAAAATTGCCTCCAAGACTATAAATAAACTGAGAGTTTAGACTAACCTTGTAATACGGGATATAATTCCAAAAGATACTGTTCAGTCTTTAACTCTATGGGAGGGAAGCAAAATCTGGCTTAATGGCATTAGTGTCGCATCAGCTTCACCCTCCCTGTGAGGTATTTTAGCTCTAATGCCTCACATCATAAAGATACAAGTGTCACGCACTGGGATGACGAGAAAGGAGCACTGGAATTTTTGTTTCAATATTTGTACATGAGCCATGCATCTGAACAGATACAATGTTATAACTAGAGATAATTTTTAAATGATTGATATTTATGAACTACGACTTTTCTTGTTGTCCACTTGTTCAACATTACCCTTCTCAAGTTTACTATCTACTTCTTTTGTGTGTTCATCATCTATACTAGTTTCATCTTTTATCTTACTAGGGTAATCTTCCTGCGATTTTTTATATGCTTCCATGTTGTCATATATAGGGTTACTGATGATTTCTATTTTTTCAGGTGTGAAAATCCTTGCTAAAAATCTCCTTATTATTGGTATTGACCTTAAGAGATCTCTTAGCTTTGAAGATTCTTGTCTTTTGTTTAGAGACTGTTGGTCTATTTTAGAGGTTTTTACACCATACTTTTTATCATCAAAATTTATTGTAGGCTTTCTTTTATTCGAAAGAACACTTTGGGCCTTTGATCCATTGGTTCCTTCAGGCCCTTGAGGTGTAGACATTGCAGGTTTAACCTTAGTTTCATCGTATTCCTTACTCATCTTTCATTTCATTATGTAATATTACTAATATTGCATAATAATAGCTAAATTACAATTAATTGCAAGGTAAAAATATTAAAACAATTGTAAATTTTGTCAGTAAAAATATAATAGAACTTTAAAATTAGAGGTTCATCTATATGAGATACAAAATTGCTGTTATTGGAGCAACCGGAAGAGTAGGGCGTGAGGTATTAAGCACGCTTGCTGAATTTCAAGATGAGGCGATAGATTGCGTTATTGCACTTGCATCGAAAAAATCAGAAGGGAAGAAGGTGAGCTTTGGTGACAAAGAGTTAACAGTTTTATGCCTTGAGGATTATGACTTCGTTGGAACTAATGTAGCCATTTTCTGTGCTGGATCTCATGTTTCTGAAGAGTATGTACCAATTGCAACACAGGCTGGATGCATCGTGATAGATAACAGTTCCCATTTTAGAATGAAAGAGGGTGTGCCACTCATTATTCCAGAGATTAATAAAGAAAAAATTATGGAATATAAAAACCACAACATAATATCCAATCCAAACTGTACTACAATACAGATGCTGCTAGTACTACATCTATTACACCAAAAAGCAAAAATAAAGAGAATCGTTGCTTCAACTTATCAATCAACTTCTGGTGCAGGCAAAGCAGCAATGGATGAGCTCTATGACCAGACAAAAAAAATCTTTATGAACGAAGCTAAAAAACCCAAGATATTCTCTAAGCAAATAGCATTCAATTGCATTCCCCATGTAGGAGAATTCATGGAAAATGGCTCTACAGAAGAGGAATGGAAAATGCAAGAGGAGACAAAAAAAATTTTAGAGGAAGATATAAAAGTTACTGCAACTTGTGTAAGGGTACCCGTCTTTATCGGTCACGCTATGGCAGTAAATGTGGAATTTGATCAACATATCACTGAAGAACAAGCTCGTGAAGTGCTAAGTGAAGCCGAAGATAGTGGAGTTTTAGTGTACAACAGGCGTGAAGATAGTGAATACATAACTCAAATTGATGTTGTACAGGAGAATGCTGTATATGTATCGCGTATTAGAAGAGACAATACTGTTGAGCACGGATTAAATATGTGGATAGTGGCTGACAACCTGCGCAAAGGCGCAGCATTAAATATAGTGCAGATTCTTGAGATTTTGATAAGAGAGCATTTGTCAATCAAGTGCATATAGAGCGCACGTACGTTGTAATTCGAAGGAAATTGTATATCACATGGCAGCGCGTGACGCTGGAATGGCTTTGTTGCATCGCTACTTATGAAAGGCTAACTATAATTAGGATTATAAGCAACTTATTGAAAATCTTGTTTTTTTTGCAATCAATCTGATCAAATTTAAGAATAGTAACTTGTTATTTATATTAATAAATTTAATTCTATTGAAAATAGCTAAAGCATTGAAATTCTTGAATTTTAGCCGGATTAGTGAGTGGTAGTGAAATTTCTTTTACTCAAATTTAGGTATTCACTGACCGTTCTTGTTATAAATACCAGAATAATAAGCTACTGATATTCTCCACCTTTTTTATCTTTAATCCATCATAGCTAGCGATGCAACAAAGCCGGCTGGATTCCAGTGTCAAGCACTGGAATGACACCATTTGCTGTGCAGTTTACCTTCAAAAATGAATGTTCGTACAGCTATGGAATAAATCGCGGTATGACGGTTCGCAGCGGTATAGTAACTCGTCACCCCGCTACTTGTTAGCGGCTGAGATACCGCGGCGGTATGACGTAGAAGCTATACTTTTATACTCACCAACTCAGTATCCAATCTGGATCCAAGTAGTCAAGCTATTCGGATGACACCCTCATAAAGTGAAATGAGATCCCGCTAACACGTAGCGGGATGACGGGAAAAGAGGTACTGGGAGACATCCCTCCTGGTAGACCCAAATCACAATGTTCGCACAGTTGTGCGTCACGCGCTGCCGAACACTGTATGGTTATACAAGAAAAATTAAGGCTTAAAAGGAAACTTAAGCAGCTAATAGGGCCTAAGCCTTCTTAATAAAACATAAAAAGCCCCTTTACCACCATGTTTTTTCGTAGCTTGCTGGTAGTATAGAACCATATGCTGGATTTTAGTATCATTTAACCACTTATTTAAGTTATTCTTTATAGTGTCTGTTTTATTTGTTGCACTGCCGTATCCCGTAATTACCAATAAACATCTATTCCCTGCTCGATAATTTTTGATAATAAAATCTATCAATTTACAGTAAGCATCCTCTATATTATAGCCATGCAAATCGAGCTTATCGCTTATAAAATATTTACCCCTATCAATCTTTGATTTTGTGTTTTGGTCAAGACAAAATGATGAGTTACCATTATTGGTATTAAGAAAATTCCCTTGTAAGTCGGAGGTACCTTTATCAACCATAGACTTTATATTTACTTTATGATCAACTTTTAAAGTAACTTTTCCACATTTTATTGGCTTAACATTTTTTTGCCAATCCAACTCATCGTCCGACATAAACGCATTAATCGAATTGTATAATTTTACAACAATATCCAAACATAGTAAAATGTTGCTTATTCTATGAAAATCCAATTTTCGATAATACGATGAAATCGTCAAAAACTAATGAGAATTTTTGGCTGTATGGAAAGCACACCTGCATGTCAGCACTGAAGAATAAAAATAGGCGGTGTATAGAACTGTTAGTAACAGAAAATTTCTATAGAGAACATGAAAAAGAAATTAGGCAATGTGCAAATAGTAAGGGCATTAAAGTTCGATTAGTAGAAAACAAAATACTTAATGACGTTTTACCCAAAGGTGCTAACCATCAAGGAATTGCTTTAAATGTTGCCCCTATTCTTTATAACTTAAGCATCGAAGAAGTAGCTGAAAGCTCAAACGACAGCTCTACTATAGTCATTTTAGATCAAGTCACTGACACACACAATATTGGGTCAATTTTAAGAACTTCGGCCTGCTTTAATGTTAACGCATTGGTTTTACCACATAATCATTCACCGAGTGAAAATGCATCTATTGCAAAAGCAGCAAGTGGAGCATTGGATATTGTCCCGCTAATATACGTTACAAATATAGTAAAAACTATGCAGTATTTAAAAAAGGTCGGTTACTGGTGTTATGGGTTTGATTGCAATACTAAAGAAAATATAGATGAAATAAAGAGTTTTGAGAAAAAAAGAGTAATTATTTTTGGTTCTGAAGAGAAAGGGGTACGAAGACTAGTTAAAGAAAACTGTGATTATCTTTTAAAAATACCAATGTCAAATGCAATTAACAGTTTAAATGTTTCAAATGCAGCAGCAATAGGCCTATATTCTATTTATATTAAAACAAATGCCAGCGCATAGCTGTTTATAATAAAAACACTTGATAAAAATATGGTTTTATATTATAATGTGTTAAGTAATGGATAAAAGGAGTTATATTATGTCTTACATGAGAAATGAACAGGATATTCGCTCTCAAGGCGTTTATTATAGTGCTGGGCTTAGAAGTTACCTAACTAAAGTATATAACTACATGGCTTTAGCTTTGGGCGTCACAGGGCTTGTTGCATTTTTAACAGTATTTTCTGGTCTTTTTCAAGTAATTTATTCTAATCCCGTTCTATCGCTTGTGGTAATGTTATCTCCGGTTGCATTGGTGTTCTACATGTCTTATAGAATTCAACACCTAAGTGCTCAGTCTGCCGTTACTATATTTTTCTCGTTCTCAGTGTTGATGGGGCTTTCCTTATCTTATATTTTTATAGTTTATACTGCAGAAAATATAGCAAGGGCGTTTTTCATTACATCAATCATGTTTGGCTCTATGGCTTTATATGGTAATACTACAAAAAGAGATCTTACAAGTATGGGATCTTTCTTGATTATGGGAGTCTTGGGGTTAATCATTGCGTCTATAGTAAATTTATTTCTTGGAAGTAGTCCTCTCCACTTTGCAATATCGTTCATATCAGTAATAGTATTTACCTTAATGACTGCGTATGATGCTCAAAGAATCAAGGACGTTTATTATAAACATAATGACGGATCAGAAGTTGCTACTACTAAATTGGCAATACTCGGTGCAACTAATCTTTATTTTGACTTTATTAATATATTTCTCAATCTACTCAGGTTACTTAACTTGTTCAACAATAGGGATTAGATGTTTTCCTTTTTAAGGAAAGGCAGTAAGAATTCTATAGTTTTCTTTCTAATATCTCTAGTTGTATTGATGTTATGTCTTGCATATGCATCGGTGCCTCTATATAGCATTTTTTGTAAAGCTACTGGGTATGGTGGCACAATAAGAAAAGTAACTAACACAACAACAAATATAACTAACCAAAAGATCAGGGTCCATTTCAATGCTGATATAATGTCCGATCTACCTTGGGAGTTTAAATCAGAAACTAACTACTTTGACGTAAACATAGGAGAACAAAGTTTAGCGTTTTATTACGCAAAAAATCTATCTGATCAGCCTTCATTTGGTATGGCAGTATATAACGTTACGCCTTTCAAAGCAGGTAAGTATTTCAATAAAATTGCATGTTTTTGCTTTGAAGAACAAATGTTGCTAGCAAAACAAAAAGCAGCTATGCCCGTATCTTTCTATATAGATCCTGAGATAATGCTTGATAACAACACAAAAGATTTGAGCGAAATAACACTATCATACACATTTTTTAAGCTTAAGTAATAAACTTTTTCCTATTGTCACCCAAGCAGCGTGAGCTATAGCTAAACTGACTTAGATTTACCGACAATTTGAAAAACTGTCATTCCGCTACCCGTTAGCGGGATCTATGCTTTGAGATACCGCGGCGGTATGACGTAATCCGATAAGGTAAACCTCGTCATCCCGCTACTTGTTAGCGGGATCTCCGCGGCGGTATGACGTGTTAGCTATAGAAGGAGTGCGTTGTTATTCAAATAATGATTATGCAACAGATCTATTGAATTGAGCAGGAGTTCTTATTTGCTTTTTGCGCACCGACTACTTGTGTCTCAGTGCTTGGTGTTATCAATTCCCATCCTTCATTCTTTGCTTCACAAGCATTCCAATATTGAGCCAATTCCTTATTATTTTTTACAGAATCTGGCATTTTTTCATGAGGTTTTTTTTCCAATGTATGCTTAATTAGAATCTTACAGCAATCTTTGCATTCAATTGACTTCTCTGCATCATATAATTCAGTAACACAATCTAAAGCGGTATTTCCACCGTAGTGTTCATGTGGGCTATCACTTACCCCCGCTTCTATGAGAGCCTTTAACACATCTGGAGAACGCGTCAAAGCGCAGGCATGTAAATATCCTTTCTCATTTTGCACGTTAGCCCCTGCTTTTATTAAAACTTGCGCTAGATTTGATAAAGCGTGAGGCTTGTGATTAATAGCAATAGAAAAAAGACTATCTACTGGAAAGCCATCATAGTCTTTCAAATCAAATTTGTGATTAATATCAAAACCTTTTTTTTCCCAAGAAGCATATAAATATTCATAATAGTTTTCTTTGCTTGAAGTTCGCATTCCACTTTCTAGCCTTTCTTTTATTTTTTTTATTATATTACTAGTATCTAAATCGTTATCTTCATCCACTTTGTACAACACATTATACAAAACACTATAAAGCCAAGTTTCTCTATTCATTATAATTTATACCTTAAAACTATTAATATACACTTATGTAGTATATAAACTCTAAATAACATTTTGCAAAATATTAATTGTTAGATAACATAATCAAAGTTTTTATCTTATATTCACCATGGTTAGAGCTATACAAATAAAAAAAACTGGGGGACCAGAAGTATTAGAATTTGTAGATAAGAGTATAGGTGAGCCAAAAGGCGAGGAAGTCTTAGTGCGTCACACAACTATCGGCTTAAATCGTTATGATTTAGAGCACAGAAAAGGTACACGCAAAATTAAAAATTTACCATCAGTGCTTGGAGTGGAAGCAGTGGGAATTATTGAAAAGCTTGGTAAAAAAATCAGTGATGGGTTGAAGGTCGGAGATAGAGTTGGATATTGCACAGCTCCTCCAGGGGCATATTGTGAAAAGCGCATTATACACCAGAAATATCTGATAAAAATTCCAGATGACATATCTGATGAAGTTGCTGCTGCAGTGCTGTTTAAAGGTATGACAGCTCACTATTTAGTTAATCAATCTTATAAAATCAGGCCTGGTGCTTTCGTGCTAGTTCATGGGGCTAATGGTGGCTTAGGACAAATAATATGCCAATGGGCAAAGGATAAAAAAGGTGTAGTGATAGGTTCTGTAAGCTCTGATGAAAAAATGAAGATAGCTTTACAAAGTGGCTGCACATACGCAATAAACTACAATGATAAAGACTTCGTTTCTAAAATTATGGAGATTACGCAAAACAGAGGAGTAGGTGCAGTATATGACCCCATAGGTTACGCTACAAGCAAGCTCTCTTTTGAATCTTTAGGCAGGTTCGGCATATACGTTTCCTATGGGCAGATATCAGGTAACGCTCCTATTAGTTTTTCTTTACTTAGTTCACGTTCGTTATTTGCAACTGGAACCTTAATATATCATTATAAGCATGATAGATTCACATTAGTGCTTACCACAATGGAAATCTTCGAGATGATAAGAAAAAAACTTTTAACTGTACGGATCAATAAAAAATATAAATTTGATGAAATAATTCAAGCACATCGTGATATGGAAAATAGAAAAGCGAGTGGGTTAAATATTATCAAAATCTCTTAAATAAATTAGTAATTTAAACTAACCATTCATTAAGTCATATCAACTAGAACTTCACATATTTAATTCTCCTTTTGGGGGAATTAAAAGCATATAGCTAAACTGACTTAGATTTACCGACAACCGTCATCCCGCTACGTGTTAGCGGAATCTATACCGCGAATAGACTTCTTGCATAACCCAAATTAAGTAGAAAAAGGTATCATCCGAGTAACTGACACTGGTTCCTTTATGACGGTAGTAGCCCCCCTTCTCCTGTCATTCCAGTGCTCTCTTCTTGTCATCCCAGTGCCCAGACACTGGGATGGCTTTGTTGCATCACACTTTATGAGATGGTGATTTATGGTAAATTCATGTAACTATCTCAAATTTAGCCATACCAATATCAGTGAATTTATTAAGCAAATAGCATGTGATTAGCAGTTCTTTTTCTCGATTTATCTCAGATTTATTCCTAAAACTAAATCCGAATATTTGCTTTAATCTTGAGAAAAACCCTTCAATATAAGATCTTTTCCCATAATTTACTTCTTTTTTCCATTCTTTCATGCCATCTTCACCGTATAATTTTATTAACCTAATAGCAGCATTCCTGTTAGACATATAATCTATTTCTGGATGTTCTGCCGCATTGTTTATTGGTGGAATTTTTGTCTTTATATCATATTCGTTACACAACTTATAAAACTTGTGCCTATCACATGCTCTATCTGCATATAGTGCTTTTATGGCATGCTGAAAATCAACTTCTTTTAGCAAATCACAAGCTCCATAGTGATCAGCCGTTACTGTATTTTACAGCTATGGCTTTTTTGTTGTTTATATTCAACATTACGTGCAATTTTCTCGTTTGCTCATAGCCACGATATTTTCTGTCAGTGCTATTTTCCTTGCTGTGTGTTGTTGTATATACTAATTCCTGTACTGTCTATAGCAATTTCGATATCTTCCATATTATTTTCTGCAATCATTTATCTTAATATTAAGTTTCTTTTGATGCTTGTGAATAGCTGCAAATCTCTTCCTATTTGTTGCAAATACCCTTTTATAAACCCGACTGTTTGTCTTAAACCAATTCTAAAGAAACTGACGATTATATGCACCAAAATCACAACTTTATCACTATAAATATAGTTGCCGCCCTGCATTTTTGGACAATTCTCGTACCAATTTTCTATGGCGTCATTGATATAACAAAAAATGCTTCCTCTTTCTTGGAGAAATTTGTTATATTCATGGCAGTTACTGACTCTCATTTTTTGTGGCATATTTTTTCTTCAACAGTTAAATGGCTATTTATAATGAATTTTGTCAGTAACTGCCAGTTCTTTTCACTTGAGCGATGTAACAAAGCCCACTGGGATCCAGTTTCACCTTGTGATGGTGTCATGAAAGTAGCTGACACTGGTTTCCATCCAAGACGGTGTCATTCCTTACTATTACCCACAAATATAAATGGACTAAAAAGTAAAATATTACAATATTAAAGTTTGCAAATATTGAGGGTGTAAAATGGCAAGTAAAAGTAGTGAATGGGCTAAAAATGAATTTGGAGATAAAAGATTAACTGACCGATTAGTAAAGATTGCTGATAGTTTGATAAGTTTACCTGAAAGCTCAATTAATGAGGCATGCGGAAGTTGGTCAGAAGCAAAAGCAGCATACCGTTTTTTTCAAAATGAGAATGTAAAAGAAAGTGATATTTTAGCTACACATATTAATAAGACGGTTGAGAGAACAAAAGCTCACAAGAGGGTTCTTGTCATTCAAGATACCAGTTACATTGTATATAATAACTATAAAAAAACAAGCGGATTAGCAAATTTGTCCAGTTATGATACTGCAAAAGGTATTATAATGCATACAGCTCTTGCCGTTAGTATAGAAGGTTTGGTACTAGGGATACTAGATCAAAAAGTTTATTCAAGACCTGAAGAAACTGAGAACCTTAAAAAAAAGAGCGATCGCATTGAAGATAAAGAAAGCGTAAAGTGGTTGGAAACTTTAAGAAAAACAAATAATATTATTGATCCAACTCAAACTGAGACTATAACTGTATGCGATAGAGAAGCAGATATATATGACTTTTTTGAGCTTGCACATAATCTTAATTCGGCAGTGCTAGTTAGAGCATGCAGAGATAGAGCAGTAAATAGAAAATCTCGATATCCTGAAAAAGGTGAGCAGAAGTTATGGGCATTTATTAAATCCTCTCATTGTGCAGGTACGGTAGAAGTTGAAGTTCCTGTAAAAGATAATAAGCCAAAAAGAACAGCACGTTTGGAAGTTAGATTTGGAAAGTTTATGATGAATCCATCTAAGAATAATATTAGGCATAAGACGGAAGAACTACCTAAATTACCACTTTATGCAGTTTATGTTGTTGAGAAAACTCCCCTTCCCTTAAAAAAAACCGCTAGAATGGATGCTATTAACGAATCTTTCAGTTAATACTTTCGATGAAGCTGTTGAAAAAATTAGTTGGTATTGCCTTAGATGGAAAATAGAGATATTACATAAAATTTTAAATTCGGTCTCAAAGTTGAAGAATGTAGGCTTGGAATAGCAGAAAGACTAATGAGATATCTAACAGTTATGAGTATTATTGCTTGGAGGATCTTCTTTATTACATCAATTGCAAGAGCTAACCCAACATTACCATGTACTACCTTATTAGCTGAAGAAGAATGGAAAGTTTTATACGTTAAAATACACAGAAAACCATGTCCAAGTGTAGTTCCCAACATAAAAGAAGCTGTTTCATGAACTTGGAGGCCATTTAGCAAGAAAAAATGACCCAAAGCCAGGACCAATTACTCTTTGGAAAGGATATAAACGTCTCTTTGATTTAGCAGAAGGATGGCGACTTGCTCACGAACCTCATATTTGTGGGTAATAGTAAGTTGTTAGCGGGATCTGGAGATACCGCGGCGGTATGACGTAGGGAATCTTACTTATTATAGCTATAGTTCTACATGAATTACAAAAGTAATATTTACTAGATCTTAATATTTTAGATCTATATTTTAATAAATAATGAGCTGTAATTAGTATGAATAATCCATTTAAAAGTGAGAACTATAAAAAAAATCTCGATTCTCTGATCAAAGCTGTAAAGCTAGGAAATGCAGAGAAACAATATAACAAAACGTTAAGGGATTTATCTCATGCATTAGAAGGTTTTACAGGTGAGGCAAAAGGTATAGCTGAGTTTGTTATATATACTGACTTGAACAATTATGTAGAACAGCCATTAGGTCTTTTTAAAACATTAATGAATAGAATTTTGGGAAAAAATTTTCCAACCAAGAACAGTAGTATAAGTAATTTTGTAAATGATGAGTTGTCAAGTTTCACTTTAGAAACAGCAGCTAAGTATACAAGAATTTTAAAAAAAATTGATCTCTTGGAACAATTAGAAAAAGATTTCAGAAAAAATAATATTTTAAAAGATTCTTTAAATTTAGAACAAAGTGAAAAGAGTCAAGGAAAAGATAGATCACACGAAGTGAGTTTGGAAGGTAGAAAGCAAAAGGAAGGTACTTTTGAGCTGCGAAAAGAAGAACAGCCGAAAGAAAAATTAGGTGGTAATCGCATGAGGCAAATAAAGCGACCAACAACAGCACCTCCGGCTGCTCCAGATTCGAGGAAGGTACGCTTTAAATCAGAAATATCCTCAGATGGAGAAAGCAAGGCAAAGTCTACATCTTCTTTACTAAAAGGAGCTAATAGTTTTAGTATGCCTGATGCTAAGGAAAATCCTTCTGAGGATTCAGGCTATGAAAGTTCATTAGATCAGGGGTCTGAATATGAAGACATATCAAATTATCAAGAGAAAAAGCAAAAGGAAAATCCTTTATATGAGCAGAGAGAAGATTCAGGCTATGGAAGTTCATTAAATGAAGAGTCTGTATACAAAGAGATATCAAATTATCAAGAGAAGAAGAGTAAAATTTTAATAGAAAATTCGCAGAGTTCAAAATCGCCCAAAGAAGAGCCAATTTATGCAACAGTTCCTAAAGAACATATAGAAGCAAAAAGAGAACGTAAGCAGAAACAACAACCTCAATCCCTCGTACCACCAAAACCACCGCAAGTGCCAAAAAAAATGTTTACTACTGGTCAAGAAGTTAGACAAGAATCGAAAGTGGTAATCAAAGATAAACCTGCAGTACCGCCAAAGCCTAAAAATCTAAGCCGTGCTAATCAAAAAGTAAGCACAGAGCCAAAAGTAGTAGGAGTAATTCTTAAAAAATCAGCTGAAAGAGTACCACTAAAATCTGAAAATCAAGACAATAGGAAATCAGCACAAAAAGCTGCTGGTAAGGCGATACCAAAAGTAGCAGCAGCTACTATGAAAGGAGGAGCTAATCGCGAGATGGGCAGTAAAGTAAAGGCATTAAAAGAAAAATTTGAGCAAAATCAAGCAAAAGGAAATGCTAATGTACAGCTTGCTGAAAGCAAAACCACTCCAGCAGCACAAGCGGATATCGGTGTGAAGAAAAAACAATCTCATTCATTTCTAACAGAGAATAAAAGATCTGCAACGAAACACGTAACAGCAAAATCTGATCCAAAATCTCATGTCAGCAAAAATTCCCTTCTCACGCATGCAAATGTAAAGGAAATGGTTGCACAAATTGAGAAAGGAAAAGGAGGAAGATAGTAACATTTGGGAAAAAAACATATGTGTCAAGTCAAGAGATTGTGAGCAAATTTAGGAAATTATAGCTAAACTGACTTAGATTTACCGACAATTTGAAAAACCGTCATTCCGCTAACTATAGTATTTTCAAAAGCGAATGATAAAGGTATAATATGTTTTTTTAAAGTAGGGAAAGCGATGGTATATAGTGTAGATTTAAGGGAAAAAGCAGTGTCTTTAGTAGAAAAAGGAAAGTCAAAGGTTGAAGTTGCAGAGGTTTTTGAGATAGGGATAGCAACACTATATAGATGGCTAAAAAAGAAAGCTATTGGCCAAGGTCTCAAAGCGGTAAAAAGTACTGGTTTTATTCGAAAAATAGATCCAGAAATACTCAAAGAATATGTCAAAAAACACCCAGATCACACACTAGCAGAAATGAAACAAAACCTTGGCTTTGGGATAAGTGCAATTTGGTATAGATTAAGACAGCTAAAAATAACCTTTAAAAAAAGTCACATTCTATCAAGAGCGCAATCAAGAAGATAGGCAGCAATTTATCGATAAAGTCTCAAAAATAGACCACTGTAGCATTTTATATATAGATGAAGCAGGAGTTGATAATAGACTATACCGAGAATATGCACGAGCTCCAAGAGGAGAAAAAATATATGCTGATGTTCCAGGAAAAAAGCGGGAAAGAGTGAGTATAATAGGTGGATGAGAAGTTTATTGCACCAATGACCTTCACAGGAGGGTGTAATAAAGATATATTTAATGTATGGTTAGAGCGAAGATTACTTCCACAATTACAGCGTGATACAACCATAGTTATGGATAATGCTACATTCCATAAAACTCCCAAAACAAAGTCATTAATAGAGTCTTTTGGCTGTCATTTGCTTTATCTTCCAACATATTCACCTGATCTAAATCCGATAGAGCATTGTTGGCACACCATCAAAAGTTGCCTCAGACCTCTAATGCATCAATGTACAGACTTACACCTTTTAGTTGGTAATACCATTTTAGACGTTTATCATTCGTTTTAGAAAATACTATAAGAGGTTGTCCACAAACCAAGGAATACGTAGTATATAAAGAAAGAATATTGAGGTAAGAGATGAGGAAAAAATATCCAACAGATTTAAGTAAAAGGGAGTGGGCAAGAATAGAAAAACACTTCAGAGTATCGTACAAGAAAGGAGGAAGGCCACCAAAATACAGTAAGTGTGAGATAGTAAATGCAATTCTTTATATACTGCGCACAGGATGTCAATGGCGCTATTTACCACACGATTTTCCGCCGTGGAAGGCTGTGCATGAACAGTTTAGAAGATGGAAAAAGCAGGGAATTTTTGAGAAAATGAACTATGATATCACTAAATATAGTAGGTCAAAAATGGGAAGAAATGAGGAGCCGAGCGCATGCATAGTGGACAGTCAATCGGTAAAAACCACGGAAAAAGGGGGGTCAAAGGTTATGATGGTGCGAAAAAGGTAAAGGGGAGAAAAAGACATATAATCACAGATACTCAAGGATTTGTGCTTGGTTGCTATGTAGGAGCTGCAAGCGAAAATGACAGAGATGGGGTGAAGATGGCATTGGACAATATGAAGGAAAAATACAGCAATATTAAGAAAATGTGGGCTGATATGGGATACCAAGGAAAAGATTTAAAGGATTACGTAAAGAGAGAATATGGGATAGATATTGAAATTGTCAAAAGGCCTCCATGTAGGTTTTGGGTGCATAAAGATACACCACTAGAACTATTGCCACAACGGGATCCTGGATTTTCAGTACAGCCGAGAAGGTGGGTGGTAGAGAGGACTTTTGCTTGGATCAATAGAAATAGAAGGCTATCAAAGGAGTACGATTTACTTACAACATCTACTGAAAGTTTCATATATCTGGCTATGAGTAAAGTTATGTTAAGTAGGGAATATGCTTGATTTACTGGTTTGTGGACAACCTCTAAGAGGTTGTCCACAAACCAAGGAATACGTAGTATATAAAGAAAGAATATTGAGGTAAGAGATGAGGAAAAAATATCCAACAGATTTAAGTAAAAGGGAGTGGGCAAGAATAGAAAAACACTTCAGAGTATCGTACAAGAAAGGAGGAAGGCCACCAAAATACAGTAAGTGTGAGATAGTAAATGCAATTCTTTATATACTGCGCACAGGATGTCAATGGCGCTATTTACCACACGATTTTCCGCCGTGGAAGGCTGTGCATGAACAGTTTAGAAGATGGAAAAAGCAGGGAATTTTTGAGAAAATGAACTATGATATCACTAAATATAGTAGGTCAAAAATGGGAAGAAATGAGGAGCCGAGCGCATGCATAGTGGACAGTCAATCGGTAAAAACCACGGAAAAAGGGGGGTCAAAGGTTATGATGGTGCGAAAAAGGTAAAGGGGAGAAAAAGACATATAATCACAGATACTCAAGGATTTGTGCTTGGTTGCTATGTAGGAGCTGCAAGCGAAAATGACAGAGATGGGGTGAAGATGGCATTGGACAATATGAAGGAAAAATACAGCAATATTAAGAAAATGTGGGCTGATATGGGATACCAAGGAAAAGATTTAAAGGATTACGTAAAGAGAGAATATGGGATAGATATTGAAATTGTCAAAAGGCCTCCATGTAGGTTTTGGGTGCATAAAGATACACCACTAGAACTATTGCCACAACGGGATCCTGGATTTTCAGTACAGCCGAGAAGGTGGGTGGTAGAGAGGACTTTTGCTTGGATCAATAGAAATAGAAGGCTATCAAAGGAGTACGATTTACTTACAACATCTACTGAAAGTTTCATATATCTGGCTATGAGTAAAGTTATGTTAAGTAGGGAATATGCTTGATTTACTGGTTTGTGGACAACCTCTAATTGAAATAGCGCAGTTACTCACCCCATAAATTTGGTGCTCTCTTTCAATCAAAGGTGTCTTGCTGCTTGAAATGTTTTCTTTGTAAAAATTTGGCTTATCTTTATATCATCTCATTCAAACAGCATTAACATAACTTATGCCTTTTTTGGATGTAGAAATTTTCTAGGAATTGTCTTTTTGAATTCTATGGTATTTTGTTTAACATTGAAACAAGAGGCCAGTGTCACGCACTGGCATGACACCCATTTGTTCCTATAGTTGTCTTTTCTCGTCTACCTTATTTTGCCACTCTGCTGAACAGATACATAAAGAAAGTGGAAAATTGGACATTCTCAACTCAGCTCCTGCAGATTAAAAATTAAGTTGAATAAAAATTGGATTTGACGCAGTTTTTTCCCATAGTTTAAGAAATTAAAAGTTTAACGATTAGAATTATAATTACAAACCACAATAAAAAATAGACTTTTCCATTTGATTTATTTTTAATTTGGATGTTTTCTAATTTTTTATCAGCTATTAGGTTCAATTTTTCTATAAGGCTAAATATTCCTTGGATTGTTTTTATGGGATAAGAACTTCTAATTTTTTCCCTATACCCTATTTTATTTTCATGTTGACTGCTTATCCACGCTTCAACTACTTTCCACATATTGATTTCTGAGTAGATCTTTCTACATGTCCCTTCCAGTAAAATCATAGTTTTCTGCAGCAATAACAATTGTGTTTGAACTTTCATATCAAAATCACCAGTTATTTTTAATAGCTGAGCAAGTAAACTGGCAAATGAAATCTTCTGTATAGGCTGCCCAATAATAGGTTCACCTATTGCCCTGCAAGCTGTGACAAAATTTCTATGCTGTGATGAAACGTAACCAGCTTTAAAGTGCATTTTTGCAACGTGATCATAATCCCGATTTAAAAAGCCTTTGAGTATCTCTATAACGTAATAGCATGTCTCACGATCTATTCTACCCATGATTCCACAATCCAGGGCAATAATATTGTTATTACTATCAACCATTAGATTTCCAGGATGCATATCAGCATGAAAAAAACAATCCCTGTATACCTGATTACAAAACGATTCTATAAGATTGATAGCTATTTGCTTACGATTATTCAGTTTTTCAACTTCGTATATTGGCGTTGCTTCTATCCATTCTAATGTTAAAACCTTTTTCGAAGTTCTATTCCAATCTACTTCAGGTACGTAAAAACCTCTGTCATTTTTTGTGTTTTCCTTTAGTTCCGAAGAGTGAGCAGCTTCAAAACGTAGATCTAACTCTAATCGGCAAATTTCAGCAAAAGTTTTAACTAATTCAATTGGCCTCAGCCTTTTTGATTGTTCGCTAAATTTTTCTGCAATTTCTGCGAGCCAAGAAAGCATTTTTATATCCCTTGAGAATGTTTTCTCAATATTTGGCCTTAAAACCTTCACAGCAACTTCCTTACCCTCAGTTGTAACCGCTCTATGCACCTGAGAAATCGATGCTGCTGCAATTGGCTTTTCAGAAAAGCTTGAAAAAATGTCGCTCAATTTACAATTAAACTCACTTTCTATAGTTTTAACTGCTATTTTATGTGAAAACGATGGCAATCTATCACATATCAATAACAAGTTATTTGTTATATCCTCATTTAAAACATCAGTACGTGATGAAATAGACTGCCCAAACTTAATGAACACCGGACCTAATTTTTCAAGAGCACGCTTTAGTTTATGGCCTTGTATCTTATTTATTGATTTCTTTGATGGTGGAAGTAAATAAGGTAATATATTGTAACGCGTCAGCACCGTAGTTATGTGCAGAAGACGCAAAATATTTTGAATCATTTCGCTGCGTAACTGCTAAATATTTCATTTAGGGTTCTATTTTTCATAATCTCATCAGGCTTGCCTTGGCAATAGATAGTATTATTTATACAAATTATGTAATCTGAGGATGGTAGAGCAGAGTTAAGATCATGAGAAGTCATAAGAATCGACACTAATCGGTTTTTTGCTATTTTGCTTATAATATCATAGAACTTAGCCCGTGCGTTAATATCCATTGCACTAACTGGCTCATCTAGAATGATCAAGTCAGGCTCTGCAATTAAACAACGTGCAAGTAGCAATAATTGTGTTTGCCCTGCAGAAATTTCTAACACTTGATTCTTCAAAATGTTACCGATACCAGCCAACTCTATCGTTTCTGTAATAATGGATTGATTTTTCTTTAGTCTTTTCAAGGAGCTATTTAAAAGGAAATATTCAACTGTTATTGGCATCAAATTACTAATACTAAAATTTTGCGGCATATAGCCAATTTTTATGTTGTCAGCAAATACGATATTACCGGTACAGCTTTTATTTATGCCAGCAATTGCTTTCACTAAAGAGGTTTTACCTCCACCATTTGGACCAAGTATTGTAATTACGTCTCCTCTTTCCATGAACATATTGATATTGTCAAGGATTCTTTTACCATCATATGTGAGAGCAAGATTTTCTATTTTTAGAACATGATTATTGACATTATTTAATTTATTGACAAAATTTAACTTCTTCTCAACATTTATATGAGACATTTACTGACTTTGTTTCTATTACTTTCATTTACACTATACTATAATATCGCCTTTTCATCCAATTTAAAAGTTGTAGCTACAATCAAACCTATCCACTCACTTGTAGCTTCTGTTACAGAAGGGATTTTAGAATCGGAATTGCTTGGCTATGCAACATCTGCGCATAATTATATATTAAAGCCATCTGATGCGAGTAATTTAGAATCAAGTGACGTTATATTTTATGTTGACGATAACTTAGAGACGTTTGTTCAAACTTTCGCCAAAAATAATAAAGAACTAGTGCAATTGTCAAAGGCAATCAACCTACTTCCTGCTCGGCCACATTCATTTTCTAGAAAAATCACTCACATTCAAGATGAAAAAGATTTACACATGTGGCTGAGTCCCGAAAATGCAAAGAGCATGATACTTTCTATAAGTGCAACATTGTCTAACATAGATAAAGAAAATTCCCATCGATACAGTTCTAATGCAACAAAAGCTATAAAAAAAATAGACCAAGAAGTAAAAGAAATCATGAAAGAACTGAATGATTTTAAAAATCAAAAATACATCGTTACTCATGATGCTTATCAATATTTTGAAAAATATTTCGGTCTAAATCATCCAAGTGCTATTCTTTCTATAGAAGAGGATTCTTACATAGGTATGAAGAGTTTAATGAAGCTAAAAAAGATAATGAAGGAAGAAAACGTTAAATGTATATTTGCTCATTCACAGGAAGATAGCATAAAGCCTAACGCCCTTTCTAATGACGCAAAAATGGTAATTCTTGACCCTATTGGATCAGACATAGAACCTGGAAAAGATGCATATCTAGCTATAATTAACAGCATTGCACAAAATTTTAAGTCTTGTTTTGTTGAATAATAAGTTCTTTTTAAAATGCCTCTGACTTACTGTTTTATTGTTCTGCAAATCAAGAAGAAGTGAGTTTACAACAAATGGTGTCATTCCAGTCTGGAATCCAGCTTTTTCATAATCATCAAAACGTTGTATTTTAACATAAAACGGCTACTTTTATGCTTATTAACTTAATAAAATTCCTGGATCCCAGACTGGGATGACATCGTAGGGGTGCTGGCCTGATAACCGTCATCCCGCTACTTGTTAGCGGGATCTAGAGATACCGCGAATGAATCGCGGGATGACGGTTCGCGGCGGCATGACGATAAGGTTTATACCTTGTCATCCCAGTGCTTGACACCGGGATTGATTTATCTTGTCTACCTTATTTTGCCACTCCGCTGAACGGATACCATATTATGCAGGTTCAGAATTACACTTTATTTTTACGTTTATGCCTTGGTCCAATGCAACCAATAAGTTAAGCAAGTATTCTAAGGAGAACCCTTCGACTTTTGATCTATTGATTTGAGATACTTTAGGTTGATCAATCTTTAGAGCATTTGCTGCTTTTTTCTGTGTTGCGTATTTCTTACTTATTAATTGTGCAATGACTTTTATTAATTTCAGTTTTGTATCCTTTACATTGTCCAACTCTATTATTACAGGATAACTTAATTGTAAATTTTGCATAATAATAAACTTTCCTATAAAAAAACTACTTTAATTTTTCTTCTTTAAATAGCACATGCCTTCTGACTACTGGGTCATACTTTCTAAACTCCAGTTTTCTGGTGAGCTTTTTTGGATTACGCTTTTTTACATAAAAATAGCCTGTTGATTTTTCTTCACCAGTTTTTGTTATCTTGATTGCAGTGCTGACTAACTTAACAAGCAAAGAAGCATTTTTTTTCGCCATACTTATAATGATATAATAAATTCTATGCGAGTTTATTACGCAAAATACTAAAAGTCAATCGAATAATGCAGATTGCAAAATCCTTGACAATCAACAGTGCATTAAGTAGCATAAAGTTAACTTCAGAATAAAAAGCAAACGGTAAATAAGTGACAAATAGTGGTAAAAGGGTATTATTGATAGAAAATTCTATCTGTTCTAATGAGGTAAGAGTTGCCTTGTCAATTAATAACAAGGTTGTAGAATTTGAACAAGAATTCAAGGAAAAAAAACAATTAAGAGGTAATATATACGTTGCTTATATAAAGCGTATAGAGCCTTCTTTGCAAGCCGTATTTATTGAATATGGGAAAAATAAGCAAGGTTTTTTGTCTTTTTCCGAGATATCTCTAGATTACTTCAACATTCCAGAAAAAGAAAAGGAAACTATCTTTGAGGGCTACTCAAATGACGATTGTATAGAAGAAGCCTCAGCAAATGTTTCTTCAGATTCTGCAGCTAGTAAGAATGTCAACGGATCAGGTAGTGGTTTTGTAAGAGAGGTACCTTTATATAAAAAATACAAATTACAAGATGTTATTTCAGTAAATCAAAAAGTATTGGTCCAGCTAACTAAAGAGGAACGAGGCAATAAAGGAGCTTCATTTACAACATACATAACTTTAGTGGGTAGATACTGTGTTTTCATGCCAAATTCCATGAGCAAAGGTGGAGTGTCCCGCAGAATTGAAGATGCTAATGTCAGAAAGCAGTTAAAGGAGATACTGAGTTCAATAAACTTGCCAAAAAGATCAGGTTTAATAGTAAGAACTGTTGGTTCAGGAAAAAATAAGAAAGAAATTGAGCAGGATTACAATTACTTATCCTCATTATGGCAGAGCATTCAAAAAAATGCCTTCTCTATAAACGTTCCATCATTAATTTACAATGAAGCAGATGTAATTATGAGATCTGTTCGTGATTTTTGTAGCGATGGTATAGAAGTTATAGTGTCTGGAAAGGAAGCTTTTGAGGCAGTTAGGCAATATGCTAACAATGCACTAAAAGGTAGTAAGTTGCGCTATAGATTGTATAGAGGTTATGCTCCGATCTTTACTTACTACGGAATCGAAGATCAAATTTCTGAGTTATATAGCAATAGAGTAGAATTGCCATCTGGTGGGTCTTTGATAATAACTTTAACTGAGGCGTTTGTTTCAATAGACGTAAATTCAGGAAAGATGACAGGAGAAGATAGCATAGAAGAAACAGCTTATAGAACCAACATGGAAGCAGTACCTGAAATATCAAGACAGGTGAATCTTAGGGGCCTATCAGGATTAATAGTAGTCGATTTTATTGATATGTTGAAATATCAGTATTGCAGAGCTGTTGAGTCTGCTATAAAGCAAGCGTTTAAAGATGATAAAGCTAAAGTTCAATTTAGCTACATAAATGACTTTGGTTTAATGGTATTTTCAAGACAAAGAATTAAACCAAACATACAAGAAATTAATACTACAGAGTGTTTACACTGCAAAGGTACTGGAAGAGTAAAATCAAACGAAGTAATTGTTTCATCAATACTAAGGGATTTACAACATATTGCTAACAAGAATCGAAATAAGTCTTTTGATTTAGTAGCACACAGTGCAGTTATAGCGCACATTTTTAATAACAAACGCAATACAGTTTCTACAATCGAAAAAGAGTTTAATATTACATTGAACGTTAGTATTGATAACAGTTTAGATGTAAATACATTTGTTTTAAAACAAGGAGATGATGTTAATTTAAACGGTTATAAGCCATTACAGAACTCTGGATACCAAATTGGGGATAGCAGCAATGAAGAAGCTGATAATTCAAATAAACTACGAGGCAATTTTTGGCTGACTAAGTGGCTTTCGCGCCTTTTAAGTTCTAATAACTAATTAGAAACCTAAATTGGGCTTGTAATTAATGAGCCCTATACTTATATATTCTTATATCAGATAATATTTACAATGGGGTACTCATTATGGGAAGAGCAATAGGCATAGATCTCGGAACAACAAATTCTTGTGTTGCAATAATGCAGGGCAAGGATACAAAGGTAATAGAAAATAAAGAAGGGGCAAGAACTACTCCATCTATAGTTGCATTAACTTCTTCAGGAGAAAGGTTGATTGGTGCTCCAGCAAAAAGGCAAGCAACCACCAATGCAAGTAATACCTTTTTTGCTACTAAGAGATTAATAGGCCGTCAATATAGTGATCCTGAGATGAAAAATCTAAGTGTACCATACAAAGTATTTGCAGCAAAAAGTGGTGATGCATGGGTTAAAACAACTGATAATAAAGAATATTCTCCTAGTCAAATTGGTGCATTTATACTACAAAACATGAAAGAGGCAGCAGAAGCTTATCTTGGAGAGGAAGTAAAAGATGCTGTGATAACAGTGCCAGCATACTTCAACGACTCTCAACGTCAAGCAACAAAAGATGCAGGAAAAATTGCCGGATTAAATGTACTCAGAATAGTAAATGAACCGACTGCTGCAGCACTTGCTTATGGTCTTGATAAGAAACATGGGCACACAATAGTAGTATATGACCTTGGTGGTGGTACATTTGACGTTTCAATACTTGAAATAGGTGATGGAGTTTTCGAAGTGAAAGCAACAAACGGTGATACCCATCTTGGAGGTGAAGACTTTGATAATGGAGTAGTGAGTTATTTACTAGATGAATTCAAGAAAAGTAATGGCATTGATTTGAAAAATGATCCAATGGCTATGCAAAGAATCAAAGAAGCTGCTGAAAAAGCGAAAATTGAATTATCAAGTGCAATGGAAACGGAAATAAATCTACCGTTTATTACAGCTGATGCAAGTGGTCCAAAACACTTAAATATGAAATTAACGAGAGCAAAACTTGAAAGCTTAGTGAATGATTTAATCGAAAGAACTATGGCTCCTTGTAAAAAAGCTCTTGAGGATGCTGGTTTATCTGCTAGTCAAATTGGCGAAGTGGTTCTTGTTGGTGGCATGACTCGTATGCCAAAAGTCATAGAGAAAGTTAAAGAATTCTTTGGCAAAGATCCACATAGAGGAGTTAACCCTGATGAAGTTGTAGCAATTGGAGCTGCAATACAGGCGGGGATCATTCAAGGTGATGTAAGAGATGTGTTACTACTTGATGTGACCCCACTTTCTCTTGGTATTGAAACTCTAGGAGGAGTATTCACTCCACTTATTGAGCGTAATACTACAATTCCTACTAAAAAATCTCAGGTGTTTTCAACTGCAGAAGATAACCAAACAGCTGTTACAATTAAGGTGCATCAGGGTGAAAGAAAACTGGCAGTTGATAATAAGCTACTCGGTCAGTTTAGTTTGGAAGGGATACCTCCTGCTCCGCGCGGAAGGCCACAAATTGAAGTGACATTTGATATAGATGCAAATGGAATAGCACACGTTTCTGCAAAAGATAAAGCTACTGGAAAAGAGCAAAAAATACGCATTCAATCTTCAGGTGGTTTATCTGATGATGAAATAAATCGCATGGTAAAAGAAGCTGAAGAAAAAGCGCAAGAAGATGAAAAGCGCAAAAAGTTTATTGAAGTGAAGAATCAAGCGGATAGCTTAGTCCATTCTACAGAAAAGTCTCTGACAGAGTATGGTGATAAAGTTTCACCAGAAGATAGATCTGCTATTGAAAATGCAGTTAACGAATTAAAAGAAGTTAGTAAATCTGATAACATTGATGACGCTGATTCAATACAGCAGAAAGTCACTAATCTTTCTCAATTATCTATGAAACTTGGAGAAGCTATGTATCAAGCATCTCAACAAAATAGTGCTGAAAATGGCTTTTCATCAGAAGGAAATCCAAATGATAAAGAGGAAAAAGTAGTAGATTCTGATTATCAAGACATAGATAATAAAGAAGAGAATAAGTAATTGCGATTGTCATCCAAGTAGCTGATACTGGGATGACAAGAGGAGCATATTGTTGCTTAAAGAAACCATTATGGATATTATTAAAACGATAGAAGAAAAGATACACGATTCGATAGATGTAATTGATATCAACATTATCGATGAATCAGCAAAGCATGCTGATCATTATTTTGCTTCATCTTCAACATTACCTTCGCACATTAAATTAATATTAATATCTGACGGCTTTATTGGAATGAGCGTTCTAAAAAGACACAAGTTGATTTATGAGTTATTGAAGGGTGAGATAGAGCTAATACATGCAATTTCTCTTCACTTGTATACGCAAGATGAGTACAATTTAAAAAATAAATAATAAAAATGTGAAGGAAGAGTCTATATTAGTTAAAGCAGGAAGAAAATTTAATGACTATAAAGGTTCCATGAACCCGCCAGTTTATCATTCTTCTACCATATTATTCCCTACTTACAAGGACTACTTAAATGCAGCAAATGGAGAAAGTATATACGATGTAATCAATGATGGTGTTGCAAGGGATTATAGCTACAGTAATGTTGGTACTCCTACTGTTCATTATCTTTCAAATGCACTGGCTGAAATTGAAGGGAGTGGACAAGCGCTTATTTATCCTTCCGGACTATTTGCACTTACTTTTGCTATTCTAACTTTCGCTAAAGCAGGCTCGCACGTTTTAATTCAAGATAATAGTTATTATAGGCTTAGGAGGTTTGCAGAAAATGAGCTACCAAAAAGAGGAACAGAAGTAACTTTTTATGATCCAACACAGGATATAACTGATTTAATTCAGAGTAATACTTCATTGATAATGATCGAGACTCCTGGTTCTGTAACGTTTGAGATTTCGAATATAGAGCATATAGTAAAAGTTGCTAAGGAACATAAAATTGTGACCGTTTGTGACAATTCATGGGCCACTCCTTTGTTATTTAAGCCGCTTGATTATGGAGTTGATGTTGCACTATATGCGGTGACAAAGTATCTAGCCGGTCACTCAGATTTAGTGATGGGAGCTATGGTTGCTGAAGGTGAAACTTTTAAATTGCTTTATGAGAGCTATAAAAATTATGGAGTAACCATTCAATCGCACGACTGCTACCTTGCACATAGGGGACTAAGAACACTGCACACACGTATAAAAAGGCACCAAAATACAGCAATGGAAGTGGCAAAGTGGCTAGAAAAACATTTAAAAATCAAAAAAGTTTTGTACCCAGCACTTCCCTCCCATCCTCAACACGAATTATGGAAAAGTTACTTCAAAGGAGCAAGTAGCGTATTCAGTATAATACTGGATAGAGAATATTCATGTGAAGAACTAAGCTGCATGGTTGATCACATGAAAATTTTTGGTATCGGTGCTTCTTGGGGAGGGTGCGACAGTTTGATATTACCAATAGATCGTAGATCTATGTCAAGATCTGTAATGAATTCAGATTATGGTGGAAGTTTTATACGGATATTTTGTGGACTGGAAGATCCTGAAGATTTAATCTTTGACCTTAATGACGCACTAAAAAGGTTACCATGTTTAGACTTTCAAAACGATGAAGTAGGACATGAAACTGAGAGAATTACTGCATAACATTATTGATGTTAACTTTGATATTGAAATCAAAGGCGTCACATGTAATCCCAAGAAAATCAAGGAAGGTTATCTTTTTGTTTGTGTGTCAGAAAGGGATAGGATTTACATAGATCAGATATTATCTTGTGGAGCTAAAGCGATAATTGCAAGTGATTGCATAACAGAAGCTTCAAGCCTTGGTATCATTCCAACGCGTGATGCTGGAATCTGTATCTTCCACCCAAACCCTCAAGAAATATACAGTAAAATAGTCAGCAGGTTTTATCAATTCAAACAGCCAAAATATGTTGCTGCTGTAACAGGCACAAATGGCAAGACTTCAGTAGTAGAATTTTGCCGCCAGATCTGGCAAAACGCTGGCTATAATGCTGCGTCTATTGGAACACTTGGAACATGCATCAATAATGGTAGAAAAGGTAATAGCAACAGTCTTACCACTCCAGGTGCAGATGACCTTTACGCAGCATTACGTGATATAGATAATAAAAACGTAGAGCACTTAGTGTTAGAAGCATCAAGTCATGGGATTGATCAATATAGAATCCATGGACTCAGGCTCACTGCTGCAGTTTTTACCAACTTCTCACAAGACCATTTAGATTATCATAAGGATATCAATAAGTATTTTGAAGTTAAAAAAAAGTTATTTTATGAGGTATTACCAAAAGGGGAAACAGCAGTGTTAAATGCAGACATAAGTGAATATGATGCGCTGCTTAAAATAGCTGAAGAACGTGGTAATAAAGTTATAACCTATGGGAAAAAAGGCTCTGATATTACTTTGTTAAAGCAAATACCAGCACCAAACGGTCAACATCTTACAATTAAAATTGGCGATGAAATTTATGACATGTTTTTTCCAGTTTTGGGGCAATTTCAAGCATATAATCTGTTGTGTGCAATGGGTATAGTTACCTTGTCTGGACTGAATTACAGAGAAATATGTGTGGATAAACTCATTTTTCCAGCAGGAAGAATGGAAAAAGTGAAACCTTTTGCATTTGTAGATTATGCTCATACTCCAAGTGCGCTTAAACAAGCCCTATTGTCTTTAAAATGGCACTTCAATAAAAAAATAGTTCTAGTTTTTGGATGCGGTGGAAATCGCGATCAAACAAAACGCGCAGAAATGGGTAAAATAGCACAAATGTATGCAGACAGAGTGATAATCACAGATGACAGTCCGCGTGATGAGAATCCTGCAGAAATTCGTCGTGGTATTTTACTACATTGCCCTGATGCGCTAGAGATAGAAGATAGAAGAGAAGCTATAGAGAAAGGAGTAGATATTGCCTATAATGAGGGTATGATTCTGCTAGTTGCAGGAAAGGGGCATGAAGGATACCAAATCGTGAGCGGCCAAACTTTTGAATTCAGTGATGTTGAGGTTATTAAAAATCACGTTTTAACATGCTACCGTTCTTGCAAGTGATAGCACTCTCACTTCTCTTGCACCGGAGTTTAAAATTTCTTGAGAGCAAGATCTTACAGTTGCTCCGGTTGTTACCACATCGTCAACTATAGCTCTTTTTACAATAATCCGAACAGACCGTAATATGCTACTGGCCTGCTATAGCCATAAACACATATCTTATCGCATTCGGACTATTATAAGAAAGGCTATAAGAGGTTGTCCACAAACCAAGGAATACGTAGTATATAAAGAAAGAATATTGAGGTAAGAGATGAGGAAAAAATATCCAACAGATTTAAGTAAAAGGGAGTGGGCAAGAATAGAAAAACACTTCAGAGTATCGTACAAGAAAGGAGGAAGGCCACCAAAATACAGTAAGTGTGAGATAGTAAATGCAATTCTTTATATACTGCGCACAGGATGTCAATGGCGCTATTTACCACACGATTTTCCGCCGTGGAAGGCTGTGCATGAACAGTTTAGAAGATGGAAAAAGCAGGGAATTTTTGAGAAAATGAACTATGATATCACTAAATATAGTAGGTCAAAAATGGGAAGAAATGAGGAGCCGAGCGCATGCATAGTGGACAGTCAATCGGTAAAAACCACGGAAAAAGGGGGGTCAAAGGTTATGATGGTGCGAAAAAGGTAAAGGGGAGAAAAAGACATATAATCACAGATACTCAAGGATTTGTGCTTGGTTGCTATGTAGGAGCTGCAAGCGAAAATGACAGAGATGGGGTGAAGATGGCATTGGACAATATGAAGGAAAAATACAGCAATATTAAGAAAATGTGGGCTGATATGGGATACCAAGGAAAAGATTTAAAGGATTACGTAAAGAGAGAATATGGGATAGATATTGAAATTGTCAAAAGGCCTCCATGTAGGTTTTGGGTGCATAAAGATACACCACTAGAACTATTGCCACAACGGGATCCTGGATTTTCAGTACAGCCGAGAAGGTGGGTGGTAGAGAGGACTTTTGCTTGGATCAATAGAAATAGAAGGCTATCAAAGGAGTACGATTTACTTACAACATCTACTGAAAGTTTCATATATCTGGCTATGAGTAAAGTTATGTTAAGTAGGGAATATGCTTGATTTACTGGTTTGTGGACAACCTCTAATATCACGATTTTATTTTCGATAATTTTCTTGTTGCTTATGCTAAAAGCCTTCTTTAAATTTTTTTCACGCTGCTTAAGTGAAAGACCAGCCTGAGGGATAGTATGGCGAGGACGTTTTATTGCAAATGGCGTATAGGATAAATTGGATAACTTAGTCAACTCTTTTGCAAGCAGTGCTGCTTGATTATATTTACGTTTAAACAAGCGCATTTTATGTAACGGTATAGGAATTATGATCTCTGCGTTCTGAAATGTATCCTGATTAGCTTGGTGTATCCACTTTGCATAGATTTTTACGTAATTCAAATTATCAAAAAATTTGAAATTTATAATCATGTTTCTACTATGTTGATCATAAGCAAAAACTGATCTTAATACTTTAAACGGTGGAGGATTGATGATGCACTTACCACACGTATAAATATTGTCTGAGATTACTACGCCACAAACATTGCAGTAATGCTTAGTTAGAAAATTGATTTTTTTGTTGCATTCACTACACAGATTAAGATTTTCATCAATGATACATTCGCAACTTACGCATACGCTTGGAAATATGAGATTTGTAGCTTTTTTTAGTAAGAGAAGGTTCACAACTCATTAAATATATTATAAAATAATTTATATAGTATAGCTAAAGTAACTTAAGCTTACACTCTTTCACTTTTTATTCCATTTCAATATAGTTCATGCTGCTGAAAAGCAGAACTTATAACTCAGTTTGTGGTATACCATTGACTGAAGTAGTCTTTGAATTATCCTTAGATAAAAATTGATGTTTTTCTGGCTTCTGTACTTCACTCAACTTACTTTGCACTTTGTCACAAGCCCACACAAGTGGCGTTATGATTGACGCGGCAGCCCAAATGATAGCAGCGCAAGCATAACTTACAATCTTGTTAAATACTCTAGCTACTGCATTAGCACAATCTTGCCCCATTTCTAAAAATATGTTTGAATAATTAACGAATGGTTTTGTATCCGTTTTAAAACAATAGTCCCCTGTTATTTTTGACAATAACTTGACTGGAAAGTATGACAAACATGCCACTATCAAAAGTAAAGGTTGCAATATTATGTTGGCTGCTAAAACAGCACCCAGTGTACACAATGAATACACTCTCTCTGCTCTGTGGCCCACGTATTCACATTTATCATTGTTTTTATAATACTTGTTATAATCGTCTTTACTCTCAACTCCACAAATTACATCTTTCACAGATCCTAGCACATTATCAACGTAATGTACGGACTTATAGAAACTATTTTCTGGAACTAGTGTGTTATCTTCTGCTTTCTTAGCAGGTACAACTCCATATTCAACGTACCTTCTAAAGTATCGATATACTGACATTCTTATCTCCAAATCATAAATATGCAACCTAGCCTAATATAATTAAGAAATAGTTTATAATAAATACGTTTTAAGATACCTGCCTGTAACACTTTCTGGAATTTTTACCACTTCTTCTGGAGTTCCAGTAGCAATCACTTCTCCGCCTTTTATTCCGCCCTCTGGTCCGATGTCTATTATATAATCTGCAGTTTTTATAACGTGCAAATTGTGCTCGATAACTATAACAGTGTTTCCCAGATCGACTAATCTATGGAGTATTTTTAGTAAGTTATTTATATCTTCAAAGTGTAATCCAGTTGTTGGTTCATCAAGAATATACAATGTTCTTCCGGTAAATCGTTTTGATAGCTCTTTAGATAGCTTTATTCGTTGTGCTTCCCCCCCAGACAACGTTGTTGACGACTGTCCGAGTTTTATATAGCCAAGTCCCACTTCCTGCAAAGAAACCAACTTTTCTTTTACCATTGGAAGGTTTTCAAAAAAAACACAAGCTTGATCTATCGTCATATCAAGCACATCAGAGATTGATTTTTCTTTATAAGTAACTTCCAATGTTTCCCGATTATACCTTCGCCCTTTACATTGCTCACACTTCACATAAACGTCCGGTAGAAAATGCATCTCTATCTTTAAGTGCCCATCACCTTTACAAGCCTCACACCTTCCCCCTCTGGTATTAAATGAAAACCGGCCTATATTATATCCCCTTGCTTTTGACTCTGGAAGACCAGCAAACCAATTCCTTATATGAGTGAACATACCAACATATGTTGCTGGATTTGACGCTGGAGTTCTACCAATTGGCGACTGATCAACTTCTATAATTTTATCTACGTATTCAAGACCTTCTATCTTATCGCATTGGCCATACCTTGCAGACGAATGATGTATCTTATGTGCTGAATATTTATATAACGTTTCTATGATTAAACTTGATTTTCCTCCTCCTGATATTCCAGTAACACAAATAAGATTCCCTATAGGAAATTTAACGTTTACATTTTTTAAGTTATTTTCACATGCATTTATTACTTTTATGAACTGAGTTGCTTGCTTTCTTCTCCTTGGAATTAAAATTTTTTTCTCTCCACTCAAATATTGCCCTGTTATGCTCCCTGAATTTCTTTGCACCTGGTCTGGTGTTCCTTCTGCAACAACTTTTCCACCATTTACGCCAGCTCCAGGACCAATATCAATCGCATAATCAGCAGCCATTATTGTATCTTCATCATGCTCAACAACGATTACAGTGTTACCCATGTCTCTTAAGTTTTTTAGTGTGGCAATTAACCGATCATTATCACATTGATGAAGGCCTATCGAGGGTTCATCAAGCACGTACAGCACTCCTGTTAAACCAGAGCCAATTTGTGAAGCAAGTCTGATCCTCTGACTCTCACCGCCAGAGAGAGTGCTAGATTCTCGATCAAGCGTTAGGTAATTCAACCCTACATTCTTTAAAAATGCTAGCCTCTTGATTATTTCATTTAATATTTTACTTGAGATTTGCTTCTGTTGTTCTGTGAGCTTGTCTGGCAAATTTTCAAACCATTTAAGGGATTCATCGATGCTGAGCCCTGATATTTCACCTATATGTTTGCTATCAATTTTTACTGTAAGCGCTTCTTTTCTCAATCTATAGCCAGTGCATTCTCTGCAGTGAGTAACAGAGCAATATCGCTCAACAAGCGTTTCATCATAATCCATCTGGTTTTCTAAGATACTGACCAAACCTTGAAATTTACCGAAGCCAAAGAGTATCATATCTTTTACTTCTTGATCTATGTTCTTCCACGGAACATCAAGGCTAAATTTACAATTTTCAGCCAGTGATAGAATTGCACTTTTTAAAAATCCATAACTTGTGTGCACTTGACGGAACATTGATCCCACTGGCTTTAAAGCGCCTTCAGATATTGAAAGAGTTTCATCTGGCACTATCAGCTTTACATCAACAGCCAGCTTTTTACCAAGCCCATTACACGAACCACATGCACCGTAAGGGCTGTTAAAAGAAAATAATCTTGGTTCTATTTCCTCAAGAGTGAAACCAGACTCGGGGCATGCAAAATTCTCTGAAAAAATCAGAATTTGACCATTTTTATACTCGGAATTATGGTTGTCAGGTAGGTTTACTATTTCTACATACATTAGACCATTACCAAGTTTTAGTGCGGATTCTATACTACTTGGCAGTCGATTTCCTATATCGTCCAATATTGATATTCTATCTGCAACCACAAAAACGTCGTGTTTCTTGTTCTTATCGAGTTTAGGCAAGTCATCTACATTGTACACTTCACCATCTATTTTGAACCTTACGTAACCTTGTCTTTTAATTTCCAATATCTCTTTGAGATGTTCTCCTTTTCTACCACGCACAACAGGGGCAAGTATATATATTTTAGTTTCTAAAGGTAACGCAATTATAGTATCTACAATTTGAGACACCGTTTGTTTTGTTATTGGTAATCCAGTTGCAGGTGAATAAGGAACTCCTATTCGTGCATACACTAAGCGCAAGTAATCGTAAATTTCGGTAACAGTTCCAACGGTTGACCTTGGATTTTTTGAGATAGATTTTTGGTTGATAGATATTGCAGGAGAAAGGCCTGTAATCGACTCAACATCTGGTTTATCCTGAATGTTGAGAAATTGACGTGCGTAAGCTGATAGGCTTTCGACGTACCGGCGTTGGCCTTCCGCATAAATTGTATCAAAAGCAAGGCTAGACTTGCCAGAACCACTAAGCCCAGTTATAACAACCAGCTTATTTTTCGGTATATTGACGTCTACACCTTGCAGATTATGTTCCCTTGCGCCCTTAACTCTGATAAAATCGTCCATATTATACCATATAGCGTATTAACCATTATAGCCTCAAAATACGTGAATTTATAGTGATATATTGATTTTCTATTGATTTTTTCAACTGTTACGGAAAATTAAGCAGCGTTTGATAAATCGTCATTCCGCTACTTGTTAGCGGCTGAGATACCGCGACGGTATGACGGTTAAGTAGGCCAGTGCCCCTATGATGTCATCCCAGTGTCAAGCACATAGCTGTACGAACGTTGTAGTTTAGGAGCAATTCCCACCAGTGGGCCAGTGCCCAGACACTGGTTCTATGCAACTTAATTAAAAACGTTTGTTTTAGCGTAAGACAACTACCTTTAGCTCATCAGCTCAGTTATAAGCAAAATTTCTGGATTCCAGACTGGAATGACACCATTTGCTGTGCAATTTACCTTCAAAAATGAATGTTCGTACAGCTATGTGTCAAGCACTGGGATGACACCATTCTTTTTTCTGGATTCCAGTGTCTGGGCACTGGAATGACACCCCCCTGATAGGCTCAAATCATAGTGTTTGTACAGTTGTGGGTTTAGGCTACCTATAAATTCTAAACTGTTGTTACGTATTAGGACCACCAAATACACCCCCAGGACTCAAAGTCAGTTTAGCTATATCAGAAAACAGGTTATGTGGAAATCTTAAAATACTTCTTGTTCGCCAAGCAAAATAAATACATTCCTACAAACAAGCAGATGCTCAATACTGACACATAAGAAAACTTAAAAATTAAATCTCTAATGTATATTGATAAGCATTTACCTGCAGAAAATTTGTATAGTAATCCAACACATACAACGGCACTATCAACCACTGATGCTATAATTAAAGTAATGAAATTTGCCATATGAAAATTCAACTTGGACTTCAATTTTTCAAAAATAATTATGCTTGAGAGAAGAGATACTAAAATTGCAGTATATGAAATCAATATCATCAAATTAAAACTTTGCCATTTAAAAACACAACATAGCGCTGTACACACTATTAAGTTGTACGTAGCTTTGCTTCTGCCATAAAATTCAACCATTGAATTTACAACTAAAGCAGCTCCCACAAATAAGGCAGCACATATCATCAATTTATTTGAAGTGTTGAGTAAAGAAAGACTGATAAACAGGAGTATCGATAAAATAGACATAATTACCTACCCAAAATTAATAACATACATTCATTCTAAATAAACATTACATATAGTAAAAGAGTTATTTAGCATAATAAGAAAAATATTTTATATTAGCATGCCACATCTTTCAGATCTACTTTTAAAACATCCTTTATGTTTAGCACCTTTTTCTCTGTTACTTTGCCAATACATGAATAAACTGCACCTTCAAACAATTCTTCAAACCTCTTCTGATTTTGTGGTGCAATAGTAACCAAAATTCTACTTTGCGATTCAGAAAACATTATTATCTTGTTTATTATGTCTGTATTTTGTATTTTTCCTATTGGCACTAGTGAAAGATCGATTTCAGCACCAAGGTCTCCTGCAATTAGCGATTTTGCCAGAGCAATAACTAATCCGCCTAAGTTTGGTGCAATTGCAGAGGCAATTATGCCATCTTTTATTGCCTGGTTGTAACGCTCATACAACTTCCTAGCGCTCTTTGCATCAACTTTTGGTACGTTGTTATTACCTATTCCACTATATAACTGATATTCAGATCTACCAAGTTCATCAAGTGTTTCTCCAAGCACATATATCAAGTCCCCTGGCATTTTTACATCAAGCGATACCGCATTTTCAATATTTTCTATAATTCCAATTGCTGAGATGAGTAATGAAGGTGGTGCAGAGATTATCACTTTCTCGCCATTTTCATCATATCCCTTGAAGTCATTGAACATACTGTCTTTTCCGGATATGAATGGTGTTTTAAATGCAGTTGCGAAGTCGTAACAAGCCTCTGCAGCTTTCTTTAGTTGCCACAACCTTTCTGGATTATAAGCATCACACCAGCAAAAATTGTCGAGCAACGCTAGATGATTTATATTTCCTCCTGCGGCTACATAGTTGCGTATCGCGGTGTCAATTGCACATGCTGCCATGTGGTAGGTGTCAATTTCTCCATAACTTGAGCCAAATCCTTGCGATTTTACAACACCTTTATTTGAAGAAAGGATTGGCCTTGAAACAATAGCTTCACTGCACACTCTTCCCTTGCCCTGCAGTGGTTTCAGCACTGACGACCCTTGAACCTCATGGTCATATTGCACCACTATGAACTCTTTGCTGCGTATGTTTGGTCTGCTCAGCATTTCTTTTAGATAATGTTTCTCAAAAATAGGTAAAGCCCGTTCAAGCAACTCTTTTGCTTTCTGAGGATTGCCTAAAGCATTATAAGCGTCACCTAGGTTTACCAGTAGTTTAGCAACTTCGAAATGATCAGGGCCGTAATGTTTCTTGAGAATAGATAAAGCTCGTTCAAGCAACTCCTTATATTTCTTATGGTCACCTAGAACACCATAGGCATCGCCTAGGTTTACCAGTAGTTTAGCAACTTCAGGATGATCAGAGCCGTAATGTTTCTCTTGAATTGCTAAAGCTATCTCAGTGTCAGCTACTTGGGTGACAGGAGAGGGTTCCGAAATGACAGCAGAATGGTTAGATTCTCCAGACCACGGCTTTGTCTGTAAATGCATTTTAGGATTACCGTCATGCAGAAATTCAGCTTCGATGTCCATTATTACTGTCCCTTCAGGGCATTTAACAACGGCTTTACCACTCTCATTAAACTCTCCAATCACACAAACCTCCACATCATGTTTTTTCATGATTTGCTTAAACATAGGGAGATTTTCTTCTGGCACTGCTAAGGTCATTCTCTCTTGTGATTCTGATATCCATATTTCCCACGGAGCCATACCATCGTTTTTAAGGAGAACCTTGCTCAAATCAACTTCAAATCCGTCTTTTCCCATTTCACCAATAGACGACGACAGCCCACCTGCTCCATTGTCCGTTATTGCATTATAAAGACCAAGATCTCTTGCTTTTATGACGGCATTGGATAGTTTTTTTTGTGTTATAGGGTCACCAATTTGCACAATCGTTGAAGGGCTGTTTCCCGACAAAGCCTCTGAGGAAAACGTTGCACCGTGAATTCCGTCTCTTCCAACTCTTCCGCCAATAATTACGATTTTATCGCTGTTTTTAGGCCCTTTGATGTGTGAAGGTGCGTTATTTATGTTGCGCGGAATAATTCCGACACTGCCAACAAAAACTAACGGCTTGCCACAAAATCTATCGTCAAAATATACCGATCCAAGTTGCGTTGGAATACCAGAGCAATTACCAGCAACATTAACACCGTGGATCACTTCTTTCATTATATATTTTGGCGGTAAGATCTCATCAGTGCGCTCTTTGTCCCTATAAAACTTGCCTTTTGCTTCTTTGGCAAAGCAAAAGTAATAGGTATTCATTATAGGCTCCGCGCCTTTCCCGAAACCAACTATATCACGATTTACTCCAAGTACCCCAGTCATTGCTCCACCAAACGGATCAAGCGCCGAAGGGCTATTGTGAGTTTCAACTTTATCTACGATTAAGTAATCGTCATTAAAAATTATTCCTCCGGCATTGTCGGAGAAAACTGACACGCATATGTCAGAATTTATCTCACGCGTTGCACGCTTAATATAATGTGCGTATAGGCCATCTTTTATTTCATCAATGGGAGAGCAAAAGATATTGTGCTTACAATGTTCAGACCAAGTTTGTGCTAGGGACTCAAGTTCAATATCATATGGATTTCTATTAAGTTTTTTAAAGTAATCCTTTATAGCTTTCATTGCTGCCAGAGAGAGCCCTAAAGTGCCATTACCATCGATTCCATCTCTGCTGATTTTCTCAAGTTCTTGGTCACTTACATTTAAATCAACAGATTTAGCCCCATTACTACTTGATATCACTCCAGTGCTCTCTTTTGTCATTCCTGTTTCCCCCTCTGTCATTCCAGTGCTTGACACTGGAATCCAGTTTTCATTATACAATTGCTTGAAATTTTCTGGATCCAAGTAGTCAAGCACTGGGATGACGCCTTTTAACTTACCGTAATGCCTCCAATAGTAATTGCCGTTTTCTTTATAAACAAGCGTGCAATACTCAGTGATAGGATTAAATTCTTGTTTTATATCATCTTCAGTTGGCATGCTTCCTTTACCCAAAATCAATTTTGAACTTCTTGCTTTGATCTCAATTGGTGTCATTCCAGCGCGTGACGCTGGAATCTGCGTTTTCTCTTTCTGGATCCCAGTGTCAAGCACTGGGATGACAAAAGAAGGGGCTGGGATGACAGGCTGGTCGATATAGCCTTTGCTTATTAAATACTCTCTAACAATTTGTTTCACTGTGTTGCCTACATTATCGGTCATGCCAGGTAAAAAGCTTATCTCCAAGCCCCACTTTGCTTGTGGTTCTATGAAGTTATATTGAACTTCTTCAAGGTTTTCATTGTAGGAATAATAACGGCAGTCTTGTATGACTTTATTATAAAATAGCCCACAAATTTCTTCATGTAATTTTGATGGTAATTCTTTGCTTATGTAAATCAAGTAAACATTAACTACCCTTCTGCGGCCAACTTGTTCACATTTATTTAAAACTTCTATTCTGATGTTTGCCATGTAATATTGTGAAAGACTTTAATATATCATAGCATAAGAAACTGCGAGCACATTTATATTTTAAATAATTTCTATACAATAAAAGTATTGTATTAATTGTTACTGTTAGTGGGAAGAGTTTTTACTGTTAATGTGGATGAATCCCTTTTTGATGTGCTGGTTCAGCACATATTTTCTGAATATGAAAGAGAAAAAATTCCCGAGATAAAGGTCATACTTCCTTGCAAGAGGGATGTGATAGCGCTACTAAGTGCATTCAAGAATTATAACGCTGAAAAATGCATAATTTTGCCAGAGATAGTTTCGCTAGAGAACATTGATGAGGAAGATTTAATATTAAATCTTGATAGAGTTAAAGTTATAAGTCCAATAAAAAGGACGCTGCTACTCATTCAATTCATATTGGAATGGAATAGAAAAAATAATGATAATTTCCCAATTGATTTAGCTTATAGCCTGCCATCATTGCTTGATAAAATTCAGTATACCCAAATGGCAGAGTTCGATGAACATTCAAAAAAAATAGAAAGTTTCATAAATTTACTTATTGAAACATGGAATAAAATTTTAAAAGATTTAGGAGTAGTAGATATATTAGAACATAAGAGTGATTACATAAACAGTATGATAACCTCTTTACAAAAAGACCAACATATAATCTTTGTTGGAATCGGAAAGGATAAGTCGTTAATTAAGGCTATATATGACCTGCCGTTTGGAGAAATAATTTTGCCTAACCTGAATTTGAAAATTAAAGAGAAAGACTGGAAATTGCTTGATAAAAAACACTATCAATATTGTTTGAAAGATCTGCTCGATTATTTAAATGTAGATAGAAGGGATGTGAGTTTTCTGCCAGAAGCGTGTTCTCCAGTGCTCCGACACTGGGATCCAGAAAACTTAACTTTAAATGAACGCACCAGGTGGCTGTACAATAGAAACTGGATTCCAGTGTCAAGCACTGGAATGACACCATCTACTACTCAAATTACCTGCAAATTACAATGTTCGTACACTAAAAATCAGAGGGCTGGGATGACAGGAAGTCCTGAGCTAGATTATGTCTTTGATACAACTGCCGATCTAAGCAAAGTTAGTAGTGGACATATTGGCAATATTGAAGTCATCACTTGTGATTCCAGAGAGGAAGAAGCACAAGTGACATCATTAATTATAGAAAATGAAGGTTATGAAAACGTTTCTTTGGTTGTCTTTGATAAATTACTTGCAGCTCGTATAGCATGTTTATCAAGGCAACACAGTGCCATACCGGAAAATTATCCTTATATAACGCTTCTACTTTATAGTATCGAAGTTTTGACCTCAAATTGGAGCAGTGTGGCATTACTTTCGCTCCTTAAACATAGGCTAGTGACTTTTGGTTACACTCAAGAAGAGTACTCTCGGATTTTATCTGAATTTGAAATAGAGATATTACGCAACTTTAGTACAAATGGCCTGAGCGATATTATAAATGCTATCAATGCTCATAAAAAGCTAAAACATAAAGAAGATATATTACTTATTATCAGTAAGTTAGGGATTATATTTAATCCTTTACTTAACATTATAAATTGCCCTATTTCTGATGTGGTGGCAACTCATTTGCAGTGTATTAATGTGCTATCTGGTATAAATTTTTCAGAGCTAAATAGTGAAATAGGTAATTTCACCTGTAATTTCTTGAATGCATGTGAGGGTATAGAAATTAAGTGCTCCTTAGAGTTATATAGCCAAATTCTGACCTTATTTTTAGAGAAAGAGTTTTTCTCTGTAGCAAGTGACTTGAATAAATTCAGCTTATATCACAACAAAGTTGTAATACTCGCTGGATTTAATGAAGCACCAAGCTTTCAAAGTCCGCTTTTGAATGCACTTACGAGAGAAAAATTTAACCTTCCTTCTGCGCAAGAAGAGCAGGGGTATTTTTTTTATACTTTACACAATTTGTTTTGTGCAAGTAAGGTTTATATTACAAGATCGCTAAGCCATAGAAAACCAATTCTATTGCAGCGTTTGGAAATTCTGCTTAAGGAGGGGAAACAGCCGTATCGTGATTGGCTGAGGGTATTAAATACGCCTGAATGTACTGTTCCATGTACTCAGCCTATGCCAAAACCTCAAACCGAAGTTAGAAAAGAAAAAATGCAGGTGATGTCTTGCAGTGCAATAGAAAAGCTAATCCGCAACCCTTATTCATTTTACGTTGAATATATACTGGGCCTTAAACAATTAAGAGACTTGAATTTTAAGCCATCGATATTGGAATTTGGCACTATGGTACACAACATTCTTGCAAGATATTTACGCAACAAAAAATCTCCAATGAGCATTGCACGAGAAGCATTTTCGACTAGTCAGTTTAATTTTTCAAATATGTGGTGGGTAAGACTACAAAAGATAATTCAATCTTTTGTCGAATTTGATGAAACTCGAAGCAATTATGTTGAGTTGGAAAAGAACTTTTCCTGTCCGATATTTCATATTCCAGCGCGTGACACTGGTTCTTGTGATCAGTATGAAACTGCTTGGATGACAAATAGGCCACAAGAAATCTTACTGACAGCAAGATGTGATAGAGTTGAGTATCTACCAAGTGGGCAAGTAGCAATTATAGACTATAAACTTGGTTCACCACCTTCCAATGAAGAAGTGATGTCGGGGTTTTTTCCGCAATTAATTTTGCAAGCTTTAGCGGTAGAGTATGTGACCGGAAGGGAAGTCTCAGAACTTGCTTATTGGAAACTTGATTATGATAAAATAAAAGTTATTTCTTTGCGAGATTATAGACAAAAAATGCAAGAATTTCAGAATGATCTGCCAGATTTTTTATCTAATTATTTAAGTAATTCCACACCCTTTATTGCCTCTCCATATTTTGATAAATTCCTGAGATTTAACAGCTATAAACAGCTAGAAAGGGTAGGAGAGTGGTTGTAAATGGTGTCATCCGAGTACCTGACACTGGTTTCCATCCAAAAGGGTGTCATCCCAGTGCCCAGACACTGGGATGGCTTTGTTGCATCACACTTTATGAGATGGTGATTTATGGTAAATTCATGTAACTATCTCAAATTTAGCCATACCAATATCAGTGAATTTATTAAGCAAATAGCATTTGATTAGCAGTTCTTTTTCTCGATTTATCTCAGATTTATTCCTAAAACTAAATCCGAATATTTGCTTTAATCTTGAGAAAAACCCTTCAATATAAGATCTTTTCCCATAATTTACTTCTTTTTTCCATTCTTTCATGCCATCTTCACCGTATAATTTTATTAACCTAATAGCAGCATTCCTGTCAGACATATAATCTATTTCTGGATGTTCTGCCGCATTGTTTATTGGTGGAATTTTTGTCTTTATATCATATTCGTTACACAACTTATAAAACTTGTGCCTATCACATGCTCTATCTGCATATAGTGCTTTTATGGCATGCTGAAAATCAACTTCTTTTAGCAAATCACAAGCTCCATAGTGATCAGCCGTTACTGTATTTTACAGCTATGGCTTTTTTGTTGTTTATATTCAACATTACGTACAATTTTCTCGTTTGCTCATAGCCACGATATTTTCTGTCAGTGCTATTTTCCTTGCTGTGTGTTGTTGTATATACTAATTCCTGTACTGTCTATAGCAATTTCGATATCTTCCATATTATAGCTCTTTCCATAAAAGTCCGGATGTGATAGGATAAGGGTAGATGATGATAAGGAGGTTGAATGCCAGCAGCATATAGTTATGATTTAAGAAAAAAAGCAATGGAAGCGCTAGACGAAGGAGAAAGCAGAGAAACAGTGGCAGCAAGATTTAAGATTGGACGAACTACTTTATGGGAGTGGCAGCAAAGAAGAAAAGAAACAGGAGACTTTCAATCAAAAAAACTTGGAAATGGGGGTTACAATCACAAAATTACCGACTGGGATACCTTTGCCAAATTTGCCAGAGAACACGGAGGAAAGACTCTATCGGAAATGGCTAAACTTTGGAACAACGTTAGTATCCAAACGATCTATCGAGCCCTTAAAAAAATTGGATTTACGCGCAAAAAAAGACATATGGATACAAGGAAAGAAACGAAGAAAAACGTGCTGAATTTTTGAAAATTATAGCGACAAAAGAACCTAAAAACTTAGTGTATATAGATGAGTCTGGCATTGATAACACCGAAGACTACCCCTACGGATATTGCCAGAAAGGACAGCGGTTTTATGCCTTAAAATCTGGAAAGAAAACTCAACGAATCAGTATGGTTGCAGCCTTAAGTGGAAGAAAGATAGTTGTTCCGTTAACCTTTGAAGGCCACTGTAATATGGATGTTTTTAATGGATGGTTTGAGCAATTTTTGACACCGATCTTGGAACCTGGACAGACTGTCATTCTTGACAATGCTACTTTTCATAAGTCTGATAAGATTATCGAGCTTGCTAAAGGGGTTGGTGCAGAAATTTTGTATCTGCCGCCTTATTCTCCAGATTTCAACAAAATTGAGCATCATTGGTTTGCTATAAAAAACAGAGCCAGGAAAAACATTCCTCTATTCGAATCCTTTCGTCGTGCTGTTGATTCTGCCTTCCTATGACCTGTTCGGACTATTATGAGAAATGCTATACTACATAAGGCCTAATTTCCGGAAGATCAACTTTTTGGTGAACATAAGGTTTTTCGCATATTACAAGCTCTCCTCCGCATTCGCAAATATTAGGCAACTCTATTTTTACTACTTTATCCGCTTCCATTGTAGCATGAAAATTTCCTTTATGCCCAACCTGATCGCCAACATTCCTTTCGCTTTTTGGCTTGTTCTTTTTTGTTTTGTACAATTCTTTAGAGCTCGGTAGAGATGAATTTTTCGAGTTTAAACCAAGCCTTTCCTTTAATTCAGCGTTCTCTATCTTTAAAGCTTTATTTTCTGCTTTTAAGTTTTCTATCTCTGCTTTCAGTTTTTCTATTTTTTGCTGTAAATTTTTGCAAAGTTCTAAAAGGTTTACCACATTACCTCACTTTTGCTCTATGATTATCTTTTTAGATCACTTTGTCTACCTTATTCTACCACTCCGCTGAACGGATACCTTGGGTTAGCTATAGCTAACACCACAATTGTACTAACATTGTGATTTGAGAACAACCTTCACCAGAAAGGGTGTCATTCCAGTGTTAAGCACTGGAATGACGAGAGGTAACGCAAGAAGTTTACTCTTAATAAAAACCTGATGATGAATCATTATTACCAAATTTCGGCCTATTTCTGTTGCTGAAACCAGAACGAGGACGAGGAGGCCTCTTATGGTGACTTCCTCCAGGTTTTCTACTAAATGAATTATTGTAATAATTATCCCTGTCATTTGGACCATCTCTCCTTTCCTCGTTGTAAAGCTCACCTTCAAAAAACTCTCCCGTCTCTTGGTCAACCCGACGTCTTGACAACTTTGGACACCCACCTTTTTCGAAGTCAATTACTAGTGCTTTGAAAGTATCATCTTGTTTAAGTACGCTCTCTATAGAATCTATATGTTCATTAGCTACTTCACTTATGTGCATTTTTCCTTTTCTGCCATTAAGAAATTCAAGCTCTACAATAGACTTCTCTATTCTTACAACCTTGACATCAACTATAGAACCTTGTTCTAGTTCTGTTATTGAATCAATCATCATACTCTTTGCAATTTCAGCTTCAGTGCCACTCGTAGCAAAAACAGAAACTTTACCATCATCTCCTATTTCAATTTTTGCATTACTTCTTTCACACACACTGCGTATATTTTTCCCCTTAGAACCTATAGCAGCAGAAATTTTGTCTTTATCTATGTAAAATGATAACATCCTTGGTGCATGGTCTTTGACATCATCACTGTGTTCTGAAATCACTGCATTCATTTTTTCTAAAATATGTAATCTTCCAGCTTTTGCCTGTTCTAAAGATTTTTCAACAATTTCAAAGCTTATACCAGAAATTTTCATGTCCATTTGTAGCGCCGTAACCCCTTCACTAGTTCCTGCTACTTTAAAGTCCATATCACCAAGATAATCTTCATCACCAAGTATATCGGAAAGTATTACATACTCGTCTTTATCTTTGATGAGACCCATAGCAATTCCAGCAACAGGGGCCTTTATTGGCACACCCGTATCCATTAAAGCAAGAGAAGTCCCACAAACTGTTGCCATAGAAGAAGAACCATCAGACTCCAAAATTTCGGACACTACTCTTATTGTATAAGGAAATTCAGACTTATCGGGTAAAACAGGATGAACTGCTTTCCAAGCAAGTTTGCCATGACCGATTTCTCTTCTTCCTGGTGCACGCGCAGCAGAAGTTTCTCCAACAGCAAATGAGGGAAAGTTATAATGCAACATGAAATGCTCACGTCTATCCCCTTCAATATCATCCACAATTTGCTCATCTTGAGTGGTGCCAAGAGCAGTAACAACCAGTGCCTGAGTATTGCCTCTTGTAAATAGTGCAGAACCGTGAGTTTTGGACAGAATATCAACTTCAACTTCTATCTGACGTATCTCATCATGCTTACGACCGTCTATCCTTACACTTTTCTTCCTAATTATTTCACGTACTAAAGATCTTTCAAAGTTTTTTACTGCATACGTAATTAACTTTTCGTCTTTTCCAGTTTCTTTAAGAGTATTCAATATATTCTCTCTGATCGCTTCTAGAGCTTGAACTCGCTCTTGTTTTACTGTTTGCGAATATGCTTTTTCAAAATCTTTACCGTATTTTTCGAGCTCTTGTGTTATATCTGATGCATCAATAGGGGCAAAGCTCTCAGGTTTATTGCCAATTGTATCAGCAAACTCTTTTATGAGCTTAATGACAGGCTTAAGGTGTTCATGGCCAAATTTTATTGCATTAAAAACATTTTCTTCAGAGAGCTCTTTCACTTCTGATTCAACCATTAAAATTGAATTTTCATCACCAGACAAAAACAGATCCAAGCTGCTTGCTTTCATCTCTTGAACAGAAGGGTTGAGTATATAGTTATTATTTTCATCACAACCAACCATCACTCCAGCTATAGTAAAGTGAAAGGGAACACCAGAAATTGCAAGAGCTGCAACAGCACCAATCAATGCTGGCACTTCAGGAGGATTGACTATATCATAAGTTAATAGATTGCACACCACACTAATTTCATCATGAAATCCTTCTGGGAATAGTGGTCTTATACTTCTATCTATTACCCTTGAGATTAAAGTTTCTCTATCAGATGGCTTGCCTTCTCTTTTAAAAAAGCCGCCAGGGATCTTACCCATGGCATAGCTTTTTGCGATAAACTGTACATTTAAAGGAAGAAAATCAACATTTTCTTCCTTCTTTTTACTTACAACAGTTACTAAAACAGAAGTATCACCGTAATTTACAACTACTGAACCATGAGCTTGGCGTGCTATTTTTCCTGTTTCTAAAGATAAGGCACGACCACCCCACTCTATAGATTTTTTTATAATTTTAAACATATTAAATTCCTCGATTATTTTCTAATGCCTAACTTCTCTATTAATTCCTGATAGGCTTCATTACCAAATTTACGCTTTATATAATTTAAGTGCTTGCGTCTTCTACCTATCAATATAAGTAAACCACGCTTAGAGTGATGGTCATGCTTGTGCACTTTAAAATGCTCAGTTAAGTTACTGATCCTCTCGGTCAAAATTGCACATTGTACAAAAGATGAACCTGTATCATCTTCTTTAATTGCATATATATTTATCAAACTCTTTTTCTTTTCGGATGTTATCGACATCTAAACCTCATTTTAAATATTAAAAACACGAATAGGTTTCACACAACCATAAATAAAACTGCAGATTGCAATAGGTACACTACCCACCACCGTACAACAAATATCATGATTCTTTAAATTACGCAAGTTATTTAATACAACTTCCTGACCTTTTCTGATTTTCCCCGCATCTTCTAGGGAAATTTCAACTTTGAACATCGATTTTAAAGCCGATTCAATGGGGATGACGAAACTTTTTGTATTACTCCCTGTCACTCCATCATCTTCTGTCATCCCACCCCCCTCTGTCATCCAAGTAGCTGACACTGGGATGGCTTTGTTGCATCGCTCTTCGGATAGTAGGTAACGCACAATAAATTTATGAAGCTATCTCAAATTTAGCCATACCAATATCAGTGAACTTATTGAGCAAATAGCATTTAACAAGTAGTTCCTTCTCTCTATTTGTCTCAGATTTATTCCTAAAACTAAACCCGAATGTTTGTTTCAGTCGCGAGAAAAAACTTTCTATATAAGATCTTTTTCCATAACTCATCTCTTTTTTCCACTTCTTTATACCATCTTCATCATATGACTTTATGAGCTTGACTGCAGAATTTCTCTCAGCCATATAGTCTAACTTTGGATGCTCTGCTGCGTTGTTTTTCGGAGGAATTTTCGTTTTTATACCATATTGATTACACAGCTTATAGAGCTTTTCTCTGTCATATGCCCTATCTGCATATAGTACTTTTATGACATACTGAAAATCGACTTCTTTTAGCAAATCACAAGCTCCATAGTGATCAGCCGTTACTGTATTTTACAGCTATGGCTTTTTTGCTGTTTGTATTCAACATTACATGCAATTTTCTTGTCTGTTCATAGCTGCGATACTTTCTATCTTCGCTATTTTCTTTGCTATGACCAGGAGTGTTGTTGTATATACTAATTCCTGTACTGTCTATAGCAATTTCGATATCTTCCATATTATTTTCTGCAATCATTGATCTTAATATTGAGTTTCTTAAACCTTCTTGATGATTGTGAATAGCTGATAACTTGCAAATTTTTCCCAATTTGCTCAAGGTATCCTGCTATAAACCCAACTGTTTGCCTCAGGCCTATTCTAAATAAACAAGTTATTATGTGCACCAAAATTACAACTTTATCGCTATAAATATTGTTGCCACCTGGTATTTTTGGACCATTCTCGTACCACTTTTCTATGGCTTCGTTGATATAATGAAAAATATTTCCTCTTTTTTCTAGAAATTTGTTATATTCGCTATGGTTACTGACCCTCATTTTTTGTGGCATATTTTTCCTTCAACAGTTAAATCGCTATTTATAATGAATTTTGTCAGTAATCACTAATTTTTCTGCTGCTATGCAACAAAGCCCACTGGGATCCAGGAAAGTTTGCTTGTGAGCAAGCAAACTAGTATAGAAAGTGGTTACAACATTTTTGATGAGATTATATGGAAAACTGGATCCCAGTGTCAGCTACTCGGATGACAGGAGAGGGGACTGGGATAGCAAGAGAAGAATTCTGAAACGACAAACCTCAAAAAAAACTTATGTAAAATCTAGCATTAACGAAAATTATACTTTTTTCATGCATGCTATGGTTTTTATAATTAACGGAGAGTGTGATATGGCGTTAGGTGATCAATTGAATGCTAAGACAGAACAAGAGCTCATAGACGACGGTGCTTTTATAAATGCTTTAGTAGAAAAGCTCGCAGCAGGTGTTGGTAATAGTGGTGTTTATACTAAAACTGCTGCAAATACTGCATTTGTTAAAACTGATGGTTCCAATGCAACTGAAGCTGGTGTAACTGCTATGCTAGGCACACTTAGAGGAAATAACCAAGTTGTTAAAGCTAACGGTGACAATGCAACTGAAGCTGGTGTAACTGCTATGCTAGGCACACTTAAAGGAAATAACCAAGTTGTTAAAGCTAACGGTGACAATGCAACTGAAGATGGCGTAAATGCTATGCTAGACAGACTTACTGGAGATAACGTAGTTGCTAAAATTGATGGTTCTAATGTAGAGGAAGCTGGTGTAAATGCTATGTTAGGCAAACTCACTGATAAAGTTGTTAAAGTTCCAGATCTCATTACTAAAGTTAACGTTCTTGGTGATAATGCAACTGAAGCTGGTGTGAAAGCTATGTTAGATAAGCTCTCAGCAAACGAGAAAGTTGCTAAAGTTTCTGATCTCACTACCAAAGTTAATGTTGCTGGTGACAACGTAACTGATGCTGGTGTAAATGCTATGTTAGACAAACTCACTGATAAAGTTGTTAAAGCTACAGAGCTTAAAACAAAAGCTGCAGAAAAAGAGGTCGTGGATGCTATAACTGCTTCTTCTGATTTTACAAATAAGGTATATATTAAAGCTGCTCCAGCTGATGAAGTTTATACTAAAACTGTTACAGATACTACGTTTGCTAAAATCGATGCTTCTAACCTTACAGATGCAGCAAACAAGAAAGCTTTCGCGGAAGCTATACTTCCTGCACAAGACGGCGACAAATCAATTTTAGTGGATAAATTGGGGGACGCCATAGCTAGCACAGATAAAGCAGAGTATAATGTTGGAACTGAACAAACAGCAAAACAGTTCTTAAACAGTAGAGGGCTAATTCCATCAGAGGATGCAATATTTACTAGACTCACAAGCAATGACAATTTCAAAACAAGCGTTGCAATGAATGTCAATGCTAGTGATACAGGATTTCAAAATGCTGTAAGGGAAGTAATGTCACAACCGCGATTTGAGATTCCAGGCGAAGCAGATGTTCCAATTTCTGCGGATTGGTAATTCAGCGCTAGATCCAAGTAGTCACGCTACTTGGATGACGTCATACGGTCCTCGGATGACGAAAAAAAGGACTCGGATAACACCCTACAATGTCATTCCAGCGCGTGACGCTGGAATCCAGGTCTTTTTAGCTATCATAGGATGACAGAAGCAGACCCTCCACTTTGTCATTCCAGTACCCTCTTCTTGTTATGAAAGTAGCTGACACTGGTCTCCATCCAAGAGGGTGTCATCCGAGTAGCTGACACTGGTTTACTTTATGATGATGTCATGCAAGTAGCTTTCCATCCAAAAGGGTGTCATCCCAGTGCCTTGACTACTTGGATCCAGGAAAGTTTGCTTGTGAGCAAGCAAACTAGCATAGAAAGTGGTTACAACATTTTCGATGAGATTATATGGAAAACTGGATCCCAGTGTCAAGCACTGGGATGATATCATCCTTCTACGTCATACCGCGATTCATTCGCGGTATCTCTAGATCCCGCTAACACGTAGCGGGATGACGAGCTTATCGTCATGCCACCATGAACCGTCATACCTTAACATAGATCCCGCTAACAAGCAGCGGGATGACGGTTGTTGTTTAGCTATAAATATTAAGAAATTTACCAAACGAAAAAAAAGGCAAAAGAAGCCCCGTGGTTGGCTAATTACTTACATTATACTTTCAAGTATGGCGTTTTTTTATTCTAAACGCTTAATAACCGCGATTTAGTTGCTTTTAAGCCGCAACTAATCTAAATTATAAACATTAAGAAATTTACTAAACAGAAAAAAAGGCAAAAGAAACCCTAGGGTAGCTAATTATTCACTATCCATTTTTTAAGTTGGCGTTTTTTGATGTTTTAAATGCTTTATAAGCGTATTTCAGCTTGTATAGGTAAAAACCTAGAAATTTGATAAAGACATAAGATGCACATAGTGCAAAAAATTAAACATGGGACGCCAGATACGTGAGTTTTTTTGTCATTTAATCTGTACAGAGAAGATAAATAAATAGCTTCAGTTTCATGATAAGGGGACTGGCGAAGCTTGTCAAGGAAGTTTTTATGATTTATCTAACGAACTTTACACTTGCTAAAGTTGTACCATCTTGGTAACTTTAACTGAAAGAAGTTATTTTTTATCCAATATGAAAAAAGCCTTTATATTCACATCCTTAATAGCAATTATATTGATAGTTATTACTTATTTATACAGAAACGACGGAACTAATGACTCACAAGTGGTAAATGTTTATTCATCGCGCAAAGAAGAATTAGTACGTACTTTGTTTGATGAATTCACGAAAAATACAGGTATTAAAGTACGTTACATCATTGATGATTATTCTCAGCTACTTTCACGAATGGAAAACGGTGGTGAAGCTGACTTATTTTTGACTGCTGATGCAATCAACTTAATTCTAGCAAAAAAAAGAGGACTTTTATCTCAAGTAGATTCAGAGGTTTTAAAAAGTGTTATACCTGCAAGATTTAGAGACAGTGAAGATTATTGGTTTGGTCTTACAAAAAGAGCTAGGATATTGGTTTACAATAAAGAGTCAGTAGACCCTAAGGACTTAAGTACTTATGAAGATTTAGCAAATGAAAAATGGAAAGGAAAAATATTAGTGCGTTCTTCTACAAGTCCATATAACAGATCGTTAATTGCTTTTATGATTGCAAATAATGGTTTTGAAAAGACGAAAGAATGGGTAAGCGGAATTGTGAGCAATATGGCAAGAAAACCAAGTGGTGGTGATACTGATCAAATTTACGCCGTAGCAGCGGGTGAGGGAGATGTTGCAATAGTAAACAGCTACTACTTTGCGAGAATTCTTTTATCAGAAAATAAAAAGAATGTTGCAGACAAGCTAGGGGCTTTTTTTCCTAATCGCAACGATCACGGTGTAATGGTAAACATCAGTGGTGCAGCAGTAACAAAAAACGCAAAAAACAGGGAAAATGCTATAGTCTTATTGGAATTTTTAGTAAGCAAGCAGGCTCAAGAGTTATACGCTAAAAAAAACCAAGAATATCCTATTATTGAAGGCGTTGAAACTTCCGATATACTAAAATCTTGGGGAAATTATTCACAAAGTGATTTGCCTCTAAGTGAACTTGAGAAGCATCTTTTTGAGGCTGTTATGATAGCGGATGAGTGTAAGTGGAAGTAATCCCCAGCGCCACTAAACATTGGGATGAAAGATTTATGCTAATATACCTTACTCTTGACTCGCTGAACTTTTTCTTCCTTCTAACTTAATTTTGACTTTACTATCTTTTTCCGTTCTTTCACCAAAACAATTGCTGCACAAGAAGTCTATTGAAAAAAGGTAATAAGAAAGTAGAATAGGTTCAAGTAGTTGAAAAGGAAACTATGAACAAGAGAAGGAATTTGTTAAACATCTCAGACCTTACAGTCGATGATGTAGAAAATATAACTAAGTTGGCCAACCAGTACCTTAAAAAAGAAGTTGCAAATAGTCATATCTTGGAAAATAAGACAGTAATAAATTTATTCTTTGAAGATTCAACGCGTACACTTGCGTCTTTTGAAATAGCAGCAAAAAGCCTTGGAGCAAATGTTGTAACTTTGCCAATAAGATCTTCTTCTATTAACAAGGGAGAAGATCTAAAAGACATGATCAAAACATTAAATGCAATGAATCCTGATTACATAATAATCAGGCATAAAAGTAGTGGTATCATTAATACACTGGCAAAGTATGTTAACTGCTCGCTAATCAATGCAGGCGATGGAAGTAGTGAACATCCAACTCAAGCTCTTGCAGACTATCTTGTAATCAGCAATCACAAAAAGCAAATAAAGGACCTCAAAGTTGTGATATGTGGAGATATTCTGCACAGTAGAGTTGCAAGATCAAATATAAGATTGCTAAAAATGTTTGGAGCAGAGATAAACTTGGTCGCACCACCAACTTTGATTTGTAAGCATTTTCCTGAAGTAGATTCAGTCCATTATTCATTAATTGAAGGTATAAAGGATGCTGACGTAATTATGCTTTTGAGATTGCAGAAAGAGCGCATGAATAATAGTTCTTCAGAGAAAGAATATTTTTATTTGTATGGACTTGATTCACAAAAGCTATCATACGCAAAACCAGATGCGATTGTTATGCACCCAGGGCCAATAAACAGAGGGATTGAGATTAGCAGCGATGTAGCAGATTGTGTTATTTTACAGCAAGTAGAATTTGGATTGGCAATACGTAAGGCAGTGTTGCACTATTATAGGCCTTGCTAATATTAAAAGATGCTACACAACTAATGCAAAAAGGGGGGGCATGAAATGACAAGGCTTGTAAATGGTTTGAGAATGGCCATTAAGATGTTAAGGCCGAGGATATGGTGTGGAAGTTTTTACGAAAGCCTGAAGTCAATCAACAACCTTGCAGAACGGCAAATTAGACGGCTATCGTAAAAACAGCTTTTTCACCTGGTCGGAACATGGAGAAAGATTTGTGGAAAGAATGTTGTCGATATTTTTGACATCACGTCTCAATGGCCAAAATCCCTTCCAAAAGTTACGACTGCTTAGTTCTTTATTCATTCTCACAATCCGTGAACGGTTACAACCTGGATTCCAGTGGGCTTTGTTGCATCGCTAGCTATGATGGATTAAAGATAAAAAAGATAGGGAATATCAGTAGCTTATTATTCTGGTATTTATAACAAGAACGGTCAATGAATACCTAAATTTGAGTAAAAGAAATTTCACTACCATTTACCAATCCGGCTAAAATTCAAGAATTTCAATGCTTTAGCTATTTTCAATAGAATTAAATTTATTAATATAAATAACAAATTACTATTCTTAAATTTGATCAGATTGATTGCAAAAAAACAAGATTTTCAATAGGTTGCTTATAATCCTAACTATAGTTAGCCTTTCATAAGTAGCGATGCAACAAAGCCATTCCAGTGTCAGCTACTTTCATAACACCATATTACCTTAACAAAAGCAAATGTTCGTACAGATGTGCATCAGCTACTTTCATCTGCCACCTGCAAATTGCAATGTTCGTACAGTTATGTGTCACGCTACTTGGATGATACCGTTGAAAGAAATGAACCGCCTTTTCAAAATTGTTTTGAATAGAGGAATAACATTCACAAGTAAAATTTCATATTACCATTTTTTAATTTATGTATTATAATAAGCTTAATCTATAAGAAAAACAAAGTTGGAAAAGTTGGAAGAACTAAGCAAAAACTGGGTGATAAGAACGGGAAGATTTTTATCTTCATTGTTTTTTTTACTGTTGATTGCGCTATCAATACGTAGTTTTTTATTCGAGCCATTTCATATACCTTCTGGTTCAATGAAAAGCACCCTACTTGAAGGGGATTACATTTTTACTAGTAAATATTCATACGGTTACAGTAAACACTCCTTTCCATTTTCTCCAAACATTTTTAGCGGCAGGATTTTTTATACCCCTCCAAAGCGTGGCGACATAGTAGTTTTCAAACCCACAAGAAATGACAGCATCAGGTTTGTTAAGCGAGTAATAGGAACACCAGGTGACAAAGTGCAAATGATAGAGGGAGAATTATACCTAAATGATCAGAAAGTAGAGCGAAGGCAAATTGAAAGTTTTGTTGATTATGAGTCAAATCGTAACATACCAAGATATATAGAAACGCTTTTAAGTGGCAAGGAACATGAGATTTTGGTAGATGACATTTCTAATAAGCTATCATATAACACTCCGGTTTATTATGTACCTAACGATCAATTTTTCGTTATGGGAGACAATAGAAATAATTCTTTAGATAGTAGGTTTCCTGAAGTTGGTTTTGTACCAATGGAAAATATCATTGGGCGTGTAAGCATAGTTGGTTTATCATTTAAATTAGGAAAGGTCGATTGGTTACCATTTAATTTCAGGTTACCTGTTGCTTTGAGATTAAATAGGGTATTGCACAAGGTTGTGTAAGCTTTTTCTACCTATTTGTTAATTCACACAACTCTAAAGAAGAATTTTCTAACTCGGCGATAGTGTTGTTAATTTCATTCAAGTCATTGCCTTGTAAAGCGTTTTTTGCATTTTGTAATAGGTTTTTCAACTTTTGATCAGTGGAAAGGTTATTATTGTTTTCAACCAAGTGTATGAGTTTATTTCCATTAATTTTAGCGCCTGCAAGGGAACGAGCCTTCATATCCTCGTCAAAGCTGTTTATTGACTGGTCAACCATATTTTGAATATCAGCTTCACTCAAGCCAAAACTTGAATTTACTTCAACTGTCTGCTCGATTCTGGTGGTTTTTTCTCTTGCAGTAACAGTCAAGATTCCGTCAACGTTAACTGTGAATTCTATTTCAACTCTTGCAGAACCTGCAGGTAGTGGCGGTATACCTTTTAGTTCAAACTGCGCTAGAGATTTGTTATCCTCTATCATTTCACGTTCTCCCTGACAAACATGAATTTTCATTGCTGTTTGCCCATCAATATAAGTTGTAAACTCTTTTGTTTCTGAAACTGGTAGTGGCGTATTTCTTGGTATGATTTTTTCAACTATGCCTCCCATAGTTTCTATGCCAAGTGATAAAGGTAGAACATCCAGGAGAATATTCCTATCTTTTGAGCTCGAAATTAAATCATGAGCCTGCAGAGCTGCCCCAATGGCAACTGCTTTATCCGGATCCACGTCATTTAGTACTTTATTTCCAAAGAGTTTAACTAGTGAATTTTGAACCAATGGTGTTCTAGTTGCACCACCAACTAAAATTACTCCTCTTATATCGTCAATTTTAAGATCTATATCACTTATAGTACGAGTGACTATATTGATAGTCCTATTGACCAAAGAACTGATTGCATGTTCAAATTCTTCTCTGGTAATTTCGCATTCAAATAATTCACCGTTAATATTGAATTCAAAAGTGCCTACGGTGTTTTCGCTCAGGTATTCTTTTACAATACATGATTCAATAAGTGTTGTCATGCAAGTAGCTGACACTGGAATCCAGTTCTTATTATATAACTTTCTGGTGTGTTCATTTGTAATCAAACTTTCTGGATCCCAGACTGGGATGACACTAGAGCATTCTTTGTTTAAACCTACCTTTTCTCTATACTTATCAAGCACAATAAGGTTAAGCAAATGATCAAAATCATCGCCGCCGAGGTTGGTGTCACCACCAACCGCAAGGACTTGAAACACTCCTTGGTGCAATTTCAATATCGAAATATCGAACGTTCCGCCACCAAGGTCATACACTGCATATATTCCACTGCTATTGTTCTTTTCAATGGAGTAAGAAAGCGCTGCAGCGGTTGGCTCGTTAACGAGGCGAAGAACTTCTATGCCAGCTAATTTTGCCGCATATTTAGTTGCGTTACGTGCTGAATCGTCAAAGTAAGCTGGCACAGTAATCACTGCTTTTTTTACTTCCAGTCCCTTAGACTTTTTTACCCTCTCACATAAAGCTTTTAATATCTCAGCAGAAATCTCAATAGGAGTAAGATACTTTTCCTCTGCGCATTTTATTCTAATAACTTTTTCGCTTTCATGATCTATTTCAAAATTGACGCCTTCTTTATTTAATTCTTCAACACTTTTACCCATTAAACGCTTTATTGAGTAGATTGCATTTTGACCGACATCGTAGCCAGTTTTCAATGTATTATTTTCATATGAAAGAGCAGAAGGCAGCAGTTCTCTTCCTTGTTCATCTTTAAATATCTCCACGTTGCCAGCTTTATTTACCATAGCAATCAAAGAATTGGTGGTGCCAAGGTCTATACCAAAAACTACTTCACTTGAATTTGGTTCAGAAATTTGAATTGGTTGCATTCTTTTTCACCTCCTCAAATGACTTATATAAATATTTCAATCTTAAGACTTGTGTAGCGGCTTCATCAAAATTCTTTACAGCAAAAGTGTTAATTAGGTTTTTAACGCAATCTTTTATTTTTTCATCAATCATCCTGCTTGCAAATTGTAGATCGTCGCAGTCTAGTAAGTACTCTCTTATTTCCATTGATTCACTTAATATTTCAGAATTTAAGTGGTCCTTTTGGCTTCCCACACCAAAAAGATTCAACAAATGCTCAGCACGTTCTAGTGGTGACTTTAGCACTTGATAAGCTTTGTTGATATTTTCCATGTTTTTGGACTGTCTTTCATTTATATCAGTCTTGCTTAGCTCAATATATTTTTTCTCTAACTCATCAAAGCTGATATTGAAAGTTGGTTCAATTTCAAACAATGTAAAATAGCTGCTAGACATGAAAACTCTCTCCACAACCACATTTTCCTTTCTCATTAGGATTTTTGAAAACAAAACCCGATGAAAATTTTTCTTCTACATAATCCATTTCAGAGCCAAGAATAAACATGACGGATTTTGGGTCGATCAACACTTTAACTTTTTGGCCATCACTACAGTTTTCCTCAATTATCGACTCTAAAGGACGAGTATCATATGCATATTCAATGTCATATTTTAAACCAGAACATCCTTTTTGCTTAATTAGCACTCTTATTCCTATTGCTTCTTCCGGTTTCTCAAGGTTAGTATGCTTCTTTTGGTCCAATAAATACCTTATCCTTTCTACTGCTTCCGCAGTTATAGTAATAAGTTTTTTATCTTTCTTTATAGCGTTTACTCCTTGATATTCACTCATGCTTTAGTTCTCAATGTCCACCTTTATTTTGTTTACTTTGATAATCATGAATAGCAGCCTTTATAGCATCTTCAGCAAGCACCGAGCAGTGTATCTTCACTGGCGGCAAAGACAACTCTTCCACTATTTGAGTATTCTTTATCTGTGTTACATCTTCAATAGCTTTTCCTTTTATCATCTCTGTTAACAAGGAACTTGAAGCAATGGCAGAACCACAACCAAAAGTTTTAAATTTTGCATCTTCAATAACACCTTTGTCATTGACCTTTATCTGCAATTTCATTACATCACCGCACGATGGTGCACCAACTAGGCCAGTACCAACATTTGGATCATTTTTATCCAGAGAGCCAACATTCCTCGGATTTTCGTAATGATCTAAAATTTTCTCATTATAACTCATAAAATTACCTGTGAACCGCTATTCTACATTATAACATATTTAGGTTAAAAACTAAAGTAAAATACACTCAAAAAGTGTAATTTTTGTAAGGTAAAATTGTAGTTTTTGAGTGTATTTTACTTTACAAATTCACGTAGTGCATGTCATTCTTTATATTGTAATTAAGTTTATAATTTAAAAAGGAGTATCCCTTGAGTTTGTTTAGTAACCTTTATCAGGGCCTGTTAAAAACTTCTTCTCGCTTTAGCGACGGGGTGAAAAGTATTTTTTCTGGCAAAAAAAAATTAGATCAGTCGCTTTTAGATGAATTAGAAGAATTGCTAATTAGCATGGACATTGGTCATAAAACTTCCAAGTTGATTATCGATAGGCTCACAAGCATCAAATTTGACAAGGAAGTTGAACATAACATTATCTCGCAGCAGTTAATGAACGAAATAGAAGCTATATTGAGCCCAGTTGTACAGCCGTTAATTTTAAATAAAAAACCACATATAATAATGGTATGCGGAGTAAACGGTAATGGTAAAACCACGACTATAGGTAAGCTCGCATATAAATATAAGGAAATGGGAAAATCCGTTATGCTTGTTGCATGCGACACATTTAGAGCTGCTGCTAGTGAACAATTAAACATTTGGGCAGAACGTTCTGATTGCTTAATTGTTACTGGAGAGTACGGTAGCGACTCTGCAAGTGTGGCATATAGAGCTGTAAGTCAAGCTATAAAAGATAACATTGATGTTGTTCTAATTGACACAGCAGGAAGGCTGCAAAATAATGTGAACCTTATGGAGGAGTTATCAAAAATATATAGAACGATAAAGAAATTGGATGATACTGCCCCTCATGACGTTATTTTAGTTCTTGATGCAACTACCGGCCAAAATGCTTATAGCCAATTAGAAGCATTTAGCAAAATGGTTAATGTTACCGGGCTAATCGTAACAAAGTTAGATGGCACTGCTAAGGGCGGAGTGGTAATTGGACTTGCAGAAGCTTATAAGATAAAGTTACATGCTATAGGAATTGGCGAAAATATAGAGGACTTAAGGGAGTTTACTAGCAAAGAATTTGCTGAAGCGTTATTTAATTGTAATTAAAAATTTCTCTTAATTCCCTTACGTGACCAAGCTTAATTATCTCAATATCGTGAGAAGAGTAATTACCATTTTTAGGCATAATTGCTTTTTTGAATCCTAACTTTTGTGCTTCTTTTAGTCTGAGATCAGCATGCGAGACATTCCTAATTTCTCCTGAAAGTGCAACTTCACCGCAGATTATTGAAGAAGTTGGCAGCGGTAAATTTACTACACTTGAAATAAGGGAAGCAGCAACAGCAAGATCAGCCGATGGTTCCTGTATTTTGAGTCCCCCTGCAATGTTTAGGTATACCTCTTTATCATGCAAAAACATTTTGCAACGAGCATTTAGCACCGCGATGATCATAGCCAATCGATTAATATCCCACCCAACTACTGCCCTTCTTGGGGTTGCCATATTAGTCCCTGCTATTAATGCTTGCACTTCCATTAAAATTGGTCTTGAACCTTCAATTCCTACAAATACGGCGCTGCCAACTACTTCTCTGTCATGGGCCATCAGAAACAATGATGATGGGTTATCAACAGGCACAAGTCCTGCTTCAGACATCTCAAAAACACCAATTTCATTTGCAGGGCCAAATCTATTTTTAATAGTACGTAAAATGCGGTATTGATTGCTATTTTCACCTTCAAAATATAATACCGTATCCACCATATGCTCCAAAGTTTTAGGTCCAGCTATTTGTCCATCCTTAGTTATATGACCAACTATTAAAAGAGAAATACCATATTGTTTCGCAAGAATGGTTAATTCATGTGCGCAAGTGCGGACCTGAGTTACAGTTCCTGGTGCTGATGTAATTCTGCTATCATACATTGTTTGTATAGAGTCAATTACTAAAAATTTAATACTTTTATTTTCCTTTATTGTTGCTACTACATCAGTTAAAGACACTGTAGATAAAAGCTTAATTTTAGGTTCATTTATCTTAAGACGCTTTGCTCTGAGACTCACTTGCTCTAAAGATTCCTCGCCAGATACATAAAGACATTCAAAAGAGGAAAGTTGCACAACATTAGCTGCAATTCTAAGCAAAAGGGTGGATTTCCCAATTCCAGGTTCGCCACCAATTAAAATGCTAGCACCTTGAACGATACCCCCACCAAAAACTCTATCTAATTCTTCTATTCCTGTTAAAAAACGACTTGGAGTGATAATTTCGCTACCCGATAACGTCTTTATTAAAATTGGTGCAGATATACTTCTTTTGCCCGTTTTTACTGCTATTTCCTCAACAATTGTATCCCAATTGTCACATGCGATGCACTTCCCTACCCACCTACCAGTGCTGTGACCACAGGATTGACATACATATACAGTTTTCATCAAAGCCAAAATTATTTTGTTGTAATTGTAATAAAAATTAGCTGAATATGCGAAGTAAATCTATAGCTAACCCAAGAAAGGGTTCCCTATGTCATACCGCGATTCATTCGCGGTATCTCTAGATCCCGCTAACAAGTAGCGGGATGACGAGCTTATCGTCACGCCGCCGCGAACCGTCATACCGCGATTCATTCGCGGTATTTCAAAGCATAGATCCCGCTAACACGTAGCGGGATGACGAGGTCATGCCACCGCGCGAACCGTCATACCGTCACGGTATCTCTAGATCCCGCTAACACGTAGGGGAATGACGAGGTCATGCCGCCGCAAACCGTCATACCGCCGCGGTATCTCTTAGCCGCTAACACGTAGCGGGATGACGGTTGTCGTTTAGCTACAAACGTTAAGAAATTTACCAAATGAAAAAAAAGGCAAAAGAAGCCCTGGGGTTATTATCCGCTTTAAAATATTGGCGTTTTTTATGTTTTAAACGCTTGACAAGCAAGATTAAGCTGCTTTTAATTGCAACTAACTTACGCTGCAAATGTTTAAGAAGTTTACTAAGCAGAAAAAAAGACAAAGAATCCCCGAGTTAGCTAGTCTTTTACTATCTCTGTCGAGTATTGGCATTTTTTGATGTCTTGTAACGCTTTATAAGCGCGTTCAGCTTATTTAGATAAAAATCTAGATGTAGATGAAGTTTTGTAAAGACATACAGTATCTATATACTGCAAAAAATTGAACATAAGACGCCGATACATTAAGTAATCCTTACCTTTTAATCTGCAGATTGGCGAAAGCAAATACAATAGCTTCACTATCATGATAAGAGGGCTGGCGGAGTTTGTCAAGTAAGTTTTTTGTTTCTATTCCCAATGTTGTATGGTTATGCAAGAAGTCTAATAGCAAATTTTTAAGTTCCTCTTTAACCAACGGGCTCTCATGAGGAGAGGAGAGTAAAGGTCCTCTTCCATAGATATCTTCACACTTTTTTCTTCTTCTGTAGTTGGCGGACGAGTAAGAAAGTGAATCTTTGGTGCGCCACTAATTATTGCCATTGGTGTTTGCTCCGCCCCTTCTCCCATAACTAAAACAGCAGACGTTGCCAGCGCATCAAGAAGATTGACTTGTGTTACTTGCAGTGGTTGATCATAAAGATCTGGCTTGCCTATATAGGAATAAAATGGTTCAAATCCACACCAACCAAGAGCAACGCCCGTAACCCCAAGGCGCATAGGTGTTATGTTACTATCTGTAATCAAAATACCAAGATGTTTTATGCAGTGTTTTGTCTTGAGATAGTTCCATATTGATAGAGCTGTTTTCTGAACATCCTTTGGGTATAAAATATACATTTCATTACCATTTGATTCATCAATACCAGCAGATGGAATTAAGATATTGTCTTTGATTGTTAAATAGATGCCGTAAGAATTATGGTCTACATCAACAATTGCATCAGCTTCTCTTTTGATTAGCTCTTCTTTAGAACAAGCAGTTTTGCAAACCACTTGTTTTTGACAAATTGAAATGATTTTTGATGTGATAGCAAGAACAACTTCCTCTCTTAGCAGCTCTGAAACATAGCGATCAAGAACCTGCTCTAATACTTCTCCATATTCAATGCGGTGGGTATAAATTGCTTCAATATGCATATTAACGTGTTAGCTTGCATATAGTATAATCTTTTGTTTTGGTGAGAATAGTTTTATTCCATCCACTAAGAAGTGTTAAGTTGAAATATACATCACCTTTATAGGGTTTGTGAATTTCTGTTATGATAAATTCTGAGATTAGATCATACTCCAAAAAAAGATGCGCTATTTGTGCTCCACCAATCATGAAGACTTTAGAATTACTTTGGATTGACAAAAACTCTTGCATAGAAGAAATAATAGTGCATTTTACTCCTCTGTTAAAACAAGAATTTAATTTGTCACGAGAAAAAACAACAGGGATACGATCCTTTAATATGTTTTGAGACATAGTTTCAAATGTCTTTCTTCCCATAACAATAACTTGTTTGTCAGTCACCTGACGAAAATGATCTAACTCACTTGGATAATGCCAGGGCAATCCATTATTTATTCCAATTACCCCCTTGGGATCAACAGCCATAATTCCGATAACTAGCATCCCTGTAAAGCAGCTTGAGCTACAAAAAATCGCATGTGATCACGCACATTATGCACTCGAAGGAAATCAACCTTGTTGTGCAATGCAGATGATAAAGCAATTGTTTCTAAATCTCGGTTAAAGACAGGTTCTGTAGAAAAAGAAGAAATAAATGACTTTCTAGAATGGCCAACCAGAACTTTGCAGCCAAAACTTTGCAATGCTTCTATATTGCATAAAAGCCAGATATTCTGATATAGAGATTTTCCAAAACCAATACCAGGATCAATAATTATCGAGCTTTGATCAAAACCTAGGGTAAGTAACCTGCTAATGCTCTTCTCTGCCCAATTATTTATGATATCAATTGGGTCAGTGTCGTCTGGAATAATGTTGTCTCTATGTGGTGGTATTGAAAGTGAATGCATAATAACGATGCTGCAACCATTACTAGCAACTGCTTTTAAGGTATTATCATCTAGATCTCCCTTCTGATTGTTTATCCAGGCAATGTTGTAGTGTTCCAAAACATTTAAAATAACGTCTGGCCAGAAACTATCAATGCTGACTTTAATATCACCAACTTTCATATACTGATTGAGATTATCAAGCACTGGTTTTAAGCGTGCATATTCTGCTTTTGGAGTTTGTATTGAGGAGCCAGGTCTTGTTGATTGAGCACCAAGATCAACTATACTTGCACCGTCTGATACCAGTTGCAGTGCTTGCTTGGTTGCTTGATCTGCATCATAATAAAGACCACCATCTGAAAATGAATCAGGAGTAATATTAACAATACCTACAAGCTCTGGTGAAAGCGTAAAACTCCTTAAAAAGCAATCCTTAATGTTAGGGTTAATAGTACCAAACGTTTTGTTAACTACTGCCATGGGACTCAGCATTGCCATCAAGTGAAGCAAAAATGGTCTGTTTATCAATTCTGGGTGAGGAATCTTAAGGTAGGATGTATCAAGTGTCAGGTTATCCCATAACAAAATATCCAAATCAATAACGCGAGGTGCCCATTTTTCATAGACCTGCGAGCGGCCAATGTCACACTCAATTTGTTTAAGGCCCTTTAACAGCTCTTCAGGAGAAGAAGAACAACTTCCATACACAACCATATTTAGAAATGGCTTGTCCCATTCAGGTGGAGCATCATTTGGTAAAATAGCCTTAGTCTCCAGAATAATTGAAGATTTTAAATTTTTAAAATAGCGCTCCTGCAGTAACTGAGCAGCCTTTTGTAAATGGGAAAAGCGATTTCCTATATTTGAGCCAACAGAAATGTAAATCATTCTTGCAACGCATTACGATAAGTAAAGAAAACACCTCCATGCACACTGGGGACAGGTGGTGCAACTTTGTGAATAGTTACGCCTATAGAAGAAATAATAAGCTTTTTTTGCATCACAAGGTTATTAATGGTCCTGTATATATCATGAGTTAAATGCTCGATTAAGTTGAATTGCTTGCTTTGAACGAGAGATTGAATACTCTGAACTACCTCCAAGTAGCATATAGTATCCTCAAGCCGGTCAGTTGTAAGTCCTAAAGGGGGGGATTTAAAGGTAAAATCAATATTAACACTAACTAATTGAGAATGATACTTCTCTTCTGCACTATAGCCTAAATGAACCCAAAGCCGTAAGTCAGATATAAGAAGATTACATGCAGACATTGCATTCCAACATCACTGAGTTTAAGCTACTTACAACTACTAACACACGCTAGCATTCATCATTCCATCAAGAAAACCCCACAAGAGCCTTGCTCCCTTTTGAGCACCCTGCATAACTTTATCTTGCTCTTTTTCATCTAGATCTTCAATAAGATTTGCACATTCCTCAGAATGCCATTCATCAGCATGCATATGGACCGTAAAAAATTGAAGAGAACGCTCATCACTTATTGAATAGTGTTTTTTTAAACCTTCAATTTTAGACTTGGAAACCTCTGGAGTTTGACGTTCGTAAGCGTACAAGGCTCCAAGACCTGCCGCAAAACCTGATCTTACAATATCAAAGTAACCATCAACTAACTCCTGTGTCTCTTTAATCTGTGCACTTTCACGAAGATCAGATCGCGCAACGCCAAGCCCTTCAGCAAAACGTTGCCATAATTCTGGATGATTTTCATCACCTTGTTCCTCTTCTATTAAATTACCAAGTAAAACCTGTCGCATTTTTAGATCTGGGCACAAAAAATGTATACCACTGATGTAACGAGGAAACGCAGCAACGTGATGATAATATTCTTTAGCATAGGTTTGTAAAGCTTGCAAGCTTAAGCTTCCTGTATTCCATGACTGGTAAAATGGATGATTTAGTAAGTGCAATTCATCTAACTTGTTATTTAGAGACTTAGTAAATTCCATCATTTCCCCCATTACATTAATATATAGTTCATATACTATAGTTTTCTCATTGTTACGATCATGCTAAGATCAATACAATGGTGGGATTGGTAGGACTCGAACCTACGGCCAATTCGTTATGAGCGAACTGCTCTAACCGACTGAGCTACAATCCCTTTTATCAATATTTATAATACACACAAAAGCAAATTTGTCTATTAGCTTATTTCACTATCAACCCAACTTGACAAATCATTTGTTGCACCAATTTTGCGTGCAATTTCCTTACCATCTTGAAATATGATTAAAGTGGGTATAGATTGCACTCCATACTTACTTGGCACTTCAGTCCCTTCATCTATGTCGAATTTGCAGATCTTAATCTTGCCTTTTCTATCCTTAGCCAATTGTTCTATACGTGGCATTAGACTTTTGCATGGCCCACACCATTCTGCCCAAAAATCTACCAGCACGAACCCTTTATAGTCAGTGACTTCAGATTTGAAATTTTGATCATTTACCGATGTAATATCATCACTCATAAAATACCTAAATTTTTGTAAAATATAGCGTATCTATTAGCAGTTAATCAACTAAATTCTTACCGCAGAGCTTGAAAAATTGCCCTAAAGTGTTTTGCACAAACAAAAAACTTCTATTACATCTGGTGGTTAAAGATATCCACGTTTTCCCAACCCATTAAGTCTAACTCAATACGAGTAGGAAGAAATTCAAAGCACTTTTGGGCCAATTCTTTTCTATTTTCACGTTCCAGCATTAAGTCTAGCTTTTCCTTTATCCTGTGGAGATACAAAACATCAGATGCAGCATAACTTTTTTGTTTGTCTGTTAAATTTTCATTTCCCCAATCAGAAGATTGCTGCTGCTTATTTAGTTTGGTATCAAGCAGCTCTAAGCATAACTCTTTTAAGCTATGATTATCTGTGTAAGTGCGAACTAAACGTGAAGCTATCTTTGTGCAATAGCACGGAAGTGCCCAAGTTTCCAAGTAATAACGTATTATGCTCACATCAAATCGCGCGAAGTGAAATATTTTAGTTATATTTTTATCCTCTAATATTTTTCTCAAATTTGGTGCTGTATAATCGTTCTTGAGTTGAACTAAGTGAGCGTTGCCATCATTAAAAGAGAGCTGCACAAGGCATAATCTATCTCTGCTATGAAGTAGCCCCATTGCCTCGGTATCAACAGCTATAGACCTTATATCATCTGGTATTGAACTAGCTGGCAAGTCGTCTTTATATAAAAATATTCCCATAAAGCTTTGTGGAATAATTAAAAACTTATGATAATCAAAAATAAGCCTTAAGTATACGAAAAGATCATAGAAGGAACCACGCAAATTTATGGGCTCTCACATTTTTCGTGTACACGGGGGTTTACAAATTGCTGTATATGCCTATAATTAAGTAAATTTAGGTTAATTTAATTGCGGGAGTAGCTCAGTTGGTAGAGCGCAACCTTGCCAAGGTTGAAGTCGAGGGTTCGAACCCCTTCTCCCGCTCTTTACTTTCAAAATCATTTCGTCAAAAATCCCTTGACAAACTCCGCTAGCCCCCTTATCATGAAAGTGAAGCTATTGTATTTGCTTTCGCCAATCTGCAGATTAAAAGGTAAGGATTACTTAATGTATCGGCGTCTTATGTTCAATTTTTTGCAGTATATAGATACTGTATGTCTTTACAAAACTTCATCTACATCTAGATTTTTATCTAAATAAGCTGAACGCGCTTATAAAGCGTTACAAGACATCAAAAAATGCCAATACTCGACAGAGATAGTAAAAGACTAGCTAACTCGGGGATTCTTTGTCTTTTTTTCTGCTTAGTAAATTTCTTAAACGTTTGCAGCGTAAGTTAGTTGCAATTAAAAGCAGCTGAATTTCGCTTGTCAAGCGTTTAAAACATAAAAAACGCCAATATTTTAAAGCGGATAATAACCACGGGGCTTCTTTTGCCTTTTTTTTCATTTGGTAAATTTCTTAATGTTTGTGGCTGAACGACAACCGTCATCCCGCTACTTGTTAGCGGGATCTCTTGTTAGCGGCTGAGATACCGCGAATGAATCGCGGTATGACGGTTCGCGGCGGCATAGTAATTCGTCATCCCGCTGCTTGTTAGCGGGATCTCTTGTTAGCGGCTAAGAGATCCCGCGAATGAATCGCGGTATGACGGTTCGCGGCGGCATGACGATAAGGTTTATACCTTGTCATCCCAGTGCTTGACACTGGGATCCAGCTTTCTTTATAAATTCACCAAAAGTGCTTCATTCTATAACGCAAAACCCATACTCACCAAATCCAATGCATTACTTGCAATTAAGTTTCCTGGATCCCAGTGTCTGGGCACTGGGATGACACCATCATAAAGGAATCAGTGTCAGCTACTTTCATGACACCATTCTTTTTCCTGGATCCAAGTAGTCGAGCTACTTGGATGACAGCTAGCCTGACAACCGTCATCCCGCTACCTGTTAGCGGGATCTATGCTAAGAGATACCGCGAATGAATCGCGGTATGACGGTCTGCAGCGGTATGACGTAGGGCTGCACTAGCTATATCATGCATTTTATTAACCGACACTATAAACAATATCCTTACAATTATGAGATTGAACCACAACTTGCTCAAGCGTTAAGCTGCTGCGTTTAGCGTCTTTACTGTGATTTTCCCCAAGAACATTTGTTCTTTCTCGTTTTATTTCCTCAATGAATTTCCCATTAACATCTTTAGGATCAATCTCTTCTTCAGAATATATAAGGTTAGTGCAATTTGTTTTTCTATAATAATGTATGCCAAAACCCACAATGAGTAATGCAAGTATACCAGAACCTATAAGTAATGATAATCCTATGTTATTAGTCAAAGGGTTTTGGTAAAATTTTTGTACACCATTAACACCATGTGTTGCAAGTAGCCCTAGAGGAAACGCTATATTTGCAGCAACTACACCAGTAAATAATGCAGTAAATATTGGTCTGTCGTTAATTACTGATTTTATTAGTTCTAGTAATTACTTTTTCGTCAATGTTAGTGAAGCCTTGTTTAGCTTCCCAAGCATTAAGTACAAAATTTGAATGAGTGCCATTGCTATATTCCAGTCTTACAGATTTTATAGCTTTATCTTTTGGCTGGTGCTCCAACACCTCAGCTAAAATTTTATCCGCATCTTTTTTTTGAATGGAATGTTCTTCAGTATCTATAAATTGCCTTGTTGCAAAAAATATTGGACCAATTGCAAGCAATGCAGCAAGTGCGATAACTGGTATAGTGATATATTTTGGGCTGTTTGTAAAAAATGCAATAAATTTTGCTTTATCTTGTAAATATAATAAAGCTGCAGATATACTGAGTATAATAGCACTTGCACCAAAAATTATAAAACCCTTCTGCTGCATGGCATACTTTGCTCTTGGCAAGAATCTGTTTGTTTTTTTATTTGTTGTGCTACCTATATCAGAATTTAGTGACAAAGACTCTTCAGAGTCATCTTTGCTTTTATACGATGGTAAAGTATTTGAAGACGCACCTAAATCATCTTTTGAGTTTTGACCACCTATTCCACTGTCTAAACTCTTTTTCGAAGATTTTGTATTTGGGTCTATAGCTGCATAAATATGTTCTTCTGATCCATTACCAGATAATCCTCCTAAACCTAAACTTGCTGTTTGTGATACCCAATCATGAGTCTCACCTTTTGTTTCTTCTAGGGAAGGAGGTAGTACTTCAGTACTAAGACCAAACAAATTTTTGTCTTCTTTGTCTTGTAAACCTGGAGCTTTTGGCAAAATCGGTGGTGCTCCATCACCATCTTTTTGTCGATTTACAGATGCATAAGTAGGATCCACTTCCTCATTATCTGACTCTCCAGGCGATGGTGGATTTATTTCTTCATCACTTTTTTTCGGAGTACTTGTCCTAAGTGCTGGTATTGGTAAAATTCCTGGTGTTATCTCGCCATCTTCACTTATTGATGTGGAAGAAATTAATGTTACTGTTTGTTCTTCATTTACTGGTCCAGGCATATTCACTCCAAAATTAATTACTATGCTGCATTGATTACGCTATAGTTATTAAGATATAGTAAATACCAATTTACGGATAATTATTAGTATAGAAATTGTCTATCAAAGATTCTTTCATTCAGAGGGTAATCTTTGTCAAAAAGCAAAGTGATTGTGTTCTCATGGTCTTTTTGTATTTTTATCTGTGATATATCATGAAATTCTTTGTAATCTGATACTACAAGTGCTGGACGGTTTTTTGTGTCGTTAATGTCAATTTGTACGATTGTATCGTTTGATATTAACGCTCCATTCCAATGCCTTGGGTAATAGCTATTGATAGAGGTTAATGCAAGTAAATTTGAATTTAGCGGCAAGATTGGGCCACCGGCAGAGAAGTTGTATGCAGTGCTGCCTGTGGGGGTAGATAATATTACTCCGTCCCCTCTAAATTTCTCTACTTTTAGCTTATCGTTGATAGTAATATTCATCTCTACTATTTGGTTCGCTTTTCTAAAAACGTATACTTCGTTTACTGCTATGTAATGATATCTCTTGCCACTTGTGTCTGTTGCTTCCATTTTTAGCAAAGTTAACTGAGTTGAAGTTGCATGCTCTATATGATCAATTAAATCTTCACTGCAGCTAAAGCATTTATTCATCAAAAACCCAACATTGCCAGTGTTTATCCCATACACATGCATGTTTTTATTTTCTATAACGTAATTATGCAAGGTACGCAGCATAAAGCCATCACCGCCAACAACTATCAGTAGATCAATTTCGGACTTATTTTCTTCTGTTATATTGATAAAATTAAGTTTCTTTAATAGTTTAGATACTTCCTGCGATTTTGGTGATGGAGAAGCAACATAGCCTATATTTTTGTATTTATGCATGCTTCAGTAAACTCTCTAAAACTTAAAGAGGAGGAGAATTAGAAAATGCTTCCATATTTATCGTTAAACTTAGCTAATTTGCTAGTTTTACTTGCTAACCCGCTTGTCAAACTTCCAGTCCATGCAGGGTGAGTAAGAGGATCTCTATCAAGTTTTACCCTATCTCCCTCCTTTCCATAAGTGGAACGAGTTTCAAACTCTTGACCGTCTGTCATAACTATAATAATTTTATGATAATTCATTGTTGTTTATAAACTTTTAGTCAGTTAATATTCTAGTGAACTTAATTCACTAAGTCAATCATTATTCTAAAATATTGACAAAAAATAAATAAAGTAGTATATTTAATAAGGAATAAATAATAACTATCATGATTTTTGCTTTCCCCGGTCAGGGCTCTCAGTTTGTAGGAATGGGAAAGAGCTTATATAGTGAGTTTTCTGTTGCAAGACAAGTATTTAATGAAGTAGATAGCATATTGGATAGAAAGCTGTCTCATTTAATCTTCAACGGTCCTATTGAAGAATTAACCATTACAGAAAACGCTCAGCCAGCTATAATGGCAGTATCAATTGCAATGCTACGTGTTATGGAGCATGTGTTTGGCAAATCTCTTTTCACTGATCACAATGTTAAATATGTTTGTGGGCATTCAGTTGGCGAATATACAGCGCTGTGTGCTGCAGGAGCGTTAACGCTTGAGTCTGCAATCAAGCTGCTGAAAGTTCGCAGCGAAGCAATGCATGAAGCTTCACTGAAATGTAAAGGCGGAATGGTTGCGTTGCTTGGAGCAGAGATAAATGAAGTGGAAGATATATTGAAATCAGTTCAAATTGACGGAATTTGTGAAATTGCAAACGATAACGGTGGCGGACAAGTGGTTATAAGTGGCACTAGAGAAGCTCTTGAAATGTTACCCGATTTATTCAAAAACTCGAGTGTGAGGAAACTAATTAAATTACAGGTTAGTGGGCCTTTTCATTCATCTCTTATGAAACCTGCTGATGAAAAAGTTTTGGAGTTTTTGAAGGGTATTAAAATAACCCGTCCTATAGTTCCTTTGATATCAAATGTTACAGCTAAAGAGGAGAGTGATCCCAAAGTTATAAAAACTTTACTCGCCAAGCAAGTTGTAAGCAGAGTGAAATGGAGAGAAATGGTTTTGTATATGTCAAGCCGTGGCATTAACAAATTTGTTGAAATTGGCCCTAATAAAGTTTTATCTAATTTGGTCAAAAGAATTGACCAATCTATCAGTACAAAAAATATAGATAGTATTGGTGATATTGACAGCTTCTTTAATGAATCATTAGTACTAACAGCGAAAAATTTAAAAGTTGGATTAAGTTAAAACACATCTATTTGATGTCATTCCGGTGCATAACGCTGCCTAGCTGGAATGACAGAGGGTAATGCAAGAAATCAACGAACTGCCTGTCATTTCGTTTGGTTTTTTAATTCCAAGTAGCTGTAAAATAGTAGGGGCAATGTCAGATAACCTTCCGTCTCTTAGTTTTAGATTATTGCAAGACACAATAAATGGCACTTTATTTAGAGTGTGTGCTGTATGAGGTGTATTATTTTCTTCATCGAACATACATTCCACATTACCATGGTCTGCAGTGACAATTAACGCGGTGTTGCTTGACTTTTTAACAGCACTCAGCACTTTTGCAAGACAATCATCTACAGCTAGCACAGCTTTCTCGGCTGCTTTTATATTACCTGTATGCCCTACCATATCAGGATTAGCGTAATTTACAACTATCAGTGCGAATTCTTGGGAGTGAATTTTTTCTACAAGCTTTTCTGTGAGCTCGAAGGCTGACATTTCGGGCTGCAAATCATAAGTTTGAACTTTTGGTGAGGGAATGAGTATTCTTTCTTCACCAGAGAAAGGTTCTTCTTTTCCACAATTGAAAAAGAAAGTCACATGAGCGTATTTCTCGGTTTCGGCGATACGTAATTGTTGCAATTTATTGTCTTCTATTGTTTGTCCTAGAGTATCAGCGAAAGAAGTAGGAGGAAAAATATAAGGGATCTGAAGATCTTTTTTATATTTCATCATGCTTAGAATTGAAGAGAATTTTGCTACCTTAGCGTAATCTGTTTTGCCAAGCAAAATACTTGCTAATTGTATCATTCGATCAGCACGAAAGTTAGCCAACAGCACTCCATCTTCTGGTTTTATACCTTGATAGTCACCTATTACTGCGGGCCTGATAAACTCATCAGTTATGTTATTTTGATAATTTTCATCAATCAACGATACTGCATTATCATGACGAGGTGCCTTTGCAAATGCGATAGCCTCATAAGCTTCAATTGTTCTCTCCCACCTGTTATCACGGTCCATAGCATAGTAACGCCCAGAAACAGTAGCAATTCTTATGTCATTTCCCTTTATACTCTTTATAAATTCTTGAATGCATTTTTTTCCTGAATTTGGCAATGTGTCTCTGCCATCTAAAAATGCATGTATCACCACTTTGATTCCATGCTGTGATATTTTATTTGCTAAAGTTGAAATATGCTTTTGATGCGAATGAACACCGCCATCTGACACTAATCCCATTATATGGCATACTCCGTTCTTACTTTTTAGATTACTAATAAAACTTTGTAGATTTACATTGTTTTCTATTGTTCCAATCTCTTGATTAATGCGCTGAAGGCTTTGTATTACCACTCTACCACTGCCAATATTCATATGGCCAACTTCTGAGTTACCTATTTGACCACCAGGTAACCCCACATCAGTTCCACAGGCGGATAAACTGCATTTTGGATAATTAGAGCTAATATATTGCCAACAGGGTGGATTTGCGTTGCTAATAGCATTGTATTTACTGTTTTCTACTCCATTTCCCCAACCATCTAGTATACATAAAACGACTGATTTAATGCCCATATAAAATCAACACTAAAATTCAACAGAGAAGAGCTCCCCGGGCCGGATTCGAACCAGCGACCAATTGGTTAACAGCCAACTGCTCTACCACTGAGCTACCGAGGAATAAACCGTTTTTAATTTACCATGTTGAACGTTGGTTGTAAACGTTTTTTGTATAGACTTTAAGTCCAACTGGTCACAGAAACGAAAAACTTCCTTGACAAACTCCGCCAGCGCCCTTATCATGAAACTGAAGCTATTGTATTTGCTTTCGCCAATCTGCAGATTAAAAGGTAAGGATTACTTAATGTATCGGCGTCTTATGTTCAATTTTTTGCAGTATATAGATACTGTATGTCTTTACAAAACTTCATCTACATCTAGATTTTTATCTAAATAAGCTGAACGCGCTTATAAAGCGTTACAAGACATCAAAAAATGCCAATACTCGACAGAGATAGTAAAAGACTAGCTAACTCGGGGATTCTTTGTCTTTTTTTCTGCTTAGTAAATTTCTTAAACATTTGCAGCATAGGTTAGTTGCAATTAAAAGCAGCTAAATCTTGCTTGTCAAGCGTTTAAAACATAAAAAACGCCAATATTTTAAAGCGGATAATAACCACGGGGCTTCTTTTGCCTTTTTTTTCGTTTGGTAAATTTCTTAATGTTTATGGCTAAGCGACAGCCGTCATCCCGCTGCTTGTTAGCGGGATCTCTTGTTAGCGGCTGAGATACCGCGAATGAATCGCGGTATGACGGTTCGCAGAGGCATGACGGTTCGTGGCGGCGTGACGATAAGCTCGTCATCCCGCTACGTGTTAGCGGGATCTCTTGTTAGCGCCGCGGCGGTATATTTGTCATCCCGCTAGCGGGATCTAGAGATACCGCGAATGAATCGCGGTATGACGGTTTGTGGCGGTATGACGATAAGACACAAGCCTAATGGAAAAAACTGCGAACGCCAGTGAAAAACATAGCAATTTTATTTTCATTTGCAGCTTTTATCACATCTTGATCTTTTAGCGAGCCACCGGGCTGAATTATAGCTGTAATTCCATGTTTTGTGCTTTCTACTATGCTATCTGGAAATGGGAAAAATGCATCTGAAGCAAGCACCGCACCTTTACATTTTTCACCTGCTTTTTTCACTGCAATGTTAACACTATCTATTCTGCTTGTTTGTCCTGCACCGATGCCAATAGCACAACCATCTTTTGCTATAACTATTGCGTTGGATTTCACATGCTTACATATTTTCCAGGCAAAAATAAGATCTTCCTTTCCTTTTTTTGTTGTAGTGCATTCTGTTACTTGTTCTGCTTTTATCTTGTGATCATTATTTTCTTGCACCAAAAACCCACCAATAACATTTTTAGTTTGGTATTTCACATTTTGTTGAAAAGATTTATGAATAATCACTCTTAAATTTTTCTTTCTTTGCAAAATTTTTAGTGCCTCATTGTTTACTGATGGTGCTATCACAACTTCTAAAAATATCTCGTTTAATTTTTCCGCTAGCTTTAAATCTATTTCCCGGTTTAAGGCAACTATACCACCAAAACTGCTTACTTCATCGCACGATAGAGCTTTTTCATATGCCTCCAAAGCATTATTACTAACAGCAGCGCCACATGGGTTATTATGCTTGATTATCACTGCTGCAGGTTCTTCAAATTCAGAAGTTATGTTAAGTGCGGATTCTATATCTACTATATTATTATAACTCAACTCTTTTCCATGTATTTTTTCCAACGGATATTTGGTAAATTGATTACTATAAAATGCAGCTTTTTGATGGGGATTTTCACCATACCTGAGTTCTTGTACTTTATGCCCGTATAGAGCAAAAAACTCTGGTAACTCATTATTTTTACTCTGGGATAAAAACCAACTGTGAATATTAGAATCGTAGTGTGCAGTGAGAGCAAATGCTTTGGTTGCTAAGTGTTTTCTATATTCCAATGTTGTTTTATTGTTATTTTCTATCATCTCAGCTTTCAGTGCTTCGTAGTCTTGAATGCTAGAAATAACTGAAGTAAAACGAAAGTTTTTTGCTGCAGCTCTAATTAACGCCACTCCGCCGATATCAATTTGTTCTATAATTTGCTCTTCATTTGAGCCGCTACTTACTGTCTCCCAAAATGGGTATAGGTTAGTTATAAGCAGGTCTATTGGCTCAATACCTAGATCTTGCACTTCCTTTTTATGCTTTTCTCGATCATAAAGTATTCCTCCATGAATTTTAGGGTGTAAAGTTTTCACTCTACCACCCAGTATCTCTGGAAATTGTGTGTAATCTGAGACCTCTTGTGTTTTTATTCCTGCACTAGATAGCACTTTATAAGTATTGCCCGTTGAAAGAATTTCTATTTGTTGCTGCGTTAAAAACGATGCAAGATCAATTATATTCGTTTTATCATATACCGATATTAAAGCTCTTTTGATTTTCATTTTTGTACAGAAAATTTTATAAGATTATATCTAAGAAAAGGAAATTTAGCTATTACATTTCTACACTAATTTAAAGCAGCCTATTCTATAAATTTTTTTACCATGCTTGATTTCAAGCCACGAATAAAATCTTCAATACTGCAAGGATTTCTCCCTTCCATTTGTACAACTTTAGGAATTAAAGTGCCACCTTTTAAACTTATGTGCATATTATCGTTAACAATCTTACCTTGTTCTGAAGCGAGAGCTTCAAAGTCAGCATCAAGTATCCTGATACGTTTATTCTCTATCTTGATAAACGCTTTTGGGTAAAACGCTTTAACCTTTCTATAAGCAACTTCACAGGCATCACTTGCATAAATTTTATAGTCTTCCACTTTGTCAGCGTAACATGCATCGTTATCGTTCTGTTTTAAGGGAAGCTGTTTTTCAATTTCGTTTAGCACTTTCAGCAGTAAATCACTGCCTAGCTTAGATAATTTATCATGCAATGTCTTGTAGTTATCGTTCTTTTCGATAAGAAATTTTTCCTGTTTTAAAATAGGGCCAGAATCTAATCCTTCATCCAGTTGCATAATGCTAACCCCGGTTTCTTGATCTCCTGCTAAAATTGTGTGCTGTATCGGAGCTGCACCGCGCCACCTCGGTAGTAATGAAGGATGAATATTAATACAACCATATTTTGGAATATTCAAAATTTCTCTTGGAAGTATCAATCCATACGCGGCAACAACCGCAACGTCTGGCTTGAAATTTCTAAATTTTTCTTGCTCTGCCGAGAACTTTAGAGAGATAGGAGTACATACCTCTATGTTACTTTCTTCAGCGATAACATGTACTGGAGATTTCGTTGGCTTCTGTCCACGTCCTGAGGGCTTTGGAGCCTTGGTGTATACTGCTACCACTTCGCTCTTTGATTTCAGTAACAAGCTCAGAGAATTAACAGCAAATTCCGGTGATCCCATGAAAATAATTCTCATGGTGTCTTTGCTTTAAGAATTCTCTGCTAATTTACCACTTACAGCTTCTACTAATTTGGCAAAATCATCCTTATAATTAACGGCCATCTCAGCAAGGATCTTTCTATTTAAATCAATGCCGGCAAGTGTAAGACCATGCATAAACCTACCATAAGTAAGCCCATGCTCTCTTGCTGCTGCATTAATACGTATTATCCATAAGCTACGGAAATCACGTTTACGGGTTCTTCTGTCTCTGTAAGCATATTGCAGTGCTTTTTCAACTCTTTGTAATGCAATTCTATAACAGCTTTTTGCACGTCCTCTATAACCCTTTGCCAGTTTCAATATTTTTTTATGACGAGCGTGAGTAGTGACTCCACGTTTTACCCGAGCCATTTTATTTTACCTCCATTTTGTTAAATACCGTAAGGCATATGAAGCTTAACTATACGCGAGTCAGATTTACCAAGAATCGTTGTACCGCGCTGATTACGAATATTAGATTTACTTCTCTTTACCATGCCATGCCTTTTGCCTGACTGAGTAGAAATAACTTTACCCTTAGCTGTAAGGTGAAAGCGCTTTTTCACAGAAGATTTGGTTTTTAATTTTATTTTCTTCATATTCCAAATAAATTTACAAGCACTACTATTGAGTTCTTTAATAGTAATTAAGCATTAGTATAAATAATTTTATTAAAGAATCAAATTAAAATTGTATATTAAAGGAGTTTAAAAGTAATTACGCCCAATATGTGTGTTATACCTTCTTTATTCCCAAGTGGCAACAATACTTGCCTCATTTTAACACTTTCACTTTCTTCCTCTTCATTGATTGGGCATTTACTCTCTATTACAGTATCAAGTTTATCAATGACTGCATCTATTTTATATAGTCGCAGAAATGGTGCATCAATTGCATACTTATTATCAATGCGCGTCTTGTTTTCAAAACCATAGAATTCAACGGCCTTTTCTCCTGCATTTTCACAAATATAACCTTGATCTTTGACTTCAATGATAAAACAATGCTGCCATGACTCCATTATTTCTGCAGTGTCTATTTCATGCCTTTCTGGCCAATCTCTGTCTGGTCCTTTTATGTCACTCCAGTGTTGAGTCACCACATTTGCTATTCTTTTTTCTTTGCCTACATAAATTTCCATTCCAATTTCCACATATAAAACACAGATATGAGGTAAATTTATCGTGAATATATTGATTTTTTCTTACCACAAGGTGCATGTCACTAGAAGTTCTGAGATCTAGAGAGTGGTATTGATTTTATTTCCATTACAACTTATTATTTATAGATAACCTCAATAAAAACGATGAAGCTAAACGAAATCAGAGAAAGATTTATAAAATTTTTTGTAAATAATGACCACGAGCAGGTTTCTTCTTCTCCTTTGATTCCAGAACATGACCCAACGCTCATGTTCACAAATGCTGGTATGGTGCAGTTTAAAAATATTTTTACTGGTGCTCAAAAAACTGAAATGAAACGTGCTGTCTCAAGTCAAAAGTGCCTAAGAGCAGGCGGTAAACACAATGATCTGGAAAATGTTGGCTATACAACTAGGCATCACACATTTTTTGAAATGCTCGGAAATTTTAGCTTCGGTGATTACTTTAAGGAAACTGCGATAGAATTTGCGTGGGAATTTATCACTAAAGAGTTATCTCTTGATAAAAACAGACTATCCATAACCGTCTACCATACTGATGATGAGGTGTACGAGATTTGGCGTAAGATAAGTGGCTTTTCAAGTGATAAAATCATAAGAATTACAACGGATGATAACTTTTGGAGTATGGGAAGCACTGGTCCGTGCGGTCCATGTTCTGAAATTTTTTATGACCATGGGAGTCCTAATTTACAAGAGGGCGATAGAATTGTTGAAATCTGGAATCTGGTATTCATGGAGTTTAACAAAGATGAAGAAGGTAATTTACACAAATTGCCAAAAAAATGCATCGATACTGGAATGGGCCTTGAAAGAATAGCGGCTGTTATGCAAAACGTCCATGATAACTATGATATTGATCTATTTTCTGCTCTGATAAGTAAATCACAAGAGTACTGTGGAAGAACGGAAAATAAAATAGCGCATAAGATCATAGCAGATCATCTTCGCGCGGCTGCATTTCTCATCGCAGAAGGAGTGCTTCCTGGAAATGAGGGCAGGAATTACGTATTACGCAGATTAATTAGGAGAGCCACACGTTATATTCACCTGCTTGGATATAATGATTCCCTACTCCATCGTATTTTTCCAGTGTTGATAGATAGCACGAGTTCGGCTTATATGGGAGCTGAATTAGTCAGAGCTAAAAGCTTAATAGAAACGACGTTAAAATCAGAGGAAGAAAACTTTAAAGACACTTTGATGAAAGGTATCAATCTCCTGGAGAAATTCACTACAGATTTAAAATCGGGCGATACTTTGCCTGGAGAATCAGCGTTTAAGCTATATGACACCTACGGATTTCCTTTGGATATTACACTTGATATTTTAAAAGAGAAAAAAATAAATTTTGACCAGAAGGGTTTTGATGATGCAATGGGAGAACAAAAAGAGAGAGCACGTGCTAAATGGGCTGGATCTGGTGAAAAATCTGTTGAGCAAGTATGGTTTGATTTGATCAATAAATTTGGCAAAACAAAATTTGTTGGTTATGAGTTCAATGAAGTAAGTGATGCGAAAATACTAGCTATAGTTTCCTCTAAAAATGAAGTAATTGATTCTGCAAAGGAGGGAGAAAAGATAACCATTATACTTGATAAAACACCTTTTTATGGCGAGTCAGGTGGACAAGTGGGAGATACTGGCAGTCTGATCAAATCTGATAGAAGTATTATTATAGTCGAGAATACCAATAAGGTTAATGACCTATATTTGCACAGATGCATAGTTAAGTTCGGTTCAATTTGTAAAGGTAACACAGTTGCAGCAAGCATTGACAAGAAAAGAAGGCAAACCTTAAGAAGAAATCATTCAGCTACACATCTTCTGCACTTTACACTCAGAAAAATTCTAGGTGATCATGTCACTCAAAAAGGTTCCCTAGTTGCACCAGATAGACTGAGATTCGACTTCAGCCATAACACTCAAATGACTCAAGATCAGTTGTTTTGGGTAGAGGATATGGTAAACTCTCTAATCAGAGAAAATCTTTCCGCATCTACAAAAATTCAAAGCATGAATCAGGCAATAGACGAAGGAGCTATGGCGTTATTCGGCGAAAAATATAGCGATCAAGTAAGAGTAGTGAAGATTGGAGATTCAAGAGAACTGTGTGGTGGCACGCACGTTGAACATACTGGAGAAATCGGTTTATTTAAGATAGTAACAGAGAGTTCTGTTGCTTTTGGAGTGAGGAGAATTGAAGCTTTAACTGGTCAGGAAGCAATCAATTATGTACGTGATAATGAAATTAACTTAAAAAAAGTTGCAGAATTCGTAAAAGCGCCAGTGAGTGAAATAACAAGCAGATTAAGTATTTTAAGTCAAGAACACAAAAAATCCGAAACCAAAATAAAAAACCTATATAAAAAGCTTGTGAGTGCAGAGAATATAAAAAGCACCGAAATAAATGGAATAAATTTTATAAGCCACACTTTCACTGATATTCCAGCAAATGTAATAAGAGAGTTTGTTTTGCAGCAACAAAAACCAAAAACGGTAATAGCTTTTACGGCAACAGAAAAAGATAAAACAGTCTTGATTATTAAAGTAAGTAAAGACTTAATCAATAAGATTAGCGCAAAAGAACTAATATCCATAGCAGTTAAAAAGAACTGTGGTGGGAATGCTGAACTTGCACAAACAGGCTGTGATAGCAATAAAATAAATGATGCCATTACAGCCATTTATAGCAAAATAACAGCTTCTAAGCACTCTACGTCATACCACCACGAACCGTCATACCGCCGCGGCGCTAACAAGCAGCGGGATACTTAACCATCGTCTACACCGTCATACCGCGATTCATTCGCGGTATCTCTTAGCCGCTAACAAGAGATCCCGCTAACAAGCAGCGGGATGACGGTTGTCGTTCAGCCACAAACATTAAGAAATTTACCAAATGAAAAAAAAGGCAAAAGAAGCCCCGTGGTTATTATCCGCTTTAAAATATTGGCGTTTTTTATGTTTTAAACGCTTGACAAGCGAAATTCAGCTGCTTTTAATTGCAACTAACTTACGCTGCAAACGTTTAAGAAATTTACTAAGCAGAAAAAAAGACAAAGAATCCCCGAGTTAGCTAGTCTTTTACTATCTCTGTCGAGTATTGGCATTTTTTGATGTCTTGTAACGCTTTATAAGCGCGTTCAGCTTATTTAGATAAAAATCTAGATGTAGATGAAGTTTTGTAAAGACATACAGTATCTATATACTGCAAAAAATTGAACATAAGACGCCGATACATTAAGTAATCCTTACCTTTTAATCTGCAGATTGGCGAAAGCAAATACAATAGCTTCAGTTTCATGATAAGGGGGCTAGCGGAGTTTGTCAAGGAATTCTTATTAAAACTAAAGAGCTCAAATGAAAGGAGGTAAACTCTAAAGTATACATTTAGTAGCGCTTTCTATGAGAGAAATCGTATTACCTATTCCGTAAAGCTTTATGAAAGATCCCATTCTTGGACCGGTTTTTTGGCCAAGTAACGTTTCATATAATAGCTGAAACCAGTCACGTAAGTTGGTGTAATCATATTTTTTTCCAATAGAAAATACCTGAGATTGAATTTCTTCAGCAGTAGCAGTTGTAGATAGAGAATGTAAAGTGTCCTTCAAATCTAGTAACGCTGCTTTTTCTTTTTCATTTGGAGTTTTATATGATTTTGTTGGCTTGATAAAATCGTGATAATACTTTACTGCAAAGTCTGAAAGTCTATCAAGCATTTTATTATTTTCTGGTGTAACGTTTGGTGCATAAGAGGATATAAAACCCCATAGGATCTCTTTGTTTTCAGCATTACAAGCTGCTGCTAGGTTTAAAAGTAGTGAGAAATTTATGCCTGAAGTTTCTATACTGGGAACATTGCCCTGGTGAATGTGCCAAGCAGGATTATTTATATCCTTTTCTTTGTTCTCATGATAACGCTTTACAAATTCTAAATATTCATCAGTTGATTTTGGTATCACATCAAAATATAAACGTTTAGCTTTTTTAGGACTCTGAAAAATGTACAATGCTAAGCTCTCTGTTGGTGCGTAAGTTAGCCACTCTTCAATTGAAATGCCATTTCCTTTTGATTTTGATATTTTCTTTCCTTCTTTATCAAGGAAAAGCTCGTAGCAAAACAGAAGTGGTGGCTTTTCTCCAAGTATTTCACATATTTGACTTGAAAGCACAGCAGATGGAGTTAAATCTTTTCCGTGAGCTTCGTAATTTACTCCAAATGCGGCCCACCTCATTCCCCAATCAGGTTTCCATTGCAGTTTACATTTTCCTTTTGTCACTGGAACTTCTATTTTTTCCCCGTTTGGGTCTTCATATGTGATTGTTCCTTTCTCTGTATTTGTTTCAATTACTGGAACTTGTAAAACTTGAGAAGTTTTTGGGCATATTGGCAAGAATGGACTATAAGTCTGCTGTCTTTCTTCCCGAAATGATGGAAGCATTACGTCCATCACTTTATCATAATTTTTCAGTAAGAGTAAAAGTTTTTCATCGTAAACGCCAGATTTATAACACTCTGTTGCACTCCTGAACTCGTATTCAAATTCAAACATATCAAGAAATTTACACAACAATGAATTCATATGATGACCATAACTCTGATGAGTGCCAAATGGATCAGGTATCATAGTCAATGGTTTATTTAAGTGCTCTCTTAGCATCTCTTGATTTGGCACATTATCTGGTATTTTTCGCAAACCATCCATATCATCTGAAATTGCAATGATTTTGGTTTTTATACCAGGAGCTATTTTTTTTAATGCATTTACAACAACTGTAGTGCGGAAAACCTCTCCAAAGGTTCCTATGTGGGGTAAACCAGAGGGTCCATAACCAGTTTCAAATATTATTTCTTTTTTATTAGGAAACTCTTGCAATATTTTTTCTGCTTCTTGAAATGGCCAACTTGTCATTATCGGGATTAAATAATGTATCTTAACTTAAAGTGCTACTAGTTTCAATGGATTTTTAATATAATGATATAGTATTAGTGTTAGAGCTATTATTAGAAGGTTAAAGATATGTCCACAGGTAGTATACAAACAGATCAATTATTTAAAGGTCTTACAAGACCTGCAATGCTCTTTGGTGTGAGTTATATGTTTGCAATATTAAACGTCCTGATTTGCATGCTAATTTTCATTAATTCAAATGATTTAAGAGTGATTCTCTTAATGTTACCAGGTATACATGGACTTGGTTATATAGCTTCTGCAAAAGAACCGTTGTTTATTGAATTATTTATGGTAAAATTGGGAAAGTGCTCGAAATGTTTAAATCGTTTTTACCATGGAGCCAATTCTTATGATATTGCTTAACGTTGTGTGATGCTGAGGTTTAGGGCTATTCAATCAAAGAATAAATCTACTCTGAACAGGGAAGTTCACGCTGCTGAATTTATTCCTTATTCTTGCTATTGGAATAGCACAACCTTGATGACAAAAGAAAATTGGTTGGTTAAGGTTATAAAATTAAGTGGTTTTGCATTTGAAACTGCCGATGACGAGGATTTAGTCATACAGAACAACATCAGGAATCAGATGCTAAGAAGCATTTCATCTCCGGCATTTAGTTTGTATTTTCATACTATCAGACGTAAGAAAAATATTTTTTCTGATGAATTTGCAAGTCAAGGTTTGCCGAATTTTTTCGCTAATCACGTAAATCTAAAATGGAGAGAAAAACACGCAACAAGGCAATCATTTATTAATGACCTATACATTACGATTATCCGTAGAGCGGACACAAAAGGAGTAGAATTTTTGTCACATCTACTAAAAAAATTCGGACATGTAACTTCAAAACATGCTTGGGAAAGTGATATACGTGCCACGTATGAAGATTTAGAGGAAACGACAAATCGTGTAGTGACAAGCCTTAGAAATTATTCGCCTAAAATTCTTGGAGTAAAAGAAACTCCAGATGGTTTGTTCTGCGAAATAATGGAGTTTCTATCTAGAATCGTAAATTGTGGCTTCGTTACAAATACGCTTTTTCCGCTAAGAACTGAAATATCAAGATACTTACCAGTACATAGGTTATTCTTTGGCCGTAAGATGATACAGGTTGTGACTCATAATGAGAGTAAATATGCTGGAATAATTAGTATCAAAGAATATGGAAATCATACTTCTGCAGGAATGCTTGATTCGTTTTTACAACTTCCTTACGAGTTTATAATTACGCAATCTTTTCAATTTATAAACAGGCAAATGGCGATTGGAAAAATGCAGATACAGCAAAATCGAATGATACAGTCTGCAGATAAAGCTATTTCTCAAATAGCAGAAATTTCTCAAGCGCTTGATGACGCAATGAGTGGTAAGATTGCGTTTGGTCAACATCACCTGACTATTTTATGTATAGAAAAAAGTCCTAAATCATTGGATAACGCTCTGTCGTTGGTAGAATCAGAGCTTTCTAATTGCGGTGTTTACCCTATACGTGAGAGAGTTAACCTTGAACCAGCATTTTGGGCGCAAATTCCTGGTAATTTCGATTATATAGTGAGAAAAGCTACAATAAGTAGTCTTAATTTGGCTGGATTTGCATCTCAACATAATTATCCTACTGGTAATAAATTCAATAACCACTGGGGAGATGCCGTTACAGTTTTTGACACGACATCTGGTACTCCATTTTTTTTCAACTTTCATATAAGGGATGTTGGACACACTATGATAATTGGCCCAACTGGTGCTGGTAAAACTGTTTTAATGAATTTCCTGTGTGCCCAAGCGATGAAGTTTTCTCCAAGGATATTCTTTTTTGATAAAGATCGCGGTGCAGAGATTTTCTTAAGAGCACTTAGTGGTATCTATACTGTAATAGAACCAAGAACTAAAACAAATTTTAATCCTTTACAACTTGATGATACCTCTGATAATAGAACATTTTTAATGGAGTGGATAAAGTCTTTAATTTCGGTATATAATGATAAATTTACTTCAGAAGATATTGCACGAATTAATGATGCAATTGAAGGAAATTTTAAATTAAGAAAAGAAGACAGATTCTTGAGAAACCTCGTACCGTTTTTAGGGCTTGCAGGTCCTGATACTCTAGCTGGGGCAATATCTATGTGGCATGATAATGGTTCTCATGCTGCAATATTTGACAATAAAGAAGATTTGCTAGATTTTTCACGAGCAAGAGTATTTGGTTTTGAGATGGCTAGCTTGCTCAAAGATCCTGTTGCTCTTGGACCGGTCTTGATTTATTTATTTCATAGGATTAGTATATCTCTTGATGGCACTCCATCTATTATCGTTCTTGATGAGGCATGGGCGTTAATAGATAATCCAGTTTTTGCACCCAAGATAAAAGACTGGTTGAAGGTACTGAGAAAACTAAATGCTTTTGTGATTTTTGCTACTCAGAGTGTTGAGGATGCAAGTAAAAGTACTATTAGCGATACGCTTGTACAACAAACAGCGACACAGATTTTTTTACCAAATCTGAAAGCTACTAGTGTCTATCGGGATGTTTTTATGTTAACTGAACGTGAATATATATTAATTAAGCACACAGATCCGAGTACTAGATTCTTTTTGGTGAAACAAGGAGTCAATGCTGTAGTAGCTAGAATAGACTTAAAAGGCCTGGATGATATAATCAACGTATTATCCGGACGTGCAGAAAGTGTTCTATTGTTACACGATATATTAAATGAAGTTGGGGACAACCCAAAAGTATGGTTGCCTATATTTTATCAGAAGGTAAAAAATGTTTAAGACTAAGCTGTCATTGCTATTAATTGCGATATTTTTACTAAATATAGACTTTTTACTCTCATATCCAGTGCTTGCAGATGGAGTAAGTGGTACTGACAAGACAGAATTTGTTAGCAGATTTAATTCCACTGGCAGTTTTAGTCGTGCCTCTAATCCTGATTGTGGAGCGTTTAAAACAGCTGCAGCACTTGCTGGAATAGCGATTGCTGTTGGCGCAATATTTACTGGCATTGTTTTGATCGTTTCTTCTGCTGGTTTGTTTACCGCTCTTGTTATTGTTGGAATGATAGCTGCAATTGTTGGAGTCTGGAAAGCGATAGGAGGGCTTGTTGTTTGTGAACATAGTTTTGTTAAACACCCAGTTGCACGTGATCATGATGGAAAATACAAAAATTTTAAATTAGAAGACACAGGTTATAGTGGCTGCACCAATGAAAATTACCAAACAGAAGAGGAATATTTTTCTTGTTTGCAAAATAAAGCTCGGGAAGACGTGAACAAAAAAGATTATGACGGGAAAAGAGCAGAAAAAGAAGCCTTAAATTCTAACGTTCAGGAGAGTACAGAGAGTTATTACTGGCCAAAAAATGGTGTGCAATACAGTGAATATATAGAAGTATGTCATCGAAACCCTTTAACTTTTGGTAATCTTTTTAATAAGGTAGACTTTAATTCCAGAGGAAAACCTGGATACATAGACTTTGATGTCAGGGAGAAAGACACTGGATACGTAGATGGGTCATGGTCCTCGAAGGTTGATGGTGGTCTGGAATGTAGAGTTCTCAAAGCAGGACAGAGCGAACCCATACATGGAGCTACATTCAAAGCAGTGAGAAAAATGGGCAGATTGTGTGTGGAGTTAGCAAGTGTGAAAATGCTTGGTATCGAAATGACTCCTTGGCCGCAAGGGGTTGATATGGGGTGCACGGAATTGCCACCTGACCCACTTGCTCCTATGTGTGAAAAATCTGTGATGATATTCAAAAATAAAGATGGTACAGGAGAGGAAAAAGTTCCTATTGGTAATAATGATGACTATAAAACTATTATCAGATCTAAAGAAAAAAGACTCAACGGACAAGGGGGGAAAATTTTTGTAGGTTATGATAATGCTGGCTGTTTTAGCTCGTATGTTTCTGAAGCTTGTTATAACCAGGCAGGGAGTAAATCATTAGCTCCTATTCCCGTAACTTCTATGATAGTGCAATGCATTAAGGAATCGTTAGATAATTTAGTTGCAGGTAAAGGTGCACCAAATGGTGAGAGTTTTATATCTGTAGCACAGAAAAGGCTGAAAAACACTGTAACTGCTGTTTTAGTTTTAGCTTTAATACTGTTCTCTATAAAAGCCATGTCTGGTGGAGTTCAGAGGCCTCAAGAAATGTATATGTTGATCATAAAATTCGCTTTAGTGATTTACTTCACAACAGGCAGTACCATGTCTCATTATTATGGAGAATTAACTCGTCTCTCAAATGGTTTGTCAGAGATAGTGCTAAAAGCATCATCTGAAAGTAAAGGCATATGTAATTATAAAGCAGGTACAGATTATGAATATACTCGTGCAGGAAAGAGGGTATCTTACAGTTATCTTGCACCTTGGGATAGGCTTGATTGTAGAATTTTATTTTATTTAGGTGCCCCTTTAGATGGAATTGGTGGCAAAATTGGTACTGGAGGTGTTGCAACGTTAGCAGTCTTGCTTGGTGCTGCTCCTGTCTTATTAGTTGCAGGTTCGGTAATCGGTATTATTTTTGCTGGTGGACAAATTTTAGTAGCTCTTGTCTGTATATTTATGGCCGTTCTGATGATGATGGTTATTTTGTGGCTGTGCTATGTATTTATTTTATCTCTAGTTGCTTTAAGTGTAATCATCATTTTATCACCTTTGTTCATTCCTATGGTTTTATTCCAACACACCAAAGGATATTTTGAAGGCTGGGTGAAAGAGTTGATTACCTATAGCTTATACCCGGTTATCCTTTTTGCGTTTTTGTCCTTTATGTTCATAGCATGTGATAAAATCTATTTTAAAAATTTAAATTTTGAACTGGACGAGTCATATAAAAATGAACAACCGGACAAGTCATATGAAAAGAAACAAGCAGAAATCTCATATAGTAAGAAAAAACAGTGGTTTAAATTGAAAGATGGGGAATGTGATAAAAATGAAACTACTCTTGCATGTATGATGCAAAATTATAGCTTTAAAAAGAGCAGCATACTTGGTCTATTCGACTTTACATACATGGAGTTTGGCAGCTCTCTCATCGGAGAATTATTAAAATTGTGTTTAGTATTATTCCTCTTTTACCACTTTTTAAACATTCTTCCTGGCATGGCTGCTGAACTTGCTGGTAACCATAGAGCAGCACTTGGCTCAGGTCAGACACCTGGACAAATAGTGGGCAAAGCTTTATCTGCTGCCAAAGCTGCTGCTGGGGGTGTTGCTGGAGTTGCTGGTGCTGCTGCTAAGAAGTTGAGTGGTGGAGACAAGAGTAAATCTCGAGGTTCTGGTTCTAGTAGCTCCGAGAGTGTTAACAAAAGCACTGAATGAGTTGGATTTATGCTAAAATTTTTGCTGATAATACCGTTTTTTTTTCTGTCAGGCTGCGGGGAACATCACTGTATTAAGCCAGAAAATTTATCAGGTTTGCGTGAAAAACTAGATATAGTGTCAACAGAGCAGAAATGGGTTGATTCTGGTGTTAATATCTCAGATAGAATAAGAGTAACAGAGATTGATATAGTGCCTAGTAAGGTTAATTTTTGTCCTAAGCAGTATGCAGATTTTGCAATTGGGCCTGGGAGAAATGACGTTGCATTACCATTTGCACTTAAAAAAGGCGATACGATAAGCTTTAGTGTGATTGGAAGTAAAGTGTGTAAAGATAAAGAGAGTGAGACAAAAATCAGGTATTTGAAAATCGACGAAAAGTGTAGCGAGCAAGAAACGGAACATTTTGCACATGTTTTAAATCAAGAGAAATGCCAAGGTGGCAAGGATGGGATATGTCCTAATAAATATATAATAGGCGATGCGCAATGGTTGAGTGGAAGAGAGTACTGGTTTTCGAAGTTAGATCAAGATGAAAGAAAAAAGGAAATTGAAAATATTATTAACTCTATAAAACAAGGAGAGAATATAGATTGCAGCAAGCTTTCAGAGAGCAGTGCAAGTAAGATAGATACGCACATTTTAAATTCACTCTGTAGACGTATATGTAAATTTTCTTCTGGTCGTAGAGGCGAGGATTGCGTGTATATTGAATATAATAATATAGAAATTGAGCTATTCAATGCTTTAAATTCTAGTGGTGAATCTGTTGTTGCTGAAATTATTAGTAACGTATTAAAGGGAAAACAGGTAAAAACTGACATTACATTTCTAAAAGTTGGTATGGATAATGAAACTCTTGAACACATTCCAGGTGGTGGTTTATGTACTAGTTGTGATCATAAGATGGAGAATGACCATCAAATACCAAGTTTAACTTTTAGTCTATGTAGCAGAAATGACAAGAGCTGCTACAATACAAATGACAAAGGCGGGTTCAACATAAGAGTAACGAAGAACCATAGTCTGGAAAATAGCTTGTATATAAGTGTTTCCGATAAATTCCCTGAGCATAAGCCTGGTGAAAATCAAGCGGATATATCTGTAGATATCAGCAAAGTTCATGACATGGAAAACTTGAAAGGAAAATTAAAAGACAAAACAGGCACCATATATTACGGAATAAGAGACCATGGCTGCGATTACAAAAATGAAGGTCAGTTTAGCATTAACCTAACAACTCAAGAGCCACCTACAAAAACTTTTAGTGCAATATATAATTTCTTTGATGAAAAAGTGAAAACTGCATTTTTCGGCTCTAATTATAAAGACCCTAACGCAATTCACTCTGATACTAGTCCTGTAAAGTCTCTTTACGAAAGTTTTATAAAATCAAGCAGAACAAATACCATTAGATCTACTATAATATCACTATTAGTACTATATATAATCTTATATACTCTTTATTACTTTTTTGGATTAACTCATATTTCTATATATGAGTTTTTAATTATATGCGTAAAGATAGGAATCATCGCTCAGCTATTGCAGGATAATAGCTGGGACTTTTTTTATAACAACGCATTCTCTATATTTATTAACACTCCAAAACAACTAATAGAAATAGCAAATTTTAGAGGCACTACTTCAAATGTTTTTGAGTTTCTTGATTTGCCGCTCAATAGGTTCTTGTCATCGCATTCAGTATTGTTAATAGTATCTCTTATATTTTCTGGCCCTTTGGGCATTGTATCTTTTTGCTTGGTGATTTGGGGTTTAATCACAGTGAGCTTATCTATTTTTAATGCCTTATTTTCTTTTATTACATCTATAGCAATAGTTGCGTTATTACTTTCTTTAGCACCTATTTTTATTATTTGTCTTTTATTTGCGTATACTAGGCAGATGTTTCAAAACTGGGTTAAAAATTTAGCAAGATTTGCAATTCATCCAGTGGTCCTTTTAATTTTTATATCACTGATAAGTCAGGTTATGGATTATATTGTGTATTCAGTATTTGATTTTGAGGTCTGCTCTACATGTATACTTAATATTAACCTAAAGATTTTTAACCCTTGTATTTTTTATGGTTATGCTTCCAAATATACACCTAATATTACCGCTATGATGGCTTTTGTTATTTTGGGACACGCTATGAAAGCTTTAGTTGAAGCTTCTTCGGCAATATCTGACTCGTTGTTTGGTGCTTATGTAGCAAGCGAACCTGGAAGACAGTATCAACAAAGCTTAATGGGAACAGTAGGGTTAGATGAACAAAGCGTTCAAAGAAGAGAAAGAGGAGATGCCTCTCAACAGTCAGGTACGTCAAGACCTCAAATACCACAAGGGACTCAAAGGTCAACGCCTCAGATACCACAACCAGGAAGACAGCAATGATAAGTAAAAGATCACTATTATTGATACTGTGTCTTGCAATCACTGGTTGTAATATGGATTGTGTCGAGCCTGGGTTGCAGAGCAAAAACACCAGCGTTAATGTGGATGTTCCAGTTCGTAAAGCCGATAAAATTCATTGGGTTGATTCTGGTCAGGTAATTAGTCAGGGTGAGAAAATCAAATTCACCCTCGATGGATCAGTAAATTTTTGCCCTTTTAAAGAAGACAAAAATCCAAGGAAAGTACTTGTGCCAGCTAGCTTTTGTGCTGATGGCTCAGAACCAAATTATAGTAAGGCTGCGGATATTAATAGTGTACCTAACAATTATGGTGTTAATGAAAGTAAAAACGAACTATGTGGTGGCAAAGGATTTGGCAGCAATAGACGTTATGTGGACACTGGAATTAAAGTAAATCCTGGTGACAAGTTAAGCTTCAGCTTAGTTCCCAGAAAAATAACAATTGATTACGACAATCCAGAAGGGAAAGGCATCAATTTTGATGACAATTGTTATAAAGCTGTAGAAAATGATCGTAAGGAAACTGTATATAAGAAAGCTACAGTGAGTGAAGTACATCAGGGGGGAGAGTTTTTTTGTGATGGTAAAGATGGTACAAAAAATAAAATACAATTTTTACCTCTTGATAAAACAAAAGCAAAGGAAAGCAAAGTGCTAGTTGGCAATGGGTATACCCCATATGATAATAAGGTGCATTTTAATAAAGGTTATATTCAAGACAACGAACCATGGGTATATGGTTCACTACTTGATTTACGCCGCGCTAAAATAGGATTGAACGAGTTATGTGATGGAAAAAACTGTAGTCTTGATGAGAGAAAAAAGTACTCCTCCTATGAGCTTAACTGTTACCATCAAAATATATGCTATACTGAGAAGGGTATATGGAACTATGGTTTAGGTCAAGCAGGAGAACGGAACTGTGTCTCCTCTATAAGGTATAAGAAGTACGATAAAGGAAATAAATGTGATATGTATTCTTATCTAGAAAAAATGGAAGGGAATGTTAAAGCAGGTAGTTTTACTGAAGATGATAAATCTTGGGCTGAGGCTCTTGTTGCAAAAATTGGTGATCCTGATGATAAAAATACCGCTAAAGGTATTCAATGTCTTCCAAAGAAAGAGGGTGCAAAAGGGGATAATATGTGTTCGCAAATTGGCGATAACAATAAATTCGAGGATTTTTCTCTGGAATTGAACAATGATTATCCAGTAAATGACGAGGTAACGCCCGGTAGTAGTGTGATGCTCGCTATCGCAGATTATGGTCATTATTACTATAATAGAGGAGGGTACCATGTTAAAGTGACTAGATCATGTGAATATATTAATGGCGAAAAATTATATGTATATTTAGGTGATGAGCCACCTAAAGATTTGCATGGTGTGGGAACTAATGATTTTAAAGTGGTAGGAGTGAGAGAAAGAGTAAACGGAAAAGATGAGTACACCATATTAGATGTAATAAGCGGAGAACACTTTCAGAACGAAGAATCTAAGAAGATATATTTCGGCATCAATGTAAGCAACGTAGAGAGAGATGACATTACAGATAAAAATGGCAAATATTATGAAAACAATAAGTATAGTGTAACTTTATTTGTCAAAAGAAAAATTAATGATTTTATTTCATCGAATATAAACAAGATATTTGATTTTATGAAAAAAGAAGTAATTGGTGACAGCGTTAAAGATTCATACAAAGGATATATAAAAGGTCTTCTTCAGGGAGTAAGAGCTTTGCTTACTCTATACGTTATATTTACTGTCATTGGCTATATGCTTGGAACAATACAGCTAAGTAAATTTGATTTCATTGTAAGGATGTTCAAGATAGCATTTATAGCTTTTGCCTTTAGCGATAGAAGCTGGGAACTCTTTGGTACAACTTTATCCAGACTTTTTGTAGATGGTAGCATTTATTTAGTTGATAGTTTTTCTGGCTATGTAGGAGAAGGGGAGAGAAAATTTGCATTCTTAGACTTGACAGCAGGAGTATTATTCACAGCAGAAACTTGGTTAAAGTTTTTATCATTGATGCTCTCTGGTCCTTTTGGCTTTATTGCATTTTGGGTAATATTCTGCGCTACTTATGCGTTTTTAAAATGCATTATTAGCGCTACGTTTAAATATGTAATATCTACTGTTCTAGTGGCGTTTTTACTGTCATTAACACCTTTATTTATCGTATTTATTCTATTTCAAAAGACTAAACCCTTGTTTGATAATTGGATAAAAACGTTGGCTCATGTTTCATTAGAACCAGTCATTTTATTTTCATTTTTATCTCTTTTAAATCAGTTGATGTATTCAGTTTTATATAACCTCACAAATTTTTCTGCATGCTATCAATGTTTAATTAGCGTAAATTTCTTATCGTATGATCTGTGCTTGATGAAATCAATACTGCCTCTTGGATACAGTCCTGGCACTAGCGTTGATGTTGCACTCAGTACCGGAGAAAGGGCTGGTGGACACTTTGCAGCATTACCTATAGACCTAATCCAGGCGTTTATATACCTCATTATTGCCGGTGCAATGGAAGCTTTTGTTTCTATATCGGAAACTATGGTACAAACACTATTTAGCTCTGGTTATGGAGTTACTGGCGGTGTTGGTACAGTTGCTAAGAGCGCATCGCAAGCTATGCTGTCAACCGTTGGCCTTGATGATAAGACCCAAAGTATGATACAGAGTATCAAGCAGAAAATGAGTAAAGATCGGGGAAAAATTGAGGCTAAATTACCTAACACACCAAAGCAACCAGACAAAAAAGAAGATTCTAAAGGAAGTTCTGATAAAACAACGAGTGATAGACCTAAAACATTAAAACAATCAGATCAGCAAAAAAATTCTGATGAAACAATAAGAAGTGATCCTAGTGCTAAAGCTAAAAACAAGGAAGAAAATGGAGAGGAGTAAGATATGAATGATGTTATGGAGTAACTAATTAAAAAGATATTTTAAGTAAAGTTTTAGAAATTTATTCTGTATTTGGAAAAAGTTTAGATATGCAATCACGTTTAGGCAAATGTTGGTTTAGGGTATTACTTCTTGCAGCTTATGTGCTGATCACAGGTTGTAGTAAGAACGATATGCCTTTTCCAAGGTGCATATCTGCTGACTATTTTGGTCCTGAACCTATTGCAGTAAGCGCTCATTTTTCAAGCGATCATGATGCTTTTATTCCAGAAGGTGAAGATGAAAGCGTTATTGATCCTGACACTGGTGAAATTAATTCTGGTTTTCACCATAACCAAGTGGTGAAGTGGAAAGATACTGGATTAGAAACCAATGGAGATAGCTTAATAGTGCGAGTAAATGGTGCATGGACATCTTGGAGTAATAATAACAAGAAGGAATCTAAAAAAGGCAGTTATACCTTACAAAGCTTGGAGCAGTTAAAATATGCAACTAAATTTGAAGGTAAACAAAGTGATAATAGTTTACCTAATTTTCACTTAGTTTGTAATGATTATAAACCTAGCATACAAAAATTTTCAAGTAAGTCTGATACAAGTTGCACTGTAAATTGCAAGTGCATTAATGAAGATGATAGCGCAAATACAGTATCACGTGGTGCTCCATGTTGGTTTACCAATGGTCATGGTGCTTATCTTTTGTTTCAAACGGGGAAAGATGATCCTAACGAAAATCTAAAGTTAATGCGCGATCCTCAATATCCTACTGTACATCTAGGTTACAACTCCGTGGCAGAAAATGGGAGCGGTCTTTTTACTTTAGACAGAGATAGCACTAAATTAAAAGACAGAAATTGTAATGAGTTGAAGTTAAAAAAGGGATGGAAAATATATGTAAAAATATTAGATAGATATTACTTAGATAATGTAGGTGGCTACTCTTTTGAGTTCTTAAGTGGAGTGCAGCAGCCAAGTAGTTTTGGGTTTTTTGATTACATTTATAACTATCTAAAATGTGTATTATTGATTAACGAAAATTGCAAAGAACATTTTAATAGCAATGATCCTGCAGTTGCACAAGCTATGTTCGAAAATATAGCTGAAAAAAGTACGAGCTTTCACAATTTTGTTCTTTCCTTGCTTGTTCTATTTGTAATGATTTCATCGCTTCTTTATCTTTTTGGCATGATACAAGAAACTAAGCATGATATGCTCATCAGAATGATGAAAATCACTCTAGTAATAGTGCTTATATCTCCTGGAAGTTTTAGATTTTTCTATGATCATTTTCTTGTTTTATTCGTTAAAGGTCTTGAACAATTGATAAGTGTAATTACTAACTTTGCTCCCAACATGAACACCGGAAGTATTGCTCAAGGAGATGAAGCTAAGTTGTTTAGCTTCATGGAGGACATGTTCAATAAATTTTTTGCTTATTCTGTTTGGAAAAAGTTTGCAGCGTTTTTACATTACCAAATGTGGGCAAGCCTTCTTATGATACCGGCAATTTTCATAGGGATTGTGCTATACTTCTTGTTGTGCTTGTATGCTTACATAATATTTCTCTCTGGCTTTATGGGTATAGCTTTTCTTATAGCTATCATGCCACTGTTCCTGATCTCTATTTTATTTTCACCGCTGAAAAGTCTATTTGAAGGTTGGATAAAATTCTGTATAAGCTTTTGTTTACAGTCGATTATGATATTTACCCTGCTGTCATTGCTGGCTGCTATTATAATGAACACCTTTTATAGACAACTAGGTTTTACTGTATGCTACAATAAATGGTTCGAGGTAAAGTTATGTGCTCCAAAATGGGTGTTTGGCGGTTTTTGTATCGTTGATAAGCAGTACTTTGGTTGGACCCCAGGGCAAATTTTTGTACCTTACACTCTTGGAGAAGCTTCTTCTCTTAACATAGATAAAAGTATAGAAGGTATAGAAAAGATAAGCAGAGAAGGTGGTACAATAAAATTTACTGGAGGCGCTGGATATATCCCGCTTCCACCGGATTACCCTAAAGATAAAAATGGTGAACATATAAAAGGGTTTCGTTATATAGATTATCCTTTCTTTAATCCAATGCCTGGAACTAAAGATAATCCAGCAGACCACTATATTGCAGAAAGTGATATGGTAGTTAGTAATGGCTGTAGTGAAAAAGATCTAGTGCGCTTAACAAATAGTTTATCTCATGCATCAGAGAGGGCTGACATTATATTACTGATCAACAATATAGAGAAAAGGATAGGTGATGTTAGTGAAATAATAAAACGCTACTGTCAAGATATAAATAAATGCAATAGTTATAGGGAAATAATTAATGAAATAAGATCTTTAGTGCGGAGTGCGGTAGAAAAACAAGGTTGTAGAATACTGAAACTTCATGATTTATATAAGGATCCCAACAGTGAATACTGTCAGAAATGTAAAGATTGTGAGGATTGCAAAAATTATCAAGAAAATAGCGATTACCAAAGGGTGCAAGACATACAGAGAGGTTATTTAATCAATGCAGGGGAAATCTTTGTGTTATTCTTGCTTTCATTTTTAATGTTCTCCTTACGCGAGTTCGTACAACAAATGGGCTCAAGTATAGCTGGTGGTGGATTCAGCGTTTACAATATATCTAGAATGTATGAAGCATCGCCTTTGGTTGGCATAATGGAAGGATTAAAACAGCATTATTGGCAAGACGCAATTGGTGGAAAACTAGAATCTTTAGGTAATTGGGCTACTCATTTACCGGATAGATTAGCCGGAGGTACAGCTAATCTACTGGGTAGGATACCAAGAGTTGGAGGAGTGCTGAAATACGCTATTGATGTGCCACGTAAGTTTGTAGGTGCTACTATTGAAGCAACGAAGTTTGCAACATCGCCTGAAAATGATGTTGATAAGCTCGAGGAAAAAATTTACAGGGCATTTGGAGTTGATAAGGAAGATATTACACACAGAAGGATCGGTAAATATTTAGATTATTATAAAGGATACGTAGGATCACATTTGGGCTATACAATAGAAGATGCTATGAAATTTACTTGGGAGCATGGTCTTGGCTCTATAGGAAAGCATGGCTATGATCATAACCTACTCTATAGAGCAAAAGAATATAGGCGAGATTTCTTAGAGAAGCTTCATGATTACACTATCGGCCGTAAGAGAGAACCAGAAAAAGACAATCCTGATCAATCAAATAAAGTAGAACGAGAGTTAGGCACGGAACTAGTAAGAGATAACCATGATCAGCCACTAGAAGAAGGCGACCCTCTTCGACTACGAGGGGGAGGTCAGCCAGATAAGGTAGTACGAGAACTAAGCACAGAACAAGAAGACAAGCCTAATCAACTACAGCATGATCAGCCAACAGAAGAAGATAAGCCTGATCAATCAAATGAAGTGACACGAAATTTAGGCACGGAACCAAAAGGTTCAGATGAAATTGATGATTTTGGATCTGCTTTTGAAGGTATGGAAAAACGTGCTGAAAGAGAAGGCAGAAGAAATCAAGATAAAGTTTACAACCTCTCACCACTTTTTGAAATGAACACTCCAGAAGCTGTAGAAAAACGTGCTGAAAGAGCTAGAAGAAAAGAAGAAAGAGATCGAAAAGACGAAGTTTATAATCTTAAGCCTTTATTTAAAGAACCAAAAAATCCAGAAGAGTACGTTAAGGCACTTTTTGAAATGAATACCCAGGAAGCTATAAAAAAACGTGCTGAAAGAGAGGAAAAAAGAAATCGAGAAGACAGTAAAAGGAAATTACCGGAACCAATGAGGAAACCAGATGCAAAAGGAGATGAGAAGAGGATTGAAGATGAAGACTAATAAAAATTTCAAAGGCCTTGATTATTATAAATTGCAGCAAGACAAAGATGGCAACATAAAGTTAAATGACTACGACGACATTTTAAATGCGCGTAGGGCAAGGGTAGACTTGTTGCGGGATAACACATCACTTGACAAGGATGTCAATTTTGCTAAATTGAATAAAGCTTTGAGTGAGAAATTTGTAGATAATCATGGTTTATTGTCTGAATTTGATAAGGAAGACAAAGAGATTGTACAAGAAAGGATTAAGGTGTTTAGTATTTTAGAAAGTCTTGAAGACCTTAAAAGCGTGAAAAGTGAAGATCTGTTAGAGGTTAGCTTACTGCTGTCAGATCTTAGCTTCATAGAGAGAAATGTTGTACTAAATACCGATCAGAATTCTGATCTAGCAGGATTTAAAAACCTATTTATTGAAAAAAAAGCATCTGGTGAAGAGTATAGTGAAGAAGAATGTAGAGGCTTTCTTGATAATATAGATAAAATCAATACTATAATTAAGTTAGAGTTAGAAAGCAGAATTGAAGGGCTAAATCATGATGAAAAAAATGATCATGATGATTTACAAGATGAGATTGGTCAAGCAATTAATGCAGCAGGCAAATCAGAAAAAGATAACTGATGAGTTTTGTGTTTGTGTTTTTCTTACAAGCGACTCGATAGCTTCTCTCTATTAAACTGCTAAAGCCATATTGACATTAATCATATAGTATAAATAATTAATTATTTTGGAGCTTATTTAATATGCTACGCATCATTGCAGGCAAATATCGCGGAAGAAAAATAACTACAGGTAAGCATTTAGCTGCACGGCCAACTATGAGTATTGTCCGAGAAGCAATATTTAATATGCTTTCCTCAAGAAAACCTATTTATAACTTGAATGTACTTGATTTATTCTGTGGTAGTGGTTCTTTTTCATTTGAAGCGCTTTCTCGCGGCGCTAAACATGCATTTATGGTAGATTCAGATTATTACAATTTGCAATTGCCTAAAAAAACAGCAAAAGATTTTGGAATTACGGACAATGTTACGCTAATTTGCTGCAGTGCTAACTGCTTACCACAACCTATTTCAAAATGTGACATAGTTTTTATAGACCCACCTTACAATAGCAATCTAGTTGAATCAACGTTGAATGGACTAGCTCACTCAGGCTGGTTAAGTGATGATGCATTGATAATTCTAGAGATTAGGAAAAACGAAGATTTTGAGTGCAATAAAAACTTCAGTATAATCTTGGAACGCACCTACGGTATAGCGAGAATAATTTTTCTTTCTCTATTAACTTGAACTTGCATATACTTTTCATTGATGAGTTCCAGTTCTATTTTCGTCAAGTTTCCGGAGAAATTACTTATTCTGTACTGCCCTAGATCAAAATTTTTATTAAATTCAGAGTCTATTAAATATTCATGTGCTTCTTCAATAAATTTATTTTCTTTTTCTTCGTAACTGGTGTATTTTGTTGTACCATTATTATCCTCACGATAAACTAAATGTTCTTTATGATCAGCATGAATATTTTTATTTTCACAAACCTTTTCAGGATCGTGCTCAAGTACTTTTCTACCAACAATCAATAGCTTATAAGAAATTTCCTATGATTCCTTTTAAGCGAGTTTTGAATTTTTGAAATGTCATGACATTGTTGATACGGTTATCAAGAAACGATAAAGTATCCGCAAAATCTTCTGAATAATCATTGATAAAAAAAAGTATCGTACTTAAGTACACTCCAGCTAATATTGCTCTTTTTGTATAGTAGTTAAAATCTGTTGATTGGTCATGAATGCCATACCAAATCGCACTAATAGTTCTGTATAAAAGTTTACTAGAAAAATATGTATTTTTTGGTGATACGGAGAATGATAAAACATTTTTTAAAAGTTCTCTATAATTCGGTAGCTTAGCATAGTTTGAAAGGTGTATTTGAATGGCTAACTTTACTCGCTCTCGCACTTTCATATCTTCTAAATTAGAATTCCTTAGTTCAGCTTCCATTGAGCTATTTAAGTCCTCTGCTATGTGCTCCAAAGCGCTATATATTCCATTCTGAAATTTGCAAAAGCTATTAGCTAGATTAAGGTCAGTGCACACCTTTAATAGGGTTTCATCGCTTATCCCTTCAAATGGAATAACCCTAATTAGCTTATCTATTATTAACTTTTGTTCCACGCAACATCATACTAAACAGCATGTGTGATTGTACCTGAGATTTTCAAACATTCTACAAAATGCTTCACCACGTTCCTCGAAATTTTTCCATTGATCAAAAGAAGCACACGCGGGAGAAAGTAATATTGTTACTTCTTCTGCGCTATTTAAGGCCTCTTCAAAAGCCAATCTGAATGCATCTTCTAGATTGCAACATTTAACATAATCTACTTTATTCTCCATAACATTTGCAAAAGCTTCGGTTGATTCTCCAATAAGAAAAGCTTTTCTAACCCTTGTAAAATGCTTGCTTAATGATTCTATTCCACCTTTTTTGCTTCTTCCACCAGCGATCCAATTTATGTTTTCATAAGATAAGATCGCCTTTTCGCTCGATTTTGCATTAGTTGCTTTGCTATCGTTCACGAAAAACACATTTCTTATTTTGCCAAGCAGTTCATTCCTATGCCTCAGTCCTGAAAAGGACTTGATTCCATTGATAATAGTGTTGCTATCTACTCCAAGTACCTTACATACGGCATATGTGGCTGCTATGTTTTCTGCGTTGGATATTAGGTTTATTTTCACGTCGCTTACTGATAAGCTATGATTCTCTAGTTTTAACGAGATCTTCTGGATCCCAGTGCCCCTTTTGTCATCCAAGTAGCTGACACTGGGATCCAGATAATTTCGATCTATACCAGTAATCTGTTCACTATAATCAAGCAAATTGTTACCTGCCAATGATATTAGATCTCTTGCACCACCCTCTGTCATCTGAGTAGTTGGCAATGGTTTTTCTTTTCTGGATTCCAGCGTCACGCGCTGGAATGACATCGGGGAATATGTTACTGAGATTGGAATTTTGTCTCCAGTGAATTTGTTGAATATATCAGCAGTAATCTCATTGTCACATCCTATTACGGCAACCTCACTACCGTTTATCAGTTTTAATTTAGTTGCTATGTAGTTCTCCATACTTCCATGCCTATCTATGTGATCTGGTGTAATATTGAGCAGTGCTGAAATGTCCACGTTAATTTCATTCATCAACTCCAATTGAAAAGAGGAGAGTTCGATTACATAAATTTCTGCATCTCTTTCTAGATCCAAAACAGGAACGCCTAAATTTCCACCAATAGCTACTTTTTTCCCTGCAGATTTTAATATGTGCCCTATTAGTGATGTAGTGGTTGATTTACCATTTGTTCCTGTGACGCCTATTACCTTCTGGTTCGTAGTTTTAGCTTCAAGAAATAGCTCAATGTCTGATTTTATTTTGCAATCAAATCTCCTTGCAAGTTTTACTATCCAATGTGGCTCTGTTGGCACTCCAGGGCTTAAAACCAATGCACTGATCTCATGCCAATTGTATTCCTTGGGATGAATAAAATTACATTTTTTATACATCATTTTTGCATTTGCTATTTGCTCTTCATGATCATCCCATGCATATATTCTTGCACCACTCTTTGTTAGAGCGTTAATGGCGGATAAACCAGTTTTACCAAGACCAAAAACCGCGACGTTTTGATTTTTATATTTGTTTAGTTGCACTGCTAGATAACTTATGCGAACCATTTTATAAAGATATCGTACAAACTACAACAGACTTCTTGCATAGGTCACAACTGTCATTCAATAGAAACGAAAAAACTTACTTGACACCCTCCGCCAGTCCCCTTATCATGAAACTGAAGCTATTTATTTATCTTCTCTGTACAGATTAAATGACAAAAAAACTCACGTATCTGGCGTCTCATGTTTAATTTTTTGCACTATGTGCACCTTATGTCTTTATAAAATTTCTAGGTTTTTACCTAATATAAGCTAAAATGCGCTTATAAAGCATTTAAAACATAAAAAAACGCCAACTTAAAAAATGGATAGTGAATAATTAGCTACCCTAGGGTTTCTTTTGCCTTTTTTTCTGTTTAGTAAATTTCTTAATGTTTATAATTTAGATTAGTTGCGGCTTAAAAGCAACTGAATCGCGGTTATTAAACGTTTAGAATAAAAAAACGCCATACTTGAAAGTATAATGTAAGTAATTAGCCAACCACGGGGCTTCTTTTGCCTTTTTTTCATTTGGTAAATTTCTTAATATTTATGGCTAAACGACAATCGTCATCCCGCTGCTTGTTAGCGGGATCTCTTGTTAGCGGCTGAGATACCGCGAATGAATCGCGGTATGACGGTTCGCGACGGCGTGACGATAAGCTCGTTATCCCGCTGCTTGTTAGCGGCTAAGAGATACCGCGGCAGTATGACGGTTAAGTGGGGTGTCATCCCAGTGTCAGCTACTCGGATGACAGGAGAAGGAGGCTACTTGCATGACACCATTCTTTTTTCTGGATCCAAGTAATCAGGGCACTGGGATGACAAGAAGAGGGCACTGCCGTCATAAAGGAACCAGTGTCAGCTACTCGGATGACAACAAAGAGCTACTTGGATAACAAGAAATATAGGCACTGGAATTGCAAAGAGTTTGCAAATATTAGTTATTACCTGTAGGATATAGAGAAATTAGTAAGGATTTTAATAGGAATAATATGCCATCTGTTACTTTTATTTTACCTGATGGGAGTAAGAAAAGTTATGAAGCTGCAGAGGGAGAAACTCTGCTCAATTTAGCCCATAGAAGTGATCCAGATCTGCTTGAAGGTGCATGTGAAGGCTCTCTTGCTTGTTCTACATGCCACGTGATTGTTGATCCAAAATCTTATGATGCTGTAGAAACGCATAATCCCATATCTGATGAGGAAAATGATATGTTAGACCTAGCTTTCGGCTTAACAGAGACATCAAGACTTGGGTGCCAAATAAAAATCACAAAAGATATCGACGGCTTGTGTGTAACCATACCAAGGGGTACAAGAAATATATCATTGGATAAACAGGGGAGTGATTAGCTATGCGTAAGATTTTTATCTATATTATCATCTCTTTACTTTTGTTTATTCCTGTAGCGTATAGTGGTTTTTGGTATTTTTCTGCATGTAAGGTAAAAAATCTTTTAGCTGAAACAATACTATACATTAACGACGAAAAATTTGATATTTCACATGATTTTAGTGGATTTCCTTCTAACCTAATTTTTCGTGTGACAAACCCAAAATTTTCCAATGAGCAATTAACCATCTCATCTGATGCTTTATTGATAAAAAATAGATTGTTTGATAAATCAGTATATATCTACATACCAAGCAATGAAGTCAATATTGCTGTTCATGGTGATGAGAAAAAGAATATAAAATGCCACACAAACGATAGCAGCCACTTTGTTGTTAGACTAAACGATTTACCATCTTCATTGCGATTCAACAAAAATAGTACCGTGATAGACTATATAGATATACTTCGTTACGAAGATTATGGATTAAAATGTGATGTTTTAGAAAATCAGCAAAGTGTTATAACTGAAGTGAATGATAAAAGCAATTACATTCAATTTCACCTCGATAAAGAACCAAGTGGAAATACTAAACTAGGATTTGATTTTTATACTTATCGGTATAAAAATACTGCAAGTCCTGAAAGTTACCTTAGTATCGACACTAAATTTGATTACGAATTTGTAAACCACATCTCAGCTTCCAGAATTAATTTCAACATAGAGAAATTTTTAATTCAAAGTAATAATTTTTCTCTTGCTGCAGATGGTGGAGTGCGAAATTATAATTTGGTTACGTCTTCATTTAAAGACAAAATCAACGTGGCTATATCAAATTATAAAGAATTAATCTCGTTTATGATTGGTGACTCAAAAACTTCAGATGCGTTTGAAAAATTAATGTCTTCCTTATCAGAAAAAACAACTGATGATGGCATTCAATTTTCAATAAAGTACGATGATGATGTAGGGTCAAGCTTTATTGGAAAGTTATCCACCACTGATTTTATGAACCAGCTCAGTAAAATAACCCAATTAACCAAGGATGAGAGCAGTAGTTAGTTTACTTTTCATATTGATATTCCACTCAGGCGTAAACGCTTTTACTCTGGATAATAAACTCAGAGATAAAAGCATGGAAAAACGAGCAACCAGTTTATTTGAAATAATAAGGTGTCCAATATGTTCTGGCGAATCATTGTCTGAATCTGGATCTCAGATCGCGTATGATATGCGAGAAGCAATTCGTAAAAAAATCAATGATGGATACACAGATGAAGAGATAATCTCAGAGTTAAAAAATTCTTACGGCAATTCAATTATAATCGTACCGCCTATAAAATCTAGCACTTACATTTTGTGGTTTATTCCACTTACAACTCTGCTTATTGGGTGTTTTTTAATACAAAGATACATCAATACAACCACTTAAACCTTTTATATATAGCTAAAGTGACTTAGGTTCTCTAATTGCACATAAGTCAACAATAATTTTCACACAAATCAAAACAGCATATCTTCTCCATAATCCTTGGTAATTCCACGTAAGTTAAAAGTAGCATATGGTTCTCTCCGCGGTCTGAGATGACAATAAACTTGTCAAGCCGCATTATACTTGTTAGGCGGAAGTGGACGGCAACATGTTTAGAGGTTGTCCACAAACCAGTAAATCAAGCATATTCCCTACTTAACATAACTTTACTCATAGCCAGATATATGAAACTTTCAGTAGATGTTGTAAGTAAATCGTACTCCTTTGATAGCCTTCTATTTCTATTGATCCAAGCAAAAGTCCTCTCTACCACCCACCTTCTCGGCTGTACTGAAAATCCAGGATCCCGTTGTGGCAATAGTTCTAGTGGTGTATCTTTATGCACCCAAAACCTACATGGAGGCCTTTTGACAATTTCAATATCTATCCCATATTCTCTCTTTACGTAATCCTTTAAATCTTTTCCTTGGTATCCCATATCAGCCCACATTTTCTTAATATTGCTGTATTTTTCCTTCATATTGTCCAATGCCATCTTCACCCCATCTCTGTCATTTTCGCTTGCAGCTCCTACATAGCAACCAAGCACAAATCCTTGAGTATCTGTGATTATATGTCTTTTTCTCCCCTTTACCTTTTTCGCACCATCATAACCTTTGACCCCCCTTTTTCCGTGGTTTTTACCGATTGACTGTCCACTATGCATGCGCTCGGCTCCTCATTTCTTCCCATTTTTGACCTACTATATTTAGTGATATCATAGTTCATTTTCTCAAAAATTCCCTGCTTTTTCCATCTTCTAAACTGTTCATGCACAGCCTTCCACGGCGGAAAATCGTGTGGTAAATAGCGCCATTGACATCCTGTGCGCAGTATATAAAGAATTGCATTTACTATCTCACACTTACTGTATTTTGGTGGCCTTCCTCCTTTCTTGTACGATACTCTGAAGTGTTTTTCTATTCTTGCCCACTCCCTTTTACTTAAATCTGTTGGATATTTTTTCCTCATCTCTTACCTCAATATTCTTTCTTTATATACTACGTATTCCTTGGTTTGTGGACAACCTCTAACATTGAAACAAGATTCCAGTGTCAGCTACTTGCATGACATTGTTGGTTAATGTTTTATGGCTTTACGATAGCTATACAACTTATCTTAAAAGCAATATAGTGTTTACTATACAATGAATCAAAGATAGTAAGTAAAGTCTATGGAATTTCAAATCGCTACACATTTTCAACCGGCTGGGGATCAACCACAGGCAATCGATAGCTTAATTGCAGGGCTAAATAGCAATAAAAGAGATCAGGTTTTGCTTGGAGTTACTGGTTCTGGGAAAACTTTTACTATGGCAAATGTTATTGCAAGGACAAACAGGCCTGCATTAATTATGGCACACAATAAAACTTTAGCAGCACAGCTTTATGAAGAAATGAAAGGATTGTTTCCCCATAATGCTGTTGAATACTTCATTTCTTATTATGATTATTATCAACCTGAAGCCTATTTACCACAAACTGATACTTATATCGAAAAAGATTCTGCAATTAACGAAAGAATTGAGATGCTGCGTTATTCCACCGTCTGCTCCCTTTTGGAGCGCAGGGATACGATCGTAGTTGCCAGTGTTTCCTGCATATACGGTCTTGGTTCGCCTGAGAGCTACCGCAGCATGATCATACCGCTTAGTGTTGGAAATAAAATTCGTATTAATGATTTCCTGAGCAACTTAACTGATCTTCAATACAAGCGCTCTGATGCCAGGTTTGAGAGAGGATATTTCAGAGTGCGCGGCGATATTGTTGATATATTTCCTTCCCATTATGAAAATAAAGCTTGGCGTTTATCGTTATTTGGCGATGAAATAGAAGAAATTTCTGAAGTTGATGCTATAACGGGCAATGTTACCAAAGGCGTAAATAAAATCACCATTTTTCCAAATAGCTATTACATAACCCCGCGTGAGGCTTTGTTGCAGGCAATTGAACTAGTCAAAAAAGAGCTGCATGAACGCTTGGATTATTACTACTCGCAAAACAAGATTGTTGAAGCAAAGCGCCTCGAGCAACACACTAATTTTGATATCGAAATGATGAGAACAACAGGAATATGTAAAGGTATTGAAAATTATTCGCGTTATCTCTATGGAATGGAAGCTGGGGATCCACCACCTACTTTGTTTGAATATTTACCCAAAGACGTAATTTTATTTGTTGATGAGAGTCATGTCACCGTTCCTCAGGTTGGTGCGATGTACAGTGGTAATGAGGCGCGTAAAAAGAAATTGATCGACTATGGCTTCAGGCTCCCTTCCGCTTTTGATAATCGTCCATTAAAATTTGAAGAGTGGGAGGGAGTTAGGCCGCAGACTGTTTACATTTCAGCCACTCCAGGAAAGTATGAGTTGGCAAAGACCAGTAATGTATTTATAGAGCAAGTTATCCGTCCAACAGGGCTTACAGACCCAATCTGCATTGTAAAACCAATAGAGAGTCAAATTGATGATGTAATTCATGAGGCACAAGTGACAATAGGGAAGGGATTTTGTGTTTTAATCACTACATTGACGAAAAAAATGGCTGAAAATTTAGCTGAATATATGAGTGAATTGAATATGAAAGTGAGTTATTTGCATTCTGATATTGGTGCGCTGGAGAGAATAGAAATTATATACAAATTGAGATCTAAAGAAATCGATGTTTTAGTAGGTGTTAACTTGCTGAGGGAAGGTCTTGATATTCCAGAGTGTGGGTTGGTTGCAATTTTGGATGCTGATAAAGAAGGATTTTTGCGATCGGAAACTTCATTAATTCAAACGATCGGTCGTGCTGCGCGTAATGCTGAAGGTAGAGTAATTTTGTATGCAGATAAAATCACTGGTTCTCTGGACCGTGCATTAAGAGAGACCGAAAGAAGAAGAAAAAAACAAGAAGAACATAATATATTGCACAATATTGTCCCAAAGACTATAATAAAACCTATATCAAACACCTTACAGGAGAGGGCAATAGCAGAACCGAAAGTAAATACTAATAAGGATGATTTGAGAAAGCAAATGATAGAGCATGCTGAAAATTTAGAATTTGAAGAAGCAGCAAGAATAAAAAAATTATTGTAAGGTTAAATAACACATGATGTAATGTGCATATTATAAAAATGTAAATAATTTTATTGATATCTTTATATTAATACTTTTTAAACATTTAGTACCGCGCAATATCTGCAATGGATGAGAAAAATTAACACCAGTGCTTTCAGGGTCAGGAACTTTGGCCCTAACCCTAATAAAACACTTGGGTGGCTGAGAGCAGTGAAATTAATAAGCCTAATACTCACCTATTTGACGAGAGGAACTACTCAAACTTAACGACTCCAGCCTTGAAAGTGGTGAAGAACCTCTTTTCGGAGATTTTCTTGGATTACCTTCACCTACAGGCGATTGAGACCTACGTTTTGGCGATTCTCCTCTAGTATTCTCACAATCCATAGACTCATAACCACTTGTTGTTGCCTCAGCTTTAGAGCTTACGTTTTCAGCATCAGTTACGAACCCGGAAGAGTAACCGCTGTCTTTATTATCTTCGGGCTTCATCTTTTCAGCTTTTGATATACCTTTAGCAGGCCATCGCTCTCCCCTAAACGACTCTACTTCCGAACCATCATAATCACGGTTAATCCAGTATTCACCTTTGTCTTTTGTAATTGAAATATATTCTAATACGCTTTCATCGGGATAACAGGTTTTAATTGCTTTTTTAGGGGATAACCCATGTTCTTGCACCTGAAAATTTACCCATTTGTCCTTTTCAGATTTCACTGCCTTTTCGACGATGTTAATGTCGATATCTTTTATTTCTACTTTTCCCTCATGCTCCCGACTAAAAAGTTCTTTTAAGTTAAGTAAGGCACCACGACTTATATTAGCAACAACTGTTGTTTCTTGGTTTTTCTCACAATTAGAAAGAAATTGAAATGGAAACTCATTGAAATCATAGGCTTCTTCCTTATTGACACGATACTCTTCTTTCGTTTTATCTATTATCTCCTGTAAATATTCTTTTACATCAACACCATCATCAATTAAACTAGCAATCTTCCCATTTTTTACAATAAAGTTAGTATGAGGAGGATCCAAAGCATAATTATTTAAGTTAAACCAATAAAGCAATGCTTTAAACAACTTTTCTTCTTCCTTTTCCTTAGTAACTTGCTGTTTTTCAGGTTCCTCATTAGAAACCTCAGGATTTAAGAATGTTGAACTATCCCATGCTCTAAGAGAAGGAATCGATGATGATCTTTTCTGATCCCGAATCTCTATTAGCATACTTTCATCAGCACCTTCCGATAATGAAAGTTCTCTAAGCGTCGACGGTTGTGACATTAACGGTGTCCGTCTATATCTGCTCATGTATGACCTGCGTGGCATATCGTCCGTTTGCTGAGAAGAAGTACTAGCCTGACCTATCCCCTCCCGAAGCACCCGCAACAGCCTCCCTGTTCCTCCCTCTCTTTCTGATCCTTGCCTGGGAGGCCTCTCTAACCCTTCACCACGACTTCGCTTGGGAAACTTCCGTGTCAGTGATGCTTCAGCTAATAGCGTTCGAGGAAGCTCAGGGTCAATGGACAGTTCATGGTCTTTGTTGATTACAGAGCTTTCTATAATTTTAGTTATCACACAGTGAGAAATGTATGGATTGGAAAAGTCTATGCTATACAGTCCATTACCTCCATTTATTGCTAATTCCCCCTGGGTTCCACCATAAAGATCATTAAATACAGCACCATTAAATGCATGATTTAGTTTAAGAGCTTCTTCATTTGTCAATATCCGCTTTCTTCCGCCATTTAATACAAGAGGTATAAGAACTGAGGCCTCTTCTCTACCTAGAGGAGAAGCACATACAAAGCCAGCTATTATTATTTCCGTTGGTTGATCAATAAATTCCATTATCAACTCTTTAAATGCTTTTACATCACCACGAACTTTGCTATCAGCCTGGAGACCCATACCTTTAAGCCATGTAATATACCGTGCTACACTATCGATAAAACGAGCGTCATCAAAAACGTCCCTGATATATACACTATTGCCTTTAACCTTCAGAGGGTTCTTAAAACCATTCCTATACCCATATCTATTCTCCATCCTTGACAAAAACTCACGCTCAAATTCCTCACGTAATTGTTTATTATCAAATTCACCACACCATAAATACTTTTTCTTGTTGAATGGTACGGCTGTGCTACTAACTCGCATATCTTCTAGAACACCCTTTGCAAGTGAAGCAGCCAAATGAGACTTTAAATTAAAAATTACACCTTGATCTACAGGTGCTACAAACTCAATTCTACCTTGCTTATCTACGGACCAGTCCCCTTTATAGATATAGTTAAATGGAAAAGACGTAACATCAAAATCTTTCTTGGCTGTATCCAATATTTCTTTATCATTACTTTCTTCAATGCCATAGAATTCACGTATTATCTTCCTTTTTATACTGTCCAGATATTCGCTACACTGATAATCCTTCATACCCTTATCAAATGAGACTACAATATAGTCCTCCCCGCCCCTGCTTTGCAGCGTAAAATTAGTTTTAACTGTATTACGAGCATAATTATGTACATTAAAAGCACTAACCAACGCTCTCACTATTTTTCTACCATACATACCAACCTCCCCATTTTTAAATTACAACAACTACCTTTCACTTAACGTTTCATAGAACTACCAGGTTCGTTTTTTTTCTGCTCAGACTGACGCCTCCTTTCTAGTAGCTCCTTGGCTTTATCACTATGATCATCATACCTCATTCCTCTTGCTCCCTGCACTATACCACCACCTGGTGCTGTATTATCACGCTTCCACTTTTCAGCATCAAAACCTTTTTTATCATTACCACTATGCATATTGACCCCTAAGTAAAAATATTATGTAATTAATATACTAAAAATAAAATTAAGTGCAAGCACTTTTTTATATTTTTTTTCAAAAAATTTTATTCACTCTTTTTCATAAAATTCAATTTTCTAGATTCCGCTAACACGTAGCGGAATGACGAACTGTCGACACCTATCTATATGCCCCTGGATTCCAGCGTCACGCACTGGAATGACAAGGTTATGGGTGTCATCCCAGTGCCCAGACACTGGGATCTAACTACCTTCATTATGGCGCCTTTCCTACTGACGGACCTTCTACACATTTCTCAACTTTTACATCATTAGTCAATTCTTTTGGTGGTTGAACATCACCCACAGAACCTTCATGCTCAGCACCGTTCCAAGTACCTATATTAAAATCAAATTCACAATCAGCAACAGAACTTTTAATGGATTGCTTTGTTGCAGATTCCCGAACAGGTTTTCCTGGAGCACTTCCGTTAAGTTGCCCTGGGTTAGAGACAGGACTCTTAGCAGATTGATTCGAAGCTTCTTTGCTGAAAATAAAGTTTGGAGCAGATTGGTTTGAACCTAAGTCGCTATCACTTCTCCAACCACTATCGCATCCATAACTATGCTTTATTTGTTCCTGCCCCGTCTCCGTTGCAGGCTTCTTCGGTGGACACACCTCTTTCTTCGGTTCCTCCGGCTTCGCTTTTTTCTCTTCTTCCACTTTTGGTTTTGTTTCTTTTACCTCGCGGGTCTCCTCCTTTATAACTTCTTTAGGCATTAGTTCTTTCATAGGTTTTGGTAAAAGATCAAGTTCTGGTTTGCTCAGAACAACCGGCCTTACAAATCCGGGTGAAACGTCAAAAAGGAAAACTGGCACTTTAGGTTTTTCTCTTTCATCCACTTTCATTTCTACGTTTTCGCAAACTTCTTTATTTTCTTCCTTTAATGATGTTTTTTCTGCTTTTTTATCTTCTTTTTCTGTAGATGCCGCTACCGCAGCCGCCAACTCAACTCCAAACATCTCTGCGAACATTGTAACAATCCATCCGACAACAGCCATTTGTAACCTGAGTTTCAGATCTTGCAATGCAGTTAACCTTTCTAACGCCCTTGCAAACTCTTCTTCTGATAACTCACCACTGCCTAATTTCTCCTGCAATTCTTTTATCTCTTTGTCCAACCTCTGATTGAAACTTAAATCGCGTGCAAAAATCTTCTTGATTAACTCCTTAAGCTTGTCACGCATAAATTTAATTATCGAAAGAAGCCAATTTTTTTCTTTCTTCTCCTTGAGCATTTGGTAGATTTTCGGATCATCTACATCTACTTCAAAAAGGTTGAAGAGAGATTCAAAGAAATTCCAGAAATCTCCGAGTACTCTTCCTTTTTCACCAGTGAAGTAATCCTCATCATCACCTTCTCCGATATGTAGCTCTGCTTGAGATGATATTTCATCGATACAACTAGAAGCCTGACGCTCACACTCGAGCCTCCTGAGCAAATCTTGTCTGGTGAGCTCCTCTATGGCTGCTTTTAGTTCATTTAGCTTCTGCTCTGCAGAGAAATCTTGCTCCCTGATTTTTCCTTGGAAGATTGAGCTACCGTTTCCGTTATTATCTGAAAAATTTTCCATTATTTTTGCCTCCTCAATAAAATTACTGCCTTTGTTGTTACCTGAAAAGCTTTCCACCATTTTTACTTCCTTCATAAAACTTAATAATTTAATTCTACAGTACTAAATATTTAAGAACTATTAATGTAAAGATGTCAATAAAATTATTTACATTTTTACACTATATATATATATTATATCATGTGCTATTTAACCTTTCAATAATATTTTTTATTTTTACTGCTTCTTCAAACTCTAGCATGCGCTTTTCTTAAATTATCCTTATTAATATTTGCTTTTGCCTCTATCCCACTTTTTCTTGTAAAGTATTTGATATAGATTTTATTATACTCTTTGGCATAACATTTGCAACATACTTTATCTATAAATGGAAATTATTATACTTGCAGCTAGACACAATTTGAAATAATTTACACTATAAAATTAAGGAACGAGATCCCAGTGTCACGCACTGGGATGACAGCAGTCCTACGTCATACCGCGATTCATTCGCGGTATAGATTCCGCTAACAAGTAGCGGAATGACGAATTTTTGTTTTTCAAATTATCGTAAGTCACTTTAGCTATATCAGACAATAGAGGCAGTGCGTAGAGGAGCTCACCAGACAAGATTTGCTCAGGAGGCTCGAGTGTGAGCGTCAGGCTTCTAGTTGTATCGATGAAATATCATCTCAAGCAGAGCTACATATCGGAGAAGGTGATGATGAGGATTACTTCACTGGTGAAAAAGGAAGAGTACTCGGAGATTTCTGGAATTTCTTTGAATCTCTCTTCAACCTTTTTGAAGTAGATGTAGATGATCCGAAAATCTACCAAATGCTCAAGGAGAAGAAAGAAAAAAATTGGCTTCTTTCGATAATTAAATTTATGCGTGACAAGCTTAAGGAGTTAATCAAGAAGATTTTTGCACGCGATTTAAGTTTCAATCAGAGGTTGGACAAAGAGATAAAAGAATTGCAGGAAAAATTAAGCAGTGGTGAGTTATCAGAAGAAGAGTTTGCAAGGGCGTTAGAAAGATTAACTGCATTGCAAGATCTGAAACTCAGGTTACAAATGGCCGTTGTCGGATGGATTGTTACAATGTTCGCAGAGATGTTTGGAGTTGAGTTGGCGGCTGCGGTAGAGGCATCTACAGAAAAAGAAGATAAAAAAGCAGAAAAAACATCATTAAAGGAAGAAAATAAAGAAGTTTGCGAAAACGTAGAAATAAAAGTGGATGAAAGAGAAAAACCTAAAGTGCCAGTTTTCCTTTTTGACGTTTCACCCGGATTTGTAAGGCCGGTTGTTCTGAGCAAACCAGAACTTGATCTTTTGTCAAATTCTCTGAAAGATCGAGTACCTTTTGTGCAAACACATGATAGAGGTAAGGAGGATATTGAGAATTTGCCAAAACAAGAAGTAAATAAAGAAGATAAAAAAGCGAAGCCGGAGAAAGAGGTGTGTCCACCGAAAATTCAGGAGAAGCCTGCAACGGGGACGGGGCAGGTACAAAATCGGAGAGTGCAAGGATGCAATAGTAGTAGGGGAAGAAGGGGAAGTTATAAGGAAGCTTCGAATCAACCTGCTCAAAGCTCTATTTCCAGCAAAGAAGCTTCGAATCAATCTGCTGAGAGTTCTATTCCTAGCGGAAGTGCTTCAGGACAATCTGCTCGGGAATCTGCTTCTAACAGAGAAGTCTCAGAGCAATCTAATCAAGCTAACAGAAGAGCTCCGAATCAATCTGTCAAAAGTTCTGTTGCTGATTATGAATACGATTTTACAGTTGGTTTTTGGAAAGGTGCTGAGCATGAAGGTTCTGTGAGTAATGCTCAACCACCAAAAGAATTGACTAATGATGTAAAAGTTGAGAAATGTGCAGAAGGTCAGTCAGTAGGAAAGACATAATCATGAAGGTAGTTAGATTACAGTGATTTCTTTTTTGTCATTCCAGTGTGTGACACTGGAATCCAGGCTGTGGGTTTGGTAAGTGTAGGGTTTTATGTTAAAAGGGAGTGGTTTTGATGAAATTGCAAAGAACCAGTGTTAGCTACTTGGATGACAAAAAAGACTGGATCCCAGTGTCTGGGCACTGGGATGACAAGAAAGGGTAGCGCGTGACGCTGGAATCTTGAAATTTGTGTTTTGTGAAAAAGAGTGAATGAAATTTTTTGAAAAAAAATATAAAAAAGTGCTTGCACTTAATTTTATTTTTAGTATATTAGTTACATAATATTTTTACTTAGGAGGCAATATGCATAGCGGTAATGATAAAAAAGGTTTTGATGCTGAAAAGTGGAAGCGTGAGAATACAGCACCAGGTGGTGGTATAGTGACGCATGCTAAAGGAGCAAGATATGATGACCATAGTGATACAGCCAGGAAGCTAATGGAAATAGAGAAGCGACGTCAGTCTGAGCAGAAAAACAATCCTGGTAGTTCTATGAAACGTTAAGTAAAAAATAACTGTAATTTAAAAATGGGGAGGTGGTATGCCTAATACAAAAGAAACAGTAAGAGCATTGGTTAGTGCTTTTAATGTTAATAATTATGATTTCAATGCAGTTAAAACTAATTTTACGCTACAAAGCGATGGTAAGAACGACTATATCGTAGTCTCATTTGATAAAGGTATGGGTAAGTATCAGCGTAGCAGGTATTTGGACAGTATAAAAAGGAAGATAGTAGGTGAGTTCTACAGTATTGAAGAAGGAGATACGGATGAAGTAGTGTTAAATACAGCTAATTTAATTTTTAATATTGAATCTTTTCCGTTTAACACCAGTACAGGAGAGTGGTCTCAAGATGAGCAAGGTAGGGTTGAGTTTCTAGCACCTATAGATGATGGCGTAATTTTCAATCTAAAGTCTCATTTGGCTTCTTCACTTGTAAAGGATGTTTTAGAAGATATGCCAACTTGTAGCATAGTTACTAACTCATTTAACAAGGAAAAATATTTGTGTCATTCTAAATTTCCTAACAAAAAATTACGTAAGGAATTTGAGCATGAGTTTTTATCAAGGATGAAAGCAAGATATGAAAATGTTCCTAAGGACCCTCTGAAGGTTGAAGGCAATAGTGTATATATCAAAGATGTTTTTGATGACGTTCGTTTTATTGATAGTATAACGCGGCGTGCCGCATGGCGTATAGGCATCGATCTTGGAATTGGCAATGATGTTGATCATAGTGTGATGTTGCTTAAAGACTCAATAATAAACTCTGTTTATCAATCAACGAAAACAATAGTAGTTGGGTTTATGTGTGCTTCCCCCTTAAATAGAAAAGAAGCCTCAATTCTTATACCTATTATGCAAAATTGTAGGGGAGCTAGGTTTTTAACAAACGAAGAAGCAGGTAATATAAACCATAAATTTAATAATGCTGTACTTAATGATCTTGATGGTAGAACTCAAGCAGAATTATCAACGAATGGAAGCAGTGGAATATATGGCATAGACTTTTCTAATAAAGAAATTTCTCACTGTGTGATAACCAAAATAATAAAAAACTCTGTAATCAACAAAGACCATGAACTGGCCATTGACCCTGAGCTTCGTTTTCGAGCATTGTCACGATCACCATCGACTGAACTGTTAGATATGAAATTGGAGTCTCCCACGTGTAGTCAGGGTGTAGCATTAAAGGATTCTCCCAGGCAAGGATCAGAAAGAGAGGAAAAAACAGAGCCTTCTCTGGGGGTGCTTCGGGAGGAAATAGGTCAGGCTAGTACTTCTTCTCTTAGAGCATGGGATAGTTCAACATTCTTAAATCTTGAGGGTTCTAATAAGGAATCTGAAAAACAGCAAGTTACTGATAAAAGTGATCGAAAAAGTAGTGATGAGTGTTCTAAAGCAAAGCCACAAGATAGTAAATCTCCGGAGAAGAAACATGGGGGTGGTTGGCGTTGTAGTAAAAGAAAGTCTGATGGTGTAACTTCACTTTTTAGGCAAAATAACAAAGGACGTGGTTCGGTGTGTTCGATATCTTCAAGTCTAAGTGCTCCTGGGGGTTCTGTACCTGAAAAACTACCTGTTTCTGAATCATCTTCTTCATTCCCAGGTAGAATAAAAGCAAAAAGTAATCCACCCTCAGCGGTGACTTCTCCTACGCATGAAGGTGTACCAGAGTGGCAACAACGTCTTAATCCTGATCAGAGAGAGGAACTACGCCCATTTCTTTCTCCTGAGCTGCGAAAGAAGCTAGACTCCAACTCTCTTTCCCCTGAGGATGAGCAGCTTAAACACTTGCTGTATACTCCTGAGGGGAAAAGGGAGCTAAGCAGATCTCTATGTGAGAGTCAAGAATTACAGTTACGGCGACTTGCAGAAGCACAATTATCGTCACCTGATAACTCTAATAGAGATAGTGGTTTTTCTTCTATGGGATCGCCTGCTTCTCCTGTTGTACAACATAAGGGAAGTGCCCCTTTAAAGGTTACAGAGTGTAGTGTGCAACAGGTAAACTCACATTCTGTAGAGCGTACGTGAGAAGCTTTGGGGAAATAAATTTAGGTTTTTAGATATATCTTAACCATCTAAATGGTTTATTAGGGTTGGGGCCAAAGTCCCTGACCCTGAAAGCACTGGTGTTAGTTTTTCTTGTCCATTGCAGATATTGCGCGGTACTATCCACTTGATCATCATGGCGAGCTTCTGGGAACATTAAAATTTCGTACTCGAAATCGCTGAGCCATACTGCTTGCTGTGGCAAAAAAACCCTACCAGACTCTATCACCGGAACAATTTGATAAAATCGAGTGAGTTTGTCATTGTGTGGAATTATTTCGATAATCGGTAGATCGCTATTTGCCTTTAGCTCTTGTGTTAATTGTTGACCACTCGTTTTTGCTTCGATCAAAATTGCATGTGGTGCCCATCTTGCAGCTAGTGACAGAACTTGCTCTTTAAGCTTTGGGTACTCAAGCTTTGCTCGATATACATCAAGTAAATAGAATTTATTATCTATTTTTGCCCAGGTGGTGCAGATGCTAAAGTCGCTGGAATCGTTTGTTGAAACTGCAGTGTCCCAGCTTTGAGTTACATGTGAGAGATTATCAGGGAAATTTTTATAGCGCTTTAGCCACTCTTGTTTTATTATACCACTTGAAAGCGGCAGGGGGTTTTGTTGATATTGAGCAGCAAAAGCGTAACTCCTGAGTTCAACTTTTATCATCTCAACTTCTTCTCTTCCTCCCTCCAGGGGATATAATAACTCATTCTCTTCTCTTGAGTATAATACTCTTGCAGGTAGTGTCATTCCAGCACTTGATGCTGGAATCCAGTCTTTTGCGGTTGAATTTTCTGGATCCCAGTGTCTGGGCACTGGGATGACAGGAGGGGGGGTTGGAATGACACCAGTATGGTTATTAATTGAATAAATAACCTCCTTATTTTCAGAAATCATTGGCAAACAAATGTGATGCCATATGTTTTTTGGCTTGGATAAGAGGTGCCCAGTTAAGTCTTCCAGGTGGAGCCTATGCATCACAAGCACAATTACTCCTTTTTTTCTATCGTTGAGTCTCGTTACTAAAGTCTGATCGAACCAGTTTGTGGCACGTTTTCTAAATGTTTCACTCAAAGCTTGAGCAGGGTTAAGCGGATCATCCACAATAATAAAGTCACCACCTTCACCGGTTAATGTTCCTCCAACTGATGTTGCGATTCTGTATCCTCTCTGCACTGTTTGGAATTTATATTTAGTGTTCTGGTCTTTGGATAGTTCTACCTCTGGAAATAGCTTTTTATACCAATCAGATTGCATTATGCACCTCGTATCGAGCGAATGTTTTTCGCTAAGCAACTTAGAATAACTTGCAACTATTATTCTTGCAGTTGCCCAGTATCCATGCGGGCCACGCAACACCCATACATATGGACTTCATTGAACGCGGAGGCATATTGAATATTATGCGCCTTACTTCGCCAGCATTCGCTGCTTCCAGCCTGTCTGCTATGACTTTTATGTACTGATAATCATTATACTCACATCCCGGCACTACTGTTTGAAAGCACAGTTCAATGAATTTTAGAAAGTTCATGTTAGACCTCCTATAGTATCACCCAAGTAACCCCTATGGTGTTATCCAAGTGGCCGACACTGGTTCCTTTATGACGGCGTCATGCAAGTAGCTGACACTGGAATGACATCCTTTGATTTTTTATATGGTTATGCAAGAAATCTAGTGTAGATTTTTATTTATTTTATAAGATTGAAGTGTTACAGTAGCGAGCTTACAACACTACTGTTTTGTAAATTTAGTGAATAAAATTACTTCTTCAACTTTATCGAAGTAAAAAATTGATTTCCATTGCGGTAAATGAGCAACATTATTGAATCTTTACCGTTTTTCTTTACTGCTGAATCAACTTGTTTTTGAAAATCATTAGTATTTTCTATATCGGTTCCATCTAATTGGATAATAATGTCTCCTTTTTTAATACCACGCAACGTGGCATTACTGTTACTATCTACATTGGTAACTATCACACCTTTTGTAGGATTACTTTCTTTTGATTCTTTTGGCAGATTTGAAACAGTTAAACCGGTTACATAATCAGATGTTGATTTATTTTCTTCTTGATTGTTATCTTGGCCATCATTTGTAGATTCCCCGATCACAACTTTAATATTAACCTCTTTGCTCTTTCTAAGTAACTTAACTTGCACTTTTTTCTCAGGTCCAGCTCTTGAAACCATTTGAGGTAATTGTGTCATTCTATCGATTTTTTTACCGTCAAATTCTAATAATATATCACCTACTTTAATCCCACCTTTTTCTGCAGGACTATCCTTTACTATACTTGCAACCAATGCGCCTTTTATATCTTTTAAACCCAAGGACTCAGCAAATTCTTTCGTTATAGGCTGAACTTGCACACCAAGCCAACCATGTTTTATTTTTTTGCCACTTTTTAATGTGTCAATAATTGACATAGCTAAATTAGATGGTATGGCAAAACCTATACCCACGTTGCCGCCAGACTCAGATGGAGAATAGATAGCAGTATTAATACCTATAACTTTTCCATTTAAATCAAATAACGGTCCTCCAGAGTTACCCCTATTAATTGCAGCATCAGTTTGAATAAATTCATTCATAGTGCCAATACTAATGTCCCTGGACCTTGCAGATATAATTCCTGTGCTTACAGAGCCACCCAAACCAAATGGGTTACCTATTGCCATAACCGTATCACCAACCCTTGCTTTATCAGAATCACCAAATGCAACAGAAGAAAGATCTTTATCAGAATTAATCTTAAGCACAGCAAGATCAGTTCTTGCATCATAGCCTAAAACTTCTGCTTTGAAATAAGTATTATCGTTCATAGTAACTGTGATATCTTTGGCGTTTTTAATAACGTGATAATTGGTTACTATAGCTCCACCTTTATCTATAATAAACCCAGAACCAAGCGACACCACCTCTTTGTTAACACTAGGGCCCCTATCCATAAAAAACTGATCAAAATGCTCAAAAAACTCTCTAAAATCATCAAAAAAATTATTTCCTGGCATAGATGGAACTCTAGTTCTGCTGTTATTTTCTTGTTTGATGATTTGTTCGCTTGAAATATTTACAACCGCAGGAATGAGTTCTTCCACTAAATCGGCAAGTCCTTGATTACAGTTGCATGCAGTAGTGCTAGCATCAACGACCTTTTTTGCATTCCAATCAAACATATTAGCATACGAAGAAAACGCAATTAGAAAATATGCAAATATAGATAAAATAAATGCCTTACTTTTCATAAATTATTTCCATCCTTTATTTAAAATATCTAAAAAGTTATTGTTTGGTGAAAGTACAAATTTAGTATTATTTTCGGCAAATGATTTACTGTAAGCGCTCATAGAGCGATAAAAGTTAAAGAACTCTTCATCAACCTTAAATGCCTCATTATAAATTCTAGTTGCTTCAGCATAACCACGGCCCCTTATTTCGTACGATTCTTTTACTGCACTGGAGATAATTTCCCTTTTTAATTTATCAGCTTTTGATCTAACTTCCTGCCCAGCTTGCTCTCCTTCTGCTCTAATTTCTTTTGCTTCTTTTTCCCTTTCAGTTTGCATACGGCGAAATATTGCAGAACTATTTTCTTCTGGTAAATCTGCTCTCTTAATTCTTACATCTATTATTTCTATGCCAAATTTTTCAGCTTCAGAATAAACTCCACGCTGAATCAATTGCATAACCTCTGATCTTTTTTCATTCAACAAGCTAATCAACGAAAATCTGCCTATATTTTCTCTTATGTGAGCTTCTATAACCGGATATAATCTTCTAACCAGACCTGATTCATTCCTCACAGCCTGGTAAAAAGTAACAGGATTTGTTATTTTATATTTTGCATACGCATCTACTATAATACGTTTTTGATCCGCTGTTATCACTTCCCTTGGGATCTTATCAGGACTTAAATCTAAAACTCTTTTATCAAGAAACTCTACACTATTTATGAATGGCAACTTAAAATATAAGCCACTTTCCCTAACATCCCTTACAACTTTACCCAGTTGTATAACTATTGCTTGCTTTGTTTCTTGCACAACAAATATTGAATTAGATAAAGCAATCAATAAAACAACAAATACAGAAACAAAAACAATTTTAATATTACTACTCATGGTTATTTTCCTAAATTTATAAGAGGTAAATAAGAAAACATACCTTTCAGATCATCAGTTACAACAACTTTGTCTACCTTACTGAAAATATTTTCCATAGTTTCAAGATAAATACGATTCTTAACGAGAGAAGGATTCTGTCTATATTCCTCATAAAGAGATAAAAAGCGATTTGCATTACCTTTTGCTTCATTTATTATTTCATTTTCATATGCTTGTGCATCTAATTTTATCTTTATCGCTTCACCCTTTGCTCGAGGTATAATATCATTATTATAAGCATATGCTTCGTTTATAGTACGCTCTTTGTCTGCACGAGCACTTTGTACATCTCTAAACGAACTGATTACTTTTTCTGGTGGATCAATTTTTTTCATTTGAACAGATAAAATCTCTATACCCATTTGGTATCCATCAAGAATCTGCTGCAATAGAATTCTAGTATCTCTAGAAATTTCTGGTCTGCCTTGACCAAGTGCAAAAGAGATCGTGTTTTTACCTATTATTTCTCTCATGGCACTTTCAGCAGCATTTTTAACACTGAAACCGGGTTTGTAATCCCGCACTTTGAATAAATAGTCCTTAGCATCTCTAACGCGCCATTGAACCTCGAAGTTAACGTTGACTATATTTTCATCTCCAGTTAGCATCACGCCTTCACCGCGATCTGTATCTCGCCCATAAGAACTACTTACCCCAATTTCTTCACGATTTACTTCCTTAACGTTCACTTTAAAAACCTTGCCAATAGGGTAGGGGAAGTGATAACGCAAACCAGGTGTTTCTGTATTAGAATATTTACCAAAGGTAAGTTCTATACTTTCTTCACTAGGATGGACAATATAAAAGCCAGTGCAAGCATAGAACAGCAAAATAATGAAAATGATGAAATAAGGTTTTTTGCCCCTGTTTCTGGTTAATCCATTAAGAAAGAACCTTATATCAGATACAGCTTTACTTAAAATATCTTCATTATTAGGAGTTTTGTTCCCTACCGGTTTCTTTCCCAGATTCCAAGGATTATTATCATCAAACATAATGATTGATTCTATAATTAATACGCTAATATTACTTCTTTAATAAGAAAATGCAAACATAAATTGCTATTTTATTTACAAATTAATCATCAGGATGGAAAACATGATCGTACACTTCCTTTTCTCTATGTAATATGGTCGACTCTATGGAATTTTCTGGCTTTTTTTTGAATTCTTTGTTGTCACTCTTTAAGTGCACTACGTCTTTGTGAAAATGGGAATTATACCTAAATAGTAAAGCTATTATTATTAAAGTTATAACAGCCAAAAAGATGAGTGTTCTTTTTCTATACTTCATAAATGCTGCAGCTTCTTGACCTAATTTTCTATGCTACCACAAAACACGTCAAGCGAAATTATTTGAAGACAAATAAATACTGGCAATCAATTTAACACTAACTTAAGAATCAAGGAATACAATTATAATATATTTAATTAATAGTGAGGTTTAAAATGTTACATAATGAAAAAAATTCAAATTCTGTTGGAACTCAACAAAACCAACCAGAAGATAGTTTTGATTTGAATAAAACGATGCAAAATCTACCAAATTCAGATATTGCTAATGATCCCAAGAAGCTAAAAGAAAGAATTACTGACCTGTTAAAAGGGGATACAAAATTCTCTAAGATGAAACAAGGAGATAAGATTCTTGTAGTAAGTGCAGCAAGTGGATTATTTACGGCAGTACTACCACTTTTGGCAGTTGGTGCAACACTTGCTATACCAGGTGCTATAGTTGGTCTTGCTTTATATTTCGCTGTAAAAGTCGCTGTAAAAACAGTTCAATCTGGATATAAAGGGCTCAAGTGGTCAGCAGAAAAAACAGTTGATGGGGCGAAATATACTGCTGGGAAAGTTAAGGACGCATCAACATACGCTGCCGGAAAAGTTAGAGATGGTGCTGTGCATGTTAAAGATAAGGTGAAAGAAGGTTATGAAAATTCAGTAGATTCGCTGAAAAAAGGCGCTAGTGTTGTAGGTGCAGGAGTGGCAAATAAGTTCCATAAGGCATCTGGTGAGACAGACTATTTGGATAAGGTAAAAAGGTTTGCTCCAGATGAAATTAAGAAATCTGACGAAATAAGAAATGATATGAAAGCAATTTTTGCTGATAAAGGAAATAATTCTGGGTTAGTGAAAAATATACTTTCTGGAATATCGTCAAAAATTGATTTAAAAATAGCAGAGGAGGCAAAATCAGGATGGGAAGAGTATACTCTTAAGTGGCAAGTACAGAAAGAATTCATTAATAATTTAAATGAAAAAAGCTTGCATAACTTGTTAACACAAAGGTCATTACCTAAAGGTAGTTATTTCATCGACAGTGTTTTCTCTGAACATTACGATGAAATTAAGAAGGTTATTAAAGAATGTAGAGAAAATCATTTGTACTCAAGCGTAAGCAATATGTTTGACAGAGCAGAGAAAAAAGCTAACAGGCCTTCTGTCAAAAGTTTAACTAGGTCTGTGTCATCATCATTCTCTTCACTGGGAAGAAAAGGCTCTGAACAATCTAACAGCTTGTCAAAAAGCAATTCACTAAATTCTATAGGAACTGAAAGTACTGCTACTGTCTCTGATTCAGATTCTCAGAACTTTGCAACAGTCCGTAGAAGCAATTCATCTAGTAGCTTAACTCCTAAGCTTACTCCAGTTGCTCCACCAGAACTACCTAGAAGCGCCTCATTGACTAACTTAAATGGACAAAGTTCTTTCAGTGAAGATGTTCTCAGTGATCCTATTGTGGAGCAAAACCTGGATAGTTTGAGTAACAGAACTCTCACTCACAGTAATTCTACTGATAGTGGAATGGGTTCTGGTTCTTCTACGCTAACAAGAAAACAAGTTCTTCCTTTAAAAGAAGAATTTGACAGAGAACTCGAAGAAAAGTTGGCAAAACGACGCGCATCTCTAGATCAACCTAGTGCAGAACCTGTCAACTCAAGAGCTACAGCAACTCCAGGAACAGTGTAATAAGTAAAACTTCTACCTTCTCCAAAAGGACGTTACTCAATGAGTAACGTCCTTTTTTTGTTTTTAAACTATAGAAAAATCCTAGATCCCAGCGGTATGCGTACAACCGTATGAACATTGTGATTTCTCTGCTAGGAAAGGTGTCATCCGAGTAGCTGACACTGGGATGGCTTTGTTGCATCGCTAGCTATGATGGATTAAAGATAAAAAAGATAGGGAATATCAGTAGCTTATTATTCTGGTATTTATAACAAGAACGGTCAATGAATACCTAAATTTGAGTAAAAGAAATTTCACTACCATTTACCAATCCGGCTAAAATTCAAGAATTTCAATGCTTTAGCTATTTTCAATAGAATTAAATTTATTAATATAAATAACAAATTACTATTCTTAAATTTGATCAGATTGATTGCAAAAAAACAAGATTTTCAATAGGTTGCTTATAATCCTAACTATAGTTAGCCTTTCATAAGTAGCGATGCAACAAAGCCCACTGGGATCCAGGAAAGTTTGCTTGTTTACAAGCAAACTAGCATAGAAAGTGGTTACAACGTTTTCGATGAGATTATATGGAAAACTGGATTCCAGTGTCAAGCACTGGAATGACATCACAGGGGCACTGGGATGACACCTTTACGTTTGAGGCAAACTAGCTATAACACTTAACATACTACCTTTGCAAACAAATGTTCATACAGTACGCGCTGGCGTTATTTTCTCTTGATGAATAAACCTCGGTAGAGTATAGTAGCAGTGCGTTTATATAGATTCTAATGAGTAGTTTAGTTTTGATTTATACAACTTTTTCAAATTTTGAAGAAGCTAAAACTATTTCTGAAGAATTGTTAAACGAGAAATTAATTGTATGTGTAAATATATTTCCCGAAGTGAATTCTCTGTATTTATGGGAAGGTAAAATTAGTAATAGTTGTGAAGTAGTAGCAATTATGAAAAGCAAAAATGATCAAGTTGATAAAATTGTAGAAAAAATCGAAGCAATGCATTCTTATGATCAGCCAGCTATTGCTGTGATGCCCATAGAAAAAGCAAATAAATCTTTTACTAATTGGGCTAATAGTGTTATTGATGTAAGTAGTATTGGGGTGTAGCCAAGTGGTAAGGCAGCGGTTTTTGATACCGCCACGCGAAGGTTCGAATCCTTCCACCCCAGCCATATTGAAGTGGGTGTGAAATGATATCACTTTTCTATAGATTAAGATTATTAAATTATATATTAGGTAGTCTAAAAGATATAACTGTGAAACTGTTTCTCTTCACAATGTATCTTTATACATCCAGCATTATGCTCATGTTTCTCACCAATGGCTTTTGGTATGCTGTAGAATTTGGCTCTTTAAAAAATGCGTTTTACCATTTGTTTCAATATTGCAAATTGTATTATGAAAATAGGGAAGATCTCGGTTATGGAATTTCTATTCGAGTGTTAGTAGCATTCCTTACTCCGCATTTTCTCTATAAGTTGTTCCTTAGCACAGGCTGGAAGTCCTTTTTAAAGGAAAAGATAATACAGATACTCAACACAAGAAGAAAAAAGGGTAGTGAGTTCAGTAACAGTAGCAAACCAAGTGGCAGTAGTTATAGTGATAAGAATAATTACAGCAATAACAGTGGTAACAATGAGCGTCAAGCTCAAGATGCAAAGCGAAAAGTAAACATGATAAAGCAGCTATTAATCAAAGATATAGAGGCAACTATAGATAGGAGATTGAATTATATTTTTTTCGGTAAAAGGAGTAAACCTCATTAAGTATATAAAAAGGCTTTATCTAGTAAGGCTTTTTAAGGTTGGCTGTATTTTATTTTTTACGTATACCGGATCACAATCAGCCAATATACATGTGTGCACAAAATCTTGACTAAAGTCTGACAACCAAGAAATTGCCTTACGTTTTTCTACCAAGCTTTCTGTTTTTTTACAGTTACTTGCTGCATCAGTCATCGCCTGCGCTATTACTGATTTCCACGGCAAATAATACCTTTGTATATCATCTGACGTACTATTTGTTTCATAGTGGTTAAAAAATTCTTTAAAATTGAAGTTGTTTGACATAATGATACCTCTTTGGATTAAAATTTGAATGATTTGAGTTTATGTTGCCACAGCAGATTCCGCTAACAAGCAGCGGGATAACGAATTACTTAACCGTCATTACACCGTCATACCGCGATTCATTCGCGGTATCTCGCTAACAAGCAGCGGGATGACGGTTGTCAGGCCAGCGCCCCTATGATGTCATTCAAGTAGCTGACACTGGTTCCTTTATGACGGCAGTGCCCCTATGGTGTCATCCCAGTGTCCCTATGATGTCATCCCAGTGCCCAGACACTGGGATCCAGGAATTTTGATTGGACACTGGGTTGGTAAGCATAAAAGTGTTATGTAAAATACAACGTTCTTGATGGGATTGTGTGAAATGCTGGATTCCAGTGTCTGGGCACTGGGATGACACCATAGGAGGCTGCTTGGATGACAAAAAAAGGAGCACTGGAATGACAGCAATCTACGTCATACCGCGAATGAATCGCGGTATCTCAGCCGCTAACAAGAGATCCCGCTAACAAGCAGCGGGATGACGGTTGTCGTTTAGCCATAAACATTAAGAAATTTACCAAACGAAAAAAAAGGCAAAAGAAGCCCCGTGGTTATTATCCGCTTTAAAATATTGGCGTTTTTTATGTTTTAAACGCTTGACAAGCGAGATTCAGCCGCTTTTAATTGCAACTAACTTACGCTGCAAATGTTTAAGAAATTTACTAAGCAGAAAAAAAGACAAAGAATCCCCAAGTTAGCTAGTCTTTTACTATCTCTGTCGAGTATTGGCATTTTTTGATGTCTTGTAACGCTTTATAAGCGCGTTCAGCTTATTTAGATAAAAATCTAGATGTAGATGAAGTTTTGTAAAGACATACAGTATCTATATACTGCAAAAAATTGAACATAAGACGCCGATACATTAAGTAATCCTTACCTTTTAATCTGCAGATTGGCGAAAGCAAATACAATAGCTTCAGTTTCATGATAAGGGGGCTGGCGAGGTTTGTCAAGGAAGTTTTTTCGTTTCTGCGGGCTACCTGGTTTTCCTACTGAAATTTTGAAAAATGTAATCTACTCCTATATTCAAATATATCAAGCAGTAATTCAAAATCAGCCATTGCGCCTTTTGCGTTATTATACGCGAGATTGAGCAGCTCTTTGTCCTGATATAAATCAGCAAATTTAAATTCCATACATCCTGATTGTTTTGTGCCTAAAATATCTCCACTGCCTCTTAGCATCATATCCCTTTCAGCAATGTAAAATCCATCTTGTGACTCACACATGATCTTTAACTTTGAAGATGAGCTTTTACTTAAATTATCGTATAATAATACACAAAAAGATGGCTTGTTTCCTCGCCCTACTCTGCCTCTTAACTGATGCAATTGTGATAACCCAAATTGCTCTGCATTTTCTATAATCATGATGGTTGCATCTGGCACATCTATACCAACTTCTATCACAGTGGTTGCAACAAGCAGAGAAAATTCATTCCTTTTGAAGGAAAACATAACTTGATCTTTCTGCTCCTGAGTCAATTTTCCGTGTATTATCCCGACTTTATCAAGAAATGTTTTTTGTAATTCCTGAAAACGCATCTCTGCTGCAGCAATATTGGTCTCTTCGTTTTCTTCTATATATGGACAAATCCAATATGCTTTTTCGCCCCTGTTTATAGCACCTTTTAGCTTTTCAATAACATCTGGCACCCTACTAATGTTCATAGTTACAGTTTTTATTGGCAATCTGGATTTTGGTTTTTCTTTCAAAATTGAACATTCAACGTTACCATACATAGCTTGCTGCAAAGTTCTTGGAATGGGAGTTGCAGTAACGAAAAGTATATCGGCATTTTTTCCTTTTCCTACCAAGCGATTTCTCTGCATCACTCCAAATCGCTGTTGCTCGTCTATGACTGCAAGCCCTAAATTTTTAAATGTAACGTTAGCTTGAAATAGTGCATGAGTGCCAATCACTATATTTAAAACACCACTTGCAAGTTCGTTCATGATAATCTTTCTTTCCTTGCGCGAAGTTTTACCAGTAAGCAGCGCAACTTTTATATCGGTACAGGATAAAACTTCCTCAATCCAATTATAATGTTGCTCCGCCAAGATAGTAGTCGGTGCCATTAGAGCTGCCTGCATGTTGTTTTCTACCACATTTATCATTGCAAAAAGTGCAACTACGGTTTTGCCACTACCAACATCACCTTGCAGCAAGCTTATCATGCGATACTTGGATTTTTGTCTCTCTGAGATCTCATCTATTGCACGAGTTTGATCATTTGTTAATTGAAACGACAATTCATTTAAAACTTGCTCTTTGTATTTACTCAATATTATAAATTCTCTTCCCCTTTCTTTCACATGATTTTTTCTTGCAAGTTTCAGCGCTAGCTGATACGCAAACAATTCATCATAAGCAAGCCTTTTTCTACAAACCTCAGCTTCCGCCAATGAGCTTGGTCTGTGCAACTTTATGATGCTTTCCCTCCAACTTAACCATTTTTTTTGCTTGATTAATGTATCATCTATCCACTCTGGTAAATCAGGCAATTCCTTTAGATTAGAGCTTATTATGTTCCCAATGCGCTTATTGGTAATGCCACGGCATAATTGGTAAACTGGCTCTATGCAAGCTATTTCTTTAAATTGGTTGATGTCAAGCGACACGTAATCTGGATGAGTAATTTGCCAATGTTCAGCAAATTTTTCGAGTTTACCACTGATGATTACAGAAGCTCCAATTGGAAATAACTTATATAAATACTTAACTGAGTAATTAAAAAAGACTATGAATATATACTGACTCTCACTTTCAACGACTATTTTATATGGTCTACCTCTAAAAGTGGGCGACTGATGTTCATAAACTTTTGCAATGAAAGTTGTAAATTCTCCAACTCGAGCATCAGATAGTAACTTGCTTCTATCCACATAACTAAGTGGCTTATAAAACAGCAGATCCACCACCTTGTCCCCACCACAAAGTTTAGGCAATATTGCGGAATGGAACTTAGGTATATTCTCCAGCCTGCTATTTAGAAAAATCTGATTGCTCATTGAGATTCATACATGTGTAAAACTGTTATAGAGCCTTTTTAAAATCTTGTCACCTTATGGTCAGGTATGCACTATAGCTAGCACAGCTCTCTAACGTCATACCGCGATTCATTCGCGGTATCTCAGCCGCTAACACGTAACGGAATGACGAATTTGTTGTTTTTAAAATCGTCGGTAAGCCTAAGTTACCCCTAACTATATTTGCTGTCATAGAACTTGCGTTTATATAAAGTATTTTATTGACTTATTAATCATTTTCATGTATTATTATACAGTAGTCTATATTGAGGTACTAATAATGAGTAGCCCTATATCAGAAGAAAAGGAAAATCCAATAGTTACACTAAGAGCTCAAGCAGAAAAGTTTGATTTTAGTAAGTTAAGAGCTGATGAAAAGGATATCTCAGCGAACTCTGGTAAACAGATGTATGAGGATTTTGACAGAATGAATTTTGTTATTAACAAGAAAAATATAGACACAATTTTGATTAAAGCACTAATAAATAGAGATAAAGAAGAATTTGACAAATTTTGGGAAAAGTATTGCGAAGGTCTGAAGGTTTCTAATGATAAAGAAACTGATCGGTATAAAGAGGAAGTTGAAAAATTCTACAATATAGGTAAAGGATATACTAACCTATTACCGAAAGAAGAAGATGAAAATAAGAGTTATCGTGCGTTTGCAAAAGAAGTTTTTAAGGAAATATTTAAATATGCTGAAGCTCAAGTTCCAAGTGATTCTATTTTGGAAGAACTGGTTATCAATTGTAATCAAGCAGGGTACGTAGGTGCATTATACGCTGAAGATAAACCTCTTTTTCATGTAGCTATGGCATATGAGTTAGTTTTCGGTTCTAGTCATACAACACATATTAATTGTAGTGATCCAAGTCATGCAACAATCAGAATTGAAGAAAAAATTGCAGTTTGCACTTTAGCAAAATCAGAAGAAGAATTATGTAAATTGGATAGCTCGCTAGAATTCACACTTAAGTCTCAAGGTGATAAAAATGTAACATATGAAGATGGTAAATTGTCACTTACTGTTCCTAAGAGACTGAAGGACTATAATATAGGTGATAAAAACTTGTTTGACGTTATAAAAGAGTGTTTTCAGAAATTTTGCGAGAGGCTTGGATTTTTTAAAATAAAAATAGAGCATGGTTTAGGCGATCCACTAGAAGTAAGCGACCATCTGGAAAATATGGAACCCCCTATTCGTAGTAATGAGCACGGCCTGAATTAAAATATCTTGAGCTTGTTTGCACAATCAATCACTTCAGCATTTAGAAATTGTTTTTTAAACCAGGTATACTGACGTTTCGCGTAGTGTCTTGTGTTTGTTTGAGCAATTTGTATCGCTTCGTCTAAAGTAATCTCACCTTTCAAGTACTTTATAATTTCTGGCACTCCGTGTGCTTTCATAGCTGGCAAATGTGGGGCTAGGTTCATGCTAAGTAGCTTTTTTACTTCATCAATTGCTCCATTTTCAATCATTGTAATGAAACGAGAATTTATTTTTCGGTATACATCTTCACGTTTAGGCAGAATTGTATATATCTTAAAATTATTGAATAAAGGAGGCTGTCTATTCTCTTGCCATACAAAAATTGACTTGCCAGTTTCAGTGATAACTTCAAGTGCCCTTGAAAGGCGGTGCGAGTCATTCATGAACACTTTACCTTGAATCCTTGGATCTTTGCTTAGCGCTAATTTGTAAAACTCCTCTTTACTTAAATTTTTCCTGAGCTCACTTACGTTTTTTCTCACTTTCTGACTTATTTGTGGCATTGATGATAAGCCTTTGATTAAACTGCTGATGTAAAGCCCGCTTCCTCCAGTGATGATAGGTATTTGAGCATTTTCTAATGCGTGATTAACTTCTTTTTCTAAATCTTCTAACCATAGACCCACGGAATAATTTTCTTTTGCTGAAACATAACCATATAGTTTATAAAATACTTCTTGCTTTGGTGGTTGAGCAGTAATTATGGGAATTTCTTCATATACCTGCTTTGAATCACAATTTATTATACTAATATTTCCATATTTTTCTATCAGGTTATCGCATAATTCTGATTTACCTGAGGCCGTAATTCCTGTAATAATTACTATATTATTTTTCATTTATATTAATTTAATTAACATATGATAAAGTGTAGTAAAAGTTTGGATTCTACAATCTAAAGTTTGGAGATTTTTATGGCAGAAAACAACGACAATAATTCATTTACTAAGCGTTTCACAAACAGGACTCCTGGCGGTACAGGGGAAGGTTTTTCCAGTAAGTATTCGTCTCAAAACACCAAAGAACGGGCATTAGGGGAAAAAGGAAAAATTTCTGAATTAGCAGGCAAAAAAACCGAATCCAAGGAAGCTTTTTCTGAAAGTGGCGGCATAAAAAGTAAAAGCAGAACTGTCAATGAAAGATCTTTTGCTGATGCAACAAAAAGAAGTAGGTCAGATCTTATATACTTAGTCCGTGGTAAAGATCGTGGAAAATCAGCGTGGCATTATGTATTAGTTGATAAAGAGAAAAGAGAAATGTTTCTAGCAAAAAGCAGAACTGGCTCTATAGATGTTGCAGACTATGGAGAGATTTTGTATTCAGGATGGGGAGAGGATCCACCACAGGCAATAATTGATAAAGTCAATGAAGAGTTTGGGTTGTAGCAAATCTGCATAACAAATGGTAAGCTGCGTTGCATTACGTTTACAAAAACTAGCAGTTACTATATAAGATACAGTGCAACAAAACTGATCTAGTTGTTATGAATAAGTTTTTAGCTATATGGTATCTAAAATAATAAATGCAATACAGAACAATTTATTAGTGTGTTTTCCAACAGAAACAGTGTATGCTCTTGCTTGTAATGCACTAGATAATGAATCTATAGGAAAAATATATCAGATAAAGAAACGCTCTCAAAATAAACCACTGTCTATATTTGTTAGTGATATTTACAATTTGACAAAAATAGCAAAGGTAAAGGAAAGATATATTGATTTAATAAACCACTTTTCTCCTGGACCAATTACCTATATTTTACCACTTAAAAACAACAACATATTGCCAAACGAATTCTTTAAAGATAGTATAGGTATCAGAATTCCTGAGCATCCTATTGCAATTTCAATACTAAACAAACTGAAAGTTCCAATAGTTGCAACTAGTACAAATATTTCAGGAAAAGAAAGTGTATGTAAGGCAAACGATATACCACAATCCATTAAGCAACATTTATCTGTAGTGATTGAAGATGACGAACTAGTTTCTGGTATAGAATCTACTATTATTGACTTAACCGAAGATAAGATTAAGGTTTTAAGGGAAGGTGCAATTTCATTACAAACAGTAAACAACGCATTTTCAAACTAAAATCTATAGGAGAAAGAATGAAAAAAGTAATAGGCCACAACCAAGCCAAAAAAAAAATAATGAACAACTTATCTGTTCAGTCTTGGCTGATCTGTGGTAAAAAAGGTATAGGAAAAGCAACACTTGCAAAATCCTTCTCCAATTGGTTACTCATAAAAAACTATAATGAAGTAGCATTGGACTTACACATTGTTGAAGGTGATACTATCGGAATAGAAAAAGTCAGAGAAATGAAAAACTTTCTACACTTAAGTCCCATTCAATCAGAACACAAAATAGCTATAATAGATAGCTTAGAGGCAATGACTAATAACGCTAAAAACGCAATATTGAAAATATTAGAAGAGCCGCCAAAAAATTCTAAGATATTTATAATTAGCCATAAGCCATATGATATACAAACCACTATCTTGTGTAGGTGCTTTCAGCTAAATTTACTCCCATTAACTTATGATGAAACAAAGCAAGTTGCTTCATCTCAATGTAAATTTGATAATCAAACGTTTGACGAAATGATTACTTTATTTCCTGGAATGCCAGGAATGATAATAAATACAATAAGTAGTGATGCTTATGAAGCATACAAATGCTTTTATAAATTTCTTCATGATTTAAAGAATCCCAATATGATTAATAAAGTAATTAATAGCGAAATCGAACTAGAACTAGCATCATATATAATTCAGGCCTTCATTTTAGAAAGCATAAAGAGAGAGGTAAATGGTGTTGAAATTCTGCTAAGTCAGTGGAAAAAAATAGATGAACTTTTCGTTGCCGCAAAGCAACTCCACTTAGATAAAAAGCATGTTTTAGCTAATGTAGTTAATATCATGACATAAGTTTACAAAGTATAATACTTTTAACATAAATTCATGATAAAATTCTGTTAATTTAATACTCGAAGTATATAATTTGACTGATAATAAATTAACTGTATGGCAATCAATAGAAGTTTTGACGAAAGCCATATTGAACATGCAGAAAAAATTAAGCTTAATTAAGAATATAGCTTCAGATCAAGACATAACCCTAGAAAAAGGAAAGGAGTTGTTAAGTGGCATTTATGAAGCAAATTTTAAGCTAAACAAGACAATCAATATAGCTACTTTGCCAAAAATTGGCTATCATATGCTAAATGGTGAGCTTGTTGTACGTAATCATATTACGGAAGAGGAAGTAAAGATTCCTGGAGATTTTCATTACCTTAAAGTCGTTAAATCCGATCATGATAATTATAAATTAACGTTTTGTAATTTTTTAGGTAATGAGTTTTTTGAATATAAAAAGTATGATCCACAATATTCTGGTATTTCAGATGAATATAAATTTGTGGATTTTGGTAGTGTAAAAAAGACTCATAATCTAAAATTTAAGGAATACATTGGTCATGCACCTAAATTTTTTGCTGCAGAAGGGCCTATTGAGCCTGGATCCCAAAACCATGTAATTGATCTATTTGAGCTAGTCAAAAGTGGTAAAGGTAGCAAAGTGGGAACCTTTGCTGATGAATTTGGTTATTTTGATGATCAAAATAAATTACATTATTATAATTATCACAAAAGTGTAGAAAGTAATACTTATGATCCTGAAAATTTCAGTGTAAAAATGATAAATATAGATGTGAGCAAAATCGATAAATTCTACCTTATTGCGGAACAAGGTGATATAATCATTCATCCTATTTTGGAAAATTTAGACATATTTTAAAGTTTTTTAGAGTATCTAATCTTGTTGTTATTATAATTGGATTTGGTAGCATTGTGTTATGGAAGATAAATTGCTTGAATCAGTAAAAAACAAAAGTTATTTCAGTAAAGCAGTCGAATGGTACTGCCATAGGTATCTGTTTTGTGTAGCAGAAAGATCTTGGATGGCATTAATAGTATCGCTTCTCCTAGTATGCTTATGTTTATTAACATTAAACATATACCTGTTATTTCCTGTTAAAAAAGATTTAAATTTTGTGAAGTATATGAACCACACAGAAGATGAGTTCTCTGCAATGCATAAGCTTAGTTTCAGTAAAAAGGAAGATGAATACACTTCCACAGCGAGGTACTTAATAAGTAAATACATTGAAATATACGAGTCCATTAAGACCGTTGAACCGAAGTACCAAGAAAATTTTATAAGAAACAATTCTATACATAAAATCTATCAAGGCTTTCAGGAAAAAACGAATAATGAAGTTGGTAATTTGTCTTTATCTAAAAGAAAAATCGCCAACATAAATGTAATAACATTATCTATTGATCGATCGACCAAGGACTTAGTTACATTTGCTGGAAATGCTACTGTAGTTTTTACAAACGAGCAAAATAAGGAGGATACTGTGGAGATTAGCTTCACTTTGTCGAATATAAAAGCAACTCTGGCTGGTATAATACCATTTAAATTTATTGTTAATGGTTATAAATACAGATTTTAAAATATTACTTGGTAGCTAAAAAAAATAACCAAAGTGCACATAGCAGTAATAACTGGAGGTAAAACTAGAAGAATTGGCGTTTTTTTAATAAAGTAATTCTGAGAAGGTTTTAAGAAAAAGGCGTTGTAGATTATCGGCAAAAAGTACAGAGCGTTGAGTATAGTACTAACAATTAACACTAAAGTTACAAACACAGAAAGTATTACATTGCCAGAGTTGAAAACAGCTTGAAAAATGAGAAATTTACCCCAAAAAGTCGGAGCAGGCGGCACCCCTATCATAGACAACGCACCTATAGCAAATGCTGTCATGCTAATTGGCATACTGCGTCCTATACCGTAAATCTTATCTATATACTTCTCACCTGCTCTTGTTATTATTGCTCCGGCAACGAAAAACAAAGTGATTTTTGCAAATGCGTGGCAAACTAATTGGAAAATTGCAACCCTCATGCTGAGCTCACTAAAAATTGAAGCGAATAATATAATATACGACAATTGAGAGATGGTAGAGTAAGCAAGCAATTTTTTTAATTCTTTTTGCTTTAATGCAATCAATGATGCAGTAATAATAGTAAATCCAGCAGCGTACGGAAGCCACCCTCCAGCAAACCAACTTTGCTGCGCAAAACGTTGCATGTTACCGATACCGAAAGTGTATAATATAACTTTTATGATGATGAAAACTCCGGATTTCACAACAGCAACAGCATGCAGTAGTGCGCTTACAGGAGTTGGTGCAACCATTGCTTTTGGTAACCAAAAATGCATTGGCATTAATGCAGCTTTTCCTATTCCGTAAATCAGCATAGCAAAACACACTGCAATGAAAGTGATGAGTGAAGTATCAAATTTGAATATTCCACCACTTACAAAGTCTAAAGTATGAAATTCATTATATAAAAGGCCTATTGCAGGAAAAAACAATACCAAAGAAGAGAAAAATAGCACGCCAAAGTAATAGCGCCCTGCAATCATTGATTCATTTGTTGAGTTGTAAGTAACCAGAGGGTATGTACTAATAGTTAGAAGCTCATAAAAGACAAATGTAGTGAGCAAATCTCCAGAAAAAGCAATAAACATTGCACAGCTAATTGATATTGAAAAAAAGCATAGAAAACTTGAGTGATTGCTATCAGTATAGTTATTCTGCATATAACATATTGCATATATACTGGTCAGCACCCATAAAAACGATATTAATAAACTGAATATTACTCCGGTAGACTCTAGCTTTAAACTAATGTGCAAATTATTACCAAAATCCATGAGGATAAATTGAGAATGATCACCATACACCCAATATAAAGTGCACAGACACGTATACGCAAATAGAAGTAGAGAAGAAGTGACAGTAATACTATTGTTCACTCTGGGCCATTTACTAGTAAAAAAAATAGCTAACGCACTTAAAAGTGGAATCAACGCAGTAATTAATAAATAATTCTCGGTAATTGAAAATGGTAAGGAAAGATACATTAAGATATAGTCCATTAAATTTTCTGTTTAGGTAAAGCTAGAATTATACTCAAATCATAGAAAAACTGCTATGTTTTTTTGGTAAACTAGTTGTTTGTGTATGCTATAGCTAACACGTCATACCGCCGCGGTATCTTGGCAATAGATCCCGCTAACACGTAGCGGGATGACGAATTTGTCGTTACGTCATACCGCGATTCATTCGCGGTATCTCATCCGCTAACTAGTAGCGGGATATGAGGTTATCGTCATGCCACCGCGAACCGTCATACCGCCGCGGTATCTCGGCATAGATCCCGCTAACACGTAGCGGGATGACGGTTTTTCAAATTGTTGTAAGTCGGTTTAGCTATATAGATAGCATAAAGTCAACTGCATAAATTGAAACAATATCTGCTAGACGCAAATTACAACAAATGCAGTAGCGTAATCTCCATCGTCACTCAGAGAAAGATGAATTTTGGAGATAAAATCCTTGCTAACGGTAAGATATGGCTTGCCTCTTACATCATTGTATATTTCTATATCTTTCATTGTAATACCCTGACCACTACCTCGTGCTTTAACAAAAGCTTCTTTTGCTGCAAAGCGTTTAGCAAAATACCTTGCTCGCATTTCTTGACTATTATACTTTCTACTTAGCTCTATTTCCTTTTCAGTGTAGATTCTATTGAGAAATTTTTCCCCGTATTTTTGTAATATTCTCAATATTCTTGGTATATATACTATGTCAGTGCCGATACCGTGTATCATTTTGCGCTAAAGTGATTTATTGCTTCCTCAATCTGCATTTCCTTTACCTCTCCAGTTGCTCTATTTTTTACTTCAACTATATTTTCACTTACTGCTTTCTTTCCGACAATTATTTGCCACGGCAAGCCTATCAGATCCATTCTAGAAAATTTTACTCCTACACTCCCTTCCGTATCATCGTAAAGCACTTCATCGCTCTTCAAAGCTTTGTATATTTTATCTGCGGCCTCCGTTACTTTCGTTTGTAAATTGATTAAACCAATTCTGAAAGGAGCTACCTCCTCCGGCCAGATAATTCCCTTATCATCATGAAAAGCTTCTATTATCGCACCAACAAGTCTTGAAACCCCAATGCCATACGAACCCATATGTATATTGACATTTTTTCCATCTTGAGAAGTAACACTTGCCTTCATAGGCTTTGAGTATTTGTCGCCAAAATAAAAAATATGCCCTATTTCAATACCTTTACTAACATTTAACTGCTCTTGTGATATAGGGCAAGTCTCAGGATCATGCATATCATCTGCAACTGCGTATATACTCTTTAAACTTTCAATATCTTCACTCTCTAGTAGTTCAGAAAATTTATTGTCATAATATAAAGTGCTCTCACCAGTGTTTGCCAATATATGAAACTCGTGGCTCAAATTTCCTCCAATTGGCCCCGTATCAGCTCTCACTCCAATTGGGGTAAGTCCCATGCGTTTGAAGATTTTTATGTAAGTTTTGTACATCAAATTATATGAATTCAGTGCACCTTCGTAATCTACATCAAAACTGTATGCATCCTTCATCAAAAATTCCCTGCCCCTCATAACACCATAACGTGGTCTTACCTCATCACGGAATTTCCATTGAATTTGGTATAAACAAAGTGGCAAATCTTTGTAACTTTTTACCACATCTCTAATTAAATCAGTTGCTATCTCCTCATGCGTTGGACCAAAAAGCATATCTTCCTCATGCCTATCCTTTATGCGTAGCATTTCCTTACCGTAATCATCGTAACGCCCTGATTCTCGCCAAAGACTTGCTGGTTGCACACAAGGCATTAATGCTTCAATAGCACCGGATTTGTTCATTTCATCTCTGATAATATCTTCAATATTCTTAAGCACTAAGAGACCAAGTGGTAACCACGTATAGATGCCAGATGCTATCTGCTTTATTAAACCTGCACGCAAAGAATATTGATGGGAGATAATTTTAGCATGGGCAGGCTTTTCCTTTAGAGTTGGCAGGTAATATTTGGATAAACGCATATAATAGATCTGATTGTATTAAGTAATCTTAATACAATCAGACCTGTAGGTAAACTTATTTTGAAAAGGAAGGGAAGTGCATGGCTGACCATTTCATAGTTATCATAGTCCTTGTACAACATTTTCCTTTTGGCATCGCAACGCTTTTCCACCAAACTGTGCTATGCGATCCTCAACAGAAAGAGTAGATGGATCTTTCATCTCACTGCTTACTGGACTCTCTTCTTTTACAGGAGGAGCTTCAGGTTTCGTTTGTAAACCAGCAGGCTTAGGCGGTATCGGTGGCTTCCCTGCCTCTGGTGCAGGATGTGACGGAGATGTGGGTTCAGGTTTTGCATCATCACCAGATACATGCCCACTGTCAGGACTCTTGCTTCTTTCTTTATGGAACGATTGGGGGTTTGAAGGCATAGATTTTTTCCTGTGTTTTGTCGGCATCTTTTGTTTCGGTCCTACTTCTTCCTGTTCGCCTTCATCAGACCAACCTGACTCTCTACTAGAACTCTCACTTTCACTATCTGAGCATTCCACGGCTACTCTCCTTGCAAGAATAACAGCTATATCACACTCTGTTTTTGGAGTACTCTTCTCAGGGCTTTGTTGATTTTTATTAACTGATTTCAATTTAAAACCTCCTCTTATTTCTGCAAGTAAAGCATTTTTGGAATCTGTTTGCTCATCTTCACTATTCTTTTCTCGTTTTTCCCTATTTTGTTTTAATTTTTCATCGCGTGCTTTTTTCTGTTCTTTGCTCATACCTGCCTTACCGCCAGCTTTTTTTATACTATTAAGTAAATCATTACTACCCTGTTGAGTTGATGAATTTTGAGGAGGAGGTGGTGGAGGTACTGCACCACTTGTTTGATTCAATTGCTCAGGAGTTGGCATAGGAGGAGGTGGTGGTGATGCACAGCTTGATAGAGGAGGAGGCGGCGGCTGTAGCATATTGGCACTTGGATTTGGTTGTGTTCCAAACGTTACTGGAGGTGATTGAGGAGTAGGTACATTTGATTTATTCTCCAGATTAGTACAATTTTTACACACAAATTTTTGTGGTTCTTGAGATGGAGTATGGCCGAATTTCTGTCCATTAAGACCTACTTCTTTCTTATTATCATCTCTAGAAATAGCCAGTTTAACAAGATATGTCACTGAAATAAGTGCAACAACCGTAGAAACAGCAAAAATTGCTAAAGGAACTGCTGCAATAGGACCAGAACCAGAAACTGCTATAATAACATAAGGAAGATATTGACCAGCTGTAAAACTAAATACAGATAATAATGAAACAGCAATTAAAGGTTTCCATATAGTCCCCTTAGTTTTAGTAAGCTCCTGACTATCTTTTAGCAATAATGAATTATGAAAAATAAAGTCAAAATTTGAATAGATAAGCTATAAGTAATATACGATCAGCAATAGCTATACAATAGACTTCTTGTATAACCCACACTAAGTAGAAAAAAGGTGTCATCCAAGTAGCTGACACTGCTCTCCTTTGTCATTCCAGTGCTTGACACTGGAATGACACCGAAGGGGCTACTGCCGTCTTGGATGGAAACCAGTGTCAGAACTAGTTAACCATGGGGCTTCTTTTGCCTTTTTTTCCATTTGGTAAATTTCTTAAATATTTATGGCTAACATGAAGCTAAGTACGAACTTTGTTAAACATAACAAATGGTGCCATTCCAGTGCTCCTTTTTTTGTCATCCCAGTGCTTGACACTGGGATCCAGTTTTCCATATAATCTCATCGAAAATGTTGTAACCACTTTCTGTGCTAGTTTGCTTGCTTACAAGCAAACTTTCCTGGATCCCAGTGTCTGGGCACTGGGATGACATCATAGGGACACTGGGATTACACCCTGACAATCGTCATCCAGCTACTTGTTAGCGGCTAAGAGATACCGCGAATGAATCGCGGTATGACGGTTCGTGGCGGCATGACGATAACCTCGTCTCACTGCCATTAAGTTAAGGAAAAAAGATAGATTTTATGGGATAATGATGTATACCAATAAGTTTAAAGGTAGTATGAGTAAAAAAGGCAGTAATAAAATTTATTCAAAATGAATTGGCAAGTCTAGAATTTATAGAATCCCATAAATCATCTTCAAAAGATTTTATGAGAAAGAGGAAGTTATCTTTTATTGACATATTTATCTTAATTTTAAGAAAAAGTGTAAAGTCGCTGCAAGTAATACTAAACGAATTTATTTTATATAGGAAAAAAGACTATACCGTTACTGCTAGTGCTTTTAGTCAAGCAAGAAAAAAAATGAAACACAGTGCATTTTCAGAAATTAACGAAGGTGTGGTTTCCTTGTACTACCAAGACCAAAAATTTAAAACTTGTTTTGGCTTTAGAGTGTTAGCTCTTGATGCCTCCAAAATCATTTTACCAACAAGCGTTGAAATAAAAAATGAATTTGGCTCAAGAAAAATACGTAACCAAAAACCAAAAGATTTAGGTGATTATGCAAGTGCAACCTTTGCGGTTTGTTAAGATGTGCTAAATAATGTTGCCATAAGGTCAGTGTTAGATAGAGGTAACACTCATGAAATTAACTTAGCAGATGAAATGCTTAAAGTTGTAAATACTAATGACTTACTGATTTGTATATTTATCTTATAAATTTCTTTCTAGCCTTACAAAAAGAAAAATTGCTTATGTCATTCGATGTCCCAGATCATCTTTTAATGAAGTGAATGCTATGTTTGAAGAAAAAAGCCCATCTAGTGTTGAGGTTACCATATGTGCTCAGCGTAAGATAAAACAAGAAAATAGTGGAATAACGCTTCAAAGTGGTACTGCCATCTGGTGAAATTGAAGTGTTAGCTACATCATTAATGGATGAACAAAAGTTTCAAACTGGAGGATTTAAGGAGTTATATTTTTTACGCTGGGGAGTTGAGACATTTTTTGCAAAACTCAAAGGAAGACTAAGTCTAGAAAATTTTACAGGAAAAAGTGTTGAGTCTGTTAAACAGGATTTTTGGTCAGCTATCTTTATTAGCAACCTAGAAAGTGTTATGACAGAAGATGTAGAAGAAGCGTTGAATATGGACTTAACCGATGATAAGCTTAAGAGGAGCATTAACAAATCTGTCTCATTTAACGCGATCAAAAACTTGGCTTTCGACATTTTTGCTACGGAATCAGATACTGACTGCATTATGGATCAATTATCAAAGCTATTTTTGATGAACACTTTGGCGGTAAGAAAGGGAAGGAAAGTTGATCGTCATAAGGTACCTTATCTTCGTTCGTTCAATTACCAAAAAAGGGTTAGAAAACACATATTTTGACTAGAGGTAGTATTCATATCTTCTGATAATAACTGGGTAGCTTATTGCCATAGCTCCTGTAAAATGACTTCTAAACAAACTATTTCTTAAGTAATTTACACTTCAGAGTTTATCTGCTTTAAAGTTTACTCTATTCTGTTTCAGCATTTGTCATAAATCCTTAATTATTTCTGACTTTTTAGTTCAGTTTTTAACCATTCTTTCCTTAACTTAATGGCAGTGAACCTCGTCATCCCGCTACTTGTTAGCGGGATCTCTTGTTAGCGGCTGAGATACCGCGAATGAATCGCGGTATGACGGTTCGCGGCGGTATGGACGTAGGAAAACCTTTCTTGGGTCAGCTATAGAGACTCTCATCTTTAGCGAGCTTCAAGGTAATTGGTTGCTATTTGCGAAAATATTCGCATAATTTAAGTAACATTACTTAATAAAAATTAACTATGGAGCTTAATAAGATTGCAGCATCGATTTTACTTTCTGGGCTAATCATTATGATAGTTAGTAATGTAGTTGATATGCTTTACAGTCCAGAAGAATATAAGATTGAACACCAAACGATAGTAGCTGCTGGCAGCAATGAGTTCCAGCAAAAAATCGAGCAAGTGGCGCTTGATATTGGAGCGCTCATGCAGAATGCTAGCTTTGAGAAAGGTAAATCAGCAGCAAAAAAATGTATAGCCTGCCATAGTTTTGAGAAAGGTGGAATGAATAAAGTAGGACCAAACTTATGGAACATAGTTGGAAATAAAAAGGCCCATCTTGGTAACTCATTCAATTACTCAAAAGCAGTGCTTGAAAGAGGTGGAAAATGGGGGTATGAGGAGCTATTTGCCTTTTTAAAGAACCCAAAAGCCTATATAAAAGGTACACGTATGGCATTTGCAGGTATTTCCAATCCACAAGAAATTGCAGATCTAGTTAGTTATTTGCATCAATTGAGTGATAGCCCGGTTGCTTTGCCAAAGTAGTATGGATTATTGTAAATTGTTTGATGGAAATAATGGTCACATAGCATATCGAAAGCTACAAGGAAAGAAAGCTTCTGTAGTTTTTTTCGGTGGATTTGCATCCAATATGGATGGAACTAAAGCAACTGCTATTTACAAATTTTGCCAAGAAAATGACGTAGCACTTGTGCTATTTGATTATTTTGGTCACGGTCATTCAAGTGGTAATTTTATTGATTACACGATAAGTGATTGGCAAAAAAATTGTGCTAAAGTAATGAGTGAATTAACTAGCGATAAACAAATAATTATAGGTTCAAGTATGGGAGGATGGCTGATGTTGCTCACTGCCCTTCAATTTCCAGAAAAAATTGCAGCACTAATTGGTATATCGTCTGCTCCCGATTTTACTGAAGATTTGATATTCAAGCAATTGTCAGGCAAGCAAAAAGAAGAACTAGATTCTAAAGGTGTAATAGATTTTACTTCAGAGCATTGTACATACAAAATAACTAAAAATTTGATCGAAGATGGCAGAAAGAACCTTCTTTTAAACAAAAAGACAATAGATATAAACTGTCCTGTGCGCTTGCTGCATAGCATTAATGATAAAGATGTTCCTTATCAAACTTCATTGAATTTAGCTGAAAAAATTAAGTCAACCGATGTTGAAGTACACTTAATAAAATCAGCAGAGCACAATATGTCTGACAATCATTCACTGGAAGTTTTATTTAAGACCATTAGAGAATTTTGTAACCAGACTGCATTCTGTGATTTTTAGCAAAACACGATTTTTCATTTGAGCTTTCTTCAACTTAAAATAAATACAGAAAATTGCTGCCTATAGCTAAACTGACTTAGATTTACCGACAATTTGAAAAACCGTCATCCCGCTACGTGTTAGCGGCTGAGATACCGCGGCGGTATGACGGTTCGCACCATCACACTTTGGAACCTTACAGATATTGAGCAAATCCAATAATATCCTTGATTTCTTTTATATTATGGGTTGCAATTTCTGCTGCTTTCTTTGTGCCTTTTTTTAATATTTCATGTAAATGGAATTGGTCTTTTAAAAGATCATTCATTTTCTCACGTATGGGTGATATAACACTGATAATTAAATCAGCTAACTCTTTTTTGAAGTGCTTCATGTCATGTTTGTTCACTTCTTCACATACTTTTTCTGCATTTACATTACTAAGCACTGAATAAATGTTTATCAAATTGCTTATTTCTGGTCGGCACTCTAAAGTAGCAAAGCCTAGAATTGAATCTGTTTTTGCTTTTTCTATTTTTTTGACAATTAAGTCATCCGTATCATCAAGGTTAATGCACGAATGTTCTGAAGGATCAGATTTACTCATCTTGCTTGTACCATCTCTTAAGCTCATTATCCTTGATGTGCAATCCAAAGTTAAGATTTCAGGTACGATGAAATGATCCAGCTTATAATGATTGTTAAAAGCTGATGCAATATCACGTGCAAGCTCCAAATGCTGTTTTTGATCATCACCAACAGGAACGTATTTAGTTTGATACAACAATATATCTGCAGCCATAAGTACTGGATAACTATATAATCCAAGAGAGGCTTTTTGTTTATCGCTGCCAGCTTTATCTTTAAATTGAGTCATGCGATTAAGCCAACCAATTGGTGTATAGCACCCAAGCAGCCAGCCCAGTTCTGCATGACCACTAACTGTGGACTGATTAAAAATAATGGACTTTTCTGGATCTATTCCACATGCAATATAAGCTGCTGCTGTTTTGAAAATATTACTTTTTAATTCACTTGCGGGAAGCTTATTTGCTGTGATTGCATGTAGGTCGACAATACAAAAAAGAGATTTGTATTTATCCTGTAAGTCTATCCACTGTTTGATTGCACCAAGATAATTACCTAAATGTAGTACGCCACTTGGCTGGATACCTGAAAAGACAATACTTGTCATTATACATTTACCTCATGCTAATCGTTTCCACAATCAGCAGATTTCTTAGAAAGAATAACCATTGCAGGGCGGAGCAACCTATTTTTGATAGTATAACCAGTTTGTAGTACCTCTACAATGGTGCCAGGCTCTTTTTCATTGTCTTCTCTTTCCACAACAGCTTGGTGTAAATTACTATCAAAAAGCTCACCAAGTGGGTCTACTTCCTCTATTCCATGTTTTTTTAGATCATTTATAATTTTTTGATAAGCTACTTTAATCCCCTCATGAACAGGATCACCGTCTTTCAAAATTTCCATTACTCTTTTTAAATTGTCGCACGAGTCGATCATATCACGTGCAAGTTTTGTGACTGCGTAGTCACTTGCATCGCTAATTTGCTTTTGCATTATACGTTTGACGTTTTCATTATCTGCAACAGCACGGCGTAAATGATCTTCAAGCTGAACTGCACGTTCTTTTAATGTATTGAGATCTTCATTTAAATCATCAGTTTGCTTATGGTTATCACTTTGTTGGTCGTCACCTTTCTGCCTACTTACCATATCAGCAAACTTCTTCTTTTTCTCCTTACTGCTATCTGACATATCATTACCCTTAAGAATCTAATAAATATATAACAATTAATCTGAAAATATCAAGCGCCAGCTACATTCGTCTTTCTATGCTCGCATTTAAAAAGTTAATTAAAGTAGTTTTATAAAAAGAATCAGAAAAAGTACTAATATCATTTTGTGCCATATTAATGTAGTGTCTAGCTTTTTCCATAGAAAGCTGAATGGCATTATGGTGATTAATATAGTGTAATGCTTGGTCAAAATTGTGTCTAGCTGAAGAAAAGCATTTTTCCCAGAATTTTTGCTCTGCTGGACTGCCCTTTTCGTATGCTATAATAGCAGGTAAGGTGACTTTACCTTCGAAAAAGTCTTTTCCGACTTGCTTTCCAGAAGTGCCTTGATTAGCAGTATAATCGAGCATATCATCAACTATTTGAAATGCCATACCAAAATTAAAACCAAAATTCTTTAGCCTCTCTGTTTCGTCATTTGTTGCACCAGATACTGTTGATGCAGCTTCACAGCATGCAGAAAATAAAGATGCTGTCTTTTCTCCAATGATATCAAAATAATTTTCCCTGACTGTGTGGGGGTCAAAGCGTGCTGTCATCTGCTTTATTTCACCCTTCACAAGTAAATGCGATGCTTTAGATAAAATAGAGAGAATATTTAAATTTCCACACTCTATAAGCCATCTAAATGCTAGAGTCAACAATAGATCACCAACTAAAATGCTTGATTTATTTCCCCAAATCTTATTCGCTGTTTTAACTCCATGGCGTGCCTCACTTTCATCGAGCACATCATCATGAAGTAAAGTAGCATTGTGTATAAACTCTACCGATGCAGCAACGTTGATCCTATTCTCCCCAGAATAGTTTAGCATTTTACATATAATAAAAACTAGTTTAGGCCTTATTTTTTTTCCACCTGACCTAACAAGATGAGATATAATATCAGTAGCAAGCTTAGCATCTTCATCATTGACATTTTTGAAGACAAAGTCATTCATAGCTGACAAATCAGAAGATACAATATCGTCTAATTTATCGCTGTTTGTTAAATCAGTATTTAGCATTTTAAGAGACTTATGCCTCTTGCCCTTGTGCTTTCTCGTTCTCTACTTTCTTCTTTTCTGTTTTCTTTGGTTCTGTTTCTAAAGTTACTATGCCTTTTTTGATAAACCACAGTACTCTTTCAGTTGCCTGCGCGCCTACACTTAGCCAATGTTTTAATCTATCAGCTTTCACCACAACACGATTTTTATTGTCTTTTGGTAACATTGGATCATATTGTCCTATTTTCTCAATAAAACGCCCATCTCTTGGTGCTCGTGAATCAGCTACAACTATCCTATAAAAAGGGCGTTTCTTTGCGCCAAACCTCGCCAACCTTATTTTAACTGCCATGTTAACCTTTATTCATATATTAGCCACAATTTTATACAATGAGCCGTTTTAAGTCAAATGAATTATACAACTTTTGCACCTTATAATATAATTACCAATAATGTAGGGCAGTGCCGGGCGCACAGCTATACGAACATTCATTTTTGAAGGTAAATTGCACAGCAAATGGTGTCATTCCAGTGCTTGACACTGGAATCCAGCCTTTTTTTAATCATTAAAACGTTGTATTTTAACATAAAACGGCTACTTTTATGCTTACCAACTTAATAAAATTCCTGGATCCCAGTGTCTGGGCACTGGGATGACATCCTTTCTAGTGAAGATTGCTCTCAAATCGCAATGTTCGTACAGTTGTGTGTCTGGGCACTGGAAGCGTTTGAAGCAACTTATAAGATTTTTGACTATATATCATCAAGTATAGCGTGATTAACTTCGACTTTATACTTTGATTCCAGATAGCTAATTAATTGCTCTTTTAGCGATATCATCACACGTTTTCCAGTGTCAAGCATGTTTAATTTGCCATTTGATGAATGCATTTCTTTTAGAACACCTATTATAATTTCATTATTGTATTGAATAGGGTCTGTCACTGAACCAGTTGTTTTCATATTGAAAATCTCTTCTACAAAAGAAAATGGGTAGTTTTGTTCATTGCGATGCATCTGCTGATCTTCAACTAATTCCACACCTTGAATTTTTTCCCAATCTGTTTTTTCTCTTAGTTGAACTGCAAACTCTTGCCCAATTTTAAACATTCTTTCTTTTATAAACTCACTCTGCCAAAGCTCTACTGCTGATGCCCTGCCTTCTTCAAAACTTTGTGATTTAGGTGGAACGATATCGATGATTTTTACACTAACAACAGCGTCCCCAACGCCCTTAAAATAACCTTTCTGATCCTTTTCTCGCGAAAAAATGAAAGAAATCAAATCACTAGAATCTCCTACGTTATTACCGCTTTGATCTTTTCCACTCGCATCTACTGGACCAATAGTTTGTATAGGTAAATTATATTCACTCAATATTTCTTCGATTGCTGAACCATTGTATATCTTATAGTTCACTTGGTTTATGAAATCATTGACTCTTTCAAAAGACTTTTGGTTAGTTAAAACTGACTTTATGTCTTTTTTTAAATCAACTAAGTCTTCATCAGAGATTTGATGCGCACTTTCCACTTTTATTATGTGCCAACCAAAACTGCTTGCTAAAACTTCACTTACTTCACCTACTTTAAGAGCAAACACCTTCTCTCTCATGTCTTCCGGTAGAAAATCCTTAGTTATATTATTTACTCTAGTTTCTTCAAGTTCTGCTTTGCCAAACTCTTCTACTATCTGTTCAAAGCTTGTTTTACCCTCCTCAAATGCTCTTCTTGCTGTCTCAGCTTCTTCTTTGGTAGAAAATATTACATTAAATATGTCTCTTTGATCTTTAAGTTCTTGTTGTTCTATTATGCCATCAACTTCTTCATCTGAGATCTTGATTTGATCTTCAAAATACTTTTGACCTAAGGAAATATATTGCGCAGTTCGATACTCAGGATAATAAAAATGAGATTTATTTCTTTCGTACAAATCAAGTAAGGTTTGATCACCTGGTTCAGGAATGTTTGTAACTGCATCTTCAGTTATCTTAACAATATCAACTACTCTAGTTTGGTAGCGACTGTTGTATATCTGCTCATCAATTTTCTCGCCAAAAGTTACCGGATAATTATCTTTAAATAACGAAGTCATAAACATCATTGCAGGCAGGATTTTCTCTAGCTTTGCTATATACTCTTTCTCTGTCATATGCAGGTCATTTAGCGTTTCATGGAATTTGTTTTTGTCAAATTCGCCTTTATCATTTTGAAAGTATTTGGTATTTTTAATATGGTTTTTTATAGACTCTTCTCCAACTGTCAACCCCAGCTCACTAATTAGGTTAAACAATAGTTTTTGCTCTATAAGTGCGTTAAGCAAATCATATTTCAGCTTTTTTACTTGTTCTCTACTCGCATCAGATCCAGAAATTTGTTTTCCATAATTTTGATATAGTGATTTATACTCATCTGACGTTATAACTTCTTTTCCAACCCTAGCTACCTCTTCTTTTTCATCATCACCTGATAAAAGGTTGCCAACTCCCACAAAGATTAACAAGCAAGCTAAAAGGACAACAGTTACTTTAGTGAAAAAATTTTTAACATTCATTTTAAACTCAGTTAATTAATGGTTAATTATAGAATAGTGATAATTTAATACTTGTAAACCTGTTGCTTTATTAGATAATATATATAATATATTAACTTAAAATTTAACTCTCTTCTTAAATAGAAACATATGTTTAACTGAGTTATACTATACCTTAAGAAGGGGAAATATGCTTAAAGGTGAGAGCATTTAATTAACTTAAGAGGTGGGAAGTGACAAACAAAAAGTTATTGAATGACAAAATTAATGCTTTTTTAGTTTTAATAGCTTATATTTTAGCTCTGTATAACAGTAATGGATACTTTAAATGGGAGATGCTTTTTTGATGTCAATGGAATCTTCTAAGGGCAATAACGATAGAAATAAACAGTTTCTAGTGCAAATAGCTGCTTGGTTAGTAGACAACACTGGTTTAACTTTTAATCAAATAGCACAATGTTGCAGATTGGCCCTTGAAGAAGTACAAGACATAGCTGATGAGGAAATAGAAGTAGAAAAATATAACCCTATTATTTCTGGAATAATTACTGAAAAAGAAATCGATGATTGCAAAAAAAATCCAAATCGTGTACCAAATTTGATTATAAAAAATATAAAAAAAAGGAGTAAAGCGATTGGTAGCATTCTTGGCTTTGCCTCTACGGCAAGACGTAGAGATAAACCTGATGCGATTTATTATTTAGTAAAAAAATTTCCTATCTTGGACAATAACGTTATAGCTAAATTAATTAGTACAACAAATTACACAGTTGAGCAGGTAAGAGATGGATCTCATCATAACATGCAAAATATAAAACCCCAAGATCCTGTACTACTCGGCTTATGTAGTCAAGAAAATTTAGAAGCAGAAGTGGAAAAAGCAAAAGTAGAAGAGGAGAAGCAAGAAAGGTTAAAAAAATATAAAGAATAGCTATTGAAAATCCTCAAATTTTTGTGCTTTGTTAACATTAAATTAAATTAACTTGACTTGCTAGTGTTTATTAGTATAATGTAAGTAAAGTACGGGGTTTAATGATAATTAAGCTTAATACGCACTGAAACTAACTCAGCCTAATTTATTATCTTATAGTCACATTTTAGGTTAGTAAGCATCAATTAAAATTTTTGGAGGATTATGACAACAATCAATGAAGATGTTTTGGCAAAAGGAAAGGTTACAGCTCAACCTGAAAAAAGTGAGCAAATTTACAATAACGATACAGTAAAACAGATGGTCAATGAAGGTACTGAGAAAAACAGAAAAACATTAGATCTGAGCGAATTAAAAGAGAAAACAGCAGAAGAATTGTTAGAGTTAGCTGAAGAAAGAAAAATTTCAACTAACGGTAAAAGCAATGGTAGAATGCTAAAGCAGGAAATAATATTCAGCTTAATGAAAAAAATGAGTGAAGAAGGAGGCATAACCACAGGGAGTGGAATAGTGGAAATATTGCCTGATGGTTTTGGTTTCTTACGTTCAGCAAGTGCAAATTATGCCCCAAGTACCGATGATGTTTATATTTCTAACGGGCAAATAAAGAAGTTTAATTTACGTACAGGAGATATGGCATATGGAGAAATAAGGCCACCTGGTGATAAAGAGAGATATTTTACTTTAACTAAGGTTCAAAGTATAAACTCTACTGAAGTAAGTGAATTAAGAAAGTACGTCCATTTTGATAATTTGCTTCCTCTTTATCCTGAGGAAAGCATAGTACTTGAGTGTAATAATGGTGATGATAAAAAAGGCTTAAGCATGCGTGCTATAGATATAGTAGCTCCTCTTGGAAAAGGGCAAAGAGCGTTAGTAGTTGCTCCACCTCGCACAGGAAAAACTGTATTGCTTCAGCAAATGGCTAACTCTATAGCTATAAATCACCCTGAAGTAGAATTAATAGTGTTACTTATAGATGAAAGACCTGAAGAAGTAACAGATATGATACGTTCTGTAAAAGGTGAGGTAGTAAGTTCTACGTTCGATGAGCCTGCTTACCGTCACGTACAGCTTGCTGAAATAGTAATAGAAAAAGCTAAAAGAATGGTTGAGCATAAAAAAGATGTGGTAATTCTACTTGACAATATTACTAGACTTGCACGTGCTTATAATGCGGTTATTCCTTCGTCTGGGAAAGTTCTAACTGGTGGTGTAGATTCAAACGCACTGCAGAGACCAAAACGCTTTTTTGGAGCAGCTCGTAATATTGAGAATGGGGGTTCTTTAACTATAATCGCCACAGCTCTTATAGAGACTGGTTCAAAAATGGATGAAGTTATTTTTGAAGAGTTTAAAGGTACAGGAAATGCTGAGATCATACTTGATAGAAAACTTTCTGATAAACGTATATTTCCAGCTATTGATATTACAAAATCCGGAACAAGGAAGGAAGAGCTATTAGTTGATAAGGCTATACTAAATAAAATATGGGTGGTGCGTAGGATACTCAATCCTATGGGACCCGTTGAAGCAATGGAATTTTTACGTGACAAACTACTTTTAACAAAGAGCAATGCTGACTTTTTTAACTCCATGAATCACTAAAAGTAAGCCAGTTATGATGGATATGCTGAGCAAAAAGTAAAACGCTCTTATAGCTAAAATAATTTGGATTTACCAAAATATATTTATAGTTATAGCTCTTTTTACAATAATCCGAACAGACCGTAATATGCTACTGGCCTGCTATAGCCATAAACACATATCTTATCGCATTCGGACTATTATAAGAAAGGCTATAAGTTGGCAATTTACCTTAAGTTAGCGCGTGACACTGGAATGACACCCTTGGTGGCAGACAGCTAAAGGAAAATATCAACTAGGTTTATAATCTATCACTACCGTGTTTGCAATTTTGTCGTGAAAAGCTTGTTTATGTTCATCACCTACTGCACATACTAAAACTAAGATTAGTATAGCTAAGAATAAAATGGGATTACAAAGTGATATGCAATAAATTATAAAAAGAGCTATAGTCCTTTTCATTGCTTGCATTGTAGTGATTGACTCAAATGTATCTTTGTCTTTTACACGCATGCTAAATAACAAGTGTCCTGGAGTGCCGCCAAATTTTACTAGCATGAATATATGAAATATACATGGTATCATTAAAAATAAAGAAAATACAATCGTGGTGATTACAATTATTGCACCCATGATCCCTTGTATTGCGTGTGTAAGTGAGAAACCCACCGCCATTAAACCAAATGGTATTGCGATAAATAAAATACAATCAACTATAAATGCTAGAGTACGTCTTGTCATCGTTGAGTAGTTTACTTTTTTATCCATGTACTACCTATAAAGAAAAATATCAACTAGATTTATAGTCTATCACTACTGTTTTTGCAATTTTATCGTAAAAAGTCTGTTTGCGTTGATCAAATACTGCAAACAAAAATAAAATTAGCACAATTAAAAGATATAGAAAAGTATAACCATGATAATGCAGATGAAGCAAAAAGCGAAAAATAATCCAGATGCTTCCCTTAGAAATACATCTTATTGTTGCTTGCATAAGGGTAACATTTGTAAATGTATTAGCATCTTTAATATGCATACCACACAATAGTTTTCCTGGGGTACCACCAAGTTTTGTTACCATTAATATTTTGGATATTGTTAGTACTAATGTTGCGACCACTGTAGAAACTATAAATGGTATTTCTGTTGCTAGTTGTGCAAGTTCCTGAAAAGAGTCTTTATCTTGATCTTGTAATGATACGATGAATACACCATAGATAAAACCGAAGATAAAATGAGGGGAAAATATGATGAGGTCAAGTATTTCTGCTACAATACGCCTTGTAAATCCTACATAATTTACTTTAACATTTATTTCAGTATTCATAACCCCACCTATATTTCATAATATCATCATATGATATAAAAATACGTTATTAAATAACCGTAAATATACTAACTTGGGTAATATTAGCTACTTGTGCCACTCTATTATTTAAATTAATATTAAATCATTTATAACTAGGGAAGTTATGTCAACACTAATCACAGTTGCATATGGCGACGGTATCGGACCAGAAATCATGGAAGCGGTGCTGTCGATATTGCGCGAAGCAGAAGCGGAAATCTCAATAGATATTATTGAAATAGGGGAGCGTGTTTACAGTAAAGAATGGTCTCACGGAATTTCTCCAAGTGGTTGGGAATCAATTGAAAGGACAAAAATATTATTAAAATCTCCGACAACAACTCCTCAAGGTAAAGGGCACAAAAGCTTAAACGTTGCACTCAGAAAAAATCTAGGGTTGTATGCAAATATCAGACCATGCATTTCATATCATCCTGTTATAGAAAATAAATTCGATAAGTTTGATATCGTAGTGATACGTGAAAATGAAGAGGACGTTTACACCGGAATAGAGCATAGGCTCACTGGTGACTCTTACCAATGCACTAAAATTATTACTAGATCTGGCTCAGAGAAGATATGCAGGTACGCTTTTGAATATGCAAAAAAACACAACAGAAAAAAAGTAACTTGCCTGACTAAAGATAACATCATGAAAATGACTGACGGAACTTTCCATGCCGCGTTTGATCGCATTGCAAAGGAATACCCAGATATAAAGGCAGAACATTATATAGTTGATATTGGAATGGCGCGTGTTGCAACAGAACCGGAGAATTTTGATGTTATAGTAACCGAGAACTTATATGGCGACATATTATCAGATATAGTCGCACAAACCTCTGGATCTGTGGGGCTTGCCGGAAGTAGCAACATCGGGAATGAATACGCAATGTTTGAAGCAGTGCACGGTTCTGCCCCTGATATTGCAGGAAAAAACATAGCCAATCCTTCTGGTCTTTTAAATGCTGCAGTGCATATGCTAATTTACATAGGTCAAGTGGGTACTGCAAAACTAATCTACGATGCATGGCTCAAGACTTTGGAGGATGGAATACACACTGCCGATTTATATAAGGAGAAAAGAAGTAAACAGAAAGTTGGTACCAAAGAATTTGCAGAAGCTGTTATAGATAATTTAGGAAAGAAACCTGCTGAGCTTATAATTGGCAGTGGTTCGGATAGTAAAATAAATTTGGATAGTAAAATAAATAAAGTACAAGACAATTACGAACAAGATTACAAAGTTAAAAAGCTAGTGGGTAGTGATATAACTCTCGCTTGGGACAAATCCAGTAATGTTGATCAAATAGTAGGATTATTTGAATCAAGTAATCTGCAAATGATAGCAATATACTCAAAAGGACTTGCGATTTGGCCAGGAAGTTCAAAGTCTTCAAGTGACCAAATAACCTGCAGGTTCATTGCAAATAATGAAATTACAAATAGTGATGTGAATAACTTGCTAATCAAATTTGAGGAACATAATTTTGATGTGGTGAGAATGGATAAGTTGTATTTGTATGATGGGAAAGAGGGTTTCTTCTCTTAGTGGTTGCTTGATATTTTTATGCTTGTGTGAAACATTAAATATATTATACTAATAGTATCGTGTATTTATGTGAGGTGTAGTAATGAGTCAACATTTTAAGTTAACTGGTCAGGAGTTTTATGATAATAATGATCTGTTTAACGTACTAGAGATAAAAGCTGAACAAATTGTAGGTAAGGATTATCAAGCTCTTAGCAAGTTTCTGAAAAAACAATATAATAAATTGATACTTGTAAACCATCCTGACAAAGGTGGAGACAAAAATAGATTTGATCAGATTTATAAAGCTTATCAAGAGCTAAAAAAGTACATTGAACCTTTAGAGTCAGGAAATCCTTGTGTTAAAGTCAGTGTTGGTGCTGAAAGTAATGGACGTTTAACAGCACGTGAATTTCATTATAGAAAGAAGCTGTTCGATACACTAGGGATTGGTGAAGAAGCTATAGGTAAAGATTTTGATGAATTGACTTCTATATTAAAAAAGAATGATAGTGCGTTTGAAGAGGATGTGGAATACTGTTTTTCAGGAGATATTTATGGCAGTTTTTTTAGGCCGTCAGACCCTGGCGAGCTTAATAAACGCTTATCAAAACCTAGTATACGGCTATTTCTTTATATTTCTCCTCTAAAGGAAAAAAAGAACCTAGTAGATGAGGATAAAAAAGAATTAGCGTTAAGATTTATAGAACGTAAAAATGCCTTACTATTTATTCGGACTCGTAGTGTTCTACCCTTAGGCCTGTTAACTACAGTTACTATAGGTTGCTATTTTTCATGGTGGATCATAGCATTTAACATCGCTATTAGTAGAGCCTTTGGTTTATTAGTGAATTATTATATGGAAAAGTATAAAAATTCAGAAATTTCCACTGATGAATTCATAAGTAAAATGAACTATATCGCGCTAGGCAGTAAGCTTCTTATCAACTATCCTTTAGCTGCTTTTTCTGTTTATCTACTTACAACAAATTTCATTGCTAATAGATTAACTGTTGGTGGAACCATACTTGGTTCACTATTGTTATTGGCAGTATTAATTGAAATGTTAGCTCCTGTTTTCTCAAAAGGCTGTGAAATATATGCTGAAAAGCACACAAAAGATTTACTAGAAGAGGATCCAAGAGATAGGGTACAAAAGGAAACTGACCTGTTAGGATGGTATGATCCACGAAAACTGTTAATGCCAATTGTTATGCCTCTTATTAAAAAGTGTTTTGCGGAAGTGGCAAGCGAATTTGCTGAGAGGAATTTTGATGAGGTAAAAACTGATATGTCTGATGTTAATGCTGAAGGACTATCTAAGCCTAAAGGAATTGAATTTGCACAGCAACCAGTGTAGTATAAGCTTTTAGCTCTATGCATGGACTCAAAAAAAGTAGAACTGATATTTGAAAAATTCAAGCAATCAAATCCTGCACCAAAAATAGAGCTGAATTATACCAATGATTTTACGTTATTAGTTGCGATAGTTCTATCAGCGCGAACAACTGATATAAGCGTTAATAAAATTACAAAGGAGCTATTTAGTATCACTGATACGCCAGAAAAAATGCTGAGTTTTGGGCAGAGTGAGCTAAGAAAATGCATAAGCAGTATTGGTTTATATAATTCCAAAGCAAAAAACATAATCGGGCTCAGCAAAATATTGATTGAGAGGTACAATAGCAAAGTGCCTACTGATTTCGATGATTTGGTGTCTTTGCCGGGAGTGGGAAGAAAGAGCGCTAATGTGTTCTTAAATTCGGGGCTTGGCATTCCAACATTGGCAGTTGATACTCACGTTTTTAGAGTGAGCAATAGAATCGGGCTTGTGAAAGAAAAAGATGTGTTTAAAACAGAACAATCTCTTTTAAATGTGGTTCCCAAAAAATACCTGCTTTATGCTCATCATTGGCTAGTTTTGCATGGTAGATATGTTTGCAAAGCACAGAAACCTTCGTGTGAAACGTGCATAATTCATGATTTATGTGAATTTGAGTGCAAAAGGTATAAAGTCTAGTATTTCTTTTTTTGTCATCCAAGTAGCTATAGAAACGAAAAAACTTACTTGACACATTTTGCTGGAATGATACAAGTTATTATTCAAACAACAGTTATGCAAGAGATCTGATTACATCTAAGCTAACAATGGACCACTAGATATATTACTAACTACGTTGACCTGATTCAATATTTTATTAGTGGGATTGAAATAATTTTCTATAAATTCCTTATATATAGCTGTTAACTTGTGTATATCGTTTACTGATACGCATTCGTTTATCTGATGTGCAGTTTTGTTGATTATACCAAATTCAATCACTGGACAAACATCTTTGATAAACGCAGCGTCAGATGTGCCACCACTTGTGCTAAGTATAGCATCAATGTTGGTAACCTTACTTATTGCATCAAGCATAATATCAGTATTCCTATCGGGAGTAGAGAGGAAAACGTCCCTGCTGCTATGCATAGAAAGCTTATAATCGTTAGTTACACTAGAGCATATTTCATCAATCAGCTTATATAGGCCACCCGGTGTTTGTTCATTGTTATATCGAATGTTAAAACATGTAGTTGCTGAACCAGGTATTAGATTGCTAGTATTATTTCCAACATCGATAGTAGTAACTTCGCAATGTGAAGGCTGAAAATATTTATTACCACGATCAAAAGTAGCATTTTTTATCTTACTCAATATCGATATTACCTTATATATTGGATTATCTGCTAGGTCTGGGTAGGCAACGTGCCCTTGTTTTCCATGGCAAATTAATTCAAATGTTACAGAACCTCTTCTGCCTATTTTTATGGTATCACCTAATTTCTCACTACTGGTTGGTTCAGCAACCACACAGAAATCCACCTTTTTTTGCTTACTTTTCATCCATTCCAAAACTGCCTTTGTTCCATATTCTTCCATGCTTTCTTCAGCACTGGTAATCAATGCACTTATCGAACCATTAAATTGAAACTTCTCTGCAATCAAATTTACCATAGCAGCAATAAATGCAGCTACTCCGCTTTTCATATCAGCGGCCCCTCTTCCATATAGCATTCCATCCCTCACTTCTGGATTAAATGGACCAAACGCCCAATCTTTTAACTGACCCGGTGGTACAACATCAACGTGCCCAGCAAAGCACAAATTTGGTACTCCATTTATATATTTCGCATAAAGATTTTTAACTTTATCACCAAATTCTAAAATCTCACAATCAAAGCCGCTCTTCTTGAAGATTGTTGCTATATACTCTATTGCCCCGCTGTCTTCTGGTGTTATACTCTCAAAAGAGATCAATTTCCTAGTTAGCTCTACAGGGTCAATTTTCATGTCAATCTTAAAATACTTATACTGCTATATTGTAAACACTCTATGCACTATTTAAAACAAATATTACATCAAACCGAACAAACTTTTCTAAGGGAAGTAATAACAGATTACTACCTTGCTGATGATATCTATGAAATATGCACACGACACGGAAATGACGTCTTTCTAGTTGCAGATAAAAATACAGCAAAACTTTTAAACAAAAACGTACTTAATAAAATTCCTAACTTAATTATTCCAGCTCCACCTGCCATTCCAGTGTCACGCGCTGGGATGACATCAGGTAGAGAAATGACACCAAGCAGAGCTGCCTCTCTTGAAACCGTAAATCTAGTTAGAAACAAAGCAAAAGACAGTGACTTAATAGTTGCATTTGGTAGCGGCACTGTTAACGATATCTGCAAATATGCAAGCTACCTCGAGAAAAAAGATTATATATCGTTCCCAACAGCCGCTTCTATGAATGGATATACCTCTGCAAATGCTTCAATATTAGTAAATGGATATAAAAAATCGTTCAAAGCACATCTTCCAAGAGCAGTATATATAGATATAGACATACTTGCCAATGCACCACTGCGTCTCACATTAAGCGGATTTGCAGATTTCATTTGTCGTTCAACAGTTCAGGCTGACTGGCTACTATCTCATTTGTTGCTTGGCACAGAATACAATGAATTACCTTTTACACTTGTTCGCGATTTGGAGCAAATTTTGCTAAGAGAGTATACGGCGCTTACTAAAAGAAGTAGAAAAGTGGTCCTATTACTTATGGAAGTTCTACTAATTTCAGGACTTGGAATGGTAATATCAAAAGGCAGCTATTCTGCAAGCCAAGGAGAGCATATGATAGCTCACGCAATGGAAATGGTAACAAGAGATCATTCCTTACTACATGGCGAAAAAATTGCTGTTACGACGATTACCATGGCTAATTTGCAGGAAAAGATATTATCAATACAAAACCCGATTATCAAACCGACCACTTTAGATGTAAAACATATAACTCAGTGCTTTGATAATATCGAATTTGTAAGAACTTTTGAACAGAAGCAAATTATGCAGCAAAAAATCCAAGAGATTATTTGTAAAGAATGGCATAATATTTCCAGTTTAATTAAGCAAAATTTACTACCTGCAAAACACCTGCAAAAAATATTTGAAGATCTATCAATTCCACACTTACCAGAGCACCTCAATTGGAATAAAGAACAATATTGTAAAGTGGTCGATCTTGCGTTTGCAACAAGAGATAGATTCACCTTTCTTGACTTAGCTAACTGCATAGAAGAAAGTTAAGTTTTGTAGTGAAATTCTGTCATTTAAAGAGATCATAGGCCAAAAGCTAAACCCTTTTCACAATCTCTTATCCATTGTCTCCTCACCTGAGTGGATATACAACTCATTCCAAGTAACTGACACTGGGTTTCACCAATAGCACTGCTTTGCTAAACATAGTTTAGTTCGAGTGGCTGAGGAGGGACTCGAACCCCCGACCAAGAGATTATGATCCTCCTGCTCTACCAACTGAGCTACTCAGCCTAATTAAAAACCTTATTATACACATGATCTATATGTTTCGTATAATACTTCAAATCAAACAAAGATTCAAGTTTTTCCGAGTTAATAACCTTAAGTAAGGGTTTATCTTGTTTCAATTCGGCCAGAAAATCACTGTTGTTTTGTTTCACTTTCATTGCATTGCTCTGAACAATTTTATACGCCTCTTCCCTCGCCAAACCACTATTTACTAACTCAAGCAATACACGCTGTGAGAAAACTAAACCTTTTGAAGAATTTAAGTTCTTTTCAATGTTTTCCTTATTGATCACCAATTTATCTATCAAATCTGTTAATCGCACTAAAGCAAAATCCATTGTTATACAAGCATCAGGAGCAATGCATCTTTCCACAGATGAGTGTGATATATCACGTTCGTGCCACAATGCAACATTTTCTAACGCAGGAAAAACATAACTGCGTATTAAACGTGAGAGTCCAGTCAGATTTTCACTTAAAATAGGATTACATTTGTGTGGCATAGCAGAACTCCCCTTTTGCCCAGTGGAAAAATGCTCAGAAATTTCGCCGATTTCAGTTCTTTGCAAATGACGAATTTCAATTGCAATATTTTCTATTGAGCTTGCAATCACTCCCAAAACTGAAAAGAACATGGCATGTCTATCACGAGGAATGATTTGAGATGATATGGTTTCAGGTATGAGTCCCATTTCTTTCGCTACATACTCTTCAACAAACGGATCAACATTTGCAAAATTGCCTACCGCACCTGATATTTTACAAATTGAGATTTCTTTTTGCGCGCTAATTAATCTCTGATAATTGCGTTTAAATTCAGCATAAAATCTGGCAAATTTTATTCCAAGAGTTGTTGGTTCTGCATGCATTCCGTGACTGCGTCCAACACAAACAATATCTTTATAGTCCTCAGCTTTTTTTTTCAATGCTGCAAGTAAATTTTTTAGATTCTCGAGCAAAATATCACAGGACTCTTTCAGTTGCACCGCAAGGCATGTATCCAAAACATCAGAACTTGTCATTCCATAATGAAGATAACGAACATCAACTCCCGCTTTTTTAGCAATATATGTCAGAAAAGCTATAACATCATGTTTTACAATGGATTCAATTTCGTTGATACATTCAACATCAAATTCAATAGCACCAGAGAGGTTCTCAGCAATATTATTCGGAATCACTCCTAACTTTGCTTGAGCTTCACACGCTAATTTTTCTATTTTAAGCCATATATTAAATTTATTATTTTCCTCCCAAATGGAAGACATTTCTTTTCTGCTATAGCGGGGAATCATTTTTGATTTATTCCAATAATGGTGTCATTCCAGTGCGTGACACTGGAATCCAGGTATAAAAGTATTTGCAAATTATTCAATGGACAACGGATTCTAGAAGCATAAAATAATGTCCATGATGAAATAAACTGGATCCCAGTGTCACGCACTGGGATGACATGAGGGAAGCACTGGGATGACACCAGCTTAGCCATGGCAGACATTTCTTTACGACTATAACAAGGGATCATCTTTGATCAGCTATCATCACCATCAGTAGCTTCTTTATTCGCATCTTGCTCTGCCTCTTGTTGCTCAGACTTCTGATTTTGCAATTTTACTTGCCTTAGCTCATTTGCATCTGTTTCGGATTTCACGACGTATATAGTAATTGGTACTACTACTTCACTATGTAATTCTACGTTTACTTGGTATTCACCCAAGTTTTTGATGCTTACTCCACCAAAAGATAAACTACGGTGATCTATCACATGTCCTTCTTGTAGTAAAATTTTCGCAATTTCACGTGTTGTTACAGAACCAAAAATTTTACCATCCTCTGAAGCTTGCTTTATCAATACCACAAACTTATCATGTAGTGACAATGCAAGCTCTTTTGCTACATTTAATCTTTTTATATTCTCTTCTTCCAGTAATAAACGTTGCTCCTCTAGCTTTGTTAAATTTTCCTTGGTAGCTTTCACCGCTTTTCTTTGTGGAAAAAGAAAATTACGTGCATAACCTGGTTTAACTTTGACAACTTCACCAAGCTTACCTAAAGTCCTTATATTTTCCTTTAAAATTATCAACATAAATTACCTAAACTTTTTTAGTACAGTAAGGAATAAGAGCTAAAAAACGTGCCCTTATGATCGCTAAGCGTAACTTCCTTTGTTTTTTTGCACATACGCCTGTTAATCTTCTAGGTAATATCCTACCATAGTCAGAGGTAAACTTGGATAATAAATCTATATTCTTATAATCTATGTCTTCATCTTTAGATGCAGCAAGAGGGCAAACTTTAGAACGCCTAAAGCCAGTCCTATTATTTACAGATACGTAAGAATTATTAAAACTATTTCGTCTTTTCATCATTATGCGCTTTGCTCCTCAATTTGTTTATTCATCATATGAGATTTACCTTCAAAAATTTTATCAACCTGCACAGGAAAGTGGCGAATAACGTTCTCATTAAGTTTCATTCTACGCATAAATTCATCCAGAATGCTTGCAGTAGAACTTATGCACATTATACAATAATGACCGCTCTTCATTTTATTTTTGTGATATGCAAAATCCAAAAGACCCCAATGTTCATACTTGATTAATCCTGATGCTTCAATGTTTTTCAAAAGCATTTCCAACGCTTTGCTCGATTGAGTTGGACCGTTTATTCTAAAATCTTTCAAAATATCTTGAAAAATCTTTATTAGATGTTCTGAAATATTTCTCTTCAAAGCATTTACTGCGTTATGGATAAACGCACTTTTAGTACTGCCTCCTAGAAATTTTGTAAAATCTTGCGTTATTCCTAAATCTTTTAGGTCATCTTTCAACTCTTTATCGATTTTTGACTTCACTTCTTTCAAATTTGAAAGATCTTCTTCTAATTCAACCCATAAAATTTTTGTAAGATCTTCCAAGAAATCAGAGTAAGCAACTAGACTTTCTTTAATGTCCTCAGCACGCACTTCTAACTCTTGTTTTGTAAGCTTGTCATTTCCTTTTTTCAGAATATCCCTGATTTGCTGGAACATAATATCTGCTTTAATATTTTTCAATGAAACAGCTAGCTCTTGGACCATCTCCTCTACTTCTTGCTGTAACAATCCTTGTTGTGCTATAAAAGTAAATTCATAAAGATTCACTATATCTTCCTTTAATACCGATTAAATATTTCATTATATAAAGCTTTTTTATATAAGCAAGTTATTTGTATTAATTTCTACGCCTTTAATCCAGCTTAAATTAGATATTTCATAAATTACTTGAGGAGCAATTGAGTATGCACCTGGTAATAAGATGCTCACTTTATGTTTTTCGAGAAGAAGTTTTAGCATTATTTTGGTTCTGCCTTCATCTTTCAATATTGTGTTTAATTCCATAGCGGCTTTTTGCGAATCCGTGCACTCAGTGGTGAGAACTAATTCTTTTATTGTAGAAGTGACTCTTTTTGTAAACTCAGATATATCCTTGCCTGCTAATCTTGTTGTATTTTCCGAAGCTTCAAGATCAATTATCACAAACGTTCCTGGTGAAAATAAATCTCTTTTTTCTTCTATTATTTCATTATTATAGAATGCTATTTCAGAAACGTTATGGGGATCAGAAAGTGTGAGGATAACAAACCTTCCACGCTCTGAAGTTCTCATACGTGCATTTAATATTACCCCAGCAGTTTTTGCTGTTCTATTTTCTCCGATAAACCCAATATTTAACTTTTCCAGAAGAGTTCTAAATTTTTCAAGCGGATGATTAGTTAAATAAAATCCTAGTGAAAATAACTCATGTTCTAATTTTTCCTCTTCATCAAAATCTTCCACATTCTCAAGTTTCGGTTTGAGGACATCAAGACTACCAAACAAAGCAGCTTGACTTGATTCTCTATCCTGTTTGTTTTTATTTGCAAAGTAAATCAGCGTGTCCATTGACTCATATAGCTGCTTTCTGTTCTTATGCACGCTATCGAATGCTCCGGATTTAATCAGGCTTTCTAGCGCTCTCTTATTTATTATATGACCTGAATTTTGAATGAATTCCCATATGTCCTTACAAGCGCTTGAACGTACGTTCACTATTCCTTCCGCTATAGAAAAACCAACATTCCTCAAGGCAGCAATACCATAACGTATGCGTTCATCCTCTATTGAGAATTCAGCTTGAGACTTGTTTATATCAGGTGAAAGAACGGTAACGCCACTAAACTTTGCTGCATGATAAAATAAATTCAGTTTATCTCTATCATCAATATTCAGATTCATTAGTGCTGTAAAAAATTCTAATGGATAATTAGCTTTAAGGTAAGCCGTTTGATAAGATATAACCGCATATGCGGCTGCGTGAGATTTATTGAACCCATAACCAGCAAATTTTGCAACAAGGTCAAAGATGTAACTTGCCCTGTCATAATCAACGCCATTCTTCGTTGCCCCTTGGATGAAAAGTTCACGTTGTTTATCCATCTCTTCCTTGATTTTCTTACCCATGGCACGTCTCAGCAGATCTGCTTCCGCTAAGCTATACCCGGAAAGAATACGGGCTATTTCCATCACTTGTTCTTGGTAAATTATTACCCCAAATGTCTCTTTTAATACTTCCTCAAGTAACGGATGAATATAATCTGGCTTTTCAAGTCCGTGTTTTCTTGCAACATAAGTTGGAATGTTATCCATAGGTCCTGGACGATAAAGGGAGATTAAAGCGATGATGTCCTCAATGCAGTCCGGTTTTAGTTTAATTAAAGCTTCTCTCATTCCCGAACTTTCAAGCTGGAACACTCCAATTGAATCACCGCTTGAGAGCATCTCATAGGTTTTTTGGTCATTAAAAGGAACCGAAGAAATATCGATCTTTTTTCCATCACGATTAATTAAACGACACACATGATCTATTAGCGTTAGCGTACCAAGTCCAAGAAAATCAAATTTTATTAGCCCAGCTTTCTCCACATATTTCATGCTGTATTGAGTGATTGGCAGAGCCGAATTTGGATCGTAGTACACAGGAACAAAATTTTCCAACTTTTGATCACATATTACAATTCCAGCAGCATGAGTTGAAACGTGACGATATATTCCTTCAAGCTTAAGAGATATATCAAGAAGCTTTGCAATTACCTCATCACTATCCCGTTCTTTCTGCAGATTTTGATCAAACTCTATCGCTTGTGATAAAGTTACAGGATTTACTGGATTAAATGGAACCATTTTAGATATTTTATCCACTTGAGAGTAAGGCATCTGCAATACCCTTCCAACGTCACGCAATACTGCCCTTGCTTGCAATTTTCCAAAAGTGATTATTTGAGCAACATAACCGTACTTTTTCTGAACATAATCAATAACCAGGTCTCTTTTTTCCTGGCAAAAATCAATATCAAAGTCAGGCATCGATATACGATCAGGATTCAAAAATCTTTCAAATATTAGGCCAAACTTTATTGGATCAAGGTCTGTAATCTGTAAGCCCCAAGCAACAATTGAGCCTGCACCAGAGCCTCTTCCTGGACCAACTGGAATGCCATTTGCTTTGCTCCAACGAATGAAATCAGAAACTATCAAAAAGTAGCCAGCGTAGTTCATCGAAGTTATCACACTCAGTTCGTAATTCAGCCGATCGTAGTATTGTTTAAGGTCTATGTCTGTCTCATTCGCAATACGGAATTCTAATCCTGCAACTGCCTGCTCCCTCAGTTCTTCATTCTCAGTTTTATTTTCTCGACAAGGAAATTTAGGCAAAATAGGCTGCCTGCTTCTTGGCATGTAAGAGCACCGCTTAGCTATCACTAAAGTGTTATGAATTGCTTCGGGAATGTCGCTGAACAGCTCCTCCATTTCTGCCACAGATTTGAAGTAATGCTCGGTAGTTAACTTCTTTCTGTTATTCTCCAGGGCATAACTCCCCTCCGATATACACGTTAATATATCATAAGCCTCATAGTCAGACCTATTTGGAAAAAATACATCGTTCGTTGCAACTAGTGGTATATTGCGCTGATAAGCAAAGTCTATCAAAGCTTCTTCAAGCTCTAGCTCTTTATTCAACCCATGACGCTGCAATTCAACATATAAATGACCATTGAATGCTGAAAGCAGTTTTTCAACCGTTTCTTTATCTTGCCCCAACAATAGTTGAGCCAAACATCCACCGGTTAAAGCGATCAGACCCGTACTTAAATTCAATAGCTCATCAAAATCAACGTAAGGAATATCGCTGTTATTCTTGCGCTTTCTAAAAGACTCACTCACCAAAGTGACTAAATTAGTGTACCCTTGCTCATTTTTTGCAAGCAATAATATAGGTAAATTTTGTTCTGAATGTTTAACTATAATATTGCATCCTATTATTAGCTGTATTCCCCTACTTGCCGCATATTCTGCAAACTCAAGTGAACCAAATAAATTACCTGAATCAGTAATTGCAACCGCTGGCATTTTATTTCGCAAACAAAGGCCGATCAGCTCCTCAATTTTAACCGAGCTTTCAAGCAGCGAATAAACACTATGAACACGTAAGTGTATGAACATAAGAAACTTTAGATCAACAAAAAAGGATAACATTAATTTACTCATGAGAACATAATTTTCATGAGAACAAAAGCCTATAAAATTCTAAAATTAAAATACAAAAACTTACTTGACAAACTCCGCCAGCTCCCTTATCATGATAGTGAAGCTATTGTATTTGCTTTCGCCAATCTGCAGATTAAAAGGTAAGGATTACTTAATGTATCGGCGTCTTATGTTCAATTTTTTGCAGTATATAGATACTGTATGTCTTTACAAAACTTCATCTACATCTAGATTTTTATCTAAATAAGCTGAACGCGCTTATAAAGCGTTACAAGACATCAAAAAATGCCAATACTCGACAGAGATAGTAAAAGACTAGCTAACTCGGGGATTCTTTGTCTTTTTTTCTGCTTAGTAAATTTCTTAAACATTTGCAGCGTAAGTTAGTTGCAATTAAAAGCGGCTGAATCTCGCTTGTCAAGCGTTTAAAACATAAAAAACGCCAATATTTTAAAGCGGATAATAACCACGGGGCTTCTTTTGCCTTTTTTTTCATTTGGTAAATTTCTTAATGTTTATGGCTAAACGACAACCGTCATCCCGCTGCTTGTTAGCGGGATCTCTTGTTAGCGCCGCGGCGGTATGACGGTTCGTGGCGGCGTGACGATAAGCTCGTCATCCCGCTACGTGTTAGCGGGATCTATGTTAAGGTATGACGGTTAAGTAAGGGATCTATGTTAAGAGATACCGCGAATGAATCGCGGTATGACGGTTCGTGGCGGCGTGACGATAAGCTCGTCATCCCGCTGCTTGTTAGCGGCTAAGGGATACCGCGAATGAATCGCGGTATGACGTAGGGATTGCATTAGCTATAATTCTTTAGTTTTCACTTTTCTTTTAACCTTGCAATGATATTTTCTTTGCCGATAAAAATTAATAATTTAGCGAGCTCTGGTCCTGTTTCTGTTCCTGTTAAAGCTAAGCGCAACTGCATAAATAGGTCTTTTGCCTTTATATCTACTGTGTGCCGAATAGTTGTGACCCACTCTGATAATGTGTTTTCATTATAATCGTCTTGAGGCAATGTATTGAGCGCGATTTTTATAAGCTCCTTATCAAGAATCACAGGCTCTATATCGGATTTGCATATTTTCCACCACTTGGCCACCTCAGAAAACCTTTCTATATTGTTCTTTATAAAATACCAAAACTCTGAGGAGTCCACTCCAATTTGATTTAAACGTTCTTGTATAATTTCAAATGGCATTTGTTGCAGCACTTTGCTATTTAGCTTGTATGCTTCACTCAAGCTAAATTGCGTACATGCTGAGCTAAATTTTTTAATATTAAATGAATCAATCAAAGATTGCATACAGGCGCAAGCTTCAATTGGATTGGATGTTCCGAGCTTCACTAAATAACTAACTAGTGCCATCGGTTCAATTTCATCTTCTTTTATAGATTTGATATCTAGCACGCCGGCTCGCTTGGATATCTTGCTATCATCAAAATGTAGCAGAGAAAGGTGAGCAAATGTAGGGATTTTCGCTTTTAATGCTTTAATCATTTGGAGCTGAACTGCGGTATTAGTTACATGATCTTCCCCGCGTACAACATGGGTTACATTAAAGTCAACATCATCAATAACAGAAGGTAACATGTATGTGTAAATTCCATCTTCTCTTTTTACCACAGGGTCACTTATGCTACTGGTTGCAATATTTATTTCACCTTTAACTTCATCATTCCATTTAACAACCTCATTTCTATCCAACTTAAATCTAAAATGTGGTCTTCTTCCTTCTTGCTCATAACTAATTTTCTCTTGCTCAGTTAGAAGTAACGCGCTTCTGTCATATACAGGGGGAAGTCCTTGTTTTAACTGCAATTTTCGTTTAATGTCTAACTCTTCTCTTGTTTCATAGCATGCATAAATATGCCCTTCTTTTATTAACTGCAAAAACACCTCATTGTAACGCTCAAAGCGCTCTGATTGCTTGAAACTTGCATCCCAATCGATACCAATCCATTTTAGGTCTTCTATGATATTATTTATATATTTGACATCTGAACGCTGAAGGTCAGTATCATCAAAACGGAGTAAAAATTTTCCATTTTGATTGCGTGTGTACATCCAACAAACCAAGGCAGTTCGTACGTTTCCTACGTGGAGGTAGCCAGTTGGGCTTGGAGCGAATCTTGTTAACATTTAAATAGCAATATTGTTTACTCTAATTTATTTTAATTTTATATAAATATATGGCTAGAGCAAGCGAGATCTGCTAATACAATTGAGCAAGAAAAGAATAAGTATGGCTATAGCATTGTGGTACCTTTGATATTTGATGGATTAAGACCATATGATAAATTCAAGAAAATTCACAACTTGACGACAAATGCTAATGCAGCATTATATTGATATCATGACTAACTTAGAAAAGATGAGAGAAAAACTGCAAGATCAAATAAATTATCATAATGTTTTGTATCACCAAAAAAATAAGCCAGAAATAAGTGATGCTGAATATGATGAACTGAAGAAAAAGTTAGCTGAAATAGAGGCACAACTTCCAGAAGCTTATGCAACACAAGATAGTGTTGGTGCTCCACCTGATGAGAGGTTTTCTAAGGTGGAACATCAAGAACCTATGCTTTCCCTTGAGAATGCTTATGATGAACAAGGTGTAGAGAAATTTTTGTCTAAAATAAAGAGGTTTTTAATTGAGGACAAAATAGAGATATTATGTGAACCAAAAATTGATGGGTTGTCGTTTTCTGCAATTTATGAGGATGGAAGATTTGTTAAAGCTGCAACTCGAGGTGATGGTTTTGTAGGGGAAGATGTCACTCACAATGTTGCAACAATAAAAGGCTTTCCTAAGTTTTTGCAAGGTGTGCAAGGAAGACTAGAAGTAAGAGGTGAAATATACATCAGTAACAGCGACTTTTTAAAGTTAAATGAAAACGATGAATTTGCCAATCCTCGAAATGCAGCCGCTGGTTCTCTAAAGCAATTGGATGCAAACATTACAGCAAGCAGACCTCTTAGATATTTTGCTTATTCTTTGATTGGTGGAGCAGAGAAAAGTCAAAGTGAGGTACTAAATAAGCTTGAGGCACTTGGTTTTTGCGTAAATGAGCATCAGTCCTTAACGAGTAGTTTAGATGGAATGCTGAAGTTCTATAACGAGGTCTATAACTGTCGCTATAACTTGGATTATGATATTGATGGAATAGTCTATAAAGTAAATGATTTGGTACTACAAAATCGTCTAGGGAATACTCACAAAGCACCGCGCTCAGCACTTGCATACAAGTTTTCTGCGGTTTATGCAAAAACAAAGTTAAATAAAATATTTATACAGGTGGGCAGAACAGGGGTTTTAACTCCAGTTGCAGATTTAGTGCCAGTTAATATTGGTGGGGTGCTAGTTAGTAGAGCAAGTCTGCATAACCAAGATGAGATAAAACGTAAAGACATAAGAGAGGGAGATATTGTAACAATCAAAAGGGCAGGGGATGTAATTCCCCAGATCGTTGAAGTAAGCAGAGATTCTCGTCTTCCAAATACACCTGAATTTGTGTTTCCTGAAGTATGCCCTGAATGTGGTAGTAAAGTACGTCAGGTTGAGGGAGAGGCTGCAGTAAGATGTCCTGAGGAATTTGCCTGTAAAGCTCAAATAATAGAAAAACTAAAGCATTTTGTATCGAAAGATGCATTTGACATTGTTGGCCTTGGTGATAAGCAGATAGAGTTTTTTTACGACCTTGGTCTGATAAAACAAATTCCCGATATTTTTACTTTAGAAGAAAGATTGGATGAATTTAATCTGGAAGAACAGTCTGGTTGGGGCAAGAAATCAATAGCTCATTTATTAAATGCTATACAAAGCAGAAGGGTAATAACTCTAGATAGGTTTATATTTTCTTTAGGTATTAGATTTATTGGCCAAGTTGCAGCAGAATTGCTTGCAGATTATTATGTTTCTTATGATAATTGGTATAATTCGATGATTGAACTGTCATCAGATAATACTGAGCTAGTGGGTATAGACGGCATAGGAAAAAAAGTGGCTGAATCTTTGGAATCATTTTTTTCTAAGGAACATAACATCAAAATGTTAAATGATCTTACTGCTTGTCTTCAAATTCTTCCTGTGAGCTCCAACTCTAGTAACTCTGTTTTAAATAATAAAATTATAGTGTTTACTGGTAAGCTACTTGCTATGAGTAGAGGAGAGGCAAAAGTAAGAGCCAAAACTCTAGGAGCAAAGGTCAGCTCACATCTTTCTGCTAAAACTGACTACCTAATTGCAGGAGAAAAACCAGGATCCAAATATAAAAAGGCAGTGGAATTAGGTGTAGAAATTTTAGATGAAGACCAGTGGCATAAAGTGATAAGTTTGGGAGTGTTCAAATGACACTTGGATTGTATATTAAATCAAAGTTGCAAGACTATTTAGAGAGTAGCCAATTCTTTCCATCCAAGAATCATTTTATTGACTTGCCTCAATTTTTCAACAGAAGGCAAGTCTTCTGTGCTGAGTGGTAGGCGGACAGTTTGATGTTCTATGAGCCCAATATCATGCAAAAGTGCTTTAGTGGGTATTGGGTTGCTGGCAGTAAATAACGCTTCGCAAGCCTGTTGCCAGATATCTGCCTGAGGGTTCCTGCCATTGAGGCACTTCTTAACGTATTCATGCGCTATGCGTGGCCAAACATTGGCAGCAACGGAAACCAGGCCAGCTGCACCATAAGCGGCCATATCGGATATCATATTATCATCTCCGCAAAAGACCTCAATATTTGGTGCAACTTTCTTATACTGAGTTAAAGTATCAACAGTGCCACTTGAATCTTTGATAGCCCAAAATTTTTCGTGGCTGGATAAGTTGCGTACAGTTTCAGCGTGAAGATTTATTCCTGCTCTTGATGGAATATTGTAAAACATAACCGGCACATGTGCTTTCTCAAGCAGCTTTTCAAACCATAAAGTCTGCCCCATAATTCCGGGCTTTGCATAAATGGGAGTTGTCATTAGATAGCCATGAATAGGCATACCCTTGCAAAAATCAAGCCATTCAAGAGTCTGATATAGATTCACTCCTGGTACGCCAATTATAATTTTCGTATTTAATTTTAGCTTACATACGAATTCAACTAATGTACGCTTTTCAGAATCAGTAAGCGATAGGCTCTCACCTGTGCTACCCAGCAACACTACGCCATTTTCAGCTTTAACTTGCATTGTCAGTAAACGCTGCAAACTGCTATAATCTATGCTATCTCCATTGCAATTAAAAGGAGTAACACAAGCAGTCCATAAAAATGTAGATTTCAATTTAAATTGTTAAAATGGTATTTCATCATCGAGTAGTTCATCTTTTATATCGTTGTCAAAACTTTCGTGTTTATCTTTTTGTTCTGTTTCACCTTGTTTGTATTCACTTGGCTTGTAATCAGAATTTGGCGCACTATTTCGTGAATCCAAGAGAGTAAGAGCGCTATTAAAATTATATAGAACCACCTCTGTTGTGTATCTTTCACCACCGTTTTGGTCAGTCCATTTTCTAGTTCTCAAAGAACCTTCAACATAAACTTTACTGCCTTTGCGTGCAAAATCTTTGACGATTTTTACTAATCCTTCACTAAAAATTACGATATTATGCCATTCTGTCTTTTCAGAGCGCATACCGGAAAGTTTGTCAGTCCAACTTTCAGACGTGGCTATTGAAAAACTTGCCATTTCTTTTCCATTTTGTGTAGTCCTAATTTCAGGATCTTTTCCTAAATTACCAACTAGTATGACTTTGTTTATGGTACCACCAGACATAATTATGCTCTAAATAAATCCTTTTATTATCTTATGTGAAAATACTATTGTCAAATTTAATTAAAAGTGCGCTTGGAGGGATTCGAACCCACGGCCTTTGCCTCCGGAGGGCAACGCTCTATCCAACTGAGCTACAAGCGCATATATATTTAAGTTATTTAATAGATAAGCCATCCAAGTCAAATTTTTGTTTTGGATAAAGCGTAAACATAATACTCCCATATCCAAAATATACATTTTGAGAATCATTCGCATGCTTTTTTATTGCTTTTTGATCTACGGTCCATACAAAAGTTACATAATTTTCAGTGACTGAGTGCACTTTTAAATCCTTAGTATTTATAAACAGTTTTCCATTTACCCATATTTTCCATGTATCGGGAGAAAGATATAAAATTGAGTCTAAACTCACTACCTTACAGTTGAAATTCTCCTCTTTCGCAGCTTTTGAAGACCATAAATTGAACTTTTCCATTTCATGAACCATTTTATTAACTGGCTCTTCATCAAAAAAAATGCTTTTTACGTTACTATATTGTGACAAAACGTCAAAGTCACTTTCCACTGCTTCTCTTATTATATCGTCCCGATCTGTATAGCTTAGTTTTTGATTGTTGATAAAGAAACACTCTTTTGCACGCAAATTTGCTATATCAATAAAATCGTCGATTTCTTGATTGCCAACTTTAAGAATACTTTCAAAATATCTTTTTTCTATCATCATTCCATACTGAGAATGATGACAAACCATTTCATCATTACCTTGTTTTTCTATATATACGCATAAATTTCCACTATTTAATCCTAATATTTTATGCTCAATAAAATCTTCATTGCCAATATATTGTCGGCAAGAATACTCCTTACAAATTTCTATGCTTTCTATGATATCTTCACAACTGCAATATGCATTAACATTGGAAATGAGTAGCGTAAAAATAAAAAACAGCTTTATGTTCATCACCTTATCTACTTAATATAGTATACCAATCAAAGACTATATTAGCTCTCACTATCTCTATCATATTACCATTCAAAATCTGATTCATAGTTGCAGCATCAATATTTCTCTGCTTATTTAAAATAAGAGATTTGATCATAACATAACCGGGCAGATTTGGAATAGACTGTAGAAATAAAAAAATATGCTTATCGCTGATTGAGCTTAAATTTAGGACCACTTCACTTTTTATTACTTTTGTGCGTTCACTTTTGTTGTGGAGCTCAACTTCTTCGGGTATAGAAATTGATATTTCAGGTTCTAATATATAGTGCTTTTTATATAACTTGCTAAGCTCGAAATTTAAATTTGCAATGTATCTGCTACTATGTAAATTTGAAGAAGAAATTTTTTTCCATAAATCTAGGTTTTTATTTAGAACAACTTCCTTTTTTTGAATTCCAGTAATCTGTAAATTAATAGAACGTATTTTATCAATCGCAATTTGGTTTTTATTATAAATCTTTTCGTTATAGATAACAACATATGTTAATAACCCTATTAATCCAACAGATAATAACAAATACGATATAAACTGAATTGTAGCTTTTCTTTTTAATTGAGAGATAGTCATTAATCTACATTGCCTCTCCTATTTCAACATCAATAGATAGATTTTGCTCTTTAGCAGCAGGTAAGCTAGAAATATTAATGTCATAGGTACGAAAATTATCGTTTAAATTTTTTCGTAGTTTCTCGTATTGATGAGAAATATTTTTACCGGATTGAAAATTAAACTTTAAAGTTGTGGTAATATAACTTTTTGCCTCATTATAATTCCATTCAAATGATCGAAGCTCTATACCTGGTATTTTTAACTTTTCTACATACTTAACTTGTGTCAGAGGAGAGTATTCTATTTTTGATAAAATATTATTGATATTAATAAAATCATAAATTTCATCTATTTTTTTTACATTATAGCTTTGGCTAAGTTTTGTTAATTGGTTATTTAAGGTGTTCTGCTTTGCTGATAAATTATCAGCGACATTGAAATTTGAATACAAATTTAGCAAACAAAGGGTGTTTGTTATAACTAAAGCCAGGGCGAAGTATAGAAAAATTCGAGGAGAGTTTAAATAAAGGTAATTGAATAGATAAAATTCTTTAGTTTCCTTTGTATTAAAAATAGCTGCTAATTTATTCTTAAAGCTATGAAACAAAATTATGGTATCGCAAAAGTTATCTTTTTCACTTATAGCTAGTTCTGCTCCTAATAGTTTGCCTAACTCATATGGAGTTAATATGTTCACACTGTTCTCTGAAAAATTTATGACTGATAAACTAGCTTTGATATCTTCTGACACTATGATACAAAGGTCGATAGGGTTATTTTTTTCAAACCCAAACTTAGTTAAGGATCGAATAGTATCTTGCACTTCCTGATATATTCCACCAGCGATAATTCCTGGTAAATTATCATTAGTAAATGATGTTAAGCGCGTAAATACCATTTTATTCTCTTTAAGAACCACTTGTCTATAGCCTCCCGTTTTAGTTGCAGCAACTATAATTTTCCAATTATTAGGATCTTTATGTAGAATCTTTTTTGTTATATTACTTATTTCTATAGGAAACATTAATATTCCCTTAAAGTTGGAGCCTATCTCAATAAACACATTCAACCAATATTCTACTAAATGCTTTGCTTTTGATGAAACAAGAAGATAGCACCAGTTTTGATTGAATTTGTTTGGCTTCTCAACCAAAAAAACTGAACTTATGTCATTATTACGAGAAAAATGCTCCATCTTTGTTTTTGCTGATAGATAGGCACTAATCTTGTTTGCCCTTGTAATAAACTGTAGCGAGTAATTTTGATCTGCATGATTAAGCACCAGGTATAAAGGTGCTTTTTTATCTGACGAAAGACATGAAATTAAATCGGAAACTGCTTTATCGTTTTTGCCCTTAACAAAATACCTTTTATTTAAAGTATTATTTTTAAAATATAGTAACATTATGCCTTCTTCTCCAATAGAAAGCATAAACTTACTTTTGGATTTTGAACTAAACATATTAACAAAGCATATACTTATCTAGAATTAAAAAGGCAATTTATTGAAATTCATTAAACGTTAGAGGGAAATATTGTTATAAATTTTCGCAGCAACATTATTTATATTATAATTTTTTTATAAAATTACCACTAATATTAAGTTATTTAGATAACAAATTAAGAAAATTCATTAAGACGAATTTGTTATTTTTCAAATTGTAGGTAAACTGAAGCCACTTTAGCTATATCTGCCAATTGACTTTAATTAATAAGAGTTATTAATCTATTTACTATTCTTGTAATATTATTTCTAATGGTAAAGAAATATATATTTTTCTGGAACAGTTGTTATTTCAGATACAGAATTTATTGTAAGTAAACTAACCATTTGCTGAAGAGCGCTCATCTTCTGTGGTACTTGATGATGGAGCAACTAATTTGCTCAAAATCTCATCTTTTGGTCCCATAGCGTAAATGACACCATCTGACATGAGGATCACCTTATCAACTACGGACAATAACGGTAGCTTGTGAGTGATGATAACAGTAGTAGTATTTTGTTTTCTTGCAATGCCAATTGCATTAATTAAGCATGCCTCTCCATTGCTATCTAAGTTAGCGTTTGGTTCATCAAGTACTAAAAGTTTTGTGTGACCGTAAAAAGCTCTGGCAAGTCCAAGAAGCTGTTTTTGGCCGCCAGAGAGCGTTACCCCTCCAGGACCTCCTATTATTGTATCATATCCATTTGGTAAGCTTAGTATTAGTTCATGTATTCCTGCAATTTTTGCTGCTTTGATTATTTCTTCAGGATTTGGATCTGGCCTCATGCGAGCAATATTAGCTTTGACACTAGTGTTAAATAACTCAATATCCTGAGGTAAGTAGCCAACATAATTACCAAAATTTTCTCGATTCCAAGTATATACATCAGCGCCATCTAGTCTGACTACACCAGATATTGGCTTCCATACACCAACAGTTAATTTTGCGATAGTGGATTTACCAGAAGCACTTGCACCAATAACACCAACTACATCTCCAGGATCTATAATGAATGATATTCCTTTTACTGTCGGCTTATTGCTTCCATAAGGAGTAAAAAATACTCTATCAAATTCCAATTTTCCTTCAGGTTCTGGTAGAGCCATCGTTTGCTCTCTTTTTGGCGATGTTAATATAAGTCTTTGTAGCCTTCCATATGACATTCTAGCCTGATTTAAAAACTTCCAAGTATGAACCGCAGCGTCAAATGGTGCTAATACTCTACCCATTAAAATTGAAGCAGCGATGATGCTACCGGCAGTCTTATGAGCTGTGATTGCAAGTAATGCACCTGTTCCAATCACTGATATTTGCAGAGTTGAGCGCAAAAACTTAGTGATTCCAGTAATTACATTAGAGCGATTTTGTGCTTTAATTTGCATTGCTCGGTTCTGATCATTTCGTTTACACCAATCAGAGACTATGAATTCTGACATGCCCATAGCTTCAACCACTTCTGCATTTCTTGTTGCAACATCTATAGCATTGATATTCCGTATAGTTTCTTCGTTGGTTTCTTGTAATATTCGTTTAGTGGCAAGTTCATTCCATATTGCCATAGAGACTAATATAATAATTCCAGTAATAGCTATAAACCCCGTGGAGGTATGTATCATGAAAATCACAACAAGGTAAATTAACGACCATGGAGTATCAAACAGTGAGAATATACTATTTCCTGTAATGAAATTTTTTATCACTCCGAGATCTCGTATTGCTTCACCACTTGAAGTTGAGCTCTGCACTGACGTTAGCCTGATTGACCTTACTATCAGATCTGGTGTTGCAGTTTTATCGATCCAATCACCTATTTTTGCCATGGCTAAATATCGACAAGTTTCAAGCATTGCAGAACATGCAAATGCAGATAAAGTGATAATTGTCAGCATAGTTAGTGTTGATACACTTTCGCTCGATATCACCCGATCAAGCACTTGAGAGGTATAAAGTGGTAGGAATAACATTAATAAATTGATTCCCGCACTAAACCAAAAGATAAACCAAAATGCACTTTTGCATTTTTCTAGGCAAACATATAGAGTACTTTGCTTCAATTCTTTTTTTATTGATGGCGTAATTTCCACAATCTTCCTCTTAATTTGATTACATGCACCATATACAATTTTTATTACAAAAATATTAATAACGGTAGTTAGCTTACTTTAAGTGAGTAAAATATTAATATATGTGAATAGGAAATATAAACAATGGTAAAAAGAAGTATAGTTAATATTTCCTTCATTGCCTATAGCGAAGCTACGTCATACCGCGATTCATTCCATAGCTGTACGAACATTCATTTTTGAAGGTAAACTGCACAGCAAATGGTGTCATGAAAGTAGCTGACACTGGGATGGCTTTGTTGCATCGCTACTTATGAAAGGCTAACTATAATTAGGATTATAAGCAACTTATTGAAAATCTTGTTTTTTTGCAATCAATCTGATCAAATTTAAGAATAGTAATTTGTTATTTATATTAATAAATTTAATTCTATTGAAAATAGCTAAAGCATTGAAATTCTTGAATTTTAGCCAGATTAGTGAGTGGTAGTGAAATTTCTTTTACTCAAATTTAGGTATTCACTGACCGTTCTTGTTATAAATACCAGAATAATAAGCTACTGATATTCTCCACCTTTTTTATCTTTAATCCATCATAGCTAGCGATGCAACAAAGCCCACCGATTCATTCTACTGCAACGCAGAAAATTCGTACAATTGTGCATAATATGGGGCTTCTGGCTACATTTTTCTATTGAACTCACCTTTTCTCTATGTGACAGATTTCGTATTAAATTTTAAATTTAATGCGCCTAGATATACAAGCATTCCTAGCAAAACCATAGGTATAGAAAGCAACTGCCCCATAGTTAAATCAAGCCACAAATAGCCAATTTGATAGTCTGGTTCGCGAAAAAACTCAACGAAAAAACGTGCTATTCCATACCACATAACTGCAATACCAGTTAACGCACCGTGATACAGTCTTATTCTAGTTAAGAAAAACAGTGAATTTGCAACTGCAAAAAGTAGCAGTCCTTCAAAAAGTGCCTCATAAAGCTGGCTTGGATGACGCAGCAAATTATCACCACTCTCTGGAAATACCATACCCCATGGCATAGTTGTAACTCTGCCAAATAACTCTCCGTTTATAAAATTGCCTATGCGACCTAAAAATAAACCTATGGGAACTCCGCAAGAAACTAGGTCCAGTGCATAAAATATAGGAATGTTATGTCTTCTGCAGGAGATTATTACTGCAAGCAAAACTCCTATAGCACCGCCATGAAATGACATCCCTCCTTCCCAGGTCTTCAATATCTCAATAGGGTTGCTTATATAAAGAACTGGATCATATATCAATACGTAGCCAAGTCTACCTCCAAGGATAATACCTACAATAGTGGCTGTTAATAACGAATCGTAAAAATTCTTAGTAAGTATTTTTTGGTCATCTAGCTTATGTAAATACCAATATGCAAACACTATACCCAAAACGTAGGCTAAGGAATACCAATATATAGAAACAGGACCGATGCTGAAAATTACTGGATTTAAAGACATATTTTGCTACAAATTATTCTTAGACAATCTACTTTTTTCACGATCCCACTCTCTCTGTTTTATGGTTGCTCTCTTATCGTAGAGTTTTTTTCCTTTTACAATGGCAATTTTAGTTTTTGCAAATCCTTTATCGTTAAAATAGACCGAAAGCGGCACAACAGTTATCCCAGCAGTCTTGATTTGACCAATTAGTTTATTTATCTCCTTTTTATGCAAGAGTAATTTACGTTCCCTTTTTGGTTTATGATTTTTTCGGTTCGCAGCTTTATATTCTGCAATATGCATATTGTGCAGCCATACTTCGCTATTCTTTTCAACAACGTAGGCGTCGGAAATATTTACTTTTCTTTCTCTTAGCGATTTAACTTCACTGCTTAATAAGACCATACCCGCTTCAAATTCTTCTAAGATGAAATATTCAAACCTTGCTTTCCTATTTTCTGCAATAACTTCCATATCTAAAGATATCTTTAAGCTTCAATATATTACAGAGTTTTTGACTTAATTCATAATAAAACAGTTATCCCAATAAATATAAGGTGCCAGGCTAGTCTGATAGCAACAGGATAACAAAAATCAAGTAAGTGCTTTTTCTGTCTCTCTAGGCACAAGTTCCTTTACTTCTTTCATTTCAGTTTTAGGCTTTGACATTATATATTGACCAGCACCAACTATGAGCGCAGATCCTGCAGCTAGTCCAATTATTGCTGGTACAGATAGGGCAGTAGCAAATGCAAGTGCAACACCAACTATCACTGCAGTTACAAAACACACAATAACACCTTTTACAATTGCATTTTTTGCAGATTGTTCTTTTTCTTTCACAATTGCATTTTTTCCAATTTGTTTTTCTTCCTTTTTCTCTGGAAGCTGCATTACATCTTTATTTTCAGTAAGATCCTTTGGCGTTTTTTTATTCTCATTTTTTAACGTTTGCTTTTTTTCCGCTTCCTCTAAAAGCTGAATTATACCTTGATCTTTAGTGAGGTCTCTTGGCATTTTTCCATCAACATCTTTTAATGAAGGGTCTGCTCCAGCTTCTAGCAGAACTTTTACTATACCTTCGTGGCCATTTTTAGCAGCAAGATGTAAAGGAGTACGTCTATCATCATTTTTTGCCTTAACCTTTGCTCCTTTTGCGATTAGAGTTTTTACTATATCTTCGTGGCCATTTTCAGCAGCAACATGCAAAGGAGTCCATCTATCAGCATCCTTTATATTAACATCTGCTTTCTCAACTAGAATTTTTACTACCTCTATGTGGTTATTTTCAGCAGCAAGATGTAAAGCAGTACATCTATCATCATTTTCTGCATTAACCTTTGCTCCTTTTTTGATTAGAATGTCTACTACATCTTTATGGCCCTTTTTGGCAGCAAGATGTAAAGGAGTCTTGTCCTTAATACCTTTTGCATTAACATTTGCTTTCTCAACTAGAATTTTTACTACCTCTATGCGGTTCTCTTTAGCAGCAATATGTAAAGGAGTATATCTTTTATTATTTTGTGCATTAACCTTTGCTCCTTTTTTGATTAGAATGTCTACTACATCTTTATGGCCCTCTCTGGCTGCAAGATGTAAAGGAGTCTCGTCCACAATACCTTCTGCATTAACATTTGCTCCTTTTGCAATGAGAGTTTTTACTACATCTTCGCAGCCCTCTCTGGCAGCAAGATGTAAAGGAGTACATCCATCATCATCTTTTGCATTAACGTTTACTCCTTTATTTAATAGGTTTTTCACCTCCTCCTCATTATTATGTTTAACAGCTGAAAGCAAAGCTTTGATGTTCTCTTGTGCCTTTAATAGAGCTCCTTTTACCACTTCATGGCCTTTTTGAGAAGCAAATGTTAAAGGAGTCCATTTATAATGATCTTTCGCATTAACATCTGCTCCTTTTTCAATTAGAGTTTCTACTATATCTTCGCGGCCATTTGCAGCAGCAAGATGTAAAGGAGTCCACCCATCACTATTTTTTGCATCAACGTTGATTCCTTCTGCTTTTGATAGAACTTGTACTATCTCTTTGTGGCCATTTGTAATAGCAAGATGTAAAGGAGCCCATCCTTTATCATTTTCTGCATTAACATTTGCTCCTTTTCCAATTAGAGTGTTTACTACATTTTCGTGGTTCTTTTCAACAGCAAAATGTAAAGAAGTCCATCCATCACCATTTTTTGCATCAACAATTGCTCCTTTTCCAGTTAGAATGGTTACTACATCTTTGTGGCCATAGTGAGCAGCAATATGTAAAGGAGTAATTTTATTATCATGTTCTGCATTAATATCTGCCCCGTTTTCAATCAGAGCTTTTGCTACATTTGCATAGTTCCAATAAGAAGCAAGATGTAACAATTTGACTTTCTTAGAATTTTGACCACAAGATATAGTAAATATGTAATTTATGTCAGATCCACTATCGTTGTCAGGTTTACTCTTTTCCCACTCTTGACATAAATCTGGATCTTCTTCTTGTAACTTAGCTTTTATTTTTTCAACTATATTGTCCTTGCTCAAATCTGAAAGGTCATTTATTTTTTTTAATATTTCCATAAATTTGTCATATTTCATAACTTCCTCACTTAAAAAACATAACTTAGTTGTTATATCTTTCAACATAGAAGTCAAGAACCTAAATATTCGTTATTATCTTTCCTTAAAGAGTCATTTAAGTTATATTACAGACTATGAAAAACCTCAACTTTAGGAAGGAAATCAAGTTTTTTTCTCTGTCATTTATAATTTTATTTGTTCTATGGACTGTATTGTCTGGTTATTTTGAGCCGTTTTTTATTTTTTGTGGAGTGTTTTCCTCTATATTCACATCGTTTATCTTTAGAAGGTTGATAAACGCTGAAAGAGCTCTTAGCCAGATTTTAAATAGTACGAGTAGACTATCGTTTTATAAGTTAGTAAGTTATATACCGTGGTTAATGTACCAAATCATTTTATCAAGTGTTTATGTAACAAAAAAGGTGCTACAACTCAAATCTAAGCTTGAACCGATTATTATCCTAAGAAAATGCAAAGGGCATAATGACGAAAGCATTGCGTTATTTGCCAATTCAATCACAATCACTCCCGGAACTTTAACTATCAATGTTGAAAGCAAGCAAAAAACGTATTTGTCTACCATATGCTTGATAGATAAAAACCTTGAAAGCGGCATTTCTGAAATAGAAAACAAAATCTTAAAAATACTACGTTCAGTTAAGTAATTGCTTTAAATAAGTTAACAGCATCCTTATATTCCCTTACAAGACTTTCAAGCATTTCTTTTGGAAGGCTATTATTAACAATAGAACATAAATAATTATATAAATCTTCTAACCTTAATATGTTATTTCTCTTCTTGCTGTTAAATTTATACGGAAAAATACCTTCCATAACTTCAATAGTAGTAGCCTTGTTTAAAAATACATTTTCACTTGTCACGCTTATTCTTGCTAAAACAGTGTTAATTTCAGGTTCGTCACTCGTATAAAAATCTGATAGCTGAGTTATTCTAATAACGTACAAAGTTACTATTTTTGACAAGCAATTATCAGCATATTCACAATTTTTTATTACCTCCCACTGAGTAACCTGAGATTTACCTATTTTTGCATTGTTCGGTAATTTACTCATTGAACTTTCTCCATTTAATCCAGTGTAATAAATTATACTAATACTTTGTTAAATAAATAATAACGCGATTACAAAAATATATACTTATAGTGGTATATTATACAAAAATAGCACAATATCTAAGCATTAAAGCTAGTTTTAGCTGGATACATGGGGCTATTCGTTATTTTGTGTTGTCCAGTGAGGTCCAAAATTAGAGGTCCACTTATATAAAGAGTTTAGTCTGCCTTCTTTGCTATAAAATAAGTTTTCCTTTTGAGCTGTTTTGTTAGTATTAACTAAATTCTAAACTAACTGTGCTATAATGAAAAAGATAAAACTCGGAATACTAATTTCAGGTAGGGGGTCGAATATGCAGGCCTTAATAGAAGCATGTCAAGATCAGAATTTTTCCGCAGAAGTTGCATGTGTTATCACAAATAATAGCGAAGCTGCTGGTCTGAAAATAGCAGAGCAAGCAGGAATCTCAGCGTTTATTGTTAAAGATAAACCGCTTGATGCTGGTAAAATTCACGAAATACTTGTTCAACATAAGGTTGATTTAATTTGCCTTGCAGGGTTTATGAGAATTCTCAAAGCTGATTTTCTGAGTAAATGGCATAACAAGGTGATAAATATTCATCCCTCTTTACTTCCGTCTTTTAAAGGCCTAAACGCTCAAGAGCAAGCTCTAAAAGCAGGTGTAAAAATTACAGGTTGTACTGTACATTATGTCACTCCTGAAGTTGATGCTGGAGCCATAATTGCTCAAGTTGCTGTGCCAGTGTTACTAGCTGATGATATTCAAAGCCTCTCAGAACGCATTCTAGCTGAGGAGCATAAGTGCTATGTAAAAGCAGTAAGATCAATAGCAGAAAGTATTAATTATTGATCTTAAGTGTTTCTTCCAACTTCAACAAAAAATAAATTTTCTGGTTCCAGCAAAGAACTTGCCAGTTCGTTTACTTTCTCTAATTTAACGTCATTAATGACATTCGCATAATTATTTATACGGTTAACATCACGATCATTTATCTGCATATCATCCAGCAGCATTGCTGTATTTATGTTATTGGACAGGCGAAGGACAAGATTATTTACCAAGCCAATTTTTGCATCCTTGAACAATTGTTCGTCAATTCCTTTCTTTTTTATCCTGCTCAATGTATCTCTTATTGCAGATATGGATTGACTGGCAGTAGAGCTATCAGTACTTAAACCCCCAGCTATAATATTTCCATGCGTATAACTGGCCATAGAGGCACTAATACCATAAGTAATTCCAAGATTTTGCCTTAGTTCTTTCATCAGCACTGAATTCAGCCCCATACCACCAAGCGCATTAACCAAAACTTGAGCATTATAGTAGTCTGGATCTTCATAAGCTATACCTTTTTGAGCAAAAAGTATCACACTCTGTGGTATATCCATAAAAATATTCTTACTTTCTGCAGGACCAAAATCATTTTTCACAGGTATTTTTCTAACTTTTGATCTTTTTGACGGCAATTTAGATAAATATTTATCTAATAGCGTAATAATTTCTTCTTTTTTTGCACAACCAGCAACACTGATAACTATGTTATCTTTAGCAAAATTACGCTTTATGTATGTTAAAACATCGTCTCTAGTAATGCTCACTCTAGTGTCAAGAGTACCGTACATACTTTTTGAGTAAGGGTGTTTTTTAAACAACAACGTATTCAATTCTTCTACAGCAACAAAGCCAGGATTTTTTTCAAGATTATTAAAATCAACTTTGGCTTTCTCGAAAACTCTATTCAACCCTTCAGGGTCAACTTTAGGACGCATTATAGTATCGCTCAGTAATGAAATTGCTTCCTCTAGATTGTCAGACAAAGTATTTAATGAAACCCTAAATGCTTCTAAATCAGCAATAAAATTTAAACTAATCCCTTTATCTTCAAGCTTTTTCGCAAAATCTTTGGCATCATTTTTTCCTGCCCCTTCTTGAATTATAAGAGAAGTAAACCAGGTAAGTCCCTGTTTTTCTGCATTCTCATACACATAACCTGCATCCTTGAATGATATATTTAGTGAAACTTTTGGCAAATCATGATTTTCTACAAATAAAAACTTAAATCCTTTACGGGTGGTGACCTCCTCTATATTTAGGTTACCACTTGCTTGTAAATTAAAGCCTAAACAGAAAAAAAATAGAAATATAATTTTACTTATTCTCATTATTATCTCCTTTTGGTAATAAACGACCAATTAACTTATTAGCAGAAAAAATAGCACGGATTTTATTATTTACATCCTCTAGATTGACATCATTAATCTTGCTATATGAAATATCTATTTCATCAAGTGGAATGCCAAGTGCTAGGTGCGGCACATAAAACATTGCTATATGAGTTAAGTCAGATAGATTATCAAACTGTGCTGCTTTGTATCTATATTTTGAGCTTTGTAATTCCTCGCTCGTCACCCCTTTAGATACGAAGCCATTAATAGTATTATCTAACTCTCTTTCAACAATATCTAAATTAGCGCCACTTTTTGGAATTATCATAATATCAATGTAGCCATCACTAAAAGCTAGGCTATTATAATAAGCAAACACTGATACTGCCACATCTTTATCTAAAACCAAATCTTTATACAGTTTGCTGGATTTGCCGCCACCTAAAATGTCAACCGCTAAATGAGCAGCGGAAGCTTCGTTTATATGCTCAAATAAGGGTACACGATAACGAAAATATAAAACTGGTTCTTTTACTTCAGTGCTTTCTAAGGTCACCGATAGACCTGCGTTATGTACTGGGTCCTGATTAGGGTAATGCCTAATTATAGGCTTAGCTTTAATTTCGCCATACTTTTCTTCTGCTAATTTCACTACTTCATCAAGTTCCACATCACCCACAATCAGTAATATTGCATTGCCGGGGTGATAATAGTTATCATGAAACCTCGTTATGTCATCCTGATTGTAAGTTTTGATATCGCTCTCCCAGCCAATAACAGATCTACCATAGCCAGTACGATAAAATGCACTATCCATTTCTTCCCATAACAAGTTATGAGGTTGGTTATCAAATCTCATTTTTCTTTCTTCCAGTACAATGTTTTTTTCTCTATCTATTTTGTCTTGAGTAACATTAAAGTTTCCCATTCTATCTGCTTCAACTTCCATTGCCAGTGGTAAATCTTTTTTGGGGACCAACTCATAATAACAGGTATATTCTTTAGTGGTAAACGCGTTAAATTGAGCCCCAATGCTACTCATAGTGGCTTCTATATCTGTGAACTTTCCTGTAGTTTCAAACATTAAATGTTCAAAGTAGTGAGCCAATCCTGCTTTGCCGATTGGATCATCCATTCCCCCAACTTTGTATATTACTGCATGTAAAACGGCTGGAATCCGATGATTAGAAACAACATAAACATCTAGTCCGTTACTGAGTTTAGTATATTTTATGTTGTGCTCTATGTTTAAAGCATTCGAAGAAATTGGGTAAGTAAAAAAAAGTACAGGTAGTATAAGAAAACTAAAAAACTTATGAAGCATTATTTCGACCTAATATAAAAACAATTATTTTATTCCTCATTTTGTTTAGAAATAAGCATATCGTATATATACCACTTATATAACAATGTAAACATTCCACAAACTATAGATAAATCTGCTAAATTAAAGGCTGGCCAATACCAATCATCAATATGAAAATATATGAAATCATATACAGCTCCCCAATAGATCCTATCAACTACGTTTCCGATTGCTCCACCAATCATCAGAGAAAAACCAAGGTAAGTTGACTGATCGTCAGACTTGTATATCAAATATGCAAGTATACCAATTATTAGTATTGAAAATGCTGAAAAAAAGAAACCGCCATGTGGTAAAGCGCTACACATTCCAAAACTAATACCTGAATTCCAAACTTCAACTAGTTTTATAAAACTAGCGATCTCAATTGATTCTCCTTCATCAATCAATGAGTTTATGTACAATTTGCTCGTTTGGTCAATCAATACTATAATTAATATAACAACTAAGCATAACTTTTTCATAAATTTGCCTTTAACCTATAAACTTTAAGTATATCATAATTTATCTGTTTTGTTAACTCCTCAATACTATGGAATTTTTTTTCTGACCTTATGAATTTTAAAAGTTGTATATTGACTTTATGACTATATACGTCTTCATCAAAACCGAATATGTGCATTTCTATTATAGGCTTTTTCAGATCCTTAAATGTAGGTCTCATACCAATATTGACTACTCCATATAACCAATTTGGATTACTATCAGGAAAAGTCACTCTAGCGTAATATGTGCCAAACTTAGGTTTTATCATGCAATCTTCTATAGGAATATTTATGGTTGGAAATCCTATTTCTCTACCTCTACATGCACCTTTTGTCACAACACCAGAAACTTGATAAGGCCTGCCGAGCAATTTATTAGCAATTTCTATTTCGCCCCTTTGTACATACTCCCTTATTGAAGAAGAAGAGCAAATTTTGCCGTCAATTGTTAATGGCTCTAATTTAGTCAAAGAGTATCCATATATTTCAGAATATTTCTCTAGAGTTAATATATTACCCAATCGTTTATGACCAAAAGTGCAATTTTCTCCGACAATTATGTGTTTAGCGCCATATTTATCTATTAAAATCTCACTGATAAAGTCATCGCAGCTAACCTCAGAAAAACCTCTATTGAAATTAATAATATATAAGTAATCTATACCATAGCTGCTGATTAGTTCCTTTTTTTGTTCTTGGTCTATTAACCTAAAATTGTTTCTACCAAATAAAACAGTTGATGGGTGAGGCTCAAAAGTTAAAACTGCAGAGGGTAATCCTCTTTCTTGTGCTACCTTCTTTAGAGTAGAAATTGCAAACTCGTGTCCTAAATGAATGCCATCGAAATTTCCGAAGGTTAGTGCTATATTATTTTCTATTCCTTGCTCACAATTATAAATAATTTTCATACAATTTGATGTTTTTACATGTTTCTTATATATAATAACTATATTTTAGTAAGCTACGGAGATAAATTGTGAAAAATGTTGTGATATATGTAAAGAAGGGCTGTCCATACTGCATAAGGGCAAAGGATTTACTAGATAAAAAAGGTGTGAAGTATGAAGAAATTGATGTGCTCAAAAACTCAGATCTATTTAACGACATAAAATCAAAGTATAACGTTAGAACAGTTCCACAGATTTTTATCAACGATAAGCACATTGGGGGGTGTGACAAATTGATGGATCTTGAAAAAGAAGGAAAGTTGGATGATATGCTAAATAATAATGACAATCACATTGATGTCACAACCTACACAAACAGCAATGATGAATGTGGAGAGTGTGTTATACCACATGATGATTTTATGTAACTTTTTATCTTGTTTTGTCGTGTAATACGTAAATGAAAACTAGTATGCTCACTTTAAACAATTCTTAATGAATTAAAAATACAATTCATTCAGTGAGTTTTTTTAGTGGGAAAAAATGACAAAAAATATTTCAATTATTAGCAGAAACTTAATTAGTATCGAATTAGTTAACAAACAAGATTTAGAGAATTTCATCAAGATTTTCACAGTGCTTGATAAACATATAGCAGCTAAAACACTTTTTACAGAAGAAGTGAGAATAGAGTATAAACAACACAACGGCATAGAAGTTGTTGAATTGCTAAAAGATACAGACTTTACATATCATGAGGTTGAAAATGTATTGAACCACCTGAGTAAACATGGAATGAAGGTGCCCAGCAGTGTTATAGCACACACCCTTTTTGCTGCATACAATCATGCACTTGAATTTAAGGATGTAGCATTTTCCTTTTCTGAAGGCTCTCCACAATTTAACATCAGAGTGAGTAAGAACACCTTCATAATAACTCCTATGAGTGAGGAGAATTTGGAATTGAATTCACAAAGTAGCAAGAAATTAATAGAGTCGTTACAGAGCGAAAAAAATATTTATGATTGTATAGTAGAAGAAAATACCATTAAAGTTATAGTGCATTCTGAAATACATCAAGCTATAAATTTGATTATAAAATCACTGATAAAGTCTCGCCTTTTAGCAAAAGAGGAAGAAGGAAAATTCAAAGAGAAATTGAGACAACTTGCTTTTAAGGATCAAGCTTTTGTTGAGTATTCCAGTATCAAAACCATCAGTAGGTATCCACATAATCATCCTCTGAGAAAGCATGAAAGTGTTACTAAGGATATAGAAAATATTTTATGTGATTTCATAGCAAATGAGAATAGCGAGTTCGCTATAGAGCGGTTAAATAGGCTGAGCTCAGCAGTTTCTCCGGATACTCCAAGAATCATCACTAAAACTATAGATAAACTTGTTAAGTTTCACTAAGATATACGAGAGCCAATAGATTTCTTGTATTACCTTTTGTCATCCAAGTAGCCTTGGCTACTTGGTTCTTTTTTTGGGTTCCAGCTATGTACATAGCTGTATGAACATTGTAGCCGTTATTCAAGTAGCCCGCAGAAGCGAAAAACTTACTTGACAAACTCCGCCAACTCCCTTATCATGAAACTGAAGCTATTTATTTATCTTCTCTGTACAGATTAAATGACAAAAAAACTCACGTATCTGGCGTCTCATGTTTAATTTTTTGCACTATGTGCACCTTATGTCTTTATAAAACTTCTAGGTTTTTACCTAATATAAGCTAAAATGCGCTTATAAAGCATTTAAAACATAAAAAAACGCCAACTTAAAAAATGGATAGTGAATAACTAGCTACCCTAGGGTTTCTTTTGCCTTTTTTTCTGTTTAGTAAATTTCTTAATGTTTATAATTTAGATTAGTTGCGGCTTAAAAGCAACTGAATCGCGGTTATTAAACGTTTAGAATAAAAAAACGCCATACTTGAAAGTATAATGTAAGTAATTAGCCAACCACGGGGCTTCTTTTGCCTTTTTTTTCGTTTGGCAAATTTTTTAACATTTATAGCTAAACGACAACCGTCATCCCGCTACTTGTTAGCGGGATCTAGAGATACCGCGAATGAATCGCGGTATGACGGTTCGTGGCGGTATGACGGTTCGCGGTGGCATGACGTAGAATTTTATACTCACCAACTCAGTATTCCAACCTGGATTGTATCTTATCGGTAAAAAAGAAGAGCTACTTTAGGAAGTTTTTATAGGACTAAAACCAAAGAAAACTTGCATATAAGTTTATCAAGATGTAAAATTGAAGTTATTTTAAAAGAATAGGTTAATTATGAATCTTGTAACAAAATCTGCTATCGATTTTACTGCTTCATCTGTTCTCTCTGACGGAGAAATTGTTGATGATTTCTGTCTGAGTAAGCGCATAAAAAATAAGTATGCTGTCCTTTTTTTCTATCCACTTGATTTTACTTTTGTTTGCCCAACTGAATTGATATCGCTCAATAATAGAATAAATGAGTTTGCAAAGCGTGGTGTTGAAGTGATAGGAATAAGTGTAGATTCAAAATTTTCACATTATAAATGGCGAAACACTCCAGTTAATGATGGTGGTATTGGAGAGATTAGCTACACTTTAGTGTCTGATATCAAAAAGTCTATATCAAGAGACTATGGGGTCTTATATGATGACTCAATTGCGCTGAGAGCAACTTTCGTTATTGATGATAAATTTATTGTACGTCATCAATCGATAAATGATTTGCCTTTAGGGCGTAATATCGATGAATTCGTTAGAATCGTTGATGCAATTAAACATAATGAGGAGCATGGTGAAGTATGTCCAGCAGGGTGGAAGAAAGGTAAGCCAGCAATGCAGGCAAGCGATGAAGGAGTAGCTGATTATCTAAACTCATACAGTGAAGAATTATAAATTTAGTACAAAAGTTCTTATTATTGGATCTGGGGCAGCGGGTTATGCTGCTGCTATATATGCAGCACGTGCAAACTTAGAGCCAATTGTAGTAACGGGAATGCAGCCTGGTGGTCAGCTTACAATTACTACAGATGTTGAAAACTATCCTGGTTTTGTTTCAATACAGGGTCCAGAACTAATGGAGCAAATGAGGTTGCATGCAGAAAAGGTTGGAGCAAAAATAATAGATGATGAGATAAAAAGCGTTGAACAACTTGAGGATTCTAATGAGTATAGGTTTAGATCTTCTGGTAATATCAATGACTACTATTCAGATGCAATTATCATTGCATCTGGTGCGCAAGCGAAGTGGCTTGGTTTAGAAAGTGAAAAGAAATTTCAGGGTTATGGGGTTTCAGCTTGTGCGACTTGCGATGGTGCATTTTTTAGGAATAAAGTTGTAGCTGTGATTGGTGGTGGAAACACTGCTGTTGAAGAAGCAATATTTTTAACTCGATTTGCCAAAGAAGTGATATTAATACACAGGCGTGATAAATTAAGAGCGGAAAAAGTAATGCAAGATAGGCTCTTTAAAAATGATAAAATAAAAGTAATGTGGAACCATACCGTAGAGCAGATTCTTGGAGAAGAAAATCCAAAAAGGGTTGCTGGTATTGCGATTAAATCAGCAGAGATCGATAAAACCCAAGAATTAAAAGTGGATGGAGTGTTCATTGCAATCGGGCATGCACCAAATACGGGTATTTTTAAAGGCTTTGTTGAAATGGATGAGCAGGGTTACATCATTACAAAACCTGGAACAACTTTAACTAGTAGGGCAGGAGTGTTTGCTGCAGGTGATGTTCAAGATAAGGTATATCGTCAAGCAGTAGTTGCAGCAGGAACAGGATGCATGGCTGCGCTTGATGCAGAAAAGTTTTTGGAGTCGTAGTTAATTCTAGGATTTTAGATAAATTGCTTGCAATTTTCCTTTTCTTTTACATAATTATATTAGTAAATCATTAATAAAGAGGGTTTAGTATGCCTTATAGAAACGGTGTAGCATATTATGGAGCTTATGGAGGTGGTGATAACACGGCATCGCAAGCTCGAAATCCGACAACTTCAAGACAGCTAAGTGAATCAACAAAACAGCTATTTAAGGCTATTGATGATGGAAACCTAGAAGATTTTAAAGAAGCTCTGGCAGAGGGTGCGGATGTTAATGCGTTTGATAAAGAAGGCATGACACCTTTGATGTCCATAGTTACTAATTTGTCTGCAGGCTCTGAAACAGAAAAAGAATATCAGAATATGATTAGGTTGCTCCTACTGCACCGGAGCATAGATGTTAATATTTCTGAACAAAATAATAACAATACAGTTTTGCATCTAGCAATGTGCTTTCAACAAAAGAAAACTTTACAACTCTTACTAAGTCATCCAAACATAAACACTTATCTAACCAATAAAAACCATCAAAATCCTGAGGAATGTGCTAGACAAAATCGTGCTGGGCATTTGATAATAGAAATACAAAAAGCACAGAAAGGAAAAGAATTATTAGCTGCTCTTTCTAGCGGAAATATTTGCCAAGCGAAAAGACTATTGAATCAAGAGCTTCATCCTAATTGCTGGAGAAGAACCCAAGATGGAAGAATAAAAACACCACTTAGCTTAATTATTCGATTATGTTTACGAACGATAACAGAAGATGAAAAAGAAGTATTGACAAAACTTTTAAAACATAAAGACCTAGATTTTAGTTACGAGCAGTATGCACAATTAAAGCAAACAATTGAACAAGCTATTCAGAGCCGATTAACTGATACTATTAATAGAAAAGATTTAGATGATGTGAAAAAATTAGTAGAAGATAATTGTTTTATAAATCGTGCAGTTGTTACTGCTGCATTGGGGGGTGTTGATAATCCAGTTAACTCTATTAAAGATTATTTAAATGAAAAATTTCCTGCAAATACGAATAATATACCAGAAGATTTTGAGAAGTTTTTACAAGGGCTTGAAAGAACAAAAGCTCAACTTGTAGAGAAAGAGCAAGAGCTAACGAATAAAACTGGCAAAATTTCACAATTAGAAAAAGATTTAGTACAAGTAAGGCAGGAAAAATCGGCTCAACAAAGTGAATTGATTGAATTTAAAAGAATTGTGTGTGGAAGAGCAAGCGACACTGTCGAAATTTCACGATTAAAAAGAGATTTGAAACAAGTAAGGGAAGAAAGAGATAGGCTTTCATCAGAAAATAGACGGCTCCGTAGTAATAAAAACGAAAAATCCTCGCAAGCAATTTCTTCTGGTAGAAAACTAAGCAACTACGCTTCTGCATGTTTTATATTGCTTGGAGTATATACTGTTGTTGCATGTTTAGTAATAGAAGATTATCCAGGGATAATAAGTGCTTTCTTTACAGCAGTTGCACTGGCTTTTTTTTTATTAGGATGTTGTAATTTATATAAAGCAAACACAATACTTAGTGATGTTGAAAGCACTCAGCTTGGTGGTTTAGAACGAAGTTAAAGTTTTGATTTCTTCTCCAGGCCCTGCTGAAAATTTTTGTACATGTTAAAAACATCTTGATAATTGAGGTGAGTGTAAATTTGAGTAGTTTCCAGGCTTGAGTGACCAAGCAGTTGTTGTATTGATCTTATGTCAATATCTTCCTGAAGCAAATGAGTAGCAAAACTATGGCGAAATGCATGTGGAGATAAAATTTCTGGTAAATTTAACATTCTCCTTATTTTTTGCAAACGATTAGCCACATAAGTTCTTCCCAATTTTTTTCCTCTTACTCCCACAAAAAGATGTTGTGCTTCATCAAGGTAAGGACAGGCTTTTACATATTCTTGTATACATTTTTTTACTACTGGGAGAATGAATACCTGCCTTTGTTTATCTCCTTTACCTGTTACTATTAAACTTTCATTGTTAATATCACTAACCCTAAGGTTCAACGCTTCACTGATTCTTAAGCCTGTACCATATAGCAGGACGATAATCGCAATTTCTCTTTTTACCACCCAAGGTTCGCCCAGGTCGGATAGTTTCATTTCTTTCAATAAAGTTTTTATATTAGATATTGAAAGTGCTTTGGGCAAAGTTCTTCTCTGAATTGGCCTTGATAAGGAAAATACAGCTTCATTGTCTATATTGTAGTTGTTTTTTATGTACTTGAAGAAATTTCTGATTACTGAGAGTGCTCGAGTGTTGGATCTTGCGTTTACACCTCTTGCGTAACGAGAGGTAAGCCAACTTCTTAACTCAGGTATGCTTAAATTTTTCAGAGTACCAACATTTACTTCTCCACCAATGTGAGTATTTAGGAAACTTATAAGATCCTTCAAGTCCCTCATGTATGATTCCAAAGTGTTTGGTGAATAAGATCTGTTACACCTCAGCCACTCATACCATTTTTCAATGATTGAACCGAGGTCCACAATTATTTTTTAAAGAAAGCATCGATGCACGCATCTCGAAAGGCTTCATTTATATCAGGATGAGAGTGACAAATTCTGTATATATCCTCTGCTGCTGCGCCATATGCCATTGCAACCGCTGCTTCGTTTATTAGCGTGTCAGCGTATGCTCCTACGATATGCACACCTAGTATTGTATCTGCTCTGCTACAAGTCAGCACTTTCACGAATCCTTCAGCATCATCAGTGATTTTTGCTCTGCCGTTTGCAGCAAATTGACATTTACCAACTTTGTACTTACGGCCAACACTTTTCAACTCCTCTTCAGTTTTACCGATTGAAGAAACCGCAGGGTGAGTGTAAATGACAGATGGTATGATTTCATAATCAACGTGAGGTACTTGCCCAGCGATTATCTCTGCAACTGCCACTCCTTCTTCTTCTGCCTTATGAGCAAGCATTGCTCCACCGATCACATCACCAATAGCAAATATTCCTTTTACATTAGTTTCATATCTGTTGTTAACTTGAACGAAACCACGACTGTCTTTCTCTATTTTTTCAAGACTCTCAGTGCATGGTTTGCGACCTACTGCAACCAGCACCTTATCTGCCTCTATAACGTTTGTTTGGTTATCTTTTACAGAGCAAACTTTCACACTCAAAGAGTTGCTACTTTGTTTTATCTCCTCGACTTTAGTGCTAAGTAAAAATTTTATTCCTTGTTTTTGTAGACTAGAAAGTAGAGACTTACTTAATTCTCCATCCATTGCTGCAGCGATTCTATCAAAAAATTCTACTACAGTGACTTCAGACCCTAGCCTGCTCCATACAGAAGACATTTCAAGCCCTATTGCCCCGGCTCCGATTACGACAAGTTTTTTTGGTACTTCAGTTAAAGATAATGCACCAGTTGATGAAATAATATTTTTCTCATCGATATTAATTCCTGGCAAAGAAATAACGTCAGAACCGGTTGCAATTACTATATTTTTTGTCTTCAGCACCTTACCTTCAACTGAAACTTCAAGATTACCTTGGTCAAAAGAAGCAAGCCCATTGATTTTAGTGATTTTGTGAAGGTTAAACAGATATTCTATACCTTTTCCAAGTTCCTGAACTCTGGCGTCCTTATAACCTAGCATTTCTTTTAAATCGAAACTTACATCCTTAATTTTTATGCCAAGCTTCGACAGATCATTTTTCGTGTGAGCATACTGATAGGAAGAATGGAGCAATGCTTTGGAGGGTATGCACCCAACTCTGAGGCATGTGCCACCAAAAATGCTATTTTGATCTATACAGGCAACTTTTAATCCAAGCTTTGCAGCAGCGATAGCACACTTATAACCACCTGGGCCACCACCTATAACAATTAAATCATAATCAGTCATAAAAAACAAACCTATTTTCTAAAGAATAAACACCTTTTCCCTCAGTTGTTACATATATCTTATTGCGAGTAAACACTGGAGTGTGAAACACATTACCAGGTACTTTGACTACCTTTCCTGCACTTTCAGATCCCGGAAAAGCAAACATTGAACCTTTATTGCTTGTCACCCACAGTGTATGGGCATGCATAATTGGAGCAAATAGTTGCGTATTTTCTATTAAATCAGATGCCCAGACTATTTCTCCATTTTTTATATCCAGGCCAATTATTTTATCATCTTTAGTAACTATAAAAATTCTTCCGCCTTCTTTTTGTTTCTCTGCAGGAATAAGAGGACTATAATATGACTCAATGTCTGATACACTTTTTACTTGCAGTGACTTTGACCATAAAATATTTCCTGATTTTACGTCAATACCATAAATATAAGAATTATTTGTAGCTATTAAAGTATCGCCAAGCACTCTCGGTGTAGTAGTTACATCTGTGAGCTGTGTATCCAAAAGGTTTGTAGCCAATTTTTGGCTCCACAATTTTTTACCATCTTCATTAAAAGCTATTAACTCACCATTTGAAAATGGTGCTATTATTTTATCGTTAGAAATTGTTGGCGATATGGAATACAAACCTCGAACCTCATTGATACCGTTTTGATAAGCCCAAGCGGAGCTGCCATCTTTTATATCAAACACGTACAGATAATTATCAATAGTCAATACTACCAATTTATTATTTATTACTGCTGCTTTTCCTCTTACTGGAGCTCTCAATTCTTTTTCCCACTCAATCTTGCCAGTTTTTGCGCCTATTGCGTGTAAAGTGTTATCCACTATAAAGAAAACATTTTTTTCATAATGTGATAGGCTCATGTTACCAATTTTTTTCCTATGTGAGAGGTGTAATTTCCAATTCATAGCCTTTGAGTTATCAATATCAAAGGAATATAAAGCGCCGTGCTTGTCTGATAAAATAACGCTATTTTCTATAAGCACTGGAGCTACATATCCTTGAGATAGTTTTTTATCCACTAGACTTATTCTCTCGCTTGCCATTGTGTAACTGCTACACAATAACATTATCATGACAATTATTACTTTCATTATTTATTGAAAACAAGATTCATTAATATACATCTTAAGAACCTTAATTACAACGGAAATGTTCTTGCTGCATGTTAAAAACGTTGATTTATGAACGAAATATTATATTATTATGTGAGATAATGTATATTCTTAGAGGTAGTACACCTCATCCACTATGCAGCAACGTGCATAGCTGTATGAACATTGAGATATAAAATAATTTATACCAAGAAGAAAGATGTCATCCAAATAGCCTCTTTTCCTGTCATCCCAGTGCTTGACACTGGGATAGCTTTGTTGCATAGCAACTGAAAAAATCTGGTGGCTACTGACAAAATTCATTATAAATAGCTATTTAACTGTTGAAGAAAAAATATGCCACAAAAAATGAGAGTTAGTAACTGCCATGAATATAACAAATTTCTAGAAAAAAGAGGAAATATTTTTCGTTACATCGATAAAGCTATCGAAAATTGGTATGAAAATAGTCCAAAAATGCAGGGCGGCAACTATATTTATAGTGATAAAGTTGTGATTTTAGTGCATATAATCGTTAATCTTTTTAGAATTGGCTTAAGACAAACAGTCGGGTTTATAAAAGGATATTTGCAACAAATAGGAAGAGATTTGGCAGTTATCAGCTATTCGCAAGCTTCAAAAAAAACTTAATATTAAGATCAATGATTGCAGAATTGATAAAAATAATATGGAAGATATCGAAATTGCCATAGATAGCACAAGCATCAGCATTTATAACAACACACAGCAAGGAAAATAGCGCTGATAGAAAATATCGTGGCTATGAACAGACAAGAAAATTGCATGTAATGTTGAATATAAACAGCAAAAAAGCCATAGCTGCAAAATACAGTAACGGTCTGATCACTATGGAGCTTGCGATTTACTTAAAGGAGTTAATTTTCAGCATGCCATAAAAGCACTATATGCAGACAGAGCATATGACAGACATAAACTCTATAAATTGTGTGATGAATGCGGCATAAAGACAAAAATTCCTCCAAAAAAACAATGCAGCAGAGCATCCAAAGTATGGCAGAGAGAAATGCTGCAATTAGACTAATAAAGTCATACAGCGAAGATGGAATGAAGAGGTGGAAAAGGCAAACAAACTACGGAAAAAGATCTTATGTAGAAAGTTTTTTCTCGCGACTGAAACAAACATTCGGGTTTAATTTTCGGAACAAATCTGAAATTAATCGTGGGAAGGAACTGCTACTCAAGTGTTATTTGCTTAATCAATTTACTGACATTGGTATGGCTAAATTTGAAATGGCTACATGAATTTATCGTAAATTACCACCGCATAGTTGTAACATTGTACCATATTACAATGTTCGTACAGTTGTGTGCGCGACCGGGGGTTTTATTCTATTCTAGAAGTAACATACGGAAAAGGGGGGATTCGAACCCCCGACATATTTTCATATGTGCACGCTTTCCAAGCGTGTGCTTTAGACCACTCAGCCACCTTTCCATGCTTATTCATAATATTGAAAATTGTACTGCTAAACAATATAAAAACCTGGTATATAGGGTTCACCACGAAAATTCACAGTATTGTTAAACTTGCTTCTGCAAGTTGGAAATGTTTTATCGCAACCTGCGAGTATTGAATATTTATCTCCAGCAAAAATTTGGTATGGAGGCGAAGTAAACAACGTAACTACTTTATTTTTATATTCTTTTACTACACCTTCAAACGCTATTGAGCCAAAGAATTTTACTACTCCGTGCTTATAATATTCATCACTCTCAGTTAAATTCGTGTCTTCAAATCTTCTTTCGTCTATTACTTTAGTGATTGTACTTATTTTACTAAATTTTTTAGTATCGGCTTTACATTTATCATCGCAAAATTGTGCTCTGCATGCAGGAGAGTATAATTCTGCTATGCTTCTCTCAAGCTTTGCTGAAAGCCCTCTAATTTCAACAATAAATCTTCCACTACTTAATGTCACTTTACCAAAAATTCCTGAATGTAGATTCATTGTTCCCTGGGTCAAGTCTTTATAATTCACAAGAAATATCTCAATATTTGCAAAGTCGTACTTTCCTGATAAAACATCTTTTTTTTTGATATCAACACTATTTAATATTCCCTCAATTTCCAAATTATCAGTCTTTAAATCGCTGTTTAATATTATACTACTGGCTGTAAATCCACTTGAAGATTTATAGAGTATATTATCAATATTTAAGTCTTCATCATAGTCAGTGAATCCCATTACTTCTCCACCTGCAAGCGTTAATTTCCAGCACGTAGCAGTGGTAAGTAATTCTCCAGCTAAATGATTTTTTAGTGTGGTTTGCATAGGGTCCTCCTGCTTAATTGATTAAATTTGAAAGTAGCTATACGGCCAGTAGAATAAGGGCAGTGTGTTCTTTTCTCATCATCTAAGTAGCCATAAAGCGTCATTCCGGTGACCATAGGGTGTCATTCCAGTGCTTGACACTGGAATCCAGGAAATTTTGCTTGTAAGTAAGCAAACTGATTTGGTGAGCATAAAAAGTGGCTGATCTTATGCTGAATAAACGCTTTTGATGAAGTTGCATGGAAAGCTGGATCCCAGTGTCTGGGCACTGGGATGACATCCTTCTTGGTGGAGTGTCCTCAAATCACAATGTTCGTACAGTTGTGTGTCACGCACTGGGATGACAGGAGAGAGGACACCATATGTTTATTTGATCGACAAATAAACACTAACAGACAAGAATACACCACAATTAACTGTGGTGTGTACTGGCTGGTTAGAAAGAAAACTTCACACCAGTAAGAAGGAGAATTCCTTGGTTAGAAGGTACATCAGCATCAGACTCATCTTTCAGCTTACCTGTTTCGTTAGTCATAAAATAATGGAGAGCTGCGTAAGGAACAAATTTGTTCTTACTGCATGCAGGAGACAGATCATATTGAACGCCAAGTGCACCATCATGAAGCATATCTTTGTCATTCATTCTGCTGCCAAAATACGTCAAACTTGTGTAGATATTCTCATGTTGATACCCAGCTCCTACAGTCCAATACATGGTATCTATACTATCTTTACCAAATTGAGCTTTCAGCCCTTCCACTCTTTTGCCATCAGTAGCATCTTTACTATCAATTTCCGTATAGGTATCACCAATTAATTTTTTAATACCCTTCGGTTGACCAGATTTGCCCAAGTATGCAAAAGAGGCAGCAAACTTTACGCCTTGATCTTCATTAATCTTATAATCAGCGCTTACACCAAAATTAACACCCATCAGGTCATTATACTCCACAAATTCCTTATAAAGATGCTTATCTTTACTTGGTTGCTTTGGAAAGCCATATTCACCAACTGCAGAAGTTTTAACTTTTATGTTATGTTTATCAAAGTCATATTCATATGATGCACCAGCACTTACTATGTGCTCATAGTCTGGGCCGACATGCTTTATCGTTTCCTTATGTTCTATCTTACCGCCTTTATCTTCTGAAACTGTTTCTTTTACAGTAAACAAACCACTATCATAACGAGGTGAGTAGCTGATACCAAATCTTGCGCCCATATAATTTGGTGAGTAGTAAGCAACTCTAAATGGCAGTGTAGTCATAACGCCTTTGTTATATTTCCCTGCCATACGGAAAGAGAATTTTTCACTTTCACTCGAAAAACTTTCAGTGTAAAGACGTGGTGTTACATAAAATGGAAAGCTAGCAGCGCTTCCTTCTAAGTTCACTTTTCTGAACCAGTCACTATCTGCAGCTCCGTCAACAGTCGCAATTCTTGTTGCATCAAGCCTCATCAGAGCCTCAGGACCAAATTGGTAACCAAGCTTCACGTCACCATATTTTGAGTTAACAAACACATGCGCACTTCTGCCTTTTGCAGCATAAACACCCTGTGAAGCTCCCTTACCTTCGGTCACTGGGACATGAAACTGCACGTCAGCACCATAAAGAAGACCTAAATCTTCATTCTTATTTTCTGCTCTGAGGTGCAATATTGCATCAGCAATCATACCCATATCGTTGCTGTAATCACCAATATTTCCTATTCCTTCATAGAATATTGGATTTGCTCCTTTTGTTATATCTGGAGTGGCATTATAATACTCTGTAGATCTGTTTGGCATAACGTTATAACGTTTATAATCTGCGCCACTTGGTCCAGCTTTGCCATAACCTTGAGCATCAACAACACCACCAAAAGTTATTCTTAAATTACTTTGCCCTTGATTGGTATCGATAATATCAACTCCACCAACTGAAACAACAGGACTTGCCTTACCTTTTTCCTCTGTATTTTTGTTAACAACTTTTATATCCTTCTTTACATCTTTAGCTTCAACTTTAGCATTCTTAGTTTTAGAACGCTTAGTTTTTGAAACTTTACCTTTTTCTATATTAGAATTCTTAGCGTTTAGAGCTTTCGCTTTTGAATCCTCTATAAGCTTTGCTTTTTTCTCATTTGCTAGCCTGATCTCCTCTTTTTTCTTCTGCTCGGCTGCTAATCTCATCTCTTCCTTTTTCTTAAGCTCTTCAGCTTTTTTTCTTGGATCAGCATTACATATTCTGTCCATCTTTTCTTTCAGTTTTTTATTTGATGTTTTCATAACTTCTGTTTTTCCAGAAGTTTTTGTGCTCTCTTGCTTTTTTATTTCCTTCATACTCTCATCAGGAAAGTCAGCTGCAAAACTGCTGAAAGAACATAAAGTTAATAAAGAAACTAGAGCAGTTCTAGTATACATAGACTTTTTCATGAAGTGCCCCCAAAAAATTTCGAAATCATATCTTAAATGTAAATAGTATAAAAATGTTGAAAATTCAACTTAAAGCAACCTTATAACGAAAATAAAAGTAAAATGCAATACCTTAAAAGCAACTTTCTTAATATGCTCAACGTGTATATTAACCAAAATTTAGTACAGAGGTTCGCTTGTTAGTGCATTATAACTCGACTATTTATTCTATGGAAGTAAAATTTTTCCACCACAAGTTCTTTCCCATTCTTCTTTAAATTTCTTTAGGTATTCTTTTTTTTCGCACTCTAAAAGCAGCTCTTCCGCACTTTTGTTGTAGCTTTCAGTAGTAATCCTTCCCTGATGATGCATGAACCTTAAGTAAATCAAATAAGTGTTAATTACATCTGTTTCACAATAATCTCGAATCTCTTGTATCTTGCCGCTATCGTATAAGCCCATAACTTGTGACCCATCAACTCCAATCTTACCAGGAAGATTAAATGCTGCACAAACTTCGTTCATTTTTACTCTTGCAGAGGCTCCAAAATCAGAGAGGGTTTCAAGTAAATCACAATGCCAATCACTACTATATCTTTGATTATAGCTATTCCACTTATCGCCAGCTTTATGAAAATATTCCGCTTGAATGCCATGGACCATAGCACGATACTTCAGCACTGGTATATCAAAAGTGCGTCCGTTGAACGAAACTAATCTTGGCTTTTTCTCTGATATGTAGTTAAAAAATCCTTTCACTAGCTCCTTTTCACTGGAATTTAGTGTGCCTCCAGATCTTATTTCTTGCAGTGTGAACACCTCATAACCACTCTGGTAGCTTATATTGCAAAGTAAAAAACTAATAACTACAACAAGGTGAAAAGGCTGACGCAGAAAAGAGTTTTGCCCGTTTGTTATTTCAAGATGATATTTTGTTAATGCATCCCTCTTCTCTTCTACACTACTATCATCACTAATATTGAGTAAATTTTTGCAGGAATTTACATCTGGTATAGTTTCAATATCAAATACCAATAAAGAATTAAGCATTGCCTATATACTCCTCCGGACGGTCGATCCAAGGTCGCACTTTCACAAATAAAAAGAGGTGTACCTTGCACTCAAATAATTTTTCTAGTTCAGCACGCGCTTCGATATTAATTTTTTTAATATTACTGCCATCTTTTCCTAGTACTATTTTTTTATGACTATCTTTCAACACAAATATGATCTGTTTGATGACTAAACTCTTATCTTTTTTTTCCTCAAATTGTTCAGTTATAACAGCTGTAGAGTATGGCAATTCTTCACGCAAGTTCAAGAATAATTTTTCTCTCGTAATTTCTGCTGATAAAAAATTTGTCGAGGAATCGGTTATTTGATCTTCTTCATAAAACCAGGGGCTCACCGATGCAACTTCAGACAAGTAATTCATCAAATCAGAAAGTCCATCATTCTTTAATGCTGATATCATAAAAACCTTTTCAAATTTATAAAGCAAATTCAGATGCTCATGCGCCATCTTTAATTCAGGCCTTTTTACCAAATCAGTTTTATTGATAACCAAAATACATCTGCCTTTTGTGCGCTGCAGCCGCATAAATATAGTCTTAATTCTTTCTATATTTTTCAAATAATTGCTTACATCAACAAGCAACAAAGTGATGTCACTATCCTTAACTGCCGACCATGCAGATTTGACTAAAGCTTTTTCAAGTTTTGTTTCTGCTGAGAAAATTCCTGGGGAGTCAGTAAAGACAATTTGTGTGTTGTTGCATGTTGCAACACCCCTTATTTGCGTCCTTGTTGTTTGCACTTTAGGGGTGACAATTGCAATTTTCTTGCCTATGATGCTGTTAATTAATGTAGACTTCCCAGCATTTGGTAAGCCAGCTATCGTTACAAATAAGCATTTTTGTTCTTTCACAAAGAAAATTATAAAGAAAACTGAATGTCAGCGTCAAGCTACTTATATAACAAGAAGTCAGAAAATCCATAGGAGGATTTGCTAATGAAGGCTCTTAAGTTGACGCCATTGCCAGAACGACTGCTTGATTTAAGGGTAACGTTTTAACCATAAAGTCACTAACTCCTTAATATGTGTGTTCATAATTTGATTTTCCACGAAAGACATAATAGCAATAACCAGTGTAAGTTAAAATGATTGGTAAAAGCGGTATTATAACAATGAGCATTAAAGATAAACTTGGCCCAGAAGCGGCTGCATCCAGAATGGTATATTGAAAAGGTATAATCCATGGGTAGATACTAATTCCTAAACCTAAATATCCCATAAAAAAAATAGCAATACTGAGAAAGAATGGACGGTACTCCCGTTTAGTATTCTGAAGATCAAACCACAGCATGAAAAATAGCCAAGATGTGAGTAATGGAATAGAAAATAAATAATAAAAATTTGGCATGCTAAACCAAAAGTTTTTAATACGTTCATTTAAAAATGGTGTCACTACACTCACTAGTCCCATGAAAATACCTACAAAACCAAGCGTATAAGAAGCAACCTTGCGTGCCCATTCTTGTGTTATATTTTCTGTCTTCATTATGAGCCATGTAGAACCTAAAAGTGCATATCCAAATATCACAGCAATGCCTGTCATTACACTAAAAGCACTTGCCCAATCAAATTGGCCACCAGAAAAGTTGCGTCCGTTTACTTCTACACCATGTATAAATGCACCTAAAATCATGCCTTGGCAAAATGCAGCACCAAGTGACCCAAAATGAAAGGCATAATCCCATAATCGCCTGTATTTTCCTTCTGCCTTAAAACGAAACTCAAAGGATACTCCGCGCACTATAAGGCCAAGCAGCATAATAATGATTGGAATATAAAAAGCAGGCATTAATATTGAATATGCAAGAGGAAAAGCAGCAAACAACCCTCCACCACCCAATACCAACCATGTTTCGTTTCCATCCCAAAATGGTGCAATTGAGCTTATCATGTGATCACGGCATTTATCTGACGGTGCAAAAGGAAGTAAAATACCAATACCTAAATCAAACCCATCCATTAAAATATACAGTAAAACAGCTATGGCAATTAGTAATCCCCAGATTAGGGGTAAATTAATTAAGGAAGAAAAATCAAACATGATTGTTGTCCTTTCCAGATGTACCAGCATCAATCACTGAAGCTCCAATACCGTGTTTATAAAATTGCTCTTCTTCTTTAATGACAGGAATTCCTTTGTATATAAGTTTCAGAATATAGTAACTACCTGCTCCAAATATAAGGGTATACATAACGATAAATGCAATCAAAGACCATGCAACCTGAGGACCGGTAATCGCAGATGAAAATGATTCAATTGTGCGCATAATTCCATATACAGTGTAAGGTTGACGGCCAATTTCAGTAGTAAACCAACCTGCAAGTAACGCTATGAACCCAGACGGCATCATTGATATCCACCATCCATGTAAGAAACAACTTTGGAATAACTTGCCACGAAGATACTGTATAACACTTACTGACCCAATTATGATCATTAAAATTCCAACTCCAACCATTATACGGAAGGACCAGAATACCCATACTACAGGTGGTCTATCTTCTTTTTTCCATTCCTTTAATCCTTTTACTTCTCCTAAAAAATCATGTGTTAAGATCAAGCTGGCAAGATTAGGAATTTTTATCTCGTAGTGATTAATTTCATTTTGCTGATCCGGATAAGCAAATAAAAGTAAGCCAGCCCCTTTTTCGGTTTCCCATATACCTTCCATTGCAGCAATCTTAGCAGGTTGATGCTTTAGTGTATTTAATCCATGCCTATCTCCCATGAACAGCTGAAATGGTGCAGCTAAAGCTACCATAATGGTTGCCATACCAAGCATAATTCTTGCTTGAGGAGCATGTCGTTTTCTCCAAAGATAAAATGCTCCTACACCACCAACCACAAAAGCTGTTGTAAGATAGGCTGCTGTTACCATATGAATAAAGCGATAAGGGAAAGAAGGATTAAAAATAATCTCTAACCAATTGGTTGGATATAGGAGACCATTCTCACCAATCGTGAATCCAGCGGGTGTTTGCATCCAACTGTTGGCCGCAATAATCCAAAAAGCTGAAATAAGCGTTCCCACTGCAACAATACAAGTAGAAGCAAAGTGCATACGAGAACTTACTCTATTCCATCCAAATAGCATAATACTCAAAAAAGATGCCTCCAGAAAAAAGGCTGTTAAAACCTCAAAGGAAAATAGAGGGCCGAGAACATTGGCTATGCGGTCAGAAAAAATCGACCAATTGGTACCAAGTTGATATGACATTACAACTCCAGATACCACTCCCATGCCAAAAGCAACGGCAAAAATCTTGATCCAGAATTTATAAACATCACGGAAACGTGTATCACCAGTCTTAAGCCAACACCATTCCAAAAAGGCTAGAAAACTTGCAAGTCCGATCGTGAAAGCAGGAAATATAATGTGAAAGCCTATTGTGAAGGCAAACTGAATTCGAGCTAGCAGCACAGAACTAAATTCAAACATTTTACCCAATACCTATGTATTACAAATAATAGCCAAATCTGCCTATAATTCAATCCATTTTTTCACAAAATTGACCTTACCCAGAAAAAGTAGAGAGAAAGTTAAGACGTTTTTGTCATGAGAATAAATTGTGCAGGAATACAACTGTTCTCCCTTGTCATACCGTCACGGTATCTCTAGATCCCGCTAACACGTAGCGGAATGACGATTGTCAGGCCAGCGCCCCTATGATGTCATCCCAGTGCTCCTTTTTTTGTCATCCCAGTGTCAGCTACTCGGATGACATCATCCTTTTTTTGGGATTCCAGCGTCACGCGCTGGAATGACACCTTCCGTATAAACATTAAGAAATTTACCAAGCGGAGAAAAAGGCAAAAGAAGCCCCGTGGTTGGCTAATTACTTACATTATACTTTCAAGTATGGCGTTTTTTTATTCTAAACGTTTAATAACCGCGATTCAGCTACTTTTAAACCGCAACTAATCTAAATTATAAACGTTAAGAAATTTACTAAACAGAAAAAAAGGCAAAAGAAACCCTAGGGTAGCTAGTTATTCACTATCCATTTTTTAAGTTGGCGTTTTTTTATGTTTTAAACGCTTTATAAGCGCGTTTCAGCTTATGTAGGTAGAAGTTTGATAAAGACATAAGGTGCACATAGTGCAAAAAATTAAACATGAGACGCCAGATACGTGAGTTTTTTTGTCATTTAATCTGTACAGAGAAGATAAATAAATAGCTTCACTTTCATGATAAGGGGGTTGGCGAAGGGTGTCAAGTAACTTTTGCATTTAATCCATTTCTATGGCTTATATAATAATCGTTATTGTAGTATAATTTAGAATAATGCAATAGATACCTAAATGTTTTAGCTATTAATTATATGTTGCACAAAAGCATATATTGCCCTACCATCCAAGTAGGTTAGAAATAAAGAGGTTTTTATGAGTTTTACTTTACCTGAATTACCATACGATAAAACAGCTTTGGAGCCTTATATATCTGCAAAAACCTTAGATTTTCATTATGATAAGCACCATAAAGGATATTTAAATAAACTCAACGAGCTAGTTGAAAATACAGATTATCAACATGTAAAAATTGAGGAATTAATAACAAAAGTGCATGGTAATAGCGGCAACTTGCCTATATTTAATAATGCAGCACAAGTTTGGAACCATACTTTTTATTGGAATTCAATGAAAAAAAATGGTGGTGGTAAGCCTAAAGATGGTAGTCTTCTAGCAAAAAAAATTCAAGACGATATCGGTGGCTTTGATAAATTTTATGAAGAATTTTCGAGTCATGGAGTAAGCCAGTTTGGCAGTGGATGGGTATGGTTAGTGCTCGAAAAAGGTAGGTTAGGAAAGCTCAAAATCACCAAGACTCCAAATGCAGATTTGCCAATAATTTATGGCCAAGTGCCACTACTCACTATGGATGTGTGGGAGCACGCCTATTATTTAGATTGTCAAAACCGTAGAATTGACTACATAAAAGTTTTCCTTGATCATTTGATTAATTGGGATTTTGCAGAAGAGAACTTAGAAGAATATATGAGATGAATATACCCCGGGTAACAAAATTAGATAATGGTCTGCGCATAATAACTGAGCAGGTGCGTGATATTGATTCCGTAGCTTTAAGCATACGAGTTGGTGTTGGCAGTAGAGCAGAAAGTGCAAAGCAAAATGGAATATCCCATTTTTTAGAACACATGGCTTTCAAAGGGACGAAGACAAGAACTGCCTTTGAAATTGCAAAAGCTTTTGATGACATAGGTGGAGTTTTCAACGCTAGCACCGGTAGGGAAAGCACCACCTATTATGCAAAAGTCCTCAAGAAAGACATAAAAACTGGTATTGATATATTAATAGATATATTGATGAATTCCACGTTTCCAGAAGATGAATTGGAACGTGAGAAGGGTGTTGTAATACAAGAGATTTTTCAAACTAATGATTCACCAAGTGACATTATTTTCGACAAATATTTTGAGGCAGCTTATAAAGACCAACCATTTGGTAGGTCAATCTTAGGCACGCAAAATACTGTAAAATCTTTTACTCGAGGAGATCTAGATAATTACATAAATGAGCATTACTTTGGTGAGAATATGCTATTTGCCGTTGCAGGAAATGTTGAACATGAAGAAGTTGTTGCATTAACCAAAGATTTTTTCTCAAAGATTCATTCTAAAAAGCTGAAAAAAAGCCAAAATGCGAGCTGTACTGGTGGTGAGTATTTAGAACATCGTAAATTAGATCAGGTACACTTGCTAATTGGTCTACCTAGTGTTTCTCGCCATGACGATAAATATCACACGTTTCAAGTGCTTGATTCTATATTAGGGAGCGGAATGTCATCACGTTTATTCCAGGAAGTAAGGGAAAAGCAGGGATTAGCTTACTCTGTTTATTCATTTAATTCCAGCTATACTAATACAGGAATGTTTTCCATTTTTGCTGGTACAGACAGTAGTAACTTAGATAAGCTTTTAAAATCTATAACGACAGAGTTGAAGAAGTTGTCTACAGATGATCTGAAGGAAGAAGAAGTAAATAGAGTGAAAGAGCGAGTAAAATCCCAAATTTTAATGTCACGCGAAAGTGTTAGCTCACGTGCTGAAACATTGGGACACTACTACGGTAACTATAATAGGTACATCAGTAAAAATGAATTAATAGAAAAAATTAGTGCAGTTACCACTGCTAACGTAAAAAAAGCAGCAGAAGAATTGTTATCTCAGCATGAAAAAACCACTCTAGCTGCAATTGGAGAAATTGAATCATTGCCAAGTTACGATAAAGTGGTTTCTATGCTTAAAGCTTAGTGTATTCTGTTATATTGATTTGGCTGCTTTACAATATAATTTAGCACAGTGATTAAAGAAGCGTAAAGTTGAAACAATGTGCCATGAACCGGATATGCAAGAAATTATGCGAATCTTCAACCTCATCTTTCAATAATATTTTTATTTTGCGTAACTTTTTCCGTATAATTTTTAGGAGGTGCTGGTGGTGCAAGTGGTTTTTTGCTTACAGGGTTTGAGTCTATACCTTTCCTTTGCCAATAATAGTTCCGTGCTTCTTGAACGGTCTGAAATATAGGCTCTTCATCATTATAGTTTCCTCCCACAGAGTTCGAGTTTATGTCTTTCTTTTGCCGATGATAGTTCCGTGCTTCTTGAACGGTCTGAAATATAGGCTCTTCATCATTATAGTTTGAGTTTATATTTTCCTTTTGCGAACCAGCGTTCAATAATTTCGATATCTCTCGCCCTAGCTGATCACCTTTATAATTATTGTTAAGATCTTTGATTTTCTCCTCACCCAATTCCATTATTCGAATTAGAGAGGTATCAATAAAATCCGTTTTTATTTTGTCAATATCTATCAATTTATTACCATAAATCGTAATTTCACTTTTACCTTTTTCACTATTCACATCATAGCCTTGCTCTTTAACTCCTGTTATTACTTCCTTCTTTAGTAATCTATGAATAGTATTTATTATTTTTTGACCACAATCTTGAAAAAAATCTCTGATTGTATCAAATGCCTTTGATAAGGAGATGGTTTCAGTATGTGCGTATTTTTTACCTAGTGGTGGCTCTTCAGCATTCTGGTGTATAGATTCTATTTGCTGAGGGTCAAGCATCATTGCATGACGTTTTGAGCGTGTTGGGTTTGCTTGTGTTTCAGATGACAACATGCCCTTAATATCTTGTTTTTTATTCTCACCATCAGCAACCATACCATCACTTGATTTCCTTTTTTTAAGAAGTAATGGTGGTCGATTTTCATTGTTCCGATATATAGGTTCTTTTGGTACCGTTTCAGACAATGATCTCTGAATATCTTGAAGATTTTGGTATATAGGTTCTTCTTTCTTCAAATTTTCATAAATTGGTTCTTGTACCAAGTTAGCATTGACAAACTCCTGTACCCTTTCTAGATAATTAGCATCTCCTACCACTTTACCATTTCTGTTCATAGGTACTTGTGCACCTTCAAATTTAATGTTTTTTATATCTTGAAGACTAAGTCCATTTTCTGCAAGCCATCCCTCTCTTTTGCTCATTGATTCAACAAACTCATTAATTTTTTTTATATTACCTGCACTATCATCAACCAACATTACATTTTTTGGCAACTGACCATTGTGATTGTTCTTATAGTTCACAATTGCTTTACAGATGTGTAAATTCTTTCCAACTTGACTTTGTTGTTCTTTGAGATCTTTTGGAAGCTCATTATCATAATCTGCTGGAAATCCGCCAAATACAGAAATACTGTCTGCTTGTTCTTTAGATAAGCCCAAATGATTTTCTACAACCCTTTTTACAGCATTTGGATATCCTGTATATGATGCAATATTCACTTCTATTCCGTTTGAAAGTGCAGACTGTAATGTAGATTTCAGCCCCTCTTCATTTTTTATTCCGTCTGTATTTTTTAGAAAATCTTTTATATTGTGATCAGTCACTGCATTTTCCACAGCAGAATTAAAATCACTTTTTTTAATTCCGGAGTGTCTACCAAAGAAAACACCATGCATGTGTCCATTAGTGATAGTGTTATCAAAATCAAATATTAATAGGGTATTATTTCCTTTAGCCATATCTTCACCTCTAATCCTTACAAATCATATGGGTAGAGACTAACATTAATAGATTAATTATTTATTATAACCTTTCTAATTAATAGTGTGATAAATAAAGTAAATATAACAAGAAGTAAAAATCAACGGCATAAAGAAAAGACTTAAAGAGAGGCCAAATCAAAGTGCAATGGTATTTCACTAATCCAGTTATTCTTCTCTTGATCTAACCTATCATCTAATATTGCCTGTCTTATTGATTCCATAAGCTTATTAATGAAGAAAACATTGTGAATAGTGATGAGCGTGTAAGCTAGCAGTTCTTTAGCTTTCAGTAAATGGTGTATATAAGCTCTTGAATGTTTTCTGCAGGTAAAACATAAACAGTCACTTTCAATTGGGTTATTGTCCAGCTCGAATTGTTGATTTCGCAAATTGATATGCTCTTTGCACTTTGAAGAAATAGAATTTCTGTTTTTTACTTTAACAAGTGCGCCACCATGCCTTGCTAAGCGGGTTGGATGCACGCAATCAAACGTGTCAATTCCAAGCTCTACTCCGCGAAAGATGTCCACAATTCCACCAATACCAAGCAAATGAGTAGGCCTGTCTTTTTTCAGGTGGTCCATAGTGAAAGAAACTACATCATGCATCTGCTCTTTACTTTGACCAAGTGATCCACCTATTGCTTGACCAAAAAATGGCAAATCGTTGATAAAATCACAACTTTCTCTACGTAAATCTTGATACACTCCGCCTTGACTAATTCCATACAGTGCCTGCTTGCCATTATTGTTTTTTTCAAATTCATTTAAAGAACGTTCAGCCCATCTGTGGCTCATGAGCATTGATTTTGCTGTGTATTCTTTGCTTACGTGAAATGGAGTGCATTCATCTAAAACTAGGATTAAATCTGCACCTAATTTCTGTTGAATTTGTACAGATTTTTCAGGAGTTAAGCAATAAATTTTACCATTAATGTAAGAACGAAAAATTGCCCCATCCTCATTAATTTTGATCAAAGTTTTTTGTTTTTTTCTTATTCCTTTTATCTCTTCCGAAACTGATCCGTGGCCTAAGCTAAATATCTGATATCCACCTGAGTCAGTTAGCATTGGCCCATTCCATCCTATCATCTTGCGCAAACCACCAAGTTTTGCAACAGTATTCTCTCCTGGTTGAAGCATTAGGTGATAGGTGTTGGAAAGTATGATTTGGGTACCAGCTTCACTTATTCTTTCAATATCTGCAGCTTTAATTGCAGCTTTTGTTGCGCAGAATATAAAAGCGGGGGTTTCTATGCTTCCATTTGGAGTTTTAATTGTTCCAACTCTTGCAGAACCTGATTGCTTGATTCTCTTGAATGAAAATTCTTCTTTCATCTATTTGCCTGAAAGTTCTGTTATGATGTTTTCTACTTTCTCAGGAGTAAGATTTTCATAGAAGTCATTATTGATCTGCACAACGGGAGCATTAACGCATGCACCTAGGCATTCAACTTCTTTTAAAGTGAACAAATTATCTTTAGTAGTCTCACCGATATTGATTCCAAGTTTTTTTTTAAAGGTATTTAAAACTTCTTCACTATTGCACAACCAGCAAGGAGTTGTTCTACAGATTTGTATTAGATATTTGCCTACTGGTTTTAAATTATACATGGTGTAAAAATTTGCCACTTCATATACACGAATATGTGGAATATGCAGCATATCAGCAACATAACGCATAGCAGATTCAGAAACCCATCCGCATTGCTCTTGAACCAGATATAGTAAAGGCATAACAGCACTACCTTCTCTACCTTTGGGATACATCTCTATAAACTTTCCCGCTTTCTTGAGGTTTTCTGATGTAAAACTAAACTGCTCTTCTTTTTCTATCATTCATGAGACTCGTGTAAACTTTAACAGATTATACCTGTAGAACCAATGATTGCAATTGTTGGTTTTTTGAGAAATAGCATAAAGCTTCTTAGCCCTCTTCAAGCTTATATTTACCTTTTAGTATAAAATATTATATTAATTTTTTAATTTTAGTTAAAATTTTCATTGACATTAACACACAGGAGTAATCATAATAGCATTTTATTAATATTTTAAATAAAATTATGTCTATATTAAGAAGATTGCTCGGGATCAACTCAAATACACCGGAAATTAAAGAAGCGATAGGTTTTAATCCAACAAACGTAGAATTAATTGAGGGGAATGGAGTTGCTTACGGACTCAGCTATCAAGATAATGGTAATGGGAGCAGTAAAGTAAAATTACTTATTAGTCCATTATATCAATCAAAAACATACGAATGTGGTACAAATATCAGCGTAGCAAATGAATTCAAAGATCAATTATAGCCTTTCTTATAATAGTCCGAATGCGATAAGATATGTGTTTATGGCTATAGCAGGCCAGTAGCATATTACGGTCTGTTCGGATTATTGTAAAAAGAGCTATATCTCTCACATTAATAGAAGATTCAGCTGAAATAGATAAAGTTGGAGTTATCTTTCCTGAAGAAGGAATTAGCGAAGAAGGAGAAAAATGCGTTAAAGGCTTATCTTTTAACACTTACGGAATTAAACAATCAGTTAATACTCCTTCAGTTGAACATTTAGATAAAAGAAAATTACAAAAGAATATTGATAATAATAGTCTTGCAAATGTGGGCAATAGTTACTTTCAACCAAGAGCAGTGAAAGTTGGTAATGGTGACGTAATTGTAATCGCCCATAACTTAAAGGATCAAACTTTAGTTTCTTGGTACTTAAAGTCAAGCGAGAGCGGAAAATTTAAGGTATTGACTGGAGAAAAAGGTGTTACAGAAAGAAAATTGTTCAATTTTGATAATCAGGGGCAATTGGCATTAAATGGAAACACGATGCTTTATTCGCAAGTGAGCAAAAGGATTACTAAGGAAAATCAAGAGGTGAGAAAAACACGTATTTTTAAATTTGATATGGCTAAAGTGATTCAGGGTCTGAAGGATGGAGTTAATGGCTTTTTACTTGGTAATCGAAAAGGTCAAATAGATAATAAAGCACTATCTCTTTCTAGAGAACATGAAATAAGCTTTTTGCAGTATGTTGAACAAACGGAAGGAAATGATCTAGTTGCTTTTCTTGAAAATGACCAATCAGCTAATGAGCAGAGGTTACATATAGCAACTCTACTTAAAAATGGATCAGTGTCAGATTTTCCTATCTATCAATTTACAGATCCTATAGAGCAATTATATATTAAAGGCAACGGTCAGGGTGGTTTTATCGTAACTGCGGTAAGTGGAGAAAATATTGTAACTTTTAATCAAAACGGCTCTGGAAAATCTTCTGAAGCAACAATAATACCGGCAAATAGCATCAAAACTCTCAGTGATTTTGTTAATATCATTAACGGTCGATTAACGCCAGATATTATTTCTAGTAGTACCGTGGCTCCTATAACTGTTGCAGAAACGGTTGTGACTTCTAAGAAAACGCCGACTGCTGCAATTACTAGCACAGCAGAAACCGATGCTGTGAAGACTACTAAATTGACAACGGAAGCCGTTGCACCTACTTCTACAATAAGTAAACCTTCAACGGAGTCAACGACAGTAGCAAAAACAACTACTACTTCACAAGCGACCACGGTTGCTACAACGTCAACTAGTGTGCCGATAGTAACTTCAGGGACTGAGACAAGTACTGTAAAACCTACAGCAGCGACTGGTGCGTCGACTTCTACGATGAGTAAACCTTCAACAGAGTCAACGACTCAAACAAGTACAGTAACAGTGAAGCCAACAACAGAAGCCGTTGCACCTACTTCTACAACGAATAAACCTTCAACAGAGTCAACGACTCAAACAAGCACAGTAACAGTGGAACCAACTGCGCCAACAACAAGCTCAGAGAAAACTACACAAACAGTATTTAGTATACCAAGTACTAGAACAAAAGAGTCAACAACTCCTATATTCACCACGACTTTACTTCCTCAGTCTACTTCTTCACCACAACCTACTCAACTTGCTATAGGGTCTAATAAGGCAGGAATGATAGGGGGATCTTTGGTTGGAGCAATAGGTATTGTTGGAATTATAGGATTCATAGCATATAGATATGTTAAGGGTCGTAATGCTGCTCCTGTATTAGAACTAACTGATTTGGGTTATAGAAGGCGATCATCTTCAAGTAGCGATGAAGAAATTTTTACCACTGGTAACAGAATGCGAACTATATATCAATCTGAAACAGTGCTAAATAGTATATCAGTAGAAAGTAGTAGTCGATCAAGAAGTAGCTCATCGTCTTCAAGCGGTGGACCAGGCTCTTGACTAACTGAAGCGGAGTCTAAAAGTGAAAAAAGCTTATCTTGGGATAGTGATGATGTGCCGGAATATCACCTTTAGCTATTTGTCTAAATGTTTTTAATATGTAGACTGTTAGGAAATTGTCTTTTGCTTTTGTGATTTTCATGTTAAAGTATAATTCCTAGGTGAAATAAGTAGCTGCTGTTGTGTGATAAACATAGCAGAGGAAAGTCCGGGCTCCAAGGAAAAATAGTGACGGGTAATGCCCGCCGGAGGTAACTCCAGTTATAGGGCTACAGAAAATTACCGCCTAAAATATTTTTAGGTAAGGGTGAAAAGGTGTGGTAAGAGCACACCATGGCAATGGCAACATTGGTAGTCGAGTAACCAACACTAGGAGCAAGATTAAATAGAAGTAGATTTTATGTTTTCCTCATATCTACTCGGGTAAATCGCATGCGGTAAATGGTAACATTTACTCCAGATAAATAGCTACATAAACAGAACTCGGCTTATATTTCACCTAGGCGTTCACATGATACGTGCGATATAAGCCATGCTATATTTAAATGTGTAGGCATTTCATGCGTTGTCCTTCACTTGTTCTGCTTGATAGCCATCACTACTTTCGCCTACATTAACATTAGAATATTCATCATCATCAATATACTCTTTCAGAACATACCCTCTGCCCCAAACGGTTTCTATGTGGCTTTTTCCATCATTTGCACTTTCAAGTTTCTTACGTAATTTGCACATAAAAACATCAACTATCTTGTTATCTGAAGGTTCATCCAAGCCATTGTAAAGATGATTTAAGAACATTTCTTTTGTTAGTACTGTTCCTTTACGCAGTGCTAGCAATTCTATCATAGAATACTCTTTATTAGTAAGGTGAACCGTTTTACCTTTCACCTCAACAACCCTGTGATCAAAATTGATATTTATATTACCAATCTTTATCACCGATTCAGGATGGCCTTTAGTACGACGCACTATGGCCTTAATTCGAGCTAATAACTCGCTTTTATGAAATGGCTTGGTTAAGTAATCATCGGCACCATACCCGAGTCCTTTAGCTTTGTGATTGACAGCGGATATGCATGAAAGTATTAAGACAGGAACTTTGATTTTTGCACTTCTTAGTCTTAACAATATATCATATCCGTCAATATCACCAGGTAAGTGTATATCTAAAATAACTAGGTCATAGTAATCTCCGTTTGAGGAAACCATATTATTGTTATAATCTTGTGCAGAAGTAACAACGTCACAGAAGTGTCCATCAGAAGTTAAGGCGTTAACCACAGTCTTTGCACTTACTTGATCATCTTCAATTAATAATATACGCATATTTTACACCCCATAAATAATTTATAATTTTAGTAATATATATAACTAAGGAAAGTAATAAATCAAATTTTTATTAACAAATGATCAAAATTACACTTATTAATTAATAGTAAATATATTGTTCCAAAGTTATATAAATAGATCTAAAATATAATAGACATACCATGATAGTAATAATATTTTTAGTAAATATTGAATTAAAGTTACTATTATTAAAAGAATACTTCGGTTAATAAATATTTAACTATTCTATATGTCTGTGTTATATTTTTAATTTACTTATCCTACTATTTTAAAGTATAAGTAATATTTTCAGGAATATTGTGTGGCAATATCAATTTTAGGTGCTGGTGCATGGGGTACAGCAATCGCAATTTCATTAGATAGTAAGAAAGATGTGATTTTGTGGACTCACAATGAAACTACATTTGAATCAATCAACGGGAAAAGAGAAAGTGACAAGCTACCCGGTTGTCGAATTTCTGATAATGTGTCAGTAAAATTGGCTATTGAAGACACAATTAATGCTTCAGTAACAATCCTCGCTGTTCCCACTCAGTCTCTGAGGAAGGTATGTCAGCAATTGCATAATTGTAATCTGAAAAAAGATGTAGCAATAATTTTAGCTTGTAAGGGAATAGAAAAGTCTACATTAAAATTACCTAGTGAAATAGTAAATGAAATTTTACCTAACAATCCTATTGCTATTTTTTCAGGTCCTAGCTTTGCTGTAGAAGTTGCAAGAAAATTACCCTATTCAATGGTTCTTGCATGCCAAAATAACACATTAGGTTCAAAGCTAGTATCAGAGCTGCAACAAGAAAATGTTAAATTGGAGTTTAGTAACGACATTATAGGAGTACAGATTTGTGCAGCGTTAAAGAACGTTTTTGCTATAGCGTGTGGGATTGTTCTAGGTAGTAAACTTGGGTTTAATGCTCATGCAGCATTGATTACGAAAAGTATGAGCGAAATTAAGGCTTTATACTCAGCAAAAATTGGTGACGGTAGTGTGGATATAAATACACTACTTGGGCCAGCATGTCTGGGTGACCTAATTATGACATGCACATCCTTGAATTCAAGAAACTTATCTTTTGGGTTTAAAATAGGTAATAGTGACAATGGCTTTAATGTTCAGCAGATTTTGTCAGAAGGCAAGTCAGTGATTGAAGGTTTTAGCACTGCTGAGTCCATATTTAATTTAGCAGGAAAGCTAAAGATAAAAATGCCTATATGTGAAGCGGTCTATAGATTATTGTATGAAAGCGCCTCTATAGAGGATACTATTTCTGTTCTTATAAGTTAATTTTGTATTTGGATATATTGTGAAATTTTTATATAAATTAATATCAACGTGGTGGCTGTCTGGAACAGTAAAAAAAATGCCAGGTACTGTGGGTAGTTTGGCTTCTTTTCCGCTTGTTCCTGTAATCCTGAGCAACAAAATTTTAGGTGCAGCAATTATTTCTTTTTTATTCTTAATTGGATTATGGTCTACAGGTAATTATATAAAACATTACAAGACTTCATGTGATCCAAAAGAGGTAGTAATTGACGAAGTGGTTGGTCAATTGCTGACGATACTTTTAGTTTCGATATTGTTAAGCCAAGAGATGAATTGTTCTTCATTGTTGTTGTGCTTTTTTTCTTTTAGGTTTTTTGATATAATAAAAACGTGGCCTATAAATTTAATCGATAAAAATACCAAAGGTCCTTTAGGTATTATGCTAGATGACGTTATAGCTGCAATTTTAGCCTGTGTTCTTATAGGAGCCTTTTATTGTTTATTGTTGGTGTATGCAGGATAAAAAAATTTATTATTCAAGCTTAATTGTTCAAAATCTAAAGGATTATATACTGTACACAGCGAATTTATCTGAGTGGGAAGTACACGATGAATTTGATAACATCATATTTACAATAAATGGTACCAGGGAGTCATTATTTAATTTTGTGTTCTGTGGAGATCAATGTACCGAGCTTTCTATACAAAAAACTCTAGATTATCTCAGAACAAGAGATATAGAAGCAACATGGGTAATAAATTCACATATGAAAATAAGAGATATTTTAGAAAAGTGTGAAATAAAACACGTTAGCACACCAAAAAAAGCTTTACTTAATATGAAAAATTACTTTTTACCTGCTGATGTTATTCCAAACTTGAGGTTAAATGCTGTGAATGGTAGCAACCTCTTAGAACAGTTAGATCTACACACTTCTAAAATTTTTTATCATGGCGTTGGAATTGTCAGCACATTTTTTCGCGGATTATCAAATTATGATGATAAGAACTCAAGATTAAGATTTTTTCTTGTAACACTAAATAATGAAATTATTGGGACATGCGGTCTTTATGTTCAAGATAGCGTAGCTGGTTTTTATAGTGATGGAGTTTTACCAATTTACAGGAATCGTGGAATAGGTACCCAAATGGTTTTAGAAAGAATAAAGATAGCTAAACAGCTTGAATGCAAATATATAGTAGCACATTGTATGAAATCTTCTGTGAACCTTTATAAGAGATTGGGCTTTCAAATGTTAGGCAATCTTTACTTATATACCTCTTCAGCATAATTCTGAGCGGTTACAAATTTTTACATTTGTTTTAAAAGTGCTATGTTTTTTTTGTATGAAGTGGTTTTAATATTGATTCTAATATTATTCTTTCTCTCTTATTCTAAATTAAAAATTAGTAATAAGATTAAGAACTTACAGCATCAAAATGTTATCATAAATAATTTAATTGATACTGTGAATGATGGGTTTTATATTTGGGATGCAAAAAAACGTATAGAAAAGTTCTCTCCCAATTTACTAATTTTGCTTAATACTGTTTTTTACTCATTTAATGAGTTTGTGAATTTTTTTGAGCAATCAGAAAGCTTAATCAAAAATTTTGTTGAGGCAAAGGAAATAAATAAATCTTTTACTCTAGATTTAAAGTCAAAAGACAGTGAGGTTTATTGCATATGTTACGGTAGAAGCATAATAGATGATTCTAACAATGTGATAGGTGTGCTGTTATGGATAAGGAATGTCTCAGACTGTAAGATAAAGGCTAACGGACTTGAGTTAGAAAATAGTAAGCTTACACAGGAAGTGGAGAGCTATAAAAACGTTTTCAACTCTTTACCATTTCCAATACTAAGATATAACAAGAGTAGAAAGGTGGAATTTTATAACTTGTTTTATGATAAATATGTAGATGGTTCTAAGAAATTTGCTATTACCGGTAGCGCTCATAGCACAAAACCAGGAAGACATGTCATAACTTATAAGAACGAACCTAAGGTTTTCGATTTTGTTAAAATTCCAATACAAGGTTCTGGTAGCATAGTAATGTATGGGAAAGATGTTAGTGATGCAGAGAAATTATATACTGAATTAAACAGTTATTTAGCTACACAGAAAAATTTGCTTGAGAGGTTACCGGTTGCTATAGTAATATATAGTAAGAATCAAAAGCTAAAATTTTATAATAATGCTTTTATAAAAACCTTTCAATTTGACCCAAAATTTTTGGCATCTTACCCAACTTATCACGAAGTTATGCTTTACCTCTTCGAATCTAAAAAGCTTTTAGAAAAAGAGGATTTTCAAACTATTAGTAACCAAAGACATGAGTTGTTCAAAAAATTATTTGAATCGTACGATGATACGATGCACTTCACAAACGGAAAAGCGTTCAGGGTATTAACAATACCCTACGCTTCGGAAGGTTTGCTGTTCTCTTACGAAGAATGCAAAAGATAATACTTAAACTCCTTCTCTCTCTACCATGAGCTGTTTTACTTTCGCTATTGCTCTTGCTGGATTAAGTCCTTTAGGACAAGTTTTTGTGCAATTCATTATTGTATGACAACGATACAACTTGAATGGGTCGTTTAAAACATCAAGTCTTTCACCTGTCTTATTATCACGGCTGTCAGCAATCCATCTGTAAGCTTGTAATAGTATTGCTGGTCCTAAAAATTTATCACTATTCCACCAGTAGCTTGGGCAACCAGTCGAACAGCAAGCACATAATATACAGTCGGACAAGCCATCTAATTTTTTTCTATCTTCAGAAGATTGAGAGTATTCTTTATTTGGTAGGGCAGGCTTATCTGCTTGTAACCAAGGTTTAATTGATTTGTATTGCTCATAAAATTGGCTCAAATCCGAGACTAGGTCCTTTATTACATACATGTGAGGTAATGGATATATTTTTACGTCACCTTTTATATCATGTATAGATCTAGTACATGCAAGAGTATTGGTTCCGTCAATATTCATGGCACAAGATCCACATATGCCTTCTCTACAAGAACGTCTGAAAGTTAAAGTCGAATCTATTTCATCCTTTATTTTTATTAATGCATCAAGTACCATAGGGCCACAACTATCCATATCAATAAAAAATGTGTCTATTCTAGGGTTTTTCTCGTCATCAGCAGACCAACGGTAAATTTGAAATCTTCTGATGTTTTTTGCTCTAGCAGGAATAGGATAAATTTTGCCCTTTTGATTAATTTTAGAATTCTTTGGCAAAGAAAACTGAACCATATCACTTACCTTTTATTGTTTATAGCTAAAACCCTTTGTAGATAACATATTTTATTATCATCTACTATATTTTTATTAAATTCCTTTTAAATCGCACACATATTGTAGCCAAGCGAAGCTAAAATCTCTCTTTCTAGATTTTTCATTATAATTTCTTCATCTTTTTTTTGGTGATCATAACCAAGTAAATGCAGTAATCCATGCACTAACATGTGTGCAATGTGAGCAAGAATGGGTATATAATACTCATGCGATTCTCTTTTTATTGTGTCTATTGAAATTGCTATGTCTCCTAAATCGCACTCATTAGACAATTGTTCATACGGAAATGATAGTACGTTAGTTGGCTTATCCATTTCTCTAAATTTTAAATTAAGTTGATGTAGCAAGTCATCATCAGCCAGAGCTATTGATATATTTGGTTTATAGTGGTCTATTTTTAATTCTTTTAGAGAAGCATTGATGACACCTAATACAAAATTTTTAGGATTTTCTATAATGCTGCACCATTTCTTGTCAAGAATATTTACTTCTAACATGAGTGACACATCAGTAAGGGTGTCATGCAAATAGCTGACACTGGAATCCAAAAAAGAAGAGTTATAGACCCTTGTGTCATGTACACAACTGTACGAATATTGTACACTAGAAGGATGTCATCCCAGTGCCTAGACACTGGGATCCAGGAATTTTGATTAGACATCAAGTTAGTGAATATAAAAGTAGCTAATCTTATATTAAAACACAACGGCTTTAATGTGGTTACATTAAGGCTGGATTCCAGTGTCAAGCACTGGAATGACACCTTTGTGTTTGATGCAAAATCGGCTATAACGTTTAATGCACTGCCTTCGAGACAAATATTCATACAGCTGTGCGTTGTGTGCTGAGATGACATCATTTAGGAACTGAAATGACAGGTATTACACATCACTCATCCTTATTATTTCATTCCATTCAATTTCCGAAACTGGGGCAATTGATAAACGTGGTTGTTTTAATATAGTCATATTTTTCAAAAGTGGGTTTTGTTTTATATTATTTAACGTTACTTGGTTATTTAAAGGTTTCAAAAACTTTACATTCACTAATCCGAACTTGGGATCATTAACATGATAATACTCTTTAAATACTTCAACGGTTCCAAGTATTGCTTTCTCTTTACCTGTATGATAAAAAAACGCAAGATCGCTTGCTTTCATAATTTTCATGTAATTTTGAGCTTGATAATTGCGCACACCATCCCACTCAACTACCTGCTCCTTTTCCATTTTTTGCCATGAGTATTCACTTGGCTCTGACTTAAGTAGCCAAAATTGCATTATTTTTTTCTTCTTAAGTAAGCTGGTATATCATAGATATTGCTGCCCCACTTAGCTCCTTCGCTTACCTGTTCAGCTGGTTTTGTTTCCAGTGTTTTGTCTTGTGTACTTTCACTTTGACTATATGGCCACTTAAATTTCTCTTTCTCTGAGTCTTCGCTCTGACTTATAGGTGAAGTTTCTGATTTATTATTGCGACCATCAATGCCAGTTGCAAGAACAGAAACTCTAACTCTTCCCTCCATCGCTTGATCAAAAGTAGCACCAAATATTATATTTGCATTTTCATCTACTTCTTCACGCACTCTATTGGCTGCAGCATCAACTTCAAACAGAGTCATATCTCCGCCACCAGTAATGTTAATTAATATTCCTTGCGCACCTTTCATTGATACATTATCAAGCAATGGATTAGATATTGCAGCCTCTGCAGCACTAATTGCTCTATCTTCTCCTTCTGCCTCTCCGGTGCCGATCATCGCTTTGCCCATCTCGCTCATTACTGTTTCTATATCAGCGAAGTCAAGATTGATAAGCCCTGGCATGACCATCAAGTCAGTTACTCCTCTGATGCCAATGTGCAGAACATTATCAGCAAGTTTAAATGCATCAGAAAATGTAGTTTTTTCATTTGCAATTCTAAATAAATTCTGATTTGGAATGACAATAAGTGTATCCACGTATTTTTGCAGTTCTTCAAGTCCAAGCTCTGCAATGCGCATACGGCGCACACCTTCAAAACCGAACGGTTTAGTTACAACTCCAACAGTCAATATCTTTTTTTCTTTTGGCGCTCTATCCTTAACTGCGGCTCTTGCTTCTCTGGCTGCTTTTGCAATTACCGGTGCTGCACCGGTTCCAGTACCACCGCCCATTCCTGCTGTGATGAAAAGCATATGACTATCTTTTATATGCTCCATAATCTCATCAATTGACTCTTCTGCTGCACCTTTGCCAACATCAGGCAAAGCACCAGCACCAAGCCCCTTAGTTAAATTAATGCCAAGCTGAATTTTTTTATCACATAACGACTTTTCTAGTGCTTGAGCATCGGTATTTGCGACAACAAAATTCACTCCTTGCAAATTAGATTGGATCATGTTATTCACAGCATTTCCACCAGCACCACCCACTCCCACAACGGTAATCCTTGGGTGCAATATAGGTAACTCCGGCAGACTAAGATCAATAGACATTTAAATTACTCAAATTTAGCGAATTCACTTGATAATAAGTTACCGCTTTTTTAATAATATGCAAATACTTTTCACTTCTATAGGCGTAAACAGTAAACGGGATTTACTTATTCTTAACATTTATACTAATAAGTGCCGTTAATTATAATAACTAGATTCTTAGATGACATCACTTAACCGATGCAAAAAATAGAAAACGTTTATAAAAAGGGACAGAAACCTATCCCTTTTTATTTTGTTAAAGATTATTAGCTTCCTTATCTTTCTCTTCCCCTTTCAATGCTTCAACCGCAACATCTTTTAATTTTGAGGCAATTTGATATGTTCCATAAAGAACAGCAGCTGCAGCAATTGCCATTATGGCACCCGCAACTATCTGACCAGCAACACCTGTTCCGATAAATCCAGGTAATGAAGCAGCTATTGCTTGATTTGTTCCAACAAAGTAACTGGCAGTCTTAGCAAGAAACCCAGAAGCTTCTGCTGCACTAACAAAGCCTGCTTTCATATGCATTGCTGTAAAGACAACACTTGCAACTGCAAGCGGAAATAATGCTGTTCTCCCTTTATTATGCATAGCGTACTGACCAGCTCCACCAGCAGCACCAGGAATTCCCCAGTATTTTTCAGCTCGTATATATCCTTTTGAAATAGCATGAAAAATGCCATCCCCTTTTCTATACTCATAATTTGTTAATGCCATAACTCTACTCCTTAAATAGAATGTTAAAATTTCATTAAGGAAGCATATAGTAAAAAAAATTGCCTGTCAAGTAAACTAATTTTTTAATATACCTTTATTCTGTAATTGAGCGCTTCAGCAATGTGTGCTCTTTTTACTTCTTCACTTTTTGCAAGATCTGCAATAGTTCTTGCAACTTTTAATACGCGTGTGTAGCCTCGATTGGAAATGTAATTTTCTTTCAGTACGTATTTTAGCAATTCTAACCCTGCCTGATCTGGTTCAGTAAATTTATTAAATGCTTCACCGCTTACTTCTGAATTGCAACGAATATTTAATTCACTATAGCGCTCAGTTTGAACTTTTCTTGCTGCTATCACTCTTTCTCTTATGATTTTAGTACTTTCTCCCTCCACAGAGATTTCAGGAGAGAGTATGCTAACGTTTGGCATTTCAATGCATATGTCTATTCTATCAAGCAATGGGCCTGATATTTTGTTTTTGTAATCTGTGCCACACTTTGGAGCTTTGTTGCACGATCTGCTTGCATCACCTAAATAACCGCACCTGCAAGGGTTCATTGCAGCAATCAGTTGAAAATTTGCAGGGTAGGTTATGTGAGCATTTGCCCTTGCAACGGTAACTTTTCTATCTTCAAGTGGTTGGCGCAGAGAATCAAGCACAAGTCTTGGAAATTCTGGCAACTCATCAAGGAATAACACGCCATTGTGAGCCATGGTAATTTCTCCAGGTTTTGCATTCTTTCCTCCCCCTATCATCGCTGGCATAGAGCATGAATGATGAGGTTCACGAAAGGGACGAGTTACTTTGAATATTTCATTACCAGTTTTTGTTATGCTGGAAATAATATTAACATCAATCATCTCCTGTTCGGTTAAATCAGGCAGCAATCCTATAAAGCGCTTAGCAAGCATTGATTTTCCAGTACCAGGAGGGCCAACAAGAAGCATATTATGCCCACCTGCTGCTGCAATTTCAGCTGCTCTTTTTGCAACAACTTGGCCTTTGATATCCTTCATATCGGGAACCAATCTTTTTTCTTTGGGTGCATCACTATAATTAAAAATTACTGGCTGAATTAATTGCTCACCCTTAAAGTGTCTGATAATATCAGTTAATTTCTCTATAGCCAGAATTGAAACATTCTTCACCCATACAGCTTCTACACCATTTCCTCTCGGGCAAATTACTCCTTTATTGTCCTTTTTTGCATTAATTGCTGTTGGCAGCACACCTGAAACTGGAATAACTCTGCTATCAAGAGCCAGTTCACCCATGATTATATAAGACTGAACTTTTTCAACTGGTATCACATTCATTACAACAAGTAGTCCAATAGCCAAGTCATAATGACTGCCTTCTTTCAGCAAATCCGCAGGGGAGAGATTAACTGTAATTCTTTTTGGAGGTAGTAGTAGATTGATTGAATTTAACGCTGCTCTGATGCGTTCTTTGGATTCCGCAACAGTTTTATCTGGCAATCCAACAATATTAAAAGCTGGAATACCATTTGCCATATGAATTTGTGCATTGACATTTACTGTGCTAATTCCCTGAAGCGCAACGGTATTTATATTTGCAATCATAATATATTATATAAAATTGTTAATACAATATATTAAAGAAGCGATGAAGTAAAGGCTACAGCAATTAAAGATGGCTTAACTTAGCAAAAAAGTGTAGTATTCTATCACTTTGCTGATTACAAATGTTTATAAGGATAATCACTTTTTTCTTACTATATTCAAGTACGGCTTTTTGTAGTGATTGTAATTTTAATTTACCATACTGTGGGCTCAGTTGTAATCTAGATCTATCATATAGAAATTTAAGTAATATAAAAAAATTATTGAATAACGACGATAAGTTTGTTGCGCTTACGTTTGATGATGGACCTTCCAACAATAGAATAAACGATATTATTAATGTTCTGGAAAGCTATGAAGCAAAAGCAACATTTTTTGTGCTTGGTGAACGTATAAATGAAAAAACGTCTGAAATAGTAAAGAAAATTCATGAATCAGGTCATGAGTTAGGTAATCACTCTTGGTCGCATAGGAAGTTGACATCACTTTCAAGTGAGGAACAATTGCAAGAATTGGAAAAGACAAATACAGCAATTAAAAATGCAATAAAACAAGATGTAAAATGGTTTCGTCCGCCATATGGATGTTATGACGATAATCTGATTGAAAATACTGATCAATTAAATATGTATTCAATATTATGGACAGTTGATTCGCTAGATTGGCAAGGTGATAAGCCAGAAACTTTAGTTGAAAGAGTTTTAAGTAATGTACATAATGGAGCAGTTATACTGTTTCATGATCACAATAACAGGTCAAACACAATTGAAGCTTTACCTCATATTATTAAAATACTAAAAAAATCAGGTTATAAGTTTGTGACCTTAAGTGAGTGGGAAAAAAGGGTTTGTAATACGGTAAAAGCCAGAAGTGTAACAATAAAAGAGGGGAAAAAAGTGTGTTTTGAAGGAATGTTATGTGGACAAAAAACAAAGTCTTTAACCGCAGAGCATTCATATTAGGTGGTATTCAGCTTACCATTTCTGCGGTTTTTAGTTGCAGGTTATATAATTTACAAATACGAAACAGACAAAAGTACGAAGCACTATCTAATAGTAATAGAATAAGAGTTGCTACTATTATGCCTAAGCGGGGCAAAATTTTAGATAGGAATAGCATTGAACTTGCGGTAAACAAAATTTCGTATGTTGTTTTGTTTGATGGTTCTGGTAAGGAAGTTGATTTGCAGACATTATCAGAAGTCGAGTCTAAAATAGCAAAATCGTCAGAAAAAATAACTGCTCTTTATAAACGTTATTACCCGTTTGGTTCAATGTGTTCTCATGTAATCGGATATACAAAAAGACAGCAAGGCATAAGCGAAGTAGGAATCAGCGGTATTGAATATACATATGATCATATATTGAAAGGCAAGTCAGGAAAATCTGAGCAGGAAATAAATTCTAAAAAACGCGTCATAAAAGAATTATCAAGCATACCACAACAAGACGGACAAGATGTACAACTGACAATTGATATTAATCTGCAAGAGAAAACCGCAGAGGTATTTAAAGATCACCAAGGCTCCGCAGTGGTAATTGATGTAAATAATGGAGAAATTTTAGCATTATATAATTCACCTTCTTACGATAATAATCTTTTTGCTAGCAGGCTATCAAATGAGACTTGGGAGAGCTTGAATGCTCCTTCATTGCCGCTCGTGAATCGTGCGTTATCATATCAAATTCCACCTGGTTCAATATTTAAAATAATAGTTGCGCTTGCAGCTTTAAAAGATGGAATAATAACACCAGAAGAAAAATTCTCGTGTAAGGGCTATATGAAAATAGGCGAGCGGAAATTTCGTTGCCTGAAAAGCAAAGTCCATGGATATGTATCTTTAAATGAGGCAATGGCATTATCATGCAACACTTACTTTTATAATATAGGAAAAAAAATAAGTGTAGACTCTCTAGTAGAAATGGCCAGAAAATTTGGTATTGGAAGTGGGCCACTGATTGGAACGTTTAAAGAAGAAGCTCCAGGGTTGTTGCCAGATAGAGATTGGCGTACACGAAAGCTATATTCGCAGTGGTATTTAGGTGACACTATCAACTTAGTTATAGGACAAGGGTATATGCTTACAACACCACTACAGCTTGCAGTTCTTGCAGCGAGGATTGCAACAGGAAAAGAGGTAATTCCCCGCATTAAGATGAATGAAACGATACAAGATTTTCCCGATATTGATGTGGATTGTGAGCATCTTAGCATAGTTCGAAAAGCTATGTTTGATGTGGTGAATTCTAAAACTGGAACCTATAAGAAAGGGCTAAGCGGTATACAAATTGCCGGTAAAACCGGTACACCAGAGATAAACTCTAAGGGTGAAAGTCATAAGTTATTTATCGCTTATGGCCCTTACCATAACCCGCGCTATGCAATCTCTGTGTTTATAGAACACGGCAAAGCCCCACGCCAAGATGTTGCTATAGCTAATGAAATATTTCAGTATATGCTTGAAACTATGAGTATTAAACTTCTTGCATAACCATATAACAAACTTTTATTGGGAATAGAAACGAAAAAACTTACTTGACAAACCTCGCCAGCCCCCTTATCATAAAACTGAAGCTATTTATTTATCTTCGCAATCTGCAGATTAAAACGACAAAGGGAACTTTGTATTTGGCGTAAATCATGCTTAATTTTTTGCACTATGTGCACCTCATGTCTTTATAAAACTTCTGGGTTTCTACCTATACAAGCCGAAACGCGCTTATAAAGCGTTTAAGACATCAAAAGACGTCAAATAGAACAAGGGAGAATTTGAATACTAGCTACCCTAGGTTCTCTTTGCCTTTTTTTCTGCTTAGTAAATTTCTTAAACATTTAAACTAAGGTGAGTTGCATTTAAAAGCAGCTAAATTGCAGTGTTTAAGACTTAAAAAACGCCAATACTGAAAATAGACAATGACTAGGGTTTCTTTTGCCTTTTTTTTCGTTTGGTAAATTTCTTAATGTTTATGGCTAAACGACAACCGTCATCCCGCTGCTTGTTAGCGGGATCTCTTGTTAGCGCCGCGGTGGTATGACGTAGGATTGTTGTCATTCCGCTACTTGTTAGCGGCTGAGATACCGCGAATGAATCGCGGTATGACGGTGTAGATGATGGTTAAGTAATTCGTCATCCCGCTGCTTGTTAGCGGGATCTCTTGTTAGCGCCGCGGTGGTATGACGTAGGATTGTTGTCATTCCGCTACTTGTTAGCGGCTGAGATACCGCGAATGAATCGCGGTATGACGGTGTAGATGATGGTTAAGTAATTCGTCATCCCGCTACGTGTTAGCGGCTGAGATACCGCAGCGGTATGACGGTTCGCGGCGGCATGACGATAAGCTCGTCATCCCGCTTTGTTAGCGGCTGAGATACCGCGAATGAATCGCGGTATGACGGTTCGCGGCGGCATGACAATAAGCTCGTCATTCCGCTACTCGTTAGCGGAATCTATGCTGAGATATCGCGGCGGTATGATGTAGGGAAACCTTTCTTGGGTTAGCTATATCAATAGCATTGCTTTAAAAAGAGTGCCCATATTTTCAGTCAACCTTAAGAATTCACTAAAGATCCTATTCTTTTGTTCATCACTTGCGTTTTTCATTAAAGCCTGGGTTCTTTCTTTTATGCCAAAAAGATATAAAAATTCTCTTTGAGTTAAAATCTCGCAATCTACGTATTTTAATGAATCTTTTAATGCTTGAAAGTTCACAAGTGCGGTAATATCACTATTACCAACATTCTCAAGAAAATTAGCATACTTATGTTGTTTTATCGATTGCAAAGTGCTCTTATATGCGGGGTATACATAACCGTAATCTACAATCAAAGCAGCTCCTTTATTATTATATATCTTCTTCTCAAGTTTTTTTAATATTTCAACCCCAACTGAACATATTTCCACCACTGCACCATTAAAAAATTTTCCATTTGTCATCTGAGTAGTTGACACTGGAATCCATGATTCTTTTTTTCTGGATTCCAGTGTCACGCACTGGCATGACACCAAGAGACTGCCATCATCTTGTTTTGTCACCATATTTTCATACCACCCCTCATCATGATATACAAACTGATCTATCGGAAGAGCGTCAAAGAACTCATTTGCTAAAAAAATGGTTGGTTGTTCTGGTAGGTTGTCAATATTTTTGTGCCAATTAACATCTAAGCCTTTTAATTTTTCCTTTTGTATCTTCTGTAAAGTAGGGCTTATTTCAACTAAGTGGATCAACATTGAATTAAAAAAGCTGCTGTATTTTTTAGTGACTCTTATTATATCGTGAATGAGTGTTCCTTTGCCTGGCCCAAGTTCAACTAGAGAAAATTTTGATGGCTTTCCTAATTTTTCCCATGTATGCATTATCCAAACTGCAATTACTTCACCAAATAATTGGCTGATCTCAGGTGCGGTAGTAAAATCACCATCCTTACCAAGCGGTAATTTACTTGTATAATAGCCGTATTTTTCATGGTACAAAACGGCATTCATGAAATCACTGATGGATATTGATCCTTGACTTTTGTCAATTAATTCGTGTATATAAGTGAGCATGTTATTAATAAATGTTTAACTGTAGCGTGCCATAATATAAAATAGTAGAGTATTTATATATATAGTATAAACTTAAGTTTGTGAGTAATAGTGCTTCAGTTATGGACGACAAAAACACCGATTATGTTGCCCTTATAGCTCAAGATGATAGTATTGAATACAAATTTGAAGAAGCTGTCAATTTTATAGAAAATAAGGTTATAAATGCTGATGGGCTAACTTTAGCGGAAGTGTTTCAAGTGCTAGTTCAAATGCTAAATGGTGATCTAGAATTGGTAAAAAAAGTACTAGCATGTGCTAATATTATGGCAAAGCATGGAATGAAGGTAGCAAAAGAGTCGCAATTAAGCAGAGCTGATGTTCGCCGAGCTTTGGAAGGTAGAGAAAGTGTTGTCAATAGACAAGATTTTATAAAGAAACCACCTCTTCCACCTGCTATAAAATCGACCAAAAAGAAAAGTAGAGGTCTTTAGATGGCTGAATCTATAAAAAAATTTACTGTACAATGTGACTTCAAAGGGCAAAGTTCACCTTTTGCAATATACATAGGAAATCCAAAAAGTGATGCTCATCCAATTCATCATCAAGATTCCTGGCTTGTAAAAGAACGTGGAGGGAATATTCCTAATAAAGTAAAAGAAAGTCTACAAAAATTATATAAACTATCTCAAGAAAATGGAGTCTCTTTCTCAGAGTTATGCGCGTATGCCATTACTGTGGTTAGTAATAATGATAAAAAAAGTGACGACAAGGAGTAAGATAGTTTAATCCCTCAATATTTCATTTATAGAGATTTTCGATCTCGTCTTTTCATCCACTTTTTTTACTATGACTGCACAATAGGTTGAAATATTATTTTTAGATGGAATAGATCCTGGTATCACTACAGAATAAGGCGGCACTTTGCCATAAAATACCTTGCCAGTTTCTCTATCAATAATCTTTGTTGATGCCCCAATAAACACACCTATGCCAAGGACTGATCCTTCTCTCACTACCACACCCTCGGCCACTTCGCTACGTGCTCCAATAAAGCAATTATCTTCTATAATGACAGGTGAAGCTTGAATAGGCTCAAGAACTCCACCTATTCCCACTCCACCGGAAATATGACAGTTTTTTCCTATTTGCGCACAGCTACCAATCGTTGACCAGGTATCTATCATTGTTCCTGAATCAACATATGCACCAACGTTGATAAAACTTGGCATTAGAACAACATTTGTACCTATATAAGCAGATCGGCGAACAAAACACCCAGGAACTGCTCTAATTTTTAACCGGCGAAATTTCTCCTCATTCCATTCACTAAACTTGTTACCGATCTTATCAAACCAGCAATTGGTATTGTCTATTATTTTGTTTTCTTCAGTGAGAAAATGTAATAATATTGCTTGCTTTATCCACTTATGTACTACCCATTCTCCACTTGATAGCTTTTCTGCTACTCTAATTTTGCCACTATCAAGGAGCTCAATTACCTCTTTAATTGCTATTCTTGCTGTTTTCTTTAGATTACAGTCATTAAATTTTTCTCTATTTTTCCAAATATTTTCTATCTCACTCTGTGTTTTTTTTAGTTGCAAACCTTCCATTTGTTATATATATATTGATATTAAATTTGTAGCTCTGTATCATTTGAGCTTGTTACTACTTTATATGTAAGTGCTATGAAAATACAATGTAATAGTTGTACTAAAACTTACTTAGTATCTCCTAAGCAAATTGGCGCGTCTGGAAGAAAGGTAAAATGTACGAACTGCAATCACATATGGCATGAATATCTAGAAGAAGTGTCAAACAAACAGCACTCTGCTAATATACAGGAAAAAAAAGTTAGTGGAAGGAATTTTTTACAAAATCTAGCATTTACCACTCTAGCTTTTGCAACAGCTACAGGGTTATGCGTCGTAATTGCTAACGGCATCTTTCCTAGAGAGATGAACAAAGCATACAAAACGATCAGTTTATACAAGGATTCAATAAGCTATAAATTAGGGTACAAAAAAGAACAAACAGAAAGTCCAAATGTAAAAAAACTTGCTGTAAATAAGTTTTATCAAGACTACCTTTTTTTATCTAATTTAAGATCTAGTTAAATAGGCATACCGATATCAGTATCCAGTTTCTATAGCTACTCAGATGGTGCGCATAGTATTAGGGTGACAGAGTTTTAAAAATAAGTTATTTTTTAGCAAAAAAGGCAGCTCATGAGTATTAAAATTGCACCTTCTATACTTTCAGCAGATTTTGCAAAATTAGGGGAAGAAGTAAGAAAAATTAGCGATTTAGGTGTGGATTACATACACATAGACGTTATGGATGGGAATTTCGTTCCAAATATTACAATTGGTCCTAGCGTTGTTTCTGCAATACGTAAATATAGCAATCTTCCTTTTGATGTGCATTTAATGGTCACATCTCCTGGTAACCACATTGAAAGCTTTATAAATGCTGGTGCTGATATTATCACTGTACATGCAGAAGCAGAGATACACCTTGAGAGGTTGATAAGAAAGATAAAGTCATACAAAAATGTAAACGACGAAAAAAAACCGATTCAAGTTGGAGTTTCAATTGTTCCTTCAACTTCTCCAAGTGTGCTTGAATACATAATACATGAGCTAGATATTGTGCTGATTATGACAGTCAACCCTGGCTTTGGAGGGCAGGAATTCATTCATTCACAGTTGAACAAGATATCTACTATAAAAAAAATGATACAAGAGCGTAACCTTAAAACACAAATTTCAGTAGATGGTGGAATTAACTCTTTTAACGCAGCTGATATAATAAAAGCAGGTGCAGATATTTTAGTTGCGGGATCGGCGATATTCAAGGCTGAAGATATTAAGAAGGCCGTAAACGATCTTAAAAATCTATTGTTGTGACCCTATATAGCTAAAGTGGCTTAGGTTTACCTACAATTTGAAAAACAACAAATTCGTCATTCCGCTACTCGTTAGCGGAATCTATGCTGAGATACCGCGGCGGTATGACGTAGAAAAACCTTTCTTGGGTTGTATCCGTTCAGCTAAGCGGTGTGAGAGATGATAGATAAGAGGTTTTGGAAAGCCCATTTGTTTCCATGTCAAGTATAATGAAATTATCCGTTCAAGTTCCCCACTTCGATTGGGTAAAATATGAATTTTTGCGATAAACGACATAATGCCGTATTTGCCGTTCAGCATGGTTATTTGTCAGCGGAATATTTTCTGGGTCATCTAAAAAATTCCACATTATTCTTTCAGATTTCAAAATATTTTTTGCAACTCGAGAAGCTCCAATTGCTTCAGGTAAACGGCTTCAAGTAATACCTTGTACGTTTTCGCAACTTTCTGGCACGTCTGGTAAATCTAAAAACATCTATCTCATTTTTTAGCAAGGCCTTTTTTAGTGCAAATAATTCAGTGGCTACGTTTCTTAAGTAACAGCCCAGAACTTTAACTTCAACTATGTGCTAATCTTTCAAAATCTCTTGATAAATGTGCCCAACAGATTTGCCTGTTCTTATCGGCAAAGTAGTTGTATGCTGCGTACCTGTCGTAAGCTATTGCGATTGCAGAACTTACTATTTTGTAAAACCTTCATTCCTCTTGACTCTGTCAATTTTATAAAACTTGCTGTATTACTGGCAAACATCCAGCACCAACCAAGTTTACCTTTGTTATAATGGCTCGTTTCATCGATATGCAGAACTTCACTTTTACTTACTTCTTGCTCGATTTGCTCATACGCTTCTTGGCATTTTTCTGCAACTCTAGCCTCGCTATTTGACACGCTACCAACACTGATGTCCAGGTTGAAAATATTTTTTATAATATTTGCTACTTCTCTTTTCGAGTTCTTATAAAATCCGCTCAGCGCCGCGATTGTTGACTTAACTTTTGGACCAAATGTATCCGCAGTAACACCTTCTGGTAGCCTGCTACTTTTTCTTTTTCCACACTTGCAACAGCGGCCATTCTGTAATTGGTATTCCACAATATAAGGCTTAATTTCTGGCAAATCAACTTTTTGATGAATGTATGGCTCTTTCGATATCGCAATTTCTCCTCCGCACTCGCAAGAACTCTATTTTCACCACTTCATCTGCTTCCATTTTAGGGCGATACTTTCCTTCATGCCCAATCTGTGCCCCTATTTTCCTGTCACTTTTTTTCTTTTTCTTCTTTAGCTTGTATAACTCTTTTGAGCTCGGTATCGATGAATTTTGTGAATTCAGACCTAGTCTTTCTTTCAATTCAGCATTTTCGATTCTTAGCGCCTTATTCTCAGATCTAAAATTTTCGTTTTCTATCTCTAACCTCTTTATCTCTGCTTTTAGTTGCTCTATCTCTATTTTAAAGCTTTCACAGAGCTTGAGAAGACTAGCTAGTAGATCAGACATATTTACCACACATACTACTTGTGATATTATGTTTTTAGCACTCCTTGTCTACTTTTTATTTTACCGCTCCGCTGAACGGATACCTTTTTTTTACTGTTTGAGTATGTAAGGATTATGACGACCTATCCCAAACCTCAACTATATCCTCACTAAACTCTATTATCTTTGTTTTTTTAAACTGATAACAGTTGTTAATGAATTGAATCCCTAAATCTCCTACAAAAGGAGTGGCATCATTGCCTAAAATTTTACCACTGCGGCATATTATCAACCTGTCGATTAAATTACACTTTAATAGTTCTGTGATTAACACTCCTCCACCTTCAACTAATAACCTTGTTATACCGATTTCTGAAACAAGTTTTAATGCCATGTCCTTTAGGCAGGCTTTGCCTGCATCGTTTGAATTGACTTTCAAGTAGTTAATATTTTTTATTTTTTCTTTTACTTCTTTATTCGTTATCACCCAAGTTGTTACTTTATCTGCAGTCTTTGCAATGTTATGCTCTTCCTTTAATCTCCCTTGGCTATCTATAATTAGCCTTATTGGCGATCTACTTCCGAGTCCTGGTAATCTGCAAGTTAAGAGTGGATCATCATTAATAAGAGTATTGCTGCCAATCATAATTGCATCATATTTCGTTCTGAGCTCATGCACCCAGTTTCTCGTATTTTCACTTGTTATCCATTTGCTATCGCCTGTAAATGTTGCGATTTTTCCGTCAAGAGTTGTTGCGACTTTGCAAGCTATAAATGGTCTATGTAATTCTTTAGTGGTGAAAAAACCGACATTCAGTTCTTTTGCCTCTTTTTGCATAATACCTTGCTCAACTTCAATTCCTGCTTCTTTCAGAGCTTTAATGCCTCCACCTGAAACTCTACTATCTGGGTCAATAGTTGCAATTACTACTCTTTTTATGCTAGCTTTTATGATTTTTGCAGTGCAAGGCCCCGTGACTCCGTGATGACAACATGGCTCAAGAGTGATATATATAGTTGCGCCATGAGTTGAATCTTTAGCGTTTTGCAAAGCGACTACCTCCGCATGCGGACGCCCACCAATCCCTGTGTATCCCTCACTAACAATTGTACCATCCTTTACAATAACACACCCGACAGCAGGATTTGGTGCAACATTTCCAAGATTTTTTTCTGCAAGCCTTAATGCAATTGACATGAAATGATCATCAGTCATTAGAAAGAAGTCATTTCGTATGAGGTATCAAAAATTCTTCTGTGCTCGTGTATAGCAAATCTATCTGTCATACCTGAGATATAGTCACATATTATTACTGAACGCTGAGATTCACAAGCGAGTTTGCTCCACTCTGTGGGAAGTAATCCTGGGTTTTCATAAAAACATTGAAAGAGTTCCTGTATTATGCGTTTTGCTTTGTTCATCGTTCTACTCAGTTTATAGCTTCTGTATATTTTCTCCATGTTGAATCTTTTCATTTCTTTTGTAGCATTCGCAACTTCTGGTGAAAATGTGACTAGCATTTTATTTAGACTTCTTACGTCTTCTACGCTTTTTATTTTGTGATCTTCAATATTTCTTTCAGTCTGAGAAACAACATCACTTATCATAGTTCCTATAGTTCCACTCAGTGATTCATGTATGAGTTTGCTCTGAGGCAATTCTGAATATCTGCTCCTTATGTCTTTAAACATTTTTTCAATTAAAGGAACATTCAGCAAATCTTCGATGGTTACTAAATTCGCCCTGAGTGCATCATCAAGATCGTGAACACTGTAAGCAATATCATCGGCAATTGAAGCAACTTGCGCTTCAATGCTTGAAAATTCTTCAAGTTTTAGATCATATTTTTTGTTGTATTCTAATAACAGCTGATTACTTGTAGAAGACTCCGCGTTTTGACCAAGCAAGGGACCGTTATGTTTTGCAACTCCTTCAATCACCTCCCAACTTAGATTCATACCATCAAAATCAGCATGTTTTTGTTCAAGATAAGTTAAAATCCTTATAGCTTGAACATTATGATCAAACTCATACTTCTCGTTATCAAGATTCAAATCTTGAACTGATTTCTTTAGAGCATCTTCACCTGCATGACCAAATGGAGGATGACCAAGATCATGTGCGAGCGCTATGCATTCAGTGATATCCTCATTTAAGCCAAGTCTACGCGCAATGGACCTTGCAATTTGTGCAACTTCAAGGCTATGAGTAAGCCGAGTGCGATAGTAGTCGTGCTCATAATTGATAAAAACTTGTGTTTTGTACTCCAACTTTCTAAACGCATTAGAGTGAATGATACGGTCCCTATCACGCTGAAAGCAGCTGCGATTCTCATCTTCTGGCTCTTTGAAGTATCTCCCTTTTGTTTTGCTTGGAAAACATGCATAATTTAATAGAAAATTATTGTTTGACATGTAAAATTTCTACTATAATAAGTTATCAATAATAAACGGTGGTTACTATGTCAACAAATTACAACATCAACTTAACTGATAATGCACTAAAAAAAATCCACTCTCTTGCAGAGCAGGAAGGGGATAAGAGTTCCATTTTACGGGTTGCAGTTTCAGGTGGTGGATGTTCTGGCTTCAAATACAATTTTCTTATGGATCAAATGAATAAAAATCTATCTTTGGATGATGAAGACGATGATTACGATGATGAGTTTGATGACGAAGACGAAGATGATGACTATGAAGAAAGTGAGGACTATAGAAGCCACTCCAGTTTTAGCGAAAAAGGTAAAGATATAGTAATTAATGATGAAAATGGAAACCCTGTATTAATGGTTGATAATTGTTCAGCAAAATTTTTAAATAACTCAGTTATAGATTATACTGAGGATCTCAGTGGTTCTGGTTTTCAAATAAAGAATGCCTTTGCTAAGTCTCAATGTGGTTGTGGTAACAGTTTTTCGGTTTAATTATTACTAAAACTTAGATGCCTTCTGGATCTTTTAAACATGGGTGGTAATGTAGCACTAGAACTAACTTCCGTAGATAAAAGCTTCAAGAACAATTCTGCTGTTGTAAAGGATATCAACTTAAGTGTCACAAGAGGGCAAGTAGTAGCGCTGATTGGCGATTCAGGTGCAGGGAAAACAACTATATTGCAAATCGCAGGCTTGTTGGACAAGCCAACTTCAGGTATAGTTACGATAGATGGAATAAATTGCACACAAGCCAGTAATAAGCATAAAACTCATGTAAGAAGAAATTTTCTTAGTTTTGTTTATCAATTTCACTATTTGTTACAAGAGTTATCGGTGTTGGAAAATATTATGCTTCCTCAACTCATTGCAGGAAAAAGCAAAGCTGAAGCAAAAAAAAATTCGCAAGCAATGTTGGAAAAATTTGGTCTGGAAAACAAAGCAAGTAGCATGGTATCTGAAGTTTCGGGTGGGGAAAGGCAGAGAGTTGCAATTGCAAGAAGCATTGTAAATTCTCCAAAGCTTTTACTTGCAGATGAGCCAACAGGAAACTTAGATCCAACAAATTCTTTTAACGTGTTTTTACTGCTACATTCATACGTAAAGGAAAATAACAGCTCTATGCTTATAGTAACACACAATCATCTCCTTGCAGAAAAGGCAGACTGCATTTTCCAATTGAGAGATCGATCATTAGTGAAGTTGTGAATAGGAAAAATAGCACAATTTCTATGCCTTATACTTATCTAACCAATGATCATTAACAGAGTACAACTCGCATGAAATGCTTTCATTGCTTTTTATACACGGACTTTTTAACTTACGCTGTTTACTTAGGGAACACCCCGATAACATAAACACAGCTAAAACAAAAAATAATAGCTTTTTAAACATAACAAAACCTTTTCATTTATATTACTACACTCATTTCTCTTGTTTGTAAAGATTAGGCATATTCTTTTACCCTTACCTCTTTTTTGACCTTTTGAAAAGAAATAGTTGCACTATTCAAGCGCAGTTTTATATAATTGTCCACGATTTGAGTCACTTCCTCTTCTTTATCCTTTAGAAAGTGATTAGTATCATCTATTATATGGTATTTCATGTGATCACTTCTTACTGAATTTATCAACCTTTTTGCTAATTCTGTTACATCGCTTTCTTCTGAGATTGTATCATTACTGCTTTGTATTATAAGCCCAGAAACTGGACAGGGAGAAAGAAAAGAAAAATCGTACTTAGTTACCGGAAGAGAAAGAGCAATAAAACCCACTATCTCAGGGCGGCGCATTGTTAGCTGCATAGCCACCCATGCTCCAAAAGAAAAACCAGCGATCCAAATTGGAACATTGCTAGGATTATGTTCCTGAAGCCAATCAATGGCTACCGCAGCGTCAGTTAATTCTCCTATACCCTTATCAAAAGTTCCGGTAGATTTTCCCACACCACGAAAGTTAATTTTCAATGCAGAAAAATTGTTATCGATAAAAGACGTATATGTACTATGTACAATTTTACTATCCATATTACCACCATATTGAGGATGATGATGTAAAACCAGCACAACCGGCGCGTTGGCATCTTTGCTTTGGTGGTATTCACCTTCTATCTTTCTTGTTGCATTATTCAAAAAAACTTCAACCATGGTAACCCCTAATAAGAACCCGCTTGACAGGTATTAATGACGTGAGTTATTAATTATGTATTAATTTCGCTGTTTTTGCAATAAATTTTTTATCGTGTTAAAGCTAACGTACATAGTTATGGCTATAGTTGATGGTAAACTTATTTAAGTGACAGATGAGTCCATTCTCTTTAGAAAATAGTGGTTGCGTATATGCTGATTACAATGCAACTGCTCCAATTAGTGAAAATGTAAAAAAAAGTATATTTGAGGTCTTGTTAAAACAAACGCTCAATCCATCATCACTACATAAAAGAGGACAAGAAGCGAGGAAGATTCTTCAGGATGCAAGAGATAACGTACGTGGTGCTATTGGCGTCTCAAGTGATAAAGAAATAGTTTTTACGTCTGGTGCAACTGAAGCGAATAACCTTGTTATGAGAGGAATAGCAGGCTACCTGCATATAATTTCAGCTATAGAGCATCCTTCAATTCTTAATTCTGCATGTAATCCATATATAATACCCGTTAATCAGGAGGGCATTGTTGACTTTTTAGAGCTAGAAAAAATTCTAAGCGAACTTAAAGGAAACAAAGCAATAGTTTCAGTTATGATGGCAAATAACGAAACCGGAGTTATTCAGCCTGTTAAGGAAATAGCTGAAATAGCACAAAAATTTGGAGCAATTTGCCACACTGACACTGCTCAAAGTGTTGGAAAAATTAAAGTTAATATGGAAGATCTAGGAGTGGATTTACTCACTTTATCCGCCCATAAATTTGGCGGTGTAGCAGGCAGTGGAGTTTTAATATTCAATAAAGAACTTGCGATAGAACCTATTATAATAGGTGGTGGACAAGAGAAGGGATTTCGTGGTGGTACGGAAAATATTGTTGCGATTGCAGGCCTTTCTGCTGCACTGCAAAATATTCCAGACCTTCTATCAAAAATGGATGAAGTAAAGGAGCTACGTGATCAATTAGAGTGTGAATTATTAAATCTTGCCAGTGACATAAGAATCTTCGGTAAAAACTCTAAGAGGCTGCCAAACACAAGTTTTATTTATATGCCAGGAGTAAAGAGTGATGTGCAGCTTATGCATTTTGACTTGAATCATATTGCAGTTAGTAATGGCTCCGCATGTTCTTCTGGAAAAGTTGAGCCTTCCCATGTTTTGCTTGCAATGGGGGCAACAAAAGAGCAAGCAGAGTGTTCAATTAGAATCAGTATAGGTCCAGAAACTAAACCACAAGACATAAAAAAAATAGTGGATTGTTGGTATAATATCTACAAGCAGAACTCCTTGGTATAGATAATACGTGATATCATGCAGGGAGCTATAAATTAGATGTAAAAAATTCCTTTACAAGTTTCGCCAGCCCCCTTATCATAACAGTGAAGCTATTTATTTATCTTCGCAATCTGTGCAGGTTAATGACAAAAAACTTAGGGTATTTGGCGTCTCAGCATGTCTTTAAAAATTTTTAGGTTTTTACCTATATAAGCCGAAACGCGCTTACAAAGCGTTTAAGACAGCAAAAAACGTCAAATTGACAAGGGAGAATTTGAATGCTAGCTACTATGGGGTTTCTTTGCCTTTTTTCCTGCTTAGTAAATTTCTTAAACACTTGCGGTGTAGGTTAGTTGCAAGTTAAAAGCAGCTAAATCGCTCTTAATCAAGCGTTTTAGAATAAAAAAAACGCCGATATTTTAGTACATAGTAAATAGCCAACCACCACGGGGCTTCTTTTGCCTTTTTTTTATTTAGTAAATTTCTTAAATATTTATGGCTAAAGCAATTTAAGAGACCGAAAATGGTGTCATTTCAGTGCCCTGACTACTTGGATCCAGGAATTTTATTAAGTTGGTGAGCATAAAAATAGCTGTTTTACGTTAAAATACAATGTTTTGATGATTATGGAAAGGCTGGATTCCAGTGCCAAGCACTGGAATGACATCCTCCCTTATGGAAATTGCTCTCAAATCAAAATGTTCGTACAGCTATGGAATGAATCGCGGTATGACGGTTATCAGTAAACATGAATTACTTTAGCTATGCAATCAGGCTTCCTAAAAACACTTTGTAGCCAATCAATTCTTGAGTATAAAAAGAATTCCTTTAATAATAAGGTATGCTAATCAGGAATTTAATAAAACAAGCAACTCAAGTAGGAAGCAGTGAAAATGCAATACGGTATGTCGAATATCTCTATCAATTTGAGAAGTTTAGAAACACATTAAACCTCACTTTATCACTAATAAAGCAAAACAGGCTCTCATTTGAAATATACCAAGAGGGATTAGTGGATATGGAAGAGGGAGTGTGTAAGACAATCAGGTCTTCCAGTGTAAATAGATATGTTATTGTACTGAGGAAGTCAAACCCATACATTATAGTGCATGAACTTTCACACATGGTTGAAAATGAACTGAACTTAAATTTGGAGCAGGAATTCCTCCATAAAGTTTACCAGGATATTGAGCAGAACCTAAAGCAAGCAAATATTCTTGTGCAGAAAATTATCGGCCAAGTTATATTTAAGGAGATACAGGCTTATCAAACTGCAAAATCACGTGCATCTGAATTATTTGCACGCTATTTTGAGCTATTTGCTTGGGCGCAGGAGGTTTACCCTAAAGATAAAGAATACTTAATCCGCACTCAAGACTTAAACAAAGTGTTCCTTGCTACTGGCCAATGGAAAAAGAGCTACCTTGATTCACAAATGATGGAGAGAATAGATAAGGAAATCAAGGAATACAGCAATAAAACTGCCACTAAAGACGTAACCAAAGTGCAAAGCAGTTGGACTAATAAATTTTCTCCTGGGGGCAAAAAAATTAGCTCTATATTTGGAGATGATGATTAGCTTATAGTGCAGGTTTTCCTACGTCATCCCGCGATTCATTCCACGACTGTACGAACGTCTAGTTTAGTGATAAAATGTATATAACTATTGATGTCATTCGAGCATTTACATTTGTTACATCAGCACTCACATTTGTCATCTCAGTCTCCTCTTCCTGTCATCCCAGTGCGTGACACTGGGATGACACCATCATAAAGGAATCAGTGTCAGCTACTTTCATGACACCATTCTTTTTTCTGGATCCAAGTAGTCAGGGCACTGGGATGACGAGAGAGGAGACCTGGAATAACAAGAAAGTGCTCCATCTCAATAGCGCAATGTTCATACGATTGTAGATTCATTCGCGGTATAGATCCCGCTAACACGTAGCGGGATGACGGTTGTCGGTAAATCTTTTAGCTGTAGAAGTTAACTTTGCAGTTAACTTCTACAGCGTTTCAAGATATAGTTTTGATAATAAAGTGCTCGAATATACATGAAAACCATTTTAGCTGTTGAAACAAGCTGCGACGAAACTGCAGTAGCGATTGTAAATAGTGACAAGCAAGTCCTTGCTCACGAAATTCTCTCCCAAGCAGAACACAAAAAACGTGGTGGGGTGATCCCTGAAATAGCTTCACGTGCTCATATGGAGCATTTAAGTGGTCTAATAAAAAGCGCCGTGGAAAAATCTAACCTTAACTTTTGTGACCTCAATGCAATTGCAGCAACATCAGGACCAGGACTCATAGGTGGATTAATAGTTGGTACAATGATGGCTAAAGCAATTGCGCATGTAGCACAAAAACCATTCATTGCAGTGAATCACTTAGAAGCGCATGCATTGGTTATTAGGTTACTGCATGAGGTAAAATTTCCATTTTTAGTCCTACTAATATCAGGTGGTCACTGTCAATTTTTAATTGCACAGGATGTAGGTAAATACATTAAACTTGGAGAAACGCTCGATGATTCACTAGGAGAAGCATTTGATAAAGTTGCTAAGATGCTGGGTTTAAGCTATCCCGGAGGGCCATTAATTGAAAAGTTAGCTAAAAAAGGCAATGGTGCAAGATTTAAATTGCCAAGGGCAATGATAAAACGTTATGGATGTAACTTTTCGTTTTCTGGAATTAAAACAGCAGTAAAAAACTTAGTGCAAGAACTTAAAATGAGCGAGCAAGATGTGTGTGATGTATGTGCTTCGTTTCAAGAGTGTATTAGTGACATACTGCTGGACAGGGTTAGTAATGCGATTATTATGGCCGAATCTTTAAATATCAAAATCAATGACTTTGTGATTACCGGCGGAGTTGCAGCAAATAATTTCTTGAGAGAAAAATTAAAACAACACATAAACTTAAACATATTTTTTCCCCCTAACGACCTATGTACAGACAATGCAATTATGGTTGGATGGACAGGAATTGAAAGGTTACAGAAAAATTATATAGATCCACTTAATTTTGCACCAAGACCTAAGTGGGAGTTAGAGAGTTATTAAAAGCTCTCAATTCTGAATTATAGCTAAAGTGACTTAGGTTGACCGACAATCGTCATCCCGCTGCTTGTTAGCGGGATCTAGAGATACCGCGAATGAATCGCGGTATGACGGTTCGCGGCGGCATGACGATAAGGTTTATACCTTGTCATCCGAGTAGCTGACACTGGGATCCAGCTTTCTTTATAAATTCACCAAAAGTGCTTCATTCTATAACGCAAAACCCATACTCACCAAATCCAATGCATTACTTGCAATTAAGTTTCCTGGATCCCAGTGTCTGGGCACTGGGATGACACCATCATAAAGGAATCAGTGTCAGCTACTTTCATGACACCATTCTTTTGCCTGGATCCAAGTAGTCGAGCTACTTGGATGACAGCTAGCCTGACAACCGTCATCCCGCTACTTGTTAGCGGCTGAGATAACGCGAATAAATCGCGGGATGACGTGTTGCTTGGGTCAGCTATAGAAGCAAAACTCATCATTTTGAAAGAGGAGGAGATTTTTCTGAAACCTCAGCGGGGATTGATTTTGGATCTGATAATTCTGTATTTACCTTGATTGGCTCTAATGGAGTTTTCTGCTCTTCCGGTTTATCGTCTGGAATTGGAACAGGCCAATCCATAATGTTTTGCGGTATAACTTCTGCTTCTTTAGCTTCTTTTTGACCTGTTGAAGATGATGCATCAACTCCTGCATTTTTGGTAACTTCTTGTTTTAGTTGTTTATTTTCTTCTTGTAATTGCTTTAAATTTTTCTTTAACTCGTCAATCTCTCTTATTTTTTGTTTTAATTGTTCAGATATAGTTAGTTTGTCTCTAGTCAATTTCTTGTTTTCTTGTCTTAACCCACTAGCTATTCTGCTTGAGTTGTTGTTTACAGCTTGTATACCTTGGTCTTGCTGCTGCATGCTTGTTCCTCTACTTTCATATTCAACTTCAGTTTGAGTTGCCTGACCTTTTTCCTGCTGTAATATGTTCTGCAGTTGCTCTAGACTCTCTTTGACAGATGCCAGCTCTTCCTGTGTACACGTTAACATCCCTTCCTTTTCCTTAAGTTGATATTGAAGTTTTTCTATTTCCCTCTTCGTATTTTCTTCGCTTAGCTCATCTGCAAGTGATTTTCCAGGTTCAAGTTGTCGAATTTCCCTCTCTAAATCTTCCTTTTCTCTCTGTAATTCATTTAATTCTTTAGACAATTGGTTCGCCGTTTCAGCCAATGTATTGTTTTCCTTTTTTGTTTCCATTAACTGTTCTGCCAACTGCTTTTTATGATCATCGTTTAAACCTTCCACTATTTTCTTCAGGTCATTCTCCAAATTTGCATTCTTTTCCTTTAGTACAGTTAAATTAGCTTCACTTTGCTTCAATTTTCTCTGTAATTCTTTATTTGCCTCATTTGTTTCACCTTCCTTATCTTTCAACTGATCATTTAAGTTCTTTATTACATCATTTTTATCCTGTAGTTCTTCCTCTTGTTCCTTTATTCTTTGACCTCTTTCAAATATCGCTCGCTGTTGTTCATTGACTTTATCTCTCAAGGAGTCACGTTCTAATCTTAGATCCTCAAGCTGCTTTGCCTGCGCTGCAAAATGTTGAGCAAATGTTTCTTTTCCTTCCTTTAATTCCTCAATTTCGTTTATAATTTCATCTACTTCATCTTTTAATCCTTCTTGCTCATACTCTTCTTCATCACCAGACATATCATCCTCAAATATTTCATCTTCATCACTAAATTCACTGCTGGTGGATATAGAACTTCTACGTGAAGAAGGTGTGCTAGGAGAGGAATACCCACTGCTGCTTGGTGTAGGTGACTGTGGTGATATATGTAGATCTTTTGTAAATATTTCCTCTGCTGGTACTTGCTGATCGTCTACACTCTTGGATATGCCAGTAAAAGCTTGATACAGAGTTTTTCCGTTGATAAAAACTTCTTTATTTTGTCCAACTAACTTTAATACTTCTTCTGAACTCGTTATTCCTCCAAATTTTGGCTCACCAATAACACTCTGTATACCACCAGAATCCAATTTTACGGTCATGCTACAGTCTATGCTGTTACCTTCAGAATCCTTAGCCTGCCAATTAATGGTCATTTCACATGAGCTTGAACCAGTAAAATCATAGTGCCTTTCGCTGCCTTTTTTGGTTGCAGTTATTTGACTATCTTTCCCTAAAGATATGTTATAAACCTTACCTTCACTGCTAGCTCTTAAAATATTGCTAATTTCTATTGGTTTTTCTTCATTTTCAAATCTAATTTTGAAGTCATCATCTTTTGTTGAATACGCTAAGAAATTTTGATTTGGTAAAGATGCTTCAAATTCTCTATGTGTTTCATTTATTGATTGCTCAAATTTTTGGAACTCCTTTTCCCACTTTAAATTTATCTGTCCTGTAATGTCCTCATCTTTGCGTAAAGGGCCAATAAAATACCAGATTAAATTTTTTTCCTCCAATTGTTTTATAGTCTCTTGAAAGCTGCTACAAGATTCAATCACATCTAAAATATCCTTTTTCTGCTGTTCATCTACATCTAAACTTTGACTTTCAGCTATAAATACATTTTCGTTTTCCTGTGGCATAATTTTACATTTTAAAAAATATACTATAATATTAACAGATTTCTTTAAAAAGTCAACTAATTGTTGGATAAATAAACTTGAGCATTTGGCCAAAATGTTATATAGTAGTCACTTCAAGAAGTACAGTATGGACAATACCATTATAAGAAAATACGATATTAGAGGTATAATAGGCAAAGACTTGCAGATTAATGATGGGTACGAGATAGGTAGAAAGTTTGGCCAAACCGTAGCTAGTGTTTGTGTCGGCTACGATAGCAGAATAGATTCACCAGGTATAGAAAGAGAATTAATTAGGGGCTTAACTTTATCCGGTGCAAATGTTATACGCGTTGGACTATGCTCTTCACCTATGCTTTACGCTGCAACACAAATCACACAGGCGGATCTTGGTATCATAATAACTGCCTCTCATAACCCCAGCGAATATAATGGCTTTAAATTTTTTAGTAATAAAAAAGTCTTCTCAGATCAAGAAATGAAGGAAATTATAAGCAGTCCAATTAAAAACAGCACAAGAATTGGAAGCTTAATTAACATAAATATATATAGTGAGTACATTAGCATATTGAAAAGTGCAGTGAAGAATAATACTACACAGAAATTAAAAATAGCCTGGGATTGTGGAAATAGTCCAGCAAGTGGAATTATAAGGTATATTGAAAAGATCTTGCCTGGTCATACGCACATCGTAACCAATAACTCTATAGATGGGGCATTTCTACTGCATGATCCAGATCCCATAGAGGAAAAAAATCTTGCTCAATTAATTGACATTGTGAAGGAATATGGATGTGATCTTGGCATTGCGCTAGATGGCGATAGCGATAGGGTGCGCTTAATTGATAATAAAGGCAACGTTGTTTCCAATGACCATTTATTTATAATTTTTGCACGTGAAGTGTTGGAGGAATATCCAGAAAGCAAAGTTATTGCTAACGTAAAAATGAGTATGAAAGTGCATGATTTTGTTAGCAAGTTAGGAGGGCAAGTTATCACCTGTGCTACTGGACATTCACTAGTTAAGAAGAAGATGGTAGAGGAAGAGGCAAAGTTTGCTGGTGAATTAAGCGGGCACTTCTTCTTTTCTGAGCTAAGTTTTGATGATGGGCTATATTCTGCTGTTAAAGCAGTTGACATTTTGCTTAAGAAAAACCAAAGCCTATCTCAGGTGATTGAGGATTTACCGAAGTTATATATCACTCATGAAGTGAAGATTGTAGTGAAAGATGAGAAAAAGTTTCAAATAATTGAGTCAATAAAGAAAACACTGGAGCAGCAAAATATTGTATTTTCAGATCTTGATGGTGTTAAGGTAACCGATAATAAAGGTTGGTGGCTTCTTAGGGTATCAAATACGCAAAACTGCATTACAGCAAGATGCGAAGGAGAGACTTTAGAGGGTTTTGAACTTACTAAAAAGGTTTTGTTCCATTACATTGATGAAGCAAGGTCTTTAAATTGTAGCTACTCACAGAAATAAATTTGATTTATAAAATTGACATGAAAGTATAAAGATAAATAGGCTAAATGTACTTATCATCTGGTCAGGCTGCAGCATTATTTCGTGTAACCGTTTGCGGGTCCACTTAATTCTGCAATTCTTTGATCTCACTCATGGAGAGGCCAGTAAACTTAACAATAGTGGTGACATCAACATTATTAGCTAGCATTGTTTTTGCAACTTCAATTTTTCCTTCCTTTTTAGCATCATCAAGTTTTTGTTCAAGAACAGCCCGTTCATCACGAATACGTTTTATTTCCTGTTCGTAGGCAATAAATTCTTTCTCTGACCAGTTGAATCTATTTAGTTCTTCATATGCCTTTTTAATTATTACATCACTACCTATTATCTTTTCCAATTCTTCTTCGCTAGTTTCATCTGCATATTTAAAATAATAGATCCATTTTTCAACTATACTCTCCAATTGGTCTTCTTTAGTTTTAGGAAATTTTGGTAACTCAATAAATGTAAAATAAAAATCTTTTAAATCATGTTCATAGCTATCTTTGTCTAACATTACATGATCTGACTTATACTCAGATTTATTAGGAAAGAGAATACAATCAGCAATAGCTATAAAAATGATTTCTTTAAGACCCTGATATTGATCACCTTTATCAGCTTGCCTTGAATAAGCTTTAGCAGCGTAATATTGAGCGCGTTTTTCAAAGCCTTTAGTTTTGGCAACTTGCATTTCGACTATTACTTGCACCCCATTTTCATCCCTGCAAAGAACATCAACGATACTTTGTTTTTTAGAGGCAATTTCAGCATCTTGAATAGTGCTGAGGAATTCTATTTCTTTTATTTCATCTTTGCCAGTGAACCCCAAAATATCATTGAGAAAGTGAATGAGGATGTCTTTATTTTTTTCAGTACCAAAAATACGCCGAAACGCAACATCATTCTTGGGGTCGAGAAACTTAGAAAGAGCCATAAAAAAATTTTTAAATGTATCTTTATATTATATATTCTTATTGATAATAATTCAATAATTTGTCATCTTTTTTGTTAACTTTACTGATGTTGCCAGAGGGAACGTTGTTGCAAAATTTTGTAAAATTTATTATCCTAAGGTTTCAAGTCCTCACAGGTTTATTGGAACTATATGTACAATGTGTTTATCAGTGAAAATCCGGAGAAAATGATGGGGGAAAAGTTAATACATTACTTTAGCCAGGGTAAATGCGAAGGCAATGCAGAAATGAAAAATCTGCTGGGAGGAAAGGGGGCAAATTTAGCAGAAATGTGCAATGTTGGCATTCCTGTTCCACCTGGTTTCACAATTTCCACCTCTGCTTGCAAAGTCTATTATCAAGACAATAGATCTTCTGTCATCCAAGTATCTGATTACTCGGATCCAGAAAAAAATGTGGTCACGCACTGGAATGACATATGTAGTGGAATTAAAAACTACATGACGATGCTCGAAAATGACATCGGTTGTAAATTTGGGGATTTAAATAATCCCTTATTAGTTTCCATACGCTCTGGTAGTGTTAGTTCAATGCCGGGCATGCTTGATACTATTTTAAATGTTGGTCTAAATGATGAAACCGTTGTTGGGCTTGCAAAAAAAAGTGGCGAACGTTTTGCTTACGATAGCTACTGCCGTTTCATCATGATGTACTCCAATGTTGTACTACAGCTTGATCATCACCTATTTCAAGATGTTATTGATAATGAGCAGCAAAAGAGTGGAGCAAAAAGCTTAGCTGATCTTGATGTTGATGTTTTAAAGAGAATTGTTAACGATTTTAAAAAGATAGTATATGAAAAAACTGAGAAACATTTCCCGCAGAACGTTGAAGAGCAATTGTTAAACTCAGTTAATGCAGTATTTGCCTCTTGGAAAAATGATAGGGCTGTTTCCTATAGAAGAATACATAATATTCCTGAAAACCTTGGAACAGCGGTCAACGTGCAAGCAATGGTTTTTGGTAATTTAAATGATAATTCTGCAACTGGTGTGATATTTACACGAAATCCTTCAACTGGAGAAAAAAAGCTTTTTGGTGAGTTTTTGGTTAATGCTCAGGGTGAGGATGTGGTTTCTGGTGTTTATACTCCTATGCCAATTGACGGAGAGCAAAAAAACACCATGGAGAAGTTGCTGCCAAGTGTCTACCGAGAATTATGCGTGGTATGTGAAAAACTTGAAAGGCATTATAAAGACATGCAGGATATCGAATTTACTGTACAGGACGGTAAATTATGGATTTTGCAGACTAGGTCTGGCAAGCGCACGGCTGAAGCTGCTATTCGCATAATAGTTGATATGGTAAACGAAGGAACGATTACAAAAGAAGAAGGAATATTGAGAATTGATCCAAAAACCTTTGACAATTTATTGCATCCAGTTCTTGACGTTAAGAGTGACCAAAAAGTAATAGGGAAGGGGCTGCCGGCTTCTCCAGGGGTTGCTTCTGGATATGTAGTGTTTAGTGCAAGTGATGCTGAAAAAGCTGCAGAGCAGGGCAAAAAAGTGATTTTAGTAAGGTCAGAAACGAGTCCTGAAGATATTAATGGAATGAATGCTGCAAGTGGCATAGTAACAGCACGGGGAGGGATGACCTCGCATGCTGCTGTTGTAACCCGTGGAATGGGTAAGCCATGCATTTGCAGTGTGAGTGGACTTTATATCGATAAAGATGGAACTTTCTTTTCTGTAGGGGATACAAAAGTAAATAAAGGTGAACCAATTACCATCAACGGAGGAACAGGGGAGGTTATGCTTGGCATTCTCCCTACAATTTCACCTGAATTATCGCAAGAATTCAAAACGGTAATCAACTGGATAGATGAAATCAAAACGGTCAAAGTGAGAGCGAACGCTGATACTCCAAAAGACGCAAAAATTGCAAAAGAATTCGGTGCAGAAGGTATAGGCTTATGTCGCACAGAACATATGTTTTTCGCTAGTGATAGAATCGAATTCATTCAAAAATTGATAATAGCTGACGATGAAAATGAAAGGGCAAATGCGCTCATTAAACTAGAAGAAATGCAAAAGTCTGATTTCAAAGAAATATTTTCTATTATGGAGGGCAGGGAAGTCACTATACGGTTGCTTGATCCACCTTTGCATGAATTTTTACCCAATGATCAGTCTACTATAGAAAAAATTGCCAAATCACTTAGTAAGTCAGTTGAGTCAGTAAAAAATAAAATAGCACAGTTATCAGAAAAGAACCCAATGCTTGGCCATCGAGGTTGTAGACTTGCTATTTCTCATCCTGAAATATATAGCATGCAGATTAGGGCAATACTTAGTGCTGCAAGTGAATTAAAGAAAGAAAAGAAGATAGAAGTGGAGCCTGAAATCATGATTCCTTTTATCATGAGCGAGAAAGAATTTATTCTGATATGCGAGCTAGCAAAGAAAGAATCCTCTGTCATCTCACAGACGCAGATTCCAGCGTCACGCGCTGGAATGACATCAGACAAGGCTTATTCAATTGGAACGATGATAGAACTACCAAGAGCAGCACTGATTGCTGATAAGTTAGCAAAACATGCAGAGTTCTTTAGTTTTGGCACTAATGATTTAACGCAAACAACCATGGGACTTTCAAGAGATGATTCAGTTAATTTCCTCGATTCTTATAAGGAAAGCAACATATTCGAAAACGACCCATTTGAAGTGCTGGACATCGAAGGGGTAGGGGAGTTAATCAAGATGGCCATTGAAAGAGGCAAAAAAACCCGAAAAGAAATAAAACTGGGTATATGTGGAGAGCATGGAGCAGATCCAAAATCTATAGAGTTTCTCATCGAATCAGGGGTGGATTATGTTTCATGCTCACCCTATAGAGTACCGATTGCAAAGTTAGTGGCAGCACAGTTTAGTGTTAGATCTAAATTTGCTAGGTAAGTATAGTGGCAGTGTTGGCTACTCATATGGTTTGAGCCCACCAGAGGGTGTCATTCCAGCGCGTGACGCTGGAATCTAGTTTTTATTATGGCCTTCTGGATCCCAGTGTCTGGGCACTGGGATGACATCCTGTTACACGTTCAACTTCATTCTCTCTCATCTCCCTATAACTTGGTAATGTAGAATTTTTTACATGCAACCCGGTGTATATTGCAACCAAAGCAGCTATGACACTGCAAACTACTGCACCAGCTACAAATGGAACCATTACAGCAGCAGTAATGAATAATCCTGTAATAACAACTCCAACAACATCTTTTGTCAATGAGGTGTAAAAATCCTTTTTGCTCTCTTTATATTTAGTTTCTTGTTCATTTGGCATAGAAAATTGAGCATCTACGAAGCCGTTAGCTTTATTATCATTATTTGGTGTGGCAGTTTGCTTAGTATTTGTTTCCTCTGGTATTACAGGCGTTTTGTTTTTGTTATTATGATTATCACCATTGGTACTGGTTAGAGGAACTGTTGCTATAGGTCTACTACCAATGTTCCCATTACTGCTGCAAGGTTTTGCTCTGTTTTCTTCATTAAGCTTACCACTATTCAAGAACGCATTAACAATTTCAGTTTTACCTACCTGTATGGCCACTTCTAAAGCCTCTTTCCTGTTTGCAGGACTCACGTAACCTAAAATTAGCTCAACTTCTTGGACATTACCTTGAACAATAGCAGAATTCAAGGCATGCAATTTTTCTTCTTCATTAAATTTGCCACTATCCAAAAGTACCTTAACAACGTCAGCTTGGTTATTTGTTACAGCTATGTCCAACATAGTTCTACCACCGCTGCTTTTCTTAACTTGAATATCTAACTGTGCGAACAATTCAATAGTTTTTAGAAATACAGTATAATCGTCTGAAACACCGTGCCTTTCTGAACTGGTGGCATCTGCAAGTAAATCAAAAATTTTTGCATCTGTTTTTCCTCCCTGTATCAATGTCCTGTAAAACTTCTCAGCAGTTATATTAGGATTGTTAGTTACAATTCCTTTATCTCTTCATAAGTCATGTCAAATTTTACCACTGTTACTATCTAATTTATTATAGCAACTCTCTCGCAATGAGTCAAGGCATATTGCAGTTTCAAGCAGCATGATATATATTGAATATAGTTCTTAAAGCAAATGATGGAAGATTTAGCCTATAAATTAGTTAAAGTGACCGAAGCTGCGGCGCTTGCTGCATATAAACTAGCAGGCTTCGGTGACGAAAAAAAGGCCGATCAGGTTGCAGTTGATGCAATGCGTACAGTATTAAGTTCAATGGAAATAAATGGTACTATCGTAATTGGTGAAGGTGAGAGAGATGAAGCGCCGATGCTATATATTGGCGAGAAGGTTGGCACTGGAAATGGTCCTGAGATTGACATTGCTGTTGACCCACTTGAAGGCACTACGATTTGTGCTCATTACAAATCAGGGGCAATGTCCGTTCTTGCTGCAACGAAAAAAGGTAATTTTTTACATGCACCTGATGTTTATATGGAAAAGATAGCAGTAGGAAAAAATCTTCCAGAGGGTGTAGTCTCACTAAAAAATAGCATTGAAAAGAATCTAGACAATTTAGCCAAGGCAAAAAAGTGCAAAGTGAATGATCTCGTGGTAACTGTACTTAAACGTGAAAGGCATAGTGAATTAATAGAGAAAATCAGGAAATTAGGAGCAAAAATTAAACTAATAGATGATGGTGATGTTGCGGCCGTAGTTTCACTAGTAAATGGCAATCATGATATGTATATCGGCATAGGAGGAGCACCAGAGGGAGTGCTTGCGGCTGCAGCACTAAGCTCAATAGGTGGGCAGATGGAAGGAAGATTAATATTTGACACAGATCAGTTAAAAGAAAGAGCAAAAGATTTGAACATTCACGATCCAGAAAAAATCTACACCGTAAAAGATATGGCAAGAGGTGAATCAGTGTTTATTGCAACTGGAGTAACAAGCGGAGAACTTGTGGATGGAGTTAAATTGAATCATAATACCTATTCAACTAATTCTTTAATAATTCTGCCTAATAGGCTGATAAAGCTGCAAACAATGCAGAACTTATGTTAGCTTTTTTAGTTTCTAATTTTAGCTTTACAACATTTAGCATTAAGATATAATCAAGTTTACTTATAACAATAGAGGTGTGAAATGTTTTCTAGTATTATAAATCTATTTAATGGTTTGTACAAAAATTCGAGTACCAAGGAAAGTGAAGAAAAGTTGACTCTTCTATCTCCTAAAGCAAATCTTCAATTCGATGAGACTCAGGTACAAAGTGTGCTCTCAGATTTTGAGGAATTGGAGTTTAAGGATAATAAGTGTTTTGACAAAATAGCAGACGATTATGAAAAGAAGGGGAAGAGTTCCCTCTTTAATTACGTGATATTGAATAAGCGGAAAGAAATAATCGATATATTAGATAGGAATCTTCCTCTCCTCGAAGAACAGGAGGAGTTTAGAAAGAAATATGGTCAATATGTTCTTCAAATTGACAAAGGAATGAGTTATGGAAAAGAACTTCAAGATGGACTTCGGTCTTTTGAAGATAGGGCAGAAAAAGTATTATCAGATTTTGAAAGATTGAATTTTGATTTTAAGGATAATAAGTGTGAAGATTCTTCTGATTCCGTAAATTATAATAACGGTTGGCCGGCAGATCCATTTGACAAGATAGCAAATTATTATCGAGAGGATGATATTTTCCTTTTCAATTATGTAGTATTGAGTAAGCGAAAAGAAATAATGGGTATATTGGATAAGAAGCTTACTTCTAAAGATCAGGAGGAGTTAAAAGAAAATTTTAAAAAGAGGTTGGGTAGATATCTTATTCGAATTGGTGAAGGAATGAGCGATGGACAAGAATTTCTAAAAACTGGTAGTGCAATTGCTTTCTTTGATGGGTGTTATGTGCCATGTCCATATGCAAACCGTCTTCTTAATCATTATGACCATCTTAATATCAACATTACTAAACCTGAACAAAGTTTAGAAACCAGTCGTCTTTTCACTGAAAAAACTAAAAGAATGGAAGAAGAGAAAAGCGAGGTAAAAAGAGCAAAAATATACAGCAATGGTGAAAGAATAGTAACAATTGAGAAGAATGAGAAACAACAGAGGAACTACTCCTTTACAAAATTTGCAATATGTGACATCGAAATTAGTTGGGGTGCAAAAGATGAATCTGGAAAAGACCTTAACTGTACTGTTGTTCTAAATATAAATTTAGGTCAAGTTAGTATTAAAAAATCAACTATTGACGGTAAAGATGTTGAACCAAAGAAAATTTTAGAGTTAGCTAAGCAAAACGAGGCTGTGCTTATAAAAGGTAAAGCTTTACATGAAGTTTTAGCAGCACATTTCATTAAGCAAACACCATGTGAGGAAAAGAAGGATATGCAATCGCACGAGAATATCGTTGTACCTGGTTCCGGTGCACCTCGCTCTATTAATGAGGAAATAACTGTAGAGCATCCGTTCGGGAAAGCGGCAAATAAAGATAATCATAGAGAAATGTGAGTTTACAACAAATGGTGCCATGAAAGTAGCTGATACATAACTGTACGAACGTTTGTTTGCGAAGAAATGTTATAGCAGGTTTTGCCTCAAACACAAAGGTGTCATTCCAGTGCTTGACACTGGAATCCGGCCCTTTTACGCAGTCCCATTAAAAACGTTGTATTTTAACGTAGGATTAGCTACTTTTATACTCACCAATTTAATCTCTAATCAAAATTCCTGGATCCCAGTGTCTGGGCACTGGGATGACATCCTCCCTAGTGGATTCAAATCACAATATTCGTATAGTAAGCACTGACCACTTTTGCTTCAATATTTGCGATGCCCCTGAACAGATACAATTATTCTATTATCAGGAGGATGCCATTAATCGCCTTATATAATGCTACTTGTAACACTTATGCCCTGAACGGAGACAGTTTAGGCTGTTATGCCTGGCGGCTTTGTTGGAATAAGTTTTTCAACACTGCTAACAATAAAATTGATTGTATCGTCAGCTACCTTATCGAATTTATCATTTATCTCTTTTCCTATTTCTTGATTTTTAACATATTCGTGTAGAGCTAAAGCAGTTATAGCTGCACATGCTGCAATTAAGCCAGTTTGTGCTATAATGAATAGTGATAATCCTCCTACGAATATAGATGTTAATCCAATAGCCAGGTTTATAATTTTACTTTGTGTTGTTTGTTGTGCTACCTCTGCTTTTTCTTTTTCAAGAGCATTTGATATTGTTTTTGAGGAAATTTTTATCGCGATTGTTGCAATTGCGATCATAGCTAATCCTATGGCTATTTTTGCCAAGAGAAAAAATGATGGCAACACCATCGCAAAGAATAGTAAGCCAGCTCCTGCAATTAGTAACTTGTTTTTAGGTTGGATCCCACTTGTAAACATAATAACCCCTCTATTTTCTAATACTAAGTTATATCTAATATAAAATACGGAGATAGTCAACATATTTTATGAAAGGGCACATTAAAAATTTTTTTCATATTGTTCTTCGCCGCCTCGTGGTTAAATTTGGAATCTTAGAGAGAGGGGTTTAGCTTTACGAGATGTTTTTTAGTGATTATCGTAAGATTCTTGCAACTATTTTAGTGGGAAGAATTCGTAAAATATGAAAAAATAACTGCCAAAAAATTGGAAACGCTATAAGAGGTTGTCCACAAACCAAGGAATACGTAGTATATAAAGAAAGAATATTGAGGTAAGAGATGAGGAAAAAATATCCAACAGATTTAAGTAAAAGGGAGTGGGCAAGAATAGAAAAACACTTCAGAGTATCGTACAAGAAAGGAGGAAGGCCACCAAAATACAGTAAGTGTGAGATAGTAAATGCAATTCTTTATATACTGCGCACAGGATGTCAATGGCGCTATTTACCACACGATTTTCCGCCGTGGAAGGCTGTGCATGAACAGTTTAGAAGATGGAAAAAGCAGGGAATTTTTGAGAAAATGAACTATGATATCACTAAATATAGTAGGTCAAAAATGGGAAGAAATGAGGAGCCGAGCGCATGCATAGTGGACAGTCAATCGGTAAAAACCACGGAAAAAGGGGGGTCAAAGGTTATGATGGTGCGAAAAAGGTAAAGGGGAGAAAAAGACATATAATCACAGATACTCAAGGATTTGTGCTTGGTTGCTATGTAGGAGCTGCAAGCGAAAATGACAGAGATGGGGTGAAGATGGCATTGGACAATATGAAGGAAAAATACAGCAATATTAAGAAAATGTGGGCTGATATGGGATACCAAGGAAAAGATTTAAAGGATTACGTAAAGAGAGAATATGGGATAGATATTGAAATTGTCAAAAGGCCTCCATGTAGGTTTTGGGTGCATAAAGATACACCACTAGAACTATTGCCACAACGGGATCCTGGATTTTCAGTACAGCCGAGAAGGTGGGTGGTAGAGAGGACTTTTGCTTGGATCAATAGAAATAGAAGGCTATCAAAGGAGTACGATTTACTTACAACATCTACTGAAAGTTTCATATATCTGGCTATGAGTAAAGTTATGTTAAGTAGGGAATATGCTTGATTTACTGGTTTGTGGACAACCTCTAACTTTCTTTCCTTTAAATACACTTTTTAAAATATATGCTGCAGCTTTTTGTGGTTCCCATGTAAAGGGAAGTAGTTTATTAGATTTAAGCATATCTGTTTTTACTGGTCCTGGCATTACGGTAATAAATTTTGTGGCACTATTAGCATATTGGATTTTTAGTGATTCAAAACAACTTCTTAGTGCTGCTTTGCTTGCACAATACCCAGAAGCATGTGGTGTTGCATGTACAGCAACAAGAGAAGATATTGCCACAAAAGTTGTTGAATGGCTGTAACTAAGCCATTCTTCAATCCAGTTAATAATCCCAAAATAATTGGTTTCAAATGTTTTTCTATGGATGTCGGTATGAAACTCACCTTCTATCTCACCACATCCTGCATTAAGGAAAAAGAGTTTTGGTATAATGTTTTGCTTTTTTAAAAAATCAGACGAATTTCTAATATTTTCGCAATTACCTACATCACACATTACAGGTAAAAAATTACTACCTAATTCTTTTTTTAATTTTTCCAGTTTTTCAGTGCGCCTTGCAATGCCAACCACAAACCATCCATCTTTAATGAGTAACCGTGCTAAACTTTCTCCAATTCCAGATGATGCTCCTGTAATGAGACAAATTTTTCTATCCATGTGGATTTACCTGACATGAGACATGAACTATAACAGCTATTGCCTATTCATACAAGTTAAACTTGCTATAATATTGGCTAAATAATAAAAAAGGAAAGCTATTTATAATTTTGAATTTTTTTAATTATGTAAATTAAAGAAAACTTTAGTATTTACTTACTTGTGATTTAAAATTCTTATATAATACTTTAAAATGAGCTAAGAGAGAAATAAGTGCAGGACGCAGTTTTAATTTTACAAGATGGTAAATGCTTTTGGGGAAAATCAGTAGGTAAAAAAGGCAAGTGCATAGGCGAGGTTTGTTTTACCACTGGTATGACCGGTTATCAGCATACTATAACTGATCCTTCTTTTGCCGATCAAATTATAACGTTCACTTTTCCTCATATTGGTAACATTGGAATAAACCATAAAGATAATGAAGGAAAGAAAATTTTTGCAAGTGGTGTGGTTATGCGTGAACTTTCTTCTATGTCCCACCCTTCTTCATATATCAGTTTAAATGATTGGTTAGAGAAAAATAACGTGATTGGGATATCAGGAGTTGATACTAGAGCTTTAACGAGACATTTGAGAGAACATGGATCTCAAAATGGAATGATATGCTCATCGAGTAAGGCGCATGCATTAGACAAATTGAAGGAATACAAACCTGTAAATGGGATAGAAATAACCAATAAAGTCAGCTTGCATAGTAATTTTAAAAGTGACCTTAATGCAAAATATAGGGTTGTAATCGTTGATTTTGGCGTAAAAATCAGTATAGTTTCACGCTTAATAGAACTTGGTTGTACAGTTGAATTAATCAGACCAAGCACAGGTTTTGCTCAAAAAGTGTTGAGTATGAATCCAGATGGGATAGTGCTTTCAAATGGTCCTGGTGATCCGCAAGAAATAGGAGAAAGTGTAGTTTCAGAAATAGACATTATTATAAAATCTAAAATACCAATTTTTGGCATATGCATGGGCCATCAATTACTTGCGATTACTTTGGGGGCAAAGACCATCAAGATGGATATAGGTCACCGAGGGAGTAACCATCCAGTTTATGATGTAATTAGTGGAAAAGTTGAGATCACTAGCCAAAATCATGGTTTCGTTGTTGATTCAGCTTCTCTTCTAAGTAATGTTGAAATTACTCACATTTCTCTATTTGATAATAGTGTAGAGGGAATAATGATGAAGGATTACCCAGTCTTTTCTGTGCAATACCATCCAGAAGAAGCGCCAGGTACGCATGATTCGCATTATTTGTTTAAACGTTTTATTGACAATATTGTGTTGTATAAAATGAAATCTGCGTGATTTTAATCAGGGTAGGTTTTATTGCTTGATTTTTTAATTTTAGGCGTTTAGTATTAAATACAATAAGAGCTTAAGTTAAGATGCTAAAATAGTATTCTCTTAACAAATTTTTGCGGAGGAGTGACCGAGTGGTTAAAGGTAACAGACTGTAAATCTGTCCGCGTGAGCGTACGTAGGTTCGAATCCTACCTCCTCCATTGTGCGGGTATAGCTCAATGGTAGAGCTCTAGCCTTCCAAGCTAGTGACGTGGGTTCGATTCCCACTATCCGCTCTTTTTTTTGTTGTATTTTTATAAAATCAACATATTATTTATTGATGTATTTGTATTTTAGGTAGAAAAGTTTAAATTATGACAGCAATAGTGGAAGCATTTGGAAAGCCGCATGTAAATGTGGGAACAATAGGACATGTGGATCATGGGAAGACGACGTTAACAGCGGCGATAACGAAGCATTATGGAAATTTTGTAGCGTACGATCAGATAGATAAAGCGCCAGAAGAAAGGAAGAGGGGGATAACGATAGCAACAGCGCATGTTGAGTATCAGACGGAAAAAAGGCATTATGCACACGTTGATTGTCCTGGACACGCTGACTATGTAAAGAACATGATAGTAGGTGCAGCACAGATGGATGCGGCGATATTGGTAGTGTCGGGGGTTGATGGGCCAATGCCACAAACGAGAGAGCATATATTGCTGGCGAAGCAGGTAGGTGTTGGATATATCGTGGTGTATATAAATAAAGCTGATGTTGCTGATGCTGATATGATAGATTTAGTAGAAATGGAAGTGAGGGAATTACTGAGTAAATACGGATTTCCAGGGGATGAAGTGCCTGTGGTGGTTGGTTCAGCGCTCAAGGCGCTGGAGGATGACAGCAGCGAATATGGAAAGAAATCAATAGACAAATTGATGGAAAAGTTAGATGAATATGTAGCGGTTCCACCAAGGCCTGTGGATTTACCATTTTTATTGCCAATCGAAGATGTATTTTCGATATCGGGGCGAGGAACAGTTGTAACAGGAAGAATAGAGAAGGGAGAGATAAAGACGGGAGAAGAGATAGAGATAATAGGTCTGAAAGCGACGCAAAAGACGATATGCACAGGTGTTGAGATGTTTAAGAAGTTGCTGGATAAGGGAAGTGCAGGACTCAATGTAGGAATATTGTTAAGAGGAACAAAAAGAGAAGAAGTGGAGAGAGGGCAAGTATTAGCGAAACCGGGGACGATAACACCGCATAGAAAGTTTAAGGCGGAGGTTTATATATTAAAGAAAGAGGAAGGAGGAAGACATACACCATTTTTTGCGAATTACCAGCCACAGTTCTATTTAAGGACAACGGATGTAACTGGGAGCATAAAATTGCTAGATGGGAAGGAGATGGTAATGCCAGGAGATAATGTGAGTGTAGAAGTAGAATTGCAAGTACCGATAGCAATGGATAAGGGATTGCGTTTTGCGATAAGAGAAGGCGGTAGAACTGTTGGTTCTGGTGTTGTTTCTGAAATTTTGGAGTGAGTGTAGTAACTAAGATGAAGCAAGATATATATATTAACATTAAGGCTTTCGATTGTTCTTTATTGGAGGAGTGTGTTCGAAAATTTGTTGATGAATTAAAGCGGTCCAGTGCAAAATTATCTGGTCCGATTGCGTTGCCAAGGAAAGATTCTAAATTTATTGTTAATAGATCTCCTCACGTTGATAAAAAATCTCGTGAACAGTTTGAAATGAGAACTTCTAGGCGTTTGATTGTTTTACATGATCTTACTCCTACTATGATGCAGATGCTTACAGGTTTATCTTTTTCTGCTGGCGTAGAAGTGGATTTAAAAGTCAAGGAAGTTAAGGTTTAGGAGAAGGAAATGAAGAGAATAAATTCGCTGAGGAGAATTGGTTTACTAATGATGAATATTGGTCATACTGCTATGTATTCTGACAATAGTCGCATGGCTGTAACTTTATTGCACCTCAGCGAAACTTATATTATTGATATAAAAGGACAAGATAAATGTGGCTATAATTCAGTCATTTTAGGCACAGGAGATTTTAAAAATATAGCAAAACCTCAGTTGGAATATTTAAAGAAAAAGGGTATAAATAATAAATGTAAGTTATACGAAAGTAGATTAAATGACCTGTCGGGAATAGAATGTGGTAAAAAAGTGGGAATCAATCATTTTGTGGTTGGTCAATATCTTGATATTACGGGTTATTCTATAGGTAAAGGATTTGCTGGTGTGATGAAGCGGCATAATTTCAGTGGGCTTAGGGCATCTCATGGTGTTTCTATTGCTCACAGATCACAAGGTTCCACTGGCCAATGTCAGGATCCTGGTAGAGTATTCAAAGGAAAGAAAATGGCTGGTCATTTAGGTAACAGCAGGATAACTGCACAAAATATGAAGATATTATCCATTGATCATGAAAATAGTATAATTGCTGTGAAGGGTAATAATGTTCCTGGGTTTAAAAATTCCTATGTTTTTGTAAGAGATGCAGTTAAAAAATCTTTACATAAAGATGTTCCTTTTCCGGTAGGTTTACTGTTAGATGTAAATGATGATGCTAGTAATTTGGTAAGTTAGTTATGGAATGTAATTTAGTTAATCTATCTAATGATAATGTAGGTACTGCTCAGCTCAATCCTTTGATATTTTCTGCTAAGCAAAAATTGAGTATTTTGCATGATATAGTGAGATGGCAATTAGCGAAGAGAAGAGCTGGTACTCATAAAACAAAAGGTATTAGTGATGTCTCTGGTACAACAGCTAAACCTTATGGTCAAAAACGTACCGGTAGGGCAAGACAAGGGAGCTTGCGATCTCCTCAATTTAGAGGTGGTGGGATTATTTTCGGCCCTGTTGTGAGGAGTCATACTTATTCTCTTAATAAGAAGGTACGCAAATTTGGTTTAAAAATTGCTTTATCTCTAAAGTATTTAAATAATCAAGTAATTATTCTGGATAATTTAAATATTGATGTGAAGAAAACGTCTGAAATGTGTAAATGTATTAAAAATTTTAAATTTTCTTCCTTTTTGATAGTTGGTGATTATGGAGATGATTTGTTGCGTGCGGCTAAAAACTTGCACTATGTAGACTTAATCAAACCTATTGGGTTAAATGTTTTTGATATATTGAATCACGAATGCGTGATGTTGACAAAGGATACTTTAAAGCATCTTGAAGGTAGATTGTTATGATCAAATATAATAATATAATAAAATCTCCTATAATTACAGAAAAGGCCTCTTTTTTGAGGGAGAAGTTTAATAAATATTCTTTGTATGTTTTTGTAAATGTAAATAAGCGTCAAATAAAGTTGGCAATAGAGTCTCTATTTGATGTTAAAATTTCTTCTATAAATGTTGTTAGAATTAAGCCTAAATATAGGCGTTTTAGGGGTGTGATTGGTTGTGAAAAACAGAAAAAGAAAGTTTATTTTTCTTTGATGGATGGTCAAAAATTAGATATAATGAGCGTTTAGTATGGGTATGAAATTTTTTAATCCTGTTACTCCGTCTTCTCGTGGGACTGTGTTAGTAAGTAAAGTTGGTTTATCAAAAGATGAGCCAGAAAAGTCTCTTACATCCGGTAAAAAGTCCAGTGGTGGAAGAAATAATCATGGTAGAATTACAACTCGTCATAGGGGTGGTGGTCACAAAAAGAAGTATAGAGTGATAGATTTTAAGCGTAATAGAAGTGGTCAAGGTATAGTTGAAAAAATAGAGTATGACCCAAATAGAAGTGGGTTTTTGGCGTTAATATCATATAAGGAAGATGATATTAAGTCTTATATATTAGCTCCTCAAGGTATGAAGCCAGGTGATGTTGTTACAGCTGGGAATGATGCTGATATTTTGCCAGGGAATTGTTTACTACTCAAGCATATACCTGTTGGTTCTTTCGTTCATAATGTTGAGCTGAAGCCAGGTAATGGTGCTGCGATTGCTAGAGCTGCTGGTTGTTATGCACAAATCGTTGGTCGTGATGGCCAATATGTTTTATTACGACTCAGGTCTGGTCAAATTAGGTTGATTTTATCTTCTTGCAAGGCTACTATTGGTGTAGTATCTAACCCTGACCATAAGAATAGAAAGTTGGGTAAAGCTGGGAGAAGTAGGTGGCTTGGGATTAGACCTACTGTACGTGGAGTTGCAATGAATCCGGTTGACCATCCTCATGGAGGCGGGGAAGGAAAAACCTCTGGTGGTCGTCATCCTGTTACTCCTTGGGGTGTTGCAACAAAAGGAAAGAAAACTCGAAGGAGAAATAAATCTAGTGATAAGTATATAAAACAATTGAAAGGTTAGTTTATGAGTAGATCTGCATGGAAGCCTCCTTTTTGTCATCCTTCTATATTAAAGTCGGTGAATAATGCTTTAAACAAGGGGTTTGTTAACATGGCTATAAAAGTTCATTCCAGGGCTTCTGTAATTCTTCCTAATTGTTTAGGTTTAAAGTTTGCTGTTTATAATGGTAAGGATTACATTCCTGTGAATGTTAATGATCAGAATATGATAGGTCATAAGTTTGGTGAGTTTTCACCCACTCGTAAATTTACTGGGCATAGTGGTGATAAAAAGGCGACAAGAAGGTAATTGATATGAAAAACAGAGATGTAATAGTTAAAGCTGGTTCTAGGGTTTTAAAATCAACTCCTCGTAAATTGAATTTGGTTGCTGGTTTAGTACGTAATAAAAAAGTTTCTTTTGCCACTGTGCAATTAAGATTTTGTGAAAAGAAAGCTGCAGGTCTTATAAGGAAGGTATTAAATTCTGCGATTGCTAATGCTCAAAATTATGGATTGGATATCGATAATTTATATATAAAAGAAATTTTAATAGGTAAGTCTCTTACTTTGCGTAGGGTATGTCCAAAAGCTATGGGTAGAGCTAATAGAGTTAGTAAACGTTATAGTAATATAACTGTAAAATTGGGGGAAATTATATGATTCATAAAAATAGAAAATTAATAAGGAAAGTGCAAAAATATGGGAAACGTTAATCCTAAAGGATTTAGGTTAAAAATAATTAATACTTGGTCATCTATTTGGTATGCTGAGAAGGGTTATAAACAAGGGTTGCATCAAGATTTATCTATTCGCAGTTATATAAATGAATCTTTTAAGCATGCTGGTGTTTCTAAAGTAATTATAGAGCGTACGATCGATTTGGTATCTGTAATAATACATTCTTCTAGACCTGGAGTGATAATAGGTAAGAAAGGCTCGGATATTGAGAAGATAAAGCAAAAGATAGCTGAAAAAGTAAAAAATAATGTGGAAGTGAATGTAGTAGGGGTTAAAAGGTCTGAAATAGATGCAGTTTTAATATCAAACAGCATTGCACAGCAGTTAGAAAAAAGGGTTTCATTTAGAAGAGCGATGAAAAAAGCTATTCAAAGTTGTTTGAGGATGGGTGCTAGAGGTATTAAAGTAAGTTGTTCTGGGCGCCTTGGCGGAGCTGAGATAGCTCGTACTGAGTGGTATAAAGAAGGCCGTTTGCCTTTGCATACTTTACGTGCTAATATAGATTATGCTTTTGCTGAAGCAAAAACTATATATGGCATCATAGGAGTTAAGGTCTGGGTTTATATTGGTAACTAATTAGGTATATTGAAATGTTTATTCCTAAAAAAAGTAAATATAAAAAAGTATTTAAAGGACGAATTAAGGGTAACACGAAAGGTGGTAGCACATTATCTTTTGGAGATTATGGTCTAAAGGCTATGGAAGCAGGTAGGATTCAATCTAAGCATATTGAAACTGCAAGGCGTGTAATATCTAGAACATTAAAACGCTCTGGTAAAGTGTGGATAAGAATTTTTCCTGATACCCCTGTTAGTAAAAAGCCGGCGGATGTGCGTATGGGTAAAGGGAAAGGTAGTGTTGAGTTTTGGGTATTTAAAGCTAAGCCCGGTAGAATGTTGTTTGAAATTAGCAGTGATGTTCCCATGCATTTAGCAAGATTGGCGCTTGAAAAGGCAACTGCTAAGCTTCCTATGAAGTGTAAATTTGTATCTAATCATAATTAAATGGAGTTGCAATGGATATAGCTGACATTGAATCGAGGTCCTCGCAAGAATTGCATGAAATTCTTGTGAATTTGAGAAAAGAGTTTGTTAATTTGGTTTTTCAAAAGAAGCTGGGCCAGTGCAACAATATTTCGCGTTTTAGCTTAATAAGAAAGAGCATAGCTCGTATTTTAACTACATTAAATAAAAGAAGAAGAGAGGAAAAGAATGCCTAAAAAGGTTTTTTGTGGTACTGTAACTAAGGCTAAGTGTGATAAGACTGTAAAGGTTTCGGTATTACAAGTGTATAAGGATGAGCTGTATAAAAAGGTTATAAAAAAATACAAGAAGTATACAGCACATGATGAGAATAATAGTTGTAAAGAAGGGGACAAGGTTTTAATACAAGAACACAAGCCTATTTCTACTACTAAAAAATGGGTTATTGTTAATAGCTCACATTGAATAGGATATTTATATGATTCAAAAAAATACATTGTTGGAAGTAGCTGATAATTCTGGCGCGCGTGCAGTGCTTTGTATTGGTTTATTGGGTGGTAGAAAGTCTGCATCTATAGGTGACACAGTTATTGTATCTACTAAATCTATTACTCCAAGAGGGAAAGTTGAGAAGGGAAAAGTATATAGAGCAGTTGTGGTGAGGGTGAAAAGCCCTATTAGAAAATCTGATGGTTCTGTAATTCGTTTTTCTAGCAATGCTGTAGTTTTGATTAACGATCAAGGTGAACCACTTGGCACTCGGGTGTTTGGTCCGGTAAAAAAGTTATCATCTGGTTCTTTTATGAAGATAATGTCATTAGCTGTTGAGGTTTTATAATGAGTGCTAAAATAAAAAGTGGTGACGACGTTATAGTTTTAACTGGTAAAGATAAGGGAAAAATTGGTAAGGTAATCAAAGTTATAGCACGTGATGCTAAAAAGAAAGTAATTGTTTCTGGAGTGAATGTGCATAAGAGACATACTAAACCAAAAGCTGGTAGTAGTGGTGGTATATTAAATAAAGAGTTAGCTATTGATATATCCAACGTTGCAACATTGGACCCTAAATATAAAACTCCAACTAGAGTGGGGTTTAAGGTTATAGACGGTAGAAAAGTGCGTTTTGCAAAAGTTTCTGGAGAAGTGATAGATTAGGTTGATATGTTTAAAGAATTGTATAAAGATAGCATAGTAAAGTCCTTGAAGGATAAGTTTAATTACGGCAATATAATGCAAGTGCCTAAACTTGTCAAGGTGTGTATCAATATGGGCGTTGGAGATGCTGCTACAGATAGTAAAGCAATAAATGAACCACTTGATAGCCTATATTTGATTGCTGGGCAGAAGCCTTTATCAACTTTTGCAAAAAAATCTATTTCTGGCTTCAAGATCAGAAAAGGTGCTACAGTAGGTTGCAAAGTAACTTTGCGTAGAGATAAAATGTATGAGTTTTTAGAAAGATTGATATATATTGCTTTGCCAAGGGAAAAAGATTTTAGAGGATTTAGTGTGAAGCAATTTGACGGTAATGGTAATTTTTCCTTTGGTATAAAGGAACATATCTCGTTTTTAGAAATAGACTATGATAAAATAAGTAAAATTAGAGGTATGGATATTAATATTATAACAAGTGCAGTTAGTGATAAGGAAGCAAAGGAATTATTACTGGCTCTTAAATTTCCTTTTTTTGATTAATTGAGAGGAGAAATATATGGCAAAAAAATCTATGATAGAAAGAAATCTTCGCAGAATAAAGTTGTGCGATCAATATAAAGAAAAAAGAGAAAAATTGAAATCTATAATAAATAATAAGAATTTGTCTATTGTAGAAAGGTTTACAGCTCAAAATAAATTAATTAAAAAATTGCCTAGAAATTCTTCTAAAACCAAAATTAGAAATAGGTGTGCTTTAACTGGGAGACCAAGAGGAGTATATAGAAAATTTGGTTTATGTAGAATTGTTTTGCGTGATTTATGTTCTTTTGGGCAAATTCCAGGAGTTACAAAGTCTAGTTGGTAAATATAATATAAGGAGTATATTGTGGCGTTATCTGATAGTATTGGTGATTTTTTAACAAGGATACGTAATGCTCAATTGGCAATGCATAGGGCAACAAGGGTACTATTTTCTAAGATGAATTCTTCTATATTGGAGATTTTAAAAGAGGAAGGGTATATCCTTGATTATGAAAAGCAAGTTGTAGATAATTTACCTTCTTTCATTGTAAAATTGAAGTATTATGAGAAGTCACCTGTAATTAGTGACATAGTTAGGGTGTCAAAGCCTGGTTGTCGTCGTTATTCTAAGTATCAGGACATTTCTAAAGCATATAATGGTCTTGGTATTTTTATTATATCGACACCCAAAGGAGTGATGACTGATTATAATGCACATAAGTTAAAGGTTGGTGGAGAAGTTTTGTGTCGTGTGTTTTAAATAATAGGAGAAATTCATGTCTCGTATAGGTGCTGCTCCTATCAATATTCCTGCTGGTGTTTCAGTTGAATATAATAATGGTAGTATGTTAATAAAGAGCGCTAAGGCTGAAAAGGAAGTTAGCTTGATCAGGGATGTTGTGTGTCAGATTATTGATAATCAGCTATTGCTTTCTGTTGATCAAGATAAAGATAATTATGATAAAATAAAGCCTATGTGGGGCACTTATAGGAGTAATATTAATAATATCATTAACGGCATGGTTGATGGTTTTTCTGTTAATCTTGAGATTAACGGTGTGGGATATAAGGCAGAGTGTGATGGTAAGTATTTGACTTTATATCTTGGTTATAGCCATAATGTTAAATATAAAGTGCCTAAAGATGTTGAGATTAAGTGCATAAAGCCAACTCACTTAGTAGTTAGTGGTATGGATAAGCAGAAGGTCTATATGGTGGCGTCTGATATATGCAAAATTAGAAAATATGATCCTTATAAAGGTAAGGGTGTTGTAATAAAAGGCAAATTTATGCTGCGTAAGGTTGTAAGTAAAAAGAAGTAATAAAAATGAAAAGATCGTATAATTTTTTAAGTAATTCTGAAAAAAGGAAGTTACGTAATAGAGCGAAGCTTGACAAGAGCGCTGAACGTTTACGTATATCCATATTTAAATCTAATAGGCATTTTTATGTCCAGTTAATTAATGATGTAAAAGGAATAACTCTCACTTCAGCTTCTACTTTGGATGCTAAAATTAAGGATGTATGTAAAGGGAAAGTCAACGCTGAAACTATAAAACAGGTTTCTTCTTTAATGGTTGAGCGTCTGTCTGGCATGAAATTAGAGCAGCAGCTTACGTTTGATCGTGGAGCGTATAAATACACAGGATTAGTTTCTCAATTTGCTGAGGCTTTAAGAAGTTCTGGATTTGAATTTTAGAAGGTTTTGAATATGGCTATAAAGAATTTACAAAATAATAATGATTTATCAGAGCTTTTAGTTTCGGTACGAAGAGTGACAACGGTTACCAAAGGTGGTAGAAGATTTTCATTTTCAATTTTGGTTGTTGTTGGCGATGAGAAGGGTAGGGTAGGGTGTGGAATAGGTAAGCACGCAGAAGTTGCTGAAGCAAGAGTCAAAGCTGTAAATGCTGCAAAGAAATCAATGATTAGAGTGTACTTGCGTGAAGGTAGAACTTTGCATCATGATATTAAAGCTAAATTTTGTTCTGGTGAGATAGTTTTAAGAACCGCAAGAGCCGGAACAGGTATTATTGCTGGTGGAGCGATTAGATCAGTTTTTGAGGTGTTAGGTATAAAGGATGTGGTAGCTAAATCCACTAGATCAAATAATCCTCATAACGTTATATGTGCGGTGTTTAAGGCTTTTGATAGTATGTTATCTCCTCGTCAGGTAGCAAGCAAAAGAGGCAAAAAGATTAGCGAGATAGTTGGAAACAGGTAAAGTATGAATAATGCTGTAAAATTAAACTCTATATTTACTAAATTATCTAAGAAAAAGAAGCCTAAGTTGCTGGGTAGAGGTATCGGTTGTGGTAAAGGTAAAACATCCGGTAGAGGGCATAAAGGGCAGAAGGCTAGAAGTGGAGTTTCTATAAATGGTTTTGAGGGTGGACAACAGTCTATATATACTCGTTTGCCTAAAAGAGGTTTTAAGCCTATACGTAGGAGCATATACTCTATAATTAATGTTGGCGATATACAGCGCTTAATGGAAGCTAAAAAAATAGTGAAAGACTCTGTTATAGATAAGGAGAGGCTGTATAAATTAGGTTTTATAAAGTCTATTAAGGATAAAATTAAACTTCTTAATAAAGGTAAGTTGAGCGAAAAATTTGTGTTTCATGTTGATTTTGCGTCAGAAGCTGCAAAAAAATCTGTAGCTTCAGTTGGTGGTAGTGTGGAAATACTATCGTAAGTCATGGGCAATAAATCAGCATTTAATAGCTTGGATCCTACGTTGTTATATAAAGGCGATTTATTAAAGCGTATATTTTTTACGCTAATAGCTTTAATTTGCTATCGCTTGGGTACTTATGTGCCTATTCCTGGAATTAATCTTGATGTAATTAATGATATATTTCCCAAAGATGGCTCAGGCGTTTTTGGAGTATTTAATTTATTTTCTGGTGGTGCATTGGCTAGAATGACAATTCTAGCATTGAACGTTATGCCATATATAATGGCTTCTATCATTATTCAGTTACTTTCTTCTGCGATTAAAGGAATGAAGGAAGTTAAGAATGATGGAGAGTCAGGCCGTAGAAAGATGAATTCTTATATACGCTATCTGACCATAGTAATTTGTGTATTTCAATCAATTCCAATTTTGGTTGGATTGGAAGGGATGAATAGGGAAGGGGTATTGGTTGTAATCGAACCTGGTGTTATGTTTCGTACAATAGGTGTTTTCAGCCTTTTAGGTGGAACTATGCTTTTAATATGGCTTGGTGAACGAATCAGCGCTAGCGGTATAGGCAATGGTATCTCATTAATCATTTTCACGGGTATAATATCAGAGTTACACAGCGCTTTGTCATCTTTGTTAACGTTAAATAAAAACGGTAGCGTATCGTTATTTATTATCCTTTTTGTTTTGGTATTGTTTTTTTTGCTGCTACTCTTAGTCATTTTTGTAGAGTCTTCTTATAGAAAGGTTATTGTTCAACATCCTAAAAAGCAATTTAAAAGATTACATAATGACGATTTTACTTATATTCCATTGAAGATTAATTTATCTGGTGTAGTACCAACCATTTTTGCTAATGCAATTTTATTGACACCTATTTCAATTGCAAATTTCTATAAGGGGCACGCTTTTTCTGATTTTATTTTGAATTACTTTATGGCAAATAAAGTAGTATATATTGTAGCCTATTTGGTGCTGATAGTATTTTTTAATTTTTTCTATACCAATTTTATATTTAATCCAGAGGAAAACGCAGATTTTCTTAAAAAAAATGGTGGTTTTATACCTGGTAGAAGGCCTGGGAAACATACTTCTGGTTACCTTCAAGATATAGTTTTTAAGTTGACATTCATTGGCTCTGCGTATTTGGTAGTCATATGTACTGTACCTGAAGTTATGAGATATTATTATGATATACCATTTATTTTTGGTGGGACGAGCTTACTGATTATAGTGAACGTTATTACTGATACTATTATGCAAATACAATCTTATATTTTTTCAAATAGGTACGACAACTGGATAAAGAAATATGAGTCTAAAACGAGGAAAGTAAGATGATCATTACGATTTTTGGTCCTCCAGGTTCTGGTAAAGGTACTCAGTCAAGCTTGTTAATAGCAAAATATAATTTAAAATTAATTTCAGTAGGGGATTTATTAAGGAATATTATATCTAGCAGTAGTGAGTTAGGTAAAAAAATAAAGGGTACCGTGGAATCTGGTAATTTAATTCAAGATGAAATTATATGTGGATTATTACGTGACCAGCTTGCATTAGTGGATGATAATTGCTTATTAGATGGTTTTCCGAGAAATTTAAACCAGGCTCATTTTTTGACTCAAGTTTTGCAAGAAAAATATAATAGGGATGTTGACATTGTAGTTGAGCTGCAGCTTGACGATAATATTGCAATCGATAGGTTAAAAAATCGTCTCGCGTGTTTGGACTGTAAAAGCATATATAGTGTATCTTCTTTTAAGAGTACTACTTGTGCTAAATGTAAAAGTACAAGGTTAGAGAAAAGAATTGATGATGCTGATATGTCTGCAATTAATAAGAGAATAAGTGAATATCACCTTCAAATGAAAGGTTTACGCGAGTATTATAAAGGCAAATTATTAACAATTGACGCTAATTTGAGTGTTTATGAGGTAACGCAAGAGATTGAAAGTAAAATTTCTTGTAATTTGGTTTGACTCTGAGTTGTTTTATGGTATAAATTAAGAGTTGTTATTAATAAAGTATCGAGGTACCAGTGGCACGTATTGCAGGCATAAATATTCCAGTGAGGAAATGTGTTCCTTTTGCATTAACTTATATATATGGTATAGGTATTGCTACTGCGAATGTAATTTGTCACGCTTGCGAAGTTGATAAGCGCAAACGTGTTTCAGAATTACGAGATGAAGATATAGAAAAGATCAGCAGTTTCATTAGACAAAATTATGTTATAGAAGGTGAGCTCAGAAAAGAAGTGGCTATGAACATAAAATCTTTAGTGGAAATGGGATGCTATAGAGGGGTGAGACATAGAAAAGGTTTACCTGTGAGAGGGCAAAGGACTCATACTAATGCTAAGACTCGTAAAGGTAGATCTCGGTTGCCTATTGCTGGGAAAAAATAAAATTTATTATTATTGTGAGTTTTAATGAAAAAAGTCAAAACGGTTGGTAAGAGTAAGAAGGAGTTTATTACTGGTGTTGTCCATATTCGTGCAACTTTTAATAATACTTTTGTAAATGTAACTGATGTTCATGGTAATACGCTATGTCAAACTTCTGTGGGTGCATGTGGTTTTTCAGGTTCGAGAAAATCCACACCTTATGCTGCAGGTAAGGCTGCGGAGGCTGCTGCGAAGAATGCAATAGAGAGATTTGGTATGAAGGTTGTCTCTGTAATAATTCGTGGTCCTGGCTTTGGTACCGAAGCTGCGGTTAAAGCACTTCAGAGCTGTGGGTTGACTGTGACTTCAATTGCAGATAAAACCGCAATTCCTCATAATGGGTGCAGGTTAAGAAAAAAAAGAAGAGTATAGGATATTTGAAAAGGTTGTTTTATGTATTATAATAATGATGTTTCTCTCTGTAGCAATTTAGATAAATTGATTAAACCTAGTTCAGTTAAGGTAATATCAGATGATTCAAGTGAAAAAAGTGATATAGTGCTAGAACCGTTGGAAAGTGGTTTTGCTTTAACATTAGGTAATGCATTAAGACGTGTAATGTTATCTTCTCTTAAAGGTAGTGCTGTTTATGGAATAAAAATTGAAGGTGTAACTCATGAGTTCACTTCAATTCAAGGGGTGAGAGAAGACGTAACTGATATAGTATTAAATATGGGTATGTTGAGGTGTAAATTAAATGGTGCTTCTAATAAATGCTTAAATTTAAACGCTAAAGGGCCTTGCCAGGTATTAGCTGGGATGATAGAAACTGATGATCAATGCTCTATTGTTAATAAAGATTTGTTAATATGTACGCTGGGGCAAAATGTGGAGCTTAACATGACCATATATGTGGCTAGCGGAAAAGGTTATCTTCCTGTAACTAAATATAAAGAAAATGAACTTTTGAAGCTTATGAGTGAACAGGATTTAATTGGTTTTATTCCAGTTAATGCTTTGTATAGCCCTGTCAACAGGGTTTCGTACAGGGTAGAGAACAGTCGTGTTGGCCAAGTGACTGATAAGGATAAGCTGATATTGTCAATTGAAACTGATGGTACAATTTCTCCGAGTCAAGCTGTTGACTCTGCTGCAAGAATATTACAGGAGCAACTTCAGCCCTTTATTAGTTCTGATGTAAGTTATAAAAAATCGCAGGTTTCTTCGTCTAGTGGTGCTAAAGATTTGGGTTATGACCCTGTCTTATTGCGTAAGGTAGATGAAATGGAATTATCTGTCAGGTCTCATAACTGTCTGAAAAACGAAAACATCACTTATATAGGTGATCTTGTGCAAAAGACAGAAGGTGAAATGTTAAGAACTGCTAATTTTGGCAGAAAGTCTTTGAATGAGATTAAGGCAGTTTTGACTAATTTTGGCTTGTCTTTGGGTATGAATGTGCTAAACTGGCCACCTAAGGATATAGATGAGTTGGCTAAACAACATACTGATGAAGATTAGGTGATATATGAAACATGGAATAAAAAAACGTAAACTATCTCGTTGTACTGAACATAGATTATCGACGTTAAAGAATCTATCTATCTCATTAATTAACCATGAGCAGATTGTAACTACTTTACCAAAAGCTAAGGAACTTCGTCCATATGTCGAAAAGTTTATTACAATTGCTAAGAATAAGAATACTTTACATGGTAGAAGACTTTTGCTTTCACGCCTTCATAATAGTAAGTTAGCAGTTGATAAGTTATTAAACGTCTTAGCCAGCCGTTATCAAGATCGTAAAGGTGGGTATTCTAGAATAATAAAATTTAGCACTCGAAAGGGTGATTGCGCTTCAATGGCAGTGATAGAACTGGTTGATAGGGATATTGCAGCAAGAGGTAAGGTTTATAGTAAAAATAAAGAAGGAGGCAAAGTAGTTACACAAAGTTAATTGTTATCATAATTGTTCTTCTTGTGGTAAGTAGGTTACGCTACTTTGTAGGTTACTTTGGCGAGTTATTAGTTTTAGTATATTTAAAACTGAAATGGTATAATGTTATAAAACGCCGTTACCGTTGTAAGTTCGGTGAAATTGACTTAATTGTATCTAAAAAAAAGGAGCTGATTTTTATAGAAGTTAAAACAAGTTTACTTGGAAAAGAAATACCGATATCTCATCTTCAATGTCAGTCTATTATAAATTCTTCTAAGTATTTCTTAAGTAAAAACCTTAGTTTTTTAGATTATTCAGTCAGATATGATTTATATTTTCTTTCCTTAAAGAGAAGACCTGTTTATATAAAAAATGCTTGGATTGAAGAATGAAAGATTTGTAGCTGAATTAATTTAGATTTACTGGATTTAATATGAAAAAGACCCAATACAATAATTTAGTTTCATCTTACGCTAGAGTGCTATTTCATGTCTCAGGAAGCAGGTTAGGTATTATAAGGGAAGAAGTAGAATTTTTGTTGGCTTTTTTTAAGGATCAACGTGATGTTTTTGTGTACCTATCTCATCCTATGATTTCTTTTGCACACAAAAAAGAAGTGATGCTTTCTGTAAATGAGCACTTGAGTGAGAATTTAGTAAAATTTATTATGGTTATATTTGCAAATAAACGCTCTAGTTTATTGATCCTTATATTAGAAAAATTCTTAAGTCTTGCAAGAGAAAATGAAAATGAATTCGAAATTACTATAAAGTCAGCAGAAACTTTAAAGGAATCTGATATAAAAATAATTACTGAATCTTTGAGCTTTCTTGGTAAAATAATAAAAGTAAGCAATGTGGTTGACCCTTCTATACTAGGTGGCTTCGTAGTTAGGTATGGTTTTAATTTGATCGATGCTTCGCTAAAAAGTTACTTGGATAGGTTAGTTGACTTAAGTAAAATGGAAATATTAAAAGTAAGGAATTTTGTATGAAGAACAGTATGAATGTTTCTGAGATAGCAAGTATAATAAGAGAAAAGGTTGAGACGTTTGATAATCCTATAAAGCGGGAAAATATAGGTGAAGTAATTTCAGTAACAGATGGTATCGCATTGGTTTATGGGCTGGAAAAAGCAAAATTCGGTGAAAAGGTATTTTTTGCAAGTGGTGTAGAAGGAATAGTTCTCGATTTAGATCATGATACGGCTGGAATAGTTGTGCTTGGTAATGACCGTGATGTGAAAGAAGGGGACGTTGTAAAATGTAGTGGTGATGTTGTGCAGGTGCCTGTAGGGCATGAATTGTTAGGGAGAGTTGTAAATGCGTTGGGCCATCCTATGGACGACGGTGGGGAAATTAGAGCCAAAAACAGAATGGATATAGAATCTAAAGCGCCAGGCATTATTGATCGTAAGTCTGTGCATGAGCCACTGCAAACAGGAATTAAAATTATAGATTTGCTAATTCCAATAGGTAGAGGGCAGCGTGAATTAATTATTGGTGATAGACAAATTGGTAAAACTACTATTGCGCTTGATACTATTATCAATCAGAAGAAGATTAACGATGAGGTAAACGAAAATCAAAAAGTTTACTGTGTTTATGTTGCTATTGGGCAAAAAATTTCAACAGTAGCAAAAGTGGTAAATAAGCTGAAAGAAAGCGGAGCATTAGAGTATACAACTGTAGTTGTGGCTAGTGCATCTGACTGCGCGCCTATGCAATTTTTAGCACCTTATGCTGGTTGCACTATTGGGGAATTTTTCCGTGACAATGGAATGCATTGTTTGATTATATATGATGATTTATCTAAGCATGCTGTGGCATATAGGCAGATGTCTTTATTGCTCAGACGTCCTCCTGGTCGTGAAGCTTACCCTGGAGATATATTCTATGTACATTCTCGCTTGCTTGAAAGAGCTGCTAAAATGTCTGATAAAAAAGGGCAGGGTTCTTTAACTGCTTTGCCAATTGTCGAAACTCAAGCTGGTGATGTATCTGCATATGTGCCAACAAATGTTATTTCAATTACCGATGGGCAGATCTTTCTTGAGTCTGAATTATTTTATAAAGGATTTCGACCTGCAGTAAATATAGGTTTGTCAGTTTCACGGGTTGGTTCTGCTGCACAACTAAAGTCTGTGAAGAAAGTTGCTGGTTCTATAAAGCTAAGCTTAGCTCAGTATAGAGAATTAGAAGATTTTGCAAAATTTGGTTCTGATCTTGATGCTAGTGTTCAATTATCCTTGAATAAGGGTAAATATCTTGTCGAGTTATTAAAGCAAAAACAACATTTACCTATGTCAATAGAAGAGCAAGTAGTGCTGATGTATATTTTTTCTAACCTATATAATCAGTTAAGTAAAATACAAATAAGTTACATTAATAAATTTGAACATGATCTTATTAATTATTTTCATACTGTACACCCTGGGGTTTTAAAAAAGTTGTCAAATGACATGAGTGATGATATAAAAGGTGATATTTTTAACATTGTGAGTAATTTCGTTACTCAATTTAATTGCGTTTAGGTGGTGATTATGGCTTCATCCATTATTAATAAATTTCCTATGACGAGGGAAGGTTTTGAGAATATGCAAGCCGAACTTGAAAAATTAAAGGAAGAAAAACCTTCTGTGATACAGGCTATTTCTGATGCTCGTGATCAAGGTGATTTGTCTGAAAACGCAGAGTATCATGCAGCACGGGAAAGGTTAGGTTTTATTGAAGGCCGTATAATGGAGATAGAAAGTAAGCTCTCACATGCGGAAGTAATAGAAGTAAAAAATTTGTCTGGTGATTCAGTAATGTTTGGTGCAACTGTGACATTAAGCATGTTAAGTGATAATAACGGTGAAGTGGAATATGTTTATAAGGTTGTAGGCGAATATGAAGCTGATGTTTCAAAGCAGTTAATATCTACTAGTTCACCACTTGGGAGTGCCTTAATCGGCAAAAAAGTCGGTGAATATGTGGAAGTGACAGTGCCAAATGGAGAGAAATTGTATAAAATAGTTAAGATTGAATTTAAGTAAATTATTATGGTACAGGCCACTTATGCTTCAATGAGTCTACCAGGTATTTCTTCTGTGGAAGATGTATTAGAGGATGCTCGTTCCGGTAAATTATTCATTTTAGTTGATGATGAAAATAGAGAAAATGAAGGCGATTTGATTGTCTTAGCTGAGAAAATAAAGCCGGAACATATGGCTTTTATGGTTAGGTACGGTACAGGGGTTGTTTGCTTAGCAATGACTAAATTTCACATGAAAAGGTTAGGCCTTAATTTCATGGAAAAGAAAAATATTGGTGAAAATCATACCGCATTTACTACATCAATTGATGCACGTTATGGCATTACAACCGGTGTTTCAGCAGAGGATAGAACGAAAACTATACATGCTGCTATCAACAAGGATGGTACTCAGGATGACATCATAACTCCAGGTCATGTTTTTCCTGTAATTGCACATAAAGGTGGGGTGGCACAACGTGCTGGTCATACTGAAGCGAGTGTTGAAATGGCGAAGTTAGTAGGGTTTGATCATTCAGCAGTTATTTGTGAATTAGTGAATGATGATGGCTCTATGATGCGCTTACCTCAGTTACTTAAATTTGCTGAACAACATAAAATTAAGTTAACTACCATCGACAAACTTATCAGTTACGTTAAAAATTTAAACTAGCGTTTATAAATTTGTATAATTTAAGTGTTAAAATATAGAATTTCTATAAATTATACAAGCACAGAATTTTCATGTTTAGAGTTGCTAAGTTTTTGACCTTATTGTTCTTTTTTGCATATTGTAATAATGCTTACTCTATTAACATTATTAGAGATAGTGAAGTGGAAGCAATAGTGAAAGAGCTAGCGCAACCTTTATTTTCTGCTGCGGATATTGATCATGAGCAAATAAAAGTTTTTATAATTAATGACAATTCGATTAATGCTTTTGTAATTAACAATAACAGTATTTTCATTCATTTAGGACTTTTACAATATTCGGCTAAACCTTATGTCCTGCTTGGTATATTAGCACATGAGATTGCTCACATATCTGCTGGTCATATATTGCAAATGAGTAGTGCTATGGGTTATTTTCAATCGATAGCAATGATTAGTTATATGGTAGGATTAGTTTCTAGTATTATCATTAACCCTCAGGTTGCTGGTGCAATTTTGCTTAGTGGTGTAGCGTTTAGTTCAAGGCTATTTTTTAACTATTCTCAAGAGCAAGAAAGTGTAGCAGATAGCTATGCTTTAAGGTATCTTGATGAATCTGGCTATGATAATTCAGGTATGAAAGAGATTTTTGATTATTTTAAAAGTATTGAGCATGAGAACACCGAGGAATATTTCCGCACTCACCCACTTAGTGAGAAACGTATATTTGCTGTACAAAATTATAAGGTTAAAAACAACGTAAAACCAATTTTTGCGGATAAGTTACTAAAGTTTGAGCGTGTGGTTGCCAAGCTAGACTCTTTCTTTGCTCCTATTCATGTGTTATCTAATAAATATGAAAATAATTCTGAGTATGTAAATGCTATAGTTTGCTATAGGCAAGGAAAGATAGAAGAGGCTATTGCTAAAATGAATTCATTGATTCAAGAGTCACGCAATGACCCATACCTATATGAATTAAAAGCAGAAATGCTATACAAAGCTGGAAACTTAAGTGAAGCAATAAAAATGTATGAAGAATCGCTTAGGTATTTATCTGAGAAAAACAGTTATTTAGTGAAACTTGCATTATCTCATACTTTATTATTACACGGTGATGCAAAAAAGGCGATTTTTTACCTGGAGCAGATTTTGAATGTAGAACCAAATAACGCTTTTGTCTGGAAATATTTAAGCATTGCATATAAATGTGACGCTGATACGGCAATGCATTATTTTGCTTTGACAAAAAAGGCTTGTATTGAAGGTAATTCAAAGCAATTTATGAAATACGCTGAGTTAGCTGTTAAAACTCTACCAAAGAATAGCCCTTACTTGTTGCAAATTGAAGATATGAAGCAATTTAATGGGTAACAAAAAAGCATTTCTGCACTTTTTGGGTTATTTTTGTCCACACTTTTCCAACATAGTTTTTGCTTCATCGCTTACGTTGGGCATAATTTTCGTTATGATAGTTTTAGCGCCAAAAAATACAGCACAAAACACGCCTAGAGCAAAAAGAGCAGGCCAAGGCATCCTGCCAAATATTGCAAGCAAAGCTGCACCAATTATTACTACCGTCATAAGTGGACCGCCTATCCCCCAAACATAACCAATAATATTGCATATTACTTTAGTTGTGTCATCCATATCAACACCAGGGTTATCTGCATAACCTGAGAAAGAGAAAAGCAATACTACACAAAAAATACCAAAAAATTCTATTATAGAGCTCATTTTTTTGCCTCTAAATAATAAATTAACGTAAACCTAAACCTACACATATTTTTATTTTAAAGTAAAAATTATAATTTGTCCATACATAAGTGTTGCTACATAAATAACCCACCATTAATGTTAAGCACATGCCCTGTTATATATTTTGCTTCATCACTTGCTAAAAATAAGACCCCTGCTGCTATTTCTTCCCCTGTTCCCATTCTTTTCATTGGAATATTATCTAATATTTTTCCCTTTTGTCCTTCATTTAAAACTTCAGTCATTTTAGTATCTATAAATCCAGGAGCAATACAATTTACTGTTATATTACGACTTGCAACTTCTTTTGCTATAGATTTGCTCATAGCTATTATTCCAGCTTTAGACGCCGCATAATTTGCTTGCCCGGCGTTTCCTGTCAGCCCTATTATTGAGGAAATATTTATAATTCTTCCCCAATTGTTCTTAATTAGTCTCTTACATGCTTCTCTACTCAGCTTAAATGTAGAACTCAAGTTAATATCAATTACTTTTTGCCATATTTCATCTGTCATTCTCAGTAATAAACTGTCTCGCGTAATGCCCGCATTGCATACAAGCCCGTCAAAGCCTTCCATCAACTCACTTGCTCTATTTATTAGTTGATTTACTTCCTCAGCATTTGATAAGTCACAAGGGAGTATGTGTATGTTTTTTTCATATTGTTTAGCAACTTCTTCGAGCACTTCTTTTTTTGTGCCAGAAATACATAAAGTTGCTCCAGCTTTGTGCATAATTTTTACAATTGCTTGCCCTATTCCGCCTGATGCGCCAGTGATCAGGAACTTTCTGCTTTCCAATCCAAACATAATAACTTTATATTATCTTAATTCCTAACAGAATATCGACTGGTTGGCAATAGATTTCTTACATAATATAAGTAACTCAGATATTCACAAAATAAAGGAAAAGTTATAATAAAGTTAAACGTCAAAAAATTTTAAAAACATAATTGATGCAGGAATTGTTACTAAATAGTTTATTCTGGTGCTCTACAGTCTAAATGGAATGCTTAAATTATAGATTCTTTGTTTTTGTGTGTTATCTTGAGTTAACACAAATTCACAGTAGTATTATGATAAGTAAGTTAAAAAAGCTTAGCGCTGGATTTTCTTTGACAGGCTTGATTGGCCATGGTGATAATATAAATATGCAAGGAGCAAAAAATAAAAAGAAGAAGTACCCAAAATTTTTGGATAAGACGTTTGCATTGATTGATGCAGTGATAAATTTTATTTTAAAACGCGAAAGTAATAACGTAAATGAAGTCCTGAAAGTAACATGGGGACCACTATTTTTTGGTCTGGTAGTAATACTCATCTTTTTTGGGATAGGTGGTATTTGGTCGGCTATAGCTCCAATTGACGGTGCGGTGCATGCAAGTGGAGAAGTTATTGTATCTTCAAATAGAAAAATAGTTCAACACTTGGGCGGAGGAATAATAAGCAAAATTTTAGTAAAAGAGGGTCAAGCAGTTAAAAAAGATGAGCCTCTAGTTTTGTTGAGTGATGTTAACGAGAAGGCGAATTTAAGTATCATCAAAGAGAAGCTCTTATCATTTTTAGCAACAGAAGCAAGGCTTCTTGCAATCAGAGTAGATTTGGACACGCTCGAGTTTCCTGATGAGGTTAAAAAATTATCTCACGATGAACTTGTAAATAAAGCGATAAAGAATCAAGTAAAGTTGTTCAACTCTCAGAGAAAGAGCATATTGGGAAAAACAGACATACTGCAACAACGTATAAAGCAGTTAAATGATGAATTAGCGGGGCTAAACTTTCAACTAAATGCAGCTCATAAGCAATATGACTTGATAACTGAGGAGTTGGAAACAAAAAGACAATTACTTGATAGTGGCCATATAAGCAAACCACACATTTTAGCTTTAGAAAAGCAGTTTGCTGAAATTGAAGGCAGAGTTGGACATTACCGTTCTGCAATATCTCAAGTGCAGCAAAAAATTGGAGAGAACGAATTAGAAATTATAAACGTGAGAAATGATTCTCAAGAAAGAGCAAACGCTGAACTTAAGGAAGTTAGTACGTCTATTGCAGACTTGAAAGAGAGACTGATGGTTGCTGAAGATTCATTAGCACGTACAATAATTAAATCGCCTCAAGATGGGATAGTCACAGATATAAGATACCATACTGAAGGTGGTGTTATACAATCTGGAGTTCCGATCATGAGCGTAGTGCCATCGGATGATGACCTAATAATAGATGCTAAAATTCAGACCAGAAACATAGAAGAGATACTGTCAGCACAAAAGAAAGATAGCAACATAGTCTCTATTGATGGGCTAGAAGGGCTAAAGGTTAAAGTTCGTTTAAGTGCTTACAGTGCACGTCGTTTAAGTTTAATTAATGGTATAGTAAGCAATATTTCTCCCGATGCCCTTGATGATCCAAGGCTAGGGCGTTATTATTCAGTACGTGTAGTGATACCAAAACCAGAGCTTGCTCAGTTTAAAAACGTATACCTATACCCTGGTATGCCAGCAGAAGTGTACATAGTTACTCAATCTCGTACTCTTTTATCATTCTTGTTTACGCCTATAATTGCAACAGTCGATAGGTCTTTTATAGAAAGGTAGCTCACTCGTTAAAGTAGTAGTGAAAGTGCCGTAATAAAATTTAGGTACATAATTAGACAATAGGCTTCTTGACCTTACCCAGAAAAAGTGGAGAGAAAGAAAGGAGTTTTTTCGGGTAAAATAAAATTTTGGAGGATTAGAAATGGCAAGAGAATATACGGCAGAATTCAAATTGGAAGCTGTTAAGCTGGCAAATGAACAAAGAAAGGTAGGTCAACCAGTTGCAAAAGTAGCAAGAGATCTAGGAATAAGGGATAGTGTATTAGGAAAATGGATGAAGAAATATAACGAAAAAAAGTCAGCGGCAAATGCATTTCCAGATGTAGCACCTTATGACAAAGAGAGATTTGATTTACAGAAAGAGTTAGCAAAAGTAACAAGAGAAAGAGACATTTTAAAAAAAGCCCTGGCCAGTCAAAAAGAGTAAAATATTTTTTCATAAAAGAGCATAGTAAACACTATAAAGTGCAGGAATTATGTAGGGTTTTCTGCTAGTGGCTACTATAAGTGGACTACAAGGAAAATAAGCAGTAGAGAATCAGCAAATAAAGAGTTATTAGCAGATATTCAAAAAATATATAAGCTTCTAAATGTAGATATGGAGCTCCTAAAATTCATGCTGAATTAAAGGCTTTGGGTAAAAGTTGCAACTTAAAAACAGTGCAAAGTATTATGCAGAAAAATGGTATTCAGGCTATATTGAGAAGAAAATTTAAAATTAAGAAACAACAAACGGACAGTAGCTCCCAATATATTAGACCAAAACCTTATTGTCGATCAACCAAATATAGCCTTTCTTATAATAGTCCGAATGCGATAAGATATGTGTTTATGGCTATAGCAGGCCAGTAGCATATTACGGTCTGTTCGGATTATTGTAAAAAGAGCTATAAAGTATGGGATTACTTATATAAAAACCAAAGAAGGATGGCTATATTTGGCAACAATAATCGATCTATATTCACGCATGGTAGTTAATGAGCAGTTCAATAAATAAACAATTGGTTATGGACTCTTTATTAATGGCCGTTAACAAGCGTAAACCTGCCAAAAATCTACTATTACATAGTGATCAAGGTTCACAATATACTTCGCAAGGTTATCAATATCTCTTATCCATAAAAAACATAGATGAGTCATAAAGGTTGTTGTTACGACAATTCTGTTGTGGAAAGCTTCTTCAGTTCTCTAAAAAGGGAGTTACCAATAGACACCTCTCGGCACTCTAAACAGCATATCAAAACTGCTATATTTGAATATATAGAAATTTTTTATAACAAACAACGTCACTATTAACTATTGCATTCCTGAGCATTTTGATTCATCATTCTCTTTGTGAAAAACATTCCAAACTTTCTCTCCACTTTTTCTGGGTAAGGTCAATACCTTTAAGCCCAACACCAAGCTCGAGAAAGTAGAAAGTGTGGAGCAGCCTATTCAGTCTTCTTTGAATCTAACATGAAAGGCTATGCTCAAAAAACTATAAGCGTCCAAGTAATTTTTTAAATAAGATAACTCCTTTAGAATATCTCTTAAGCTATTAACTTAACATCACCATAGGATTTAAAACATTCCCCAAAAAATGTTAAAGCTATTTTAGTAAAATACTCAAAACTTGACCCTAAGCAACTTTGAGTTCATGCTCCTGGTACTCTTGCTTTACCTTCCTGCATAATCGCTTTTGGAGGAAATATATTACTGGATGAAGAACTCACTATATCACCACACTTTAAACCTTTTACCGCTGCTTTGACTCCTTCTGAGACTTTTTTAGATAGACTAATTGTTTCAAAAGATTGACAAAGTTTTCCAGACCTTTCAAAATATCCCTGTTTAATAGCATCGTAGACCCAATATCCACCAAGCGAGCAATTCTCACCTAATTCTTCTTTACAATTTTTGAACTTTTCCAGTATTTCCTTTTTGTTACTAACTTCTACTATTATTTTATCTTGCTTGTCAGGGTACAAATTAACTTCTAATTCTCCTAAACTAGTAGAGAAAGTTAACACTATATTACTATTGTCTGCAAGATTAGTGTAATGCCTTATGCCATTTTCCGTTATAATTTCTACCTCACTTTTACCGATCTTTACTATATCTCTTCCGTATTCTATTTTTCCTTGAGTTAACCCTAAGCTCCTTGCCCCATCTGTTATCTTTGCGACATCTATTATGCTATCCTCTGAATACTCTAAGTAGAAAGTAGAGTTGTCCATTTTTGCATCTTTTAACTTACCATTAGTTGCACCTCTAACAACTTCCATAAACTTGAGAGTAAGATTTGCACAACTTCCATGAGCTTTTATCATATTAGTTTCATGATCTTCAAATTCTAATTCCAGTGTATTGAGCACATACATACTATCTACAACATACCACACCGCTCCTTTTGATACTAATTTACATATTATATCACTAGCAACCTTGGAGTTCTTTTCTAATTCACTAATCTCTTTTATTCTTTTCATCACACAATCCATAAAGTTATACTTATCTTCATACATCTTTCCATATAGCTTTCCTTGATGAGGAAAATTAAACCTTATTCCAGACTTTATAGCTTCGTTTACAACTTGTTCTAATTGATTCATGTCTTGCGCTTTACCTACTTCATCTAAAAACACTTCTAACTTTGCCTGCTGGTCTAGTATTAAATTATCCCATAGAGTCCTAGATTTAAGCAGATGCTTTTCACTATCTAACCCTTTGAAATCTTTTATTCCTGCTGCCAGCAACAATCTTTCTGCTTCTTTACAACAAGTTTCATCACTATGAAAAACATCTCTGATATATTGAAAGATTCGTAACTTCCCTTTATTGTTATGAAGGCTTAAAACTCTCTTTAAGTCTTGAGTACCCTTGCGTTCATTCAAAAACTTTTCTAATACAGTAAGACCTTTACTTAGAGAAGAAGGGTTATCTTTGTCAACACCACCAAGAATACAGTCTAATTCTTGCTGCAACCTTTTGTGATCCTCAGTTAAAAGATAACCTTCAGCATAGTAGTTACAATTATCAATTGCTATGTCTAGTGGGGTCTTTCCTTGTTTATCACATATATCAGATCTAGCTCCACTATCCAGAAGTGAAGAGATGAGATCATTGTAATCAGTGCTTGCAATACAATGTAAGGGTGTTTTTCCTTCATTATCCTGCTCATTAAGATTAGTTCCTTTTTCCATAAGAGAAGCTATACTATTAGGTCCAGTAGCATAATGCAAGGGTGTCTTTCCTCTATCATCCTTTACATTAGGGTTAGCTCCTGCCTCCAAAAGTAAAGCTACAGAATCGTCATATTCTTTTTCTACCCCAGCTATACTTGATATTATGTGTAATACTGTTAATTTAGATTCTCCTCTTCTAAGATTAAGGACTTTTTCTAGATCTTGATTATCTCCATTGTCTTGTAAAAAATTTCTAAGTCTCACAATATAACCATGTTCATTATAATCACCTTCATCACTAAAAGACAGGTATGCTTGGAGGATACTGAATAATTCTTTATTTAATTCTCTTTGACTTGGTGTTAGACCAGATATGCCAGCAAGCCGTATATGCATTAAGCTATTGAATATATCTCCTCCAACAATATCAACTAAAGAATGATCATCACGACATAGCAATGAGTATTTAAGTGATTCATATTCATCATCCCTTTGCTCTTTTCGAAACTGTTTTAAATTATCACTTTTGGTTAGTTTTTCTAAGTACTTTAGGATTCTATTTTTATTTCCCAATAAAAAATCTACTCCCTTTTCCATTAAAGCACATACTGCTTCTTTATGACCATTTTCGGCAGCAAGAAATAATGGCGTCAACCCCTTTTTATCTATTATATTAATTTCTGCACCTTTTTCTAATAGAGCATCCATTGTCTTTATATGACCATTTTTAGCAGCCATATGCAATGGAGTACGCTTCATTCTATCCACTTCATTAACCTTTGCATCTGCGTTTATTAAGATTTTTACTACCTCTGCGTGACCTTCTTCGGCAGCTAAGTGTAACGGAGTCACCCTGTCTAGATCTACTGCATTGACCTTTGCATCTGCGTTTATTAAGATTTTTACTACCTCTGCATGACCTCCTTCGGCAGCTAAGTGTAACGGAGTCATCCTATCTAGATCTACTGCATTGACCTTTGCACCTATTTCCAATAGAGTCTTCACTGCCTTTATATAACCATTTCCAGCAGCGATATGCAATAGAGTACATCTCTCTGCGCAATTGTTTATCCAATAATTCACATTAAAATTAAAATTTTTCCACTCTTTATACGTGGTTGGATCTATTGCTTTTAACTTCTCTTTTATTTTTTCAATTATGTTATCCCTATTTAAATCATTGTCAGAATTTATTGCACTTAATATTTCTAACCACTTATAATGTATCATATTTCTACCCTATGCTATTGAATTGTTTATATTTAGCTCTTACCACTACACCTAGCAGCACTTGTCTCACAACCACATTTTTTTAGCTCTTCCATATTTAATTTGTTACTAAACACAATTAGTTATACAAAAACCCATCTACTGTCAAGATGTATCAGTGGATGTTGCCTACTTACGTTGGACTCGCTTAGCCTATTACTAGGCTTTAATGCTACATCTTATCAGTGATACCTTCAGTCCGACTTAATTTTGAAATGGATGTTATAAGTAACTCAATATTATCTTCTTGCACTTTATCCAGTTTAGTTCTTTTAGCAGCCTGTGAAGGAACATTACTGTTTGCATCAGAAGCAACACGCTTTTTATTAAGAAACTCAACTACACCTGGATGACTATACTCATCAACGATATCTGAAGGAGTTTTTTTGTTAACATCCACTGCATCAACGTCAGCTCCATTTTCTATAAGATATTTAGCTATATCTGAGTAGCCACATTCAACAGCAAGGTGTAAAGGGGTACTTTCATCATCATTCTGTGCATCAATGTAAACCTCTTTTTCGCCTGTAAGATCCTCTACAAAATATCTAACTATACCTAAGTTGTTACGTTCAACAGCAGAGTGTAAAGGAGTATAACCCCAATCATCCCTCACATTAACGTTAACTCCTTTACTCACAAGATATTCAACTACCTCTAAATTGCCACCTTCAGCAGCAAAATGTAAAAGAGTGCAACCACAACCTGATCTTATATTAACGTCAACCTTTGTTTGATTTATAAAGTATTTAACTAGGTCAGAGTGACCATTTTGGGCAGCAATGTGCAAAGGAGTGCAGCCATTATTATCCTGTGCATCAACGTTAGCTTCTTTATCTACAAGATATTTAACTATATCTAAGTAACCACGTTCAGCAGCAAAGTGTAAAGCAGTGCAGCTTGAGCTGCTCTTTGCATCAACGTTAGCTTTTTTTTCATCTACAAGATATTTAACTGTCTCTAATTTACCAAGGCAGACAACTGCATACAGAAATGTCTCTTCTACACCTATATCCTCCTGAGAATCTAACATGGCGGAAGCGTATTCTGTGTCCAATTTACTGTCAAGCCACTCTTCATATACATCTTCTGAATCTTTACCTTGTTGTTCTAACTCTTCTTTTATTCTGTTCATTATATGTTCCTTATTTATAGCACTTATTAATGATTCCAGTAACTGACCAAAGTTCATAATTTCACCTCATCTTAAAGATTCATATCTTAATTATTACATGACTGATGTCAAAATCAAGAATTTTATATACCATCTCCAGAATTATAAGTGATTGTTTCAGTTTGTTGTAGGCATAAGGCAGCAACGTATTTGCAATTCTTCTTAGCTAACCAAGGGAAGCTTGACTTGAAATAATATAGGGACGGTATTAATCAATAAAAGTTGATTCCGCTCTCAGCACCCAAGTAGACCTTTCTTGTGTTAGCTATAGTCTCTGTAGACAAAAACAGTTATATCTACACTGTATGGTTTTTGATATTTCTTAGTAAACTTTTCTATCCACTATAAGTAGGTTGGCGAACAAATGTTTTTTCGTTTATACTGATTTCATTTAGTTCATTGCCAGGCTTCGATACTACATATGTAATACTACCAGCAACAGTTCCAACTGCCAACGCAGCAGCTACAGCTATGCCAGCCATAACTAACATTGATAACCCAACATTCGCAGCAAAACATCCAATAGCCACTGTCAACATGGTTATTATGCCTACAGAGAAGCCAATTTTTACCGCTTTATTAGCGATATGTTTGGCTTCCGCGTTTGATGTAGCTTGCACTATACCCTGTTTACTATTCTCAACAGCCATATATAAAGGAGCTTTGTCAGCATTATTCTTTGCATCAGCGGCAACCTTCTTTTCATTTAAATACTTAACTATATCTAAGCAACCATTTTCATTAGCAACATCTAAAGGAGTTTTATTATCATAATTCCTTGCATTAAGGTCAGCTCCATTTTCTACAAGATATTTAACAATATCTAAGTGCTTGTTTAAAACAGCATGGTGTAAAGGGGTATTACCAATCGAGTCTTGCACATTAAGAGCAGCTCCGTTTTTTACAAGATATTCAACTATGTTTAAGTGACCTCCTAGAACAGCAAAATAGAAAGCAGTGTAGATATAACTGTTTTTTGTCTCAACATCAGCTTTTTCTATAAAATATTTAACTATGTTTAGGTGACCCTTTAAAGCAGCATGGTGTAAAGGGGTAGTGCCACGATAGTTTGCCTCAGGAGTAGCTCCGTTTTTTATAAGATATTCAACTATGTTTAAGTAACCCTTAGTGGCAGCATGGTGTAAAGGGGTATTACCAATCGAGTCTTGCACATTAAGAGCAGCTCCGTTTTTTATAAGATATTCAACTATGTTTAAGTAACCCTTAGTGGCAGCATGGTGTAAAGGGGTATTACCAATCGAGTCTTGCACATTAAGAGCAGCTCCGTTTTTTACAAGATATTCAACTATGTTTAAGTGACCTCCTAGAACAGCAAAATAGAAAGCAGTGTAGATATAACTGTTTTTTGTCTCAACATCAGCTTTTTCTATAAAATATTTAACTATGTTTAGGTGACCATTTGAAGCAGCACAGTATAAAGTGATACTACCAATTAGATTAAGAGGAGCTCCGTTTTCTACAAGATATTCAACTATGTTCAAGTGACCCTTTGAAGCAGCAGCATATAAAGGAGTATCACGATCGTCTTGTAGATCAAGAGTAGCTCCGTTTTTTACAAGATATTTAACTATGTCTAAGTAACCACCTTTAGCAGCAGCATATAAGGGGGTAGTGCCACGATAGTTCTTCATATTCGGATTAGCTCCTTTTTCTATAAAATATTTAACTATGTTTAGGTGACCATTTGAAGCAGCAGCATATAAAGGAGTATCACCATCCTTGTCTTGTAGATCAAGAGTAGCTCCGTTTTTTACAAGATGTTTAACTATGTCTAAGTAACCCTTAAAGGCAGCAAAGTACAAAGGAGTAAAGCCGTGATTGTTCTTTGCATTAGGATCAGCATGATTTTTTATAAGATATTCAACTATACTGAAATTATTCTTGCGAACAGCACTGTGTAGGGGAGTATGATCATCCTTGTCTTGTAAATCAATAGCAACATTTTTTTTACCTACAAGATATTCAACTATTCTTAAGCGATCCATGGAAGCAGCTACATGCAGTAAAGTAGTCTTTACATCCATATCGGAAAATATTATGTCAAAATCTTGTTCTTTTAGCTGATTTTCTATTCTATCAATAACATTACTCTCATCTACACCATCTTGTATTATTGCACTTAATATCTCTTGCAACTCACTTAAATTCATAATTTTACCTTAGTTTAAAACACGCCTTTAATCATTATATGCCTGATACAAAAGTCAAGAATTTTATATGTCTTCCTGAAAATTACGAGCGATTGTTTTAGTTGCTCTGCTTGATCGGTAGAAGGAGCATATTTGTGCAATTCAATAGAAACATGCCTTTCTTCAGCATCACAAAATTTTTAATTATTGACTTTCCCCAAAAACGCAAAAAAGTAAGTATATTTGTGAGAATAATTTAAATAAAAGCGGCGTTGTGAAAATAAAAGCGTAAAATTGTTGCAACGAAGTTGGGCAAATTAGTTCGTACCTAAATGTGGCAAAAGTAGGCTAATATAGCTGGTTTTGCGATATAGTCAAACTATTATACAAGAAAGTTCAAACGGTACAAGTGGTGGGACGAGTATAATTTAAAACCTTAAAAACTATTTTTTAGCATCTGCAAGATCGATACCGTTTGTTTGATCAATTTCAACATTGCTAAGCGCTGTATTTGCTTCATACGAACAGTAACATCCTACTGCAAGAAAAGTTAATGCAGCTACAGCAAGTGAAATACACATTGCTAAATGAAACATTGTTAAACTTGCACCAACAGCAAATGCCACAGATAACAAAAAAGAAACAGAAGCATAGATTACTTGCTTTCTACTTTGAGCATTTACTGCTGAGAGTTTTTTGTTTTCATTACCCAGGCTGAGATCTTTTTCTTTGGCGAGCCGACTATTTTCTGATAAAAGTTGAATTTCTTTTTTAGTAAGACAATCAATACTTGCTTGTTTACTTAATGTCTCATGCTTTAGTTGTGAAACATTTTTCTTTGTACTATTCAGCTCTTTATTTTTACCTTCAAGTTGTTCCTGCAAACATTGGATTTGACTTTCCACCCTATTTTTGCTTTCAAGTTGTTCATGTAGATTTTTAACTTGACTCTCTAGTTCTTTACTTTTGGTTTCAGATTCCTGCAGCTTTGTCTTCAGGTCGTTATTTTCATTTTTGGGCTTTTTCAGCTTTAGCTCATTCTTTAGTTTGTTGTTTTCTTCAGTGAGCTGAGTTACTTCACCAGTTTTGTTAGTTAAGTCTCGCTTTGCACTACTCAGGTACCCTTCTAGCTGTTTTGCTTGCTTTAGATCTTTTTCTAATTGTGAAATATTTTTCTTTGCAACATCTAGCTCTTTCTTCCCCTCTACGAGTTGTTTTTTTGTTTCCTCAAGTTCTTGAGCAAGTTGAATTACTTCACTAGTGTTGCCAACCAATTCTTGCTTTACACTATCCCGCTCCTGTTCCAACTGAGTTTGTGTGCTCTTAAATGTTTGAATTTCTGCATTCAAGGCTTTATTTTTATCATCCAGCTCTTTTTTGCTGTTTTCAAGGTTAGCTTCTTTGCTCTCAAATTCCCTAGTTATTTTAGCCAATTCTTGCTTTGCACTCTCTTGCTCTCGTTCTAACTGAGCTTGTAATTGTGAAACCTTTTGATTTGCATCATCAATCTTTTGTTTTGCTTGTTCCAAATCTTCTTTTAATTTTAAAATATTTTCATTTGCATTATCCAGCCCTGTCTTGCTGTTTTCAAGGTTAACTTTTATGTTCTTATATTGCTCTTTAAGCTTACTGCTTTCTTCAGTAAATTTAGTTACTTGATTATTTAGCTTGCTAATCTTTTCCTCCTTCTCTGCAAGCTGAGCTCCTGTACTCTTAAGTTCTTTAGCTTTTGCATCCAAGTCTTGATTTAGCTTTTTCTTCTCCTGCGCAAACTGAGCTTGTGTATTTTTAAACTCTTCCAGCTTTTGGTTCGCATCATTCAGCTCTTGATCCTTGCTGTTAAGTTCCTCAGTTTTTTCATTCAAGCTTTGTTGTGTACTCTTTAGCGTTTCTTTTAGTTGACTCTTGTCTTGAGTCAATTGAGCTACTTTATCATTAAGCTTACAACGCTTTTGTTCTGCTTGTTTCAATTTTTCTTCTAATTTTGGGGCATATTCAATCGGTATTTCAGAAAGCTTAATATCTTTATTTTCTTCCCTGACTTCTTCAAAGAGTTTCTCATCATCTATATAGTTAGATAGACAATTTATGAAGTGGTAAATTGGACTACACACGTAAGCAAGATAATAATACTTAGATGCATTGCTGTCTGATTTAAAATTTTCCTGCTGTACTTTTTGAATAAGGTTATAATAGGTATCAATTTTATGGTAGTATGGCTCTAAATACTCTAGAGTTTTATCTGTTTCTAGTTTTAATGGTTTACCTACATGTTTATAATGCGCACCAGCATTACCGTGTGGCAGACATGGTACTAGGTCTGATTGACAAGCTACTCTAATAGTCTTCTTTCCAAGACACTCACTGTAAACTTCAGCAGCATCATTGTAGAAAACTCTTGGGGAGCCAAAAGTTGCAACATTAATGTCTTTGGCTTCTTCTGTTTTATCAAGACATAAAGCAGCTATAGTAGCAAGAGCACCTCCCATGCTATGACCTGTAACATTAATTTTTAAACTTTTGATTCCTTCTAATCCTTTGTCATTAGCATGCCCTTGTAATATCTTGTGTACGCTGGGCCAAGAGCGTTTGAATAAAGAGTAGAAACCAGAGTGGATATAATTATTTCCAGATAAAAATGATAACTTAGTCAAAGATGCACGAAGATCTTCCTTCAAATCATTCAAATCGCGAGTACCATGATAAGCTATAGTTACTTCCTCGTCTTTAATAAAAACATAACCAACATCTCGATTGTATGAATTGCTACCCGTCAAAGCATAGCCGACATTGTGTTGTTCTAATTTATAATCACTATCCGAGCAATATTTATCTTGAATGAGTTCATTGTCATAAAATTTTATTATTTGATAACCCGCTTCTTCAAATTGCCTTTTAGTTTTAAATCCCTTTTTCTCTAACTTTCTGTCCACATCACCATAGGCAATTTTACTGAGAGTACACATTTCTAGTAATTTTTCTTTATTAAATCCTGCAATTTGTCCTGTTATCAGATCGACAAGCTCAGAAGCATCATTTAACTCACCATTCTCAGAACACTCTACATCCTTCCATATGTTAATTAGATTAGAAACTTTTCGATTCAAAAGCTCATTAAAGTCAACACCTTGAGCTTCTAATGTGCCCCTAAATGGTTCTAGTTCTTTAATTATGCAATCTTTTATTTCATCATCACCAATATTTACAAGACTATCACCAATAGAATCCGTATTTTGATCATGAGCGATACTTGGCATATTTCTTACCTTACTGCAAGCTTAATTAACTTAGTATACCACTATGCAATTATTTAGTCAAATAAGTTATCAATTTAATAAGATTAACCATAAATCTTTTCGTCTTCAACGGTACAAGCAATATTTGTTCAGGAGCGTTTTTGGGAGGAATATTACAGTAACTAGCGTTAACAGCAATTCAATTATTTACTTTCTTCACAAAACACAAAAAAAGTACGTATATTTGTGAGAGTTTTTTACGTAAAAGGGGTGTTTCAAAAACAAAAACGTAAAATTATTACAACAAAGCTAAGCGAATTAGTTCGTATATAAATGTGGCAAAATAGGCTAATATAGCTGGTTTTGCGTTATAGTAAAATTACTATAAAGAAAAGTTCGAACGGTACACTTGGTAGTCCAATCCATCCCAAAACAAACTCTTCTCACGACCCTTGGTTTTGAATGCTGGAAATGGTTGTGTTATTTGAGTTAGTGGTAATTAATGTTAAAGAGTGAAAATTAGTTTATTTGGAAATAAAAGGAAAATTCATTGCAATTCTATATTTAAAATAGAATAAAGCTCTTTTTGCATCATGTATTAATAAAAAAATATATTTTTTTGCGTATCCTTTCGTTTTAATTAATATGAAGTGATATGACACCTAATGTAGAGTTTAAAGATAATCACGGCACATCAATATCAAATTTGGAAAATGTTAAAATTATAACCTTGAGTGATGAGAAAGGTAATAAGTATACTTTAGATGCAAGCAATGGTAGTCTGGAATTAAAATATAAACAAAATGGTCAAAATGAAATAAGCCATAAAGTAGAAGGTTTAGCGGCAGCTTTTAAAAGTCTACTTGATATGAAAAGTACTAACAATGATGAACATACAGTACTTGAAGAGAAGTTAGCAGAAAAGTCCATAGTGGAGGCGATATTTTATGCAAAAGATTTTGATAAGGGTGATAGAATCTCTAACTTGATACTAGATAGTACATTTCCTAGGCGAGATGTTCTGCCTGCTTACCTAAATAAAAAGGCTGATGTTGAAAATGTATATACTAAGGAAGAAGTAGATGAAGGATTAAATAAAAAGGTTGATGTTGAAAATGTATATACTAAGGAAGATACAGATAGAGGATTTATTTCTCGTGACAGTGACGGAATCAATAGATTAGCAAGTGAATTATTTTATAAACATGATCCCAATGCAACTTCAATTTTAGTTAATACATTAGGGAAGCTTCTTGATGAAAAATATGAAATATATGGTGATAATAAAACAGCAAAAGATTTTTTGGCAGAAAAGGGTAATTTTGCTAAAGCTGATGGCTCTAATATAAAAATTTTAGAATTCACGAAAAAAATACTTGATGCAACAGAGGATATAGGAGATGGGAAAAAGAAATCAATTTTAGTGGAGAAATTAGGCAGATTTCTTGATCAAACTGCTGATAACGAAAATGCTTATGATGGTAAGATAGCAAAAGCTTTTTTAGGAGACAAGGGGGTGCAGGGATCAAAAGGTGCAGATGGTCCTCAAGGTCCGGCAGGTAGAGATGGAAAAAGCCCATCAATTGAGGAAGTCGCTGTACAGCTACTTACTGATGAAAATAAAGATATATTGGGAAAAACAGTACTTGATATAACTGATAGCACTGGTCAAAATCTTGCTACTCATGTTGCTAATAAAATAAATCTTAATTCGCAGGATTTTATAAATAAAGCTGATCCAATAAAACTCGCTGAGTTGCTTTTTAATAAAAGTAACTTAGATCAACTTGCAGCCAAAAAGATTGCCGAAGATAAAGTTAGCTCGTATAAGATTTCTGAACTAGTATTTAACGATGCTAAGAATGCACTAGCAGAGAATTATCAGTGGGATCAAAAGAGCTTTATTGAAGATATAATAAAAAATGTCGGCACTTCTAGGTTAGCTGAGTTGTTATTTAATGCTGGCAGTATAGAGAAAGGTGAAGCAAAAAGAATTACTGAAGGGAAGGTTAGCCCTGAAAAATTAGCTGAATATTTGTTTAATGCAAGTGGCTTAGGCGATAATATAGATGAGTCGAAGACGTTAGTCAATAACGTAACTCAGCACCTTTTGAATACCAAGGTAGATGAAATAGGGAAAGCGGTTGTGAAGGATAATGAAAATAGAGAGATCTTAGCAGGTAGTCGTATTTTGCAGGAAGGAGTGGCAGAAAAATTAATTAGTAGCAACACAAATAAATTGGGACAAGCTATTCTGAATGTGAAAAACAAATTTGGTAATGACGCAAAACCTGTGCTGGAAACTCATCTTGCCAATAACAGCAGCTTTCAGGAAGCTGTGGCAGGAAATCAAGATTTAAGGACTGCAGTAACAGCTAATTTTGGGAGCAATAGAGATTTTTGCAATATTGTAACAAGAGATCTTAGTAGAGATGAAGAAAGTCTGTTAATTGATAGGCTGCCTTTTTATGAAATTCCAGATGATCCAAATGCTCCGCTTTCTTGGAATTAGTAATGTAATTTTTGCTAGACCAACCGATTCCAAGAAAAATTGTTCTCACGCTTGCTGGTTTTGGGTGCTGGAAATGGTTATATTGTTTAGGTTTTTAACAGTATATATTGCTAAATTAGTAGCAATATATTAAAGACTTTCATCAAAAATTATTCCATAAAAAATTTCTAAATAGGGGTTGATAAGTTTTAAAAATGGAGTATTGTACTGAGTAGGAAAATAGTTTTTTTTATATAGTTTATGAAAGATCAAACGAGCCTCACAACGGATTTTACGCATGCTATAGAAAATGACGACTTTAAACGGTTGGAGGAATATATTGATCAACATATTGATAAATATAATGTTAATCGTGAACTTTTAGATAAGTTGCCTTTGCTGTCCTGGGCTGCCTGTAAAAATAGTGTAAATGTAGCTCAACTTCTTCTTAGTATTGGTGCTGATATTGACATTAGATGTGACCAAAATTGGACACCTCTACACTATGCTGTTAGTGCAGGTCAATACGATATGGTTAGATTTCTTGTTGATCAAGGTGCCAGCATTTTAGCTAAGGATAATAATGTTAAGACACCTTTACGCATAGTAAATGAGCTTGGTAACACAGAAGTAGCAAACTTTTTGAGAGCAAAGCTAGATAAATATTTATTTTCTGCTATAGAAAGAAAAGATATTAGAAAGGTTAGTGATTTTCTTGATGGAGGTGCTAATATTGAGGCTAAAGGTATAAACAATCAAACGCCTTTGTGTGTAGCTTCTTGTAAGGGTAATTTGTATGTCCTTAAACTTCTTCTCAGTAGAAATGCTAAGGTTAACGTTCAAGATGATAGTAGAAAAACACCTTTACATTATGCTGCTAGGGAAGGTCATTCAGATGTAGCTGAACTTCTTCTTGGCCGTGGTACTATGATTGATGCTGAAGACTGTTTTGGTATGGCTCCTCTACACTATGCTGCTTACCACAATAGAAAAAATATGGTTAGCTTTCTTATAAAACAAGATGCCAAAATTGAGGCCGTGGATAAAGAAGCTAAAACACCTTTACATTATGCTGCTGGGAAAGGTCATTTAGATGTAGCTGAACTTCTTCTTGACCGTGGTGCTATAATTGATGCTGAAGACCGTTTTGGTATGACTCCTCTACACTATGCTGCTTGCTACAATAGAGAGGATGTGGTTAGCTTTCTTATAAGCCGAGATGCTAAAGTTGAGGCCATGGATGAAGAAGATAAAACACCTTTACATTATGCTGCTGGGGAAGGTCATTTAGATGCAGCTAAACTTCTTCTTGACCATGATTCTATAATTAATGCTAAAGACCGTTTGGGTATAGCTCCTCTACACTATGCTGCTTACTACAATAGAGAGGGTATGGTTAGCTTTCTTATAAGCCAAGGTGCTAAAGTTGAGGCCATGGATGAAAAAGCTAGAACACCTTTACATTATGCTGCTAGGGAAGGTCATTTAGATGTAGCTAAACTTCTTCTTGAATGTGATGCTATAATTGATGCTAAGGACTGTTATGATCGGGATCCTTTATATTATGCTGATTCGTATAATAAATTAGATGTAGTTAGACTGCTTGAAGGTAGGAATGGTGTGAACACTTGTAACCCTCTTACTAATTTTTTAAGTGCATGTATCCATTCCCCTATTGCTCGTTACTTCGGAAGTGTTTGCGTAGAAGGAGCGCCAATTTTATACAGAAGGCAACGTGCCTCTGCAATTGATCACAATGCTTTGGAAGGTAGTTTACGACTCTTCAGTATCTGTAAAGGAGGAAGAGAAGGTATAGATAAAACACGTTTCAATAAAGAGATTAGTTATCTACATGAAAATGCTTATTTGTATGATGTTTTACTGTTACAAGATGAGGAAAATCAAAACACACTTTTGCATGTGGTTATTAAAGAAAATCAGGTTGATCTTGTAAAAGAACTTTTGTGTATTCTTAAGGAGCCATATCGTTCGAATAAGGTGTATAAGTGCAAGTATTTTGAAGATAAGCAAGAAAATGAAAAGCCGCTTTCTAAAGTTATTAATTCTAAGGATAAAGACGGAAAAGATGCAATTACTCTGGCTATTGAAGGTAATGACCCAGAATGTATTTCGGCTCTTTTCAAGTATTTAACTTATGAAAATATTAACAGAAGGAAAGATGTTAAAAGCGATTACACACCTCTACATGAAGCTGTGCGTTCTAGAAGTAGTAACGCAATTAGTGCGCTTCTAAAATCAGAGCATGTAAACGTTGAGCTCATAGATGGAAGATCTTACAGAGCATGGAAATATGTTAATAATGAAGAAACAAAACAATTGTTTATTAGGTATTATAGTGATAAAATTAATGATTTGCGTAAAGAATTAGCACATTGCAATGAAAAATTAGCGCAAGTCGAGTATTTCCTGTGCAGAACAAAACTTGCTTTTGTATGCTCTGCAGCTTTTGGCTCTTGTCTTAATATGTATAAAAATTTTCATGATGCAAGAAGTGGAGATATGCCAGGTGTTACCATTCATCCTCTCTTGTTGTTATTTTCTAGTGCTACAGGTCTAATAGTGTTGTGTAATCATTTTATCGATTTAACACTTTCAAAGTATAAAGAAGAAAGTGTTAGCTTGCAAAAAAAATTGGACAGTTTTAGAGAAGCAAGAGATAAGTTGGAAAATAAATTACTTCATTTTCAAGAAGGTACATCTCAGGGTATTAGGACGAATTCAATTTCTACGCAACTATCTGATTATGATGACGTACCTGGAACATTAGAATCACCTACCTCTATAAAGAGCTTTGAAAGCTCAGCAAAGGTATCCGTTTATAACCTGCCTAAGGAATTTAAGTAGCCTAATTTAGTAAGTACATAGAAGTAATCATATTAAAGAAGATATTGGTTTTTGAAGTAAGAGGAGAAAGCTCACAATCTTTGCTCATGTGTCTAAATTGGAGAACCAAGAGAAAGTTTGTTCCACAATAGAGATGTTCAAAAAAGTGTGTCAAATCAAAAAGAAAGTAATAAATTGATATAAAAAGGTGAAATAGAAAACCACTTATTGGCTGAAAGTGAAGAAAATAATAGAAAAAATGGGAGAAATGCAAAGGCTTTACGTACAAGTGCAGATTCATTTGAACTTTTAACACCAAGAGATAGAGAAGGAACCCCAAATAGTCAAAAAAAGGCAAACAAACTTACATCCAGGGCTTGAAACGAAGATTTTAAGCACATTTGCAATACCAATCGATTTCCAAAAAAATCTTCTCATGCTAGCTGGTTTTTATTGCTGAAAGTGGTTGTATTATTTAGGTTCTTAGTAATATTTAATATTAAATTAATAGTAATTCATTAAAAATTTTCATCAAAAATTATTTCAAAAAAATTTTAAATTAGGGGTTGACAAGTTTTAAAAGTGGAGTACTATTCCTGAAATACATTAGATTATTAATTTTTTATGGTATGTAAGTGTGTGATGGCTAAGGTAATTTTACTTTTGTGAGCGGGCTATGTTATGTGAGGGCATTCCAGAATTCTTGTTTGAGGGAAGATGGTCCTTTCTGTGTTGCTTGAGGAAAGAAAAAAGCTCAGGGTAAGAGTGGCTTGTTATAGTGTGATTGCTTAGTTAAGTTAGGTAAGTTTTTATAAATGTGGAGGGACAAATGACTTTAAACAATGATGATTTATTAGTTAGTGCTGCAGGAGCAGGACGCCTTAGTGACGTTAGAGAACTTCTTGAGAAAGGGGCTAATATTGAAGCTAGAGATAGTGATGGTTACACATCTTTGCATAGGGCTGCTGAAGGAGGTCATTTAGAGATAATTAGATTTCTTATAGATAAGGGGGCTAACATTGGAGCTAAAAATAAGGATGGTGGAAAACCTTTAGATGTAGCAAATACCTCTCGTCAGTCAGAAGTAGTAAACTTTTTAGGACCAAAGCAAAGTGAGTATGATAGACTTTTATTTGCTGCTGTAGAAAGTGGGAATGTTAGTGAAGTTACAAATCTTCTCAATATTGGAGCTAGTATTGAAGTTAAAGGTGTAGAAAATGCGGAGTTTAGGTTAGCCCGTTATGTAAAAAGAATTATGGAGATGAGTAATTACCATAATGTTCATTCGGAAAAAAAATCTGAGCTTGAAAGGATAAAAGGAGAATTACCAGAGTCAGTAAAGAATGCAGTATTTTCATCGGAGGTATGTATTAAAAGTGTTTACTATAGTAATGAGTATTTATATCCTGCTAGTGATTATCTTAGCCATGATAGGGATAGAAGGAGAGTATTTACTTGGAGGCCAGGGGGCAAAGATAGTTCATGTCAATGGAAATTTGAACCTGAAGGTAACAACATATATATAAAAAGCACTTATTTTAATGAGTATTTATATCCTGCTGGTAATGGTCTTAGCCATGATAGGGATAGAAGGAGAGTATTTACTTGGAGGCCAGGGGCAAAGATAGTCCATGTCAATGGAAAATTGAGGATTGTGGATCTACTCGCAAGAAGCGTGATGTACAATATAGTATTACAAAAGAAGCTAAGTGTGATCTATCTTATGATAATGCATCAGACAATTCATCGCAAAGTGACGAAATAGGCTATAACAAAATAGGAGCTACAAGCGGAGCAAGTAAGCCGTCTTCATGGATAGATGCTGTTAAAGGTGTTTTTCAGTTTATCTCTTCCCCTTTAAGGGCTGCGTTGCCTTCATTTTCAGAAAATAGCTCTAGCCGTTCTGGTACAGCAGGAAGTAGCTCCAATCATTCTGATACAGTAATACCAACTCTCATTGTTGGCCAGTCAAATAGGAGACATTGCAGAGTTGTTTAATTGTGGAGCTGGCAAGAGAAGTAATAAATTTGCACAAAGCACCCTCAAGCAGAGCAATTGTATCGTATATTTTATTGCGCAAAATGTTCTGTTTTATATATAACCAAAGCCTCTCAACAGGATTTAGCTCAGGTGAGTACGGAGGTAGGTATATAATATCGATATTTTTAGGTACCTTTAAATTTTTTGACCTATGCCAACTAGCACAATCCATAACAAGAAAAGCCTCTCGTGTTTCTAGATATTGCGACATCTGCTCAAGAAATATGTTCATGCAATCAGTGTTGACATTTGGTGCAAATAAGCTAGAACTCTCTCCATTTCTAGGATTAACCGCACTATAGAGATAGAAATTTTGCCTACCTAATTTTGTTTTAACCTGTGTTCTAATCCCCTTTTTAAACCACCCATGTCCAACCTTTGAATGTGTGCCAAACCGTGATTCATCAAAGAAAAATAGCTCTTTTTCTGGATACTTGCTAATAGCGCCATTGAGATTTTTTTTTGAATTCCTCTTGTTTGCTTTTATCTTGTCCATTATGAACTGGTCTTGGTGTAATATATGAGAATTTCATCTTTTGCATATAGCGGTGTACTGTAGATTTGCTGATATTTAATCTGAACTTTTCCTGGATTCTTATTCTCATTTCTTTAATGGTAATATTAGGATTTTCTTCTATCCACTCTTCAATTTGCTGTAGTTGAACCTGATTTAATTTAGTTTTTCTACGGCGTTGTGGAGGAGCAAACAGTTTTTCTTCTCTGCCAAATTTCAAGAGTTTTACCCACGAAGTTAGTGCGCTTCTTGAAATGCAATATATTTTTGCTACAGCCGTTATACTGTACTTTTTTGCTGCAATTACAGCATTTAGTTTTTTTGAAACATATGCATTATTCCTTACTTTCTTCAGCATTTCTTTTGCTGATTCTACTACTTTTTCATCCAATAATTTTGATCTTAATGCCATTTATACCTCAACTATTTTACTTACTTCATTATGGCTTTTCTTCCATCTTTGTCCATCTGTTTGCCGTGTAATGGGAATTGGTATAAGAAACCCAAATATCCAATATACTAGCCAATTTAGTCGTGAAGTTTGTGCGAGTAATAATGCTAGCTTGATGTTTTTCTTGTTACAAGCTTTTCTAGATAAAAAGTGTCCTCTTCCTAAGTTTTCTGATGTTAATCCTGTAAAGGCTCTTTTTTACACATCGGATATTATAAAGTCGTTCAAGGAAGTATTAGAGAAGCAAGCTGAATCGAAAGGTGGTATAAAAATGCACCGCTTAGATATTAATTTTGAGAAATTATTTGAGAAGATTAATGAAAAAATTAGGAGTGGTGAATTTAATGAAATTTCAGGGATTTTAAAATCATACGCAGAGGAAGCATTGCCTGGTAGAGAACCCGGAGATCCCGGTAGATTAAGTCCGAAAAAGTTTGATAAGTTTATGGCTGAATTTAATAGAAGAATAGACCCAGTAATAAATCAATTAATGCAACAAATGTTAAGCAGATTAGAAGTGAGTGACGTAAAAGAACAACAAATAAGCTTGGAGCCTAAAAGTTATCTAAATAATACTTCTGTTCAATGTCATTTAACTCAAGCTAGAGGTCAAGGTAAAGTATTAATTCCTTAATTTTTGAATTTCATCTATCGAAAGGCCGGTAATTTGAGCGATAACATCAATAGAGACACCGGCCTTAAGTGAGTTCTTTGCCACTTCGATTTTCTCTGCTTTTCTGCCTTTTTCATGTCCGATTTGGATGCCTTCTTCTTTACCTTCTTCTCTACCTTTTTCAGTAGCATCATCAAGTTTTTGAGCGAGGACAGCCTGTTCATCAAGAATACGTTTTATTTCCTGTTCATAGGCAATAAATTCTTTTTCTGACCAGTTGAATCTATTTAGCTCTTCATAGGCCTTTTTAATTATTACATCACTACCTATTATTTTTTCCAGCTCTTCTTCACTAGTCTCATCTGCATATCGAAAAAAATAAACCCATTTTTCAACTATATTTTCCAACTGATCTTCCTTATTCTTTGGAAATTTTGGCAACTCAATAAATATAAAATAGAAATCTTTTGGATCATGCTCATTAGTGTCTTCATCTCGAATAGTATGCTTTGATTTGTACTCAGATTTATTAGGAAACAGTACACAATCTGCTATAGCAATGAAGATAATTTCCTTAAGGTTATGATACTGGTCACCTTTATCAGCTTGCCTTGAGTAAGCTTTAGCAGCATAGTATTGGGCACGTTTTTCAAAGCCTTTAGTTTTAGCGACCTGCATTTCGCAAATGTATTGAGCACCTGTAGAATCTCTACAGAGAACATCAACAATACTTTGCTTTTTAGCGGCGATATCGGGGTCTTGAATAGTACTTAAAAACTCTATATCCTTTATTTCATTTTTACCAGTAAAGCCAAGAATATCATTGAGGAAGTGAATAAGGATATCTCTATTTTTTTCAGTACCGAAGATACGCTTAAACGATACATCATTTTTGGGATCAAGAAACTTAGAAAAAGTCATAAGAAAGAACCTTAAAAAGCATTAATAATTATACACAATTCTGAAGAAATGTTCAAGTTTTTTATTTTTTTAAGTTTTGAATGCGTTGATGAAAAAAATGTCTCCCATAGATAGCTTTAGAATGCTACTACGCACCTTAGACGTCCTTTTTACATCTTTTATTAACCCTTCTATAAAGCGCCTTAAAAGGCTGGCAAATGGATGCTATGAGTTTGGAGCTGTAGGAGATATCAAAGATACCCTTTTTGGTGTATAAAAATACGAATCTACGACAACATCGTTTAAAGAAATTAGCAGCTATTAATATCTTCTACCTTTTCATAAAAAAATAAACAAAAAAAAATTGAAAATTTGATTTGACTTCACCCAAAAGCTATGGCTTTATGCCAATACTGCTAAGAAAATAACAGTAAACATTTAAAAATAATTTATTATTAGTGAAGGGTATATTATATGAACAATAAGAATAAAAGTAAAGATCGTAAAAAAGAAATAGAGTTCCGAATTGACCTTACCCAGAAAAAGTGGAGAGAAAGAAAGGAGTTTTTTTGGGTAAAATAAAATTTTGGAGGATTAGAAATGGCAAATGAACAAAGAAAGGTAGGTCAACCAGTTGCAAAAGTAGCAAGAGATCTAGGAATAAGGGATAGTGTATTAGGAAAATGGATGAAGAAATATAACGAAAAAAAGTCAGCGGCAAATGCATTTCCAGGTAGAGGTAACATGGCTCCTTACGACAAAGAGAGGTTTGATTTACAAAGCAAGAGTAACAAGGGAAAGAGACATTTAAAAAAAAGCCCTGGCCAGTCAAAAAGAGTAAAATATTTTTTTATATAGTAACTGCTATAAAGTACAGGAATTATGTAGGATTTTCTGCTAGTGGCTACTATAAGTGGACCACAAGAAAAATAAGCAGTAGAGAATCAGCAAATAAGGAGTTATTAGCAGATATTCAAAAAATATATCAAGCTTCTAAATGTAGATATGGAGCTCCTAAAATTCATGCTGAATTAAAGGCTTCTGGTAAAAGTTGCAACTTAAAAACAGTGCAAAGTATTATGCAGAAAAATGGCATTTGGGCTATATTGAGAAGAAAATTTAAAGTTAAGAAACAACAAACGGACAGTAGAGTTGTAGCTCCCAATATATTAGACCAAAACTTTATTGTCGATCAACCAAATAAAGTATGGGATTACTTATATAAAAACCAAGGAAGGATGGCTATATTTGGCAGCAATAATCGATCTATATTCACGCATGATAGTTGGCTGGTCAATGAGCAGTTCAATAAATAAACAATTGGTTATAGACTCTTTATTAATGGCCGTTAATAAGCGTAAACCTGCTGAAAATCTACTATTACATAGTGATCAAGGTTCACAATATACTTCGCAAGGTTATCAATATCTCTTATCCATAAAAAACATAGATGAGTCATAAAGGTTGTTGTTACGACAATTCTGTTGTGGAAAGCTTCTTCAGTTCTCTAAAAAGGGAGTTACTAATAGACACCTCTCGGCACTCTAAACAGCATATCAAAACTGCTATATTTGAATATATAGAAATTTTTTATAACAAACAACGTCACTATTAACTATTGCATTCCTGAGCATTTTGATTCATCATTTTCTTTGTGAAAAACATTCCAAACTTTCTCTCCACTTTTTCTGGGTAAGGTCATCATAGCATTAGTTAGATGCATTAGAATTGATCATGATGATGTACATATAATGTTTAGGTTTCAAGAACTTGCTCTGGAAATGCAAAAAAAAATGTTCAACATTATGTCGCGAGTCAAACTTAGGGTATTTGGCGTCTCATGTTTAATTTTTCGCACTACGTGCATCGCATGTCTTTAAAAATTTCTGGGTTTTTACCTATATAAGCCGAAACGCGCTTATAAAGCGTTACAAGACATCAAAAAATGCCAATACTCGACAGAGATAGTAAAAGACTAGCTAACTCGGGGATTCTTTGTCTTTTTTTCTGCTTAGTAAATTTCTTAAACATTTGCAGCGTAGGTTAGTTGCAATTAAAAGCAGCTGAATTTCGCTTGTCAAGCGTTTAAAACATAAAAAACGCCAATATTTTAAAGCGGATAATAACCCCAGGGCTTCTTTTGCCTTTTTTTTATTTGGTAAATTTCTTAATGTTTATGGCTAAACGACAATCGTCATCCCGCTACTTGTTAGCGGGATCTAGAGATACCGCGAATGAATCGCGGTATGACGGTTTGTGGCGGCATGACGATAAGGTTTATACCTTGTCATCCCAGTGCTTGACACTGGGATGACAGCTAGCCTGACAATCGTCATCCCGCTACGTGTTAGCGGGATCTATGCTTTGAGATACTGCGAATGAATCGCGGTATGATGGTTAAGTAAGGGATCTATGCTAAGAGATGCCAAAGACCTTCATGAAACTTTGCCCATTTGGCTTCTCTAAAGATTTCGTTTACAGAATCTAGTAACTCAGCTATGCAGAATAAAAAAAGTTTGTATGGTATACAAATAGTGTGTTTTTTTTATAATTATTTTCTATAATACATAAACCTTTGGTCCAAGCTGTAAATGCCACCATAGGCATTAAAAGTTAATTAACAAACTGCAATGTATAATGAAATAAAGAAACTTGTAAGACTTTGATCTTACAGATTATAAACTTGTCATAAAGTTTAATAGTGTCTGTTACTGCTTTTAGGTGTGAGGCTAGAGGGTTATTAGCAGTAACAGACACTATTAAACTTATTATAGAATTTACTTAAAGTAAATACTTAATTTAAAATATTATAATATTTTTACTTACAATAGATTTATGTAAATGCTTTTTTCCTCAATTAGTATTGTACTATTATACTTGTTGAATGCTAAAAAATTATTAACCATCACTAATCTCTATTTGCATAGTAAGTTTATATATACTATTATACAGTATATCACTTAGTTTTATAGCAAACAAACAAAAGATATGGTGAAGTTATTTGCACTATTGATAATATTTTACTCAAATATATCTGTTGCCTCTGCTCCTACTTCCTGGCAATTTGGATTTCCTGCTCCTGCAACTGAAGTAATGGAGGCTGTAGTTAGGTCACATTCGTTTGTGATGCTTGTGATGGTTACAATAATGCTTTTTGTGTGGGCGCTGCTTGCTTATATAGCGTTTCGCTTTCGTAAAAGCAAAGTAACAAACATAAGTAAAACTACCCATAGTGTTCCTTTAGAAATTATTTGGTTTGTTATACCAACTATCATTGTTGGAATATTAGCCTTTGAAAACGCTAAATTACTGAAGCTACAGGAAGAAATACCGAAAGCTGATATAACACTGAAAGTTATTGGCCATCAATGGTATTGGAGTTACCAATATCCAGAATATCAAGGTGTGTCATTTGATAGTTATATTAAGGGAAAAGAAGACTTTATCGAAGGAGATTTAAAGCTGTTCTCTGTTGATAACAACATCGTTTTACCCGTTAATGCTAACGTTCGTTTACAAGTTACAGCAGGAGATGTTATACATAGCTGGGGAGTACCAGCTTTCGGTGTAAAAATTGATGCAATACCAGGAAGGCTGAATGAGGCGTGGTTTAATATCAAAAAGCCTGGTGTTTATTATGGGCAGTGCTACGAATTGTGTGGTCAAGGCCATGGGTTTATGCCAATTGTTGTTGAAGCAGTAAGCAAAGAAGATTTTAATAAGTGGATTGAAAATAGAAAATTAGTGAGTTAAATTTGGAGTATAGATATGAGTGACGTACCAAAGGGCGTAAAGCGTTGGTTGTTTTCCACCAATCATAAAGATATAGGGACACTGTACATTATTTTTTCCATATTAGCTGGAATTATTGGTGGATTATTATCGGTGATTATTCGCACTCAGCTAATGCACATTAATATACTTAACAATAATTATCAATTATATAACGTAATGGTTACAGGGCATGCGTTGATAATGGTGTTTTTTATGATAATGCCAGCCCTCATGGGAGGATTTGGTAATTGGTTTGTGCCTCTTATGATCGGTGCACCCGATATGGCATTTCCTCGTATGAATAATTTGAGTTTTTGGTTATTAGTGTCATCTTTTATTTTGCTCATTCTCTCAGTGTTTATTGGTGAAGGTCCAGGTACAGGTTGGACTTTATATCCACCTTTATCACAGGTAATGTCCCATCCAAGTGCAGGAGTTGACATTGCTATACTTGCACTTCATGTTGCTGGTATGTCGTCAATTGTTGGGGCGATCAACTTTATAGTTACTATATTTAACATGCGCGCAAAAGGCATGTCATTAACTAAGATGCCACTGTTTGTTTGGTCTGTCTTGTTAACAGCATTTATGTTGATTGTTGCCTTACCAGTGCTTGCCGGTGCTATAACTATGCTTCTTACTGATCGCAATATTGGTACTTCCTTTTTTGATCCTGCCGGTGGTGGCGATCCTGTGTTATTTCAACATCTATTTTGGTTTTTTGGTCATCCAGAAGTTTACGTAATTATTTTTCCTGCATTTGGCATCATAAGTCAGGTTGTATCAACTTTTTCTCACAGACCTGTATTTGGTTACATAGGGATGGTTTATGCAATGATAGGTATAGCAGTATTTGGCTTTATGGTTTGGGCTCACCATATGTTCACTGTTGGGCTTAGTGCTGACGCTGCTGCATTTTTTAGCACTACCACAATTTTTATCGGTGTTATAACTGGTGTAAAAGTCTTTAGCTGGATTGCAACTATGTGGGGCGGAGCAATTGAGTTTAAAACCCCTATGCTATTTGCACTAGGTTTTATTTTTATGTTTGTTGGCGGTGGCATAACGGGAATAATTCTTTCTCATGGTGGAATAGATAAGCTCCTGCACGACACCTATTATGTTGTTGCTCACTTCCATTATGTCATGTCACTTGCTGCATTATTTGGAGCTTTTGCTGGCTTTTATTATTGGATTGGTAAAATGTCGGGTAAACAATATAATGAGCGCTTAGGTCAAATCCACTTTTGGCTTACTTTTATTAGCACCAATATCACTTTTTTACCTCAACATTTCTTAGGATTAGCTGGTATGCCAAGGCGTATACCTGATTATCCTGATGCGTTTATCCCTTGGAATTATATATCCTCAATTGGTTCGTATATGTCCTTTGTTTCAGTTATGTTTTTTGTGTTTATAGTTATACATCTTTTTAAATGGGGCAAGAAAGCTGGAGATAATCCTTGGGGAGGTGACACCTTGGAATGGACGGTATCTTCACCACCGCCTTTTCATACTTTCGAAAAACCACCAGTGGTAAAATAGAATGTACACAAGTGTTTTGCTAAATGTTGAATCAACAATACTGGATTTTTGGCGTTTGCTGAAGCCAAGGATAATGTATCTTGTGGTATTTACTGCAGTTGCTGGTATGGTTACTGCACCAGGTAGTATGCACCCTTTTCTAGCACTAATATCTCTTATATGTGTTGCTCTTGGCTCAGGATCTGCAGGTGCTATAAATATGTGGTATGACAAAGACATAGATCTGCTCATGGAAAGGACAAAAAACCGCCCTATACCCTCAGGCAGAATTCTTGCAGAAAGTGCGCTTGAATTTGGTATAACTCTTGGAATATTGTCAGTATTTATCATGGCAATAGCAGTAAACTATATTTCTGCTGCTTTACTTGCAATCAGCATATTGTTTTACGTTTTTGTATATACGATCTGGCTCAAAAGACGCACTCCGCAGAATATCGTTATCGGTGGTGCAGCAGGTGCTTTCCCTCCAATGATTGGCTGGGCAGCTGTGACTAATTCTGTAAGTTGGGAAAGTTTCATTTTATTTTTAGTAATTTTTATGTGGACTCCACCACACTTTTGGGCCCTATCTTTAAATAAGTCTGAAGACTATGCAAGAGCATCGATTCCTATGTTCAATATTGTTTATGGTCCGGAAAAAACAAGAAAATATATATTAATTTATAGTGTGTTGCTGGTGCTAACTAGCTTGCTTCCAGCTCTATTCTTGAAAAAGGCTTTACTTTATCTAAGCATGGCAATTTTTGCAGGTTGCATCTTTATTTGGTACGCTATATCAATTCTCAGATTCAAGAACCACAACTCACAGAAACAAATGTTTTCTTACTCAATTTCTTATCTATTTTCCCTATTCGCCAGTATTATTTTTTGTTCTATTGATTTATTTTAATTATGAAAGAACGGCAGAAGCATAAAAACTATTTTTTACTTTTCCTTTTGGTAATGCTCGTTGTCACACTTTTTTTTGTTTCTATAATAAAATTTAAAGGTGCAGCTTAAACTACCTTTAGAAATTGTGCTTTCATAGAAGCAACTATATACTTTATTAATTCATTACAGTTAAAGATGAGCAAAAAGGAAGTGACAATATATACGGATGGGGCGTGTTCTGGTAATCCTGGAGCGGGAGGATGGGCAGCTATCATATTATTTCAAGATTACAGAAAAGACATTTATGGTAGAGAAGAAAATACCACAAACAATAAAATGGAGTTAACAGCGGTGATCAATGGGCTGAAAGTATTGAAATTTTCTTGTAATATTAATTTATATACGGATAGTCTTTATGTTAAACATGGCATAACAGAGTGGATAAATAAGTGGAAAATGAATGGCTGGAAAACAAGTAATAAAAAATCAGTAAAAAATATGGAATTGTGGAAAGAGCTAGACAACGTTGCTTCACAACACGAAATTGATTGGAAGTGGGTTAAAGCACACAGTGGCGATAAGTATAATGAGGAGGCTGATAGTTTAGCGAGAAAAGCAATAATCGATGCTTAAAAAAATTACTATATTATTTTCCGTAGTTTTATTGTTCATATTGTGCTTCTTTATTTCTTTAAAGCCTTTAGAAATCAATATTAATTATATTAATTTTTATGTTAAACATAAAATATCAAAAATATTTGTTGGCTCAAGCGTTAATATGGAGAATACCTCAGTTGTTTGGCAGAAAGGTAGCAAAGATCCGTATTTAGTCATTACAGATTTGGCAATAGCAAACCCTAATTTTACTATAAAAGTTCCTGAGCTTTTTGTACATTTTAAGTTAAGTTCCTTATTTAAAGCTAGCACAAATCTCTCTCAGGTTTCAGCTGATAATGTGCATGTATGTATCAATCAGAAAGAAGCTGACTTTAAAGCAGTAAATTTTAATCTGCAAAACTCAGTAAAAACAATAAGGGAATTTTTTTTTGACTTAAGTGCGGATTCAAAAATTGAATTTACTAACATCGCTATTGATAAAAGCACAGAAGATGAATTTTTTATTGATAAATTATATATAGGGAAGGGGGAAGATTTTAATGTTTTAGATATTCATGTGAATACAAAAGATGGAAAGGGATTTTTGGATGATTTATCAATTACGATAAAAAATCGCAACAATTTGCTAAATGTGTACGGGACATTTTATGATCTAAAATTGGGACTATTGAGCAAGTTTTCTACATTAGTTAAAAGCTACAATTTGGACAAAAATATAGGATTCAAAGGAAGCTTCTCAGTGAAAATTAATAAAAAGGATGAAATTGTAGATGGAAATATATACGTATTGAATACAGAAAATTATTTGAACAAAAATTTGGCCTTAACTAATGTAAATATAAATTTAACATATAGTGATGGAATTATTAGTGTAAAAAACTTTCATTTTAAGTTAAATGGCACGTATCTCTCTTTAATAGGCAAAATGAACTTTAGTACAAGCCATGCTTTGCTTAGAATTAATATTAGTAAGTTTGCTGCAAAAGATTTATGTACTTATGTACCAGATGGTGTAGTGAATAATAAATTTAAAAGCTGGTATTGTGATAATATTGATGGGGATGTTTTAAATACCATTGTAAGTTTCAATGGCAAATTGGTTGATGGCGATCTGTCAGACATTGTAATTGTTGCTGATATAGAAAACGGTAGCGTAAAGTTTGATGAAGATTTTGAGCAAGTAAAGGAATTAAAGGGTGATTTGATCATCAAGAATAACGATCTTGAAATTACTGTAAATAGCGCTAAGTTTCAGAATTTCACTATTAATGGTGGTGATATTGAAATGAAATCTCTCGATAAGGAAAATTCAGTTCTAACCATTAATGGCCAAGCTGTAAGTGATGCTTATGGTTTATATGAGCCTATAAAATTTAAGCTGGATGATGTGGTGAAGGTTGAAAGGGATAAAGTAAGTGGAATGGCAGAATCCGTATTTAATTTTCGCATTTTTAATCTAAACGCTGATGACAAAAAAGTAGATTTTTCGGCCAATTTTCATTCTGAAATTGACAATTTAGCCGTCTATAATGCAAGTCTTGGTAAATATGATATTAAGCTTAGTTTTGGCAGTGACTTTATAGATTTAAATGGTAGTGGTATGGTGAATAACACACAGCTATTATTTGACCTGAAAAGTAGCAATAGGAATGAAAGTTTCGCCTGGAATTTGACCGGAGATTTACCCGCTCAAATACTTAATTTTGATGAAAATATAGGTGGCTATGTCAATACAAATATAGAATCGGTGATAAATCAAGATAAGACGGGGCATGTTAATGGTAATATGGATTTATCAGAGCTTGAATCACGTTCAAGTTATTTAGGATGGAAAAATCGTTTTGAAGATCACAATAAAATTTTGTTTTCTACAAGGTTAAAAGGAGCAGGTGAATTGTTAATAGACAAATTAGATGTTGTAGGAAATGACCTAGATATAAAATTCAGCGGAAGAGTAGAAAATGGAAATTTATATTTAAATTCTAGTAGCTTTAAATTGCCTGATAATGATTTTAGTATAGAAATTGAATCAGGTAAGGAAAAAAATGCCATAACTATTTATGGTGAGGAAATTAACTTAAGTGATATTTTAGGCTTGCTTGGCAAAAACAGTAATGGATTAAACAAAGATATAGAGATTAGTATGAATGTTGACAATGCAATGATGAAAGAAGGCATCGTTATCAAAAATGCTAAGCTGAATGTAACCTGTACTAAAGGTAATTGCAATGGAAGTCAATTTACAGGGCAGTTTCTGGAAGATAGCAGCAATATACTAGCAGAATACAGTGGAATAGGGCTCGAAATATATGCGGATAATGCAGGTATACTTTCGCGTTCTTTAGGCATTAGTAAATCAATTAAAAACGGCAAATTGTCTTTTTATCTCTCTCCTCAGAGAGAAAGTGGAGAACATTATGGTACGTTATCCATTAGCAATTTCTACATCAAAGATGCTCCACTACTTACTACTTTATTGTCGATGTCTTCATTGCCTGGCATTGTAAATGCCATAAAAAATGAAGGTGTATACTTTTATAAATGCAATGCACCTTTCTCATACAAAGACGGCTCTGTCGAAATTGAAGAATCTTGGCTTGAAGGAGCGGAATTAGGCATTAGCACTAGCGGTAAGCTCGACATTAGAAATTATAAATTCCAAGTTGAAGGACAGGTAATACCAGCATATTCAATTAATAAATCTTTGTTAAAAATTCCTATAATTGGGAAATTTCTTACTGGCGGGAAAAGTAGGGGAATCGTTTCAATAGACTATAAAGCAAGTGGTGATGACAAAAACAATAACGTATCTGTTGATCTTATCTCTTCGCTAACTCCAAACCTATTAAAGAGGTTATTGGGAGTGTTTGATCGCATTATGACAAAAACTAACGAAAGTGGCTTAAAAGGTGGCGTGAAAAAGAAATTTGGTTCGATATGACCAAAAGGGAAGTTATTTAACAAAATTATGGACAAAAATGCAAGAATTTCAGAATGATCTACCTGGTTTTTTATTTAGTTGTTTAAGTAATACCACTCCCTTTAACCTCTCTATATTTGCTGAACAACTAAAAAGGGTAGGGGGGTGGTTGTAAATTGTATCTGTTCAGCAGAGTGGCAAAATAAGGTAGACGAGAAAAGACAACTATAGGAACAAATGGGTGTCATGCCAGTGCGTGACACTGGTTTCCATCCAAAAGGGTGTCATTCCAGTGTCAGCTACTTTCATGACATCGTTTACTATGTGCCATATTGTAATGTTCGTACAGTTGTGGAATGAATCGCGGTATGACGTGTTGCTTGGGTCAGCTATAGTATAAATATACTAGGGGTTATAGTTTTCTTATGCTGCCTTTTTGTTATTAGACAACCACAATATAAAGGAGTGAAACGGATGCAAACAGTAGTGCATTTCTGCACCAAACGTATTACCTTTAACGAATAGTAAAATGTGAGATTTTTTGGAACTACCGTGGAGCAATTGCTCCACGGTTTCATTCTACTTAGAATCCACCCATGCCACTCATTTCTCCTGCACCCATAGGAGATGAAGCATTTTCTTTGCTTGGTACATCAACTATCATAGATTCAGTAGTTATCAGCACACTCGCAACAGATACCGCTGTTTCAAAAGCAATACGCACCACTTTTGCTGGATCAATCACACCAGCTGTAAATGCATTAGCGTAATTCATAGCCTCAACGTTGTATATAAGCTCTTTATCATTCTGCTTAATCAAATAGTCAATTATAACAGCAGATTCAAGACCAGCATTTTTAACTAACCTTCTAATTGGAGCACTGAGAACTTTCTTGATAATGTTTATGCCTATTTGCTCTTCGTCACTTGCACCTTTTAATTTGTCGAGAACAGATGAAGCATAAAGAAGCGCAACTCCACCACCTGGAACTATGCCTTCTTCAATTGCAGCTCTTGTTGCATGCAGCGCATCTTCGACTCTATCTCTACGTTCTTTAACTTCCACTTCAGTTGCTCCACCAACTTTGAGCACAGCAACGCCACCTGATAATTTCGCTAAACGTTCTCTTAGCTTTTCTTTATCATAATCAGAAGTTGAAGTTTCAATTTGAGATTTAATCTGCTCGATTCTAGCTTTCACACTGTCAGAATCGCTATTTTCGCTGACAACTGTGGTATTATCTTTAGTAATTTTAACATTTTTAGCCGTACCAAGATCATCAAGCGTGAGATCTTCCATCTTGATTCCAAGTTCATCTTTTATGACGTACTTAGCACCAGTTAAAGTTGCTATGTCTTCGAGCATCTCCTTTCTTCTGTCACCAAAACCTGGAGCTTTTACTGCAGCAACTTTTAAACCACCACGCAATTTATTGATAACTAAAGTGCTTAATGCTTCACCTTCGATATCCTCTGCAATAATAACCAAAGGTTTACCAGATTTAACAATAGCTTCAAGAATAGGAAGTAAAGGTTGAATAATATTTAATTTTTTCTCTGTAATTAATAGATAAGGATTATCAAGCTCCACGATCATTTTTTCATTATTTGTAATAAAATACGGAGAGAGATAACCGCGATCAAATTGCATGCCAGTAGTCAGCTCAACTTCTAACTCTTTTGAACCTTTACTCTCTTCAACAGTTATTACACCCTCTTTTCCAACTTTTTTCACGGAATCAGCGATACTGTTACCTATATCCTTATCACCATTTGCAGAGATTATTGCAACTTGTGCCACTTCGTCTATTTTCTCTAGAGAAATTGTACGAGACATTGACGCAATTTCCTTTAATATTACATCTTTTGCCTTCTGTATTCCGTTTTTAATACCAACACGATCGTTTCCAGCAGCAATTGATTTTGAAGCTTCCATTATCATGTTGCTAGTTAGTATTGAGCACGTTGTTGTACCATCACCAACTTTATCGTTACATTGAGAACAACTTTGTGCAAAGATGCTTGCTATCGCAGCGTTTAATGGTTTTTCAGGCTTGATACCCTTCATCACCTTATAACCATCTTTTGTAATTTCTGGTGCTCCATAGGGCTTATTAATCCCTACTGTTTTTCCTCTAGGTCCTGCAGTTATTGCTACCGTTGAATCCACTATTGCTGCGACTTCACGAAAGGCTTCTTGCAACTGCTCACCTGATACTACTACATTAGTCATTTTTATCACCTCTTGTTAATAAAAAATTTAGAAAACTATAATAAAATCATTCACAATGCGTCATGTTGCGCTTTGTTTAAGTTTAGTAAAATAAAGACTGCTATTTAATGACAGCAAGTATATCGGACTCTTTCATCACGATAAGCTTTTCATCATTATGTTCTATTTCTGTACCAGCCCATTGGCGATAGAACACTTTATCACCAGCTTTCACAGTTAAAGTTACGCGTTCGCCACTTGAATTGCGTGAACCTTCACCAATTGCTATAACTTCACCTTTAGTAGGTTTCTTTTCAGCACTTGATGGAAGCACAATTCCACCTTGCTTTTCTTCGCTAATAGGCTTGATCAGCACGCTATCATCTAATACATTTAAACTTATACTTGACATTTGTTTTTCCTCATCAACAAATTAACTTATAAGTTTATATATATATACTCGTAAGTTAGATTTCAAGGGCTGGAGCTTGTAAAATATGCACGCCATTATAAAATATGCACGCCAAAAGCAGTTTCTAAAAAAGCCTAATGTTATATAATAAAATTTAGATTTATTTATAGAGATTTCATGAGTTATATACCATTTTTAAGTCGTGGTGTGATAGTGCTATATGGGCCTGACACTAGAGATTTTCTGCAGGGTATTATAACCAATGATATTAATAAGTTGGATAGCCAAAAAGCCATTTACTCTTTATTGCTTAGCCCTCAGGGAAAATATCTATATGATTTTTTTCTTATTGAATATGGTAAATACACCCTCTTAGAGTGCGAAAACATGCACTTGCAGCAAATAATCGAGAAACTGGATTTGCTTAAAACTTACTTGAGAGTGAAGATTAAAGACGTTAGCGCACTATATAAGGTTGGAGTTTTGTTTAATACTAAGTTGGCGGAGTGTAGTGGTAAGTCACAAGTTATTTTTCAAGATCCAAGGCACAAGCTGCTAGGAATGAGGATCATACATAAAGATGAAATAAAAGAGCCGGTTGGGGATTTTACTCAGTATGAAAAAGTTAGAATTCAAAATCTCGTTCCAGATGGAGCGAAAGATATGGTGCAGAATTCATCGTTTCCGCTGCAATTTTTAATCGATAAGGTAAACGGTATAAGCTTTAATAAGGGGTGTTATATAGGTCAGGAAGTCGTAAATCGAATGAGCAGACAAGAAATATTCAGAAGAAAACTTTACCTTGTTGAGGGGGATAACGCACTTCCAGATATTGGCACTAAAGTGACAAATGAAAACAATGAGGAAATAGGGGAACTGCGCTCTAGTGTAGACAACATTGGATTTGCATTGCTTAATACTGGAAAGAGCCATGCAAATTTATATGCAGATGGAGTTAGGTGCGTTAAGACGTTGAAGTCTTAAGGTAGCGCATATAGAAACGAAAAACTTGCTTGACACCCTTCGCCAGCGCCCTTATCATGGTATTGAAGGTATTCAGTTATCTTCATCTGTGCAGATTAAACAGCAAGAAAACAACGTAGTTGGCGTCTTATTTTTAATTTTTTGCACTATGTGCACCTTATGTCTTCACAACATTTCTGGGTTTTTACCTATATAAGCTGAAACGCGCTTATAAGTCGTTTAAGACAGTATAGTACGCCAATTTGCAGGATTAGAGAGTGACAACTAGCTAACACGGGGTTTCTTTTGCCTTTTTTTCTGCTTAGTAAATTTCTTAAACATTTGCAGCGTAGGTTAGTTGCATTCAAAAGCAGCTAAATTGCAGTGTTTAAGACTTAAAAACGCCAATACTGAAAATAGACAATGACTAGGGTTTCTTTTGCCTTTTTTTTCATTTGGTAAATTTTTTAATGTTTATGGCTAAACGACAACCGTCATCCCGCTGCTTGTTAGCGGGATCTCTTGTTAGCGCCGCGGCGGTATGACGGTTCGTGGCGGCGTGACGATAAGCTCGTCATCCCACTGCTTGTTAGCGGGATCTAGAGATACCGCGAATGAATCGCGGTATGACGGTTCGCGGCGGTATGACGGTTCGCAGTGGCATGACGATAAGCTCGTCATCCCGCTACTTGTTAGCGGCTAAGAGATACCGCGAATGAATCGCGGTATGACGGTTAAGTAGGGTGTCATCCCAGTGTCACGCACTGGGATGACATTATAGGAGCACTGGGATGACACCCTCTTGGATGGAAATCAGTGTCAGATAATTTCATGACACCAGTTGTTGTAAACTCACTTTTTCTCGATTTTTTGGTTTATCTTGTCTACCTATTTTGCCACTCTGCTGAACAGATACACTCAACTAATGGTCAATACATCTTCTATTAAAAATTGTACAAATTCATTGCCATTCCAGTAATTCATAGAGATTTTACCCAAAACGGCTTTAACATTACCCTGCATGATAGCAGAGCCAAGGTGAGTATTTGCAGAGCGAAATGCAATAGCTTTCACCATAACATTATCATCAGCGATGAAACATTTTATATGGTCAACTCCTATAACTTCAGGCTTTCTTATCTTTGCTCCCTGAATGATAAACCTTGGTTCAGGATTCCCAACTCCAAATGGTCCCAAGCGTTGCAATTGATTCCATAAAGACAAATTTATTGCTTTAGCAGTTACTATACTATCAGCTTTTAAAGTTTTCTCATTTATAGAGTTTGAAAATCTTTCAGTAAAAAAATCATGTAAATCATTTATTTTGTCTTCTTTAATTGAAAATCCTGCCGCCATACTATGGCCACCACCTTCAATAATCAAATTTATAAACTTTGCGGAAAGGACTGCAGCACCGATATCAACTCCCAAAATTGATCTACAGCTTGCTTTTCCTATTCCATTATTTAAAGATATCACTACTGTTGGCAAGTGAAACTGCTCCTTTAGCCTTGATGCAATTATACCAATTATTCCCTGGTGCCAGTTGCCGCTTATCATTATAAAATTCGCACCTGATTGGGCAGACTCTTCCGCTTGTGCTGTAGCTTCCAAGAGAGCCTCATTTTCTAACACTTTTCTTGCATTATTCAAATCTATTAATTTTAGCGCGATTGAATGTGCCTCTTCTTCATCATCGGTGGAAAGCAACCTTGCACCGAGCGATGCTTCTCCAATTCTTCCTCCAGCATTTATGCACGGTCCAATGCTAAACCCCAACCGCGAAACACTTGGTTTTTCAAGGATTCCCAAAGCATCAAATAAAACACGCAAGCCAACGTTTTTTCTTGCTGACATCACTTTTAATCCTTGTGAGACAAGTGCTCTATTGAGGCCTGTGATCTGCATAACATCACAGACAGTTCCCAGGGCAACCAAATCCAACAGATCAAATAAATCTGGTTCTTTTTTGTTGGTAAAAAATCCTTGCTCACGTAGGCTTTTATTAAGAGCAACAATTAGCAGAAATGACACTCCAACTGCTGCTAGGTTATTATAAGGAGAGCTCTCATCAAGGCGGTTTGGATTCACAATTGCTACGGCGCTTGGTAATTTTTCCGTACCAAGGTGATGGTCAACAACTATAATATCAAGACCAAAAGCCTTTGCATCTTCTATTGGTTGATATGCAAGCGTACCACAATCAACGGAAATACATAAATCAATTCCATTCTTTTTAAGTTGTAATAAAGCATCTGTGCTTAATCCATAACCCTCATCAACACGATCTGGAATGTAGATTATAGAGTGTATATCGATTGCTCTCAGGTACCTGTTAATCAATGCTGACGACGTTGCACCATCAACATCATAGTCACCAAATATTGCAAGGTTTTCATCATTTTTTATTGCCCGTATTATACGAGAAACAGCTTTATCCATATCAAGAAGGTGAAAGGGATCTGGTAATAGCGATCTGATTAGTGGATATAAGAAGTCGCTTGCATTTTCTATGTTAACACCACGAGTAACCAATATTCTTGCTAATATTTCTGGTAACTCAAATCTCTGTGTAAGAGTTAAGATTTGCCTTTGATCTGCTTCTTGCAACTTCCACAATGCATTTGTTATGCTGCGCTTTTCAATTTCAAGTAGCATATTCTTTGTAAATAAAACTACTTTACCAGAATTTTTAAGCTTGTTCTATAATTGTATTAGACTTCTGCATAACCTAAACTAAGTAGCAAAAAGGTATCATCTAAGTAGCTGACACTGGTCTCCATCCAAGAGGGCAGTAGCCCCTTCGGTGTCATTCCAGCGCGTGACCAGGTCTTTTTAGCTATCATAGGATGACAGAAGCAGACACTCCACTTTGTCGTTCCAGTGCCTCCTTTTTTTGTCATTCCAGTGCCTTGACTATTTGGATCCAGGAAAAAGAATGGTGTCATCCGAGTAGCCCCTTCGGTGTCATCCGAGTAGCTGACACTGGGATCCAGGTTGCTCACAAGCAAACTAGTATAGAAAGTGGTTACAACGTTTCCGATGAGATTGCAGAAAGGCTGGATCCCAGTGTCAAGCACTGGGATGACACCCTCCTAGTAGAAACGCTTTTGTAATTGCAACATTCGTGCAATCTTTAGCCATAAACATTAAGAAATTTACCAAATGAAAAAAAAGGCAAAAGAAGCCCCGTGGTTGGCTAATTACTTACATTATACTTTCAAGTATGGCGTTTTTTTATTCTAAACGCTTAATAACCGCGATTTAGTTGCTTTTAAGCCGCAACTAATCTAAATTATAAACATTAAGAAATTTACTAAACAGAAAAAAAGGCAAAAGAAACCCTAGGGTAGCTAGTTATTCACTATCCATTTTTTAAATCGGCGTTTTTTGATGTTTTAAATGCTTTATAAGCGCATTTCAGCTTATATTAGGTAAAAACCTAGAAATTTTATAAAGACATAAGATGCACATAGTGCAAAAAATTAAACATGGGACGCCAGATACGTGAGTTTTTTTGTCATTTAATCTGTACAGAGAAGATAAATAAATAGCTTCAGTATCATGATAAGGGCGCTGGCGGAGTTTGTCAAGGAAGTTTTTTCGTTTCTATGGGTCAGTTGGTACGCGCTTTGCCTTTTAACAGATGTAAAAGCACAATTATTACGAACAACATTCCACCAACAACTGATATAGCGCCACCTATAATGAAGCACGTGCGTGCTAACATTGACGAAATACTTGGCAGATCTGCAACCTTCCTTAAAGCACCATATCCACCAAGCCACACAAGGCCAGTGATATGGAGAAAATGCCCTATACTGTAGGCATAAATCTGTAATCTTACCATGGAACTTTTTATCTCTTTAAAGTTTAATTTAGGTAACATCCAGTAGACAAAATTCATAAAAGCTATAGTGATACCAACTACAGAACCGTGATAATGAGCAGGAATCGTGACATTACCTTCAATAGTCAACACTCCGAGCACATCTCCATAAGTGAACAACAAAAATGAATGTAATAAATAGTTGCTTTTATCATTAATAAAAGTTCTGATGTTGTAGCACACTAATATTATCAAAAAGCACGGCAAAACTGCTCCAGCAATTCTCATATGCCAAGTAAAAAACTGTATTAACTTGGCACTATCAACTGGATAAACAAAATATACAAACGGTGCGCCTACAGCTAAAATCGTGTTTATAAATAGTGGTAAAATAGTAATTTTATTGCTTGAAGCTAGACTAATATCATTGGAACTTAGCATTATTAAATAGACTAAAAACATTCCTTGAGTAAAAGCAAACTGCAATAAATGTCCGCCTCCCCAAAAGAGATATTCGTAAAATAAATTATTATCTGAGTGATATAGACCTGGAGGCATATTATTATATGCTAAAACAAAGCAAAGAAATGATGATACAAGTATAATAACCAGTCCAATTTGTCCCACGCAGAGGTATGAGGCTTGCTTATTTGACATATATGCAAGAACCGCATTTATTAATATACTGGCAATAAATAAACTGAGTCCAAGTAAAAATAATTTGTTTTGTAACACGGGAATATAATTACTTTTGATAACTTCAGTGTTTGGAACGAATGCGGATATAAACATGAGCAGCATCGAAAGGGTTGATAGAACCCATGAAAAGTTAAACCAACTATTGGTATTTTGTAGGTTTATGATAAAGAGCAGAGATATTATAGAGCACATCCACACTAAAATTGACAAGTTCACGTGTATCACCAGCGCATTATCAAAAATATATTGTGCAGAAGGAACAAGAGAGGAGATAAAAGGCAATCGTAGAAAAATAACAATTATTGACAACAATCCAGAGCAAGCAAGGGCACATACTGCTAAGAACATCCATTTTCTACAGAGCGGAGCGTTGTCTTGTATATTAAGCACAATCTTTTTTCTCAATTTTGTTCAATACAATATATAACACTGCAATAATACCTAAAACATAGCAATAGTATACGTGTGGCACGACTGCCAAAGGTGAAACTCCAGCAATAGTGCTAGCCAAAAGCAATTGAGCGCCATACGGTATTAATCCTTGAAATACACAAGAAAATGTGCCTAACCATGTTGCACTATAGTGAGGCGGTATTTCATATTTCTTAGCAATATCTCTAGCAATTTCACCACTAAAAATTATAGCGATGGTGTTATTTGCAAGTAAAATATCAAATATGCTGACTATTTTTGCAATAAATAATTGCGCAGTTTTTTTGTCCACCACGTTGTATCATAACCCAAGATGAAAGTTTATCTGCAAACTCCTTAGAATTTTTACCTACCAGTCCTGAAAGTCCGCCAACCATCAATGACAGTAGCATAATTTCATGCATACTCATAAACCCTTTGGTGATGTTTTGGCTTAAAAACAATAACCCATAATTGTTGTTATTTATAAATCCAATAATTCCAGCAAAAGTTATGCTTAAAACCAACGCCGTAAATACATTGATTCCAAAGTTTGCAAGCAATATAAGTATGATGTAAGGAGTCACAAGCAATAAAGAATACTCCTTAACTGAAATAGCAGCACTATTGCTTGAGCTATAAAATAATATAATTATTGTGAATATAGAAGCAATTAGTGCCACTTTTGCATTCAGTTTTAATTTTTTCTTTATATCAGCCTTTTGAGACATCACAGATGCAATTGTAGTATCAGAGATAATAGATAAATTGTCGCCAAACATTGCTCCTCCTACAACGGTTGCCACTCCTAAGGAAGGAGAAATCCCAGCTTGTGTCAGTTCAACTGCAATAGGAGCAATTGTTGCAATGGTACCCATTGATGTACCAATAGCAGTGGAGATGAAAGCTGCTACAAAAAATAATCCTATGAGTAAAAATTGTGTTGGTATAAATGAAAGAGCCAAATTAACTGTGGCATCAGCACTACCGATTGCTTTAGTTACTTCACTGAATGCACCTGCAAGTAAAAAAATGATGCACATAGTGATAATATTACGATCTCTTACCCCATCTAGAAAGGCATACATTTTTTCTTCAGTATTGCCCTTGTATAAAACCCAACCCAGAGCTATGGCAGGAACAATGGCTACCAGTGGAGATAACTGATAAAAAGCATTTGACACGCCAAGAATAGTAAAATATATACCACTTCCTACAAAAAGAAAGAGGAACAGTAAAATAGGCAAAAAATTTGTAAGATAAAACATACCTCAGCTCTGATAAATGCAAATCAACTATGATATAATTTATATTATTATAAACCACAGTTAGCATCTTGACCAATGTTTTTCTAGAAAGCAATCTACCAGAAAAGGTTTCCATGAAAAGGACTATTATAATATGATTGTTATCATCTACTTGAATTAAACTGGGAGATAGAATAAGTAAAAAATATGAATGACATAACAACAAAGCAAGTCATATCCTTATGGGATGCGCAAGTTGGTGGGTTTTTGCCAGATAGAAAGGAAGGTGAAGAAATTGAGTGTTCAAATGAATCATCAGCTACCTAAAACTTTATATTCTTTCATCTGGCATTTTTTGAAACCATACAAATTATCGGTCTCGATTTTTGTTTCCCTTGCAATCTTTGCGGGATTTTGGGGACCGTTGAACAGCATACTGATTAAGAACATCATCAACCTTCTACCACATGTGCAGAATGGAGATATTTCAATTTTAATATTACCATCAAGCCTGATTGTCATGAATTTTATCGTATTTGATAATTTCACTTGGAGAGGAATTGGTTATATACGCTGTAGATTTATTCCTGTTGTTATTAATAGTGTCATTGGAAAAGTGATGGATCATGTACTCGGAAAATCTAATAAATTTTATCAGGATAATTTATCAGGAAAAATTTCAAGACAAATTACTAATCTAGCAGATGGAATTGAAATTCTGATAAGCAGAGTTGCACCGAATTTCTTAAGAGGAGCTTCATTGTTGTTGGCTGCTTTTATAGCTGCTTACTCTGTAAATTCTATATTTTATTTCATATTGGTTGTCTGGTTCATATTCTTTGCAAGTGCAAGCATTATGATGTCACGAAAGCTTATTTCGCTGTCTGATGTTCAAGCTAAAGAAGAATCGATAGTGATAGGTGAGCTGGTTGATTCTCTATCTAATCAAAGTAATGTCAGAAATTTTTCTAGAAAGTCTTATGAAAATTCAAGAATGATTCCATTTTTGTGTAATCAGCAAAAAGCGTATACAGCAACCCATTTTTACTCATTTATCATGCACTCCATACAAGGAGGATTAATAGCCATTATGATGGCTTCTTCTGCTTGTTTTCTAATTTATCTTTACAGCAAAAACTTAGTGGCTATAGGTGATTTTGCTTTAATATTAGGTTTATCGATGGAAACAGGACATATGATGTGGTTCACCATGTCAGAGGTCGATGAATTCAATAAAGCAGTCGGTAGATGTAAGCAAAGTTTAATTTCATTAATGATACATTGCGAAATTCAGGATAAACTTGATGCAGTTTCTCTCAAATGTAATAGTGGGCAAATCACTTTTAATAATGTCAAATTCCATTACGATGGTACCGAACCTCTTTTCCAGAATAAATCAATCGCTATCAAAGCTGGACAGAAGGTAGGACTTGTTGGCTATTCAGGTGGTGGTAAATCTACTTTTGTGAACCTGATATTAAGGCTTTACGATGTAACTGATGGTGCAATTCTCATAGATGATCAAGATATTTGTAATGTTACGCAGGATTCTTTGCGTGCAAAAATCGCAATGATCCCACAAGATCCATCGCTTTTTCATAGGACTTTGATGGAGAATATTCGCTATGGAAAAACAAATGCTAGCGATGATGAAGTAATTGAAGCGGCAAAAAAAGCACATGTTCATGAGTTTATTTCAAAATTACCCCAAGGTTATGATTCACTCGTTGGTGAAAGAGGTGTGAAACTTTCTGGTGGACAAAGGCAACGTATCGCAATTGCCAGAGCTATCTTAAAAAATGCTCCTATATTAATTCTGGATGAAGCAACTTCACAGCTTGATTCTGTGACTGAAAGTAATATTCAAGAATCTCTATGGGAGTTGATGCAAGATAAAACTACAATAGTAATAGCCCACCGCCTATCTACGCTTTTGCATATGGATCGCATTTTAGTGTTTGATCAAGGTAAGATTTTAGAAGATGGCACGCATCAGGAACTTCTTGATAAAAACGGAATGTATAAGACCCTATGGAATGCGCAAGTTGGTGGGTTTTTGCCGGATAAAAAAGAAGTGGAGATTGTATAATATTTTCTTAATCTAATGCTTCAATGTTTCCGACATAGGAAAAGTATCATCTTTATTTTCTATAGAGGAAGGCACACTATTTTGATTATCATCACCATCAATTGGAGTAGTAGGGTGCATTAAAGCAACTTTCATAACTTCATCAATATTCTTAGCAAAAACTACGTTGATCCCCTCTTTGATGCTTGCCGGAATCTCTTGCATATCTTTCTCATTTTCACTTGGTATAATCACAGTTTTGATTGATCCTCTGAGCGCTGCAAGCAATTTTTCTCTTAAGCCCCCAATAGCTAAAACTCTACCACGCAATGTCACTTCGCCTGTCATAGCAACATTTTTGTTAACTGGTATATTCGTCATAAGAGAAACAATAGACGTACATACCGCGCCGCCAGCAGAAGGGCCATCTTTTGGTACCGCACCCTCAGGTACATGTAAATGTATATCATTATTTTGGAATTTTTCGGGCTTTATACCAAAAAACAAACAATTTGATCGAATATAACTATACGCAGCTTTTATAGATTCTTGCATAACCTCTCCAAGCTTTCCTGTGTATTTTATTTCTCCCTTGCCCGGAATTAGGACTGATTCTATCATCAAAATATCACCACCTGTTTCAGTATAGGCGAGCCCAGTTACTATTCCTACTAAACTCTCATTTTCCGCAATGCCAAAGGTATATTTACGTACCCCTAAATAATCTTGTAAATTGTCAACCCCTACGGATATTTTCTTATTTTTATCAGTCAATATTTCTTTAACTGCCTTTCTCATGAGCTTTGCAAGCTCCCTTTCCATACTCCGCACACCACTTTCACGTGTATATAAACGTATCAACTCGTATAACGCCTCATTAGTTATGTCCCATTCCTTCTGATACAAACCATGCTCCTTCTTTAACTTCGGAATAAGGTGGTGTGTAGCAATACTGATTTTTTCATCTTCAGTATACCCGGACAATTGTATAATTTCCATCCTATCACGCAAAGGATGTGGTAAATTTAAGCTGTTTGCCGTAGCTACAAACATTACACTTGAAAGATCAAACTCAACTTCCAAGTAATGATCCGTAAAGTGTTTATTGTGCTCAGTATCTAAAACCTCAAGTAATGCAGATGCAGGATCGCCACGCGAATCAGAACCCATCTTATCTATTTCATCAAGCAGAAAAAGCGGGTTGCATGAATTAGCTTTTTTCATGTGTTGAATGATTTTACCAGGCATTGAGCCAATATAAGTTTTCCTATGCCCTCGTATCTCAGACTCATCACGCACACCACCAAGAGCTATGCGAACAAAATCTCTTCCTACTGCTCTTGCCATAGACTTAGCTAAAGAAGTTTTACCAACACCTGGCGGTCCAACTAAGCAAAGTATAGGACCTTTTATCTCTTTTACTCTTTTTAATACCGCTAAAAATTCTATTATTCTATCTTTTACTTTCTCTATGCCATAATGATTTTCATCTAAGATTTTCTTAGCTGCATTTAAGTTAATTTTTGCATCTTTGTACTTTCCCCATGGCAACTCAAGCAACCAATGCAAGTAACTAGATATAACTGTAGCTTCAGGAGAAATGGGATTCATTTTCTTGTATCTCTTCAAATCAGTTATAGCTTTCTCTCTTGCTTCCTGAGAAAGCTTTGTTTCATTTATCTTTTTTTCAAATTCATTGAGTATATTCCCTTCATCACCATTCTCAAATTCGCCTAATTCTTTCTGTATAGCTTTCAATTGCTCGTTAAGGTAGTAAACTTTCTGAGTGCTTTCAACTTGCGATTTAATTGTCTTATATAAACGGTTTTGTGCGTTCAAAATACTCATTTCTCTCTCAATAAAAGCAAAAGCTTTTTTTAAACGCTCTTCTGGGTCATAAGCCTCAAGTATGCTTTGTTTATCTGATACTTTTATATTTAAATGTGAAGCTACCGTGTCTACAAGTTGATCAACTTCTTTGATTTGATCAATGGAGTTAATGGCAACCTCGGGCTGATTTTTCTTGTTTAGCTTACACCAGCTATCGAACGCGTCTACAACAGACCGCCTTAAAGCTTCTAAATCAATATTGTCTTCATCTTCTTTATAATGATTGTCTAACTCTACCCTGGCTTGTAATAAAGTATGAGAGCTAATATATTCTACAACTCTTCCCCTTCTTATCCCCCGGATTATAACTTTTACTGCATTGTCAGGTAATTTTATTAACGGTTGTACAATGCTTGCTAACACACCTACTTCATAAAGATCTTCAGGCTCTGGATTATCAACAGAGCCATCTTTCTGTGCTACAAGAAAAATCTCATTTTGGTGATTACTACTACTTATTGCATACTCTAGTGCATTAACAGATTTTTCTCTGCCTATGAATAAAGGCACCATTATATTTGGAAAAATTACTACATCTCTTAAAGGTAATACTGGCAATGCAGTAAAACTAGAGCTTACAGAACGTTCAATGTTCATAATATATGCCTCAAATTAATCATTAACCGTTATAACATTGCCATTGTTATTATGATTAACCGTTGCTTTTCCTAATTCTACCATTTTCTTAGTGATTACTATAGTGCTACCTTCAAAGCCTCCGTTTCCAGATGTATACATAATGTCAAGCAAAAGTGACTCCAAGATAGCACGTAACATTCTTGCACCTGTTTTGTAGCTTATAGCCTTTTTAGCAATAGCTGATATTGCTTCATCTGAAAACTCAAGGTTTACTTTGCTAAACGCAAGCAATGCTTTGTACTGTTTTATTAGTGCATTCCTTGGCTCTGTCAACACATGTATTAAATCTTCATGATCCAGCTCATCTAAAACAGCAGTTATTGGAACCCGCCCTACAAATTCGGGTATTAAACCGAATTTGATTAAATCTTCAGGTTGAACATCATGTAAAGCATTCTTTTTCTTTTGCTCTTTAGACTGACTTATATCTGCTCCAAAGCCAACTGACGTTCCCTTTTTTCTCGCTTCAATAATTTTATCGAGGCCTTCAAAAGCTCCTCCACAAATAAACAGTATGTTACTAGTATCCACTTGTATAAACTCTTGTTGCGGGTGTTTTCGCCCTCCTTGTGGCGGAACATAAGCAACTGTACCCTCCATAATCTTAAGCAGAGCTTGCTGGACCCCTTCACCTGAAACGTCACGGGTTATTGAAGTGCTTTCAGATTTTCTTGTAATCTTGTCTATTTCATCTATAAACACTATACCACGCTGTGCTTTTACAACGTCATAATTTGCAGCTTGTAATAAACGCGACAACACGCTTTCTACATCATCACCCACATAACCTGCCTCAGTTAAAGTTGTCGCATCAGCCATAGCAAATGGCACATCTGAAACTTTAGCAAGTGTTTTGGCTAGCAAAGTCTTACCAGAACCAGTGGGACCAATAAGCATTATATTTGACTTCTCGATTTCAATATCACTTATAGCATGAAATTGTACCATGGATTGACAATGGTTATACATAGCTACAGATAAAACGTGTTGCGCGTGTTCTTGACCTACAACATGCTTGCTGAGAAAGTTTTTTATATCCTCAGGTTTCTTTAGTAATAGCTTCATATCAGATATACGATCTGAATTAAAAGATCTATCTTTCTTTTGACTTATTGCTTTATGGGATAATTCTATGCACTCATTACAAATAAACACCTTTAAACCATCCGAAGAGTTAGTAATCAATTTATCTACTTCATCTTGCGCCTTGTTGCAAAAAGAACAGTAGTGTAAATCATTATTGTTATCCATTAACCCACCTTTTGTTTAACTTTAATATTTTCAATTTCAATATCTGTACGCTCAGCTATCACCCTGTCAATTAAGCCAATTTTCCTTGCTTCTTCAGGATCCATGAATTTATCTCTTTCCATCATTCCTTCAATTTTCTTCAGTGAATTTCCAGTATGTTTTTCATAAATTTGATTTAGTTTTTTCTTAACCCGCAAAATTTCATTAGCATGTATTTCTATATCAGTTGCTTGACCATGATAACCACCAGATGGCTGATGTATCATAATTCTTGAATGAGGTAGAGAGTAGCGCTTACCTTTTGTACCAGCTGCAAGCAATAAAGAACCCATAGACGCAGCTTGACCTATACATAAAGTTGAAACGTCTGGGTTTATATATTGCATTGTATCGTAGATCGACAAACCAGCAGTTACAACACCACCTGGTGAGTTGATGTACATACAAATGTCTTTATCGGGATTTTCCGATTCTAAAAATAAAAGCTGTGCTACTATTACACTGGCCATGTTGTCCTCAATAGGACCTGTTACAAAAATTATTCTTTCTTTCACTAGTCTTGAATATATGTCATAAGCGCGCTCACCGCGACTAGTTTGTTCAACTACAATTGGTATAAGAGTCATACCTTTTCCTACTAAATATTATCAAATAATTCCTTTAATTCTTTCACAGAAACAATCTGCTCTTCTTTACTAACTTTTTCTATTATATAATCTGTCACTTTATACTCAAGCGCTTGCCCTCTAACTAATTCTTGAAATTGTTTATTTGATTCAAAATGCTTAAGTACTCTGTCAAATTGCACATCTTTACTGACATATTGATTTACAATAACACTCAAAACATCATTTTGAGTTAATGATATTTTATGTTCTGCACTAAATTTCATAAATAACATAGCAAGCTTTACACGTTTTTCAGCTTCTTTACGAGAATCATTTTGAGCACCCAATTCTCCTTCCATTCTTTGTTGCTCCTGTTTTACTATGTCTGTGGGTAAATCAAAACTATAGTTAGCATCCAAATAATCAAACAGCTCCTTTTTAATTAAGAGATTTCTCATTTCGGTGCACTGATCACCAATCATTTTTTTTGCATGATTTATTAGCAAAGAATAATCTTTAAACCCAATACTCTTAGCTATTTCATCATCATTTTCAAAATCTTTGGCAATTTGAATCTCATTAACTCGCACAGAAAAATCAGCTTCCTGTCCTGCAAGGGAAATGGCTTGGTAATTTTCAGGAAATTTCAACTTAAAGTTCTTTGTTTCTCCCTTTTTCATACCAGTTAATTGATCTTCAAAACCATTAATAAATGTGCCAGACCCTAAATTAACGGCAAAATTTTTGCTACTTCCACCTTGAAAGAGCTTATTCCTAATCCGCCCTTCAAAATCAATTATCAATTTATCCCCATCTTTCGCTTGATAAGAAGCATCATCAACAGAGGCAAAATTGGGGAACTTTGTTTTGATAGAATCAATAAATTCTTTTATATCTTCCTCTTCAATCTTTGCTTCAATTTTCTTTAAGTTTATTTTGTCAAGATCTATCATCGGTACTTCAGGCATCGACTCAAAAGATAGCTTGTATACAAAATTGCCCTCCTCATTTTCTTTGCCCAGATCTGGTAATGATATAACATCAACCTTAGGATAAATGTGAGACTTGACTTCAATTTTTTTCATCAAATCACTTGAGCAATAATCAATTGTATTATTTATCACATATTCCAAAGCCTCGTTTTTATAATTTGCAACAACAAGGTCATAGGGCATCTTTCCAGCCCTAAATCCAGGTGATTTTGCATTTTCTGCTATCTCTTGCAACCTGGAATTTACCTTTTGTTTTATATAATCACTACCAACTGTGATTTCATACTCATACTTTAGTTTATCTATACTAAGCTCTTTGTAGGTATATACGCTACTTACTTCGACTGTATTTTGAGGTATATTATTAGACATCATAATTCATTTATTAACATTTTAATTCATATCTTAATAGAGTCATTTTACCAGAATTTAAGTTAAACACAATCCTTAAGAACAGGTTTTTACACAAACAAAAGTGTATTTAGTGATTATAAATTTTCCCTTAAAACCTAAGTTACATGACTTTAAAGTGCGGATAGAGGGACTTGAACCCCCACGAGCAAGCTCACCAGGACCTAAACCTGGCACGTCTACCAATTCCGCCATATCCGCAAGAAATTTTCAGTACCCTATTATAGGTATTCCATTAAAAATATTCAAGGTTTAAAGTCTTACTTAATTTATGGTATTTACACAATCAAAAAAGCTTATTAACATTTCTTAATGAAAGCTCTAAACCCTGAAAATCAATAATGAGATTAATAACAAGCTTCTTACTCGCAATTTTTTTGATTACACAAAGTGGTTGCACAACCCTTATAATAGGTGGTGTGGTGGCTACAGCGACAGCAACAGCAATAACAATGCAGGACAAATCCTTGGGAAATATCATTGATGATACGACTATGGTCATCAGAATTAATAAGGGGCTCTTAAAACATGGGCTATTTTCATCCATAAAGGTTAAAGTAAGTGAAGGAAGAGTATTGCTCATTGGAAGTGTTGACACTCCTGAAAAACAACTTACAGCAGAAAAAATAGCTTGGCAGCAAAAAGAAATTAAAGAAGTGATAAATGAAATAAGAGTAATACCAATTCAAATGGCTTCCATGCTAGACACCACTGTAGATGGCATGATAACAGCGGAAATAAGAACAAGACTCCTGGGAAAAAGAAATATTAAGTCAATTAATTATAGCGTTAATACGGTTGATAGAGTTGTTTATTTGATGGGTATAGCCCAAAATAAAGCGGAATTAAAAGCTGTAATAGCAATTGCAAGAAAAGTAAAGGGAGTAAAACAAGTTGTAAGTTATGTACGATATAGGTACAGTAAGTTACGCCATTAGGCAAAAATCGCTTTCAAATTATAACATTTGTACAATTGTGACAATAGGTAGAGAACATAAATGAAAGTTGCCTTTCAGATGGATGAAAATATAAATTTTGAAACTGACACTACATTCGTGCTAATAAAGGAAGCACAAAGGAGGAAGCACGAAGTTTTTGTCTATGCTCCTAACAATTTAGCACTAAAGCTAAACCATCCAATTGCTCTGGCTCAGAAAGTCAGCGTTGATGATTTTAGTTTTATCTCTAAAGAGGATGTAGCAATCAACTTGAATGAAATGGACATCATATTTATCAGACAGGATCCACCCTTTGATATGCGTTATATTACAACAACATATATCTTAGAAAAAACCAGCGCATTGGTAATTAACAATCCAACAGAAATAAGAAATTGTCCTGAAAAATTGATAACTTCATTATTTCCAGAGCTAATTCCGCCAACTTTGATTACTGAAAATATATCAATGATTAGAGATTTCTACTACAACTATCAAGATATTATTCTGAAGCCATTGTATAGTTATGGAGGAAACGATGTGATAAGAATACAAGATGAGAATAGTATTCAAGTAGTAGTGGATCTCATGATAGCAAAATACGAATGCCCTGTGATTGCACAATCATTTTGTAAAAACATAGATAAAGATAAAAGAATATTGCTACTTTATGGCCAACCAATTGGTGTAATGAAACGAATTCCAAAAATCAGTGGAGAGATCAGAACAAACATGCGACTTGGAGCAAGTTTTGAGCCCGCTCAAATGAACGATAGAAACAATGAAATATGTAACAAAATTGGTCCTGAATTAAAGAAAAGAGGGCTAATATTTGTTGGTATTGATATTATAGATGACTTCCTGCTCGAAATTAACACAACTTCACCCACGGGAGTAGTTTATATCAATAAATTGTATAATATATCGCTAGAAAAGGATCTTTGGGACGTGTTTGAAGAAAAAGCAAGCAGCCATCAACTAAACCTGTGAACAATCACCTTAACAAACTCAGTAGTCCCATTCTTTATCCCTGTTTTTTCTGTACTATTGGTCATATCACGCAATTTTTGAGAATTATTTAATAGATCAAATAGTACCTCTGTTAGATTTTTTTTTGCTTCACTATTCTGCTTAACTATTATAGCTGCTCTCGAGTCTTCAATATATTTTGCGTTATAAAATTGGTGATTATCTTTTGAGTAAGGGTAAGGAATATATATAGCAGAACGCCTAGCAAGAGTGATCTCTGCTATTGAAGTTGCTCCTGCTCTGCTAATTACCAAGTGAGCATTGGCCAGTCTATTCTCCATATCATCAAAAAATTCACTCAATTCACAATCGATCTTTTCACTTTTGTATAGACTTTTGACCTTGTTTACATTTTTCTTCGTACATTGCTGCGTCACTCTAATTTTCTTTTTCATTTTAATAGGTAAATCACAAATTACGCTGCTTACTACATCATCAAAAAAATTTGCACCTTGGCTGCCTGCTATGACCAATATATTTAGGATTTTCTCAGTGCTAGAATGGCTCTGTGCTTTTATATCAACAAAATTTCCTGTAAAAATACATTTATTGCCCTCTGCATATTTAGTCTCCGGAAAGCTGGTTGCAATTAATTTTGCACTCTTGAAAAAGAATCTATTTACTCTCCCTAAAACTGTGTTTTGTTCATGTAAAATTATAGGTATAGAAAGAACTCTTGCTGCAAGAAGAGTTGGAAAAGAAGCATAGCTACCAAAACCAATGACCGATTTTGGTTTTAATTTTCTTACTTGATACAGTGCTAACATAGAGCTGTATATCAAGAAAAGGAAAAACTTAAATTTGTTGCTGCTTGGTCTACGTAATGGTAAGGTGTAGCTTTCTATGTCGGTATTTTTATTTGTTTTTTTATCAGTGAATAATATGCAATTGTATCCTTGTGTCTTTAGTGCTTTTGCTAAAGCTATGGCCGGAAAGATATGCCCACCTGTGCCACCTGTTGCTAAAATAATATCCATCTGTAAATAATAAATCCTAGATTGTTAACTGTTATTTAACAATTTGCACGTAGAATTTTATTAAGCGTTATGATAGTTGAGTTAAAAATGCCTAAAAGTAATAGTAAAAAAGAACCTAATGAGAAAAATAAACCTCAAGAACAAAGAGAAGGCAGAAGCGGAGGTTTTTTAGAACTGCTAAAAAATATAATAAAAATTCTTTTCAATTCGGTCGTTGACCTACCTGAGCACGAGCAGCATAATAAAATGAAAAGCACTAATCTACAACAAGGTTTGGATACTAAAGGAAAAGGCCCAGAAGATCTTCATCCAAAGGCAAAGCTTGAAGTTAAAGAAGCAGCTAAGGGATTGAAAGAAGAGTTACAGAATTCTGATGCTGGTGGTAATCAATCTATTGAAACTAAAGTGCCTAATCAAACTACTACTCAAGACATTGACAACTCTAAAACGATGGAACGTTAGTTCAACTATTTAACATCTGCAGCAAGCACTGATTCATGTATCATCTCTGAAATGGTTGGATGAGGAAAAATCGTAGATTTTATGTCGAAGTCTGTTCCTTCTAGTTGCTTTGCAAGAGCAAAATTGCTAATTAACTCCGTTACTTCTGCACCTATCATGTGGCTACCCAGAATTTCTCCGGTTTTTTTATCTATAATCGTTTTCACTAACCCTTCAGTTTCACTGAGTGCAACAGACTTACCATTAAAGTTAGAGTGAAATTTTCCTATTTTTATATCATACCCACCTTTTATTGCCTGTTCCTCAGTAAGGCCGATGCTCGCTATTTGTGGATGAGAATAAGTGCAATTTGGTATGCATTCTTTTTTTAACGCATGAGCATTTTTACCAGCAATCTTTTCAATGCAGATCACGGCTTCATGGCTCGCTTTATGTGCTAAACATGGTGGGCCAGCTACATCACCTATTGCATACACATTTGATTCACTAGTTTCATACCATTCATTCGTTTCAATAAAGCCAGAAGGGCTTAATTTAATTTTTGTATTTTCTAAACCTATATTTTCAATATTTGCTTGAATTCCAACCGCAACAATCACCCTCTCAAATTCTTTGCTCTCACCACTACTTAGTAGCACTTGAGCAGAGTCTTTACTTTTAGTAAGAGCTTTTACGCTACTGCTTGTATATATTTCTATCCCCTGTTTTGTGAATATTTCTTGTGCTAAATCTGAAATGTCCTTATCCTCCAGCGGCAAAATAGTGCTCTTTATCTCTATGATTGTTACATCAACACCCAAAGTACTATAAAAACTTGCAAATTCTATTCCAATTGCACCAGACCCTATAATTAGTAGCGATTTTGGTAATCTCTCTGGAGTCATAGCGTGCTGCGCATTCCATATTAAATCTCCATCTGCCTCTATTCCAGGCAGATTCCGTGCCCTCACGCCTGTTGCTAAAATGATATGCTTGGAAACAATTTCTTGTTCTTCCTTATCGCTAACGACTTTTATAGTACCATTGCCTGCAAGTTTACCAAAACCTTGATGAACTTTGATATTATTTTTTTTCATCAAATATGCAACACCGCTTGACAATTTATCAACAACGTTTCTTGAGTATTTCACTATTGATTGTATATCAAAATTCGCTCCCTTTACTTCTATACCAAACTCTTTTGATCTTTTTATTAGCCTATAAACCTCAGATGCTCTAAGCAGTGATTTTGTTGGTATACATCCCCAATTTAAGCATATACCGCCTAAATTTTTTTCTTTTTCCACAATTGCAGTTTTAAACCCAAGCTGTGCCGCCCTAATTGCCGCTATATAACCACCAGGACCGCTACCTATAACCGTAATATCATACTCATTCATCAGTTTTCTTCGTATTCAAAAAGATTATATATAACAGATGGAACCCGTATGATCAATATTCAGGTAGCTGACAACATAGAAACGAAAAACTTACTTGACAAACTCCGCCAGCCCCCGTATCATGAAACTGAAGCTATTGTATTTGCTTTCGCCAATCTGCAGATTAAAAGGTAAGGATTACTTAATGTATCGGCGTCTTATGTTCAATTTTTTGCAGTATATAGATACTGTATGTCTTTACAAAACTTCATCTACATCTAGATTTTTATCTAAATAAGCTGAACGCGCTTATAAAGCGTTACAAGACATCAAAAAATGCCAATACTCGACAGAGATAGTAAAAGACTAGCTAACTCGGGGATTCTTTGTCTTTTTTTCTGCTTAGTAAATTTCTTAAACATTTGCAGCGTAGGTTAGTTGCAATTAAAAGCAGCTGAATTTCGCTTGTCAAGCGTTTAAAACATAAAAAACGCCAATATTTTAAAGCGGATAATAACCCCAGGGCTTCTTTTGCCTTTTTTTTCACTTGGTAAATTTCTTAACGTTTGTAGCTAAACAACAACCGTCATCCCGCTACTTGTTAGCGGGATCTCTTGTTAGCGGCTGAGATACCGCGAATGAATCGCGGTATGACGTAGGACTGCTGTTATCCCAGTGCCCAGACACTGGGATCCAGTTTTCTTTACAAATTCACCAAAAATGTTTCATTCTATAACGCAAAACCCATACTCACCAAACCCAATGCATTACTTGCAATTAAGTTTTCTGGATCCCAGTGTCTGGGCACTGGGATGACATCATAGGGGGTGCTGGGATGACATCATAGGGGCACTGGGATGACACCCTGACAATCGTCATCCCGCTGCTTGTTAGCGGGATCTCTTGTTAGCGGCTGAGATACCGCGAATGAATCGCGGTATGACGTAGGACTGCTGTCATCCCAGTGCCCAGACACTGGGATCTAGCCTTTATTATTTGGTTGAAATTAAGTCTTCTGGATCCCAGTGTTAGCTACTTTCATGACATCATCATAAAGTAAAATGAGATCCCAGTGTCACGCACTGGGATGACATTATAGGGGCACTGGGATGACAAGAAGAGGGCACTGGGATGACAGGAGAGGGAGGCTACTTGGATGACACCCTGACAATCGTCATCCCGCTGCTTGTTAGCGCTTACTATTACCCACAAATAAAAACATAGTATTGTATTTACTCAAATAATTTAATTTTATTAACCTGAAAGCTTATTAGATTAAAATTATTAAACTAAGAGTTATAATTTTAGCAACTAAAAGCTGTAAATTGCACCATATAAACAGTTATTTCAAGCAAAAGTTATGCCATTAAGAGCTATGCAACAAACATTTATATTTGTGGGTAATAGTAAGATCTAAATCCGATAGAGCATTGTTGGCACACCATCAAAAGTCGCCTCAGACCTCTAATGCATCAATGTACAGACTTACACCTTTTAGTTGGTAATACCATTTTAGACGTTTATCATTCGTTTTAGAAAATACTATAGTAGCGGAATGACGAATTTTTGTTTTTCAAATTGTCGTAAGTCAGTTTAGCTATATAAAACATAGTATAAAAAGAGCTATTTCAGCAAAGTTTCAAACAAATAAAGTTCATTAGCCTCACAATTGGCACTTTATGGGATATACTTGATACATAAATTTAAAACACAAGTTAACGAATTATTATGATTTTTACCAAGATAATAATATAGTAAGATTTGGTAGTGAAGTATCAAAATGGAAAAATACACCAACGCATGGTTTAATAAGAAAGATAATCATGATTGTGCAAACGATGGTACTTGCGGGCAATCTATAACGGATTTTAGGATTGGTAATACAGACATTTCTTTTTTTGATAGTAACAAAAACTTAATTGCCAAAGTACCTAAACTACCAAAGTATTCTAGGGATAAATATGGGCATCAATTGTATAAGGAAGCTGAGTCAAAGCAGTTCAATTATTTTTCCACAAATATACATGATGTTTTGTCTAACAGCTTTACCGTTAAATACGGATATATAAATTGTACTATAAAATACGACAACTTATCTGAGCAAGAACAAAACCAAATAGAAACAGACATTAAAACTGCCTATGAGGCATTTAAAGAAAAGTTTTGCTTCAAAGATAGTAGCATAATTAAAGATATAACGGTTTACATTTTTAATAATAGAAGCGATTATACAAAGTATAACAATCTTCTCGGCATAGATGAAGATGGTGGTCCAGGATATATTACACGAGGAGTAACAGATTGTCAGAATATTCTGACATATAAGCAAAGTGCCATGGATTTTGTTCTAGGTCATGAGCTAGGCCACATATTTCAATTGCGTTTTTCACCATCGGCAACAGTCAAAGATTTGAGTACTCAGGATACTGAACTCATAGCAAATGTTGTTGGACGAGAAGTAGAAGAAAAAAATTATAAAGCTATTTGCAAGCAGATGGGTGTAGATGAATATAAATACGATGGATGGAGTTTTATTTTTAAATACATAGGTACAACTGGTAGTGTATACCGCCTAAACCTTTCAGAAGAAGAGAAATTTCAAATTATACAACGTGTCAAGAGTTCTGGACTAGATGAATATGAAGACCATGGATGGATGTTTAAATTTAAATATAAAGATACAACTGGTAGTATATACCTCAAGGACCTTTCAGAAGCAGAGAAATTTCAAATTATACAACGTGTCAAGAATTCTGGACTAGATGAATATGAAGATCGTGAATCAATGTTTAGTTTTAAATACAAAGGCACCACTTATAGAGCAGAACACAGAGATTATCTTTCAGCAGAAGAAGAAAAACTTCAATTTATCAAAGACATTAAGAACTCTCATGAATCGCTCGTTAGTGAATGTGATGGATTGGGGAATGAGAATACAACTTTAGTGATTTACGTTGATGAAAATAAGGAGATAAGTCAAATGTATTTTCATAATCTAGACAAGAATATATTCAAATGGTTAGATAAGACACTTATAAGCAGAAGTAAACCTGAAGAAGATGTGGATGACACAGCAGGAAAAGAGCCTGAACCAGAATCAGCCGAAGAGGATACTCAGCAACCCAGTAATTTCTTATCCAATATTTTTTCAACAATTAAATCCATTATTGATTCTATCTCATCACTCTTTTCATGGTTATTTGGGTCGAAAGAGAAAGAGTCTAATCAACAATCTGATGATAATCCTTCTTTGTTTAAGCTCGATGCTAATGAGTTAGATCACGAAGTTAAGCCTGATGCCAATGAGTTAGGTCACGATGTTAGAGATCACTTATCAGACAATTATAACCATTACAACTCATCTGATGGGCTAATGTAATATAGCTAATTTACAGTATCTGTTCAGATGCATGGCTAATGTACAAATATTGAAACAAAAATTCCAGTGCCCCTGTGATGTCATTCCAGTGCTTGACACTGGAATCCAGCTTTTAATCGAAAATGTTGTATAGTACACAATCAAATTTTCTGGATCCCAGTGGGCTTTGTTGCATCGCTCAAGTGAAAAGAACTGGCAGTTACTGACAAAATTCATTATAAATAGCCATTTAACTGTTGAAGAAAAAATATGCCACAAAAAATGAGAGTCAGTAACTGCCATGAATATAACAAATTTCTCCAAGAAAGAGGAAGCATTTTTTGTTATATCAATGACGCCATAGAAAATTGGTACGAGAATTGTCCAAAAATGCAGGGCGGCAACTATATTTATAGTGATAAAGTTGTGATTTTGGTGCATATAATCGTCAGTTTCTTTAGAATTGGTTTAAGACAAACAGTCGGGTTTATAAAAGGGTATTTGCAACAAATAGGAAGAGATTTGCAGCTATTCACAAGCATCAAAAGAAACTTAATATTAAGATAAATGATTGCAGAAAATAATATGGAAGATATCGAAATTGCTATAGACAGTACAGGAATTAGTATATACAACAACACACAGCAAGGAAAATAGCACTGACAGAAAATATCGTGGCTATGAGCAAACGAGAAAATTGCACGTAATGTTGAATATAAACAACAAAAAAGCCATAGCTGTAAAATACAGTAACGGCTGATCACTATGGAGCTTGTGATTTGCTAAAAGAAGTTGATTTTCAGCATGCCATAAAAGCACTATATGCAGATAGAGCATGTGATAGGCACAAGTTTTATAAGTTGTGTAACGAATATGATATAAAGACAAAAATTCCACCAATAAACAATGCGGCAGAACATCCAGAAATAGATTATATGTCTGACAGGAATGCTGCTATTAGGTTAATAAAATTATACGGTGAAGATGGCATGAAAGAATGGAAAAAAGAAGTAAATTATGGGAAAAGATCTTACATTGAAGGGTTTTTCTCAAGATTAAAGCAAATATTCGGATTTAGTTTTAGGAATAAATCTGAGATAAATCGAGAAAAAGAACTGCTAATCAAATGCTATTTGCTTAATAAATTCACTGATATTGGTATGGCTAAATTTGAGATAGTTACATGAATTTACCATAAATCACCATCTCATAAAGTGTGATGCAACAAAGCCATCCCAGTGTCAAGCACTGGGATGACACCCTCCTTATGGGCCAAAATCACAATGTTCGTACAGTTGTGGATTCATTCGCGGTATCTCGGCATAGATTCCGCTAACAAGTAGCGGAATGACGAATTTGTCGTTTTTCAGATTGTCGTAAGTCAGTTTAGCTATAGCATAATGCTATATTAATAAATAATCTATATAATACTATTAAATATAATAATTAAAATCTAAATTACTTTCTCTATAAAAGGAGAAATTTACCTTAATGAAAATACATATATATTTAATATTGTTTTTATTTTTTTCTTGCACTCAACTATATGCTGACGAGGAAATTGCAAAATTTGATTTACTTATTGGCGAGATAAATGAAGCAAGCTTCACTCTTAAAGGTGCAATAAAGGTTACAGTAGAACCAGGCTGGCACATATATTATAAAGATCCTGGAGATTTCGGTTTTCCCACTTCTTTTGATTGCAAGGGTAACACATTAAACATAGATATTTACTGGCCTACTCCAAAAAAACATAGAGATAAAGTAGGAAGAGAGGTATTTATCAGTAACGTATATGAGGACATGGTGTTATTTCCCTTTAAGATGAATGTGTTTTCAAATCAAGGGTATATTGACCTTAACTTCCATATAAATTATGCGATATGTAAAGATAGGTGCATCCCTAAAAATGCTGAGATAAAAATCAAACAGCCACTAAAGAATTTTATAGATTCTGATGTCAATGAACTTATAAATGAGTGGTATGAAAAATAGAGTTCTCATGGGGTAGGTGTCATTCCAGTGCGTGACACTGGAATCTCATTTACTTTTTTGTTCACTATGTGAGGAACTTGGGCCTACAAGTATATAAACATAATGGTTTCGCATAAAAAATTTAGATCCCAGTGTCACGCACTGGGATGACAAGAAAGGAGCGCTAGGATGACAGAAAGGGGTGCTAGGATGACAGAAACGAAGTCATACATAGAAAATAGGTTAGGTATTTTCAATTTTTGTATGTATACTTAAGTCAAAACACTCACTTTTAGTATGTAAATGGGTATAGTAAAGTTTGTTTTATTACTGCCAACAATATTACTCATGCTAGTTGCTGGTGTTTACCTATCGATTAAACTAAAATGGCTACAGGTATTTAGATTACCATACGCCCTTTCACTCCTTGGAGCTAAAAAAGGAGAAAATAAATTTTCTTCTATAGCCGCTCTGTTTACAATTTTAGGGGGAAATTTAGGAGTAGGAAATATTTCAGGAACTGCTGTTGCTCTAAAAACCGGAGGACCGGGCTCTATTTTATGGATGGCAATAATTATTGTTATCACTTCTGTGATAAAATATGTCACTTGTTATCTAAGTATAAAAACCAGAAAGGAAAAGAACGAACGGTTTATAGGTGGCCCTGTAGCCTACATGACTGATGCGTTTAACTCTAGGAAGGCCACAATTGTCTTTCTAGTTATCATGATGATGGTTTCAATAACAGTTGGTAACCTTGTTCAGGTAAATTCTCTATCAATACCACTTAATATGATAGATGTGCCTGTAGTTGTTGGTGGCATTGTAATGGCCATAATATTTTTTGTTGTTGCAGCTCTCAGCTTAAAAAAAATTAAAATTTTTATATCGGCTATGATACCGATAATGACGGTAAGTTACCTCACACTTTGCGGTATCATATTATTTAAATTTAGTGAAAATATTCTTCCTTCTCTAAAACTAATAACAAGCAGTTTTTTTACAACCAGTAGCTTTAACTCTGGTTTATCTCTAGGTTTGATTCTAGAAATGTTGACTATTATTCAAGTCGGAACTTTGCGAGGTATTTTTGCAACAGATATAGGGCTTGGCCTTGAAGGAATCGTACATTCTTCAATTGTTCCTAAGAAAAATAATAATAAATTTATTATTGAGCAGAGTCTAATTACGATAATATCGCCTTTTATAGTTGCGTTTATAGTGTTTATTACAACAATGGTACTGCTTGTCACAGATTCTTGGGTCACTGATTTAGAGAGCACTAACATGTGCATATTTGCTTTTAGAAAGGCAATGAATTGGCCTTATATTGACTATTTAATTATGGCCATAATGTTTTGTTTTGCTTTTACTACTATTTTTACTTGGTTTTTTTGCTCAAAACAGACAATACGCTATGTGTCTATGGATAATAAATACACTAAAATCTGGGTTGTAATTTTTACCTTGATTATTCCGCTTGGTGCGATAGGTAAAGTTCAATTGCTATGGGATGTTGCTGATATTTCGATCGCCGCTTTGTTGTTTATCAACATACTCGCTATACTCAAGCTAACCTCTCAAGATCCAGAAGTGTTTACTATGAGTGACAGATACTTGAAATTAGGCGCCAACTAAAAGTTGCCATCTAACACAACCTTCCTTAATAAAAATTCAACCAATGCTTGTGATAATTATATTAGCTAGTATTAGCTAGAACTAAAGGCAGAGGGTTATTAGTGAGGGATATATGGGCACTAACGATACACAACAAGAACACATTTATAATGAGCGCATTCAAGAAATTTTTCCTTTATTTGATAAAATAAAAAAGGAAGACGACCCAATTTATAATGCTAGAGTTGATTTTAACACAGTAAAGTTTTTAACAAAACACGCCAACTGGAATTGGGACGAAGAAGAAAACAAAGATAAAGCATATGGAGTTATTCTTCAGAAATGCGACAAGACAAAGAAAGCTGGACAAGACCTTGAAAGTGAAGTTAAAGAAAGGTTGAAAGAGTATGTTGATGATGTTGCAGGAGTTTCAATATACGGTAATCACGCAAGTATTACGCTGGGAAATAACAAAAAAGAGTTTAAAATCAGCGAATTTTTAAACAGTGATTTTTGTGAGAAGAATGAAATCTCGGGATTTTCAACATTGCATAGTGATGGAAAGAGCGGAATGCATGGTTTTGTTGCCGAGGAAGAAGGGAAAAAAATAAGACATTATGTCGTAACTGATGGTTCATATGAAATGACTTTAAAGTGGTATGCGGAGGGGAAGGAATGTAAGATCAAAATTAAGATTGATGCTAACGGTGTAGACCTTGTTAAAGGTGATGATTTTTCTCTAGAACGGTTAGAAGTAAACAGAGATGTAAAAATAGGTGGTTTATTCTTGCATGAAATACAATTCAGGGAGAAAGGACAAGGAAAAGCGAATGAGATGCAACATAATAAAGACAGTAACGAGCTATCATCTGAAACTACAACAAGAATTGATGTTAATAGAGATGTTAGCGTTCAAGCTACTGATATAACTCGAAAAAAAGAAGATCACCATTCACATTTTGGACCACAATCTAACAGCAGAAGGCAGTCTTACGATAGCGGAATTGGAAAAGATTTTGACGATAAAATTAATTCTCAGGAGGCTAAAGAAAAGCGTGAGCTTAGACAAGCAGCACGAGAAGCAAATTCGGGAGGTCAAGTTTATAACCTACAATCGCTTTTTGAGGAGAATCCTCAGAACAAAAAAACTCCTCCGCCACTTCCACCTAGAACTAGTTCACTACCACCTAAAAAAGGTGTTTTCGATGAGCAAGGGGGAGCCAAATCTGGAAGCCAAAAACCAGATGACTTGCGCGAAAATGAGCAAACACCTAATAATCAGCAAAAAGGTGCAACTTCTGATTCTTCAGATAGTTCTACTTTCACCAAGTCTGTAAGCCACAATCAAGATAATAGGCAAGAAGATGAACGGTATGACAATCCTACATTTGGACATGCTGTACCTGGAAGCCAAAAACCAGATAGAAGTGAGCAAACACCTAATGATCAGCAACAACCTAAAACCCAGCAACAAGAAGGAAATAGCAAAGGCGATCTGTTACAAGACATCAGAAATTTCAAGAAAAACAACTTACGGCACATTGATGTTGATGATAGGAAAGCATCAATTGCAGGAAGTAGAAAAAATAACCCATCACCGTTAGAGACATTAAAGGACAGAATTCCTTATTCATCTTCTCCAGATAACAGTGATAACCAAGATGCTAGTGATGCTAAGTGGAAAGAAAGTGAACAGCCGCTCTCTGCTACAGCACTCAATAATAAAAGTGACTCGGGCTATTCATCTCCAACTCATGACAATAATGAACAATCTCAAGTAAATCCTGAACAGTTAAAGAAGAGCTTAGAGAACATTGAACAAAGTGATCAAACTCCACCTGAAAATCTTCTTAAAGAAATCAGAGATAGATCACAGCAGGATAATAGAGGATTAAGGCAAGTTGATCCTACTGATAAACTGTCACAAGATAAAGAAGATGGATTGCAAAAAGACGATTTAGCAGATGTAAAAATAGTGGAAGGTCCAACTGTTAGTGTCTCTGCTTCAACACCAAATAGTATAAGTAATTCAGGCTATATATCTCCAACTAATAGTGATAGTAAATCTCAAACAGATTTAAAACAGGTAGGAAGGAAATTAGAAGAACATATTAGACAAAGTAATCTAACTCTATTTGAAGAACTTAAAAATACATTAGGTCAAGAAAATCTCGGGTTAAAACCAGCTGATCAGAGTCAGATTAGCGAAGAAACTAAAAAACGCTTGAGAGAAGTTGGGTTGCTAAAAGACAGCTCAACAGACATAAAAGCAAACGATTCGGGCTATTCATCTCCAACTCATGACAATAATGAACGATCTCAAGTAAATCCTGGACAGTTAAAAGCGAGCCTAATGAATGTTGAACAAAGAGATGATACTCTACTTACGGAATTTACCAGTAAGTTGGATAAAGAAACTCAGAAGTTTCCACTAAAACCAGTGGATCAAAGAGGAATTAGTGAACAAACCAAAGAACATTTATTAGCAGCCGGGTTGCTAAAAGACAGCTCAACAGATGTAAAAACAGTGGCAGAACGAGAAAATGCTGACACTAATCCAACCGTAGATAAAAATAGCGAACTATATAAATTACTAGAGAAAGATGAAGCACAACTGAAAGCTGGAGTAATAGAAGAAGAAAGAGGAGATACTTTAACAGAACACACTGATGGTTATGATCGCAATAGAATTGCATTAGCTAACAGAAATAAAAGACCACTAGATTGGGCTAAACAGGTTGCTGAGTCACAACAAAAAAAAGATACTAATAAAGGTATTTCAATATAAATTGAAGTTAAAATAATTGCTTAGCAAACAATAGGTTTCATGTAATGGTAACCCTATAACGGAAGAGTAGGAGCCGCGTAAGAACAATACGAACACTCCAGCTAGGCCTTGTATGTTGCATCCTCCCGCCCTATTTTTCCACTCTTCTGATGCTAAATAATACTTAATTTCTTGTTCACTGAGACGTTTAAATTTCACTATTGTAACCACAGTCCTGATATGTTGTTTAGATTGATCGGGAGTTAATAGACATACACTGGTGTATACTCTATGCCTTCTTCCTGATAACAAGCGGATACATTTTTCTGCTTGCTCAACGTTTTCAGCTTTGAGCAATATCCTTCTACCACAAGCAACAACTGTATCAACACCAAGCACAAAGTAATTTGGATTTGAGCTTTGTATTTTCTCCGCTTTACTTTTTGCCATACGGATTGAGTAATCCTTCGGAAGTTCCTTTTTTAAAGGGGCTTCATCTATATCTGCTGGCAAAATTAAACCTGGCTCAATGTTTATTTGTTTTAGTAAAGCTATACGCCTTTTCGATGATGAAGCAAGAATAAGATTATTTAGAGATCGTTCTGTCACTTGTACCTTTAAGCCTTCTAATGATCCTACCCTTTCTCGCATTCCTATCGTAAATGCTCATCTCAACTAACACCCTATCCCCTATAATGATGCGTATTTTACTTCTTCTCACTTTCCCTGATACATGACAGATAATCTCATGTTCATTGTCCAGTTTCACTCTAAATTCTGCTGCAGGTAGTAAAGCAGTTACTGCCCCTTCCACTTCAAAAATTGTTTTCGATTTCTCGTCTTTTATCATATGTTATATTATAATTTAATAATCTTTTTTAGTCTACTATAGATTTTAAATTATTATCAACACAAAAGACCTTTTGCGCCCCACTTAAGTTGCAACTTAACCCCAACCATCTTCACAATGATACCCTACCTACGTTTCTACTCTCTGCCACCTTCTCAATAGAACTTATAGGACTTATGTTGAAAGATAAATCATTATCACAATTTTCTTCATCGCTATCAAGTCCACTATCAACGCTTAAAGATCTGAGTAATGTTGTCTTCTCTCTCAGTGGAACATAAGACTCATTATCAACGCTTGAAGATTTGGATAACCTTTTCTTCTGTCGTGGAGCATTACCAGACTCATTAGAAATTTCTCCCGTTAATTGATTGTTGAAGCTCCTTTGTTCATCAGCACGAATTTTTTCTTCCAGTCCATCAAGCATTCCTACCAATTCATCACCCCATTCATTTTCTTCTTCTAATAATTGTTTACACTTTTCTTTCTCACGCTCTAGCTCGTTTCTTAACTCTTCGACTTTATCTTCATCTTTAGTGAGTTCAAGTGTAAGCACCTTATCTCCTGGAAATTCCTCGTACTCGTTTTCTAGTTCTTCAATGTTGAGTTTTAGTCTCTCTTCTCCAAGTGTATCTTGTAAATCGCTATCCTGCCTATCTGATTCTTTAATCTTTTGCTCAATTTCTACTTGTACCTTATATTCCTGATCTAATTCTCTTAGCTGATCTTTCAAGCGCTCTTTCTGCTGGCGTCGTTCAACCATTATCTGTTCCGCATCTTCTCGTGCTTGATTTAGCTCTTTTTCCAAATTCTTCTTTCCTGCATTAACAATTTTCAGCTCTTCCTTTAGCTTTCTTTTTTCTTCATATACACCTTTAAGTTCTTGTGCTTTCCCTTGTAGCTCTTTTAACACACCTGCTAATTCTTCATTTTTTTGTGCCAGTTCAGTTTGCAATTCCGTGTTTTTTTGCTCCTCTTTTTCAAACTTGTCTTGTAAATCGCTATTCTGCTTCTCTAACTTTACAATTGTTTGATTAGCTTCTGCTTGGGTTGTTTCTAGTTTCTCCTGTAGTCGCTGATTTTCTTGTATTAATTCATGGTGCTTTTTATTTATCACTTGCAACCCTGCTTCTATTTCTTGCTTCAATTCAACAGCTTCTTTTTTCAAATTTGACATTTCTTGCTTCAATTCAACGTTTTTTTCGGACAGCATCTGATTATTTAAAATCAATTCATCCATTTGTTGTGAAGCAACTTCTGTCTGAGTTCCAGTGTGCTGTAAATTGACTTCCGTTTGAGTTTCGATTTGTTGTGAAGCAACTTCTGTTTGAGTTTCAGTGTGCTGTAAATTGACTTCCGTTTGAGTTTCGATTTGTTGTGAAGCAACTTCTGTTTGAGTTGATGCATTGCTATTAATAGAAGGAGGAAGGCTATTGTCAGCATCAACTTTAGGGTCTAATTCCCCCTCTGGTTCCTTGCGATAGGCCACTATAGATTCATTTTGAAAATTGTTATTAGCAGTAGGCACAACATCAGCAGCCTTACCCTTTTCTAGTACAGCATCATATAAGGAGAGACTTTGAATATATAATTCATCATTTTGCTTTATCAATTCTAAGATCTCCTCCGATGAAACAAAATCTTCACCATTAAATTTTAGTACTTCAGTTATGCGACCGCTACTCACATTCATAATCATGGTACAAATTGAAACATTCCCGAACTCATCCTTTATAGGCCAAGTGCTTGTCATTTCATAACATGTGCCTTCTTTAAATTCATAATATCTTTTCTTATCTTCTTGATAAGCGTATATTTCATGTTTTTTATTGCAATAGATATTCAATTTTTTAATATCTTTCTCTTGCTGTAAAATGTCACTAATTCTTGTTGGCTCACTTTTATTGTAATTAATAAGGTTAACATTCAAAACTCTATGAGCATTATCAGTTTCTGTGTAATAAGCTTGAAGCTCTACGTCTTTCCTCTCAAAATATTTACTTGCAGTTTTTTTTCCCTGCTCTGCCAACTCTATGCATTTATCTATATCTTCCTTAAAGCTCTTATTAGCAGACTCTGTTACTGCTTTATCTATGTACGTTTGTTTAAAATCTCTATCGTTTATTAGGTCATAAAAACTCCACCCATCCCCAAAAGCCCCCTGCACGTAAGTGAAATTCTTTTTTTCCTTTAGTTCTCTTAAGAACCACACCTTTTCTTTCAGATTTTTCAGTTGAAAGCTTATCCTTGCCTTTACACTAGAGTTTTTGGCAGGAATATTCATTTCTTCTAATTCTTTAAATAATTTATTATCTTTTATAATTGAGTAGCAAAACTTTACAATAGCAGAATTTGCAAACAAAGGATCTTTTTTTATACCTTCATCAAGAATTTCTTTAAAATGTGCAAATTGAGGTAGAACATAAAAATCGATTATTTCTTTTTCTGATCCCGTTTTATTAGCATAAGAGATATCACCTAATTGTGAATATAACTCTTTCAATGTATGGTAGATAAGCGTAGAGTAATAAACTTCCCTATTCAGTGAAGTTGGTCCAATACACTTTTCAAGTTGATCACCTGTTTTTCCTGCCTCTGCTGTTTTTTCTTCTTTAGCCAAACTTCCAATCATAATACACCTCCTTAACTATATTTATATTATACCAATTAACATATATTAAAAGAAATCAAACTGTATAACCTCGTCCTACACTAACTTTTATGATTACTTAATTGTGTAAAAATAACTGCAAGTGTTAAACTTGAGCTTTTATTTTTCATTATACATTTCTTACTACATGTTTATACTGCTGTCTTGCATAATAGACTATTCGAAGTTACACAAGTATTTTTTTTATTAGATAAGAGTTAGTAAGAGCCTGTTCATAATTTTTTCAGAAGTAAGGCAGTGAAAGCCAGAACTACCATTTGTAGGCTAGTATTGAGTTTTCGCTCACAATTTTTCCACAATCTTCTACATTTTTCTAACCAAGCAAAAGATCGCTCCACAACCCATCTTTTGGGCAATACAACAAAGGAACGTAATTCATTTCTTTTGATCACTTCAACGGTTGCACCAATAATCGTTTTTATTTGAGTTACAAAATTCTCTCCAGTATAGCCTGCATCAACCAGTACATTTTTAACTCCCGAGAGATTTTCTTTTGCATTTTCGACCATTCTCACAGCACTGCTACGGTCAGTTATCTCTGCTGTTGTTGTATAAATTGCATGCTTGCGTATCTACTGCAATACGGCCCTGAAATCTTCTTGCCTGCATCATAGCTTCAGCAGTATCTGCATTTTTTATACTCTGTGCATCAATTATGCAGAAGCTTTTCCGACCATTGTTTTGTCGCAATTATTTTTTTTTAATACCAGCTCCAGAACACTTTCTTTATTTGCATCTGGTTTTTCACTCCACTTCTTAAAATAGTCGTAACAATTGCGCCATTTTGGGAACTCTTTTGATACCATTCTCCACTGGCAACCACTTTTTAACACGTATAACACTCCACAAAATACATCATGTAAATCAAGTGTTCTTGGTTTTGTCTTCTTTCTGCAAGATTCCAGATCTGCTACAATAATCTCAAACTTTTCTCGACTTATGTCACTTGGTTATAAACTTCGCATATCCTACTTTATATACTTTATCCTCTCACTTTATCTCTTTTTTGAGATTACGTACAGGCTCTAAGATACAAAGACGTTTTCAGAAATCTTTAAGCTTAATAACATCCTCTCTCTTTGGACTAGTTGAGATTAGATGAATTGGTACACCTATTAATTTTTCTAACCTGTCTATATATTTTATTAAATTGATAGGCAATGCTTTAATCGACCTTTTACCTTGAGTGTTTTCTTTCCAGCCAGGAAACTCTTCATATATTGGCTCTAATTCCCCTTGTATTGAATGCGATGCGGGTAAATAATCATACATTTTTCCGCTATACTTGTAACCAGTGCATATTTTAATTGTATCAAAAGAATTAAGCACATCTAATTTGGTTAATACAATGCTTGAAACTCCAGAGAGTTGTACGGCCTGGCGCACTAAAACTGCATCGAACCATCCGCAACGCCTTCTTCTATTGCTCACTGTTCCAAGTTCCTTACCTATAGTAAACAAGCTATCTCCTACTTCATTTTTCTGCTCAGTAGGAAATGGGCCATTGCCCACTCTTGTTGTATAAGCTTTTACCACACCAATAATGTAAGCATTGGAGGATAACCCTGAGCCTGTTATTGCTTGCGATGCTACAGTATTACTTGAAGTAACAAAAGGGTAAGTTCCGTGGTCGATATCTAAAAATGCGCCTTGGGCACCTTCAAATATTATTTTCTTACCTTCTTTCATCAAGTCATTTAATATCTTCCACACAGGTTTTTTATATGAAAGAATTTTTTCTGAAATCTCTTGAATTTCCTTTAATATTTCTTCTTTTTTAACTACCTGGTAGTTAAGGCCTTTCCTGATAGCATTGTGGTAATTCAAAAGAGTATCCAATCTTTTATTGAGCTCATCTGCGTTTTCTAAGTCACAAAGGCGTATAGCTCTCCTCCCAACTTTATCTTCATAACATGGTCCTATCCCTTTATTTGTTGTACCAATTTTGTGATTTCCATTTAAATCTTCAAATAGCTTTTCCTTGTCCTTATGTACGCTAAGTATTAATGGACAGCTCTCAGATACCATCAAGTTGTTATAGTTTACGTCTACTCCTTTAACTTTCAATGACTCTATTTCTGAGATTAGAGCGTGTGAATCAAGAGCAACGCCATTTCCTATGATAGATATTTTGCCTGGCCTCAAAACAGCAGAGGGCAGTAAATTTAATTTATAAACCTCATCATCTACTACTATAGTGTGCCCTGCATTATTTCCTCCCTGAAATCTCACAACTACATCTGCATTCTCAGAAAGATAATCTACTATTTTACCCTTGCCTTCGTCACCCCATTGCAGACCAACAATTACAATGTTATTCATCATTATTTTCTAGATTAATACATAAATATTAATGCAGTACGCTACAAATGGAAAGAGAAATCTACGCCTTTCCTACACCTCTTAAATAAAGAGTTTCCAAGCCAGATAAAACATTTTTCCTATAGAATTGCAAGAATGGTTTCCCTACGTCATACCGCGATTCATTCGCGGTATCTCAGCATAGATTCCGCTAACGAGTAGCGGAATGACGAATTTGTTGTTTTTCAAATTGTAGATAAACCCAAGCCACTTTAGCTATAGAATTGCAAGACTATCTAATACCGCACACTAATTTCTCTCTTTATCTTATATAAATTAATTAAGTAAAGCGAATACAGTATCCACACTACTAAAAAAAATGTGGCACAAAACATAAACATTACAATGAGTGGCAACAGCAAAGAACCTTCTATTGCTACTCCACCTCTTCTCAAAATGCTTGCAGGCTGATGAAGAGTAGACCATAAATTCACAGAAAATTTTACTATGGGAATATTTATAGCACTAAAAATGGCAAATACTGCTGCTGATTTTTCTGCCCTCGCTTCATTATCAAAAGCGCTCCACAATGAAAGGTAGCCAACATATAGAAAAAATAAAATCAGCATTGAAGTAAGCCTTGCATCCCATACCCACCAAGTGCCCCAGGTTCCTTTTCCCCAGATGCTGCCTGTGATTAAACATATTGCCGAAAAGACTGTCCCTGCAGGAGCAGCAGCATGTGCCAAGACACTAGCAATGCTATTGTTCCACACCAATGAAATGAAACTGAGTGATGCAATTAATCCATATATTCCAAGAGCAAGCCATGCAGAAGGCACATGAAGATACATAATTCGTACAATTTCTCCTTGTTTATAATCTTCTGGGGAGAAGAATAACGCCAAAGACATTCCAATTAAAAAACATGCGAAACAAATCACCCCAAGCCAAGGTAGAGCTTTCTTAGAAAAATAAGAGAAATTTGTAGGCTTTAATAAAAACATTCATTTTGAGAATAATTGTGTTAAGAATTTACCAATTAGTTTGAGTTTTATCAACAGGATAGTTTTTCTATATTTACGTAGGTCAACAAATTAGCATAATTTCAGTAGCAGATTGCTAGCTATTATTTTTAGTATATGACCCTTAAAAAGCTTAATCTACACTTAGTATCAGATTCAAGTGGTGAAACTGTTATATCAGTTGCAAAATCAGCTCTGAAACACTTTCGTTCTGTAGAAACGATCGAATATGTTTGGTCTTTTGTAAAAGGAGAAGAGCAGATTGACAAAATTCTGGAGGAAATTAATAGGAAAAGTGATGAGCATAATTTTGTTATATGCACTATTACTGATGATGAGCTAAGAAAATATCTAAAAGATAACTGTATAAAGTTGAAAATTCCCTATAGAGCAATATTATCACATATTATTAGAGAAATTTCGTCTTATCTTGAAATTGAAAAAGACGAAAAGCTTGACTTGCATACTGAGATAAATAACGAATATTTTCAGCGCATTGAGGCAATAAACTACACTATTAATCATGATGATGGACAAAATATTCAAGATATTGATAAAGCAGATATAATTTTGGTTGGAGTTTCACGTACATCAAAATCTCCCACCAGTACGTATTTAGCTTACCGAGGCTATAAGGTTGCAAATATTCCTTTTGTTAGTGGGGTACCCTTTTATGTCGACTTGGCAAAATTAAAAAATAAACTGACAATAGGGGTAACAATAGACGTAAGTAGGCTAATAGAAATACGCAAAAATAGACTTACTTCAATTAACAACGAAGATAATAATATATATGCTAACCCTGAGAAAGTAGAAAAGGAAATTAAAGAAGCAGAGGAGCTCTTTAAACAGAATAACTGGCCAATTATCGATGTTACGCAAAAGTCAATTGAAGAAGTATCAGCAACAATTATACAATATTTTAATAAAATGTTATCAATTGACTAACTCTTGATAAGTGATTATAATGTAAGGTAATTTAATTCTTACTATAGATATGAAAGTCAAAAGTTCGCTAAAATCTCATCGTAACAGAGATAAAAATTGTAAAGTTGTGAAAAGGGGTGGTAAGATTTACATTATAAATAAGGTAAAGCCAAGGTGTAAAGCGCGTCAAGGTTCTTAGCTTTCTGCTCACCTTTTCATGTTATATATTTCTTGTATGTGAAAGTACGGTGCTTATATCTAAAAAGAAGCAAAAGTTACTGTGTTTAAGCGCAGCCTTACTCATTTCTTCTCTTACATTATATTTCAGCATTAGCACAATTACAGGTAAACGTGGCTTATTGACGTTAATCGATTTAAAAAAAGAAATCGAGTACAATGAACTTTTGCTAAAGGATGTCTCTTCTGCAAAGGAAAAGTTGGACAACAAAGTATTTGGCTTATATGAAAAAAGCTTAGATTTAGATCTGCTTGATGAGCAAGCAAAAAATGCTTTAGGTTATGTGAACCCTAATGAACTTATGGTTGTTCTTGACGTGGAATAGCAGTAGTGACCTTACCCAGAAAAAGTGGAGAGAAAGAAAAGAGTTTTTTCGGGTAAAATAAAATTTTGGAGGATTAGAAATGGTAAGAGAATATACGGCAGAATTCAAATTGGAAGCTGTTAAACTGGCAAATGAACAAAGAAAGGTAGGTCAACCAGTTGCAAAAGTAGCAAGAGATCTAGGAATAAGGGATAGTGTATTAGGAAGATGGATGAAGAAATATAACGAAAAAAAGTCAGCGGCAAATGCATTTCCAGGTAGAGGTAACATGGCTCCTTACGACAAAGAGAGGTTTGATTTACAAAGCAAGAGTAACAAGGGAAAGAGACATTTAAAAAAAAGCCCTGGCCAGTCAAAAAGAGTAAAATATTTTTTTATATAGTAACTGCTATAAAGTACAGGAATTATGTAGGATTTTCTGCTAGTGGCTACTATAAGTGGACCACAAGAAAAATAAGCAGTAGAGAATCAGCGAATAAAGAGCTACTCGAAGCTATTCAAAAAATATATCAAGTTTCTAAATGTAGATATGGAGCTCCTAAAATTCATGCTGAATTGAAGGCTTTGGGTAAAAGTTGCAATTTGAAAACGGTGCAAAGTATTATGCAGAAAAATGACATCAGGGCTATACTGAGAAGAAAGTTTAAAATTAAAAAACAACAAACAGATAATAGAGCTGTAGCTCCCAATATACTAGATCAAAACTTTATTGTTGATCAACCAAATAAAGTATGGGATTACTTACATCAAAACCAAGGAGGGATGGCTATATTTGGCAGCAATAATTCTCACGTATGGTAGTTAATGAGTAGTGCAATAAATAAACAATTGGTTATGAACTCTTTATTAATGGCCATTAATAGGCGTAAACCTGTTAAAAATCTACTGCTGCACAGTGACCAAGGTTCACAATATACTGCGCAAGGGTATCAATATCTCTTAGCTGTAAAGAATATAGATGAGTAATAAAGGCTGTTGTTACGACAATTCTGTTGCAGAAAGCTTCTTTAGCTCATTGAAAAGAGAAATACTTATTGATACTTCACAACACTCTGCTCAACAAACTAGAACTGCAATATTTGAATACATAGAAATTTTTTATAACAAACAACGTCACTATTAACTATTGCATTCCAGAACAATTTGATGCATCATTCTTTTTGTAAAAAACATTCCAAACTTTCTCTCCACTTTTTCTGGGTAAGGTCAAAGGATCTTATGTCTTAAACCTTATCACCAGGCTTAACAAATAGGTGGCCCAATACTATTAACTTTATGGGTTTATCTTCGTTATTTGCTACTATCCAAACCCCATCGCTCTCATGATCAACAATTTCTATTGGTGCAAATACTACATAATTATTGTCATCAACAATCTTTATTCCAAGAGCACCCTCGTCACTTAAGCTCAGGGCTGAAGAAGGAACTTTATATGCAAATCTTTCGCCTGAAGGTAGCCTTACGTTGGCAGTTAGTCCCTGCAAGGATATCATTTTATTATTAGTTACCTTTACTTCTACCCTATAAGACCCAGTTTTAGGCTCAGCAATTTTACTAATAAAACTTACTTCACCTGCCAATTCTTTTCCGTCCAGCAAATTAATTTGAGCTGTGCTGCCTAGCTCTATTTTATTTACTTCATTTTCCGAAACGTATAACACTACAAGAATTTGATCGAAATTAACCACGTCAGCTATTTTTTGCCCAGCATTAACAAAATCCCCTTCGTTTGCATTGATTTTATCAATATAACCATCTATAGGAGATGTGACTGCAGTATTTTCTAAATCCAATTCTAGCCTTTTTAGGTCAGCTTTTGCACTTTGTAACGCAGTAAAAGCTGCTTCTACTTGTATTTGTGCCCCATAGCCTTTTTTATTCAGTTTGTGAGAGGAATCATACTCAATTTCACGCTGCTTTAATAAAGCTTTGGCTTTCTGAGCTTGCTCAATCCTGTCATAATCTTCTATCTTTAACACTACATCATCTCTTTTTACCTTTTCACCATCAGGTAAATAAATAGCAATAATCTTACCACTTATTTTTGAGACAAGGCTAGCTCTATGTAAGGGATTTACTGTACCAGAAAAATTTAAATATATAGTGCGGTTTTGCGGCGCACATTCTTGAGTTTTTACTGAAAAGCTACTAGTTGCATTATCGCTATGAACCGCCTGATCTTTTTTTAAAAATGCACTGCTGATAAAAAACAGTAGAATAAAAGCAATACTGGAAATGATGATTACTTTGTTTCTCACCTTTAAACAATAGAATTTGTTGACCAATCTTGTTAGAAACAACTGCATAAATTTTCGAATCAGAAATGTAAGTATAATACATGTACCATTGTCACTCCATAAATAGTTTTATATGAGAACAAACACAAGATTTTCCTACAATAAGTAAGTTTTTTATTGCTAAAATGCAATTTTTAATCGAATAAAAATGTAAAATTGCAAACAAAGTTGTGCATAAGACTGGATTTAAAAAAATCTTGAAAAACATACTAAAACTTTTAAATAATAACTTTATATCTAGTGGCTTTGCCTTCTCCAAGACGCTGTAAGTATTTCATCCCTAGCAGTTTCTTTGTAATTGCCTCTACTGTTCTTGGAGGAAATCCTAGAGCTTCTATAGCATCTTTTCTACTAAATTCTTTATCTGCAAGGCTAAGTGCCCATTCCCAGAAGAACAATTGTTTTCTTGATAATAAATATTCAGTATTCTCCCTCTCAAGAATATAATGCGCCTCATTTGCTTGCGTTTTGAGTACATTAAGAAAAAATATTAACCACGGGGAAATATCTTCTTTGCCACTTTTCCAGCTACTTTGTGTTTTATTAAGCGCTAAGTAGTAATCAAGTTTGTTAGTTTCAATTATCTTTTCATGTGATACAATAGATACAAAATCATAACCCTGCTGCAACAGCATTAAATTAGTCATCAATCTACTAGTTCTGCCATTTCCATCTTGAAAAGGGTGTATTGCCAGATACTCAAAAACAAAGTTAGCAACAATAATAAGAGGATGCTTAAATTTATTATTTAAGGACCAGTGATACCAATCAATAAGCTCTTGTACTTCCTTTCTAACAAGGTAAGGTGGTGTGGGATCAAAAATTATACCAACAACTTTTCCATTCTGATCTTTTGCCTCAACTCTATTAGAACTTGCTTTGTATTTTCCTCTATGATACAAATCTTTTTCACTATAAAGTAGCATCTGGTTGTTAATGTGCAATATTGATGACTCACTAATTGGAATATCCGTATAATCATGAAATATTAGTGTAAGCATTTCTAAGTAGCCAGCAATTTCTTGCTCATCTCTATTTTTAAATTTTTTGACACGTAGGTTTTTATATAGATCCTCAACTTCTTTATCGGTTAGACGATTTCCTTCAATACGGTTAGAAGCGCCAGAAGATGTAACAATAACTGAATGAGTTAATCTTTCAATTGTTTGTGGTAGTAGTTTTTTCGTTATCTGCCAGCTATTTTTAACACTATCAACTGCAGTAATTAACTCGTACACTTGCTCAATTACAGGCCCTTCTAGGTTGAGACGCGTACTAAGACGAAAATTCTTCCAGTTCATATTCTTCTCACATGCATATTATGTGAGATAATGTGAGATAATGTGATAAAAGTCAATAGTAAACTTTATATGCACAGCAGAGCTAACTACAAAAATTATACATTTTCAAGTGATCCTAACCATATCAAAAACTACAGGGCAAAGCTGTTAGAGGAAGGCTTAATTAGTTAAAAATTTCAATCTTATGTAAAATATTGTCTTATTTTGTAATTTTCTTGTTGACTAACGAGGCGATATCTACTTTTCAATAAACTCCATTTGCATTTCTTGTATACTACTTTCTATTTGCTCTATTTGTTCTATTAACCTTTCTTCTAAGTCAAGATTACCGCTCAGCCTCGCTTCGGTTCTTTCTTTTCGTAATGCATTTAATTCTTTTAGTAACACTATATTATTCCACACAATTTCTGCAGATTTTCTCTCGTTCAGTTGGCTATTTAGTACACTAGTTTTTTCAAATACATACTTTATAACGTTAAACTGTTTCAATTCTTGTAACAAAGCCTCTTTATCGAGTTTGCTTTTGTTACTTATTACATCAATTACACGCTGTTGTAATCTTTTCATCTCATTAGTAAATTCAAAATGAGAAAATTGCTCAAAAAATATAGGACGGTTCAAGATTTCAGGAAATTCTACGGCTATACGCAAAATTACGGCCTGATTTTGCTCTGCTTCAATTAGCTCTGGAGATTTGTTATGAAGATACTCACCTTTTGTTGCTCCAGTTTTACTATTAAAAATCTGTTTTTTGAAGCTACTTCTTAGTTCACTAGCCTTATTGTAAAAATAATCTCTGTAATACCTTCTAATACTGCTGTTGCTAATAGTATTTACATATTCCATGAACTTGTGCTCAAGAATTGAATATTTTTCCGGAGCAAGTTTTTCATAATTTTGCAAATTGCTATCGATTATGTGATGCCATAAATATTCAGAATGCAGTTTTGTTGAATGGTCAAGAGCAGTCAACACGTCTTCTTTCTTGTATGCCAGTTCGTTACATATATCGTATGGATCTTTATTACTTGGCAAAGTCACAAACTTTAACGTGTATCCAGGCTCTAATATTGGCAGAGCAAGTTCTGCAACTCGAGTAGCAGCATGACGTCCAGCACTATCGCCATCCATACAGATGGAGATTTCTTTAGCAAATCTCCATAGATTTTTTATCTGTTCTGCAGAAATTGCGGTACCAAGCGGAGCAACTGCATTACTAATTCCCGCTTGATGTAGCGCTATAGTGTCCATATATCCTTCAACAACGAGTATGTGCTGTTTTTTACGTATTTCGCTTAAAGCAAAGTTTAATCCGTATAAATTCTCCCTCTTCTTAAAGAGCTGACTCTCTGGACTGTTTAAATATTTCGGCTGTTGCTCAGAACTTAGCACACGTCCGCCAAAACCAATAACTCTCCCTGCAATGCTCTGTATAGGAAATATCAGCCGGTCATAAAAATAATCACGAAAATTTTTGTTTACTAATCCAATATCAATCAAAATTCTGTCTTCAATACCTGAAGAGTTTAAATACTCTTTCAAACCAGAGCTTGGTGCATAACCTATCTTAAATTTATCTATGATTTTAGGTGAAATCTTACGCTGCTTTAAATAATCTACAACACCTTGATTTTTTTGTGCAAACCAATTTGCAGCTAAATCAAGCGCTAAAAATAGTTTATTGTCCTCTTTTGTAATACTAAGATTTTTGGGCAGTTCAACACCTGTAACCGATGCTAATTTTTCCAATGCTTCTTTAAAGCTTAATCCTTCAGTTTGTGAAATAAATTCAAATGCATCACCACTAGCCAAGCAACCAAAACAGTAATATAACCCCTTAGTATTGCTCACCGAAAAAGATGGGGTTTTTTCGTTATGAAATGGACAGAGCCCAACAAAACTATCTCCTCTTTTTATTAATCTGACTTTTTTACCTACTATGTCGGATAATAATAATTTTGATTTTATAATATCTATATGATCCATCTTGTTAAATTAGTAGTAGGATAAAAATTATATAGAATTTATACACATCTGACTCGAAATTTATTTCTATAACTAAAGCAATTTAGATTTACCGACAATGTAGCTATACAAATTCAAGAGCAATCCTGTCATCCAGGTAGCCCACAGAAACAAAAAACTTCCTTGACAAACCTCGCCAGCGCCCTTATCATGAAACTGAAGCTATTTATTTATCTTCTCTGTACAGATTAAATGACAAAAAAACTCAACGTATCTGGCGTCTCATGTTTAATTTTTTGCACTATGTGCACCTTATGTCTTTATCAAATTTCCGGGTTTTGACCTACACAAGCTGAAATACGCTTATAAAGCATTTAAAACATTAAAAAACGCCAACTTAAAAAATGGATAGTGAATAACTAGCTACCCTAGGGTTTCTTTTGCCTTTTTTTCTGTTTAGTAAATTTCTTAACGTTTATAATTTAGATTAGTTGCGGCTTAAAAGCAGCTAAATCGCGGTTATTAAGTGTTTAGAATAAAAAAACGCCATACTTGAAAGTATAATGTAAGTAATTAGCCAACCACGGGGCTTCTTTTGCCTTTTTTTCGTTTGGTAAATTTCTTAATATTTATACAGAAGGTGTCATTCCAGTGCTTGACACTGGAATCCAGTTCTTATTATACAGCTATCTGGTGTACTTATTTAAAATTAAGTTTTCTGGATCTCAGTGCCAAAGCACTGGGATGACACCCTTCCTGGCGGAGATTATTCTCAAATCACAATGTTCGTACAGTTGTGGAATGAATTGCGGTATGACGTAGGAAAACCTTAGCTATAGCTTTAGAACTCCCAAAAGGTCAGAAGCATTGAATGACTTGACAGAAAGTTCAAACCCATATAAAATGTCCTTATTTCTTATATGTTAGGTATAGTATCAATTGCCTCAGATCATGCTGGTTATGAATTAAAATCAGAAATAAAACCTTACCTGGAAGCCCTAGGTTACAGAGTAGTAGATCAAGGCTGCACTGCTAAGCAAAAGTGTGTAGATTACCCAAACTATGCTGTTAAAGTTGTAGAAGATATAACAAGCAAAAAAGCAAATTATGGGATATTAATTTGTGGTACAGGTTTGGGCATGAGTACTGTGGCAAATCGTTTTGAAGGAATCTACGCTGCTTTATGTAACAGTGTTGAGATCGCAAAATTAGCTCGCGAGCATGGCAACGCAAATGTACTGTGTCTTGGTGCAGGGTTTACTGCGAGTGGATTAGCAAAAGACATAGTCAAACAATTCCTCGAAACAGAATTTTCAAAAGAAAGCAGACATAAAAAACGCCTTGATAAACTCAGCAATATAACCTCTAAGAAAAAAAAAACAAAAACTTATAACGAAGATGAAATATCAAAATTCGCTAAAATGGCAGGCCAGTGGTGGGATGAGAACGGCAAATTCAAACCATTGCACATAATGAATCCTGTTAGAGTATCTTACATTATTGAGAAAATAAAAGAGTTAAAAAAATGCAATTTGAAAGAATTATCATTGCTTGATGTTGGATGCGGTGGTGGCATTTTGTCAGAGTCAATGGCACGCGTTGGCATTAACGTTGTGGGAATAGATGTATGTGAAGAAAACATAAAAGTAGCGCATTCACATGCAAAAAAAGTAGGGTTAAATATAGAATATATACACACCAGCATTGAAGAGCTAAGCAATGACAAGAAGTACGACGTGGTTCTGTTGATGGAAGTAGTTGAACATGTGGATAATTTAGAGCTTTTCATGAAAAAAGCGATAGAACTGCTAAAACCGAATGGGCTGATATTTATATCCACAATAAATAGAACTATCAAATCCTTCTGCCTTGCAATAATTGGTGCAGAGTACATATTAAATTGGCTGCCAAAAGGTACACATAACTGGAATAAATTTCTCAAGCCGTCAGAAATTGCAAATCACTTAAGAGAAAATAATGTAACGCTGCAAAACATGGCTGGTATGGAGTACAACGTAATAAAGCGTGAGTGGAATCTAACTAAAGGAGTAGATGTTAATTATATACTTTGTGGTTTGTTAGATTTAACTCTATAAAAGCACCATTTTCACTTCCAATACTTTGAAGGATCTTGGCCAGCTTTTATACAGTAGCCTTTATTAGTTAGCGCCCAACCGGAACGACAAGCATAACCTGTACCTACACGTTCATATCCAGGAGCAGCAACACACTTTCCATTCTCCAAGGTTTGACCTTTAAAAAGACAACAAACTTCTTTTTCTGTTACCTTTGTTACAATTTGAGGAGCACCAAAAAACACAGCAACAAACATACCCAGTGCGAAAAGTGCAGGCCAAGGCATTCTGCCAAATATTGCAAGTAAGCTTGAACCAATTATTACCACTGTAATCATTGGTCCACCTATTCCATGAACGTAACCTATTACATTACACATTACATCTGTTGCTCCATCAGCGTGTGCATCAAATGCATAGAAAACTATAAATAGAATTACAAGAAAATTTCTCATTGTTCTTTCAATAATCATGCCTGATTGTTTCTTATTTTAATAAAATTTCAGTAAATAGCTTTTTTCAAAAATTATGCTTAACCCAATCAATATTTATTTATTACTGCCTTTTTAATACTATAATTAACTCAGTTGATTTTTATCAAAATGCTAAACCATGGAACAATTCGAGAACTTTTACATCACCACGCCAGTATATTACGTAAACGATAAGCCACATATTGGTCATGCATACACTTCTCTCTTGTGTGACGTGGTGGCAAGGTTCATGAAACTAGCTGGGAAAAATGTCAAATTTACCACTGGTACAGATGAACATGGACAAAAAATAGAAAAAGCAGCTAAAGCAAAGGAAATGCAGCCAAAAGAATTTACAGATGAAGTGAGCGTTTCATTTAAAGAATTGGCTAAGTTCATGAATTTTGAGTATGACGATTTTATTCGCACTACGGAGGAACGTCACAAAAAAGCAGTTATAGCTTTATGGAATAGACTTGAAGAGAGAGGGCAAATATATTTGGATTCCTATTCGGGTTGGTATTCAGTTCGTGATGAAGCATTTTATCAGGAGTCAGAGCTGATAGATGGCAAAGCACCAACAGGTGCTGAGGTCCAGTGGATAAAAGAAGAGAGTTACTTTTTTCGCTTATCAAACTGGCAAGAAAAATTACTGGAACTCTATAAAAATCAGCCAAGTTTTATCTTTCCTGAGAGCAGAAGAAATGAAGTGATATCGTTTGTAAGATCAGGGCTCATTGACCTCTCAATCTCTCGCACTAGTTTTAACTGGGGAATAAAAGTACCAGGTAATGACAAACACGTAATCTATGTCTGGATAGATGCATTAACCAATTATCTTACATCAATAGGTTTCCCTAGTACTGAAGGTGAGGAATATAAGAGGTTTTGGGCAGAACCAGAAACACAGATTCCAGTGTCAAGCACTGGAATGACACCAAACCAAGGGAAAACGCAGATTCCAGTGTCAAGCGCTGCAAACCTAGCTGACAACTCTTTCAACGTTCATGTAATCGGTAAAGACATATTGCGCTTTCATGCTGTATATTGGCCAGCGATTCTCCTTGCAGCAGACCTGCCACTGCCAAAACAAATTGCAGTTCATGGTTGGTGGTTGAACGAGGGAGAGAAAATATCCAAGTCCCTTGGTAATGTCATAGATCCAATTGGCCTCGCTCAAGAGTTTGGTGTTGATCAGCTACGCTATTTTCTCCTTCGGGAAGCAAGCTTCGGCCAAGATGGCAACTTTAGTAAGAAAAATATGATCAGCCGGATAAATTCAGAACTGGCAAACAACATAGGCAATTTAGTGCAAAGAACAATTTCATTTTTACACAAGCAATGTTCTGGAATTGTACCAACAATCGATCAAAGCCTACTTAAAGGTGAAGAAAGTCTTCCAGGTTGCAAAGCTATACTCGATCAAGTGATGAATCACCTATCAAAGTATGAATTTAACCAGATTATACTTCTAATTATCAACCTCTCTTCTGAAGCCAATGCTTATATAGACAAAAGTGCACCCTGGATATTAAGCAAAACTGATAGAGAACGCATGAATTTAGTAATCTACAAATTACTAGAATATATCAGGATAATTGGCACTTTATTGCAGCCAATTGTCCCGAGGTCAGCGGAAATGATACTTGATCAATTGCAAATTCCGAAAGAGCAACGAGATTTAAAATCTTTGTGCAACGCATGCGTAAGTTCAGGCATAACATTGCCTAAACCTACGCCGGTTTTTTTGAGGGTTGATGCTAAAGAGGAGAAATAGTGTAAAAACTATTTCTCCTGGATGGGATTATCTTTAGTTAACAACGGTGCACACCGCTGTCTACATATTCAAGTTAGGTGGCAAGTGCCTTAGTTACTTTAGCAAAATATGGTTTAGTAACATCAGCATCTATCACTACTACTTCAGTCATTGCCGACTTAACCTTTCCTAGGCTCCATGCAAACCAGCCTTGACCATTTTCTTCTTTAGTTGGCTGACTTTCTGGGCTAGAAATCTCAGTACCTTTTTCATCACCAAATTCTGCATCATAAAATACATCCTGATCCTCAGAAAGACTCATTAAATAACTTTTAGCAGCATCAACATTTAAATGATCAGGTTGCTTAGGAACGTTATCAATATTTAAATAATCCAAACTATTAGCTCGTTGCTTTTGCTCACTGGAAAGAACCTCAAGATTTAAATAATCCAAACGAGTTAGTTCTTGCATGCTAGGTTTAGATCCATCTTCACGCTTAAACTGCTCTTCCGGACTAGAAACCTTAGTACCATAAATCCTACTGTACAAGCTGCTTCCAACGCTGTTAAGTGCTCCTCTTACAGATGCAATTGACGCATCATAAGTATTTTTCAAGCCACCTCCAATACCACTAAGTGTTCCTTTTGTAGACTCAGTTGATGGCACATAATTATCGTAAGCATATTTGCCAGAATACAAGACACCATTAACTGCTTCTTTTGCAAACCAAACAGCGCTATTAACTGTTCCTTTTGCAAGCTGAACAGTGCCATCAGCAATTGCCACTTTTAATTTGTCTTCTTCTATCTTTTTATTTTTTTCAGCTAGTTGAGTTTTTTGCTCAGAACTTTTCTGCTTTTGAGTGCGTACTTGATCTTTTAACTTAGAATTTTCTTCCTCTTTAGCTTTTACTTCCGCTTCTTTTTTAGCTAGTTGAGTTTTTTGCCCAGAAATTGTTTGCTCTTGAGCTTTCATTTCATTTTTTAACTCAGAAATAGTTTTGTTCTTACTAACTGCTGCATACGAAAGTGCAATAGCTACAGCAGAAAATACAGCACCACCAATAATAAATGGAAGGCCAACACTTAATGCTGCAACTGGAGCTAAGAAACCAATATAAGGAGCTGCAGCAAACACTTCAGATGCTAATAAAGTGAAAGTAGCCAAAGTTCCAGCTATATAATAGGGTACATTGTCTTTACTTATCATGATTATTCCTCACGTATTATAAAATATAATACCATTATAAAAGGATTTTTAAGAAATTGTCAAGCTATCTTTACATAAAAAAAATAATCAATGAACTTGGGAACAAGAAGATTGCTGCCAAGCTATGAACTATGCCTTTCCGTGTAATCTTTAAATGCACCTCTGTTAGAGTCAAAATATAGCTTCACACTGCCAATTGGTCCATTTCTCTGCTTTGCAATAATGAGCTCTGCAATGTTTCTAATTTTTTCCATTTTCTCTTGCCATTCCCGATGTTTATTGTTTCCTTCATTTGGCTGTTTTCTTAGTTCATAATACTCTTCTCTATAGAGAAACATTACTATATCTGCGTCTTGCTCTATGCTCCCTGAATCACGTAAATCAGAAAGTTGTGGTTTTTTATCATCCCTCTGCTCAACAGAACGAGAGAGCTGAGATAGTGCAACAATGGGAATATTTAGCTCCTTTGCAATTGCTTTCAAACCCTGCGTCACTTCCGAGATTTCTTGCACTCTATTTTCATTACTCCTTTTTGTTGTTCCTCTGATTAGCTGCAAATAATCAATGAATACCACTTCTACATTATATAATTGATACAGCAAGCGTATTCTGGTGCGAAGGGCACTAATTGATAGCGCAGGGGTGTCATCTATGATGAAAGGCAGTTCAGATAATTCTGTACTAGTATTGATAAATTCATGCAATTCAAAATCACTAATTCTCCCGGTTAATGCCTTATAATAACTAATTCCTGAATCTATAGTGATCAGCCTTGCAGTTAATTGCTCTGCTGACATTTCAAGCGAGAAAAACGCTACATAGTGTTGCTTATCTGCTCTTTTTTGCAACATCTTACAAGCATTAAGTGCGATGTTTAGCGCCAATGCTGTTTTACCCATAGAAGGCCTTGCAGCTAAAATTAATAAATCAGATTTTTGTAGACCACCAAGAAGCTGATTTAGATCTTGAAGTCCGGTTGTAATGCCTAGCGCTTCTGGATTATTTTTCAGTGCGCTGATCTTCTCAACCACATCTTTGACTGAACTTGCAAGTTTTATATATGTTTTCTCACCTTGTTTTTTTACTGCCAAATTGAACAATTTTGTCATTGCTTGTTCAATTTGCGCCTGTGCAGGATTTTCAATATCGTAGTTGTAGCTATCACCAACTATTTCTTGCCCGAGCTTGATTAAACATCTCCTTAAGTAAGTATCACGGATTATTCTAGTCAAACTATAAATATCAAGTGCAATACTTGCCTTCGCTGCAAGCTTTGCTAAGTACTCTACCCCACCACATTCGGTAAACGCATGGTCGTTCTCAAAAAACATTTTGAGGCTTAGTTCATTGGCAACTATACCGTGTTTCCTGGTTTTGGATATTTGCGTAAAAATACTTTGATGCAGTGGATCATAGAAATTTTCTGCTGTAATTGTGTCTTCAACCGCATCACAGATTCTATTATCACGAATCATTGCACCAATAAGCATCTGTTCAGCTTCTAAATTATGCGGTAATTTACATATTTCTTTGTCTACACCTCTTGAATCAAGGAGATCAGCTAATTTATTCATTCTGCATTTAAGAGTAACTATCGATTATTGTAGAATATTTAGTTTTGATTTGAAAGACATATAAAATTTGACTAATTCCGTGTTGCCTATAGCATTAAAACTTAATGCCCCTGTGGTGGAATGGTAGACACGGCAGACTCAAAATCTGTTGCTTGCAAAAGCATGCTGGTTCAAGTCCGGCCAGGGGCACGTTAAATATTGGAAAGCGTATATATGTTACATAAATTTTTTGATCGTTTATTTTCTATTTTTTCTTCTATAAATGTTATTCAAAAGGTAAAGAAAGATGAAAATGGGATATGTTATGTAACGGGCCTCAGGCGCTATATATCAGTATTGCTTGATTTGATTATTATCGTTTTGTTCTTGCAGTTTTGCAGCCAAGCCTTAAATCAGCTCTTTATGAACTCAGAGGATAGCAAAATATTAAGTCAAATTGCTGCAAAATCCCCAATGCAAGCACCACTGTCTGCGGAAGAAAAGACAACGCAGAGTAGACTTATAAAATTACTAATCCTAAATCAAATAGTCCAGTTTATTATGCTCTTTTGCTATGTAGCATACATGTGGGTAAGGTTTGCTGCTACACCTGGAAAACTATTATTTGGGCTCAGAGTTGTGGATGCACAAACCTTCGGAAAAATGACTTTAAGGCAAGCAACAAAGAGATTTTTTTCCTTTATATTGTCAGTTGCACCATTATTCTTGGGCTTTTTATGGTCAAATTTCAACAAACGCTGTCAAACTTGGCACGATAAGATCGCAGGCACAGTGGTTGTCACGAGTAAAAGCCTTAGAAGGCAGAGCTAAAAACTACTTGACACCCTTCGCCAGCCCCTTTATCATGATACTGAAGGTATTCATTTATCTTCAATCTGTGCAGATTAAACGACAACAGTATTACGTATTGGCGTCTTATTTTTAATTTTTTGCACTATGTGCACGCACTGGGATGACACCTCTGGGCACTGCCGTCGTAAAGGAACCAGTGTCAGCTACTCGGATGACAAAGGAGGACAGTGTCTCAGCTACTTTCATGACACCATTTGCTGTCTTTAAAAATGAATGTTCTTACAATTGTGCGTCATGCGCTTTATTAAATATTTTACTTAAAAATCTAATTTCTTATTATACAAGAGATAAGCAATTCATTGATGATGAAAAATTACAAAAAGGGGCATAGAAAGCGCCTAAGGGAGAAAATTATTTTAGATAATGGACAATCATTACTTGATTATGAGGTTTTAGAGCACATTTTATATTCAGCATACAGTAGAATTGATGTAAAGCCGATAGCAAAGAGTTTGATAGAAAATTTTGGCAGTTTGAATAAAGTTTTTAATGCTGACCTGGAAGCGCTGCAAAACGTTGATGGTGTCAGCAATGCAGCGATATCTGCCATCTTTTGTGTAAAACAAGCCTTTGTTCGTTCTGCAAGAGAAGAAATAAAAGACCTGCCTATAATCGATAACTGGGAAAAATTGCTTGATTATTTAAGAATAAGTATAGGAAGCCTCAATAAGGAAAATTTTCGCGTCATCTATATGAATAAAAAGTATCGTCTAATAGCGGAAGACCTGCAAAATATTGGTACAGTAGATCAAACTCCTCTTTATGTCAGAGAGATCATCAAGCGCGCACTTTTGATTGGTTCAACATCCATTGTAATATCTCACAATCATCCAAGCAGAGATACACAACCTTCAAATAGCGATATATCTCTCACTAGACAACTAGCAGAAGCTTGCCAAAGTATAGGAATAGAATTAATAGATCACATTATTATTACATTCAGTAGCTATTTTAGTTTCAAGGAAAATAGGTTGTTGTGAAAGCCTTTATAGCTACAGTAACTTAGATTTACCGACAATCGTCATTCCGCTACGTGTTAGCGGCTAAGAGATACCGTGAATGAATCGCGGTATGACGTAGATTGCTGTCATCCCGCTGCTTGTTAGCGGCTGAGATACCGCCGCGGTATAGTAACTCGTCATCCCGCTACGTGTTAGCGGCGCGGTGGTATGACGGTAAGATTTATTGTGGCATGATGGTGTAGTATAATGTTGATAAACCTCAGTTACTTTAGCTATAAACGATTAAGATGAAGTTATCATATATCTATATACTTACAAATAAAGCTAATAGCACATTATATATTGGTGTAACTGCAAATTTGATCAAGAGGATTTGGGAACACAAAAACAAAATTGTTTCAGGTTCTACATCAAGATATAATGTAAATAAACTTGTATATTTTGAAGAGTTTGAAGATATAAGTTTAGCTATTGCAAGAGAAAGGCGCCTGAAAGAATGGCCAAGGCAGTGGAAAATTAATTTGATCAATCAAAAGAATCCTAGCTGGGTTGACTTATATTACTTAGCTTTAAGATAGCTATGCTGAGATCCCGCTAACACGTAGCGGGATGACGAGAAAGGAGCAGCAGGATAACGGTTGAGTAATTCGTCATTCCGCTACTTGTTAGTGGCTGAGATACCGCGGCGGTATGACGGTTTGCGGTGGTATGACGTAGTAGCTATTTCTTGCAATCAAGTTTCGTTAAAAGTCAGATTGAATGGTTAAATCTTCCACCCAAATAACCACGCACTCTACTTGCTTGTTTGGATATATTTCTTGTACTAAGGTTTTATAGGTCAACATTTGCTTTTTTATTTCATTTAATGAGGAAACAGAAACGTTACGGTGTGACTTGTAGTCAATTATGATTGCTTTATCTTGCGTTATGCATAGCCTATCTAGTCGTACTAATACTGACTTGCCATCAATTGTTCCACTCAGTGTAATCTCTGATTTGCCTTCCAAGTCAAACAAATAGCCATATTTTTCATTAAAGGCTAATATTTTACTGTAAATTTCATCCTTATCTTCGCTGATGTTATCAAGGTATTTTCTGACCCAATTTTTTCTCCTTTCTTTTTCTATCTTGGGCATATACTGCAATATGCTGTGAATAATCAGGCCTCTTGCATAACCATCTGTCATCCAAGTAGCTGACACTGGGATCCATTCTGCTCCTTCTTTTTCACTGGATTCCAGCGTCACGCGCTGGGATGACACCGAAGAGTGGGCTAAAGCTGGCGGAAGGGAAATGATCGGAACGTCAAAGTAATCACGTTTTTTATAAATGTAAGGGTAGTTTGCGTTCACACATAGCACTTCAACTTTTTCTTTAAATATTGGCTGTAAGTATGCTTGTTTCTTTTCATATGGTTCTCCATACTTAGTGATTAGATCATACCAAGAGCCCTTTTGCACTGGCTCTTTACTTAAGATGTATAACTCATCTTCAGCACGTGTGAGTGCTACGTATAATAAACGCAAATATTCATTATAATCCTCTAGTTTTTTCTCTCTTTTTACTTGATCACAATAAGCATTGTTGTTTTTTCCACACCAAAATGGTGCTTCCGTTCCATCAAAGATAATGCTTTCACTGTTTCTTGGCACTGTGTTTGTATCAACCAAAAATACTATGGGAGCTTGCAGACCTTTTGATTTGTGAATTGTCATTATTCGCACAGCATTGCGTTCTGATTGCATATCATTCTTAATCTCCGGATTATTCTCCTTGATCCATTGAACAAACGCTTGAAGAGATGGGTTTTCAAATTGCAACACGAGGTTCATAAATTCGTCTAGAACCTCAAAGCACTCAAGACCTAGCCTTGCAGCAAATTTCTTCTTACCTGTGCGCAGTATATGCGTGAATAATGCGAGAGGGGATTCTGTGCGAGATAAGTTAATGAGATAGTTTAATTCACTATAGATAACCACAGAATAATCCTGAATTCTTTCCCATAGTGAATGCTCTTTACGGTCGTATGCAATGTTAAATAAATCATCCTCGGTGAAATTAAATAGCGGTGATTTTAAAGCATTTGCAAGAGCTAAATCATTTGCCTGGAGGAGTAAAAATTCGGCCAAAGCTATTAAGTCCTGCACGGCTATATAGTCCATAATTCTAAAATAATCTCGGCCTACAACTGGCACGTTTGCTTTTTTAAGTTCGCTTATTATGTAATCAACTAACACGTTTCGTTGTCGTACCAGAACCATAATGTCTCTTGGTTCTATATGGCGATCTTTAGCAACTAAAATCCGCCCTTCGTTTAACCAATTGTGAATTCTGTTGGCTATTGTTTGAGCAAGTAATCGATCTGCTATTGTATAACCTTCCTTGCATGTTAGAGGAATTTGTAAAGCTTGCTGTTCTTCCTCTTTACACTTTGGTAACGCTGGCCAAATTTCAATATATCCTTGATCATTTTCTCTATGTGGAACATGTTTTATTTCATTATCATTAAAAGATATTTCTGTGCGGAAGTTATTAAATATTCTATCTACAAGCATCAAAACTTCTGGAGTTGAACGAAATGACTTTTCAAGTTGGCATGATATCCAATCTCTACCACCAGTTTTCGTATGAAAGTATTGTTGCATATAGTTGAATAGATGGGGATTTGCTCCTTGAAATCTATATATGGATTGTTTTACGTCACCAACTACAAATAAGGTTCGCTTTTCATCATTACCGGCAAAAAATTCATCGCAGAGATTTGTTATAATTTTCCACTGGCTGATGCTATTGTCTTGTGCCTCGTCAACAAGGATGTGATCTATTTTTTGATCCAAGTTAAACAATATCCAATCTTTGTAGTTTGGATTGCTGAGAAGATTTGTTGCTAAGTCAATTATATCATTGTAGTCAAGCAGTGCATTTTTTGATTTTTCACTATTATACAAATCAACATATACTTTAAATACACCAAGTAAGCTACTGGTTCTCTTGAATATTTGATAAGAGTTCATGTCTCTTATATGGGTAAATACTACATTCTGAACGCTCTCTATTATTTGCTCTGCATCTTTGAATTTCTCCAAAATACTTTTTGTTGCAATGGATGATATGCTCTTTTTTTCGTGCGATTCTGATTTTAGAAATACCTTGGCTAGACTTTCTATATCCTCCTTATTGGTGCTTTCACACCAATCAGAGAGCATTGCACTATAACTCTGATCTCTTTTACTGCCTTCACTTAACATTTCAGCTAATCTTTTTATGTGCTCAGTCGTTTCACTCTGTAAATCATGAATTCCATCTGGAACATTGAGTTTTTCTTTGATGTATTCTGAATCATTTGCTGACATCGATCTTTTTATACATAAAGTATAAAGCAAATCGCGTAGTTTATTTTCATCAATTTCAGTTGCAATAAGGTTGATATCATCCTGCACAGTTTCGTTATGAAGCACTTTATTGAATATGATGGGATGTAATTCTTTGCATTCACTCAGCGTACAATTTGGGGCGATGCCAGCTTCTATGGGGAAGTTGGAAATTAATTTGTAACAGAAAGCGTGTATGGTTTGTATAGTTAGACCAAGATTTTCCAGTTCAGAGAAAAGCCTTCTTGCTTTGGTTAAATAATCTTTATTTTTTCTGGATCCCAGTGTCACGCACTGGGATGACAAGTAGGGGTGCTGGGATGACAAGTAGGGATGCTGGGATGACATCGAAGGGTGGACTACTGGATTTTCACTTAAATCGTGGTTATGTGGTGCTATCACCTCAGCATCATTCTCCGTTATTTCTGCGCCATCCCCTGTCATCCCAGTGCGTGACACTGGGATCCAGGTTTCTTTTTTTCTGATTTGCAATAGGTCTAGTTGTTCCAGATCCATTATTAATTCACTCTCTGAACATATTGCCCACTTACTGAGTATGCTGTGAATGCGATTCTCCATCTCGTTTGCTGCAGCATTGGTGAACGTTAAGCAAAGAATATTTCTTTTGTTTTCTAATAAAAGTCTCAATACTCTGTCTATTAAGATTTTTGTTTTGCCTGTACCAGCGGACGCATTTACCCATACAGAGAAATTAGGATTTATGGCATTTGATCTCATCAGAAGTGCGAAAACCTTATAAAAGTTGACTAGAATAGCATTATACATATAATGTAAAAATAATCTTAGTGAAGATATATAATGAAAAGTTTTTGTGTAAAGGCGCCTGCAAAAATCAATCTTTTTTTGCATGTTGTAGACAAAAAAGAAACAGGGTATCACTTGATTGAAGGTTTATTTGTCTTTGCTAATCTCTCTAATTTTTTGGAAATAAAAGTAGGTGAGAAGGATTCTAGATACGATAACTCTACAGTTGAATTTATAAACTCCGAGTCTAGAATAAATAACCAGTATAACACTGTAATGAAAGCGGTTAATCTGCTGCTTAGACATGCTCCAGTGCGTACTAGAGTTTCTATCAGAGTTGTAAAGAACATACCAATTGCTGCAGGACTTGGTAGTGGGTCCTCAGATGCTGGAGCTGTGGTACGCACGCTAGGGAAGCTGTGGGAGATTGATAGGACGATTTTAAATGAAATAGCCTTAAACGTTGGTGCTGATGTTCCCGCAAGCGTAGATAGCAAGCCAGTTTTTGTTAGAGGTATTGGCGAAGAATTATGCCACATTAAAAAATTCTCTTTACCTACAAATGTGGTGCTTGTGAAACCGAAAAAAAGGTTTTTGAGTACACCAGAGGTATTTTCCAAACATGAAGGAAAATTTTCTGAGCCAATTAAATGGAGCGATGACGCTGAAAAGGATTTGTTGAAGTTTCTTAAAGAGACGAGAAACGATCTTCAAGAAATAGCAATAAGCTTTGTACCTGAAATTAAGGATGTGATATCAACACTTGAGTCACAAGAAGGCTCTATACTTTCTCGCATGTCAGGCAGTGGTGTATCATGTTTTGGAATATTCGATAGTGAGGAAAATGCAAAAGCTGCTGCAGTTAATATCGGAAAAAAGCAACCAGAATGGTGGGTATGTGACACTCAATTAATAGTTTGACTTATGCCCTTAATTTCCGAGAATAAAAATCTTATAAATGGTTACAGGGAAGGAAAATTTTTGGTAAACAATCAAGAATATTATGGCTCAATTATAATTTTTCCTGAAAAGGTGATAAAATTGAAAGAAAGTGATATAAACAGCAAGGAGTATTTTGAATCTTTTTTAACAGAGGAAATAGAAATTTTGTTAATAGGTACTGGTAAAACACGCAATATACTAAGTTCTTCAGTGAAGTCCTATCTTATGGAACAAAAAGGTTTAAATTTTGAATTTATGACAACAGGTTCTGCATGCAGAACCCATAATATTCTGATATCCGAAGATAGATTTGTTGTCAGTTATCTAATAGCCATATAGCATGTTTGAAATGTTTACCCAGGATTTTTTCATCAACAGTCTAGTTGCAGTAGTCGTAATTAGCCTAGTAACAGGCGCTTTAGGATCGTTTATGATATGGCAAAGGTTATCTTATCTTGGTGATAGTTTGTCCCATTCTTCATTGCTTGGTATTGCACTTGCTTTGATCTTTAAGATTAGCCCATCGCTTAGCATAATGCTCATTGCAATTACATTTGCTATACTACTTTCTCTTAATTTTAACAGATTATATTCTGCTGATACGATATTGAACATTGTTACCAATGTAGTTTTATCATCGAGTTTAATACTTATGTCTTTTCTTCCATCTGGCAATAATAGTATTATTAGCTCACTGTTTGGTGATATATTAACGCTCGATCAAAGTGATATAGTATTGATTTTTTTAACCTCTGCAGTAGTTACTTTGATATTAATATTTAGATGGCGTTATTGGTTAATGATTTCAATTAATCAAGATTTAGCAGTAGTTGAAAAAATTAATGTTACCTTTGTTAGACTAGAATTTTTAATCACTCTTGCTATATTTATAGCAATTGCTGCCCAACTAATAGGAATATTACTCATTGCTGCATTTTTGCTAATACCAGCAGCATCTGCAAGGCTCATTTCGAAAACTCCAATGCAGATGATTATTGTTGCAACAGTTTTTTCTGTGATCTCTGGGATATCAGGTCTCATGTTATCTGCAAGTTTTGATTTGTTAACTGGACCTGCAATTATACTTGTTGCAGCGGTATATTTAATTATCGCTTATTTTATAAGGCTAGTATTAAGCAGGTTGGCTTAATTTTGATCTCGAATGTTAATAATTTTGTAATATACTCATTATAAAACATCACTATCTTAGCACAAAATAGTTTTTGCTATACTATTATTTATATGCTAATGATAAGTTGTTAATTTTATGGAGTAAGCAATATGAGCGAAGAAGGATTTTTTTCCAAATATATATCTCAACCTGTGAAAAAATTTTATAATTATATTACAGGAAAAACAGAAGAGTCAGATGATGTAGCAGGTGATGTGCATAATATTGCACAAGGAGACTCAGAGTCTTTGGATACTCATGTACAGTCAAATGAGAATGATATCATATAGATAGCATGAGGGTCACACCATCCAAAGTTAAAAAATTCCTAGAGAAACCTGATGCTTTACGTGGTGTGTTAATTCATGGAAGTGATAACAGTAGGGTTGATTTTTATGTACAAGAAATAATTGCTAATTTGGGTGAGTATTCAGTTCAGGTGATGGATTTTGCAATAGTGCATAAGTCACCCAGTTTACTGTTTTCTGAATTGGCAAACGTTTCGATGTTTACCAGCAAAAAATTAATTAAGCTGATAAATGTGAGTGGAGGTATATCCAAGGAGTTAAAAAATGTATTGGATTATAACGCAAGTGGTCATTATGTAATGATGGTAGCAAGTGATCTTCCATATAATTCTGCGACTAAAAGTTATATGGAGAGTTCAAAAATTTTTGGTGTGATTGCTTGCTATAAGGACAGCAACAGCAATCTTTATGACATTATATCAAGTTACTTAAAACAAAATGATATAAAATGCACAAATGAGATAATCTACCATTTGCAATCTTACTTTAATCATAGCAAGCTGCCTATATGTTCAGAACTTGAGAAGTTAGTTTTATACTTAGGGGAGAGAAAAGACCTAAAACTTACTGATATAGAATTATGCTTTTCAACTTCCGGCAACGACTATGCTACACTTGATGATCTATGCTCTGCCATAGCAAGTAAAGATATGTCGCGCTTCATTAGAATTTCTGATGTATTGATATCGCAAGAAAATTTTTCACCGATAGCGCTAATTCGCATTATATCAAATTATTTCCTACGCCTTGAAAACGTTTTGCTGTCAGTGCAAGGTGGAATGAGTGAGCAGGCTGCGATTGATCAGCTAAGCCCTCCATTGTTTTTTAAACAATTGCAGAGTTTTAAATCTCATTTGAAAAGTTTGCAACTTTCAGAACTTAAGAAGATCTTGGAAAAATTGATAAGCTTAGAAGTTACCTGTAAAAAAACTGATTTAGATCATAAAATGATTTTTCAACATGCACTGACGGGTAGCTGACTACTCGGATCCAGCCTTTCTTATAATTTCATCAAAATGTTGTATTTTAACATAAAATAGCTGCTTTTATGCCTACCAAAATTCATTCTTTAGTGTGTGTCTCACAAGTATTCTTTGCTAATAGGATATTTTCGAATATAATTGAATATAACTAGATAAAAATACAGATATGTTTGACATTTCAAAAATTGTAATAACACCTGAAATGTTAAAATTAGTTGCTGAAATTGATGAATTTAAAGGAGCATGGCAATTGTTTGGTAATTTAGCTCCAGAACGTTTACAAATGCTCAAGAAAATTGCAACAATTGAAAGTATTGGTTCTTCTACCCGTATTGAAGGGGCAAGATTATCAGACCGTGAAGTTGAGCAATTACTATCCAAACTTGATACACGCTCATTTCGTTCTCTAGATGAACGAGAAATAGCTGGATATGCGTATGTGTGTGAAGAAGTATTTCAAAACTTTAACAAGATGCCATTTACAGAAAACACTATAAAACAGTTTCACATCTGGCTTTTACAATTTTCATATAAAGATCAAAGGCACATGGGAGAATATAAAAAATTCCCCAATCATGTTGAGGCGTTTGATGAATCTGGAAAAAGCTTGGGCATAGTTTTTGAAACAGCCTCTCCATTTGAGACAGCAACACAAATGCAAGAACTTATTTATTGGACTAGCCAGCAATTAGAGGTGAAATCGTTACACCCTCTATTAATTATTGGCATTTTTATAGTTACTTTTTTAGCTATTCATCCCTTCCAGGATGGAAATGGCAGATTATCACGCATTCTCACAACTTTCTTGTTACTAAAGTTAGGGTATATCTATGTACCTTACAGTTCCCTTGAAAGTATAATTGAAAGTAATAAGGAGAGTTACTACTTGGCTTTGCGTCGTACTTAACAATCCTTGAAGACGAGCAGCAATGATTTTAATCCATGGCTTATGTTCTTTTTAAGGTCACTACAAAAGCAAAAATTTTATCTTGAACAAAAGGTGTCACATGAAAAAGTGTTAAATCTCTATTTACCACCACTTTCTGCTAAAGTATTAGCACTACTCAGCAAACATGGACGTCTTACAATTAAGGATTTGGAAAATATTACTAAAGCAAACTGCAATACCTTAAAGAAGCACGTATCTAATCTCGTAAAGAGTAATCACATCACTCAGCATGGAAAAGGCAAAGCAACCTGGTATGTAATATAGAGCTCAATAGGATATGTATTCATTTTGAATTGTTAAATTATTCAGCTATAGAATATAGATCACAGCTGTACAAACATTGTAGTTTGAGCCCACTAGATCCCAGTGCCCTATTCTTGTCATCCCAGTGCCTTCTCCTGTCATCCCAGTGCCCAGACACTGGGATCCAGAAAAGTTTGCTTGTAAGCAAGCAAACTAGCATAGAAAGTGGTTACAACGTTTTCGATGAGATTGCAGAAAGGCTAGATTCCAGACTGGAATGACATCGTTCACTATGTACCATATTGCAATAGTTGTGGTCAAGGCACTGGGATCTGAAATTGCAGTGTTCGTACAGCTATAGAATATAGATCAGAAGTGACAGAGCTTAAAAAAAGGCCTAACATTCTTAATAAACGTAAAAAGCTTTATGAAAATCAGAGTTGGAGTAATAGGCTGCTTAGGCAGAATGGGCAAAAAAATACTCAATGAATTAATTACAAATACCAAAGTGGAAATAGCAGGTGCTGTTGCCCGTTCAGGTAGTAAGTACATAGATTCAGATATTGGACCAATTATAGCCAATCTAGGAATTAAAGTTACAAGTTCTATTAGTGGCATATTTGAGTCATCTGACGTTGTAATAGATTTTACAACTAAAGAATGTATGTTAGACTGCCTTAAAGCAGCTGTAAAATTTAAAACACCGCTGGTTAGTGGCACAACTGGAATAGAAGGTGTCGATTTGAAAGAATATGCTGCTGAAGTTCCAATATTATGGTCAGCAAATATGAGTGTTGGGGTTAATGTGTTGCTGAAATTGGTAAAAAAAGCTGCTGAGCTTTTAGGTAATGAATATGACGTTGAGATTTGGGAAATGCATCATAACTTAAAAAAGGATTCACCATCTGGAACAGCTATAGAACTTGGCAAAACAATTGCTAACGCTTCAAAAGTGGATTTTCAGTCCAATCAATATTTACATAGTGGTTCAAACATAAGGAAAAAGGGGGGAATAGGTTTTGCAGTATCTCGTGGAGGTGGAGTAATAGGAGATCACAGCGTGATGTTTGTTAATTCTGATGAACGGATAGAACTAAACCACAAAGCAATTGATCGCACAACATTTGCTAGAGGAGCTGTTCAAGCAGCAGTATGGCTATACGAAAATAAAAGAGAAATTCCGGGGCTCTATTCAATGCAGGATGTGATATGAGCAATACACGTGCCTCTGTTAAAGATTTAAATCTCTGGTACGGCTCTAAGCAAGTTTTATTCGATATAAATTTGAATATTTATAAAAGAAAAGTTACTACTTTTATCGGACCATCCGGGTGCGGTAAATCAACATTTTTGCGTTGTTTTAATCGTATGAATGACTATGTACCAGGTTGCAAAACTGTTGGTGAATTAGATATCGATGGGCTGGGTGATATATATTCACGCGATATGGATGTTGTGCTACTCAGGGCAAAAGTTGGCATGGTATTTCAAAAGCCAAATCCTTTTCCAAAATCAATATATGATAATGTTGCTTATGGGCCAAAATTGCATGGTATGGCGAAGGATAAGCAAAAATTGAATGAGATGGTGGAAAATAGTTTAACCAAGGTTGGTTTATGGGAAGAATTGAAGGACAGATTGCAAGATAGCGCACTCAATTTATCCGGTGGCCAACAACAGAGGCTATGCATCGCTCGCGCAATTGCAGTGAAGCCAACTATTTTATTAATGGATGAACCGTGCTCTGCTCTTGATCCAATGGCAACCAATGCAATCGAAAATCTTATACAAGAGCTGAAATTAAGATTTACTATAATTATGGTGACTCATTCAATGAAGCAAGCTAAAAAGTTATCTGATAGTGTAATTTTCTTTCATAATGGCAGAATTGTTGAGTCTGGAAGCACTCAAGAAATATTCGAAAATGCTCAATCTCCCTTAACAAAGGAGTATATCCTGGATCATTAAATTTCTGACCTTACCCAGAAAAAGTGGAGAGAAAGAAAAGAGTTTTTTTGGGTAAAATAAAATTTTGGAGGATTAGAAATGGTAAGAGAATATACGGCAGAATTCAAATTGGAAGCTGTTAAACTGGCAAATGAACAAAGAAAGGCAGGTCAAACAATTACAAAAATAGCAAGAGATTTAGGAATAAAGGGTGGTTTATTAGGAAAATGGATAAAGAAACACAACGAAAAAAAGTCGGCAGCAGATGCATTTCCAGGTAGAGGTAACATGGCTCCTTACGACAAAGAGAGGTTTGATTTACAAAGCAAGAGTAACAAGGGAAAGAGACATTTAAAAAAAAGCCCTGGCCAGTCAAAAAGAGTAAAATATTTTTTTATATAGTAACTGCTATAAAGTACAGGAATTATGTAGGATTTTCTGCTAGTGGCTACTATAAGTGGACCACAAGAAAAATAAGCAGTAGAGAATCAGCGAATAAAGAGCTACTCGAAGCTATTCAAAAAATATATCAAGTTTCTAAATGTAGATATGGAGCTCCTAAAATTCATGCTGAATTGAAGGCTTTGGGTAAAAGTTGCAATTTGAAAACGGTGCAAAGTATTATGCAGAAAAATGACATCAGGGCTATACTGAGAAGAAAGTTTAAAATTAAAAAACAACAAACAGATAATAGAGCTGTAGCTCCCAATATACTAGATCAAAACTTTATTGTTGATCAACCAAATAAAGTATGGGATTACTTACATCAAAACCAAGGAGGGATGGCTATATTTGGCAGCAATAATTCTCACGTATGGTAGTTATAGCTCTTTTTACAATAATCCGAACAGACCGTAATATGCTACTGGCCTGCTATAGCCATAAACACATATCTTATCGCATTCGGACTATTATAAGAAAGGCTATAATGAGTAGTGCAATAAATAAACAATTGGTTATGAACTCTTTATTAATGGCCATTAATAGGCGTAAACCTGTTAAAAATCTACTGCTGCACAGTGACCAAGGTTCACAATATACTGCGCAAGGGTATCAATATCTCTTAGCTGTAAAGAATATAGATGAGTAATAAAGGCTGTTGTTACGACAATTCTGTTGCAGAAAGCTTCTTTAGCTCATTGAAAAGAGAAATACTTATTGATACTTCACAACACTCTGCTCAACAAACTAGAACTGCAATATTTGAATACATAGAAATTTTTTATAACAAACAACGTCACTATTAACTATTGCATTCCAGAACAATTTGATGCATCATTCTTTTTGTGAAAAACATTCCAAACTTTCTCTCCACTTTTTCTGGGTAAGGTCACTTCTTTATTAACTGTACTTAATATTTCTTCCCATTGCTTATAGTTCATTGCCATAACTTTACCTCTAATTTTAAATAGTATTTTTAATTATCACCTATCACAGCAAGTAAAGTCAACTCCAAATGAATTCTTAATTTTGCTTAGTAAGCACACTAACTATGAAACAATCTATATTACCATCAAAAACAGAATTTATATTGCCCACTTCATGTCCGGTTCTTAAATCCTTCACCATTTGATATGGATGCATAACGTACGATCTGATCTGATTGCCCCAGCCTATATCGCATTTTTTACCATATTCTTCAGCCATTTTCTGTTCTTTTTTTTCCAGTTCAATTTGGTATAAACGTCCTTTAAGTAATTTCAATGCCTCATCTTTATTTCTGTGTTGAGAACGACCATTTTGGCATTGAACTACAACACCAGTTGGAATATGCGTAATGCGTACTGCACTTTCAGTTTTGTTCACATGCTGACCGCCTGCTCCGGAAGCACGGTAGGTGTCGATCTTTAGATCCTTTTCATCCACAGCAATATCAATTGAATCTTCTATCACTGGAGTTACTCCTACACTTGCAAAACTGGTATGACGTTTACCATTTGCATCAAATGGCGATATTCTAACCAGCCTGTGAATTCCACTTTCACTTTTTGCCCACCCATAAGCTTTTTCTCCAACGATTTTTATCATTGCAGACTTTATACCAACTGACTCTCCTTCTAATTTTTCTACAACTTCAACTTTAAAGTTGTGATAAATTTCTGCCCACCTTATATACATGCGCATCAGCATTTCAGCCCAATCATTGCTCTCGGTTCCGCCAGCTCCTGAGTGGATTTCTAAAAAGCAGTTATTATTATCTGCTTCACCAGTAAATAAGGACTCTGTTTCTTTATACTTGATTAATTTCTCTAGCTTAGCTAATTCATTTTCAACTTCAGAGAAAAATTCTTCATCATTCTCATCAATAGCAGACTTCATTAAGCTAATGGCATCGTTGTAATCGCTTTCCAGCTTTAAAAACGACTCTACGTCATTCTTAATTTTAGAACGTTCTTTTAAAACTTCTTGTGCTTTTTGGTTATCTTGCCACAAATCATCATTCGACGCTTGGGAGTCAAGCTCTTCAAGACGCAACTTTAATTTTTCTATGTCAAAGACACCTCCTGATAAGAGAAATACTTTTATTTAAGCTTTGAAAGTGTTCAAGAATTTCTGGATAAGTTTTCATTATACTTTAGATTTTAATATATTTACTATCAATAACAATAACAGTAAACAAAATAGAAATTTAACCATATGATAGTTAATTTAAATAATTTCATTATACTTTAATGTTTAAGGAAATCAAGCGCGTATATTTATTAAAAAACAAGGTAAAGTAATGAATATTGAAATAAGTTCCCATTATGGTTTAGACAAAAAGGCTATTGATGACTTAATAGAGTCACTTGATAACGAGGAGCTAGAGAATGTTCGTAATATTGTAAAAACGATAGACAGTGTTCAGTTAGCTTATTTTTTATCTACTTCGATCAGTGATCACAGGGAGAAATTAGTTAATATCCTCGATCAACATTTGTTAAGTGATGCCCTAGTGCATGTAGTGCCAGATTTACAAATAGAGATCATAGAAACATTGGGAATAGAAAATACAGCAAAGTTACTAATGCTCCTTGATGTAGAAGATATAGTAACCATAGTGAAAGATTTAGATAGAAAGTCTGTAGAAAATATACTTTACTATTTGCCCAGCAAAACTCAGAAATCGGTAGAGGAGTTGCTATCATATCCAGAAGAAAGTGCAGGAAGGTTAATACATAAAGATATGGTTATAGCTCCATATTATTGGACAATAAATCAACTGACAGAATTTGTGTGCAACTATAAAAAAATACCAGAAAAATTTCACCAGATATTCATTATCAACTCAAAATTAGAGCCTATAGGCAGTGTTAATTTAAATAAGGTAATATCTCACTCAGGAGACACAATAATAAAAGAGATAATGGATCATGACATAAAAATCATTAAAACTGGAATAGACCAAGAGGAAGTAGCAAGAATATTTAAAGATTACTCTCTATTATCGGCTCCGGTAGTAAATAAGAATGGTAAAATTATTGGTGTGATCTTAATTGAAGATGTGATAAAAGTTGTTCAACAAGAAACAGAAGAGGATGTACTCAAAATAAGCGGTGTATCTTCTAAAGCCGATATAAATGCCCCTATACATAAAACTATAATTAAAAGGCTACCTTGGTTACTGTTTAACCTCTTAGCTGCAACAATGTGTTCCATAGTAGTTGGCTTTTTCGATGATGTAATAAAAAGTTTTATAGTACTGCCAATAATCATGCCGATAATTGCATCAATGAGCGGAAATGCAGGATCCCAAACAGTAACGCTAACCATCCGGGCAATCGCAACAAAATATCTAACTGAGCAAAATGCAAAAAGAATACTTGTAAAAGAATTTTTAATAGGTCTTATAAACGGGGTGATCTTATCTACTATTTCATTAGTAGTGTTAGCAATAAGGTTTCACAACTTCAAAGTGGAGATGATTTTTGTGGTCTCCATGATTATGATGTCAATTATTGCAACGTTCATCGGAACTTTCATTCCTATAATGCTTCATCGCTTAAAGTCTGACCCTGCCGTTTCTTCTTCAATCCTAACATCGGCAACAACTGATATTCTCTCAGCTTTTATATTTCTTGGTTTAGCTACGATCTTTTTATTAAATAGCTAATACTATCTATAGCTATACCGCCGCGAACCGTCATGCCGCGATTCATTCGCGGTATCTCTTAGCATAGATCCCGCTAACAAGTAGCGGGATGACGAGAAAGGGGCTACTTGGATGACATTCTTCCTGGTGTGCCCAAATCACAATGTTCGTACATCTGTGGATTTATTCGCGGTATAGATTCCGCTAACGAGTAGCGGAATGACGGTTTTTCAAATTGTCGTAAGTCAGTTTAGCTATAATATCAAATTTCACAACTTCACCAACTATTTCTTTCTATTAAATAAGAATAAATTGCCTATACAAAAATAGATTGGCAATATTTCAAGTCTGCCAAGCAGCATTAAAAACGATAGAAATAATTTTACTTCATTACTGAAAGAGGAATAATTACCCGAAGGACCTATTAAATTACTAAATCCCGGGCCAGAGTTTGTAAGCGTTGCAGAGACTGAACTGATGCTAGTTATAAAGTCTGCATTGCTTAAGTAAGACATCACTATTGATGAAATGGTAAACGTTAACATGAAAATTGCAAAAAATATAAAGACAGAGTGAACTTCATCATTCTCCAGGGTTTTTCCATTGAATTTTACTCCATTGTCTGCATCAGGGTTTAATAAAAGGTAAAAGTAATTTCTTATAGACCTTAAAAGAACAATCAAGCGGAAGATTTTGACACCACCACTTGAAGAACCACTACATCCACCAACAAAGGTGAGAAAAAAAGCTAAGACTGAAATGAAACTCCAATCTATATGATTACAGATTGCATAACCAGTTGACGTAATCAAGGAAGTGATGGTAAATGTGCTGCATCTAAATGATAATGACACTCCTAAATCAACATTTTTATACAACCAAAAACAAGCAAATAAAGATGAAACAATAGCTATCTTAAAAAAGTAAGAGACCTGCTCATCATAGCAAATGTCTAACCGTCTTATGATTTTTAAATAGCTAAGAAAAGGCAGAGAACCCAAAATCATAAAAACGATCGTTATGGCTTCTAGTATGGGATTATTATAGTGCCCTATAGAATCATTATAGTTAGCAAATCCACCAGTTGATACAGCAGACATTCCGTGACATATTGCATCAAATAGTGGCATACCAGCTAGATAATAGGAAAATATGCATAACAAAATTAAGCCATAATATATTGCCGTAACATGAATCACTACGCTTCGCGTATTCGGCAACTTCCTTTTGGTAGCATCTGAATACTCAGAATAAAGTAAATTATTTAGGCTGAGAACCTTAAACATAGGAAAAACTGCAATTCCTAAAGTGATTACACCAAAACCCCCCATGCCATGTAGCATTGCTCTCCATAGCAGTATTCCTGGAGATTGTTTTTCAATATCATTAAATATAGTTGCTCCTGTGGTTGTGATGCCAGATATCGTTTCAAACAATGCATCAACATAGCTCAGATTATCAAAATAGAAAGGAATAGCTGCAAACAGAGACAAGGCAATCCAGGTGCAACTAGTAATCGCAAAAATTGCTGGCATTCCATGCAATCTACTTAATTTACCGAGTAAAATAAAAATTGCGCCAGATGTGCAGGTAATTATGAATCCAGCGAGGAAATTTTTCCATTTGTAGCTGAGACATTTATTAGTAATAGCAGGAATAAGCATTGCTAAGCTAAACAGCAATAGGAATATTCCCACAATAAATACAATTGAACGCAAATTTTGTAAACGTTGATGATTTTTCATAGAATTACTTCCTCGCTATACAAAGCCATAAAAGCTACTCTAACGTCAAGCATTTTGTTGGCCTTTATTAACAGTTATTAACAATATACTTGATTTACTTGTAAATATGTGTGATAATTAAATTTTTATTAGAGGTAAGATATGGTTGAATTAACTGATGCACAAGAAGAAATTCTAGGTTCATTAAGACAGGCAGTCAGGAATGACAATTTTCAAGAAGTCCAGAACGTACTCGACAATAAGGAACGTAGTGATATACAAGCAGTTTTGAGCCACGAGGGGACTCTGACTAGTGACAAAGGTACCATTTTAAATGATGTTATTGACTGTTCTAATGCTAACGTTAGCACTAAAGTAGAGATCATTAAACTAATTTGGCAGAAAGCTGATAAAAAAACTCGTGATTTTTTGTGTGATTACAAGGTAACAAAATATTTAGAAGGTCAACAATATTTTACGGATACAATAGATGATCTTAAACGCTTTCAAGGAAAAATTGACTCTAATAACACAGATATATGTTTTGCTCTTGAAACAGTTATTGAAGAAGTGGAAGAGCACAAGAGGGTAATGGGTCTTGATTCCAACTTACAAGAAGCAATAGAAAACCTTGATATTGATCAAGTTAAAGCAGCATTAGAGAATTATGGTGAAAATGCAGCAAGGGTTTTAGAGCGAGGGGTATATTGGAATGATGGAAGCGTAGATGCCCTTTTAGTTTATCCTCTGCTGGTTAACTATGATAGAGAATTGAACCAAGAAGATGTGGAAAAGATAAAAGAAAGCTTTAAATTAATGTTTGATGCTGCTTCTCCAGGGCTCCTTGGGTTCGAGCCCAATGGAAATAACTATGTAATGGATAAACTTACATGTGCACAAAAACGTTTTGCTAAAATACCTGGAGTAGGTGAGCAATGCTTTCAAGATTTGATTCAAGAATTTGAGGAAAAACTTAGTAAAAATGAACTAGATAATGCCAAGATTAATGATCAGATAGCATGGGATAAAGAGTATGCGACTCGATTTTCACAAGAAATCAATCAGGATCCGTCTGAGAATGATGATCTTAACTTTATAGATGACACTGATCTAGATCAAAACACCGTAAACTCTGCACCAACTGCAGACAACAAAACCCCAGAAAAAAACGATACAAACTTCTGGAGTGAACACAAAGGGAAGATCGCTCTGGGCGTTGTTGGACTATGCGTAGTTGGTGCTATTGCAGCCTATGTGCTGGCATATCCTGTAGTTGCATTAGTTTTAGAAGTTTTAGCAGTTTCAGCATTGGCTGTACTAGCTTATATTGGAGGAGTTTGTGAGAAATCAGAAAGCCCAAATACGAAAAGCTCGGACCCGGTTGTTTCTGGGGTGTTGCAACAACGCAGAACTGTCTAATTAGTAATCCATTGTCATCCCAGCGCGCCGCGCTGGGTCTGACTACGCTAGAACAAAGAATATAAAAGAAACGTTGCCGTCACGTTATATCATAAACCTTTGCTGAAGCTTTCTTTATATCTTCACTTGAAAGTGGAATTAGACCAAGCCTAGATAGGTACCCATCTTCAATGCCGATCGAATCTATAATTTCTTTTATGAATTCTCTTAATCCATCAACAGTATCCAGGTGTTCTTTCTTTATATAAAGGTATAGAGGTCTTGCTAATATATATTTTCCCGATGATATATTTTCGTAAGTTGGCTCAATTCCTGCAATTGTGCTCCCTTGTATTTTATCTTGATTCCTCATTAAAAAGCTGAAACTAAATATCCCTAAGGCGTTTTTGTTGCTTTTCAATTTTTGTATTATTATATTTTCATTAATTCCAACTTCTATATACCTTCCGTCATCCCTTATATTACCACATGCTTGCTTTCTTTCTTCCTGATCTTTATAATTCTCTTTGAAAATTCTCGAGTTCATGCATGAATATTGATCAAGCATAATAGAATTAACCAAAGTTTCGTATGTGCCTGTATTTTGATGTGGACCATAAATTTCAATTTCTGTTTTTGGTAAGGCTTGATTTACATCAGACCAAAACTTCTTATTATTTTTTACTAATTTATCATTTTCTTGAGAATATGCAGATAAAGTTTCAAATAAGTCCTTCTTTGTGAAATCAAATCTATGGCTTTGATTTGAATTTGCAATGACAACTCCATCATAGCCAATGATGATTTCTATCACTTCATTAATTTTATTCCTTTTACATAGTTCTCTTTCTACTTCCTTCATAGGGCGAGATGAAGTGGTGATGTCTGGAGTGTCTTCCCCTATTCCTGAGCAAAACATTTTGAATCCTGATCCACTTCCTATCGATTCCACAACTGGAGTCTTAAAGGAGAATACACGGTTGAACTCCTCGGCTATAAATGAGATAAAAGGAAAAACAGTTGAAGACCCAACAATTCTGATGTATTTCCTGGCATCAGCATTTGACAGCGGCGTGAATAATACGAATACAAAAATCAGGAGAAAGTTTCTAAGCATTATTTTTAGTTAAGAACATAAATCTAATTATTGTAACAAAACATCAAACTGAAAAGCTTTAATTGCATGACAAAAGCTACAGTTTACATTTAAATTTTATTTTATATTATTGTAAGTATTACACAACTTTAAGGAACAGTTATGGCAGTTATGCCAGATAAATGGATAAGAGAAAAAGCTGAAAACTTTGGAATGATAGAGCCTTTTGTGAATCACAAAAGCAGCAAAGGTGTTATATCTTTCGGACTATCATCTTACGGTTACGATGCAAGAGTGGATAATAAATTTAAAATTTTTACTAATGTTAATTCAGCTATCGTGGACCCTAAAAATTTTTCTGAGAATAGTTTCATAGATAAGGAAACAGACGTATGCATAATTCCACCAAATAGCTTTGTGCTTGCAAGTACAGTGGAATATTTTCGTATACCAAGGAATGTACTGGTCATTTGTGTTGGTAAATCAACTTACGCAAGATGTGGAATTATAGTAAACGTTACTCCCTTAGAACCTGGATGGGAAGGTCATGTCACACTCGAATTCTCAAACACCACTCCACTTCCTGCGAAAATTTACGCTAATGAAGGCGCATGCCAATTCGTATTTTTAAGCGGCGAAAGTGAATGCGAGAAATCATATGATGATATGAAAGGAAAATATATGAATCAGCATGGTATCACTTTGCCACTGGTGAAGTGATTGCCATGAGAGTGGTAATTTTTCACTTCCGCACTTTTTCATTGTTGCTTACAATAATTATAGCTACACCATGTGCTTTTCTTAATTAAAAACTTCAATTATTCATTGTAAGTTGTTGAATTTCTTATCATAGTATCTGTTATCCGAGTAGCCCCTTTCTTGTCATCCCAGTGCCTTGACTACTTGGATCCAGAAAAAAGGATGGTGTCATTCCAGTACTTGACAATGGAATCCAGCTTTTTGGTAATTTTATCGAAAATGTTTGCTCGTTTACAATTAAAATTCCTGGATCCCAGTGTCAAGCACTGGGATGACAAAGGAGGAAGCACTGGGATGACAAGGTTATAGGTGTCATCCAAGTAGCGTGACACTTGGATCTTTTCTCAACAATTTCAAAAAAATCTATCAAAAAGGAGGATTATCATGTCCACAATAATTTTATCATCAATTTTTGGTCAAGCAGGCAGCATTTTTGGGCCAATTGGCCGGATTATCGGCTCAGAACTCGGTGCTCTTCTTGGTGCGCAGCTTGATGGTGCGATGTTTAGCCTTGATGCTGAGCAGAAAGTAACGCATGGTGCGAGACTAAAAAATCTGCAAGTTCAAACCTCAACCTACGGCAGAACGATCCCAATTATCTATGGCACTGCTCGTGTTGCAGGGAACATTATTTGGTCACAGCCAATAAAAGAAGAGGCGATAACCACCAAAAGCAAAATTGGAAGAGGTATGAACGTTACATATAATTACTACGCAACGCTTGCAATTGCGATCTGCAAGGGGAAAGTAGAAAAATTAAACAGAATCTGGGCAGATACAACATCACTTAGCTTTGATGAAATAGATTATACTTTTTACAGCGGCAGAGAAGACCAAAATCCTGATCCATTTATGTCATCAATTGAAGGAGAGGGGAATGTGCCGGCTTATAGGGGAATATCTTACATAGTCATCAAGAATTTTCCTTTAGCAGACTATAACAATCGTGTCCCGATATTTACATTTGAAGTGCGAACTGCATTAAAACCCAGTGGATTTTCAATAGCAGAAAATATTCGGAATATCAATATAATACCAGGCTCAGGTGAGTTTGTATATGATACAAAAATACAGAAGAAAATCGCGCAAGAGAAAATAAGCAGCAACCAATATATCCCATATGGCCTAGCACAAAGGGTAAATCATAACAACCACACTAAAAAGAGCGATGCAGTGCTTTCTTTGGATCAATTAAAGGGAGATTTGCCAAATGTTGAGTTGGTGTCGGTGGTAGTCAATTGGTTTGTGAATAATCTGAACATTAAAGATTGTAAAATATACCCTGCAGTTGAATTTCAAGATGATTCCGCAATATTACCTGATGATTGGCAAGTAGGGGGTGTAACCAGAGATAATGCTCAGCTAATTTCAAAAGATGCGAGTGGAAACCCAAGATATGGTGGCACAGTTAGTGATTCAGCGCTAATAAGATATATAGAAGAGCTACACAGCAGAGGTTACAAGGTAACACTCTATCCGATGCCCTTACTTGACACAGAAAATAAAGAGTGGCGAGGAAAATTGAGCGGGACCCCTGGGGATATAAGTGATTTTTTTGAGAATCAATATAACAAATTTATAGAGCATTATGCAAGCATTGCCAAACAGACTAAAGTAGAAGGGTTTATCATCGGTTCTGAATTTGCGCAACTTACCAAAATCAGGGATGAACAAGGGAATTACCCTGCCGTTATAGAGCTGGTCAAGCTTGCAAAGCAGATAAAACTTAATCTTGGAAAAGAAGTAACAGTTACCTACGCTGCAGATTGGAGCGAATACCATTCATATGATGGTTGGTATAATATGGATGAACTGTGGTCTTCAGAGTATATCGACGTTGTTGGCATAGATGCTTATTTTCCACTGACTGATGGTCCAGAGCCTCCTTTTGGTTATTCCGCGGAAGATGTAATGGGTGGTTGGAGCAGTGGAGTGGGGTATGATTATTTCTATGATTACTCAAAGAGTGAACCTGAAAAAGTAAAGTATAACGACAGCAGGTATGCGTGGAAAAATATAGAGAAATGGTGGAGTGAAACTCACATAAATCCAGGTGGTAGTAAAACGAAATGGCAACCAAAAATGAAAAAAATATGGTTTACTGAGTATGGATTTCCCAGTATGAACGGCTGCACTAATGAGCCAAATGTGTTTGTTGACAAAGGCAGCATAGAGAGCAAATATCCACGATATTCAAACGGAGAGGTGAGCTTTCTTTCACAGAAAATTGCAATTGAAGGAACGCTAAAGAAGTGGCAAAGCTCGGAAATGGTAGAAAAAATGTTTCTCTGGGCATGGGATGCAAGGCCATTTCCTTATTTCCCCAATTTGTGTGATATGTGGACTGACTGCCATAATTGGCAGACAGGACATTGGATTCAGGGAAAGCTTTCACAGCTTAATATTTCCGATGTTTTATCGGATCTGTTACAAAAAGCAGGTTTAAAAAGCGATCAGTTCGATACGAGTGATGTTAAAGGATTATTGTCTGGATATGTAATAAATGACCAGCAATCGGTACGTTCAATTATTAAAATGCTGCAAAGTTGCTATTTTTTTGATGTGGTTGAACAGGACTCTAAACTGAAATTTGTCCAAAAGGGCAGGGGAGTTACAACTGTAATGCCAATTGGTGAAATGGTTTTCAGTAACAATTCAAAACTTGCTAATATCAGTCAATTAGATTTAAACAATAAAGTTAACGTCGTTTATTTTAATCGCAATTTTGGCTATCCAATTAATGTTAAATATGCTGAGTTGCCAAAGCAAGGCGCTGCTATAACAGTTGAAATACCGCTCATTATGGAGGAGGGAGAGGCGCAAAATATCGCTGAGGTTTTACTTTATTCTTCGTGGCAAGAGAGAAATATATACAATTTCAAGCTGCCGATAAAATATGCGTGGCTTGTGCCAAGTGATGTAATAACGATTTTAGACGGTGAGAAAAAGCATACGGTGAGAATTATAAAAACAAAATTCGAAAGCATGTCCATTCAAGTAATTGGCGTTGGTTATGATCACTCTATATATAAGCTTTCTTTTCCTTCAACAAGGTCACTTATGCTGAAGGAATACCCTCCTTCTCATATCAGCAAAACCATCGTAGAAATGATAGATTTACCGGATATTAAAGGTAATAGTGCAAGCTTTACTTTAATTAGTGAGGAAAAGAATTGGAAAGGAGCAACACTCTTTATTTCGTACAACGATAAGGATTATAAGCCTATCGCAAACACAAACAAGCAGTCTACTTACGGATATGTAATGGAATCTACCGACGAGGGGCTTATAGTAGTGCTACGTTTTGGTAAGCTGCTAGGAATTATCGATTCAAATTCAGCATTAATCGGAAAAGAGGTAATAAAATTCCAGAGTGCTGAACTTATAGATAAAAATAAATATAAGCTTAGTAACCTAATCAGAGGACAAGAAGGTACTAAAGAGACTGCAGGTGAAAAATTTGTTCTACTTGATGATTCAATAATATCTTTCGAAGTGCAAAGGGGAAAAAAGTTTTACCTAAAAGCAGTGACTTACGGTGATTCATTAGATAACACGGAAGCAAAGGTCCTAAACAATTGATGCTCAATATTTAAAGCTTAAAGTGAATAATCAAAGATAAGGTATTGAAATTCAGGCTTTTCATGATTTTAGCTTAAGATTTCAGTGTCCGCTACTCGAATGACATCGTTTACTATGTAACATTGTACTTATACTAATGAAAAAAATACATTATAATTAAGCATATTTACCAATAAATCATTAAGTGAAAACAGCTCTTTCGCAAAATATCATCTCTCTTATTATGATATTGTCTGTAGCAATTGTCGATATGGCAACTGACCTATACTCAGTTGCACTACCAAGCATTGCCAATTATTTTAAAGTAGAAGGCAGTGTAGTGCAGCTTACAATTAGCTTAAATCTAGTTGGATTTGCGGTATCTGGCTTAATTTATGGTCCATTATCGGACCATTATGGTAGGCGTCCAATGATGCTGATTGGTATGACAATTTTTACTTTGGCAAGTGTCATGTGTTATATAGCCGACAGTATTGCGCTCTTGATACTAATTCGCTTCATACAAGGAACAGGGGCTGGTGTTGCAGGTGTTGTTGGGTATGCAGCAATAAGGGATATGTACTCGGGTAGTGAATACTCGAGAGTCATTTCAAAATTAAATATGGTTGTGGCATTCTCACCTGGAATAGCTCCAGTGGTGGGCAGTTATATAATTTCACATGGGTATAGTTGGAAATTTTTGTTTTTTATTATATCACTTGCAGCAATTGCTATACTTATTTTTATCTACTTTAAGTTACAAGAAACACTCACTGTAAATAAAAATGAAACCAGTATAACTAACATAACTACTAATATCTTCAAGCAATATATATCAATATTTAGAAATTATCGTTTCCTTGGGTTTTCAGCCATTCATGGATTAACTTTCATGTGGCTTTGGGCATACATTGCTAACTACCCTTTCATATTTGAATCGATGGGCATTGAAGTACAGTATTTTGGCTACCTCATATCGATCATAGTCATATTTTACATAATTGGAACTTTAATTAATAGAAGGTATGTACCAAAAGTAGGGGTTAGCAAAATGCTAATAATAGGTTTGGTGTTACCGATAATATCCGATAGTTTATTGGTATATTTTTATTTCGCGGACAAGTTGAATATACTAATTCTTCAAGTTGCCTGGATTCCAGCCAATATCGGACTTGCATTAATAATAAGCAATAACGTAACTTCTGCTTTAGAAACGATCAAAGGTATAGGGCTTGGTAGTGCAGTCCTCTCATTCTGCAATATGATGTTTGGGGCTATTGGAATATATATAGTAGGAAAATTTTTTCGCTATGGTATTTTACCAAATTTACTATTAACAATAGCATGCTCTACAATTGCAATTCTTATGTACAGCCAGCTCAAATGTACTGAAAAACACAGGGAATAACCATTATTTGCGTGATCCAGAGCTCATGGGTTATTAATGACTTTATCATGATAATATAATTTTACAGGGGGTGAGAGCTCATAGATTATTAACGGCTTTATCATAACAATATAGTTTTACAAAGAGGTGTAGGATGAGTAGTTCACAAAGTAGAGATAATTTTTTTAAGGCTGTTGAAAGAGGTGATATTGATGCAGTAACCCGTCTAATAAGTGAAGGAGCAGATGTTAAGGTAGAAAATGATAAAGGAGAGACTCCTTTACATATTGCTGCTGTATGGGGCCATAAAGATGTAGTAGAAGCTCTATTGGACAAAGGGGCAAATGTTAGTGCAGAAGATGAAGAGGGAAACACTCCCTTAGTTTTAACTACTGACGAAGAAATAAAAACTCTATTACAAAGCACAGCTAAATTACTTGAGGTTGCTAAAAGCGGTAATATTCAGGAAGTAAACAGTCTAATAAGTGAAGGAGCAAAGGTTAATGTAAAAGATCAAGATAACAAGACTCCTCTACATTGGGCTGCTGAAAAGGGCCATAAAGATGTAGTAGACGCCCTACTGAAAGTAAATGGAATCAATGTTAATGCAACAGATTGGTCGCAAAAGACTCCTTTACATTGGGCTGCTGTAGAGAGCCATAAAGAGGTAGTAGAAGCCCTACTGAAAGTAAATGGGATCAATGTTAATGCAACAGATTGGTTGCAAGAAACTCCTTTACATTTAGCTGCTGTAAAGAACCATAAAGAGGTAGTAGAAGCCCTATTGGGAAAAGATGGAATCAATGTTAATTTACCAAATAACAAGAAAGATACTCCTTTACATTCTGTTCTTAAAAAGGACAACATAGATATAAATGTATTGAACGCTCTACTGGGAGCAGAAGGAATCAACGTTAATGCACAAGATGAATATGGCGAAACTCCTTTACATTTGGTCCTTAAAAAGGGCAATATAGACATAAATGTATTGAACGCTCTACTGGGAGCAAAAGAAATCGATGTTAATGTACAAGATGGAGATAGGGCTCCTTTACATTTGGCTGCTGAAAAGGGCCATAAAGATGTAGTAGACGCCCTACTGCAAGTAAAAGGGATCAATGTTAATGCAACAGATTGGTCGAAAAGGACTCCTTTACATATTGCTGCTGTATGGGGCCATAAAGAGGTAGTAGAAGCCCTACTGCAAGTAAAAGGAATCGATGTTAATGCAACAAATCAGCAGAAAGAGACTCCTCTACATTGGGCTGCTGACAAGGGCCATAAAGAGGTAGTAGAAGCTCTATTGGACAAAGGGGCAAATGTTGATGCAGAAGATGAAAATGGAGACACTCCTTTAGATTTAGCCACTACTCAAGACATACGAACTCTATTACAAAACACAGATGAATTACTTAAGGCTGCTGGAAGAGGTGATATCGATACAGTAAACGATCTAATAAATCAAGGAGCAAGTGTTAATGCAACAGATCAAGATGGAAAGACTCCTCTACATTGTGCTGCTAAAAATAGCCATGAAGAGGTAGTAGAAGCCCTATTGGGAAAAGATGGAATCGATGTTAATTTAGCAGATAAGAATAAAGATACTCCTTTACATTCTGTTCTTAAAAAGGGCAACATAGATATAAATGTATTGAACGCTCTACTTAGAAAAGAGGGAATTGATGTTAATTTAGCAGATAAGAATAAAGATACTCCTTTACATTCTGTTCTTAAAAAGGACAACATAGATATAAATGTATTGAACGCTCTACTGGGAGCAAAAGAAATCAATGTTAATGCACAAGATAAAGATGACAGGACTCCTTTGCATTTGGCTGCTAAAAAGGACAACATAGATATAAATGTATTGAACGCTCTACTGAGAGCAGAAGGAATCAATGTTAATGCACAAGATAAAGATGACAGGACTCCTTTGCATTTGGCTGCTAAAAAGGACAACATAGATATAAATGTATTGAACGCTCTACTGGGAGCAGAAGGAATCGATGTTAATATAAAAGATAAACTTGCAGAACAGACTCCTTTACATTGGGCCGTTGTAAAGGGCCATAAAGAGGCAGTAGAAGCCCTATTGGGAAAAGATGGAATCGATGTTAATATAGAAGATAAACATGGAAACACTCCTTTCAAATTAGCCACTGATGAAGGAATAAAAACTCTATTGCAACCAGCAGAAAAATCTGATGATGGTTCAGCGGGTGGATCATCGACAGATAGTGAAGGGGGTCAAGAGGAAGAAAAACGAGTAGGTGATGATACTGAACTACAATCAGATAATAGCAAAGAAGGGGAAAAAACCAGCACCACCAGTGCAGAACAAGGAACTGATGTACAAGACAACGATGTAGGTTCTGTTGCTTCCACAGAACCTGCACAAACAGAAGAACAGCCGAGCTCTTTTTTTGGTAGTTTGTTTAGTATACTTATGAAGCCTTTTTCATTAATTGCATCATTTTTTGGTGGTTTTTTTTCATGGTTGTTTGGGTCTGACGAAGAAAAGTCTGACACACAACCTTATGATGATTCTTCTTCACCTGGGGTCGATCAATCAGTTGAACAAAATAATGGTGATCATAATGACCAGAGCAATGTGATTTGATAGTGATCTTCTACCGGAAAAGGTGTCATCCCAGTGCCCAGACACTGGGATCCAGAAAAATTGATTGTAAACAAGCATACTATACAACATTTTCGATCAAAAGCTGGATTCCAGTGTCAAGCACTGGAATGACATCATCTTGGATAACGTCACGCGCTGGAATGACAAAGAAGAGTGGGCTTTCATATGGTTATGCAAGAAGTCTACTGAATGTAAACCAGTTTCTCACACACACATTTTACCACATGATCTGCGCTGATATTAAAATGCTCATAGAGTGTTTTATAAGGTGCTGATTCTCCGAAGCTTTTCATGCCAATAAATATACCGTTTGAACCTATATATTTATGCCAACCCATTTCACTTCCGGCTTCAATTGCAACTTTAATGCTGTCATTATTTAATATTGCCGCTTTATATTCATCGCTTTGCTCGTCAAAAAGCCTCCAGCATGGCATAGAAACAATCCTTGTACCTATACCTTTTTCCTGCAATTTCTCCCTTGCTTCAACTGCAATTTCAACCTCGGACCCCGTAGCAAATATTGTCACTTTTAATTCTTTTGAACATTCACACAAAATATATGCACCAAACTTCGATAGATTAGCAGATTGATCGATATCGGAATGCATGTAATTGACATTTTGCCTTGAGAGCGCAAACAGTGCTGGAGATTCTTTCTTTTCGAGTGCAATGCTAACACACTCCAGAGTTTCAACTGCATCGGCTGGCCTAAAAACATATAGATTTGGTATAGCACGCAAAGAGGCTAAATGCTCTATTGGCTGATGAGTTGGGCCATCTTCTCCCACTCCAATTGAGTCGTGAGTCATGACATACATAACCTGCTGTTTCATCAGAGCTGAAAGACGTATAGCAGGACGACAATAGTCGGAAAATACCAAAAAAGTGCCGCCATAAGGAAGAATCGCGCCGTGAAGTGCCATACCATTCATACATGCTGCCATAGCGTGCTCTCTCACTCCATAGTGGACATAAGAGCCACTATAATTATTGCTATTTATTACCTGCATGTGCTTATATTTAGTGCAATTTGACCCGGTAAGATCAGCAGAACCGCCGATTAATTCCGGCATATGTTGTGTTAAAAGTTCCATTACCATGCCGAAAGAAGAACGTGTAGCTTCGTTTGGCATTGTCTCGTGTATTTGTTTCTTCAAGTTAGCCAAAACATTATCGATATTGTCTGGTAGACGTTTATCTAACCGTCTTTGAAGTTCTGCATGATACCCTGTCATCCCAGCATTCTCTTCTGTCATCCCAGTGCTTGACACTGGGATCCATTCTTTTTCTTCTTTCCTGGTCACGCGCTGGAATGACATCGTGTAGTTTTGTTTTGCTCTCTCAACAGTTTTCTTCCAGGCATTTTTCACATCTTCTGGTACATGGAATGGTTCATAATTCCAGTTTAATTTCTCTCTCATCTGTTTTATGTCTTCCTCCGAAAAAGCACCACTGTGAGCAGAGGATGTGCCAGCACGGCTTGAAAATTTTCCGATAATAGTTTTGCAGCAGATCATTGTAGGTTTATCAGACTTTTTTGCTTGCTCTATTGCAAGGGATATGGCATCAAAATCATGGCCATCAATTTTGTCAACATTCCATCCATACGCTAAGAAGCGTTTCTCTACATCATCAGAGCAGGAAAGGCAAGTAGCGCCATCTATAGAGATATCATTATCATCAAAAAGAGCTATGAGCTTATTCAATTTAAGATGCCCAGCAAGCGATGCTGCTTCATGGCTTATTCCTTCCATAAGACAGCCATCCCCTAGCATCACGTAAGTGTAGTGATTAATTAAGCTATCTCCAAATTGTTCTTTAAGAATCGATTCAGCAAGTGCCATGCCAACAGCAGCGGCAAACCCCTGCCCTAAAGGGCCTGTCGTTGCCTCTACCCCGGAAGTCAAGCCAAACTCTGGATGACCTGGGGTCTTGGATCTCATTTGCCTGAAGTTTTTTAGCTCATCTATGCTAATATAACCTGTCAAATATAATATTGAGTATAGTAACATTGACCCATGACCGTTTGATAAAACAAAGCGATCTCTATTGAACCATTTAGAATCATCAGGATTATGATTCAGATATTTAGCAAACAAAACAGTTGCAACATCTGCCATGCCAAGTGGCATACCTGGGTGTCCAGAGTTTGCTTTTTGTACTGCATCAATTGATAAAAAACGGATGGCGTTTGCCATAGATTCTAAATGTGAATGATTCATGTGTTAATAGAAAAACTTAAAAATGAAGTATAAAAGATTATATCAGCAAAAACAAGTTGACACTGAGTGCTAAAATCCTTAATAATCTAAAGTTAAATCGTGAGAGTTTTTATATGACAACTGTTATCACTAGAAAGTATAGGATTAGCCGTAGACTTGGTGTAAATTTATGGGGTAGAGCTAAAGACCCAGTAAACAAAAGGAAATACCCTCCAGGTCAACATGGTATTCTTGGATTCAAGAAGTTATCTGACTTTGGTAAGCAGTTTGCTGCACATAAGAAATTTAAGTTTTACTACGCGATTTCAAGTAAGCAGCTCAGACGTACATTTTTAGATGCTTATAACAGAAAGGGTTATACGGCTGATAATTTTATCGGTATCTTAGAATCGAGATTAAGTTCTGTTTTATACCACTCTGGTCTTGTTCCAACAATTTACTCAGCAAAGCAGCTCATATCTCACAAGCACGTTACAGTTAATGATAAGGTGGTTAACATATCGAGTTATCGAGTGAAGCCAGGTGATATAATAAAAATAAGAGAAAGGGCAGCAAAAATCCCTGTAGTAGTAGAGGCTGAACAAAAACAAGAGCGCAAGGCTCCGGATTATTTAGAAGCAGATAGTAAAGAGCATTCAGTGAAATATTTGAGGTCGCCTCAATATTCTGAGGTTCCTTATTCAGCAGACATGGAAGTCAATTTAGTAGTAGAGTTTTACTCTAGATAGATAAAAAAAGCCCGTGTGGCGGAATCGGTAGACGCAGCGGACTTAAAATCCGTGGGTTTTGCGACCTTGGGAGTTCAAGTCTCCCCATGGGCACCAATTTAACTTAGCAGATAAATACAAAAAAGTATGAAATGGCTTGATATAGAAGATATTGTGGAAGCTCTGGAGGAAAAATTTCCAAATGAGAATATAATTAGTATCAGATTCACTGAGCTTAAAAAAAAGGTCTTGAGTTTAGAGGAATTTGATGATGATGAAAAACGCTGTAACGAAAAAATACTCGAAGCTATTCAAGCAGCTTGGATTGAGGAAAGATTAACCGCATAGCAATAAACCATACGCAAACGTGATTTCTATTACAATTTGCATATTGATTATGCTATTTTTTGGATCTAGCCTGGCAAGTTAATAATAATTTAACTAATTACAATTAAAACAGCTATAAGGTTAATTATGAGGCAAAGATGACAGCACAAAATTTGGTAAATGGAACGATCTTGGCAAGTGCTACGTTGAGATAAGTTTTGCATAAAAATACTGCTTTTACGGTGTGAGGCCAGAGGGTAGAGCCTTTGTAAAGCAGTTAGAAGGTTGTCATCTAAGTAGCGTGACCAGAGCTAGATTCCGCGAACACGCCGCGGAATGACGACTATGCAATATGCGTTGCGGAGTGACGATTATGGTCATACCGTCACGGTATCTCACAAACATGTAGCAGTAATGACAAAATCTCAAGTTATATGTATACTTTTATATTATCTACCTACTAAAAAAACAGAAAAATGCTCAAACGTAGCGGTCCAAAAAAATTAAAGTCTATAATAGAAAACTATGCATTAAAATGCATGAAAAATAAAATTAGCAAAAATGAAATACGTCTTATTTTAAACTGGCGAAATATAGTAGGGAAAGAAATAGCAGAGTGTACAAAACCGAAAAAGATCTCATATGCACAGAATATAAATTCGGGTGTATTGCATCTGGTAGTAACAAATGGCAGCAAAGCATTGGAAATTCAGCATATGATTTCTCTTATAATAGAAAAAATTACGATATTTTTTGGTTATAAAGCAGTATATGGTATAAAAATTAAGCAAGAGAGTATTGACTATTTGACTATATAAGGTAATCTAAGTACATAGAATAATTTGGTATATTGAAGTGAGTAGAGTTTGTGAATTAACAAATAGAAAAAAATCTTTTGGTAATAAGGTATCACATTCGAATCGTAAAACAAAGCGTACCTTTCTTTTAAATTTACATAAGGTTACGTTGACAAGTGATATATTGAATAAAAAGTTTAGATTTCGTGTGGCAACAAGAACTTTGAGAACTATAGATTACAAAGGTGATTTAGATGCTTTTTTGCTCAACACAAGAACGATTAAACTAAGTGAGAAAGCGCAGAAGATAAAAAGAAGGTTGAAAAAAGTTTTAGTAAAGCAAGAGGTAGAGTTAGCAGTTTCAGATGCATAGCAAACCTCAATGGCTCAGAGCAAAAGCTCCGACCGGTGAAGTATTCAATGAAACCTTAAACATCGTTAAACTGCATAACTTGCATACAGTATGCGAAGAGGCTGCATGTCCAAACATTGGTGAATGTTGGAATAAACGTCATGCTACTGTGATGATTCTTGGTTCTGTTTGCACTCGTGCTTGTGCATTTTGCAACGTTGCAACTGGCATTCCTGATAAACTAGACCCTCATGAACCAGAAAATTTAGCAAAAGCAATAAAAAAGTTAAACTTAAAACATGTTGTCATTACTTCTGTTGATCGTGATGATTTACCAGATGGTGGCGCAAATCAGTTTATACAGTGCATAGAAGAAATTAGAAAGATAACTTCAGAAACAACAATAGAGATTTTAACTCCTGATTTTTTAAATAAGAAAGGAGCATTTGAAGCAATTGCTGTTGCATCACCTGATGTCTATAACCACAATATTGAAACAGTGCCGAGATTGTATGCAAAAATAAGACCACGAGCTCGCTATTTTCATTCACTATATTTGCTGAAGATGGTAAAGCAGATTAATCCTAAAGTTTTCACAAAGTCGGGGCTTATGGTTGGTCTTGGAGAAACAAAAGAGGAAATATTTCAGGTTATGGACGATTTGCGCAGTGCTGAGGTTGATTTTATTACAATTGGTCAATATCTACAACCAACTCCAAAACATGCAAAACTTGATAGGTATGTTACCCCAGAGGAATTTGAGCATTATAAATATATCGCTTACTCCAAAGGGTTCCTAGTGGTTGCATCAAGCCCACTAACTCGGTCATCATACCACGCTGAAGAAGATTTTAACAGGCTCAAGGCTTGTCGTTGACATTTGCGTTAATTCAAATTAATTTTTACTAATTATAAAGGAGTTGAGCGACTTTACGTAATGTCTACTATAAAAATCAAGAAGAAATCGCAATTAGTTAAAGAGGTATTCGATTCCGTGGCAAGTCGCTACGACACCATGAATGATATAATGAGCCTCGGAATGCACAGATTATGGAAAGATAAGATGGTAAATAGTGTGCATTTTTCAAAAAACTCTAAGGTTTTAGATGTTGCTGGAGGAACTGGAGATATAGCAATAAGAGTAGTAAGAAAAGAGCCAAGTGCTAAGGTTACAGTATGCGATATAAATCAAAACATGCTAAACAGAGGACGTGATAAAGCTATAAATTCAAACCAAATTAATTTTGATTGGGTATGTGCGAACGCAGAAAGTTTACCATTTGAAGACTCCGAATTTGATTATTGCACAATAGCTTTTGGCATTCGAAACGTTTCTGACCGCAAGAAGGCTTTAAATGAGGCGTACAGAGTATTAAAACCACATGGGAAATTTATCTGCTTAGAATTTGCCCCTATGCACTATCAAAATGAGATATTTACCAAACTTTATGACTTATATTCATTTAAAGTAATTCCTAAAATTGGCAGCATAGTTGCTAAAGACAAGAGTTCTTATGAATATTTAGTGAAGAGCATTAGAGAGTTTCCAACTCAGGCTGATTTTAAAATGGAAATTGAAGAGGTAGGCTTTAAGAATGTTGAGTTTCATAATATGAGCTATGGAATAGTGGCATTACACATTGGAACAAAATGAATATTAAACTCTGGTATAGAACGCTGGATTATTATCTCATCCTTCCAGTGTTTTTTTTGCTCACTATAAGCTTCATTCTTGTTTATTCAGCAAGCCCTGTAATTGCGCAGCGTCTTTCTCTACCACAGGATTATTTTATACGGCGCCATACAATTTATATAGTCCTGTCACTAATTACCTTGGTGACATTTTCTTTTCTCAACACAAGAACTATACTTAACCTCTCATTCGCAGGTTTCGCTTTATTTACTATTCTAGTAGCAACTGCGATAATACTTGGTATAGAGGTAAAAGGTGCGAAACGATGGTTACATATTGTCAAAATTTCTGTTCAACCATCTGAGTTTGTAAGGCCATTTTTTTCTGTTGTTATAGCTAGTATCTTGGCCAGCGAAATGAGGTTTAAAATGCACATATCAATCATAATATTTCTGTTAGTTTTTGTGTTGTTACTTTTGCAACCTGATTTCAGTATGTCTATGCTTTTAACATATTCTTTTATCGGTCAAATGTTTATTGCATGTATACCATTTTTATACTTTCTATGCATAATAGGAATGGCCACAACTGGAACTACAATAGCTTACTTATGCCTCCCGCATATAAAGCAAAGGATTTACAATTTTGTCTTTTTTACGCAGCGCGATAACTTTCAAGTCACAAAATCATTAGAAGCATTCAAAAGAGGTCAATTAACTGGGGTTGGACCTGGTGAAGGTAGCGTAAAAGCCTCTCTTCCTGATTGTCATACAGATTTTGTGTTTTCTGTTTTAGCAGAAGAATTTGGTTTGATTACGTGCTTAGCCACATTGATGTTATTTGGCATCATTTCCGCCCGCTTGCTTTACGTTGCATATAGGGAAAATGAATTATTTAATCTGTTGGTAATTCTCGGTATCTCAATTCAATTCATCACACAATTCATAATAAACATAGGGGTAACATTGAGTGTTTTTCCAACCACCGGCATAACCCTGCCGTTACTTAGCTATGGTGGTTCTTCTCTTTTATCTTCGAGCATCGCACTTGGCATAATGCTGTCTTTCAGTAGAAACCAAGCTATCGCATTAAAGTTTCGTGAGCGTGTTATGCTTGGAAGACATGCTGTAGACTAATGCCATACCTTTTCCCTTTCCCCTGAAACTAGAATCTATATACTTAACTTTAGAAACTTTAAAATACGATGCGATCTAATATTAGGCAGTTATTTTACTATATAAAGCCTAATCTATCCTATTTTGTCATAGCTTTTATTGCAGTTTTATTTTCAGCCTTAACGATCCTCCTCTTTGGCAGAGGCTTAAGCAATATAATTGATTCTGGCACAGAGCACGATTTTACTACCAAACTATTAGTTGCAATACTTATAGTTTTAGCCATTTCTCTCACTGCATTTACTCGGTTATATTTCATTGGCATTGGCAGCGAGAAAGTTATCGCAAGAATCAGATATGACTTATATAGCAGTATCACTAACTTGCAACCAAGTTTCTTTGAGAACACAGGCGTACAAGATGTTATCTCAGCGTTAATTACTGATACCTCTGTGCTGCAATCAGTAATAAACAGCAGCTTACTAACCATATTACGAAATTTTGTGATTCTGATTGGCAGTGTTGCTATGTTATTATATACAAATATACAACTAACTGCGTATGCAGCCGCAATAATACCTATACTACTCATTATCATGACCTCACTTGGAAAAAAAGTGCGTAGCTATGCACGCTTTGCCCAGGATAAATTAAGTGAGCTTGCGTCATTTAGTGAGGAAAATTTTAGATCTATAGTGACTATCAAATCGTTTGTACTCGAAGAAAATGAAAAAACCCGTTTTAAGGAGTATTTAAACTCAGTATCAAAATCATACGTAAAATTAGTACTCTTGCGTGCTATTCTAGTAACTCTAGTTATCACGTGTGTGATAGGTTCACTAGTTGTTTTGCTCTTTTTTGGTATTAAAGAAGTCTTAAGCAATAATATAACTATTGGAGAACTCTCCTCATTTGTGTTTTATTCAGCGCTTGCGGCAGGAGCTATAAATAATTTGAGCGATAATATCAGTGATTTACAACGAGGTCTTGGAATAGTAGAGCGTTTATTTGAATTTAAAAATATGAAAAGCTCTATAGCAGATCCCGATGATCCTATAAAAATTTGTAGTGTTCAAAAGGGAATTTCGTTTAATGGTGTAACATTTTTTTATGCTGATAAGCCAGCATTAGATAACGTATCATTTTCTATAGAGGCAGGTCAAGCAGTATCAATTGTTGGACCATCTGGCAGTGGTAAAAGCACCATTTTAAAGCTTCTGCTCCGTTTTCATGATCCAAACAAAGGTAGCATTACTATCGATGGGCACAATATTAAGTCAATTGCGCTAAATGACCTCAGATCGTTGTTTGGCTTAGTGCCACAAGATCACATGATATTTTCTTGCTCAATAATGGAAAATATACTATATGGCAAACCAGGTGCCGAATATGAGGAAGTGAAGCAAGCAGCCATCAGCGCTTATGCGATGGAATTTATTGATAAGCTGCCTGATAAATTTGATACATTTGTAGGAAAAAGAGGATTAAAACTTTCTGAAGGACAAAAACAACGTATTGTAATAGCAAGAGCCATACTCAAAAACCCTCAGGTTTTAATACTGGATGAAGCAACCTCTGCCCTTGATTACAAAAGTGAGAACCTCGTGCAAAAAGCATTGAGCAAGTTAATGCAAAACAGAACAACAATCGTAATTACACACAGGCTATCAACCGCACTCAAGACTGACAAGATTATAGTAATTAATCATGGAAAAGTAGAAGAAGTAGGAACTCATGACTCTCTAATAAGTAAAGACGGGCTATATGCAAAACTGGCGAAGATACAGTGGAATTGAAAGAAAATTTAAATCATACCGTTAGTTGATATGCTAGATTTATAATTAAAATTATTAAATTTTTAATTTTATTATTTTATAATGGTTCCATAGTTATCCGGAAATTTCGTGATCTGTAGTTTCTTTCATTCACGTTATATTCATAGCTTGTTCTATCTTAATGTAATTCCAATTTTGACTGTATAGGAGGTCTCTATGTTAAAACATAACTATAGTGATAAAATCAATAATCGCTATTCATATACTAACAAATTTTCTTATAGTGATGAGGGTGTAGACGAGACGATCAAGGATAAAATCACAACTGAAGATCAGGTAGTAACTGATGATGTTAAAGAACCTGATGCTGGTAATGATGGTTACAGTGAAGGTATGGCTTTCTCTTACCATGGTTACGGCAACGACTTAATATAAACTCTGATCCAGGAAGATAAAATAGTTAAGATAAACCTTCAACTAGCCCCACTTATTCGCTATATTGTTGGAGGTTTTCATAGTTTTTCTAGTTGATGAACATTTTCAAAAGGGCTTCTTCCTTAATTTTGAGTAAATTAAACGAGTTGAAGCAAAGGGGTATTATAAATACAGATACAACAAACTTTATCGTAGAACCCCCAAGTAACAGAGCACATGGAGACATTTACACAAACGTTGCTATGGTGCTCGCAAAGCATGAAAAGAAGAATCCCATTGAAATTGCAGAGGTTTTAGCCAAAGAATTTGAACTTTTTGATGAAGTTGCAAAAGTGGAAATAGCGGGCCCTGGTTTCATCAACATACACTTAAAAATAAAAGTATGGCATGGGATTTTAAAACAAATAAATGAGCTAAAAACAGAGTTTGGCACCCTAGATATAGGGAACAATCAGGCCATCAATGTTGAATTTGTATCTGCAAATCCAACTGGTCCACTGCATATTGGTCATGCAAGAGGGGCAGTATTTGGTGACGTTCTGGCAAATTTATTGAAAAAAGTTGGTTATAAAGTTACTAAGGAATACTATATTAACGATGCTGGAGCGCAGATAGATACACTAATAAAGTCAGTATATCTGCGGTACAAAGAAGCTCTGGGAGAAAAAATCAGTATAGAAAAAGGTTTATACCCAGGTGAATATTTAAAACCGATAGGGGAGGAGCTGGCTAAAAAATATGGCAAGGAGCTTCTAAAAAAGCAAGATAATCAGATAATTAGAGACTATACTTTAAGTTCTATCTTAGAACTCATAAAGGAAGACATGAACTTGCTTGGAGTAAATCATGATGTTTTTACTTCAGAGTATGAGCTACAAAAAAGTGGCAAAATCGAAGAGAGTATAAAGATATTGTCTGACAAGGGTCTAGTGTATGAAGGGTACCTGGAGAAACCAAAAGGCAAAGAAAGTGAAAATTGGACTTCCAGAAAAGAAATGTTATTTCGCTCTACAAAATTTGGTGATGACGTTGACCGCGCATTGAAGAAAGAGGACGGCAGTTGGACTTATTTTGCCTCGGATATTGCTTACCATTTTGATAAGATATCACGTGGTTTTAACAATATGATCGTAGAGCTTGGTAGTGACCACGGCGGTTATGTCAAAAGACTTAAAGCAGTCGTCTCTGCGCTAAGTGATGATCAAGCAAAAATAGAGGTAAAACTGCATAATATTGTGAATTTTTTCGAGAACGGCAAACCTGTTAAGATGTCCAAAAGATCAGGAAATTTCCTCACAGCAAGAGATGTAGTGGAAGAAGTTGGCAGGGACATAACTCGTTTTATAATGCTAACACGCAAGAATGATATGGTCTTGGACTTTGATTTTGCTAAAGTTAAAGAACAGTCAAAAGACAACCCTATTTTTTACGTGCAATATGCGCATGCTCGTGCTCATTCGTTAATGCGTAATGCTCCAAAAGAGCTCCCAACAGCAGATCCTTCACTTTTAAGGACAGGTGGAGAGCTCTTCCTCATAAAAACCTTAGCAAAGTGGCCAGATGTGGTAGAAATTGCAGCAAGGCTTTGTGAGCCACACAGAATTACTTTCTACTTACTTGAAGTTGCAGAAGCGTTTCACGTTTTATGGGGGTATGGCAAGAGTGATTTAAACATGCGTTTCATACTGGAAGACAACTTAAACCTCACCGCTGCAAGAATGTTTCTCGTGCAGGCCTTAGCGCACGTCATCGCTTCTGGACTTTCTATCTTCAATATAGAGCCTTTGGAAGAGATGAGTTGATTTTTTTATGCAAGATTGTTTTTTCAACGAATAGAGAAGTTGACAAAATTAAGTAAAAATGTTATAGTTTATAGTAGTATTTTCTGGTTAATATATGGCTCACAGTCAAAAAAAGCTCAATGTTAATGTAAGTTTTGACAGTAAATTGGCTCAGTATCTTACAGAAATGGCAGAGACTCAAAATAAAACTATTTCTGAAGTTTTAGTAGATTTAGTGGAAGAAGAGTTCGAAGAAGATGTAGAGCTATCCAAAATAGCTGACGATCGCCTCTCTGAAGGTGAAGAAGAAGTAGAGGATGATGAAAACATCTGGAAATAAAACTTACACTATAAAATTCTTAAAAAATGTTATTGAAAAAGAAATTCCAGCTCTTCCGGCAAAGATTAAATTAATGGTTCAGGAGGCCATAAAGAAACGCCTTACAGTTGATCCTTTTAATCTAGGAAAGCCTTTATGTCATAGCTTTAGAGGGCAATATAGGATAAGGGTTAGCAACTACTGTATAATTTACAGCATAAATCATTCAGAGCGCAGAGTACTTATTACTGCAGTGGGGTATAGAAAAAACATTTACAAACACAGAAGATTACACAATTAAAAATATAAGAAAGATCTCACCGCTGCAACTTGTCCAAGCCTTAGCACACGTCATTGCTTCTGGACTTTCTATCTTCAATATAGAGCCTTTGGAAGAAATGAGTTGATTTTTTTTGTTACAATATGTAATGATCAAAATATTATTCAAAGTAGGGTAAAGTTATGACAATCAGTTTTAGGGAGTATTCAACTGTATTCACTGAAGTTGCGGAACAGACAGATTTAAATGGAAATAACATAATTGAAAGAATAAAAGGGCATTAGCATAGATCCCGCTAACAAGCAGCGGGATGACGGTTGTCAGGCTAGTACCTTCTCTTGTCATCCCAGTGCCCAGACACTGGGATCCAGAAAAGTTTGCTTGTGAACAAGCAAACTAGCATGGAAAGTGGTTACAACATTTTCGATGAGATTATATGGAAAACTGTATTCCAGTGTCAAGCACTGGAATACATCACAGGGGCACTGGAATGACACCCTTTACGGGCTCTTAAATTGCAACTATAAATGTTTAAGAAATTTACCAAATGAAAAAAAAGGCAAAAGAAGCCCCATGGTGGTTGGCTATTTACTATGTACTAAAATATCGGCGTTTTTTTTATTCTAAAACGCTTGATTAAGAGCGATTTAGCTGCTTTTAACTTGCAACTAACCTACACCGCAAGTGTTTAAGAAATTTACTAAGCAGGAAAAAAGGCAAAGAAACCCCGTAGTAGCTAGCATTCAAATTCTCCCTTGTCAATTTGACGTTTTTTGCTGTCTTAAACGCTTTGTAAGCGCGTTTCGGCTTATATAGGTAAAAACCCAGAAATTTTTAAAGACATGCGATGCACGTAGTGCGAAAAATTAAACATGAGACGCCAAATACCCTAAGTTTTTTGTCATTAACCTGCACAGATTGCGAAGATAAATAAATAGCTTCAGTTTCATGATAAGGGGGTTGGCGAAGGGTGTCAAGTAATTCCGTTCCTTATGGGTAAAAAAAGAGAAACTCTAAGTTGCAGCCGCACAATGTTTCTCTTTTCTGCTGTTGATGATTATTTCGCCTATTGTAACTGCCGCTAGAATAAAGCAATAATATACCTGTGTTAATAAAGAAATAGGTGATACAGAGGCGATGCTACCTGCTAGCAATAGTTGGGAACCATAAGGTAAGATACCTTTTGTAGCACAAGCAAAAACATCTAATAAGTATGCGCTGCGATGTGGCGCAATACTGTGTTTTTGTGCAAGCCTTTTTGCAATGCCACCACTTAGTAAAATAGCAATGGTATTATTGGCAACTAAGGTAGTAAACATAGACGCAATTCCTGCTATCACAAATTCAGCTTTAGTTTTTGTGATATTGCTTTCATCGATGAGTTTATGCAACGCTTTTTGACCTTGCTTGTACATTATATGGCTCAATCCACCGATAAATAGAGCAAATATCACTATTTCGTTTACTTTTTTGAAACCGTCATACACGTCATGAGGAAATTGAATGATAGCATAGTCAAAAAAAGTTATTCCTAGCACACCAGCAATAATTATGTTTATAGTTATTGTTACTAAAGTGGCGACTTCAAGCAGCCCCATGATTATTAAAGAAATGTAAGGAATAATTTTTATTATAGAATAATAATCTAAATTTGATATAGAAATAATTTTTGTACTATTTGAGGCAACTGCTAGGTAGATGAGTGTTATAATGCTGGCAATAAGTGCAACTTTAGAGTTCATTTTAAGTTTATCTTTTGCTGAAGCTTCCTGTGAAGAAACAGATGCAATGGTGGTATCAGATATCATCGAAAGGTTATCGCCAAACACGGCACCACCTACTACAGTTGCAGTTCCTATTTCGAGACCAAAAGCTCCACTTTTTGCCAGATTAACAGCTATAGGTACCATCAGCGCAACAACTCCCATAGATGTGCCAATTGCAGTTGAAATAAAAGCAGAAGCCAAAAATACTCCAGGCAGCAGTAATCTTGCTGGAAGGAAATTAAGAATTAAATTAGCAACAGTGTCTGCGCTACCGATTGATTGAGTCACCGCAGAAAATGCTCCAGAAAATAAAAAAATTAAACACATAGTAAGGGTGTTTTTGTCACCCATGCCCTTGATAACAGTATCGATGTTATGCTGAATTTTATTTGTACCACGTGAGACAGCAAAAAATAGTGCTGGTAATAAGCAGATTACTGGTGAAACCTGATGAAGTGGATTATCAGTTCCGATAAAAGAAAAATAAGCACCACTTCCAAGATACAAGATTAAAAAAATAATCAAGGGGACAAAAGCTGTCATTTTACTGTACCTAAACTTATAACTATAACTAATTAAGTGGTTTTAAGCAAGTTTGGTTTTCACTAGTTCTACAGGAAGTCAATAGCAGAGTTTTAAACTTCATATTTAATCTACTAAATAAATAGCACATGTAGCTTATTGCTTGACAATAGGATCTAATTGTTGTCTAGATTCCAGCATCACGCGCACAACTGTACGAACATTTGTTTGCGAAGAAATGTTATAGCTGGTTTTGCCTCAAACACAAAGATGTCATCCGAGTAGCTGACTACTTGGATCCAGAAAATTTTGCTGCGAGTAAGCAAATTTGTTTGGTGAGCATAGAAAGTGGAATGTGTAAGCGCAGCCTCAACAGGTTGTCATCCAAGTAGCTGACTACTTGGATCCAGATTGGATACTGAGTTGGTGAGTATAAAAGTATAGCTAACGCGAGCTCTACGTCATACCGCCGCAGAATAATTAACCGTCATACCGCGATTCATTCGCAGTATCCCTTCGCGGTATCCCTTAGCCGCTAACAAGCAGCGGGATGACGAGCTTATCGTCATGCCACCGCGAACCGTCATACCGCGATTCATTCGCGGTATCTCTAGATCCCGCTAACAAGCAGCGGGATGACGGTTGTCGTTTAGCCATAAACATTAAGAAATTTACCAAATGAAAAAAAAGGCAAAAGAAGCCCCGTGGTTGGCTAATTACTTACATTATACTTTCAAGTATGGCGTTTTTTTATTCTAAACGCTTAATAACCGCGATTTAGCTGCTTTTTAATGCAACTAACCTTTAGTCATAAATGTTTAAGAAATTTACTAAACAGAAAAAAAGGCAAAAGAAACCCTAGGGTAGCTAATTATTCACTATCCATTTTTTAAGTTGGCGTTTTTTGATGTTTTAAATGCTTTATAAGCGTATTTCAGCTTGTATAGGTAAAAACCTAGAAATTTGATAAAGACATAGAGTGCACATAGTGCAAAAAATTAAACATGAGACGCCAGATACGTGAGTTTTTTTGTCATTTAATCTGTACAGAGAAGATAAATAAATAGCTTCAGTTTCATGATAAGGAGGCTGGCGGAGTTTGTCAAGTAAGTTTTTTATTTCTAGCGGTTGTTGCCAAAAACTATACAAGAAGTCTATTGAAATCGCGTATATCAATCGTTGTAAAATCACACAATTGCTCTGTAGAGCTATGCCCTGTAATAATTACTATACCATTTTGCTCAGAGCGTATTGAGATTAAGTTCAGCACTAATTCACACGTTGCACTATCAAGATTACAAAATGGTTCATCTATCAGCCAAACGTTTGCATTAGAAATCAAGAGGCGAGCAAGCGCAACTCTCCTTTTCCAGCCTGCAGAAAGTTCGCCATATCTAATATTAAGTACAGGTTGCAACTGCAAACAACAAATAGCTGCCACAATCAGTTCTCTAGTATTTCGTATTCCTGCCCAGAATTCTATGTTTTGAGCAACAGTTAAGCTGTCCTTGCAGGCGTTTTTATGCCCTATATAGACCATAAAAGATATGTAAGATTTTGGGTCATCATATATGTCTTTCCCACAATGCTTTATACTGCCTGATACCGGCGGTAAAAGTCCAGATAAACTTCTAATTAAGCTGGTTTTACCACTACCATTTGGACCAGTGATTAGAATCTTTGATTTTAGCTCAGCTTTAAAACTGAGATTCTTAAATAGTACCTTATTATTACGAGTGCAGGATAAATTTTCACATTCAAGCATGGATTATCTGCCCTTTCCCTTATGTTTACCTTGAGTTGAAGCCTGAGCTTTTACAAACAGCTCCCAAAATCCTTTCTGTCCGCCTTCTCTATGTATCAATTGTGCAAAACGCTGCATTAAACCATTACCCATCATAACCATCTTTGTCCATTTACCTACCGGTTTTGCTATGTCAACTATTTCTGGATCTTCTTTATAAACTTGCACATCTTTTTGTTTCTCGCGTAGCGTTTCTTGTTGTTTCATCAACTCTTTTTGCTTATTTTTTTGATATAATTCATTGAATTTTCTGTCTTCTTCCCACTCTTCTTTAAAAACTTTTCTAGGAAATATGATTTTTCTAATGCGATTTTTGTATATTTTTCTCAAAAAGAGAAATACTGCAGCTACAGCAAGTAATGTTACGCTATATAATATGATCTGTGTAAGTGGCATTTCCTGTATCTAATTCATTAAAAATACCCTTGCTATTATACCATAATTATAGAAATTGTGCAATTTTTTTGCGGGTAAAGACAATATAAAAGCAGTACTGCTCTATTTCGAAAATTGCGCAAATATCTGACGAACGGGCTTGTATGTAATAAGGTTTATTTCTATACTTCTTAAAGAATTTAGAAGTAAAACAAATATGAACTGCTATAAAACTCATACGTGCAATGAACTGAGGAAGAACGACGTAGAAAAGGAAGTTACCCTTTCTGGATGGTTATATCGTAAGCGCGACCATGGTAACCTAATTTTTGTTGATTTAAGAGACTTCTACGGAATCACTCAGCTAGTATTTAATAATGACAAAGACTTTTTTGATGAGATATCAAATTTAAAATTAGAGAGTGTAATTACTGTTACAGGAATAGTTGAAGCTAGAACTGAAGATACGGTAAACAGCTCTATTTCTACCGGAGAAATCGAGGTGATAGTCAACAATTTGCGCGTTGAGTCGGAAGTTGAGTTCCACTTTGATGAAGAAATAGCAAAAGAAGAAAGAAGTATATTGGCAAGCATTACCGGCGAGCAAGAATACCCAGAAAACATGAGATTTAAATATCGATTTCTTGACTTAAGACGTGAAAAAGTCCGCAACAATATTATTTTGCGCTCACAAATTATTGCAGAGCTCCGCAAGCTCATGATAGAGCGAGGATTTTTAGAGATTCAAACTCCAATACTCACTGCTTCCTCTCCTGAAGGAGCACGCGACTACCTAGTGCCAAGCAGGCTAAATCCTGGCAAGTTCTATGCATTGCCACAAGCTCCGCAGATTTTCAAACAGTTGCTCATGGTCTCAGGGTTTGATAAATATTTCCAAATTGCACCGTGTTTTCGTGATGAAGATGCAAGGGCTGACCGCTCTCCTGGGGAATTTTACCAGCTAGACCTTGAAATGTCTTTTGTGACTCAAGAGGACATATTTGACGTTATTGAATCTGCTTTATATAAAGTGTTCGCCAAATTTTCTCGCAAGTCTGTCGATAAAGATTTTCCACGCATTACATACAAAGAGGCAATGCTTAAGTATGGTTCTGACAAGCCAGATTTGCGTAATCCACTATTAATCAGCGATGTTACAGAAATTTTCCGTGATTCAGGGTTCAATATTTTCAAAAGCAATATTGAGCGTGGTATGGTAGTGAGAGCCATCCCTGCACCTAAAACAGCAGAGGAACCACGCAGCTTCTTTGATAAAAAGATAGAACATGCGCAAAAAGAATTCGGTGCTAAGGGTCTCGGATATATAACGTTTGATAAAGATGGAACTGCGAAAGGCCCAATTGCTAAATTTCTTGATGAAAATAGGCTAAACCACATAAGAGAAGCAACAAACATAGAGCCAGGAGATAGTGTATTTTTTGCTTCTGACAAAGAGAATGAGGCGGCAAACATTGCAGGAAAAGTACGCACTCTTTTAGGGTCAGAACTCAGTCTTATAGATGATAATATCTTCAAGTTTTGTTGGATCATTGATTTTCCATATTTTGTATATGACGATAAAAGTAAAAAAATCGATTTCTTTCATAACCCATTCTCCATGCCACACGGTGGTCTGAAAGATTTAGAGGACAAAAATCCACTGGATATCCTTGCTTACCAATATGATCTTGTTTGCAATGGAATAGAACTGTCAAGTGGGGCGATTCGTAATAACAAACTGGATATCATGTATAAAGCTTTTGCCATTGCAGGTTATAGCCGGGGAGAAGTTGATACAAGATTCGGTGCACTTGTACGTGCATTCAGATTTGGTGTTCCTCCTCATGGTGGAATAGCACCAGGAGTTGATAGAATAGTTATGCTGCTTGCTGATGAGCCAAATATTCGTGAAGTAATCTGTTTTCCTATGAACCAGCAAGGTGAAGATGTTCTAATGGGTGCTCCTTCCAAGGTGGAGGATAAGCATTTACGTGAATTATCCTTGAAGGTTATTGAATGAAAAATTTTATAGCAAGGAGCACCGGTTAATGATATATTAGGTTATGTTAAATTGAAAGACCATGAATAATATCCAAAAAGCAATACTATCGGGCATGATCTGTAACATGATTGTGTGGTATGAACTCACTCTTTTTGGAGTATTAACAGATACAATCATCAACGTTTTTTTCCCATCAGAAGATCATTATTTGAGTACACTCAAATTCCTTGGTGTTTTTGCAATTGGTTTTGCGTTTAGACCAATTGGTGCAGTAATTTTTGGTTATATGGGAGATAAGTATGGCAGAAGAAAGACTTTACTTACTTCAGTAATATTAATTTCAATATCATCCACAATTATGGGAATTATACCTGGGTATAAAGAAATAGGGTTGCTTTCACCTGTATTGCTTGTGTTTTGTAGAATAGTGCAAGGAATAACTGCAGGAGGTGAAACAAGCATTAATACAGCATTTACGATAGAGCATTCAAAAGATAAAAAAAATCTAGGTTTCTTAGGAAGTATGAAGCCCTTTAGCGGAGCCCTTGGAACGCTCTTATGCATAACAATGATATTTATCTGCAAAAGAGTTACAGGTGAGAACTATGAAATATGGGGATGGAAGTTGCTTTTTTATTTTTGCTTTTTTTTGGGGACAATAGGTTTTTTAACTAGGTACATATTAAAAGAAAGCTTAGCATATAAAACTAATAAGTACGCTAATAATTTAGCACATTCACCATTGTTAGAACTAGTAAGAAACTATAAAAGACCGCTTATTATTTCAATCAATCTGGGAATTGCTCAGAATGCAATTGTCTACGCAGCAATAATGTTTTATAATATATCAATAAAAGAGCTAGTTATTTTATCTATTAGTGTTAAAGATTTAATGAGGATAGTAATACAGGTTGTATTTGCAGCATCTGCGGTACTTTTTGCAATTTTATCTGATAAAGTTGGAAGAAAACGCGTAATGATTCCTGTACTGATTATGCTATCTCTGATTGGTACATGTGTATTACCATTATTATCTTCCGTTAACCACTATGTCGTAATAATAACTTACTTATTGATTACTATACCAGTAGGTGCATCTTTTGGAATATATGGTTCTGTTATTTGTGAACTGTTTCCAACAAAAGTAAGATGCACTGGCGTAAGCTTAGCAAATAATATATCTGCAGGAATTTTTGGTGGCCTTTCTCCATACATATGCATGTGGCTTATAGAAAAAACCGAAACAAAACTTGCAGCAGGCATTTATCTTACTGCCTGCGCATTAATTAGCCTAATATCTGTGCTTCAAATTAAAGCCAAAGACAGAAAAGTTGATTGGTGAAATCGTTTCAGTCGAAAAATAGCGCTTCAATGGATTTTTCGATGTGTTTAGTGATAGGAGCGGTGATAGTGATTTCTTTATTGTTTGGCAGTTTTAAAGATAAAGAATGCGAATGAAGGTGAATTTTATTTGCTATCCCATCAATAAAAGCTTTTTTACCACCATATTTACCGTCACCAAGAATAGGGCAATTTATATGAGCTAAATGTGCACGTAACTGATGGGTTCTGCCGGTAATTGGTTGTAATTTTAAATAAGCAACATTGTGTTTGGATTTTGCTATAATTGAAAAATGCGTAGTGGCATTCTGAGGTGAATTTTCATCAACGACCACTTTTTCTTGACCTGAAACATATTTTTTCACCAATGGATAGTCTATTGTTCCACTATCCTTGCTCGGTATGCCAGAAGTTAATGCTAAATAAGTTTTTTTTACTCTTCGTCCTTTAAATTCTTCCATAAGGTATCTGGCAACATTAGCGTTGCGTGCGAATATTATCACTCCACTCGTATCTCTATCTAGCCTATGGACAATTTTAAATGTTTCTCCCTCTCTTATTTGGTCAAGCAAATCACTCATGCTAATCTTTACTTTTACGCCACCTTGAACGATGACCCCTGCGGGTTTGTTTATAGCTAGTATATATTCGTCTTCATATAATATGTTCTCTCTTAGTAGATTCACTAACTTTTCATTATATTTGCGATCAGAATTAGCGTTTTCAATATAATTCAAGTGCTTCAGCGTTATAGTTTGCCCAGAATTTACTCTATCACTGGACTTTGCTTTGCAATCATCAACTTTGATTAATCCTTTCCTTAAAGATTTTTCAATTACAGATTGCTTTAGATCAGGAAAGATTCTTCTGATGTACCTATCCAGCCTAACGTTATCGTCTTCTATTAATATGGTTTTTATACTTTGTAGCATTCCATTATTTATAATGAATATCTAGTGAAATGTCAATTATTGGTGTCATTCCAGTGTCAAGCACTGGAATGACACCGAAGGGGCTACTGCCGTCATAAAGGAACCAGTGTCAGCTACTCGGATGACAGGAGAAGGAGACTACTGAGATGACAGCTAGCCTGACAACCGTCATCCCGCTGCTTGTTAGCGGGATCTAGAGATACCGCGAATGAATCGCGGTATGACGGTTCGCGGCGGCATGACGTAGAGCTTGCGTTAGCTATACTTTTATACTCACCAACTCAGCTGGATCCAAGTAGTCAGAGCACTGGGATGACAAAAAAAGGAGGGCACTTGGATGACGGGAGAAGGAGCTATTTAGATGACATCGTTTACTATACAATGTTTGTACAGTTCTGGATAAAAAAATTAGCTAACAAATTTATAAACATCAGTATACAGCTCATCAACGCTTGGTTCTTTACTATTTTTGGCAAAATCTTCCGACTTTTTTACTAAATCACGTATTTCCTTATCAATTACTTTGCACTCTTCTTCTGAAGCCATTTTATTATCTGTCATGTATTTCTTTAAAGTGCTTATAGGGTCATGATTTTGCTTCATATCTTCAACTTCTTCTTTTAAGCGATAAGTAGCAGGATCTGACATTGAGTGACCGCGATATCGATATGTCTTCATTTCAAGCAGGATAGGCCCTTTTCCGCTGCGTGTGTGTTCCGCTGCTTCGCTTGTAGCCTCATAAACAGAGAAAAAATCCATTCCATCAACTTGTTTTCCAGGAATACCAAAACTTTCTCCTCTTTTATATAACTCTGTTACTAAAGTTGACCTTTGCACGGAGGTTCCCATTGCGTATTCATTATTTTCTATGATGTAAACCACAGGCAACTCCCACAAAGATGCCATATTAAACGATTCATATACTTGTCCTTGATTTGCAGCACCGTCGCCAAAATATGTAAATACCACATTATCTTTTTTCTTATATTTATTAGCAAATGCTATTCCTGTGCCAATTGGAACTTGTGCTCCCACTATTCCATGCCCGCCGAAGAATTTTTTTTCAACGTCAAATACGTGCATCGAACCACCTTTACCTTTCGAGCATCCTGTTTCTTTGCCGGTAAGCTCTGCCATTACAACATTTGGATCAGAATCACATGCGAGCATTAAGCCATGGTCTCTATAACTTGTGATAAAAGCGTCACCTAATTTTGATGCAGCTTGAGTTCCAACTGCAACTGCTTCTTGTCCTATTGATAGGTGACAGAACCCGCCTATTAATCCCATCCCATATAATTGTCCTGCTTTTTCCTCAAATCTGCGTATGAGTAGCATTTTCCTGTAGAATCCAATTATCTGTTCTTTAGTGAAATTTTCTGCTTTCATATCGATTTCTTTTTCATTAAACTAACACAATACCAGGAATTTTAAATTTTTGCTAATGAACTATTACCACTGGCTTGAGGCTTTTCACGTTATCTCTGTTATCATGTGGATGGCAGGTATGCTTTATTTACCCAGGCTTTATGTCTACCATGCAACTGTAAAACCGGGATCGGAAAATGATAGCTTGCTTCAAACAATGGAAAAGAGGCTACTTAGATATATCATAAACCCTGCAATGCTTTTCTCACTTGGTCTTGGAATTACACTAATGGTTATTAGGGAAGCATATCGTGAAGGATGGTTTCATGTAAAAGCATTTGCAATACTTTTGATGTTAATTATTCATATGCTACTTGCAAAATATAGGAAAAATTTTGCAATGGGTTCGAATAAGAAGTCACATATTTATTTTCGCGTTTTAAATGAAGCAGTTACAGTATTGATAATAGTTATAGTTATTATGGTTGTTGTAAAACCTTTTTGACTGACCTTACCCAAAAAAAGCAGAAAGCTCGTATCTGTTCAGATGCATGGCTAATGTACAATACTGAAATAAAAATTCCAGTGCTCCCTTTCTTGTCATCCCAGTGCTTGACACTGGGATCCAGCTTTCTTTACAAATTCACCAAAAGTGCTTCATTCTATAACGCAAAACCCATACTCACCAAACTCAATGCATTACTTGCAATTAAGTTTCCTGGATGCCAGTGTCAAGCTACTCGGATGACACCATTCTTTTTCCTGGATCCCAGTGTTAGCTACTTGCATGACACCATTCTTTTTCCTGGATCCCAGTGTCAAGCACTGGGATGACAAGAAGAGGGCACTGCCCTCTTGGATGGAAGCCAGTGTTAGCTACTTTCATGACACCCTGACAACCGTCATCCCGCTACTTGTTAGCGGGATCTAGAGATACCGTGATGGTATGACGTAGGGGTTGCCGAGAACTTGTCATCCCAGTGCTTGACACTGGGATCCAGTTTTTCGTATAATTTTGTCAAAATCTATTGTGCTAGCAAGTTCACTAGCGTCACGCGCTGGTCTGTTAGACATTTACGTGTAGGGTGAAGAAATTTTGAAAAAGACATACCAAATATGAAAGGCCTATATATTAAAACTTACGGCTGTCAGATGAACGTTTATGACTCCGTTTTAATGGAAAATGTAATTAAACCTTTGGGGTTCAACGTTGTTAGTGATGCAGGGAAAGCCGATTTAGTGATACTGAATACTTGTCACATTAGAGAGAAGGCAGCAGAAAAACTTTACTCAGAGCTTGGGAAGATTCATTCGTTACGAAAAGAAATGACTATAGTGGTGGCTGGGTGTGTAGCGCAAGCAGAGGGAGAAGAAGTTTTCAGAAGGGCTCCTTTTGTTGATATTGTTGTTGGTCCGCAGAGTATCGCTATCTTACCGGAACTGATAGTCAAAGCAAGCAGAAGTAAAGGTCATGTAATAAACACTGATTTTCCTGAAGTTGCAAAGTTTGATAAATTGCCAGATGAATGCTATGGCAATAGCCAGGGGTCTTCTGCGTTTCTTGCCATACAAGAGGGTTGTGATAAATTTTGTACGTTTTGTGTAGTGCCCTATACTCGTGGAGCTGAGTATTCACGGCCAGTGAATGAAATATTTCGTGAAGCATTGAAATTAGTTGCAAATGGGGCAAATGAGATCAATTTGCTTGGTCAGAACGTCAATGCTTACCATGGGGAGTGCGAAGGGGAAGTGTGGGATTTAGGAAAATTAATTAGTCATATTGCTAAAATTGAAAAGCTAGAGAGGATTCGTTATACAACTTCTCATCCAAGAGATATGCACGAATCTCTCTACTTGGTACATGCGGAGGAACCAAAACTCATGCCGTTTGTTCACCTGCCTGTGCAGTCAGGTTCGAATAAAATATTGCGCGTGATGAACAGGAAACACACTGCAGAGGAGTATTTGGAAATAATAGACAGAATTCGCAAATTGAAACCTGAAATCGAATTTTCTTCTGATTTTATTGTTGGTTTTCCTGGAGAAACCGAAAAAGATTTTGAAGAAACTATGAAATTAGTAGAAAAAGTAAAATACGCTCAGGCTTATAGTTTTAAATACAGCCCAAGACCAGGCACACCGGGAGCGGAAAGAAAAGATCAAGTACCAGAAGAGGTTAAAACAGAGCGCCTTCTTCGTTTACAGAAATTAATTAGTAAGCAACAACTTGAGTTTAACCAGAGTATGGTAGGCAAAACTATTCCTGTTCTATTTAGCGATAAAAAAGGCAAACACCAAAACCAAATTATTGGTAAAAGCCCATATATGCAATCAGTGTGCATTGATGATCCTGAAGGTAAATACAGGGACAAAATAGTAAACGTGAAAGTGTTGGAAGCTCGGCAAAATAGTTTGTTGGGGCGTGCCTTTCACTGATTTTAAGCAGCGTTAAATATAAGTCATTAAGCAAAGAGTATTGAAAAAATGCAATCATAATCTTTTTCAAAAGTTACAAAGTTTAATTGCTACCTCTGCTGAACGGGTACCTTAAACCTACAAATTTGAGCTTACCTATATCAATTTTTTGTGTAAGATGAGTTAGTAATAACTTTATGTATTAAGTTAAAGAAAAGTAAAAATATAATACTTATTACTAGATTCAATATTCCCAACTTTAAGAAACCTTCTTTATATATTTCTAAAGATTCTAAATAATTTATTTTACCATTTACTGAAGGAACTGACATAAATTTTGATATTGCAACTCCGGCTAGGTTAGAAAACGCTAATGACAGCATTACTATACCCATCACTACTCCTCTAAGGTATTTAGGGGCTAGTGTAGTTGTTTGTTCGTGGACTAATGGAGCAATACATAATTCTCCCAGTCCCATAAAGGAGATAGCAATTATTAAATATAAGTATTCTACTTTACCTTCGCTGTTAGAGTTTAGGCATCCTATGTACAGTGTGAAAAAACACATAGCCATTGTCAGAAGGCCAAGGGTAAATATGGAAGTTGCATATTCTTTCTTAAACTTCATGTATGTTCCAAAAAGAAAGCCAAATATTATAATTGACAAAGGATTTATAGCTTGAAAAACTGAAGCTGGAATTGTTATACCTAATACATTGTTAATAACGTTTCTTTCGGTAAATAAGTTAATCAAGGAGCCAAGCTGCATTTCTAAAGCAAAAAAACACAAGAAAAATATCACAAGAATAGATAATGCCACTAATTTTCGTCTTTGTTCTGCTGATGATTTAGATATTATATAAATAAATATGCCTAGAGCTGTTATCCCAACAAATATAAGCACATTAGTAAAAAATTCACTATGTATAAGCATTTTAGCAATTATTGATGATAACAGAAGACTTCCTATCAATACTATACCAAAAATTTTAATTCCGAATATGCGCTTATTCATAAGCTCTGGATAAGGAGAAAGGCCGCTATCTCCTAAAAGACTCTGAAATTTGAGAAAAATGATGAGCCCTATGAACATCCCAATACCAGCTAAACCAAAGCCATAGTGCCAGCCAAACAAGTGGGCTACATAACCACATGAAATGGAAGCCAACATTGATCCAATATTCACACTTACGTAAAATAAAGTAAAGCCCCTGCCACGTTCAGGATCGCCTTTACCATAACATGAACCAAGTAGGTTAGTTGCATTTCCTTTAAACATACCAGTACCTACAGCTATTAGAGATAAACTTAAATATAATAAACCTGGTTCAAACTCAACTAATGACATGCAAGCATGACCTGCTATTATCACTATCCCTCCAAGCAATACCATGTTGCGGAATCCCATCAACTTATCAGCTAAAAAACCTCCAAGTATTGGCATAGCATAACCTGTTGCAGCAAATAATGAGTAAACAGTAAAGGCCCTCTTATCAGTGAAACCTAAGTGAGAAGTCAAAAATAGGACCAAAAGTGTCCTCATTCCATAGTAAGAGAAACGTTCCCACATTTCAACAAAGCACAACATTTTTAAAAATTGTGGAAACTTACTTGCCTTCTGATCCATAAAATACCTCTAAAGCTTGAGTTAACATTAAGTAAAACAATAAAAACTGCAAGTAAAATTAAAAAAAAAGTATTAGAAGCTTGGCAAAGTAATTTGTTGGGGTGTGGGCTACGGAAATATTTTTGAATTTGTAATTTTTCAGAAAGCCCTATATTCTTTAGTTTTACATAGCGAACATGAAGTCAAAGCATTATCCTGATACAGTAAGTAATCCTGATTTTTCGTCGTTAGAAAAGGAAATCATAAAATTTTGGCAGGAAAATAAAGTTTTTGAGCAGTCAGTTGAAGAACGTTCCAAGGATAATTGTTTTGTCTTTTACGATGGGCCTCCGTTTGCAAATGGACTTCCGCATTATGGACATTTACTCACTGGTTTCATCAAAGACGCATTTGCAAGATATCAAACTATGCTTCAAAAAAGGGTTGAACGTAGATTTGGCTGGGATTGCCATGGATTGCCGGCTGAGATGGGTGCAGAAAAAGAACTTGGAATATCTGGTAGAACTGAGATAGAGAAGTTTGGTATAGATAAATTTAACGATCATTGCCGTACTTCTGTGATGAAATTTTCATCAGAGTGGGAAAAATATGTCAATAGACAAGCAAGATGGGTAGATTTTCACAATGACTATAAGACTATGGATAAATCATTCATGGAGTCGGTCATGTGGGCATTCAAGCAGCTTTATGATAAGGGTCTGGTGTATGAATCAGTGCGCGTTGTACCATATAGCTGGGCATGCGAAACTCCATTATCTAATTTCGAAACAAGGCTTGATAACGCGTATAGAGAAAAAGTTAGCAAAGCTGTAACTGTTGCATTTGAGCTTTTAGAAAACCCACAGCAATTTAAAAGTGTTAAACAAAAATGTAAATTACTTGCTTGGACTACAACTCCCTGGACGTTGCCGAGCAACTTGGCTTTAGCAATAGGAAAAGATATTAAGTATTGTGCAGTGTCAGTCCACTCTTTGGCAGCGCGTGAAGCTGGAATCCAGGAAGGTAATAAATGTTTGCATGCTGAAGTGACATCAAATCAACCTAATGAAATATATATCTTTGCTGAAAGTTACCTAGAGAAATTTATCAGCCACTCTGAACAAAACAATATTCCATATGAAAACTGCAATATAAAACTTAAAGCGAATGATCTTGCAGGTCTTTCTTACAAACCACTGTTTGACTATTTTAAAGACACAAAAAATGCATTTCGCGTTTTTATTGCTGATTATGTTACAGGAGAAGACGGTACTGGCGTTGTGCATACTGCTCCTGGATTTGGTGAGGAAGATTTTTACCTTTGCCAAAGCCATGATATTCCAGTTATTTGTCCAATTGATAACAGTGGAAAATTTACTGCTGAAGTTTCAGATTTGGCAGGGGTTCATGTTTTTGATACCAATGATACAGTAATAAAAAAATTAAAAGAGCAAGGGAATTGGTTTAAAACTGAGCAATATATTCACAATTATCCACACTGCTGGAGAACTGACACTCCTTTGATCTATCGCACTATGCCTTCTTGGTATGTTGCTGTTACAAAATTCAAAAGCAGAATGGTAGAGCTAAATAAGAGAGTTAATTGGATACCAAACCACATTAGAGATGGTCAATTTGGAAAATGGCTTGAAGGGGCACACGACTGGTCAATTTCACGCAATCGATTCTGGGGTACGCCAATCCCTGTATGGAAATCAGACGATGCGAGATATCCAAGAGTAGATGTATATGGTTCAATAGAAGAACTGGAGAGAGATTTTAATGTTAAAATAGACGACTTGCACAGACCATTTATCGATACTTTAACAAGACCAAATCCTGATGGAAAATCAGTTATGCGCCGTGTACCTGACGTGTTTGACTGCTGGTTTGAATCTGGCTCGATGCCATTTGCGCAAATCCACTATCCGTTTGAAAATAAGGAGTGGTTTGAATCTGCGGATTTTATTACCGAGTACATAGCACAAACCAGGGGGTGGTTTTATACGCTCTTTGTATTGTCTACTGCTTTGTTTGATAGGGAACCATTTAAGAACTGCATATGCCACGGTGTTGTTTTGGATGTAAAAGGGCAAAAATTGTCCAAACGTTTGAATAACTATGCAGATCCAATGGAGGTTTTTGATAGATACGGTTCTGATGCGCTGCGTTTTCTTATGCTTTCTGGATCTATTGTTTGTGGTGGTAATTTGCTACTCGATAAAGAAGGAAACTCAATACGAGATGTTCTGAAAAACGTAATAAAACCTATTTGGAATAGCTATCACTTTTTTACCATGTATGCAAATGCAGATGGGATTAAAGCTGAAGTTTGTAAGGATTATCAAAGCACTATTGATCGTTACATGATTTCCAAGTGTTTTGAAGCTGTAGAAGGTATCCAAGCTTCTATGAACAACTATAACTCCCAAGAGGCTTGCAAAATTTTAATGAACTTTTTTGAAGTGCTAAATAATTGGTATATTCGTCGCAGTCGCGAGCGTTTTTGGAAAAGTGATTTGGATCAGGATAAAACTGATGCTTATAATGTTCTATATACGGTTTTTTATTACATACTAAGAGCTGCAGCTCCTTTGTTGCCACTTATAACAGAGAATATATGGCAAGGGCTTAAGTATGAAGAAACATCTGTTCATTTGGCTAATTTTCCACAATTAGAGAAGTTTGATAGTCAGCTCATTGCCAAGATGGATTTGGTGAGAGAGATATGCAACTCTGCACTCTCTATTAGAAACACTTTTAACATACGTATCAGACAGCCACTTGGCAGTATGATCATTTATCATCAGTCTTCCTGTAGTTTTCTTGAAGGTGAGCCGTTTTCTGTCATCCCAGAGCTCTCTCCCGTCATCCCAGAGTTCTCTCCTGTCATCCGAGTAGCTGACACTGGGATCCAGAAAGAAAAAAGTGCTGGAATGACACCAAGCATGAATGAATATCAAGAGATGATAAAAGATGAGGTAAATGTAAAAAAACTGGAGTTAGTAAACAGACTTGAAGATATTGCATCACTAGAGTTAAAGCTAAGTTTTCCCCTGCTTGGAAAGAGAATACCAGATAAAATTAAGAAACTAGTTCAATATGTCAAAGAGGGAAAATGGAAGCAAGTTGAAAATGAGCAAGTTTTTTTAGGTAATGAGTCAGAAAATTACATCATAGAAAAAGGCGAATATGAACTATTGTTAAAAGCAAATAGTGGATATTCTGCTGTGTTTGATAACAACAAAGGAGTTGTCATTCTAAATACTGAACTAAATGATGAATTAATTCTAGAAGGGTTAGCGAGAGATGTCGTGAGGCTCATTCAAGAAACCAGAAAACAAGCTGATTTTCATATATCAGATAGAATCAGAGTAATAATCAAAACAGAAGAAGAGAAAATTAAGGAAGCAATAAATACGTGGTTTGAATATATAAAAGAGCAGACCCTTGCCTTATCTTTGGACATTAATACAGAAATTGGAACTAACTTCTATTCTAAGGAATATCAGGATTTAAGTGTTAGTATTGAGCGTTAAATTTTTAATAAAGTTGCAAGATTGTCAGTATTTATGCTATACTTAAGGTAATTGGATAAGGTTATAATATGAATAAAGCTGTTGCAGATGATTATGAAGAAGTTGTTAACAGTAGTGGTGGTTTAGGTAAAGCAGAATCTGTTGTTACTTTGGAGGAGGAAGAAGAGTTTTTTGATGCTATGGAAGCTGTTTCTAATGTAGAAGAAGGGAATAATTTAGGTCTTGCTACTTCAGAAGAGGAAGAAGAATTTTTTGATGCTGTGGAAGAACAAGAGCCGTTAGCTAATTTTAACGTTCCACTCAGTATATTTCATTATAAAGATTATAACTCTGATTTTTTTACTTCCTGGTATAATATATCAAGCGAAATATTTAAGGAAATAAATAGAACTTGCCCAGAAAAGAAAATATTAAATTTAGCTCTGTCAGTTTTAATGCTTCCTTATATTGCTTTTACTGCACTGGGATTAGTCGTATGCAGTAGATTTCAAGCAAACAGCAAGACACAAGACAGTGTAGGGGAAGATAAGACAAAAAAGAGTGAAACTGGCGTGCCAAAAAGATTGGCATATGGTGTTCTTGCTGCAATAGCAATTTTTGTTAATATGGCTGTACTTGTAGCCTTAGTTGTTCCTGCAACAATTGCTTTGGCTACTTTTTATCTTTTAAATAGAGATTTATCTCACTCTTTAGTTACTGCTCTTAAAATAAGTATGGGGCGGTATTCTAATAAGCATCAAAATATTGAGGTGTCTTTTCATGAAAAGGAAGTTACTGGACCAAATATTGCGTGGGATATGGAAATAGAATTTCCACCGCAATTTAAACGATTGCTTAGAGATTTGTATGAAAATGAAAATAACAAGTGGTTTGATGTGACGCGGAATTCAGAGCATAGCATCGTACTGAAATTGTCAACTAACATCAATTTAAAAAATGGTCTTAAGCCCTTACGCAATGAAATCAAGGATGTGCTTGCAACTTCTATTCAGGAATTTGCGAAGACTATGGAAGAACTGATAAAGCTAGAAAAGAAAGAGATTACATATGATAAATTGAAGGAATTATTGAACGAATTCAAGTCGAAAGTGGTAGATAGTATAGGTCCTAATTTGACAAGTCACTTAATACAAAGTGCTTATCAAGTTGCCTTTATACAAGCAATTAAGTTTCAGCGAGATAGACGGGGAGAAGATTTTTCGCTGGAAGATGAGATAAAAAATTCTTTAGTGAGACAGGAATTAGAGAGTTTAAGAGGAATAGGTCAAACAAGGTGTAACAATATATATAAGAAATTAAAAGAAATACATGAAAACAGTAGCTTAACAAATGACACCTTAAAAAGGGGGTTAGAAGACCTTTTTAAATTCGAATATGATGATCAAGAGATTGAGCGCAGGCTGATAAAATCAGTAATGAAAAAAGTTCAAGGTAAGTTAAGTCAATCAGATATACCGGATAAGGAGAAGCAAAGCCTAAGGAAGCAGCTTGAAGATTTAGAAAAAAAAGTAAAGGTTCCATCGGATAAGGAAGCTTCAGCTAAAATAAATGACTTTATAGAAAAGATGTATTTAGAAATAAAAAAATATAAAGTGCAAAGGTTACTTCGAGAACAAAAAAAGGGTGTTTTACGTTTATGCAAGAAATTAAGAAAATATGGTGAATCAGGTCTAGCAGAAATAATTGAAGCTTTTCGCGTGCAAGATGAAGGACATTTAGAAAAATCTACATTAGAACAAACACTCAAAGATCAAAATAAGCGTTTACAAGCTGAACAAAATAACAGGGAAAAAGGGCATCCGGGTACAAGATCAATAGAAGTGCTCTTAAAAAGGAATGAAGAAATTCTGAAAGCATTAAAACAGTTAGAATTAGGCAAAAAAGAATTATTGATAAATGAAGAAACAAAAAATGATTATAAAGAAGAACTAACGTCTCGTGAAAAAATAAAATTTGCAGTAATAGAAGATGATTTACTGAAGGTATTCAAGCTTGAAACTTTTGATGAAAAAGAAATCAAGAAGTTATTAGAAAGAGCAGAACTGGAGTACTGTTTAGCAGAAAAACGCATCAAATATCCTGTAATTAAAACAAAAGATAATATCAAACATTTTAGTCAAAATTTATTGTCTCCTTTGATAGACAATTTGACAAAAAATATAATAAATAATATACCAGGAAATAGTGAAGGTTGTATACAGAAAGTTAAGAACTGGAGTAAAGTTATGTTTGGTGCAATAAAGATTGGAGCATCAAATGCTTATAAAGAGACTACAGAGAGAAAAGCGTTAAATGTGGCACATAATACTTATAAAGAAGGAGAGACATTTCTTCAATGTTTTCAGTCAAATTATGAAGGTATTGGAGCCTTTTTAGGTAATTTATTTTCTGATGATGGGGTAACATTTAAAAATGATGTGTGGCCTAAAATAGAAGAGCATTTGCATGGAATGTGGGATAGATTTTTCAAGGATATTGAATTCAATATTGGAAATAAATTGGATGAAGTAAGTGTGACACAGCAACGGCAGGAAACTATGATTGTGACTCAACGATAAGTTCTCAAAGTTCCTCCGGTATTTTCACATACTAAATTAACTATAGCACTTGATTCTTTTTGGATCTCTTTTTCAGTTAAAGTGTGGATTGGAGAGCAAAAAGTAACTGACAACGCTATAGACATCTTATTCGGTTCTATATTATTTCCATGGTATACATCGAATATCAAAACTTCTGTGATGAGCTCTGAGCTTTTTTTTATCACATTGATTATGTTACCTACTTCCACATCCTTATTTACTATAAATGCAAAATCACGTTTTACACTTTGGTATTTATAATCGATAAATTTCTTTCTACTTACAGGTAAATTTTCAATATTTTCTAGTATTACCTCAAAACCTACAACTTTTTGCTTGATATCAAAAAGATCTAATATATTAGGATGCAACTCTCCAAAATAACCTGCTACTTTATTCTTAAAAGAGAGAGTGCCTGACTTTCCTGGGTGGTAATGTTCTTTTTCTGCTTTCTCTATCGTTAAATTATCACAATTAACGTTAAAAAACTCCAAAGCTGCTATGCAATCAGCCTTTGCGTCAAAAACATCTACTTTCCTATCAGTATTATAATGGTTTCGCGGTAAATTATTTCCTGACCTAATTCCACTTAAAACATACTTAGACTGAGCTTCACCATCGTAAATCGGCCCGATTTCGAAGATTGCAAGATCAGATATTCCATGGGCAATATTATCAGCAGTAACTTGCAATAAATTTGGCATAATACTTGGTCTCATTATATTAAAGCTATTGTTAAACGGATTATCGATGATAAATAACTTATTCGAGTAACCAAATTTTTCAGCTGTTGATTCACTCATAAACGACCAGGTTAGCACTTCATGAAACCCTCTGTTTGTCATCAAAATACGCAAATTGTCGTATGTACTATCTACTTCTTCAACATTATTTGGTAGTGGTTCTTCTTTTATTTTGTCATAGCCGTATATCCTTGTTACTTCTTCGATTAGGTCAGCCGGTATTGTCACGTCCGGTCTCCAGCTTGGTACTTGTACATTCCAATTGCCTTCGGTTTTTTTATCAATACTAAACCCTAGTTTCGTTAAGATATCAAGCACCTCATCAGGCGATACAGACACACTTCCAAACTTGTTCACATCCTGATAATCAAAGCTCACCTTGGTGTCAGCACTATCTAAACTGCCAGCAGACACTACGCTTGAGGTTTCTCCACCACATAAGTCCAGAATCATTTTAGCTGCAAGGTTGAGTCCATCAAAAGTAAATTCAGGATCAACTGAACGTGCAAATCTGTAACTAGCGTCTGTGGAGATGCCGAGCTGCCTTGAAGATTTAGTAATAGAGATGGGATCGAACCAAGCAGACTCTAAAAAGATATCAGTAGTTTCAAGAGTACATTCACTGCACTTACCACCTATAATTCCAGCAATTCCATGAATATTTTTATCACCTGCAATAACGCTTATGTCTTTGTTTAATAAGTATTCTTTACCGTTCAAACCAGCAAATTTTTCTCCGTCGTTTGCTTTGCGTACTGTGAGCTCTCCTTCTATTTTTTTTGCATCATACGCGTGCATTGGGCGGCTGAAAGATATCATAATATAGTTCGTGATATCAACTATTGCAGAAATGGAGCGCATTCCTATCGATTCCAGCCTATCTTTTAACCATTTTGGGCTTTCTTGATTTTTTACATTGGCGATGTATATTCCACTAATAAAACTTTCCCCGTCAGTAACTTCAACATCGATTGGTGAATTTATGAAGCTGGTAAGTTGTGGAATGCTTAAAGTCTTTAATGTCCCAATTCCAGTTGCAGCAAGGTCGCGAGCTATTCCATAAATGCCTAAGCAATCTCCACGGTTTGGGGTAACATTTATATCAATTACAGGGTCACAATTGAAAAATTTATCCCCTACTTTATAATCATCGGAAAGCTCGATTATTCCTTCACTTTCCTCTTGAACCAACGCAAGTTCAGAAGCAGAGCAGAGCATCCCTTCACTTAGCACTCCTCGTATTTTTGTAGGCTTGATTGTGAAATCACTTTCTGGCAATGTGCTACCAAGAGATGCAAGCACAGTTTTCATACCTTCTCTAACATTGTTTGCTCCGCAAACTATTTGTAGAATTTTACTTCCGTCATCTACTTTACATAATTTTAATTTATCAGCATTTGGATGCTGTATCACCTCTAATACTTCTGCAACAATAAAACCAGCTAATTTTGTATTGTCGATCACATCTTCTACTTCTAACCCTATGTGAGTTAATTTATCGGTAATTTCTTCTAAACTAGCATTGGTTTCTAAATACTCCAGTAACCAAGATAACGTGAATTTCATCGATCTAACAAGAAACAAAAAAGTTATTGTAATATAAAATGTAGTGCTTTTAAAGCTTGTTGTAGTGGAATACTTCTACATCATTGTTTATGATGTAGAAGCTTTTGTAACTTTATATCTTCTTGCGAAGAGAAAGAATTTTTTCTATATCACCTTTTAAATCTATCTCCAGAAAGAATTTAAGACTTTCATAATCCCAGGCATCCTCATCAATGTTACCATCAAAAAAGAAGTGTATTATTGCATTGTTGAGTCCTATGTAATAATCGCGAGTATCTTCGTCAAGGAAACAATCTACTGATTCGATGTATCCGTTACCAAATTCCTGCTCCAAATTTAAAGGATGATTAGTGTTAATAAAATCTATTTCGTTCATTATATACCTCACTAAAAATTAAATTATAATCAAAATAAGATATTAAGTCAAGATATTGAATAATTTAACAAGATTAGTAAATTTTAAAATACAGAGCTGACTGTAATTAACATTCTAATTACATATTTTGTTAATATGTTAATGTTATAATAATACAGAGCCTTATCTTAATTCTTGACTTTGTCCTATAAAATTCATACTTTATTTACTGTTTATAATTCAGATTAAAATGGCATTAAATCCGCTGGAACAGTTTAAAGTATATACGGTAATAGAGTTACCTAGGTTATTTGGGTATGACGTAAGCTTTACCAATTCATCTCTTTTCACGATGATTTCGGTGATATTGGTGATACTCTTTTTGCTTTTTGGAATAAAGAAGGGGGCAGTAATACCAGGATATTTGCAAGCTGCAGTTGAGTATGTATATGATTTTGTTATTTCAATAATAGAAAATAACACTGGAAGCAAAGGCTTGCAGCACATTCCATTGATATTTACAGTGTTTATTTTCATTTTATCATGTAATTTGGTTGGTGTTCTTCCTTATAGTTTCACGGTCACAAGTCATGTGATAGTCACCTTCGCTTTATCGATGGTGGTTTTTATTTATATAACGATTGTTGGATTTAAAGAAAGGGGAGTAGAATTTTTACGCATATTGCTACCAAAAGGAACTCCTTCGTGGCTTGCACCTATAATAATTATTATTAAGTTGTTTGCTTATTTAGTAAGGCCGGTTAGCCTATCAATAAGGCTTGCAGCAAATATGATTGCTGGTCATACAATCATCAAAGTGATAGCAGGGTTTATTGTAAATATGAACATATTTTTCACTCCTGCGCCGTTTTTGTTCATAATTGCATTGATAGGATTTGAAGTATTTGTTGCAATTTTACAAGCTTATATATTTACTATATTAACATGTGTATATTTGTCAGATGCAGTAAAGTAATTGACTTCCTTGTAGAATATTTTACAATTATATTATAAAGAAATAATTAAAGGTAATATATGGATTTAGTAGCTTTAAAGTTTATAGCAATTGGTTTAGCTGTGTTTGGAATGCTCGGTGCTGGTTTAGGTATAGCTAATATCTTCTCTGCTATGTTAAATGGGATTGCGAGAAACCCTGAATCAGAAGGTAAAATGAAAAGTTATGTTTATATTGGTGCTGCCATGGTTGAAATCATGGGATTGCTTGCGTTTGTACTTGCAATGTTATTAATATTTGCTGCTTAACAGATGCCACAGCTTGATGTTTCAACCTTCTTTTCTCAAGTTTTTTGGTTTTTAATTTTTTTCTCTTCACTTTTTTTCGTAGTAAGTTGTTTATTTTTGCCAAAGTTAGATGAAATAATAAGCACTAGAAGTAAAGAAGTATTGGATTCTTTTAATAGTTCTGTTCATCTTTTAAGACTCACGGAAGATCAGGTTGCCAAGTATAATGCCGCTTTAAACCAAGCTAGAATACAGGCAAAAAAAATCATAGATGATGCACTTGCTCAGGTAGAAGAAATGAGAGCTAATGTTAAGAATATATTAGAAGAGGAAGACAAAAAAAAGAGCAAGCTTATTGAAAAAAAAGTGGCAGAATTTAAATCTGAATATACTGATCAGTTAAAACAAATGGCTACTAGTATTGCTTTAATTTATTATACTAAATTGACTAATTATGAAATTGAAGAGGAATTTATTGCTGACTTGGTGTCCAAAGAATTTTAGGGGTTTTTATGTCTACATCACTGATTATCGGTCTTGCCTTCTTGGTAAGTTTTGTCCTTTCGTATAAATTGCTAAAGAAAGTGATAAAAAATGCGCTTAACAATAAGCGTAACAAAAGCAAATTTTCAAGTGAAGAAACTGAAAAATTCAGGAAAGATATGTTGGAGTATTACAAAAAATCTTCTAAAAAATACAAAGAATTAGATGCAGAAGTTAATAAAATGATGAATGAAGCACTTGATAAAGCTAATAGTATCATTAAGCACAATAGACAGCAGCTAGATCAGACATTAGATGACAATGCCCATTCTAACTTGAAGAAAGTCACTGACCAAGTTGAAAAAGCTCTTGGGGATTTACAGACTAACACAGTGAATATAGCTGCTGATGCTGTAAAAAAAATAATGCATGAACGTAAAGATGATAAGCGTAGTAGCGAGGTCATATCTTCATTTTCACGTGACTTAAATAAAAAATTGCATTAGGTTCAATGCAACAATTGCCTATACTTCAAGCTGATAATGTAGAAAAAATTAAGTTTGATTCTAGTTTGTGCAAAGAGCCAGAGAAACTTTTTTACTATAAATTTAATATAATTCCTTGGCAAAAATTAAATAATACTACTTTTTTTATGGTTGAAGACACAAGCCGAGATATCAACCGTTGGGTCGAAGCTCATTACGGTATTGACTATGTATTAATAAAAGTGGATAGCGAACAGATTTTAAATCTTCTTAACTCGCACTTTGGTATTTCAGAATTTGCAAGCAACTACTTATATTACAAGAATCCTAATTTTTCAGCTAAAAGCATTAAACTAAGCTCAATATTTTTTGCTTCTTTCTTTATTGTAACTTCAATTTTAACACTAACAGAGAAATATACATATTTTGCTTTGATGTTGATATTTATAATCGGATGTTCTAGTTATTTATTCAAGTTTATAGCTACAATTTTTAACTTATGTGAAACCTCTAATCAAAAAGTGGATTATAGTAAGCTGAATGAAGAAGATTTTCCTATATATACTATTTTATTGCCTGCTTTTAAAGAAAGTGCAGTGATAGAGCAATTGATCGAAAGCATTGAAAGTTTGGATTATCCAAAATCAAAATTAGATGTGAAGCTTCAGGTAGAAAGTGATGACCAAGAAACGCTAGCAGCTATAGAAAAGTACACTTTACCGCAGTATTTTGAAGTAATAAAAGTGCCTCATTCTTTGCCTAGAACAAAAGCCAAGTCATGCAATTATGCTATGAGCTTTGCTAGAGGAAAGTATGCAGTAATATATGATGCGGACGATAAACCAGACCCATTGCAGTTAAAAAAAGCACTGATTGAATTTAATAAGGGCGACGATAAGTTAGCCTGTGTACAGGCGAAATTAAATTACTATAATTGTGATTGTAATTTTCTCACAAAATCCTTTTCTCTGGAGTATATGAACTGGTTTCAATACTTATTGCCTGGATTCCAAAAAATGAACATGCCAATGCCTTTGGGTGGTAGCAGTAATCATTTTTCAGTAAAAATTCTAAGAAAAATGTTTTTCTGGGATGCTTATAGTGTTACCGAAGATGCTGACCTCGGTTTGAGACTTGCGCAAATGGGATATAAAACCAGGATGATTGACTCAGAAACATTGGAAGAGTCACCAATTGCTGTATTTGCTTGGATTAAGCAAAGAGCGCGCTGGATCAAAGGCTATATGCAAACTTATATTGTTCATTTAAAAAATATAAAGTCTCTTTATAAACACACTGGATTTAAGGGAATTTTGCTATTGAATCTTTTTGTTGGTTCTGCAGCTTTTCTTGCCTTGTGGGAGTTTATTCTTTACCCTGAGCGATGGAACAAAACTAAACATGGTTTATGGAAGCAAAACCTGTAGCCATTTGGCTTTTTCTCTGCTCGGTCATGGTAATTCTTATGGTAGGAATTGGTGGATTTACCAGACTTACAAGAGCGGGATTGTCAATCACGGAGTGGAAACCCATCACTGGAACATTACCACCACTGAATGAGCAAGACTGGCTACAAGAAAAATTAAAATACGAAGCTACACCTGAGTATAAAGCATTCAACTATGGTATGAGTATGGAGGAGTTTCGCGCTATATACTTAATAGAGTATGTGCATAGATTAATTGCAAGACTAACAGGTTTAGTTTTTGTCCTGCCATTTATATATTTTACATTAAGAAGAAAAATATCTAAAAAGGTAATAATAAGGCTATTGATAGTCTTGTTATTTGGAGCGCTGCAAGCTTTTGCTGGTTGGTATATGGTAAAAAGCGGCTTGGTAGCCAAGCCTCATGTTAGCCACTATAGGCTCGCACTTCACTTATTATTAGCATTAGTTATCTTTGCATTATTGTCATATCAATTTTTTGATTATCAGATAAGGCCACAACAAACAAAACTTAAGGTTAGTGGTAACACTATATACTACGCAAGGATGATTTTGGTCCTAATTGTAATACAAATAATTTTCGGCGCATTTGTTGCGGGATTAAATGCTGGTTTGATTTACAATACCTTTCCACTAATGGACGGACAAATCGTTCCAGAAGATTTATTTTTCTTACAGCCTATATGGCTGAATATCTTTGAGAACAGAGCGACAGTGCAATTTATACATCGAGCACTGGCATTGCTAATACTAACTTTGGTAGTAATACTCACAGTAAAAAATGCTAGCGTAAAACCGGTATATATTATGCTGCTCTCCATCATCATTCAGATAATTTTAGGAGTGGTTACTCTTTTGTTACACATACCAATAGCCATTGCCATAGCTCATCAAGTGTTTTCATTTATCTTGTTTGGGTCAAGTTTGTACTTCTTGTGTTATTTAAGAAAGCAGACTACATCACCGATCTGCACATTTTTTCCTTCTTGAACGGGAATATTTTTTATCACCATTGCTGCTTCAGCACATATAATATTTTCCATTTTCATCGCTTCCACAACAAATAAAGGTTGTCCTATTTCTACCTGATCTCCTACATTTACGTGTAATTTAACTAATAAACCAGATATTGGGGATTTTACAGCATCTGCTGAAATCCCTTCTGTTTCATTATTTAGCATTAACCTACTTAATTCAGCTACATGAGGCTTAAATATACAACACTCAGCTTTCATGCCTGCATGTCTTATGAAGTACTTGCTGCCTTGTCTTTCTATTTTAAGTGCTATATTGGTATCGTCATTAATTGTGATATATAGCAATCTATAACTTGATTTCCACTTGCCTATAACGGAGTATTTATTGTGATTATATACTGTTATTAATATATTATCTTGGTATTTTGCATTTACGGAGTACTCATTGTCATTTATATTCACTATGAATAAATCTCTTGCACGGTCACCTGCCATCCGAGTAGCTGATACTGGTGCCCCTTCTTTTTTACTAGATTCCAGTGTCACGCACTGGAATGACACCTGAGATGTTTCATTCACTGCTTTATGATGGTACCTTTCTTCATTTTCCAAATGAACATATAACGCAGTGAAAATAAATATTTTAATATACTCCTCTGCAACAAAATCGCCGTGAAACCCACTAGGGTAATGATCTGGAATGAATCTCGTATGGAGCTTTGCTGCGATAAAATTTGGGTGATGGAAGATGGATTCTAGAAATTCTATATTATTTGTTACTCCTTCTATATAGCATTCAGACAATGCTTTTTGCATTCTGCTAATCGCTTCTACTCTATCTTTTCCATATGTTATAACTTTTGCAATCATTGAGTCATAGAACGTGCTAATTTCTGAACCTGCAGCAACTCCATCATCTATTCTTACATAATCATTTTCACCCGGTTTATCGTAATATTTTATTCTTCCGCTGGAAGGGAAAAATTTCTTCGATGGGTCTTCAGCGCAAATTCTACTTTCTATTGCAGAACCAGTAAGTTTAATATCATCCTGATTGAATCTCAATTTCTCTCCACAGGAAGTTCTAATCATTTCTTCTACTATGTCTATTCCAGTTATAAATTCTGTTACTGGATGCTCAACTTGCAATCTCGTATTTACCTCAAGAAAATAGAAGTTTTGGTCTTTATCTACAACAAACTCAACAGTGCCTGCTGAAAAATAGCCAACTTGCTTTGCCAGAGAAACACATTGAACATACATTTTTTGTCTTACTTCTTCACTAATGAATGGACTTGGCGTTTCTTCTATTATTTTCTGATTATTCCTTTGTATCGAGCATTCTCTTTCTCCAAGACAAACTATATTGCCATATTTATCTGCTATGATTTGTATTTCAATATGTCTTGGCAACTCTATATATTTCTCTATAAAGATACTGCCATCCTTAAAACTTTTCTCTGCTTCATTTGTGGCTGATGTAAATGCTAGTTCAATTTCTTTTTTGGAGTTTACAATTCGCATTCCTTTGCCACCACCGCCTGATGCAGCTTTAAGCATAACCGGAAAGCCAATTTCTTCAGCAACTTGAGCTGCGTGGGCAGCGTTGCTAATCTTACCCATATATCCTGGCACTACATTCACTCCAGCTTTTTTTGCCGCTTCTTTTGCTGTTATTTTGTTGGCTGTAACTTCTATTGTTTCTGCACTGGGGCCGATGAAGTCTATATTATGTTTTTGAAGAGCACGTGGAAAATCTGGATTTTCTGCTAAAAAACCATAGCCAGGATGAACTGCCTCAGCACCTGTTTCAACTGCTACTTCACATATTTTTTCAATGTTTAAATAACTGAGGCAAGAAGGCGAAGGGCCGATATATCTTAACTCATCTGCTTGCCTTACATGCACAGAATTTACATCTGCATCCGAGTATATGCACACACAAGATATACCCATCTTATGGGCAGTTCTGATAATCCTGCAGGCAATCTCTCCTCTGTTTGCTATTAAAATCTTACTGTACTTCTTTTCCGTCATCTTATCAGTATACTTTCTTAGCTTGAGAAAGTAAATTTCTATATCATTGCCTGCAATTTTTTGTTATATCCTTGCAAGATCCGCATTACTAAAAGTTTCTACTGGAGTGCTCACGTCATGCAAGTCATGTATCTCACTAAATACTTTGCCTGACAGATACGCAGCCCCACCAGAAATTATCCCAGCCATCGAAGCCAATGCAAGAGACTGAGAAACTAAAAATAAAAAGTATAAAGACAAACATAAAGCAGCAATACATGCTATCGCTCCTACTATATATAAGCATAGGCGAAACTTCTGGTTACATATAAAGCTGTCTTTTATGCCTGCGATTTCTTTTATTTCTTTTTTGACTGTCTTACTAACCCAGTCAAGAGGAGTCTTTTTAGATTGATCTAGCGCACATCTATTGCACAATGCCTCTTTAACATAATTTTTGACATTTTCTAATTTTTTCGGATCACAATTTGGGTTAGTTTTTTCAGACTCCAAATGCTTGAATATTCCTTTTACTACACTTGGTAATATCCCCACTTCTGCTGCTATATGAAATGGATTTTCATGATCTTTATTGTACTCTAACAAATGAACATTACTTTCAACACTTTTCTTGAAAATAGATAAAAACTTATCAACCTTTCCTGTTTTTGCAGCTAAATGCAGGAGATTATCTCCCCTAATTCTTTGTTTTGTTTTATCAAATGGGCCGGTGTAATGCCAATTGATATTAGCTTCATTATCTGAAAGCAATTTTGCTATATCTACAAGTTCATACATAACTCACCTCGCTATATTTAACCAACACTAAATTATACAACACGATTTATTAAAAATAAAGAAAATTTAATCTCTCAGGATAAATAAATTCTACATTGTTACAAACGTGGATTTTAGGTATCATAGCCTATACTTTACTGTAACAATAACATGCTAGACGTAGTCACGAGATTCGCTCCATCACCAACAGGGTTTTTGCACATTGGTGGGGCTCGTACTGCGTTATTTAATTGGCTCTATGCAAAGCATCATGGTGGCAGGTTTTTGCTAAGAATTGAGGACACCGACAGAAAACGTTCAACGAAAGAAGCAATTGATGCAATTATAGAAGGGCTAAGATGGCTCGGTGTGAGCTATGATGGGGAAATAGTATATCAGTCAAAAAGAATAGAGCGGCATAAAGAAGTAGCAAACCTTTTAGTTGAGAAGGGTAGGGCGTATCACTGTTATTGCCCTGAGGATGAAGTTGCAGAAAAGAAAATAAAAGCAAGAGAAGAGGGCAAGATATACAAGCATAAATGTACTACAAAACCTCCTTCTTGTCATCCAAGTAGCCGACACTGGGATCCAGAAGAAAATATGTGGTCACGCGCTGGAATGACATCGGGTGTGAGGTCAGTTGTCCGCTTTAAAGTGCCAGATTCGCAAGAGATCGTTATTGATGATAAAATATACGGCCAAATCAAAGTAAATAGCAACCAGCTTGATGATATAGTGATCTTACGCTCTGACAACACTCCAACATATATTTTTGCTGTCGTAATTGACGATCATGATGCTGGAATAACTGATATAATACGCGGTTCTGACCATCTCACTAATACCTTTAAACATCTGCTAATATACCAGGCTCTTGATTTTGACATTCCACGCTTTGCACATGTGCCGCTTATCCATGGGGAAGATGGGAATAAGCTATCCAAAAGGCATGGTGCAACAAGCGTTTGCGATTATGAAAAGATGGGAATATTGCCAAAAGCGATGCGTAATTACTTGCTGAGACTTGGCTGGAGTCACGGCAACGATGAGATTATTAGCGATGAGCAAGCAATAGAGTGGTTTAATTTAGAAAGTATTGGTCGTTCACCTGCACGGCTCGATTTCAAAAAACTGGAGCATTTGAATAACCACTATATTAGTAATATGAGCAATGAAGATATTCTGACTCTAATGCTTGGAGAAAATACTCTAACTGACAAAAAAAAGGGCTATTTACTGCAGGGACTGACAGAGCTAAAAAAAAGAGCAAACTACCTGACCGAATTATTGGATTTAGCAAAATTTTATATTCAAGATCCGCCACTTGATTTAAGTGAAGAGGCTGAGCAAATTGTCAAATCTAACCTCGATATAATCAAGTTACTCGCGTCATTTCTGTCAAAGATCGGTGATGAAAATTGGAATAAGGGTTTTTTATCTTCTCAGATCAAGGAATGTGCAAAATTGCACGATATGAAAATAAGCGATGTATACCACTCATTACGCGCCCCTATAACTGGAGTAATGGATGCACCTGGAATCATTGATATCATGGTGATTCTTGGTAAAGATGAGTGTATAAGAAGGTTACAAGCAATTTAAATGAAATAAGAAAATTTCTTGACAAGCTTTGCCAGCCCCTTTATCATGACAGTGAAGCTATTGTATTTGCTTTCGCCAATCTGCAGATTAAAAGGTAAGGATTACTTAATGTATCGGCGTCTTATGTTTAATTTTTTGCAGTATATAGATACTGTATGTCTTTACAAAACTTCATCTACATCTAGATTTTTATCTAAATAAGCTGAACGCGCTTACAAAGCGTTACAAGACATCAAAAAATGCCAATACTCGACAAAGATAGTAAAAGACTAGCTAACTCGGGGATTCTTTGTCTTTTTTTCTGCTTGGTAAATTTCTTAAACATTTGCAGCGTAGGTTAGTTGCAATTAAAAGCAGCTGAATTTCGCTTGTCAAGCGTTTAAAACATAAAAAACGCCAATATTTTAAAGCGGATAATAACCACGGGGCTTCTTTTGCCTTTTTTTTCGTTTGGTAAATTTCTTAATGTTTATAGCTAAACGACAATCGTCATCCCGCTGCTTGTTAGCGGGATCTAGAGATACCGCGAATGAATCGCGGTATGACGGTTCGCGGCGGCATGACAATAAGCTCGTCATCCCGCTACGTGTTAGTGGCTGAGATACTGCGGCGGTATGACGTAGGATTGCTGTCATCCCGCTACTTGTTAGCGCCGCGGCGGCATGACGTCTTAACTATAGAAAACTTGTATAGATTTTTTCTACTTCTGTGATATCATAAGCCTGTAATGATAAAATAAGTAAATATGGATAAGTCAGCGTATGAGATCATAGAACATGAGTATGACGTGGTAGTAGTAGGTGCAGGTGGAGCAGGGCTCAGAGCAACGCTTGGGATGGCTGCAACTAATTTTTCAGTTGCCTGCATTTCTAAAATTTTCCCTACACGAAGTCATACAGTTGCAGCACAAGGCGGAATTAGTGCAGCTTTAGGTAATATCGGTGAAGACGATTGGCGCTGGCATGCGTATGACACAATAAAAGGTTCAGACTGGCTTGGTGATCAAGATGCAATAGAATATATGTGTAAAAACGCTGCTAAAGCTGTTATTGAACTTGAAAATTTTGGCGTACCTTTTTCTCGTACAGAAGATGGCAAAATATACCAGCGTTCCTTTGGTGGAATGACAACTCACTTTGGTAAAGGAAAATCAGCGCAGCGCACTTGTGCGGCAGCAGATAAGACTGGGCACGCAATCCTTCACACTCTATATCAGCAGTGTCTTAAATTCAACGCTGAATTTTTTGTTGAATACTTTGTGATTGATTTAATTATGGATAGCGAAACATGCTGCGGAGTTCTTGCTTGGTCGCTATGCGACGGCACATTACATAGATTTCGTGCGCATAGAGTGGTGTTAGCAACAGGTGGATATGGACGTGTTTATTTCTCTGCAACAAGTGCGCATACCTGCACAGGTGATGGTAATGGCATGGTAGTAAGGGCTGGATTACCACTTGAAGATATGGAATTTGTACAATTTCATCCAACAGGAATATATGGCTCAGGGTGCTTGATGACAGAAGGATGCCGTGGTGAAGGGGGGTACCTCGTTAATTCTCAGGGCGAGAAGTTTATGGAACGTTACGCACCAAAAGCAAGAGATTTAGCTTCCCGTGATGTGGTAAGTCGCGCAATAACAATTGAAATTAGAGAGGGAAGGGGGGTTGGACCAAAAAAAGATCATATGTATTTAACTATAGCGCATCTTGATCCGGAAGTAATAAAACTCAGATTGCCGGGCATCAGCGAAACCGCAAGAACTTTTGCTGGAGTTGATGTCACTAAAGATCCAATACCGGTCATTCCGACTGTTCACTATAACATGGGTGGCATTCCAACCAATTATTATGGAGAAGTGATCACGCTGAAGCAAGGTAAGGAAGAAGTGGTAGATGGACTATTTGCAATTGGAGAAGCTGCATGTGTTTCTGTGCACGGTGCAAATCGACTTGGTTCTAACTCGCTTCTTGATCTTGTGGTTTTTGGTAGAGCTGCAGCGCTCAGAGCAAGAGAGAAACTAAAATCCGGTACACCACATAAAAAATTGCATTCAGACTGCACAGACTGGATAGTAGATAGATTTAATAAAATGCGATTTGCCTCCGGTGGGCTAAAAGTAGCAAAAATACGCAGCGAAATGCAGAACACTATGCAAAAGTACGCATCAGTGTTCCGTGTTGCTGAAGTTTTAGAAGAAGGCAAAAAAGCTATAAAAAAGGTAGCAAAAATGATGCCTGATATTTCACTTGAGGATCGCAGTATGATGTGGAATAGTGATTTAGTTGAAGCACTGGAGCTTGCTAACATGATCCCACAAGCGGTTATTACCATGGAATGCGCAGCTAATCGCGAGGAAAGCAGAGGTGCCCATGCTCGTGAAGACTTTCCTGAACGTGATGACAAAAACTGGATGAAGCACACTATAGCGTGGCTTGAAGAAAAGAAAGGGCAAATTAACGTAAAAATTGATTATAAAAAAGTGGCTGAAAAAACTCTGAGCGGTGAGATTGATTTCATAGCGCCAGAGAAGAGGGTTTACTAGTTACACTATCCCTACACAATTTTTCAACGAGTTTATTGATATGGCACTCATTTTAGTGTCTGGAGGACTCTCAGTATGCTCTGATTGATTTGATGATTTTTGCACCTCTTGCTCTTCTAAATCGTTGGACTTATTTTCTATATCTTTAACAGAGTTATTGCATTGTGTATCATTTTTTGGTGCGTTATCTTGAAGTGTAAGTTGCTTTTCTTCAGTAAACTTTCCTTTAATTTTTCCAAATCCTTCATAAATATTTTCTAAATTCAAGTAAATAAGATAACAAACTCCAATAACTGCTATAATAGATGAGGCAGTTGCAATTGTAATAATTCCTTGAGAAGCACTGAATATTGCTGCACAGGCTAAAGCAGCAAATACAAGCGTTGTCACTGCTTTACAAGCAACATTATTGATGTACTTCACAATATCGCGTGCTTTTAACTTCCTGCCAAAGTTGCACTTCAGTTCAGTTCTCATATCATCTGGAATAAGCGCTCTACCCATTGATTTCTCTATTCCTTTTATAGTTTTATAATACTCTTTGCTCCATAATCTTTCGGGTAGTATTAACTGCTTTGGGTCAACACCATTTTGCAATAATTTTACACAGAACTTGATCGTGTTATCACGGCTCTTAGGATTGACCAAATTATGTTTATCTTTTGTCGTCTTAGTAATTAGCGCTACTTGTAGTGGTGTGCGTTCTTTTTCGTTAGCGGCGTTTGCAGCTTTACTAAATTTCTCTTTTTCCACCGAATTTAAAATCAACTCTAAACATGTAACTTTTTGTTCTCCTTTGAATGAAGCAATATAGTGCAGAGCATTTTTTCCATCTTTATCTTGCACAGTAATATCTGCACCATTTTGTAGAAATAACTCTAAGGTTTTATACCTGCCAGTATCCTTAAATTCTTTTTTTACTACATTTTTTACTACATTTTTTATTTTATTTTTCAATGAAGGCTCTTTACTCTTTTCTTGTATGCGCTGGAGTACCTGATGGAGCGGTGTTTGCCCTTCCTTGTTAGTAGTATTTACAGCATCATCTTTATTTGAAATCAACTCTAAACATGTAACTTTTTGTTCTCCTTTTAGTAAAGCAATATAGTGCAGAGCATTTTTTCCATCTTTATCTTGCACAGTAATATCTGCACCGTTTTGTAGAAATAACTCTAAGGTTTTATACCTGCCAGTATCCTTAAATTCTTTTTTTACTACATTTTTTATTTTATTTTTCAATGAAGGTTCTTTACTCTTTTCTTGTATGCGCTGGAGTACCTGATGGAGCGGTGTTTGCTCTTTCCCGTTAACAGCATTTATAGCCTTACTAAATTCATCCTTACCTAAAGTCAACTTCAAACATGCAACTTTTTGTTCTCCTTTGAATGAAGCAATATAGTGCAGAGCATTTTTTCCATCTTTATCTTGCACAGTAATATCTGCACCATTTTTTAGCAATAGTTCTAGGGTTTCATACCTTTTAGTTTTTTCAAATTTCTTAAGTGATCGGTTCTCACTCTTCTCTTGTATGCGCTGGAGTATCTGATGGAGCGGTGTTTGCCCTTCTTTTTTATCATTTACAGCTTTTATAAATTGTTCTTTTTGGCCTGTTTCTAGCAATATATTGAGAAGTTTAAGTTTTTGTTTTGTTTCAGGTTTAACAATCAAGTGTAAAGCATTGTTACCATCTGTGTCTTTAAGGCTAATATCCGCACCTTTTTCCAATAGTTCTTTAAAAAGTTTTTTATCACTATTTTTAATTACTGGATGTAATAGATAATTATCATTACTATCTGGAGTATTTATGGTATGTGGTATAATTTCTTTAATTTTTGCTTCTGTATTGATTCTTATTTCTGGCTTTAATTTAGATTTCTTTCCTTGCTCTGCTAATTTTTCTAAGAAATTACGGTAGTATGTCTTTTGCTCCTCTTTTAAGTTTTGTAATTCTTCTGTAGATAATTCTAAATTATCAGAGCTGGCCCCATGCTCTAACAATTTTGTAAGAAACTTAAGTGTGTTATCGTTATCTTGGATTGTATGAGACTCATGTTTTTCTTTTGTTATCTTGTTAATTAGTGCCACCTGAAGAGGAGTTTTTTCGTCCTGATTTTCACTATCAACAAGTTGTGCTAGATCTTCCTTGGTGACCGTTTTTATTAGGGTACCCAGAAACTTGCATTTCTGTTTCTTTTCCAACGACGCAATGAGGTGTAAAATATTATTTCCTTTTTCATCTTTTATGCTGCTAATATCCGTACAATCTTTTAGATATTTTCTAAATTTCCTGTTATTTCCATTTTTGATCGCTTTTAGTAATAGAGCGTCGTTGTCCGTTGTTCCATTTACTTCATGATCATCTCCAACATCACTGCCGTAGCCACTCTCTGTTTCGCTGTCCCTACGGTTGTGGGTAAAACAATATCTGCTATTGTCAGTAATTTTAGAAATTACTTGCTTTTTTGTTTCATTTGATATTTTTTTCGATCGTTCTATTGCTTTATCTAGCACTGGAAGGAAGCATTGGACATAATACCTATAATATTTTTCTTGTTCTCTAAGTGATTCTTCTAATTTAGTTAATACTTCAGGGCTAGCACCTTCCTTGAATAACCTTTTACACTCCTTGAGGGTTCCATCTTGACCTCTTGGTTTTTCACGCTTGTGTTCTTCTTTTTTTACCTTTCTCTCTATAATGCCATACAATTGCTCGTCTTTTCTATCCTGCTCTTGCTTTTTATTTTTATCTATGCATTCACCTAATTTATCTGCATTAGTAGTTAGTGCAGTTATATCTATACCCATACTAAAACCTCAATATTAAAAGCTATTTAAGTTGTCAGCACTAAACTAACAACCAAGAAGTTTGACTTTTAAATTGAGCTAAACGTTGTATATGTATAGGTGGAAAGGCAGAAAACTAGTTTCTATTAGAAAATCTGTTATCATAGTCAAATCCTCACTTGAACAGTTGCTACTATTTTAACCATTTAATCTTAAAAAATAATAAATATAGCTAAACTGCGAAACGTGCTACTGGCTAAAATAGGATAAGAAACTATAGCTGCAAATATCCAAATTGATGTTTTTATCAGTCTTCCAGACTTGGTTTTTCTTTTAGTTTTTTAAGTCTTTCTTTATTTAGTATGGAGCTTATCTCTTCTACACTTTTATCAATATCATCATTGATTATTACATAATCATATTTATCACGTTTGCTTATCTCTTTTTGAGCTTCGGCTAATCTGCGCTCTATTTCGCTTGCATCATCACTATTACGCTTTTGCAAACGCAACCTAAGCTCTTCCATTGAAGGGGGAAGTATAAAAACACTTACAACTTTTTTTCTCATGAGCTTGAATAAGTGAAATGCTCCTTGCCAGTCTATGCTGAGTAAAACGCTTATTCCATTGCTTAAGTTTTGCTCTATAAAATCTCTTGGTATACCATAAAAATTCTCAAAAACTTTGGCGTATTCAAGCATTTGGCCAGCTTTGCATAACTCGTGAAATTTTTCTTCGGTAACGAAAAAATAGTCTTTTCCATTTATTTCGCCGGGGCGAGGCTTGCGTGTAGTCATAGAAACAGACCTAACTAAATTAGTTGATTGCTCAAGTAATTTTGCTGATATAGTAGTTTTTCCAGCTCCAGAAGGGGAGGATAGAACCAATAATACGCCCTCACTTTTTACGGTCATTTTTCTTTGCATTTTTTAACATGGTGCTTTTTGGATCAGAGTTTAAAAAGCTAGAACCTTCTAAATTAGAATTTGATAAGTTGGTGCCAATGAGAGAAGAGTTATCAAAGACAGTATAGCGCAAATCGGTCTTTTCAAAATTTGCCTTATTCAAATTAACGTTTACAAACTTTGCTCTACTCAATGTTGAATTAGAAAAATCGGCATTTTCTAAATTCATATTCTTAAATTCAAAGTAAGAATAATTTACATTAAATTTTTCACCCTGTGATATTTTCTCTTGCAAATCTTTAATCGAAGTTATAGCATTTTCTAAGCCTGCAAGTTTTTTCTGCCCTTGATTGTCAATCAAAATTGAATTATCAAACTTGCAACCTGTTAAATGAGCATTAGCAACTGAACTTTTATATATGCTTGAAGAGAGAAAAGACATATCACTAATTGTTGAATTACTCAAATTGCTAAGAAAAAAACTAGTTTTCCTAAAGGCATTAGCGTGAAGCAAAGAAGATCTGAAATCGCTTTCAATAAAATTTGAATTAGTTACTTTTAAATTGGACCAACTCGAATTATCAGCTAATAAATTAAAGAATGTTGAATTTTCTATTTCACTGGAATCAATATTATGGCGAGAAAGTGTACTGTTATAAACTTGAGAGTCTTGGATTTTTATCTTATACATTGAAGTTGTAGAAAGGTCTGAATCTTCTATCTTTGCAGAGGTAAATAGTGAATGGTCAAAAAATGAGCCATTCATGTTAGAATTTGCAACTTTAGTATTATGAAACTTTCCGTGACGAATGTCAGCATTAGAGACATTAACTTGATGCAGTTCACTAAAACTAAAATCAATATTGGATAAATCAGCATCATGAAGATTTGCTTCAGAAACATATGCATGTTTTATCTTGGAACCATTTAGTATAGATTGAACAAAACTTGAATTATCGTCATTCACATAGGAAATTTGTGTGTTGCTTAAATCAGTTTCGTCGAAGTTACTGTTAATTATGATAGAAGAATTAAGGCAAGCATCGGAAAGATTGCTACCTGTAAAGTCTGATTCTTTTAACTCTGCACCATATATGTTAGCATTTTTTAATGAAGAAAATTGTATCTTTAATTTATATGCATCCACTCCAAAGAAACTTGCATTATTAAGGTTGTTTTTCTGCATAACAGTATCGTTTATTTCACTATCACTAAAATTTACGTGGCTAACATTCGAGTTTGATAAGTTGGAGAAATTCATTTTCACATTCGAGAAATTAGTATGCAAACCAATTACGTTGTGCATACTCACTTTTTTGAGATCGGAACTGATAAAATCAGCATAACTAACATTAGACTGATCAAATACGATATCTGTTAAGTTTGCAGAAACAAATTTTGTAAAACTCAAATTTGTACCTTTTATTTTAATGCCATGTAAATTAGCATTGGAAAAATTAGCACCACGTAAATCAACATCAATGAAAGACACATCGGATAAATCGGTGTTAGAAAAATCGGCACCAATCAGACTTACTCCATCAAAAACAGATTTACTTAGGTACAGTTGGTTAAAATTAGCTCCATTTAAGTTAGAACCAAAACCTTTCTTAAAATCTTCTGGCACGCCCTCTTTGTGGCACTGCACCAAAAATTCAGCAAAGTCTTTTTTACTGTAAGATACGTATTTTGCATCACGCAAAGCGTTTAAAAAATCACTAATCTGATTTTTTTCATCATTTGTTTCGTTTCCATAACATAAATGACCAACTAAAATTAATATCAAAAATCTAATCATCTTGCTTATCGCACTGTATTTCTTTCGTTTTCACAGCCCAATCGTACATTGCTGAGCTTTCTTTATTGTCTATTTTTCTATCCTCCAAAAGATGTGGCATCATTTCGGCAATCGCATTTATTATATTGATCTGCTTTTTTTCGATTGCTATATCAATTGGGGATTGAAAATTATTGTTAACTACTCTAAGATCAGCACCTTGTAATAAGAGAAAGCGCACTATGTCTACCTCACCTTGTTTAACTGAATAAATGAGAGGAGTATCACCCAATTTATTTCTAAACCTTAGTATCTCTTGAATTGTTAATCCAATTTTTTCTAGCTTACTTATTACTCCTCTTAAGCAAGTTAAGTTGTTCTTCTTAATGCAGTAAAAAAATTGCTTACTGTAATCATCAATAAACACAGTTGTAGGAAGATGCTCATTAAGGCTATCATATTGTCGTTTATATATTGACTTGCTTTGTATGTCTTTATGACCCCATTCTTTTATTGGTTCTCTGTTTAGCTTTGTCCATTTTTGTAAACTTTTCTTTTCACTTTGCTCTTCTTCATCTTTTTTAGTTATAGGTTTTACTCTATTGCGGTCCTTGGAATTACTGTTTGTTTCTTTCACTTTTTTTTCTTCAGACTGATTCTCTACTTTTTCTTTTTTTCCCTCTAATAATTGACTCGCATCACTTTTTGAAAGTTCATTATCTTTTATATCAATCTTCTGATCAGCTTGTAGATTTTTTTGCGGGTTAGCTGTATTCTCATTTAAATCAGCACTTAAAGGCAAAGGCTCTGGTTTCAAATCTTTATTCACTTCTTTATTGGCCACATTTGGTAAATTTTGAGCAAATTTGTCTGTGCTTCCTTCTAGCTGGTCATTTGGCAAATCTTTATCAATCCTTTCACCTTCACTTATAGTTTTTTCAACCACGAAAGCTTTGTTCTCGTTGTGTTGCAGTTTCTCTTTATCGGTAGTGCCGTCTAATCTTTTGCTCTCAGCCTCTTGTGTTTGTTTAGCATCGACGTTGCTTTTTAACTCATCTTTTTGATTTGTGCTATCTTGCTTCCTTACACCTACATTTTCGTTTTTATGAACTGATTCAATTTTCTTTTCTTCAAATTGCTCTACAGCAAATAGGCTCAGTGATCCGAATACAACAGCTAATAATATAAAATATAAAATATTTTTCATAAATATCCCAAGCATAAGCTTAATTAAAATGATACTATAATCAAATGATTAATCTACAGTAAAAAATGCCTTAGGATTTAATTTATAAAAAAACAATAGATTTTTTGTATCTGTTCAGGGGCATCGCAAATATTGAAGCAAAGTGGTCAGTGCTTACTGTACGAACATTGTGATTTGAGAGCAATCTCCGCTAGGGAGGATGTCATCCCAGTGCCCTGACTACTTGGATCCAGGAATTTTGATTAGAGATTAAGTTGGTGAGTATAAAAGTAGCTAACCTTATGTTAAAACACAATATTTTTGGTGAGGGGTTGTATTAAAAGCTGGATTCCAGACTGGAATGACACCGTCATAAAGGAACCAGTGTCAGCTACTTGCATGACACCCTGACAACCGTCATCCCGCTACTTGTTAGCGGGATCTATGCTCAGAGATACCGCGAATGAATCGCGGTATGACGTAGGACTGCTCCCCAGAAAGCTACACATTAAACCTAAAGTGCATTATATCACCATCTTGCACGATGTAATCTCTGCCTTCGAAGCGAATTTTTCCTGCGTCTTTGCAAGCTAATTCACTTCCATACTTTATGTAGTCTGCAAAGCCTATTGTTTCTGCTTTTATGAAGCCTTTCTCAAAATCAGTGTGGATTATACCTGCTGCCTTATCCGCTGTTGACCCTATTTTTACTGGCCATGCCCGTGCTTCTTTGGGGCCCACAGTAAAGAAAGTTATCATACTCAGCACTTCATACATAATACGCGCTACTCCATCAAGGCCTGATTCTTGTAAGCCAAATTCCGATAAAAAACTCTGTTTTTCCTCTTCACTATCAAGATTTGCAATATCTGCTTCGAGTTTTGCTGAAATGCAATAAAATTTGCTTTTATTTTCCTCTGCCATTCTCTCTACCTTTTTAGATAATTCATTGCCAGTTATAACATTTGTATCTTCAACATTGCAAACGTACATAACGGGCTTTGTTGTCAGCAATTGAAGCAACTTCATCTCATCTTCATTGATATTCTCCAAACTTCTTGCAGGTTTACCTAATTTTAAAGTAGCTAATACCTCTTGCATTAATTCAAGTTGTCTCTTTAGCTCTTTATCACCTTGCTTTGCTTTCTTTTCCAATTGAGGAAGCCTTTTTTCTATGCTATCAATATCAGCTAGGATTAATTCCATTTCTACCACTTCAGCATCTGATATTGGATCTATTTTACTGTGTACATGGCTGATATCGTCATCCGTAAAGCACCTGAGCAGATGAACGATGGCATCAACTTCTCTGATATGGCTTAAAAATTTATTGCCGAGCCCTTCGCCTTTACTCGCACCCTTTACCAGACCTGCAATATCTACAACTTCTAATTGGTTGTAGATTACCTTCTCTGAGCCTGCAATTGCTGCGATTTGTTTCAAACGTTGATCTTTTATCGAAATCTTGCCTATATTTGGCTCGATTGTGCAAAAAGGATAATTTGCAGCTTCGGCTGCACTTGACTCTGTAAGCGCATTAAATAAGGTTGATTTTCCTATGTTTGGTAACCCAACTATACCGCAGTTAAAACTCATATTTGCTATGTAAAATTATAACTATTGCATAATTTAAAAATTTCTGCTATACTTAATTAGTCGCTTATTGACAATTTTGTTGGTATAGTAATATATAGCTTAAATTAAGGTAAAACTATGACTACAGCTAAGAAACGGAAACTACCAAGTGACTTTCATGATGTTGAGGTTGGAATAAAAAGGCCCAGGATCTCAGGGCAAGAAATAACTCTTTTAAATAGTAACCCTTACCCTGACAATTTCTATGTAGGACAAGCAATTGGTAATGGAAGCTGTTTTTTTGACTCGTTCAGGCAAAGTCTAGAACAACAGACAGGAGAGCAAGTTACTGCCGAAAAATTAAGAAATGATTGTAGGGAATTTGCGCAAAAGAATCCACCAAAGTGGTTTACAAATGCAATTGTCAATAGTCATGATAACAATGGCCAGCACCGTAGTGAAACTGTAGATGATTATACAGCAGACATTATGCGTAACAGTAGGTGGGGTGATCCTGACGTTGAAGGCAGAATACTTTGTGAAAAGTATAAGGTAAAGCTACATGTTATAGAGAACCAGACTGTTGATAACCAAGATCTGTCTTTGCATGAATTAATAGACAATTCAGGTTCAAAAAGTGCAGGTGAATACAATAAAGTTGATTATGATGATAGTAGTATTGTGCATATAATAAACAAAGGCGGATTGCATTTCGAACCATTGCTTGATAGAAATAAAAGTTTAGCAAAACAACTGCAAGAGGAAACCAAACTTAAACAAGAGCAAGAACAAGAAGATTTCCTATTAGCAAAAAAGCTTCAGTTAGATGAGATCTTAGAATATTGTAACCTTTCAAAGGATATCTCTGAGAGAGCAGAGGTTGAAAAGGGATTTGATAAGTTATTGGCAGAAAATGCTGATGGAAAAATTCGTGATGTTGTAGGGCAGTGCGTTAGTGATATAAAGCAGCGCATAGAGCAGCAAAACCCTTCAAGCTTACCAAGATGTAGTATGGAGGAATCAAGAACAGAAAAAACATTTCATCAACAACAAATATCACAATTGGAAGTGTAAAATAAATCTTCATAGCCCTGTATATTTTTATATAGGGCTTTTGCAAGCATTTCATATAATATGAACTTGCAGTACGTACTAACCTAAATGCAAGTTGACCGTGAAACTAGTTTAATTATTGATGCCATAGAGGAATTTGGTGGTGAGGCTAGGCTTGTCGGCGGATGTGTGAGAGACTCAATTTTGCAGCGTGATGTCCACGACATCGATTTAGCTACTAATTTGCTTCCCAATCAAACAATTAAAGCGCTAAAACTCCGTAATATAAAAACTATTCCAACTGGCTTAAACCATGGAACTATTACTGCAATCTTAAATCAGAGGTCTTTTGAAATTACGACACTAAGGCATGATGTGAAATGTGATGGTAGGCATGCAAAAGTAGAATTTACTAATAATTGGCAAGCTGATGCTTCAAGGCGTGACTTTACATTTAACGCTCTATATGCAGATAAGCATGGCCATATATATGACTACTTTGGTGGCATTGAGGATTTAAAGGCGCGAAGGTTAAACTTTATAGGCAACGCTGAAGATAGAATTAAAGAAGACTATCTACGTATTTTAAGAGCATTTCGTTTTCATGCAAAAATATGTGTCGGAGATTTGAGTGATGAAATACTAAACGTATGCAAAAAGCATTCGCATATGATTCAAAACCTCTCTGGAGAGAGAATAAGAGATGAAATACTTAAATTGCTGGAGTGCAATGATCCTTTTCCAACACTTAAGAGCATGCAAGAATCTGATGTTTTGCAAAAGATTATCCCAAAAGAAGTAAAATGCGAAATTCTGTCTTCGTCACTTCTTTTCGGCACTGATGCACTAGTAAAATTAGCGTTACTCCTTAGGACCACCAAAAATGACAGGCTAAGTCTTGGAGAATATGTAAGTAAGTTTCTACGTCTTTCAAACAAGCAAAAGAAAAAGCTGTTATTTTTATTATCCAACGATATCAAAACAGAACTCTCAGAAAAAGAGCAAAAAAAATACATATCTTTATTTGGTAGAGAATTATATTGTGATTTAGTGAAAATTTGTGGTGTTGAGTCTGGAGAAAATGTTGATGAATACATTTCATTTGCTAACACATTCAATATTCCAAAATTTCCTTTATCTGGCGATGATTTAATAAGTATAGGTCACCAGCCAGGAAAAAGTTTAGGTAGAAACTTGGAATTGCTAAAACAACATTGGGAAGATAGCTCCTACACTTTAACAAAAGAGGAGCTGGTGCTTTATGCTAAGAGCCTATTCTAACTGCTTTCTGACTGTTCAATGAATGTATGCTTGCAATATTAGGGGAACTCATAGAGGAATTAGGTATATGTTCTTTTTTAGCTTTTTCTGTTAATTGATATTCGTTTACTCCTCCTTGAGTTTGATTACACATTCCCTGATCTGGAGATAAAAATTTATCTCTTATGCTTAATGCCAGTTGTAACTCTTGAATCTTATTTGAAAAACATTTCATTTTAGCCTCTGTTAATTTTCCTGTAACAATTTCTTTAAGCAATTCTCCTGAGTCGTTATTATTATTATTCTTGCTATTAAAGCTGTGCAAGATAGAGTCTACAATCTTATTTACCCCTTCTTGTTTGTTAAATTCTAATTTTTTTACGCATTTTCTAACAGAAGGTGACAACTTGGCTTTTAACGTGTCATCTCGTAGTTCTTTACCCATATTTTTTCCAATGTTACAATGTTCGTTGACAACTTCTTTAACCTTAGCTTCTATGATCTCCCTTGCGGATTGTTTCAAATTACTTTCTAATAATTCAAGCAGCTTACTGCTTTCAAATTTGCCATCATCTTGATTTGATAGAGACTTTATAGTTTCATTAAGCACGTTATGGCAAAAGTGTTTCTTTTCAAATTCAGAAAAACTTTTTTTCAACTCTTTATTTTTATCAGATAAAAATTTATCGCAATTCTCATTCCCACGAAGCTTAGATAAACCCTTTGGAATTTTTGACTTCATAGAACCAGTAGTTGATTTTGCAGTAGATACTGTACTCACTGTATCTGGCGCTTTAGTTTTTGTTTGCCCTTGTGTATCTTTCTCTGTTAACTTCCCATTTTGTTGTTCATCTTTAGCTGGTGAACTTTCAATTTGTTGATTTTTTAATGTCAGATTTTCATCAAGTGTTTTTGTACGCTCTCCAATAGAAAATATTGCAACATTTCTTGCTCTTTCTAATTTTGCATTCAGATGTTCAACTTGCTCTTGTAACTCTTCTTTTTTTTTCTTCGATTTTTCTTTCCTGACTTCTTCCACCCTTTCAAAAAGCTCGTTTATTTTATTGGTAAATTCTGCTCTGAGTTCAGTTAATTCTCTTCCCTGGCACCCTATCATCTCAGATTTTGCCTTCAACTTTACTAAAAACCCTTTCTCTTGTTTATCTGTAACTTCTACCAATTCTCTATAATTCTTTTTAAGTCTTATGATTATAGATTGCAATTCTCTATTTTCCTTTTTTAACGAGCTATTTTTTGATTGTAAGTCCGCTTTAAGCCTTATGATTATAGATCGCAATTCTTCAATTTTCACTTCCAATAAGCCATTTTTTGATTGTAAGTCTTCAACCTGCTGTGCTTGATCACTATTTTTATCCGTTGTTTCGACGTATTCGGTCTGCATTGCTATATCGTGAAATGTTACTTTATTAGTTTGAACCTCTCCATCCTTACTTATTACTCCACTTTGGCTCTCTCTTACTGCTACTTCAGGTTTTAAGTCAACTTGAACACTTCCATCTATTGTCTTAAAAGCATCAGTTTGAACTTCATTGTTTGCAGTAGTTTTATCGTAGTACAAAATATTTTCTGCCCATCTATTCCATCTCTTGGGCAATATTCGTCCAATCGTTTTTAGATATAACCAAGCAAATACAGTAGACCAACTGTATTTTTTTTCCTTTCGTTTAATATTAATTTCATAATTAACCTTATTATTAATATTTAGCATAAAATTACCTTATTTTTTAACTTTAATTTACAGAAAATTTTAATAGTAATAAAGTTATATATATTAGTATAAATGTTAAACAAATACTAACGCAGGTGTCAAATTATGGTAAAGTCTTTGCCCGCCTAATACACTTTAAGCAGAAATGTACATGTCTGCAAGTACAGCATTTGCTTTTTCTATCGCTCTTGCTAACACTTCCTGTTCATTGTTCTGATTTTTCACATTGATTACCTGAGCAGCCAAGTTTGCAGGAAAAGTGACCAAACTGACTTCCCATAATTCCACTTGTTTTAACACTCTAGCTCCACTTTTATGATCAACATCATACTCTATAGGTATATAGCCGATGGAAAGTCCGTTAATTGCCCCAGTTTTGAGCATCAAATACACTTCTTCTGCTTTCTGAATACCCAAAAGTAAATGTGCGGTTATATACAGGCCAACATCATTTTCATAAATATCTATGATGCTACCTATAGGTTCGTCAGGATTATGCTGCCAAAGGAGTTTTATTTTATTTCTGTTTAAATTTTCCTTAAATGCTCCGGGCAATATCAGATCATTTTGTTTATCAACTATGTTAAAAACGCTCGCATAACCAGAAAATACACCGTTTTCTCCTATACTTTTTATTGACAATGGTGAATAGAGAAATTTCTTATTCATAAGGCCTCCTGTAGGTTATAGTATTGGGAATTCTGTTTGCACAACGCACTGCAATGTCAAATCTATTATATGCAGTTCTCTAAAAAGGGAAAGTATTTTTTTTAGTTACAAAATAATAAATGAGACTATGAAAGCAATAAAGATCCCAGCGTCACGCGCTGGGATGACAGTAGGAAAACTCAGATGTGAAAGCACTCAATAACAGTCTAGAAAGTATTGAGATATGAGAAAAATCTGTACTCAGGTAACATCAACAATTGATATCTCTAGACAAATTTGATCCTACTTTTACTTCTGACAGAATAGAGATAACGTTCTCTTGTATTTTTTTATATCTAGCGATTTCTGATTCATTTTTTTGCACTTCCAATCTATTATGGAGTAAACTAGAAACATCTCTTACTAACGTAGAAATGTTTTGTGCGGCCTTATATGCTATTGTTCCAATAATAAAGCTAGCAAAGGTATTAATTCTATCAGTAGTAAAATCAGAAAAGTTTGACATGTTGGCATGGAAAACAGGAATGCAAGTAAGACTACCAGGACCATTATAGTAATTACCTTTAATAGCATTAATAGCCATCAAACTCACAAAGCTAGTAATACACCCAACAATAAAAGGTCTCTTATCACTGTGTCTAAGGTCCAAATGTTGGAAAGCATCTCTTATATTAGTAATTCTGCGTATTATTTCGTAGATATGTGAAACATTAGCATTATTACTTAATGAAATTCTCCTAGATTGTTCAGATTTTTCCTGTATTCTATTACTAATTTCACAATTAAAGTCATCAATGCTTATACCACATGATGTTAAAATACGAACCATATCTTGATTGTCGTTTTCTGATGCAGAATATAATGCTGCCTCATCCTTATAATCACGAAAATTGACATCTCCTCCACTTGATCTATAAACGCTAATTATAAACTCTTCTAAGCTCATCTTATGATTTTCTTCCAAATACCTTGACACTTCCTTAAAATATTCTTTATCGGTAGCAAGTTTGTGTAGAAATGATTGGCCTGAAATTTTTTCTAATTGATCTATAATGATCCTCTGTAATAACATAATTAGCCTCCTATTAAAGTTTCAATACTATTGATAAAATAATACAGTATTATAGTTCTTTAGTCAAGGTGAATATTAATATATTAAGGTTAAAACTGCCAATTAGCAGTCAAAAGAATAAAATGAAATATCAAGTGATATCCTCTATAATTAAATTTTTTGAATGAAGAGATGACGGTTCGCGTAGGAATTAATGGTCTGGGTAGAATAGGCAGAGGCGTATTGCGTGCTATTTTCGAAATAGAAGAATATAGCAAACAAATAGAAGTTGTAGCTGTCAATGGATCGCTCAGTGCAAAGCAGCATGCACATTTGATTAAATATGATTCTGTTCATGGCAAATTCAGTGGTGATATTGATTTTAATGAGTCTCAAAATTGGCTATCCATAAATGGCAGAAAGTTTTCTTTGTATAGAGAACGGAGCCCTGAAAATATTCCTTGGAATGTTGATGTAATACTTGAATGTACTGGTGCATTCAACAAACGTGAAGAAGCAATAAGGCACAATGCAGAGAAAGTAATTGTCTCTGCTCCAGTTCCGGATGCTGATGTCACTATAGTTTATGGTGTGAATGACGATATGCTCGAAAAAGAGCATAAAGTGATATCAGCAGGTTCTTGCACTACAAATTGCCTTGCTCCGATTGTGAAAGTCCTACATTCTAGTTTAAGCATAAAAAGCGGTTTTATGACTACTATACATGCCTACACGAATGATCAAAATGTTCTTGATGGTAATCATAAAGATTTGCGTAGAGCAAGGGCTTGCGGATTATCTATGGTGCCAACTACAACCGGGGCAGCAAAAACAATTGGTTCTGTCATCCCTGAATTAAAAGGAAAGCTAGATGGCACTGCCGTCAGAGTTCCGGTTAGCAATGTTTCTATGGTTGATTTTACATTTACGACTGATAAGAAAGCGACCGTTGAAGAAATCAATGAAATGTTTAAGGATGCAGCTCTCTCCTCTACGTCATTCCAGCGCGTGACGCTGGAATCTAATTTCTGGATCCCAGTGTCAGCTACTCGGATGACATCAGAGGGTACTAAGATGACATCAGAGGGTACTAGGATGACAGAGGGTTATCCAATGTCAAATGTACTTTCTATATGCGAGGAACCTTTAGTCTCAATAGATTTTGTGCATAACCCTTATAGTGCAATTGTGGATTTAACTGGTACATATGTTACAGGTGATATATGCAGGGTTGCAGCGTGGTATGACAATGAGTGGGCTTTTTCGCTGAGAATGTTAGATATAGCATTATTGAGCCATAGTAAAGTATGAATGAAAACTCGAACAAATATGCTTCATTTTGTGAGCACTTTGCGGAACTCAGAAAAAGAGTTATCTTTTGCTTTCTATTTTTTTGCGTTGCTTTTGGTTTTTGTTATTACTTTAAGGAAAATATATACCGTTTTCTACTTGCACCTTTAATAGAGGTCACAAAAGATAGCGATGATTTTTCTTTAATCTATACAGACTTAACAGAGGCGTTTTTTGTATATCTTAGGGTTGCTGTAATGAGTGCACTTTTGCTCTCTTTTCCTGTGTTTGCATGGCAATTCTATATGTTCTTAGCACCTGGGTTATATAAAAGTGAAAGGGCAGTGTTGTTGCCATACTTAATTGCAACACCGGTTTTATTTGTAACGGGAGCTACTGTAGTCTATTACTATATATTTCCTTTAGCCTGGAAGTTTTTTATCAACTTCGAACACAGTGGTAAATCCTTCGATATACCGATAGAGTTTATGCCATCAGTTAGCGAATATTTAGATCTCGTTCTCCAATTTATGTTTGCATTTGGCACTGCATTTCAAATTCCAGTAATACTTACATTGATGGTGAGAGTAGGGTTACTCACTACACAAAATTTGTCAAATAAACGCAGAATCGCGATAGTGGTAATTTTTATTATCGCTGCAATCTTAACTCCACCTGATGTATTAAGCCAAGTAGGGCTTGCAATACCAATGCTGATTCTATATGAATTGTCCATTCTGATATGTAGGTATATTGAAAAAAAGAAGACAAAGATTTAAACAAAGGAATCCCTCTTATCTTCTTTATATCACATTTTTAACTTACAACATTCTTATTCAGGACTTAAATATGGAAATGTTTCATAAATTGATTGTAATACTTTGTTAAGTTCAGCCTTACTTTTGATGATCAATAATACTGTATCATCACCTGCTATAGTTCCTATAATTCCTATGTTTTTGCTATTATTTAATGAATAAATAACATACTTCTGATCTAGAAAGTAAGCTAGGCTGCTAGCTTGTCCTGGTTGGGTATGTAGTACTATTAAACCAAAATCCGAAATTTGCATATTAAGTATCAATGGTAATTGATACTGGTTGATATCGATTACTTTATATACACCAGCAACTTTGGCAATTTTAAGTTTTTTTAATTTTCTTGATAAAGTAGCCTGAGGAATGTTGTGCCCTCTTTCTTTAAGCAAGGTCTGTAAATCGCTCTGCTCTAAAATTTCGTGATTTTGAATAATATTTAAAATATGTTCACCTAGTGTGTTGTCATGCATTATGCATTTTCCTCATATTGAATATGTAATAAGTATATTTGAAATTATATTCATTATTTCTTGACTATTCAATTTTTAATGTCTATACTCATAAGATGAATAAAACATGAATATAAATTAGTAATATGAAAAAATATATTTTAAATGCTATTATAGTGATAAGTATTCTATTAACAGGATGCAAGGAAGATAAACACGATAATATCATTAGATTTGCAATTTCTGCAGATTATCCACCTTTTGAATATTATGAAAATGGTAAATTTACTGGCTTTGACATTGAGCTTGCTCAATTAGTAGCAAAAGAGTTAGGTAAAGAAGCGATATTTAAAGATATGCAGTTTAGTACTATATTTGCAGCATTGCAAAGTAATTCTGTAGATGCTGCTATATCTACTATTGGTAGCACAGAAGAGCGTGAAAAAAATTTTGATTTTTCAAATAGTTATTATACAGGGGAATTTGGTATTCTATATCACAAAAATAAACCCATAGCCGGTATAAACAACTTAACTCACAAGAAGATAGCCGTTCAACTAGGAACTGTCATGGAAATTTGGCTAAAAGAGCATGTTCCTACAACAGCTCAAATTATTGCTATAGACAATAATAATCAAGCTGTAGAAACATTAAAGTCTGGTCATGTTGATGGCGTCCTAATTGATGAATTCCAAGGTAAAGTATTTAGCAAAAAAAATCCTGGTCTATCATGGTCAGCCATCGCTAAGTCAGATAATGGTTATTCTATTGCTGTGAATAAAGGATCTGATTTAAAGGATAAAATAAACGAGGCGTTAAAAAGTTTAGAAAGTAAAGGTGTAATACAAAAGATAGCAGAAAAATGGCTAGGAGATAACTGATGCAAGAATTAATTTCTAATTTCTTGTTTGTTGGAACAGGCCTTGCCTTTACTTTAAAATTATTGATTGGAGGACTGCTTTTAGGTATGAGTCTAGGAGGGTTATTTTCAGTACTCAGATATAATAAGATCTGTATTCCATTAATTAATGGAATTATATCTGTAATACGTGGCACCCCCCTTATATTACAGTTAAGTGTTGTTTATTTTATGACTCCAACCATTGCAGGAATTAAATTAAACATATTTAGTGCTGGCATTATAGCATTTGGTCTAAATAGCTGTGCTTATATTGCTGAGATTTTACGAGCTGGTATTGAAACTATATCAAAAAACCAGTTTGAAGCAGCTAAAACTTTACAAATACCTAGTTTCTATATGTGGAGAGATATTATATTACCACAAGTTATTAAAAATATTCTTCCTGCAATGATAAATGAGATCATTTCACTCCTTAAAGAAACGGCATTAATCTCTACTATTGGTGGTGTTGATATTATGCGCTCTGCGCAAATGCTTGCAGCAGAACAATTTACTTATTTTATACCACTTTGTCTTGCTGGGGCTTATTATTACGCTCTTGTATTACTAATTGAATATATAGGCAAAAAGATTGAACAGAAAGGTATATATGATAAAAATGCATAATGTTTGTAAATTATTTAATAATGTTCCAGTACTTAATAATATTAACCTGATTATAGAACAATCTATAGTTGGTCTTGCTGGTCCTTCTGGTAGTGGTAAATCAACATTGTTACGTTGTATACAAAAACTCGAAGTTTTAGATTCTGGTAGCATTGAATGCAATGATAGTACTGGTTTTGTATTTCAGGATTTTCAACTTTTCCCACATATGACTGTCTGGGAAAATCTTACATATGCTCCCAAACTTAAAAACAAAACTCAGGATCAAAGTGATTCACTACTTGAGTCTTTGGGTATTGCTTCTAAAAAAAATGATTACCCTAGTAATCTATCCGGTGGGCAAAAACAGCGGGTTGCGCTTGCCAGAAGCTTAATGATGAATCCAAGGATTCTATTATGCGATGAGCCAACGTCTGGTTTAGATGTAGCAACAATAGTCGACGTTGTGGAACTACTACAATCAGTTAGAGATATGGGTATTACTATGATTATCGCTTCTCACAATTTGGATTTTTTAACAAAAATATCAGATCGGATTATTCTGTTAAAAAACGGAAAAATAATTGTAGATATCAATCCTAAAGAAATTGATGAACCAACAAACTATTTAAAAAATAATTATTAAAAGAGAATCACTCATATCATACTGAGAGCTATAACAGATCTTAGCATCGAAAATTACATAATATACATTATGGAAAATAAATTACATAATATAAGAAGCAACGCTAAAAATAAAATCACATAATATAGCAAACTATAGCTAACCCAAGAAAGGTTTTCCTACGTCATACCGCCGCGATATCTCAGCATAGATTCCGCTAACAAGTAGCGGAATGACGAATTTTTGTTTTTCAAACTGTCGGTAAATCTAAGTCAGTTTAGCTATATGTGTCAAGCACTGGGATGACACCCTCCTGATGGGCCAAAATCACAATGTTCGTACAGTTATGGAATGAATCGCGGTATGACGTGTTGCTTTGATCAGCTATAAAGATGATGCTGCGGAAGTTTTTAGTACTTGCTCGCAACTTTCAACAATTTAATAGCACTGGTGTTTACAACCTCTCCGCCGACACGCTTAGTGACAAAAAACCTCACATAAGGTTTATTCGTATAAGGGTCTCTTAATATTCTCATTCCTCTGTTATCTACAATCTTATAAGCTTGTTTGAAATCTGCCATCGCAATTACTGGTAGCTGATTGTTTGGCGCTGGTGGCATATCGGCAGATTGATATACTGGTATTCCCATTAAAGTATCTGGAGCTTCAAGCGACAGACTTGGCTGCCAGAGATACTGACCTGTTTGAGATTTTAGCAGCCTGATATCCTTCAACGTACTCCTGTTTATCAAAAATGACGCATTTTTGGAATAATATTCGTCCAGAGAGTAATACAACATCATTATTGAATCACTATCTAATTTTTCAGTTTTAACTTGCTCTATTTTATTATAACTGTTTCCATTTTCATAAGCTAAAATTCCTTTTGGTTGAAAAGTGCCCTCACCCTTAATGAAGGCTTCGCTTTCTTCCTTACTAAAAGTCTCTCGGCAATCTTTTCCACCAGCCAACTCTCAACATCGACAAACGCATCATCGAGTAACTTTTGTGATATTTGTGGTTGAGCATATAACTCGTAAGTTGTGACGGAAATCTTTTGGATTTTGGGCGTGTCCGTATCTTTTGCAAAATCATACTTAGACTTATTGCCACCGTCCTCATCATCTACTGTTTCACTGCTCCAACCTGCACCGGCGCGGTCAAAATCTTCTATAATGTAATCCAATGTTTCAGTAGAGATTCTTTGACTGGAGCATATTTGTCGCATTGGGGACGAATCAGTTACGCGCTTGTTTATGCGTTTTACAATATGCGGAGTAACTAGATACCCTCCGATATCACTGTCATCTCCACTGAGGGTTTTGTGTGATAAACCGCTTTCCATTCCCTTGCGGATATAATCAGAAAAATATTTATCGCTTGTGCTAAAATCTGTATTTACTTCTGGGCGTTGAGCTGCAGTTTCGATCAAGTCTAAACGCTCTTTGCAACTATCAATGGCATTATTTACCTTGCATAGCTGCTCAATTGTTGCAGAATCAGCACGCCCTTTGCTTTCAATTTCTTTTAGTTTGCGATCATTTATTAATTTAAATTGCTCCCATGATGAAGCGAGTTCATTGATACGGTGAGCGATATCGGTAAGTGACATAATAGCCTCCTTTGAAAATGAAATAAAAATGGAAATAAGGTAATAGGAATGGCATCCATAGATGTTTCCCACAGTTGTACGAATATTGCAATATGGTACATAGTAAACGATGTCATTCCAGTGCTTGACACTGGGATCCAGCTTCTATGCAACTTAATTAAAAACGTTTGTTTTAGCGTAAGACAACTACCTTTAGCTCATCAGCTCAGTTATAAGCAAAATTTCTGGATTCCAGTGTCAAGCACTGGAATGACATCATCTGTTGTGCAATTTACCTTTAAAAATGAATATCCGTACAGTTATGTGCTTGGCACTGAAATGGCATCATTTTTTATCTGTTGAAAATGTAAACCGGAAAATAGCGTGGCACTTTGTGCCACGCTTAGTACTGTAAGCTTAATCCAGTAATTAAATTAAGCGAGGTAAAATAAAAGATAATGACACTATATAATGTTCGTTCTTTTATGTCAAGCACTTTTTTGAATTTTTTTGGTGATAATTTTTATCCAGTTATTTTATTATTGTAGTATAATTTCAATGCCAGATACTATCATTATGATCACTATCTAAATTTAAATCGTAATTATCATCAAATTTATATATCCCCTCCATCTCTTCTCTATGCAATTCATGTGAATCACCTAAAGCTTTTTGATTAGAAACGTCAACACAATACTGTAACAGTGCTCTTAATGCTCCAGCACTATCTTGATCTAAATTAAAATTGCTAAAATCAAATTTCTGCATACTCTCCACATGTCCTTCTCTACATAACCTACATATCTTAGCAAAAGCCCTTTCACTTTCTCGACTCCAAGCATTAAGAAAGTAAGGATCTACTACTTTGCTAAATTGTTTCTCTATCTCTTCAAGAGAGCTCTCTGGATTAAGTTCTAATATTACTTTGAAAATCCCACTGCCATGGAATCCATAAAATTTACTAGATAAGCTATCTTTTACAAAATTAACTGCATCATCTATTGTAACACCAGAGCGAGATTCAAATATCATCTCAAATGCTCCATAACAACTATCAATACCAAAATTAATTATTTTTTCCATAAAATCAATTACCTCTTCTAAGGAAATTTGTGGCTTATTCCTCAAGATAACTTCTAAACTCTTGACAAAATTATGCCCATGCTGACCCATAGCATGGGTTTTCCCATTTATTGTATAATGATATAGCTTCTTATTTTCTATTATATGCTTATTGCACTGGTAGATATGTAGCTTATTCAATTTGCCAGAATATTCCTCTATTTCCTTATCTGGTAATTTTGAGCGGAATTCCTTGATTACTTCGCGTATTATTCTATTGATATTACTCATGCTTATTCCTAATTAATATGTTAGTATTTTTATAAATTAAGTTATTATATTAAAATTCTTTCATGGATTTCAATATTAGCTCCGCACTACTTGTAGTTTTTGTAATGGGTCTGCCAATGACGATATAATCAGCTCCTGAATTTATTGCTTCTTTTGGTGTTGCTGTTCTTTTTTGGTCGTCATGACCTGGATCTATACGAATTCCTGGAGTAATAATTTTAAAGTCTTCACCGCATTCTCGGCGCACTTCTTGAGCTTCTAGTGCAGAACAGACTACTCCATGGAGTCCAATCTTTTTTGCAAGCTTTGCAAGCAAAATTACCTGTGATTTTGCCTCTCTTGCTACTCCAAGCTCGTTTAAATCCTCATTGCTCATACTAGTTAGCACTGTCACTCCAATCAGCTTTATTTTTGTGCCTTGCACTACACTTAGCGCTTCTTCAAGCATTTTTGTTCCACCGCTGATGTGCAGAGTTAACATTTCAATGTTCAGAACTTTTATTACTTCAACTGTTTTGGCTACAGTGTTTGGAATGTCATGCAATTTCAGATCTAAAAAAATTGGTACATTGCATTTTGCAACTTCTTGCACTCCAGAAAGACCTTGAGCAGCAAAAAATTCTAATCCCAGCTTTACCATGCCAACTTTACCACGCAGAGCATTAGCTAGAGAAATAGCCTTATTTAAGTCTTGTGTATCCAGTGCGCATATTATTGGGTTCATTATCTTGCATGATTTATCTTATAATAAGACTCATTGTTGTGTTTTGCAAATACTTTCACTCTGATTGAACTGACTGCGTTCATAAGATTCTGTCAATAGTGAATTTGGCAACTTGGTCGGGGTGGATGAGCGACTGACAAATAATGATTCATATCCAAGATCTTCCAGCGAAGAAGAAGGCGTTTCGTCTGGCAAAAGCCGTGCAATTTCTCCTTGTAACGCAGACTTTAATATTTGAATCGTATCTAATATTGCTTTTCCATCATTATTTCTTATTGGTTCTTCTATATTGTCTGTTACGCATCTTATCAACAGTTGCGCAAAATTCACTTGTTTTTCTTTCTCTTTCAAAAAATCTTCTATTTGACTGTCTCGTTCTAAAAGTGAATTTCTTAAACTTTTTACTTCATTATTACAATCTTTTCTTATCCCATCTAACTCAAAAGATTGATTTTTAATTAAACCATTTGCTTCATCTAACTCTTCAAATTTCTCTTTTAATTCTTTAGATAAATTTTTCTTTTCTTTGTTGACCTCTTTAATTTTACATTGTAGCTTATCTAAGTTTGCATGCAGTCTTTCTTGTTCTTCACGTAATTCCTCTACTTCTTTAGAAAATCTATTTTTTTCCTTATTCAATGCCTCTACTTTTTCACTAAGTTCATGTTTTTTCTCACGTAGTGCCTTTTGTACTTCACGTGACGTTTCTATTCTATCATTTAACCCCTTATTCTCTAGCTCTAAATGTTTATTATCATCCACTTCCATCTTCAGCTTTGCAATAAATCTACTTCTTTCTTCCAACTGTTTCTTCAAACATGAGATTTCAAGTTTTAATTTCTCTTCCTGCTCATTAAGCTTACCTATTTCCTTTCTTGTTTTGTCCAATTCATTGTCTATTTCAAACGTACGATTCTTTGCTGTTTCTAATTTTTTCTCTAAAGATTTTTTTTCTTCAAGAAGAGATTCTCTCTCAACTTCTGACTCATTTACTTTCTGATCCAATCTTTTTGCTCTCTTGTCTAAATTTTGCTTCTCTCTAGTTAATTCATGTAATTGATTCTTCACTTCTTTGTTTGCAGCTTCTTCAGCTTCCTTTCCTAGAGTTATTTTATTTTCCAACTCTTGCTCTTTCTGAGCGAATTTATTTCTCTCAACCTCTATTTTTTTATTATTACTAATTATTTTATACGAAAGTGCAAGCACCAAAATAGATAATGTAGCTAAAGCAAGAATTAGAGGAAGAGGCACATTAGAAGTTACAATAAGCGCTAAAGATGTAAGTAACGTAAGAGTAGCTAAGGAACTAGCTACAAAATAAAATGCATTAGCCTCACTAAGCAAATTGCTCATTACTCCCCTCCCACCACGGACAAAACTCCAGCAGTCTTGTATATATTTATTAAAATTCTCTTATCTGTGGAGGAATTATAGTGCTGCACCTACAACAAACTTTCCTTTTTCAGCCTGCTAGCTAAAAATAGCTAAGGTTTTATGTATCCAGTGTACAACTGTACTCAAAATGTGTGGCAGCTGTTGGTCGGGGTAGAACATCCACTGGTATATCCAGGATCTTCCATAAATGAAGGAACAGACGTTTCGCCTGGCAAATATTGTGCAGCTTCTTCTACTAACACAGACTTTGTTGCTTGAATCACTTGTAATATTACTTTTTTATCATCATCTCTGATCACTTCATTTTCCCTTACTAATTTTTCTACCTCATCTGTTACATATTCTATCATCCGTTGCAAAAAAAGCACTTCTTCTTTTTTCTTTTCCAATAAAGCTTTTTGAAGTTGTTCTATTTGAGAGGATTGCTTCAAAAGTGAACTGTTTAATTCTTTCACCTTATTATCGCGATCATCATTCACTGTTGTTAATGTGTTATCAGATTCTTTCTCTTCTTTTTGTAAAGATAATGACTCCTTTTCCAGCTCCTTAATTTTAGATAAGTACTCTTTCTCCTTTGTACACAATTTATCAACTTTACTTTCAAGATCAGTGCGCTTTTGACGTTCATCACTAACTTTACCTTCTAATTCTTTCTTTTCCTTTTCCGACTGGCATAACTTCTTCTCTAATTCTTCTATGTCGCTTTCTGAGCTCTCATGTTGTTCTTCCGATTCTAAAGTTTTTAATTGTTTTACTTCTTCTACTTCTACTTTTTTTCTTAACATAGTTAATTGAGTACGCAGAGAAGAAGCTTCCCTACTTTTATGTTCTAATTCCAAGTTTAATTCATCTTCATATTCCAATCTTAAGCGTAACTCATCTTCATATTCTGACTTTAAACATAACTTATTCTTTTCACTTTCTAATTTGCATTGACACAATTCCTCCATTAAAGAATCCACTCTTTCATTCAATCTTGTATTTTCATCACGTAACTCTTGGTGTTCAAGAGAAAGCATCTCCTCCTTATGTTCTAACTGACCTTTTACTTTTGCTTCCAATTCTACATTATTACTAATTATTTTACATGAAAGTGCAAGCACCAAAATAGATAATGTAGCTAAAGCAAGAATTAGAGGAAGAGGCACATTAGAAGTTACAATAAGCGCTAAAGATGTAAGTAACGTAAGAGTAGCTAAGGAACTAGCTACAAAATAAAATGCATTAGCCTCACTAAGCAAATTGCTCATTACTCCCCTCCCCCCCACGTTCAGCAGTCTTGTATATATTTATTAAAATTCTCTTATCTGTGGAGGAATTATAGTGCTGCACCTACAACAAACTTCCCATCTTCAGTCTGCTAGCTAAAAAATGACTTAGACCTTGTGTATCGAGTGTACCATTGTACTTATAAGTCTAGTTAGCTATTGATCGGGGTAGAACATACTGGTATATCCAGAATCACATAAAGCGTCATTCAGCTTATGTGATGGTCTGGATGTGTATTGCTGTGATTCTCCTATAGAATTTTCAATTTTCCTGTTAGTCTGCTTATTCGACACCTCTCCAATATTATATTCAATACAAAAATCTTTAATTATAGTATAAGCAGAAGTTCCAATCTTGTTGTTTAACTTTTCAACTATATAATTTATAAAACATTCCACATCTGCTGCTGAGATAGAGAGTGTTGTAAGTCTTGTTTCGTTTAAAATTCTTAAGATAGCATGCTTGTACTTTTTATTTTTTAATTTTTCATTCAGACCATCCTTCAGTATATTCTTAAGTATACTTCCTTCTATCATAGTAAACTTGAGTTTACTACTCAAACGACTTCCCCTAACAAGTGATGCATCTAAATCTTGCAGACTAACATTAGTTGTAGCAAACACCGTCACACCTTTATCAGCTTCATCGAATCTAGTGAAAAAATAATTTAAAGGTACTCGATTGGCATCAGTGCGTCCCTTGCCAAAGCTGTCGATTTCATCTATAAGAACTATACAAGGAGCGTTTTCGTTTGCTTTATTAAAAAGCTCATTTATATTTGATTTTTCAAGCAAATCAGCTCCAGAAACTTTTATAAATGTAGTTAGAGATATCAGCTGATCCCCAATCGCCTCAACAATTGAACTCTTACCAGTTCCTCCTGGACCGTGAAAAATGAATCCTCTTTGTATTTTTTCTTGCTCTTCTTCTGAATCACCTGATTTTGCTGAAGACACTATATTAATATTATTTTTTATTGATTCATAAATATTTACTAATTTTGTTTTTATCTCTTTTATAAATATAAAATCCTCAAATGCTTTCTTCCCTCTTTTTTCACCTTTTGCGCAAAATTTCATAAAAATCTTTTCTTGTGTTTTACTTTCTGTTGCAGCACTAGCAATCTTTGCCTTTAGCTCTTCCATTTCATCTTTTGTTGCAGCACTACCAATTAGCTTTTCAACTTCATTACTAAGCTTATTTATCTCTTCTTTTGTTGCAACACTAGCAATCTTTACCTTTAGCTCTTCCACTTCATCTTTTGTTGCAGCACCATTAGCTTGCCTTGAAATTTCATCTAATTTTGTTTCGAGATCACTAACTTTCTTATTTAGCCCTTTGATTTGAGGTTCTAAGCTTTGTATTGTATTTTCTTGCTCTGCAGCTAATTCAGTTTTTTCATTAAGCTCCGCTCCTTGAGCAGCTAATTTTTTATTTCGACTAATCATCTTGCATGAAAGTACGAGTATCAAAGTAGATAGTATAGATAAACTCAAGGCAACAGGAAGAGCTACATTAAAGGCTGCAATTGAAGATAAGAATGCAACATAAGGAGCAACAGCGAGTGTCCCAGATGCAAGCAATGCCAAAGTAGCAAGAGTACCAGCTATAAGATATGGCGCATTAGTTTTATTATATAGATTTCCCACTATCGTTCCCTCATAAGTTAAAGTTATCGTTATGGTAACGCTCACATTAAAGGAAGTCAAACAAATTTCACATAAAAATCAATATAAATCTATATTCACTATGTATTTTCCGTTCTCAGTTTCAAGCTCAGACTGCATCCACTCTATCATTTCCGCATTGCACACTGCCTGCAAATCATTCTGCGCGGATTGATTCAATTTGTCCTCTCGTAGATCTGCTTTTATCACTAATTTCTTTATCAAATGCTTAACTGACACATTATTATCTGCTTTTATCTTTCTGATAATATTTAATATCTGAATAACATTATCTCCCATTTCCTCTGAATATTTATCGTAGATAAGCTCTTCTTTGCTCGGCCAATTACTTTGATTGTGTACAGAATTATAACTATACAACTGGTGATATATCTCTTCTGTAATATATGGCAGAAAAGGTGCAAATAACCGCAAAATAATATTCAGTACATATGCCAAGCTTTGTTTTGCACTTAAACTGCTTCCGTACGCACGTTTTTTTACTAACTCCAAGTAACTATCACAAAAATCCTTCCAAAAAAATTCCTCTATTACGCCCAAAGCTTCGCAGTATTCAAATTGTAATAGGTTATTCGTTGCTCTTTCTATAACTTTGTATAACTTAGACAATATCCACTTATCCATTGTCTCGTGAGCAGAATTTATGCTCAATGCTTGATGCTTTTCCATGAACATGGAAACGAACTTGCTAGCGTTCCAAAGTTTTGTAACGAGGCGCTTGCCAATTTTGAATATATTTTCAGAGTAGACTGTATCAACTCCAAGCCTTGAGTTCGCTGCCCAATAGCGCACTACATCAGCTCCATAAGTTTCAAGTATTACATGAGGAGTGATGATGTTACCCTTTGATTTACTCATCTTTTTCTCATCATCGGCTAAACACCAACCGCTAATCATAATGTTTTTCCAAGGTAAAGAATTTGCATGATAATGTGCCTTTAAAATAGTATAAAAAGCCCAAGTTCTTATTATCTCATGGCTCTGGCTGCGCAGATCTGCAGGAAATATCGTATCATAGCGATGATTTGGTAAGCTAAACTCACTGTTTACTGCCAGTGCACTTAGTTGAGGAGTAATTGAACTTGTGGCCCAGGTATCCATTACATCTTGATCTGGGATAACCTCTTCTTTGCTATACCCTTTTGGCAAATCTTTCAATGGATCTATAGGCAGGTCCTTTACTTCAGCTAGAATAATTTTACCTTCTTCTCCCTTACGTTTAGAATACCACGCTGGAAATGGCACACCAAAATAGCGCTGCCTTGAAATGCACCAGTCCCAATTTAGCCCTTCTATCCACACTTCCATACGTTTACGCATAGTAGCTGGATGCCAATTGCATTCTTTTACTTTATCTAATACTTGAGCTTTTTGCTCTAAAGTCTTGATAAACCATTGATAAGTAGGCAATATCTCAAGTGGTGCACCAGATCTTTCTGCGCACTTAACAGAATGAGAAATGTTAGTGCTTTCTACCAAAAGTCCTTTTTCAGTTAGGATTTCGATCATCCTCTTTCTTGCTGCTACAATTTTTAGTCCATTTATTTCATAGATTCCAGCGTCACGCGCTGGAATGACGCCGGGGTGTGGTGGAATGACATCATGAAGGTTCATCCTCCCATCCTGATCGATGATAATTTTCATCGGCAGATTATGCTTTTGCTGCCAATATATATCGAGCTCATCACCGAATGTACAACACATAACAAGCCCGGTGCCTTTATCTATTTTAACCTTATCATCTGCTATTATTGGAACTTTCTCCTCTGTTATTGGCACTACCGCTGTTTTTCCGATCAGATGAGTGTAGCGCGTATCCTCTGGATGACAAAAAACTGCAACGCATGCTGGAAGTAGTTCAGGTCGCGTAGTTGCAATATTGATCTGCTCATTTTCTTGAGTAGAGACAACTATCGTGTTTAAGGATGACTCAAAAACTTTATCTTCTATTTCTGCTTGCGCAATTGCGGTTTTATCAACTGGGTCCCAAAGGATGGGCTGCATTTTTCTATATGCATATCCCTTATTATATAGATCAATAAACGACATCTGTGAAAGCGTCACAGTTTCCTTGCTGATCGTGTGGTATTCCAAATCCCAGTCATAACTAATGCCGACCGATTTAAATAGTTCCTTGAATTCTTGCTTTGATTTTTCAATAACCTCATGGCACATCTCTATAAATTTTTCCCTGCCAACTTCTTTTGCACGGGTTTTATAGGTTTGTTCAACCAATCTTTCGGTGGGAAGCCCATTATCATCAAACCCAATCGGATAGAAAACATCTTTTCCCAGCATGCGTTGAAACCTTGCAATAAAGTCCGTGTGGCAATAGCTAAATATATGGCCAATATGGAGTTTTCCTGATATTGTCGGTGGAGGTGTGTCTATAGTGAAAGTGTTATCCTTTTCACCATTCCATTTATAAACTTTACTACCTTCCCATAATATGTTGCATTTGTCTTCAACTTCTTTAAAGCCGTATTTTTCTTTTAACATAAATATTTCTCAATTTTAAACTTTAAGCTAGCAACGTCATACCGCCGCGGTATCTCTAGATCCCGCTAACAAGCAGCGGAATGACGATGGTCGGTAAACCTAAATTACTTTAGCTATAGCACAATTACGGCAATTTTACGCCAAAATTTTTTGTTTACGAACATAAATTTTCTATGCTATGATAAAAATATTACTTGACCTTAGGTTCTAAGGGTATTATGTAATGTTAATCATATATATTGAGGTTTAATATGCTTACAGAGATTAATGGTACAATAAAGTTAGTTGGTGAAGAAAATGATCAGAAAATACAGCTTATCATTCCAGGAAGCAATTATGAAAAATTTAAAGAGTATGAAAACATTTCAAGTTCTAAAAAGTTTTATGCGGGTTTTTCACTAGGTAATAAGCAATTATATATTACCGGTTTGTTTGAACCAGAAAAAAAAAATCAAGCAGATAATATTGTAATCATGCCTATATCTTCAGCTAACAAACAAGGTAACGGAAAAGCTTGTACTACTGCAGCAGAAATAAAAACCCTGTTGGGCCTTGATAATACAAAAAAAGAAGTTGAGGTACAGATGCTTCAACATCCCAAAAAACAAGTAGAAGAATTGAAATCTAAAGTGCAAGAATTAGAAGCTGCAAAGAAGAAAGCTGAGGAGGAATTGAGAACTAAAACACAAGAATTACAAGATCAATTGGACACAGCTCAGCAGGAAAAACAAGACTTAGAAGCTGAAGTGGAAAAACTAAAGGCAATAGATTCTACAGCGTTACAGCAGCAGTTAGAAGAGAAAAATGCTAAAATAACAGAATTGGAAGCATTAGATGCTGTGGCGTTACAGCAAAAGTTAACAGAGAAAGAGAATGAAATGACAGCATTAAAAGCTCAACCAGATGCTGCTGTTACGAAGTTAGAGGGTGAAAAAACAACACTAACAAATAAAATAAAAGATTTAGAAGCACAGTTAAACAACCAACCAAATGCTGCTCAGTTAAAAGCCAAAGAGGATGAAATAAATAAACTAAATGATGAAGTTGCGCAGTTAAAGGCAGCACCAAATGATACTGCTGCTCAGTTAAAAGCCAAAGAGAATGAAATAATAGCATTAAAAGATCAAGTTCAGCAGTTGCAAGCAGCACCAAATGATACTGCTGCTCAGTTAAAAGCCAAAAAGGATGAAACAAAAGACTTACAAAATCGATTGACTGAAGCTGAGGAGAAAAATAGAAAACTAGAAGATAAAAGCAAAACAACTGAGCAACCAAAACAAGGCAATGGAGCACGGTACACTGCTACTGTTGGTATGGGTCTTGCTGCTGGACTGATAGCATTTACTGCACTTGAACGTACAGTTAAGTTAGAGATGTTAGTAATGATTGGTATAGCAGTAGCATCTGCACTCGTAGCCGGTGGTATTACATATGCAGTATTACCTAGTACTCAAGTAGATGGGGCAAAAGCACAAGAAGTAAATGAGAATGGGAAAAAGAAGTAACAAGGGTTAAGCCGAAATGTACGTGTCAAGTAAAACACTTGACGCGAACTTCAGTTTTTATATTCCTTCATTAGCATAATATAATTTTGTGCTGATTGTGTAATAAGTTTAATTTCTTCATTCGACATTTTTTTGAAGAATTTTGCTGGCCTGCCAGCCCATATTTCCCCACTTTTTATCACTTTTCCGTGTGTTACCAGTGAGCCAGCAGCTACCATAGCTTCAGGCTCCACAACTGCATGGTCCATCACGGTAGAGCCCATACCAATAAACGCCTTATCATGCACCGTGCATGCGTGCAACACACAAAAATGTCCCACTGTTACCATGCTGCCAATAATTGTGTCACCACCTGGGTTTCTATCCACATGAATTACCGTTCCATCTTGAATATTTGTTCCATCACCTATTTTTATTGATCCAACGTCCCCTCTGATTACACAATTAAACCAGATGCTTGCATCTCTTCCTATTTCAACCTTGCCTATGATATGCGAACCACCTGCGATGAAAGCACTTTCGTCTATTTTTGGTTCATAATCTTTGTATTTTAAAATGTGATACATATTAAGCCCAAAGTCTTATGCATATGTTAATCAAAATAAGGTAAGCAGTAAATACATACTTAGATTTCAAACTACTTGGGTGACAGATGTTCTTGACTTACGTGCTTTGTACTGCTAAGATTTTTATTTTCAGCCCTATCTATAATGTCAGTAGCGGTATTAAGTATATTTCAAATAATATTGGTTGTTGTGTTAGTAATTTTAGTGCTCTTGCAGCCGCCTGGAAGTAGTTCGTTAAGTGGTTTTAGTAATACACAACAGGGGGTCAACTCGATGATTCCAGTGAAATCTTCTGAAAACCCGCTCAGCAGAGTAACGGCTATTGTTGCTGGATTGTTTATTATAAATACATTGCTATTGTCAGGATTATGTTCAAAAGACGTACATAAAAAATCGATCGCAGAAAAAATTATATTAGAAAAAAAGCAAGAAAGTGAACCTACTTCTGTTCCATTTGAAAATTAATGAAGGAAGCTAAATTTATCTTTGTCACAGGTGGAGTTGTGTCATCGCTTGGTAAAGGCTTAGTTGCTTCGAGTGTTGGTGCGCTTCTTCAAGCTCACGGTTTTAAGATCCGTATCAGAAAACTTGACCCGTATCTCAACATTGATCCTGGGACAATGAACCCAACTCAGCACGGAGAGGTATTTGTTACCGAAGATGGTGCTGAAACTGATTTGGATCTTGGGCATTATGAGCGTTTTACTGGAATTAAAGCAACAAAAGATGACAATATAACAACTGGTAAGATATATCATGAGTTATTGAAGAAAGAGAGGCGTGGTGATTATCTGGGCAAAACTGTGCAAGTCATTCCTCATGTAACAGATTTGATCAAATCGTTCATTTTTGATGGTACGGAAGGTTTAGATTTTGTAATATGTGAAATAGGCGGAACTGTAGGTGACATTGAAAGCCAACCATTTTTGGAGGCTATACGCCAAGTTAACTACACATTAGGAAAACAAAGAGTTATCCTTATTCACTTAACTTTAATACCATATCTTACCGCAGCGCAAGAATTAAAGACAAAGCCAACGCAGCATTCAGTTCGAGAGTTAAATTCCGCGGGGTTACAACCAGATATTATATTATGCCGCAGTGAGAAAGAAATTTTCGATAATCAAAGAGAGAAAATAGCTAAGCTTTGCAATGTTTCTTTATCCAATGTGATACCTGCTCCTGATGTGAGTCATATATATGAGTTACCGGTGTTGTATAGCCAATGTGGGCTTGATACGCAAATTTTGGAGCACTTTCATTTAAGTAAGCCAAAACCAAGCTTGACTGAATGGGATCAAATAGTGCATTCCATAAGGCACCCAACACAGGAAGTTACTGTATCTATAGTGGGAAAATACACCGAATTCCCTGATGCATACAAATCACTGGTTGAAGCATTAAATCATGGTGCGATTAGTAATAAAGTCAAAGTAAAGATAAATTGGGTTAACTCAAGAGAGAAGGAAGAAAAACCTATAAATGAAAAACTTATAGGAGAGAAATTACAGAATTCTCATGCAATCCTTGTTCCAGGGGGGTTTGGTGATGACGGAGTAGAGGGTAAAATATTAGCAATAAATTATGCCCGTACAAATAATATCCCATTTTTCGGAATTTGCCTTGGTATGCAGCTTGCAATTATTGAATTTGCTCGTAATGTTGTTAAGCTTGAAGATGCACACTCTGAAGAATTTCGTAACTGTAAACATCCAATCGTTAAGTTAGCTGGCGATCAAGATGACGATCTTGGTGGAACCATGAGACTTGGGGCATACAAATGTAATATAAATGCAAACTCTAAAATGATGGATGCATATAGTAACACTACTATTTCAGAAAGACACAGGCATAGGTACATAATCAATTCAGATTATAAAGATGACTTAGAAAAAAATGGGCTGTTATGCAGTGGCATATCAGAAGATGGAACGTGCATAGAGGCAGTGGAGTTAGAGAGTCATCCGTGGTTTATTGGTGTGCAGTTTCATCCAGAGTTTCAATCAAAGCCGTTTTCTCCTCATCCTCTTTTTGTATCATTTATTGAAGCAGCAATTGATAAGAAATAAGTGCCTAGTGTTTAAATATCAATATATGGAGCTTGCCATAGAGCAAGCCAAACTCGCTCAAAAAAATGATGAGGTGCCCATAGGTGCTGTAATAGTGAGTGGAGACAATATCATTTCTTCTGCACACAATATATCCAGCGATCCAACTGCACATGCAGAGATGTTAGCGATCAGACAAGCATTTTCAACTTCCACGCTTTGTGATGCTGATATGTACGTAACATTAGAACCATGTCCGATGTGTGCTCAAGCTATTTCCTTTGCCAGAATTAAACGATTGTACTTTGGAGCTTATAATCCAAAAGGTGGAGGAATTGAAAATGGTGCTAAGATATTTCAATTTTGCAGCCATATACCTGAAGTTTATGGTGGGATATTAGAAACAGAATGCTCTTTTTTGTTAAAGGATTTTTTTGAGAAATTGAGAACATAGTTTAAGTCTATCAATTGTCATTTGCTTGCTTATCTCTGAAACTATCTTCACTTTTTTCCATATAGCCGCCTCTAGTCTAACTGTGCAGATCGATTTGCTGCCACGTGCGTAATAAGTACAACATTAGAGTTGCTAGATAAATTATTATTAGTACCAGCTTCAGCGGCCAAATAACGACCATCTTCAGTACATGTGAGTATATAATTTAATAGTGTTGCGGCTGCTTCCCTATCATTCAGTTTTGGGTCCAAACAATAATCTATCAATTTACTAATTGACTGTTTATTTGTAACTCGACCCTCAAACTCCCTGAGAGATCCTACTCTCTCTCCTAAGTTTATAACGAATTGCTGCGTTTCTTCAGGTGTAAGTTTACCTACTCTGTAATCTAACTCATTTGCGGTTCTTGCACGTTCTACTTCTTCGTGTCCATAGCAGCCTAATAGGTTACTTATTGCCTGTACCATACCATTTAGACTATTTGCAAGTTCTACTCCTAATATCCTATACAATGACTCTTGTACCGATGTCGTATAAACTTCATCAATCACTTCTTTTATGCAGACCAGAGTATAGATTATAAATTTTCTTTCTTCTCTTGATTCTGATAGGTTCTTTAAAATATCAGTAAGAGTTGGTACTATAACATTCCGCACAACTTCTTGATTTCTTATTAAGTTTGGTACTGTATTTTTTAATACCTTAGCCCACTGCTTATCTTCAGGCAATCTTCTTTCACTTATGGCAGTTAAAATTGTACTTCCAAGAGTTGGATCAGTTATTGCCTGAGAAATAGCATACGATACTTCCAATGATAAATGGTAAACAAGCGATAATAGATGTAAATTGGAAATAGGAATGCTGGAGCGTATCTTTAGAACATCTTTAACAGCAGCATAGAATTTCTTTAAAGTACTAGAATCTCTAGCACCTTGAAGTTCTTCAAAATTACTTAACTTATTAATGAGATTTTCTTGTATATTTTGAAATCTTACTTCAATTAATTCCTTTTTGGATGTTATTTTTTTAGCTACACTTTCAGTCTTTTCCTTTACTTCCAGGTATAGTGCGCCTACTTCTGCTCCTTTTTCTGCTATAGTTGATAACACGCTAAACAAATCATCAGCCGCTTCTTCTAGACTTATGTTAAATGCAGCATTATTAACAATTACCTCGTGTTTGCGTTCCCCTTTTACTTTTTTATATAATACAAACAGAGACATAGATGCTATTGCAGTCAAAAAGAGGGTTACAGCTACTATTACTAACACTAGCGGAGACATTTTAATTAGAGTAAACGTGGCTGCAGCTCCCACACCAAGCGAAAACATCGCTACACATCCAACCGCTACTTGGAAATACAACTTACAGTTTTTCTTATTATTTGAAATGTTTGCGTTATTTGGAATGTCTGCTCTGTTTCGTAAAAGAAACCCGATACCTTCTATATCTCGATCCTGAAGAGCTTGTATCAGTAAAGATGATCCATTATGCGAAACATTCGCTCCTAGATCTATACAAGATTGAGCACTATCAAATAATTTATTGTTGAAAAAATACTCCAATAGTGTTTCACCAGAAGGCAATTTGAAATTTTTTACTAACTGCATGTTTTCACTCTGATCACCTCTTTCTATATATAGCTTGAATAAATACACAGCTTCCCTAGGAGCTATTCTTGCGTGAAAAGCATATTCAAATGCTGTAAGGTTATCATGATTTTTGATATAGAGACCTGCACCATTCTTAAGAAAATCATAAAAAGTAGCGTCAGCTGTATAGGTTTCATCACATTCAATTAAGCGCTGCTTAATAAAATTGACAACAGCGTAATGTAATGAGCTATTTCCATTATTATCTGGTATATTAACGTTAACTCTTTGTTTTATGAGATATTTTGCATGGCCCAACTTATCTTGAATAATTGCATTTAGTAATAACGTTCTTCCTTCAGCATCTTGAGAATTTACTCCTTCATGTGCTCCCCTTTCAAGCAATAGCACAGCATTTTCAACATCACCTTTATTAACATTAATGTTAGCACCATTTTTTAGCAACCAATCTATAACCTCTTCCTTCTCGCATCTGTCCTCAATCTCTAATGCTTTTGTAAGCACATCAAAGCAGTAGTTATGGTCAGAAACAAGTTTATTTAAATCTAATTCCCCTATATTAAGGTTGCGTGAGTATAAAAACTTTTCACTATGTTGTGCTCCATATTTTTGCAGCAAGCTATACATTTCACTGCCATATTGAGCATAATCCAAAGCAGTACAACCATCATTATCCTTAGCATTTACTTCTATTTTTTGACATAACATAGACAATGGCAAAAACCTTGCTACCAGGTACTGAGACACTTCTTTTTCATTAGCTTCTAAAAACAACTCAACAACTTTTCTATTTTCATTCCTAACAGATCTATGCAGTACAGTACGATCGCTAGCATCTATAGTATCAATCCTACTGCCATTGCTTATTAATGAACTTATAACTTTTGATGAGCATTTTTTTTCTATAGCAACGTCTAGAATAGTTTTGCCATTTTTTGTAGCATTTATATCTAAATCTTCCTTGATAAGCTGCTTAATTCTGTTTTCCCTATCGGTGCTGTTTTTTATTCTCAACACATCTTCAAAGTACTCAAAATTAGACCACGCATCACACAATGCTTCATTTTCTACTGATTTTTGTATTCTTTCTGAGTAAGCAATATCTGAATGAACAGCATTTCCTGCTTGTTCACGTACTATATTAATTCTATTATTATTTTCTGTATCTGTTGCCATATACCCTCTATAAAGCCTAACTTATATCATACTATATTTGTGACGCTTGTAAAGACTTAAATTTACAGTTGGAAATACTGTTTTTTTAGACGAATAGAATAAGAAATTAGTGTTACGCATAAAAAAGTTTATCATGGCATGTGTTTTTGATCGTTCTAATTTTTCCGCAATAAAATTTTCTCATTTAGCGAGATTAGCGCATTTTTCACACCTTTTTTCAACTTAGGAGAATACACACTTAAGAGAAAACTAAGACCAATCAAATTTCTTATCTTGCGGTTTTATTTGCAATATTGCTACCACACTGATCAATAAGCAGAAGACTACATAAAGCCCAGCGGCAAAGTTTACTTGAGGAAATGTTATAGTAAACCAAGTGCATATCATAGGAGTAAATCCTCCATGTAACGCATAAGAGATGTTACGTGATAAACTCACTCCACTAAATCTAACATTGGTAGGAAAAAGTTCAGCAGCAACTATTCCTATAGGATTTATACCCCTTTCTATTATAGAAAGAGCCATTACACCAAGCATAATTATAAGATAACTTTTATAGTAGTATGCAGTAGATAACACAGGACAACACAGTACCATTGTGATCACTGTAAATAAGATTGTAGTGCGCTCTTTTCCTACTTTATCAGCTAACATTCCGAGCGCTATTGAAGATACCGGCATTAATATACTGGTTATAATGAGCACAATTTCATTGACATATGTTGTTACATACGTCTCAACCGACACTATTTCTTTTGCAATTGTTCGAAGAAATATGGTAAATCCAACAACAACATTAACAGGTACAGATATTAAAATAGCAAGTATCAGAGCTCTCTTGTAGCGTTTTATAAGCTCTATTATTGGCAAATCAGATAAATTCCTTTGTTTTCGATTTTCTTCATATGCTGGAGTTTCTCCTAATGTGTATACACTATATGCGCTGATTAACCCCAAAACAAATGAAAAAGTAAACGGCAACCTCCAACCCCAAGCGTTAAAATCAGTGTTTTTTTTGCAGATGATCACTACAATCACAGAGAGCAAGATGCCAATGGAGCGACCAAAACTTATTATTCCAAAAAACATTCCTAGTTTTTTCTTATTAGGTAAATGCTCTATGAGATAAACAGAACTGCCTCCTTGTTCAGCGCCAAGCGCAATCCCTTGTGTCACATGGATTGCAAGAAGCAATATAGTAGAAGTTATACCTATTTTGCTATAACTTGGAATAAACGCAACGAGACTAGACGGAATCGATATTAGCAAGATAGCAATCGTTAATGCCATTCTCCTTCCATACCTGTCACCAATGTGACCAAATATGAATGCGCCAAGTGGCCTTACCATAGCACCCAGTCCTGCAATTCCAAACAATTGCAGTATTCTGTTGTAAACATCTTTTGCACAACAAAACTCTCTACTAATTATGTTAACCAGATCGATAAAGAGCATATGGTCATACCATATTGCGATTCTGCAGAGAATAGCTGATATCAACACCCTTGTTTGCACTAAATTTAATTTGTAAATGTTTGCTTATTTCATTGTGGCTGCTTTTTGGGATTTTGCAACCTAAGGTGTGGGTTGACTTTTTTATTATGGTGTGTGAAACTAAAATGTTATTAACATAGGGACAAAGTTATGGTGGGTGTAATTTATTTAGCGATGCTGGGCGTGGCAGCAATAATAGGAGCTATAATAGGCACTTTAATAGGTCTCTTACTAAGTTTCACTAGTCTTTCACCTCTGATAATAGGCGGAACTGTTGGAGCCATCTATGTAGTGCCATTAATTGCAGCTTTCATAACAATTCTTTTGTATCCAATTCCATATGAGCGTCATAGCGGGTTAACATTAAAAGAAACTGCGTGTCTAGCTGGCTTGTTTATTGGAAGTGTTGCAGCCGGAGTTGGCCTTGTTGCATGTGGCTTGACTCCAATAATTAAAGTAGATTCTTTATCGTCTTTATCAACTACAGTTAGTTCTTTGTTAGCTATGGGAGCTACAATACCAGTACTTCTGATTGCAACTGCAATTGGAGTAGCTATTGTAATCGAGCTCGCTAAGCAAGCTAAGGAGTACATATCAGGTAAAATAATGCAAGCAGAAAAAGAACCTGTGACTGATACACATGAAGAACCAGGCTCTAAAATGGAAGAAGCAAAAGAAGAAAAAACTGCTAGAAATAAGCAGGCAGTACGGGAATGTTCAAAAAACTCACCTCAACCTGGTTAAAATTTTCCTTAAAAGACAAATACAGAAAAACAAGAATATCAATAGCTTATTGTTTTAGCATTTACGATAAAGCAGTAAGCATTTTAAGACTAGTTACTAATTTAGTAAAATTCAAGACTTTCAATAATTTACCTAAAATCTAATCCAGAATTCGGGTTAATAATAAAATCTTGTTTTTTGAAAATGAATTTGGTAAACTTTAAAGATGTATGTGACAATATGGTGATATATTGTTTTTAGTATTTAATAAATTAAAGTACGTACTTGATAATTTTTCTGAACGCTCTAATCAAGCTAAAATAGGTAAGCTAGATAAAATTATTCTTAGTTTAAAATTGGTATAAGGTATTAAGATGAAAAAAATTGAAATTTCAGAATTACTAAAAAGAATTTCAATCTGTTTACTATGCGTGGTAACTATTGTCTCTATCGCTTTTTTGTTTGCCTATATGCATACAATGTTGCTTAGTAAAGGGTATGAGTTAGCTGCACATTATGTTAGTGAAGCTATGCCTTGTGTGTTACTTGTCGTTCTCCTTTTTATTGTTTGGTTTGTATATGATCAAGTATTCAGCAAACTAAAGGAAGTAGAGCTGCCTATATCGATAGAATTAGCTAATTCAGATGATAAAAGAATAACATTTGCTGATGCTATAATTGATGACTCCTTAAGACAACGGTTGCAGATGATTTGCTGTGACCAAATGACAGAAGAAATGCGCAAGCTGTTTGGAAATAAAAGTATTAATTCACTAAGAGGTTACATATTATATGGCCCTCCTGGAAATGGTAAAACACTTATCGCTCGTGCAATTGCAGGTGAATCAAATATGAATTTCATAAGCATCTCAGGTCCTGAACTTATTGGAGTATATATTGGTCATGGTGCACATGCTGTACGCGAGCTTTTTAAAATAGCAAAAAAATATTCTCCTTGTATAGTCTTTATAGATGAAATAGATGCAGTTGCTCAAAAAAGAAGTACCGCTAATAACTCAGCTTACCATTGTCGAGAGAGTTTAACACAGTTGTTAACTGAAATAGATGGATTTAAGAGCAGAAAAGATATAATAGTAATTGGTGCAACTAACCTTATCGGTGGTATAGATCCAGCACTTATTAGACCTGGACGTTTAGGTCAGAAGGTTTATGTCCCTAATCCAAACATAGAGGTGAGACAAAAGATATTGGCACTTTATATGCGAGGTACAAAAACTGATGAAAAGCTAAGCCTCCAAGACATTGCAGACAAGACTGAAGGCTATTCTGGGGCTGAGTTGGAGCAATTAGTGAATGAAGCAAAAATTAGCGCTGGTGCGCAAAGACGGCTTATAGTGAGTGAGGAAGATTTCAGTTACGCGCTTCACAGGTTAAGTCCAGAACAAGAAAGAGATAGAATAAAGTTAGTTTCAAACGCGAAGACACAGATAGAAGTATCTTATTCTATTTAGAGTATAAAACTATCATAAATTTTTCTGTTATTCCCAAGTGAATTATTATTAACTTAGCAGTATATATTATTAAAAACACAAGCAATACAATCATTTTTAGCAACCAAAACCAGCAAGCGTGAGAAGATTTTTTTTTGGAATGAGTTGGTCATGATGTTTGTAAAACTTAATTTGTACACTTTACTTACCCCCAGTAATTCTGATATAGTTACTTTAGTTAAAGTCTATAAAAGTTTATAAATGGCAACCTTAAGTGTAAGAGAAGCTTTATGCACAGCAATTAGAGAAGAAATGCAAAACGACTCTGATGTGCTTATCATGGGTGAAGAAGTTGCAGAGTATGATGGTGCTTATAAAGTAACGAAAGGATTACTGAAAGAGTTTGGAGAAAACAGAGTAGTTGATACGCCTATTACCGAACATGGATTTGCTGGCCTTGCTGTTGGAGCGGCATTTGCTGGATTAAAGCCAATAGTCGAGTTTATGACTTTTAATTTTTCTATGCAAGCTATTGACCAAATTGTGAATTCCGCAGCAAAAACAAATTATATGTCAGGCGGACAACTTGGATGCCCTATAGTATTTCGTGGACCAAATGGCGCTGCAGCAAGAGTTGCTGCACAACATTCTCAATGCTTTGCAGCTTGGTATTCGCATATACCGGGGTTAAAAGTAATAGCACCCTATTTTGCCTCAGATTGCAGAGGTCTGCTTAAAGCTGCAATTCGTGACCCTAATCCGGTAATATTTCTAGAAAACGAAATAGCTTATGGACATGAGCATGAAGTTTCTGACTCTGAGCTATCAAACAAAGATTATCTACTTGAGATAGGCAAAGCTGCTGTTATACGGGAAGGAAAGGATGTAACTATCACTGCTTTTTCATTAAAATTAATGGATGCCTTAAATGCAGCAGATTTACTTTCGAGTGAAGGTATAGAAGCTGAAGTTATTGACCTCAGAACCTTAAGACCACTTGACACTCAAACTGTTATTAACTCTATTCAGAAGACTAATAGGTTAGTTAGTGTAGAAGAAGGATGGCCATTTGCAGGAATAGGAGCAGAGCTGTCAGCCGTTGTTATGGAACAAGGATTTGACTACCTTGATGCTCCAGTTGTACGCGTAACTGGCAAGGACATCCCCTTACCTTACGCTGCAAATCTAGAAAAAAAAGCATTACCGCAAGTGGAAGATATAGTTGAAGCCGTGCATCAGGTCTGTTTTAGAAAAAAATAGTTCTTTTTTGTGTCTCCTGTTCCGCATTGGTCCATCAAAGAAGTATTTCCAGTGCCGCCTATACCACCCATTACTTTTATGACGATAGTTTTAGCACCGAAAAATACAGCACAAAATATACCGAGTGCAAAAAGAGCTGGCCATGGCATTCTACCAAATATCGCAAGCAAAGCTGCACCTATTATCACTACGGTCATAAGCGGTCCGCCTATTCCCCAAACGTAGCCAATAATGTTACATATTACTTGAGCAGTTGTATCAGTATTAGTGTCAGCGGCAGCACTCCCAACATGAGAAAAAGAAATAAATAATACTATAAAAAGAATATTAAAAACTTTCCTAGGGTTCATCTCTATACCTTAAATTTAGATATTGCAATTATACCTAAAATACTATAATTTTTAGTAAAACTAGCATAAAGATTGAATAACAAACAGTGCCACAAAAGTAGTTGACACACAACTGCACAAATATTGTAATATAGACATAGTAAACGATATTATTCCAGTGCTTGACGCTGGAATCCAGACTTTAATTGTTATATTTATAAATAAGTCTGGAACGTTCATCTCAAATGCAGTATTTTTGTTGAAATAGCTCAACTGGATCCCAGTGTCAAGCACTGGGATGACAGCAGTCCTACGTCATACCGCCGCGGTATCTCAGCCGCTAACAAGTAGCGGGATGACGGTTGTCGTTTAGCCATAAACATTAAGAAATTTACCAAATGGAAAAAAAAGGCAAAAGAAGCCCCGTGGTTGGCTAATTACTTACATTATACTTTCAAGTATGGCGTTTTTTTATTCTAAATGCTTAATAACCGCGATTCAGTTGCTTTTAAACCGCAACTAATCTAAATTAGAAACATTAAGAAATTTACTAAACAGAAAAAAAGGCAAAAGAAACCCTAGGGTAGCTAGTTATTCACTATCCATTTTTTAAGTTGGCGTTTTTTTATGTTTTAAACGCTTTATAAGCGCGTTTCAGCTTATGTAGGTAGAAGTTTGATAAAGACATAAGGTGCACATAGTGCAAAAAATTAAACATGAGACGCCAGATACGTGAGTTTTTTTGTCATTTAATCTGTACAGAGAAGATAAATAAATAGCTTCAGTTTCATGATAAGGGGGCTGGCGGAGTTTGTCAAGTAAGTTTTTTCGTTTCTAACGGTTGTTGCCAAAAACTATACAAGAAGTCTTTTAAGATCAATCACTTATCTTCAAGGCTTGAATAAAAGCATTCTGTGGAATATTTACGTTCCCTATAGAATGTAACCTTTTTTTACCTTTCTTTTGCTTTTCAAGTAGTTTCATTCTTCGCGTTACATCTCCACCATAGAGTTTAGCTGTTACATCTTTTCTGTATGGGTTAATCGTTTCTCTGGCAATAATTTTTCCGCCCACTGCCGCTTGAATCGCGATTTTATATTGCTGACGTGGTATTAAATCCTTCAAGCGTGCACATATTTCACGCCCCCTTTTTTCTGCTCTGCTTTTGTGAGCGATACAAGCCAGTGCATCTACGGGCTCTCCATTAATTAAAAAGCTTAATTTATCTATTTGGCTTACCAGATAGCTGGAAATTTCCCAATCCAAACTTGCATATCCTTTGGAAATTGATTTTAATCGATCATAAAAGTCAAAAACAACTTCAGACAGTGGTAATTTATATCTTAACAATGCTGTTGTTGTGTTACCAATGTAAGATAAATCCTCCTGTTCTCCCCTCCTTTCTTCACATAGAGATAGAATCTCTCCCAAGTATTGGTCAGGGACCATTATTGTTGCAGTAATCCACGGCTCTTCCACCATTTCAATTTTCGTTGGATCTGGCATATCACTTGGGTTATGAATATTCAAAACTTCACCACTTCGTGTTGTAACCCTATATATAACACTCGGTGCAGTTGCTGTTAGGTCTAAATCAAATTCTCTCTCGAGCCTTTCTTGAATAACTTCAAGATGCAACATTCCCAAAAAACCACAACGAAATCCATAGCCTAGTGCATTTGAAGTTTCAGCTTCGAAGGTAAAACTTGCATCATTTAAATGTAACTTTTCTAGAGCTTCTCTTAGATATTTAAAATCATCCGTTTTATGAGGAAAAATGCTACAAAATACCACAGGATGCACTTCTTTAAATCCAGGAAGTGCTTCACTACAAGGTCTCTTTTCCTCAGTGATAGTGTCTCCTACCTTGCAGTCTGCTACTTCCTTCATTGAAGCAGTTATAAAACCAACTTCACCCGCTGAAAGTTCACCCGTCATCACTTTTTTAGGGGTGAAAATACCGATATTATCTATCTGATATGTAGCATTATTAGACATCATAACAATTCTCATGCCTTTTTTTAGCACTCCATTTTTAACTCGCACTAAAATTACTACTCCTAAGTAAGTGTCATACCAACTATCAACTAAAATTGCTTGCAATGGAGCATTTACATCACCTTGAGGAGCTGGAAGTTTTGCTACTATTGCTTCCAGTACATCTTTTATTCCAAGTCCAGTTTTTGCTGATATTAAAACTGACTCACTTGCGTCAATACCAATTATTTCCTCAACCTGGAGTTTTACCCCTTCTGGATCTGCAGCAGGAAGATCAACTTTATTGAGCACAACTATTATTTCATGGTTGTTGTCAATAGCTTTATACACATTTGCAAGGGTTTGTGCTTCAACACCTTGACTGCTATCTACTATTAAAAGTGAACCTTCGCACGCTGCTAAGCTTCGACTCACTTCATATGAAAAATCAACATGACCTGGAGTGTCCATGAGATTTAGGCAATATTGATTCCCGTCGTTTGCCGTATAATTGAGTTTTACCGTCTGTGCCTTAATTGTAATGCCACGTTCACGCTCTATATCCATTGAATCGAGTATTTGATTGATCATTTCTCTTGCTTCAAGGCCGTTACATTCCTCTATTAAACGATCAGCAAGCGTTGACTTACCGTGGTCTATATGCGCTATTATTGCAAAATTTCTTATGTTGTTCATTTATGGCTATTTTACTTAAGTAGAACCATTTTACATTTTAAGTGTTGTGAGGGCAATCCTTTATTAAGAGACTATTTACTCCTTCAACATAGACGACACTTTTTTCGAGCAGGAAATCACTTTATTAACCATATAGTTTTCATGATTATTATCTATTTTAGGCAACTCATACAGATAATTTACCATCATTCCAGCCGACTGACTAATGCCCTTTTCAGAAGTATCCGCCATCCAGTTTAGTTGTTTTATCGATGCACCATTGCTTAAATGAAAATGCGCCACCTGGTCATAAGCATTTCCATTGCTATTATTCACTTTTAGTAAATAATATGCACATAGTTTAAGCATGTATTGTTTAGTTTCATTTGTACATTCAACATTAGTTTTTAATTGCTCTGCACTTTCTAAAATTTCTGCACTAGATTGTTTTATGTTTAGTTTGCCCAATAAAGTGACATCTTGGTTTAGATTGTTTTTTAGCCATTTCGTAAAGCCAGGTATTGGAGAAAGAGTTGCATATGTTTTTATACTTTTAAACTCCTGTGATAGCTTTTCTACAACCCTTTTGATCAAAAAATTACCAAGGCTGATTCCAGATAACCCTGCTTGAGTGTTTGATATTGAATAGAATATAGCAGTGCTTGCATTACTCGGATCATTTGAAGGTACTGACTCATCTAAAAGGTGTTGAATGCTATCTGCAATCTTATCCACCAATGCAACCTCTACAAAAATTAGAGGTTCGTTTGGTATCTTGTAATGAAAAAAAGCAAAACAGAGACCCAGCCTGTTTTTTAAGTCATCCCAAGAGGAAATTTTATGCACAGCCTCATATTTTATAAGTTTTTCTAACAATGATGCAGGTGAATCCCAGGTGATTTGACGAAGATCAAGTAGATCAACATCAACCCAAGTATAGAGTATATTTTTTAATTCGCTTTCTAGTGGATTCAAGCTTCTATATTGGTTCTTTAGCTTAAGCACATCAGAACGCATATCAACAATAAACTTAAGGCCTTCTGGTAAAGAAATAAATTGCTTCAATATTTTAGAACGTGGTGATTCAAGAATTTTTATTAAATCCTGCTCAAATTTATAGTTTAACTCGGGATCTTGGTTTTTCTTATACTCTCTAATTTTCTCATCTATTTCCACTTTATTCGGATTAAATTTTTCTGCCAGGGTTTGTAGAAATTTTATTTTACCTTTCTCTGATAAGCTCAAGTACAGATTACCAAGAGATACAGCGTTCTTACGTGCTGAAACCTCCCCTCCCTTTGGATTTAAGCACTCGTTCATCTTCAAGACTAAACTATCGATATCGCGACTGTTGCTTAAATCAGGACTGATGTTACCAATCCACGATCTTACAGCATCTGCCACTCCACCTAGTATTTTAAAAAAGCTTCTTACCGCCTTTTTGTCTTCAACTTTCACTATATCAGTTTTTACCAATGATTCTTTTGTCATAGATTCCCTTTATTATACATAGCTAATGCAAGTCAGGGTCATACCGCCGCGATATCTCTAGATCCCGCTAACAAGCAGCGGGATGACGGTTGTCGGTAAACCCAAGTTATTTTAGCTACATATAGCTTAAGTTAAAGGAAAATTTTAGCTACATAGCAGGCACTATTACTGAATTATTAATAATTCAGTAATACAATAGACTTCTTGCACTACCTCCCAAGCCACAACTGTCATTCAGTAGAAACGAAAAAACTTGCTTGACAAACTCCGCCAGCCCCCTTATCATGGTACTGAAGCTATTGTATTTGCTTTCGCCAATCTGCAGATTAAAAGGTAAGGATTACTTAATGTATCGGCGTCTTATGTTCAATTTTTTGCAGTATATAGATACTGTATGTCTTTACAAAACTTCATCTACATCTAGATTTTTATCTAAATAAGCTGAACGCGCTTATAAAGCGTTACAAGACATCAAAAAATGCCAATACTCGACAGAGATAGTAAAAGACTAGCTAACTCGGGGATTCTTTGTCTTTTTTTCTGCTTAGTAAATTTCTTAAACATTTGCAGCGTAGGTTAGTTGCAATTAAAAGCGGCTGAATCTCGCTTGTCAAGCGTTTAAAACATAAAAAACGCCAATATTTTAAAGCGGATAATAACCTCAGGGCTTCTTTTGCCTTTTTTTTCATTTGGTAAATTTCTTAATATTTATAGCTAAACAACAACCGTCATCCCGCTACGTGTTAGCGGGATCTATGTTAAGGTATAGTAGGGGATCTATGTTAAGAGATACCGCGAATGAATCGCGGTATGACGGTGTAATGATGGTTAAGAGGTTGTCCACAAACCAAGGAATACGTAGTATATAAAGAAAGAATATTGAGGTAAGAGATGAGGAAAAAATATCCAACAGATTTAAGTAAAAGGGAGTGGGCAAGAATAGAAAAACACTTCAGAGTATCGTACAAGAAAGGAGGAAGGCCACCAAAATACAGTAAGTGTGAGATAGTAAATGCAATTCTTTATATACTGCGCACAGGATGTCAATGGCGCTATTTACCACACGATTTTCCGCCGTGGAAGGCTGTGCATGAACAGTTTAGAAGATGGAAAAAGCAGGGAATTTTTGAGAAAATGAACTATGATATCACTAAATATAGTAGGTCAAAAATGGGAAGAAATGAGGAGCCGAGCGCATGCATAGTGGACAGTCAATCGGTAAAAACCACGGAAAAAGGGGGGTCAAAGGTTATGATGGTGCGAAAAAGGTAAAGGGGAGAAAAAGACATATAATCACAGATACTCAAGGATTTGTGCTTGGTTGCTATGTAGGAGCTGCAAGCGAAAATGACAGAGATGGGGTGAAGATGGCATTGGACAATATGAAGGAAAAATACAGCAATATTAAGAAAATGTGGGCTGATATGGGATACCAAGGAAAAGATTTAAAGGATTACGTAAAGAGAGAATATGGGATAGATATTGAAATTGTCAAAAGGCCTCCATGTAGGTTTTGGGTGCATAAAGATACACCACTAGAACTATTGCCACAACGGGATCCTGGATTTTCAGTACAGCCGAGAAGGTGGGTGGTAGAGAGGACTTTTGCTTGGATCAATAGAAATAGAAGGCTATCAAAGGAGTACGATTTACTTACAACATCTACTGAAAGTTTCATATATCTGGCTATGAGTAAAGTTATGTTAAGTAGGGAATATGCTTGATTTACTGGTTTGTGGACAACCTCTAAGTAATTCGTCATCCCGCTGCTTGTTAGCGGGATCTCTTGTTAGCGCCGCGGCAGAATGACGGTTCGTAGCGGTATGACGGTTAAGCAATTTGTCATCCCACTACGTGTTAGCGGGATCTCTTGTTAGCGCCGCGGCGGTATGACGGTTCGTGGCGGTATGACGGTTAAGCAATTTGTCATCCCACTACGTGTTAGCAGCTAAGAGATACCGCGAATGAATCGCGGTATGACGGTCTGCGGCGGTATGACGGTTCGTGGCGGTATGACGGTTAAGCAATTCGTCATCCCGCTGCTTGTTAGCGGCTAAGAGATACCGCGGCGGTATGACGTAGGACTGCTGTCATTCAAGTAGCTGAAACTGGAATGACACGTCATAAAGGAACCAGTGTCAGCTACTTGGATGATACCTTTTTTCTACTTAGTTTGGGTTATGCAAGAAGTCTATTTACTTCTTAACTTGACGCACATGATGTCTTGCAGCATCATCTACTGTCTCTAAATAAATCATTGCTAGACATATACCACTGTGTACTTCTACGGATACCTTATTGCCTAAACTTCGATTAAAGCAAGAATTTTTTCCCGGAAAAGCAAGATTACTAAGGTGCAGTTCCCATTTTAATCCTTTAGTTGATATTTGAGCTCTCGGTATACCAAGTAAAGATATTTTAGTATTTTTTGGCAAAGAAAAAAAATGGGTAATACCTTTTTGTAAAGTGTAACCTACCATGGGAGGTGAAGGTGTGTAAAAGATACTGCCCGTACTTAGAAAAATGTTAATATTCTGTAGTATGTGATCAATTGCTCCTCCAGTAATACCCGTTACTATTGATGGCAATAACTTTACTGTTTTTAAGTGAGCCATTGCTTTAGAAAAGTCGCAATAATCTTGATCAGGTAGATATATCGTATTCAAATTAGCACGTAAATCCAGATTTACGCTATCCAAATCTCCTACTACAAGATCAGGTTTTACGCCAATTGATAGAAGCTTGTTTGCTCCTCCATCTACAGCAATAATAGGTATATCTCGTTTAAAAAACGATGAGCTCGGTATTTTTCCATTTAGCACTACAATAGAACGATATTGTTGTTGTGTACTGCAGTGCAGCACATGATCATGGTGCAGGTTTTGCATCGTAGTAACATTTTTGAATAATTGATATTATGCTAATCACTAATCCAGCAATATTGCTAAGCACCACAAAAATTGAGCTCTGGTAAAGACCATAGCCAATCCAAGACAATGAACAAATAAGATAGTTTACTAACATTAACATCGATACATCACGAGTAACTTTAGTGATATATGCTTTATATACTTGAGGTGATAATCCAATTAGAGATGCAATTAACGCAATGAAGCCGAAGCATTCTTCAATATTTATATACATACATTTTCCTACGCTTGCTTTAACAATATCAGGTTCAAAGGGTTGTACTTTATGTACTCTCAGCTTTTCTAGAGCACCCCTAATGCGTGTAATTTATAACATCATTTAGTCTATTAATCAAGAAATTAATAGTGACTTGCATTTATGAAACCCAATCGGCTTCTATGCTAATTATTATCTAAACTAATCGTCGGTTGTGCATCTTGCTCAGAGATTAGGGCAACCAACAAATTATTTATCAATTGAACCTTTTGCTTGCCATCTAATTGTAAGCTTTTGTTTTTTTCAAAATGAGCTATTACTTCCTCGACAATTCCTATTGCATTTTGCACTATATGCCTTCTTGCCGAAGTGATAGCATGTGCTTGTTGACGCCTTAACATTGCTTGTGCAATCTCGGACGAATACGCCAAATGCGATATTCTTGCTTCTGTAATCTCAATTCCTGCAATATCTAATCTTTGTTGTAACATTGACCGCAATTCATCTGAAATTTTATCAGAATTTTTACGTAAAGATTCCTCATCGCTTTCGCTATCATACGGATAATTGCTTGCTAATTCTCTTATTACTGAATCACTTTGCACAAAAACAAATTCGTGATAGTTGTTAACATTATAATACGCCTTTGCAGGGCTGTTTACTCTCCAAACAATTACTGCAGAAATCTCTATTGGACTTCCATTTGCATCATTCACTTTTATTTTTTCTGTGTTAATATTCTGAAATTTTAGGGAAACTATATATTTGCTTGAAAAGGGAAGCGTTATACATATTCCAGACTTAAAATAAGTTCCAATATAATGACCAAAAAACTCTATCACTCTTGCTTCATTAGGGTCATTAATAAAAAATCCTTGAAGAAAAGTCAAAATTGAAACAGCAGCAACTCCAAGCGCAATTGTGCTGTCATATGCCAAAAAAAGCAGCGATAAAATTAATCCTAGCGCTATTAGTACAGGAAAAAACCGGAGTTGACTTAAATTTCTATCGTTTATCGTATTCTTATCCATATTGTCTTTAAACTTCTTTTTCACTTGAACCCTCTCTGTTGATCGTTTTATTTATCTTATTTACAAATAGTTTAAACTCTCTTAATTCATGATCAGGCAATTTTACTTCAGTTTTATGCGCTATCGTAAGCGGATCGATGTGTTTGCCGTTATATATAACTTCGTAATGTAAATGGGGTCCTGTTGCAACACCAGTGCTACCAACATAGGCGATGACCTGCCCCTGCTTTACTTTAGAGCCTAACTTTATATCGCCACTAAATCTACTTACATGCGCGTAACAGGTTGAATATTCATTTTTGTGTTTTATTTTGATGTAATTTCCATAGCCACCATTCTTTCCTATATATTCTATCACACCCTCTGCAGCAGCGTATATGGGAGTGCCAAGTTTAGCTGCATAATCCACTCCTTTGTGAAAAACAATTTTACCGCGAATAGGGTGCTTTCTATTACCAAATTTCGAGGATATGCGATAATCTCCATTTAAAGGATTTGCAAAAATTTCGCCATTTTTTAAGCTTATTCCTTCTTTATTAAAATATCTTTCTTTGCCGTCTTGCGATTTATAATGATATAAACTAATAGCTTTCTTGTTTATTGTCAGTGAAGCATATAAAATTTTTTCTTCAGTCTTCTGATTATTAGGCAATCTCTCAAAAAGAACCTCTAATTTACTCTTCGGCACAATGTCTTTTTTAAAATCAACACCGAAATCTTTATATATGTTGATTAATTTCACCACTGTATTTGGCGCCAACCCTTCCGTGGCAAAAAAGGAAGATTTTATGGTACTGGATATGAATAACAACTTTCTATCACTTTCTGTCGTCAAAGTAGCTTTTTTTTTTCTGATTCCATGCTGGAATGGCTGTGCAAGATCTGTTGATGTTTCAGTAGCATATGCTGGTAAAATACAAAGCAATACAAATATTACCAGCCTCATAGCTTATCAACAAAAGTAAAATTACCTTCCACGTACTGTACATCGTCATTATCTTCTAGTTCTTCAACCAATGCAGATAATTTATCAATCAACTCTTTATCACTAATTTCAACTAGATCCTTTGGTTGCCACGAAAGACGAGCAAGTTCTGGTTCTCCGAATTTTGCATAAAAGGCATCGCGTACTTTACCAAAATCTTTTATTTCACAAGTTATAACGTGTAATCCTTCTTTGTCATTTTCCTCAACATTCAATACTTCTAATTCGATTCCATGACTGAATAAATCGTCAAAATTCGCACCCTCTGCTTTATAGACAATTAAACCTACATGATCAAAAAGGTAACTAACGCTTCCTGTTTCTCCTAAATTTCCACCCTTGCGAGAAAATATATAACGTACCTCAGAAGCAGTACGGTTGCGGTTATTAGTCAAGGCATGGACAATGAGTGCAGTACCAGAAGGCCCATGACCTTCATATTGTATTTCCTCGTAATTTTCTCCAGCAACATTACCAGTTGCATTTTTTATTGCTGTTTCTATTTTATCTTTTGGTAGATTTTCCTTGCGTGCAGCAAATATAGCAGAGCGAAGGCGCGGGTTGAGTTCGGGATCGGGCAGCCCTTGCTTTGCAGCAACTGTTATTTCTCTAATCATCTTCGTAAATTTTTGAGAGCGCTTTGCATCCTGAGCGCCTTTCCGATGTTTTATATTTGAAAATTGTGAATGACCAGCCATATTCAAATAGTTAAAAACCTAATTATATATCAAAGCATAGAAAAAGCTAAAGCAAATTTTCAAGCCTCTGGCTTGGCATCTTGCAGGTTTTCTGCTAATAACATACTTTCATACTGCTCAGCTTCTAAGTCAAGACCAAGGGCTGAATGAGCTGCTACTAAATAGTTAATAGACTTAGAAAAATATTTAGAATCTTTATAGCTTGCAATATTCTGGAAACGCTTAATTGCTGCTAAATATTCACCACGCCTCAGGTAAAATTTACCGATAGAATACTCTTTTGTTGATATATGTTCTGTGATTAATTTTGCTCTTTCCTTTATCTCGTCTACATATTCGCTGCCTGGAAAGAGATTAATGTACTCAGTGGCTAGCTCTAAAGTTTTATATGCAGTTTGCTGTCCAAGTTGCACTTTATTAATTTGCATGTAATAAGATAATACTCTTAAGTAGTATACATATGGTAAATCTTCACCATTTGAATAAACATATATATAATCATCCATATCACTTGCAGCACTGCTATAGTTACCCATATTATAGTGAGAGACCCCAGATAATAATTTTGCTTTCATTGCCCAATAAGAAAAAGGATACAAATCCTCTATCTTATGAAATGCCCTAATAGCTTGTTTATATTTTTTCTGGTCAAAAAGTTCAACTGCTTCTTCATATAGTTCAGTTTCAGTTTTTTCAAGATCATCCGCATACGATTGTGTAAAGGAGCAAATTAGGAAAATAAAGCACGTGATTAAAGTCTTATACATAAGATTTTTTTCGATCAAAATAAAGTATAGACCTAAATATTACTTAAATAAATAAATTTCTTAGGCAATAGCCGGTCCTTCTTCTTTATAACTACGGTCAGAACTACCTGCATTTCTTGATTCACCTCGTCCTTCCACTTTTGGATCTTTCAGCGTCTTACTGTAGGAATGTATAGTTAAGACCTGTACAGCCATAAAAATTGCAATACCTACCAAGCCTAAAGTAGGTCCAACAGCAGGATTTAAGGACGATGCTAATGCTATTAACATTATCCTTCTTATTAAAAATACAGAAGAACCAGCAAGCGCCAATCCGGCTACAGATATATTGCTAGTTTTCTTGCTAGATTTCTCATCAAGATCAGACTTTTCTGTTTCCTTTTTCTTATTTTTTTCATGCTTATCAATATAAGAAACAAGAGTTGCAAGAAAAGCAATTGCATTGGCAAGAAATAAAATTGCATCCTCTGCTGCTTCAAGTGAAGATGTTTCACCCATTATCATACCTACAATAACCAGTGCAGTTGTTATAGCCTCAATATAGATCAAACACTGACCTATATCAGAAATATTGTGCTCTTTTTCCTTTACTTCCTCTCCATTTTCAATAATCTCCAACTCTCGTTCTTTTTGTGCTATCTTCCTATTATTGTAAATTAAATATAGCGTACAAATAAGAGATAAGACTGTAAAAGGTAATATAGTGTGGCTTAGCGCGCCACTTATCACGCCAAGTAATACCTGATCGCTATATGTTTTTTCCAGTTCAATCGCCATCAGCAATGTAAATGGGACCATTGTTGCCAATGATGCACATTTTCTATATAGCTCTCTTTTTTTTAGTGCTAATAGTTCTTGTTCTAGCCTTTCTCTTTTGACTTCTTTATCAACTGTTGGCCAAAAATCCCAAAAAAACTCTTCTAATGGTTCAAAATCTCTTTTTTTCTTATTCTTTCCTGGAACCTTTTTAGTAGAAGAAAATTTGCCACTAGGTATTTTCATAATATTAACCTAATTAGTTGTAAGTTAATATAATTATACACCTTTTTGCTTTCTGAGTCAATATCACTAAGATATTAACTACTCTTGTCTATTAACTATTTCCTAGGAGATTTAATCAATCTGTTTGATGCCGGCTAGGATATAATTATAGCCTGACCACATAGTTATAATAGCTGCAACCCATAAACAAATCGCACCTGTATATTGAATCATATAATAATCGTTCATTATTAGCGCTACTACAGCAACCATCTGCAAAAATGTTTTAATTTTTCCAGCTTTGCTTACAGGTAGACTAACATTTGTAGCTATCAAAAACTCCCGCAAACCCGAGACTAATATCTCCCTACAGATGATGATAATCGATGGTACTATTGTAAAATCATTTATCTTCTGCTTATAAACTAGCATAATTATCGTTGAAACCACTATTAATTTATCAGCAATTGGATCAAATAGCTTGCCAAATTTTGATTGGACTTTCCACGCACGCGCCAAGTAACCATCAAAAAAATCCGTAATGCACGCAAACACAAAGATTGATATTGTTATCAGGCCTGCATATTTATTTTCTATATAAAAACTTAATATTATTGCTGGTACTGCAAGCGCACGAGAAATTGTAAGCAAATTAGGCACGTTTTTCTTAAGCATGTAATACCATTCTACGTAGTAGGTAAACTTATACAGAAGTACACCAGAGTTCACAAGCTAATAGTTTACAATTGAACATTTATAAAAACTCCATATACTTAAAAAATACAAGCTTAAAATATAAGGATGTAATGATGAACGATGATTTAGATAGTACCACAAAACAAGAGGCACTTAATTATCACAGTAGAGGTGGTAAACCTGGTAAAATTTCAATCATGCCAACAAAACCTTTATCTACCCAGTATGATTTGTCACTTGCTTATTCCCCTGGCGTTGCAGCTCCGTGCCTTGAAATAGCTAAAAATCCTGAGGTTGTTTATGATTATACGGCAAAAAGCAACTGTGTTGCTGTCATTTCAAATGGCACTGCAGTGCTTGGACTTGGTAATATCGGTCCTCTTGCTGCAAAACCTGTCATGGAAGGCAAAGCTGTTTTATTTAAGCGTTTTGCTGATATTGATGCAGTTGATATAGAAGTTGATACAGAAAATATAGAAGATTTTATCAATGCAGTAAGGTATCTTGGGCCAAGTTGGGGAGGAATAAATTTAGAAGATATAAGATCTCCTGATTGTTTTATAATAGAGAAACGCCTGAATGAACTGATGGATATTCCAGTGTTCCATGATGACCAGCATGGAACTGCGGTGGTTGTTGCAGCTGGCATAGAAAATGCTCTTGATATTGTTGAAAAGAAATTAGAGGACGTTAAGATCATTATGAATGGTGCTGGAGCAGCCGGTATTGCATGTTTAGAAATACTAAAGTCCATGGGTGCTAAAAATATAGTGCTGTGTGATAAGCAAGGAGTAATATACAAAGGTAGAAACGAGGATATGAATGAGTGGAAGGAAAAGTATGCAATTGATACTTCCGAACGTTCTCTACTTGATACAATAAAAGGCGCTGATGTATTCATCGGACTATCTGCAAAAGATGTGTTAAATGAAGAGATGTTAAAGAGTATGGGCAAAGACCCGATTATTTTTGCTCTTGCCAATCCCGATCCAGAAGTAAGGCCTGAGTTTGCAAAATCTGTGAGGCCAGATGCAATAATTGCAACTGGTAGGTCAGATTACAACAACCAAGTCAACAACGTAATGGGTTTTCCTTATATATTTAGAGGGGCACTTGATGTACATGCAACAACAATAAATGATGAAATGAAAATTGCAGCTGCAGATGCAATAGCAAAGCTTGCCCGTGAGCCAGTACCAGGTGAGATATCTGCAGCCTATGGCGGTTGTAAAATGAGCTATGGGCGTGAATATATAATACCTACTCCATTTGACCCAAGATTAATTTCTACAGTATCTCCTGCTGTTGCAAAAGCCGCAGTTGATTCAGGTGTTGCAAGAAAGGCAATACAAGATTGGAGTAAATATGAAAATCAATTAAAATCTCGCCTTTCTAATGTTCTCAGCACGCTGAATTTACTATCTTCACATATGTAATTTATTGGATAAAGTTAAAAGTGATAAACCAATCCAAACTCTAAGCCATATATGCCAAACCTATTGGTAATGGTTGCAGTTGTTGATTCAACACGTGCAGTTTCATCAACTTTACTTCCTCCACCAGCAGGAATATATTCTTCACCAGCTAGTATCTTTATTCCTGGTACAATATCTTTAAATTGGTTACCAAAAATACCAAAATAGCGTAAACCAGCAAATGCTTGAGTTTGTGCTGTAAGTTGGTGATTGATACCAAGTTTTGCTTGGTAAGCCAAGGCATATCTGGTTTTTCCTAGAAATTTAACCTTAGTTACACCTGCACCAACACCAACATATGGAGTGAATGGCATTTCTTCTGTATTAAAATCATGATATATATTAACCATTCCAGCCAAATTATTAAAACCTTCATTTCTCATCTTAAATGCAGCTTTGAACTTTGCTTCAACACTACAATTTTCTTGAATGTGAATATCAACCTTTCCACTTCTCCAAGGTGAATTGCATGCCGCTCCAGCAGACACATCATCATTACGACGAAGTTCAATATATCTTGCTTTGTTTTTATCTGAGTAATCTTCATCATATAAGTTAGTCTGAGAATATAGGCCTTCAAGCTCAACTCTCATATTTTTAAGTAGATATCCTATTGCAGCACTGCCGGCAAACCCTGGAACATATTTAGGACTATATCCAGCTCCAATCCGCTCTTTCTTATTAAAACTAAAAACCCCCTCTGTTATATTGTCACCTGCATCTTCTTTTCCTTCTAGAGAGCCTATTGCATTGAAGAATGCTCCAAAATAGTTAGCTTTGATGTAAACATTCTCTAAGTTATTTATTTTATCATCGTAAGATAAGCACCTAAATGAAAAAGTTAGCAAAACCAATAGATATGTGAATTTAAATCTTTTGCCCACCACAGAGACCCCTGCATAATTTGTCATTCCATTATTATAATACGCTTCTATTTTTATGGTAGCAATTTTTTATTGTGCTCAGTTGTTTTAGATTTATAATAAAAGTATTGTAATTTAAAGTAAATCAATGGCTATTGCAATTCACGAATTAGAGAGGATCATCAAACAATCGTTCCCCGACGCTGATATAAAGATTCATGATCTTGCTGGAGATGATGACCATTATCATTTAAAAATAAACTCCAAGTGTTTTCTTGGAAAGACAAAAATAGAACAGCATAAAATGGTATATAAAGCTCTGGAAGGTCAGTCTATACACGCCTTGCAACTGGAAACTAATACTTAAAAATAAGGTGAATTTATGAGCAATTTTGAACAAATAAAAAAAGATATAACAGAAAATGATGTGGTATTGTATATGAAAGGCACTTCTGATTTTCCTCAATGCGGATTCTCTGGACTCGTCGTGTCAATCCTTAAAAAATTGAACGTGAAGTTTAAGTGTATTAACGTGTTGGAGAATGATGAAATACGTGAATCTATAAAAAAGTTTTCTGATTGGCCAACAATTCCACAATTATATATAAAGGAAGAGTTTATTGGTGGTTGCGACATCACTCGCGAGATGTACGAAAAAGGCGAACTGCAAAGTTTATTGAAGGAAAAAAAAATTATTGCGGAATAAGTACCAAGAAACCAGTGCCCAGACGCTGGATAACGTAGTATAGCTATGAAAAAGGATCTTATGTCTTAAACCGTATCCGTTCAGGGGAGCGGCAAAATAAGGTAGACAAAGCAAGATAATAATGTTGATGTTAACACTATTGTCAAGTTTACTGGCCTTTCTATTAGTGAGATTGAAGAATTAAGTGTGAGCGGTTACAAATAATTTACCATTTCTTCTGGTTTCACTATCCTTTCAAACTCTTCCTCAGTGAGCAGTTGAAGTTTTGCTGCTGCTTCTTTTAGAGTGATATTTTCTTTATAAGCAAGCTTCGCTATTTTTGCTGCATTGTCGTACCCTATATGCGTATTTAATATAGTGACCAACATCAACGACTGATTCAGTAAATCTTTTATCCTCTCTTCATTTGCCTTAATACCAACTACACATTTTTCTGTAAAATTTAAACTTGCGTCAGCTAAAAGTCTTATAGACTGCAAAACATTGTAAATTATCACTGGCTTAAACACATTCAATTCAAAATGACCGTTTGAACCACTAATGGTTACAGCAACATGATTTCCCATAACTTGAGTGCATACCATAGTCACCGCTTCACACTGAGTTGGATTCACTTTACCTGGCATAATTGAAGAACCAGGCTCATTTTCTGGTAACATTATTTCCCCAATTCCGCATCTTGGACCAGAACCAAGCAACCTTATATCATTTGCAATTTTCATTAAACTGACTGCTACTGTATTGAGTGTTCCACTGAGCTCAACTAAAGCATCATTTGCTGCTAGCGCTTCAAATTTATTACCTGCTGAAGTAAATGGAAGATTAGTGATTTTTGCAACTTCTCTAGCAAAATCTTCAGCAAAACCCTTTTTAGTATTGAGTCCCGTGCCAACTGCAGTGCCACCTTGTGCAAGCTCACATATATCACTTAAAGTTGATTTTACTCTCTCTATCCCCTTTTTAATCTGGACTGCATAGCCAGAGAACTCCTGTCCTAGTGTTAGGGGCGTTGCATCTTGTAAGTGAGTACGTCCTACTTTTATTATATCTTTAAATTCCTGAACCTTATTATCCAGCACCTTATGCAATTTTTCAAGATTTGGAATAAGCAAGCAGTTTATTTGCTCTGCTGCTGCTATATGCATTGCTGTTGGAAAGGTGTCATTTGACGACTGACCATAATTCACATGATCATTTGGATGTATCGGAGATTTACTACCCAAATTACCACCTAAAATCTCTATTGCACGATTGCTGATCACTTCATTCATATTCATATTAGTCTGCGTTCCGGATCCAGTTTGCCAAACAACAAGCGGAAATTCATTATTAAATTTGCCATCTATTACTTCCCTCGCGGCTGTGCAAATTGCGTCCCCTACCCTATCATCTATAACACCATGTTTCATATTAACACGCGCTGCTGCAAGTTTTACTATTGCTAATGCTTTAATCAGAGGCTCTGGCATTTTTTCTGTGCCAATCTTAAAATTTTCTAAAGAACGCTGAGTCTGTGCTCCCCAGTAATGTTCACTTGGTACTTTTACTTCCCCTAAGCTGTCTGATTCTATTCTCGTCTTTCTATCCATATTTTCCTCCTGGTGTTATGCAAACTGGTTCACCACATAATTTTTTCATGCCTACTTCTTGGTTAATTAAATCATACTAGATCCAAGTAGTCAAGTGTACGAACATTGCAATTTTCAGGTAACTTGCATGGTAGATGCAAGTAGCTGACACTGATTCACTTTATGATGGTGTCATTCCAGTCTGGAATCCAGCCTTTTCATAATCATCAAAACGTTGTATTTTAACATAAAACGGCTACTTTTATGCTTACCAACTTAATAAAATTCCTGGATCCCAGTGTCTGGGCACTGGGATGACACCCTTCTGGTGGACTCAAATCACGATGTTTGCACAGCTGTACGCTTAGTTCTGGTTGCACGCTACCATTCTTGTACATCCATAAATAGAAAATTTACGCTTTAAAAGGATCATATACATCGATTTCCTTAGAATTACTCTTTTTCAATTTTTCACTTAATAATCTCAAAATGTGCTGTAAATCATCATTAATTGATAAGCACAGCACTTCTTTATTGAGATAATTAGCTAGGTGATTCTTCTTTTCCAGAATTTCTGCTTCCCTCAATAAGTCGCATTTGTTCAGTACTACAATCTCTTCTTTTTCAACAAGATCACTATTGTAAAGTTCCAATTCATTATGGATACAACTATAAGCCGAAACAACGTCACCATGAGTTACATCGATTAAATGAAGTAAAATTTTACACCTTTCTATGTGCTTTAAAAATTTATGCCCGAGCCCAACTCCAAGGTGAGCATCAGTAATTATTCCAGGAATATCTGCTATTACAACTTCGCTATCATCCACTTTTGTCACACCTAAGTGGGGTCTTACGGTGGTAAATGGATAATCGCCTACTTTTGTATCGGAATTTGAGCAGCGAGTCAAAAATTTTGATTTACCTGCGTTTGGCATGCCAATAATTCCAACATCTGATAAAACTTTTAGTTTTAATAATACATGTTTTTCTTCGCCAGGCTGACCGTAAGTAAAATGTCTTGGTGCCTTATTAGTAGAAGATTTAAAATTAGTATTTCCAAGTCCACCTTTTCCACCCTGTGCTACTTGAAATTCCATACCAGGCTTGTCAAGGTCTACTATTATCTCTTCACTTTCTTCATCAATTATTTGTGCACCGACTGGAACTTTAAGTATAACGTCTTTCCCTGCTGTGCCAGATCTATCCCTGCCTGCACCATTTTTTCCACTATCTGCTTTAATGTGTCTTCTATAACGAAAATGAAGCAAAGTGTTGAGATTAGCGTCGCTGATGAAAACTATGTTTCCACCCTTTCCTCCATTACCACCATTTGGACCACCAAATTCAACGAACTTTTCTCGACGAAAACTTGCACAGCCATCACCACCGTCACCGGCTTTTAAACACAATTTTACTTCGTCTATAAAACCCATGCTAACCCACGATAATATTTAGCATCCTTTCCTAACGTGCTTTCTATTCTCATTAGCTCATTATACTTCGCGAGTCTATCAGAACGCGATAGCGACCCGGTTTTTATTTGCCCGCAATTTGACGCAACTGCTATATGAGATATTGTTGTGTCTTCTGTTTCACCTGAGCGATGAGAAACAACAGCTTTATAGCCATTTGATTTTGCCATTTCAATAGCAGCAAAAGTTTCTGTTAACGTCCCTATTTGATTTGGCTTGATCAGTACAGCATTTGCCATTTTTTCCTCTATTCCTTTGCATATCAGTTCACAATTTGTAACAAACAAATCATCCCCAACCAATTGAATTTTACTCCCCAATTTTGCAGTAAGTAATTTCCAACCTTCGTAATCCTCCTCACTCATTGCATCTTCTATAGAAATTATTGGATATCTTTCCACAAGGTTACAATAGTATTCAGCCAATTCTTCCGAAGTAAGTTCTTTGTTTTCAAATTTGTAAATTCCATCTTCATAAAAAGTAGATGAAGCAACATCAAGGCCTAGTGCAAAATCACTTTGCGCTGAATAACCTGCTGATTCTATAGCGTATATGATCAAATCAAGTGCTTCTTCAGTACTTTCAATATTTGGTGCAAAACCACCTTCATCTCCTACGTTTGTGCTATAACCTTTTTTCTTAAGAATGCTACGTAAGTTGTGGAACACCTCCGCAGACATTCTGATTGCTTCACTGAAAGTCTCGGCACCGACCGGAAGAATCATGAATTCTTGAAAATCGAGCTTATTGTCTGCATGTACTCCACCATTAATTATGTTAATGAGTGGAACCGGCATAACACTCGTCTGCTTTCCTCCCAAATATCTATATAGCGGCATTTTGAAACTGTTTGCTGCTGCTTTTGCAACTGCAAGAGACACACCCAAAGTTGCATTTGCTCCAAGTTTTGATTTGTTTTTTGTTCCATCCAGTTCAATTAATGCTTTATCAATTGCATTTTGGTCCGCTGCATTCATTCCAATGATTTCATCTGCTATTATCCCATTTACAGCTTGAACAGCTTTCAGCACTCCCTTACCACAATACCTTTTCTCATCTTGGTCCCTGAGTTCCAAGGCTTCTAATTTACCGGTTGAAGCTCCAGAAGGTACAGATGCCCTGCCTATTGCACCATCACAGAGCTCAATTTCTACCTCAATAGTGGGGTAACCCCTGCTATCTAAAATTTCTCTTGCAAATACGTTATTGATTATCTTATTCATTACATTAAACCTTAACTTCCGCAATAAGTGCTGCAGTTTCCTTTGCCAATTTAGCTATATTACTACCAGCACCAATAAATAATACTATATCACTTGGACTTGTCGAATCACTAATAAAATGTGAAATGAGCAAAGCATCATTCATAATTTTTGTGTTATTAAATCCATTACTGATTAAAGCTTTTTGTATATCATCAATCCCACAACCAGGAATAGGCTTGTCTTCTGGGGGATGAACAGGAGTGAGGATGACATAATCAAACATCATGAAAATTCGTATGAATTCATCAAAAAAATTACGAATGCGGGCAAAACGAAGTGGTTCGATAATTCCTATTATCTTTCCTTTGGTAATCGAACGTGCTGCTGTTAAAGTTGCTTGTATTTCGTTTGGATGATGAGCATAATCCTCAATTAGCTTAACACCCTTAATATCGGCAATTAAAGAAAATCTTCTTGCTACTCCTTGAAATTCCAAAAGGCCTTTTTTAATGTCTGCATCGCTAATTCCGAGCTTTATCGCAACTGATATTGCAGCTAGTGCGTTACTGACTTTATGCATTCCTATTGTGTTTGATAGTACTACGTTTTTTATTCTGTGGTTATTGTCAATCAACACATCAAATTCCATGCTGTTATTATGTTGTTCGATGTTGCTGGCTCTTATGCTACCATTCTCAAACCCAAACGTTATAGAATTACTCGCATCATAATCGATGTCTACAGAATCAGGTAAAACTGCAGAACCTGCATTATTCACGAATTGGGAAAATGCATTTTTGATATTATCAAATGTGCCGTAATAATCTATGTGGTCATTGTTGATACTTGTTATGACAGCAATCTTTGCAGGGATTTTTAGCATAGTTCCATCAGACTCATCAGCCTCGATCAGAAAAGTGTCACTCCCTCCAAGTTTGAAGTTGCTCTTATAGGAATTTAATATCCCTCCTACAGTTACAGTCGCATCAATGCCAGAATGATCAAAAATGGAAGCAATCATAGCGGTTGTTGTTGTCTTTCCGCTTGAACCTGAAACCGCTATTACACACCTATCTTTCATAATTTCAGTAAGTATGTCTGATCTATGCAAAACGGTTTTATTGTTATTTTTTGCCGCAATTAACTCCACATTATCAGATTTTATTGCAGAAGAATGTACGACTATTTGAGCTTGGCTTATATTATTAGCATTGTGACCAATAAAAACCTCTATACCTAGCTTTTGTAACTTATTTATATTGTCGTTTGATTGTGCATCACTGCCTTGAACTTTGCAATTGGAATTGTGAAGAATTTCAGCAATGGCACTCATTCCGATTCCACCTATACCAATAATATGTATTATTCCTTTTTGAGTTTTGTTAATATTTAGCAGTAGATGTTTACTCATTACTAAATTTATTATAGTATAATTTAAAATCCTCATAGTATCGAACCCTCTTACCGAATACAATGATAAAAAACCTAACCTTTCTATGTCTAATATTTGTTTTGATAAGTAGCTGCAGTGTTAGCAACAGGTTTAACTGCACTGCAGGTCATTATAAAATTGGCAGCAGCTACACAATAAATGGTATAACTTATTATCCAAAAAACTGTAAACACTATGAAGAGATAGGGATAGCATCGTGGTATGGAATAGAAGATCATGGCACACTTACAGCAAATGGTGAAGCGTTTAACCGTCACTTGATCTCTGCAGCGCATAAGACTTTGCCCTTACCCTGCTTTGTTCTTGTCACTAATTTAGAAAATGGAAGAAAGCTTGTTACAAGGGTTAACGATAGAGGGCCTTTTATTGAAGGCAGAATAATAGACTTATCAGAAAAAGCAGCTCAAGTCTTAGGATTTCATAAATCTGGGCTTGCAAAAGTAAAAGTTCAATACCTAAGAAAGATGTCAGAACAATTGATACAAAATACTCCTCATTACAGAAAGCAATATGAAAAAGAAATGCAGAAACGTCACCCAAAACAAGACAGTGCAGAAAGTAAGGGATATGTTGCATTTTTTAAAAGTGCTCAGGCTGCTAAATCAGCTGCATCAAAGCTTCGCAATCAAGGAATAAAAAATGTTAGATTGCTTTTTAAGAACGATCAATATTGCGTGAAAGTGAGTTATAGGTAGTGGTGAGTGCAGAATTTGAAAGATTTGGTTAATGTAAGGAACGCTGGCTAACTATTGTAAGTTAAAAATGTGATATAAAAAAGATATCAACAATTTATAGCTATACCACCGCGGCGCTAACACGTAGCGGGATGACGAATTACTATCTACACCGTCATACCGCGATTCATTCGCGGTATCTCAGCCGCTAACAAGAGATCCCGCTAACAAGCAGCGGGATGACGATTGTCGTTTAGCTACAAACATTAAGAAATTTACCAAATAAAAAAAAAGGCAAAAGAAGCCCCGTGGTTAACTAGTTATTTATATGTACTTCAAAATATTGGCGTTTTTTATTCTAAACGCTGCAATTTAGCTGCTTTTAAATGCGACTAACCTAAATTATAAACGTTAAGAAATTTACTGAGTGGAAAAAAAGGCAAAGAAACCCTAGGGTAGCTAGCATTCAAATTCTCCCTTGTTCTATTTGACGTCTTTTGATGTCTTGAACGCTTTATAAGCGCGTTTCTGCTTGTATAGGTAGAAACCTAAAAGTTTTATAAAGACATGAGGTGCACATAGTGCAAAAAATTAAGCATGATTTACGCCAAATACAAAGTTCCCTTTGTCGTTTTAATCTGCAGATTGCGAAGATAAATAAATAGCTTCACTATCATGATAAGGGCGCTGGCGAAGGGTGTCAAGTAAGTTTTTTCGTTTCATCCAATGCGCTGCCAAAAGTTTGTTATGCAAGAATGCACTAGCCATTTCTCACAGATTCATTTAAACTTAATCAAGTAGGAGTATTATTAACGCGAAAAGGGTTCAATTAGAGATTGAAGTGATATGGCGCGTGAGGAAGATATAAATCAATTAGTAGAAAATGGATTTGATATTAACTCAAAAGATGCAAGTGGAATCACTCTCTTGCACAAATTCACAAAAGAAGGTGATTTAGTTGGAGTAAAGTCATTACTAGAGCACGAAGCTGATTTCAATGTCGTAGACAACGAAAATAGAAATCCACTGCATTATGCCATTATGCATGGACACAAGAAAGTTGCTAAACTTTTTGTTAATCAACTGACAATTAATTCCAAGGATAAAAATGGATTCACTCCACTGCACCTTGCTGCACTACAAGATGACACGGAATTAATAGATTTTTTGATAACAAAAGGCGCAAAAATTAATGAAAAAGATGTCAAAGAGGGCTATACTCCTCTTCATATAGCTTCACTATACGGTTCTAAAAAAAGTGTTCAAATTTTAATTGATAGCGGAGCAAATCTCGAATGTGAAGATAACAATTTTCGTACTCCTTTGTTTTTAACCATTTATCAATGCACCGCACATTATGACAGCAGAGCAGAAATTATAGAATATCTGATAAAGAAAGGTGCAAATATAGAAGCCAAAGATGCAGAAAATAACACTACGCTTTTCCTAGCAGCGTATAACAACAAAATGCAAATAGTAAAACTTATTGCAAAAAAACAGCAAGCAAGTAACGATAAAATTAAACTTAAAGAGTTTTTTTGCACAAAAAACAACCATGGTTTTGATGCGTTAGATTGCGCTATTGAGCATAACAATAGAAAAATGGTAACATTTCTTGTTTCAAAGGGAATAGAAGCAAACGATCAAGATTTTAATGGTAACGCTAGGCTGCATAAAGCTAGCCATAATGGTAACACTAAAACAGTTAAGCTCTTATTGAAGCTTAAGGTAAACGTTAATGCTGTTACTAAATGTAACAGAACTCCCTTGCTACTCGCAGTTAAAAAAGGCCATACACAAATTGTGAAAATGTTATTGGAAGTTAGAGCCAATATGAACATTTGTGAGCAACAAGGTTTTGCACCTCTACATCTTGCTGTTCAAAAGGATTATTTTGATATAGCTCAGTTGTTAACAGAAAAAGGTGCAGACCTTAACATTAAGTGCAATAACGGTCATACCGCAATAGATATGTTCATTAGCAAGGCTCATAGCAAAAAAAACATCGAAGAAAATTACAAAAAATTTTGTAGATTTTTGATGCTTTACCTGAAAGAGCTACATAGTAAACACAAAGCCTGTTGTATACTTTCAACCCTAGCTCTAAGCTTAACAATTATAGGCTTACCATTTATTTTCAAGCCTATTATTAAATACAGAGAAAGAAGTAAAATATATAAAAAAATTAGGGCTATGCTGGTCTACATTTAAGTACAAGAAGAGTATACAAAAAATACATAGCCAAAGCTAATACACGACAATTATCTGCTCGATGAAAATGAGATTAAATACATTTTTAATATTTTTATAGAAATCTATTAGTATAGATTTTGTATGCTGTTCTAATGGCTATTTTTAAATGCTTAATACTCCTCTTCATTATTTCTTGCACACATCTACCTACCAAGCAATATCCTATTAACATAGACAATTATAAGCACGATTATCCGTTGCAACAATATAACACCTCTTTGGAGATTAATGAACCGGCAATACCAGAAATTATGCCTTTACCAATAGAGTTTCCCGATCTCACAATCAGTAATCAGCTTATTTCTATTAATGTTAGTGAAGAAGTATCAGTAAAGGATTTGCTGATTGAGATAGGAAAACTTTCTGACGTTAACTTGGATATGGACCCAAAAATATCAGGTAATATTATTTTAAAGCTAAAAGATAAGGATATAAACGAAGTAATTCAGAGTATAGCAAATAGCGCCAAACTGCGTTACTCAATAAGTAATGGTGTAATTAGAATTGAGCAGGACTTGCCATACGCACAAAATTATTACGTAGACTTCATCAATATTCAACATTCTGCTCAAAGCAGTTTCGTCATTAATAACAATATTACTAACAGTGATGGAAGTAACGTTGATAGGGACTATAACAATGTTATGAAGTCTCAATACAGTAGTGACTTATGGAATTCATTAGAAAAAGGCTTGAATGCAATAATGGATGTTAACGGGGTGGATGATGGCGAATTCCTCTCATCCAACAGAGAAGCTGGTGTTATTATTTTGAATGCTAGAAAAGATATCCACAAAGCTGTTGAAGAATATATTAATAAGGTTAAGAAGTTAGCGTCTTCTCAAGTAATGATAGAGGCAAAAATAGTTGAAGTTGTGCTAGATGACAAATACCTTTCTGGTATGAACTTAAATGACTTACGCGATGGAACTAAGTCTATAATAAATCAAGATAACTCCATTATTAACCTAGCAATGAACTTTGGTGCGAATGATCTAGGAGATTTAGTAAAAAATTTAGACAAATTTGGCACTTCAACTGTAATTTCAAGCCCCAGAGTACATGCTATAAATAATCAGCAAGCGATGATTTCATTTACTAAAAACCATATTTATTTTACTTCCGATATACAAAAAGATACTAGAAACTCTAATCAGACCTTAATTACCAAGATGAATAGCGTTCCAATAGGTATTGTGCTAATAATCCACCCAAGCATTAACATTGATACTAGTGAAATATTCATGGATATACATCCAACTTTATCAAGAATTAACGGCTACGTTAAAGATCCAGATATAGAGTACGTCGCACAGCAGAGTAAAATGAAATTAAATAGCGACATTCCAATTGTTGAAATTAGAGAAATGAACTCTATGTTAAAAATTAAGAGCGGTGAAATTATGGTAATCGGCGGGCTTATAGAACATAGAGAAGATAAGCAAAGCTTATTGCACCAAAAGTCAAAAAGGCTAGCGAATAATATTAGAACAGTAGAAACTGTCATTTTTTTAAAAGCAACAATCGTACCAACATTTGGTTTGTTAGATAGAAAAGATAAGAATTTATATATATATTAAATTATCACTAAAAATTAAATATCAAACCAATTTCAATATTGTGAGTAGATATGTCATCTGCAACAGGTATCGGAACGCTAAAGTAACGATAGCCGAGAAAGGTTTTGACTTCTGGGATTATTGAATAATCAACACCAAGTTTTATTTGATAAGCAAACCAAGGAACATTAAGTGGCATTGAATTTTGGGGTGACCCACTAATCCTTTTTAATCTAAAAACTGTTGGCCCTATACCAAGACCGATGTACGGAGCAAATTGTATATCCTGAACGCTGGGATTATAATAGAAGTTTAACAAAAACGCAAATATACTTGCTGATTTATCAAATACCAGAGGAGAATTACTATTTTCAATATTGGCTCTAGAATACATGGTTTCAAAATCAACTCGGCCATTTTCTCCAGCATAGTAACCTAAAGATATGCTGTTAAGCCACTGGAAATCAATTTTACCATCAAATTGCTGTATACTTTTAATTTCATTTGCCACTATATTTTTTATTATAAAACCATAATGACTTTCAACTAAAGTTAGGACTCTTTTTCCTATTTCTTGTATACCCTTTACAAATGTTTCTGAATTATCATGGTATACCTTACCACCGTTAGCGCTAACATAAAAATCAAGTTTTTTTGATTTTTCTTTTGTAGGCTCAGCTTGATCTGCAATACGTGACCACATATTTTTCTGATTAGCTACTTGGAGAATAGAAGGTTGCTTAATAGGACTACTTTCAAGTTCTTGATATTTTAAATCATTTATTAGTATTTCTTTTTCAGTAACCTCTTCAGAACGTATTACACTTTCATTATTATCTGTTTCTAATTTTAAGGGTTGTACTTGCTCAATGTGTGTATCATTACTAATATAAGTAATAAAAAAATAGACACATGAAATGAAAATCAAAAATAAAGTAATAGATATTCTAGTTATCATAAATGAATTCACAATTATCATTTACAGTATAATTACTATATCGTATATTTCTTCAATGTACAAAAATTAAGAAAAAATATTTCCAATTAGATAATTATTTTCCACTCCTTTAACATTAACTTTCACAATACTCTTGGCTTGAGCTTTTGATTCAAGCTTTATTAATGCAAAATTTTCTGCTCTACCGACATTATTTTGCTCAACCAGAACACTTTGCTTAGTGTTGATCAAGGATTGACAAAAACTGCTCATAATTTCTTTATTTACTTCTCTTAAATTTTTTACTCGTTCTTTACGCACATTCTCTGGTACTTGTGGCATTCGTGCAGCAGGTGTATTTTTCCGCTCTGAATATGGAAAAGCATGTAGGTAAACTATATTTGTTTTTTTCAGTAAATCAACTGTATCCTGAAACATTTCATCAGTTTCTGTTGGAAATCCAGCAATAATATCAGCGCCAAATGCTATATTAGGCCTCAAGCTCTTCATTTTATGACAAAATTCTATCACTTGTTCTCTGTTGTGACGACGCTTCATTCTCTTTAGTATTAAATTATTACCAGATTGTAGACTCAAATGTAAATGAGGCATAAGTCTTGACTCATTAGCTATTAAATCCATTAATTCGTCGTCAACTTCAGCAACATCGATAGAGGAAAGTCTTAGCCTCTTCAACTCTGGTATATCCTTTAAAACTCTCCTAATCATTGAACCAAGTGATGGCTTACCCAACAAATCTGTACCAAAGTCAGTAATATCAACCCCTGTAAACACTACTTCTTGATATCCATTTTCTACAAAGATCCTGATTTGCTCTATAATACTGTTTATTGGCACAGATCGATTATTCCCTCTTGCCTCAGTAATTGAACAAAATGTGCAGCTATGATTACAACCATTTTGAATTTCAATAAATGCCCTTGACTTATCTTCAAATCCATTAATTAGAACAGGTTCTACTTGGTTATCACTGACCAAGATTTTATCGTCATTTAGTAAGTAATTTTCAGCTTTTAGCTTATCTTGATTACCGAGCACTTTACTTACACCAGGAATGCTACTGTAAACTTCTGGATCCAACTGAACAGCACAACCAACTACGATAATTTCTTTATTTGGATCATTTTTGTAAATCTTACGTATCTTTTGCTTTACCTGACGTTCTGCTTCGTTTGTCACTGCACAGCTATGCACCACAACAACATTTTCTCTCTTTGCTTTTTTTAATGCTTCTTTGATTAACTCGCTCTCGTAAAAATTTAGACGACAACCAAATGTTATCACTTCATTCATGTTAGTATTTTTTGCTTTAATAGACCTAAATTATATCAAATATCCAAGCAAAGTCTCTTGCATGACTATTTTTTTGTAAATAAATGCTATGCAAGCAGCAGACACTGGGATCTCAACGATTTTCACTCAGACACAGTATCACTCCTTTGCTTATTATAGTCTTTTGACCTTTTTAAGATACAATCCGGATTGGATACTGAGTTGGTGAGTATAAAAGTATAGCTTCTACGTCATACCGCTGCGGTATCCCTTAGCCGCTAACAAGTAGCGGGATGACGATTGTCGGTGAATCTAAGTTACCTTAGCTACATTTCTAGCTGTAACTATAAATGTATGGATTTTTTATCGTGCCATGTTATAATTAACGTCTTGCTAAAAATTAAATATTGATGAATGAACTAAGAAAGTTAAGTATTACACAAATGCATGACGGGCTCAAAAAAAAGAGTTTTTCTGCCGTTGAACTCGTAGAGGCGCACATCAGTGCGGTTGAAAATGAGAAATTAAATGCATTTATAACAAAAACCCCAGAGATAGCAATGAAAGCTGCTAAAGCTGCAGATGAACATTTCTCTAGGCAAAAGGATGATTTAATCTCGCCGCTCATGGGTGTACCAGTTGGCATCAAAGATCTATTCTGTACAAAAGGAATAAAAACAACAGCATGCTCAAAAATGCTGGAAAATTTCGTTCCGACTTACGAATCTACGGTGTCTGACTTGCTTTTAAAAAGTGGAGCAGCCATGCTCGGTAAGCTTAATATGGATGAATTTGCTATGGGTTCTGCGAACACAAATAGCTATTTTGGCCCTGTTGAAAATGTGTGGATTAGAAAAAGCGATGGGGAAAAAGTTGTTCCTGGTGGATCATCTGGTGGATCTGCAGCATCGGTTGCTGGATTTTTATGCGCTGGAGCGTTAGGGAGCGACACCGGTGGATCTGTACGCCAACCAGCAGCTTATTGTGGAGTAGTTGGAATAAAGCCAACTTATGGAAGATGCTCGCGTTTTGGTATGATTGCATTTGCGAGTTCTCTGGATCAAGCAGGAGTCATTACTCGTTCTGTCTCTGATTCAGCATTAATGCTGGAAGCAATTTGTGGCTATGATACAAAAGATTCAATATCGAGCGAAAAGCCAGTGCCTAAATTTTCTAGCTTTATAAATGGTGATGTCAAGGGTAAGTGTATTGGTATACCAAAAGAATATAGGATGGATGGAATTTCAGAGGAAATAGTTCATAATTGGGAAAGAGTTGCTTCCTATTTAAAAGAAAATGGCGCTGAAGTTGTTGACATTACTCTGCCACATACTAAATATGCAATACCAGTCTATTATTTAATCTGTTCTGCTGAAACTTCATCCAATCTTGCTCGTTACGATGGTGTGCGTTATGGATTAAGGGTTGATGCTGATACCCTTGAAGAAATGTATTCACTAACAAGAGCAGAAGGTTTTGGTAAAGAGGTGAAAAGAAGAATTTTAATTGGCGCTTATGCGCTTTCTTCAGGTCATTATAATGAATATTACGAAAAAGCGCAGTGCATTAGGGCATTAATCAGAAATGATTTTATAAAAGCGTTTGAAAAAATAGATTACATACTTGTGCCATCTGCTCCAACAGAAGCTTTTGGCTTAAATGAAAAGCCAGATCCGCTAATTATGTGCATCAATGATGTGTTTACTGTGCCAGCAAGTCTGGCAGGATTGCCTGCTATTTCTGTTCCCGTTGGGCTCTCCAATGAGGGTTTACCACTTGCCTTGCAAGTAATTGGAAATTATTACGACGAAGCTGGAATATTAAATGTGGCAAGTGTGATAGAGCAAAATTGCGGCAGAACAATTAGCACTGATTTCCATCCAAAAGGGTGTCATTCCAGCGTGTGAAACTGGCATAAAACGGAACTAGAATTAAATGTAAAACTTGCTTGACAAACCTCGCCAGCCCCCTTATCATAAAACTGAAGCTATTTATTTATCTTCGCAATCTGCAGATTAAAACGACAAAGGGAACTTTGTATTTGGCGTAAATCATGCTTAATTTTTTGCACTATGTGCACCTCATGTCTTTATAAAACTTCTGGGTTTCTACTTATACAAGCCGAAACGCGCTTATAAAGCGTTTAAGACATCAAAAGACGTCAAATAGAACAAGGGAGAATTTGAATACTAGCTACCCTAGGTTCTCTTTGCCTTTTTTTCTGCTTAGTAAATTTCTTAAACATTTAAACTAAGGTGAGTTGCATTTAAAAGCAGCTAAATTGCAGTGTTTAAGACTTAAAAAACGCCAACGCGTTTAATACAATGTTGCAAATTCTCCTCCTGCGCTAGTTCTTTGATCCGAAATGTCACTTCTACCTTGTCAAGACCAATGTTAATTTGCTTTATTAATGTCCTAACAATACCACGTTTAGTTTGCCAATCTAGGTAGTCTAGGTTCGATTTAACACTAGAATAAAAACCCTTTATACTATTGATAATAAGGCTCATTCTCTTCTGTAGTGTCTTTTGATCAACAACCTTTTTCTTCTCCTCTTCCATCCCTTTTAAACGTTCCCTCATTTTTTTCATTGTCTGCTTAAATTCTTCCTCACTTATATATTTTTCCCCGCCTACATTTTCTTGACTATAATAATCTTCCATAAGTTTTTCGATACCTTGTTTTATTTGACTTTCCCTTCTTGCAAATTTTTTATCTGATGATTCATCATTTTTATTTTCTGAAACTCTACGTTGGTACTCCTTTTTAATCCTCTCTGGGTTTTTTAGTACATCTTTCACCTTTTCCCATACTGACCTTACCCAGAAAAAGTGGAGAGAAAGAAAGGAGTTTTTTCGGGTAAAATAAAATTTTGGAGGATTAGAAATGGCAAGAGAATATACGGCAGAATTCAAATTGGAAGCTGTTAAGCTGGCAAATGAACAAAGAAAGGTAGGTCAACCAGTTGCAAAAGTAGCAAGAGATCTAGGAATAAGGGATAGTGTATTAGGAAAATGGATGAAGAAATATAACGAAAAAAAGTCAGCGGCAAATGCATTTCCAGATGTAGCACCTTATGACAAAGAGAGATTTGATTTACAGAAAGAGTTAGCAAAAGTAACAAGAGAAAGAGACATTTTAAAAAAAGCCCTGGCCAGTCAAAAAGAGTAAAATATTTTTTTATAAAAGAGCATAGTAAACACCATAAAGTGCAGGAATTATGTAGGATTTTCTGCTAGTGGCTACTATAAGTGGACTACAAGGAAAATAAGCAGTAGAGAATCAGCAAATAAAAGCAGATATTCAAAAAAAGCTTCTAAATGTAGATATGGAGCTCCTAAAATTCATGCTGAATTAAAGGCTTTGGGTAAAAGTTGCAACTTAAAAACAGTGCAAAGTATTATGCAGAAAAATGGTATTCAGGCTATATTGAGAAGAAAATTTAAAATTAAGAAACAACAAACGGACAGTAGCTCCCAATATATTAGACCAAAACTTTATTGTCGATCAACCAAATAAAGTATGGGATTACTTATATAAAAACCAAAGAAGGATGGCTATATTTGGCAACAATAATCGATCTATATTCACGCATGGTAGTTAATGAGCAGTTCAATAAATAAACAATTGGTTATGGACTCTTTATTAATGGCCGTTAACAAGCGTAAACCTGCCAAAAATCTACTATTACATAGTGATCAAGGTTCACAATATACTTCGCAAGGTTATCAATATCTCTTATCCATAAAAAACATAGATGAGTCATAAAGGTTGTTGTTACGACAATTCTGTTGTGGAAAGCTTCTTTAGCTCATTGAAAAGAGAAATACTTATTGATACTTCACAACACTCTGCTCAACAAACTAGAACTGCAATATTTGAATACATAGAAATTTTTTATAACAAACAACGTCACTATTAACTATTGCATTCCTGAGCATTTTGATTCATCATTCTCTTTGTGAAAAACATTCCAAACTTTCTCTCCACTTTTTCTGGGTAAGGTCAGTTTCCATTTGGTTCAAACTCGGATACAATTTCCCCAGAGCTGGGTAATCTCATACCAGAACCATCTGCTGCAATAAGTCTATAGCCTCTCCAACTCAGGTTCATCCTGATAGGCTGTTTGGATGCTTAAATTCTTGAAAGCCTGTATGGCAAATCTTATACCTTGCTTTAGAAAAAGCTTGCTTTGAGGGTACATGTCAATGGCTCCATAAGTTCACATTCTATTCCCAAACTTTTTTTAACTAACTTTAAAATCATAGAAAATACTGTCGAAAAAGGAAGTTTTCTTGTTCGTGTAAAACTCAACACAATGGATTTTCTGAAAAGTTTTCGAGTATATTGCATTTTTAATTTGTAAGATAAGATCTTTTCCTTTTTGCATGCCTCACCTAAAAAGACACATTTTAAACTTTTTTGTTGCAATAAAATAGAAACAAAAGTGCTGTCCCTTGCACTCTTTGGATAATTTAATGATAAAAAATTTGGAGAGAAATTTTATACACTATCGCTGATATTTTTCCTTAAGTTGACGCCATTGCCTGAACGGATACATGACAAATCTATCGTTTATCAAATCGTCGGTAAGCCTAAAGCTATAGCCATTAAGCACGATAAAGAAAATCATTCATAATCGCTATAGCAACTAGTGTAGACACTTGACGTTCCTTGTGATTTGATAAATAGAGGTTTTTATCTGACTTCACAACAAGGGCTTCTGGATGACTTTGAAAGTGAACATTACCATGCTTATCTTCAATAGCCTCTATTACCCCCTCACTGGAAAATGCTGCAACTTTATATCCAAGTGACTCCAATTTTCTTCTATTTTCTGGTGTATTACCTACTGCTCCTGAATGAGCATCTGGAAAATATGTTGAAAACCAGCCATTTTCATTAGGCATTAGGAATTTGGCTACTACTTCTGCTAAACGACTATTTGGAACGATCTTTATCTGCTGGAGAGGTACATCCTCTTTCTGTGGATTAGGTGCTGATTTTAAATGAGATCTTTGCTTCTCTTCATCACTCACAACACTCACTACTTCAATTCCCTTTGCATTCATTATGCCTTCACATATGCCAAGTAAATGAATTGCAGGGTTATCATCAACTATTTTTACAATTGCTTCAGTAACAAGCTGGCGATAAGGAGTGGGTGCTGAGTGTAAATTATCCGGAATAAATATTCTATTTATTTTGTGCTCTTTAACAAACTTTGCAACTTCAACTTTTATTCGGTCTAATGTTAGCTTCTTTGCCAATGTTTCATCTTGTTTTGCAAAGATAAGCGACTTTTCTTGGATTTCTTTTAAGTTAATTATTTTATTGTAGTCAATGAGTACGGTTTTAACTCCAAAGTTATTAAACATCTCGTAGATATTTTGAGATAGCCCAAGCTCATGTGCTTCTTCCGTTTTCAACAAACCAACAACTATGTCATTATTTACTGTATTTTCTGCCGTCAAGACAGCTGACGCTGGTTCTTCTTTTCTGGTTACATGTTGAGATGCCGGTTTTTCACTAACGCCAGCATAAGTAATATTGCTTAATAATAGAACTATAATTAATAAGATATTAAATAGTTTATTATAATATTTATATACTATGACTTGCCTCCCTAATATTTATATTACGATATAGAGTATTTTATAACAAAAAGGCAAGTTTGCCAAGAAAGAGAAGGTGGCCTGAGCAGGAATCGAACCAGCGACACAAGGATTTTCAGTCCTTTGCTCTACCAACTGAGCTATCAGGCCAACTGTATACTTTTATTTTTAGATAAAAAATGTTATTATGTCTATCAAAAGTTTTTAAAGTAGTTTATAAAAATAAAGGATGAACATTAATGACAAAATAGGAATCTACCCTGGCACATTTGACCCTATAACTTTTGGGCATCTTGACATAATCAAAAGAGCGTGTAAACTAGTCGATAAATTAATAATAGGAGTTGCAGAAAACGTTAATAAGCATACTGCCTTTGACACAAAGCTACGCACAAGCATGGCTGAAAATGAAATCAAAGGACTAGGAATTGATGCAGATGTTATATCTTTTAATGGGTTGCTAGTGAAGTTTGCCAAAGAGCAGAATGCTTCTGTTATTATTAGGGGATTAAGAGCAGTATCGGATTTTGATTACGAGTTTCAAATGAGCTGGGTAAATTATAAACTTCTTCCTGAAATCGAAACCATATTTCTTCCTGCTTCTGAAGATACTCAATTTATCTCATCAAGCTTTGTAAAGGAAATAGCAAGATTAGGAGAAGATGTTAGCAAATTTGTATCAAAAGGTGTTCAAAACGAATTGATTAACCTGAATAGGATAAAAAATGGAGAATAGTGCTTGTTGTTTTTTATTTCTGAATGGGTATATTCAATATATAAAATGTTATAAGCTAAAGGAGCAGCATGTCAAAAGTGAGGGTTAATAATAGAAAAGTTTGTTGTCATGGTGATGAGAATGATGAGGGTTCCGGCCATCCATTAATATATTTAGATATGGGAGAAGAAGAGGAAATAGCCTGCCCTTATTGTGAAAAGACGTTTGTCCATGACTGTACTGTGGAAGCGGTTGGGGAGCTGACTAGGGATGATCTCTAATGGCACTTTATTTCTTCTGCAGACTTAGCTTATGTAAATAGCAATAAGAGGGGCAGTAAAAATGAAACTGTCCATACGGTCGAGCACTCCCCCATGGCCAGGTATCATATTTCCACTATCTTTAACACCGTAAGCTCTTTTAACAAGCGACTCAGTGAAATCGCCAAGTTGCGCTAGAATAGCAATTGCAAGGCCAATGATTGGAGAATAAAAAATTGAAAATAGACCAAAAAATATTGATCCAAAAATTGTGCACACTACTCCAGCTAAAATCGCACCAAGAAGTCCTGCCCAAGTTTTTCCAGGGCTAATAATTGGGCAAATTTTAGCTCCACCAAAATTCTTGCCAAACAGGTAGGCAGTAACGTCAATTCCCCAAATGGTTAAGACGAACCATACTAATGCGTATTTTCCCTGTGGTAGATTATATAAATATATTAATGAGGCGCTTGGTAGTGCAATCAATAATAATGCAAAAACGTATAAAATTTTGTTTCCCTGGGTTAGATTATACCATTCAAAAGAAGATAAAACTGCTATTGAAAAAATCAATAGGTAAAACGATAAATCACTAAAATATGTAGCAAAGGAAAATATGAATAATATTACTATTGAGGACAACATTCTAATTATAAAATTATTATCTACCATATTTTTTCTCTCTTTTTGTATAATCTTCTAATGCTTTACTCAAATCTTGACAAGAAAAATCAGGCCATAAAGTATCACAAAAATACAATTCAGCATAAGCTGCTTGCCATAATAAAAAGTTGCTTAACCTTTTTTCGCCGCCAGTGCGAATTAATAAATCCAATTTTGGCAAATCTTTAGTATACAGAAATTTTTCAAATTCCTCTTCTGATACATAAGCAATATTTTCTTTTATAATATTGCTTATAGCTTGTGTAATTTCTTGCTTTGCTCCGTAACTGACTGCCACAGTGAGTAATAAACCATCGTTCTTATGTGTCATTTCTTCTGCTTTTTTAATTTGATCCAATATTTTACTGGATAACAGACTTAAATTGCCAATAAAATTCAACTTAATGTTACAGTTGCAAATGAAATTGACTTTATCTTCATTAGTTAAAACGGAGTAAAATAAATCAAATAGACAGTCAGTTTCGTTTTTGGGTCTAAGCCAATTCTCCATAGAGAATGCATACAAAGTTAAGTAGGGTATGGTTAGGTCCGTACAATACTTGGCAATATCGTATGCAACTTCACTGCCCTTTTTATAACCATCAATTTTTACTCTTCCTTGATTGTTTGCCCATCTACCATTACCATCCATAATAATTGCTAAATGTTTCGGTAAAGATTCTTGATTCAACATTTAAAGTTCATCCGATGTCATAAAAGTAACTGACACACAGCTATACGAACATTGTGCTACCAGGAGGGTGTCATTCCAGTGCCCCGACACTGGAATCCAGAAATTTGATTGCAAGTGAGCACACTGAGCTGATAAGCATAAAAATAGCTGTCTTATGCTAAAACAAACGTTTTTGACGAGATTGTATGAAAAGCTGGATCCCAGTGTCACGCACTGGGATGACAAAAAAGAGGGCACTGGAATGACATCATTTACTGTATAATATTGTGCAATATTGCAACGTTTGTACGGTTGTGTGCCTGCTACCTCCATGGCACCCTTGCATGTAATTTTTTCTTTTTCACTACTGAAAGTTTCTTTCATATTAACTTAGTGATGCAATATATCCTTTTCTTTGATGGACAATTCACCATCAACCTTTTTTATATTATCATCAGTAATATTTTGTATTTCCTTTTTAGTGCCATGAAAATCATCTTCTGAGATTTCTTTATTTTCCTTCATTTTTTCTATTTCTTCAATAATATCTCTACGTATATTTCTAATGGCAACCCGTGCATTTTCAGCAAACTGATGCAATAATTTCACTAATTTTTCACGGGTTTCTTGTGTTAAGTCCGGAAGAGCTATACGTATGGTATTGCCCTCAACAACAGGATTTAAATTCAAGTTGGCATTTAATATAGCATTTTTCACTTCACCAACAACATTAATATCCCAAACTTTAATTGATAGGGTTTTGTTATCTATAACCGAAACGCCTGCAACTTGATTTAACTTTTGATGTCCACCATAGATATTTACAACTATACCATCAAGCAACGATGCGCTAGCTCTACCAGTGCGTACACCTTTAATATCATCATGAAAGGACTGAATAGTTTTTAGCATCCTGTCCTTTGTTTTAGTTTTTATTTCATTTAACATAAATTACCTAATGTTTACAATCTGAAATTATAGTATAAGTACCTTGACCCTTAATAATATTGACTATTCTTTCTCCCTTCAAAGAAAAAACTATAATTGGAATAGAATTCTCACGAGCAAGTGAAATTGCTGATGCATCCATAACTTTTAAATCACGAGTCAACAAATCCGTGTAAGAAAGCCTATCATACATTACAGCATCCTCATTTTTTTTCGGATCAGCGGAGTATACACCATTTACTTGCGTACCCTTTAGAATAACATCACAATTCATTTCAACAGCACGTAAAGCTGCAGTTGTATCTGTAGTAAAAAATGGATTGCCTGTGCCTGCTGCAAAAATTACCACTCTACCTTTTTCTAAATGACGAATAGCTTTCCTTCTGATGTAAGGTTCGCATACAGTGGCCATGGGTATTGCAGATAATACCCTAGAAGCTACTAAATTTTTTTCTAAAAAGTTTTGTAAAATTAAAGCATTGATTATAGTTGCAAGCATTCCAATATAATCACTGCTTGCTCTTTCACAACCACTTAAAGACGCAGATGTGCCACGAAAGATATTACCACCACCAACAACAATACATACCTGAACTCCAAGATTACAAACTTCAACTATGCCTTTAGATAACTCACCTATAGTCTCCATATCGTGACCAAATTGCTTTGATCCCATCAAAGCCTCACCAGAGATTTTAAATAACACTCTGGAATATTTTATTTCGCTTCTTTCATTTGTTGAAATAAACATTTTTTGCTATTTAATCTGCATCACCCAAAACAAGTAACTTGTAATTAGAGAGTTTAACAGCACTCAACTCGCTTGATTTTATAAAATCAGAAATCTTCATCTTATCATCCTTTATAAATTTTTGCTCCAGTAAAACAACTTCTTCATAGTACTTAGCCATTCGTCCATCTACTATTTTTTTTGCTACTTCTTCAGGTTTATTTAAGCTCCTCACTTGCTCTTCAATTATAGAACGTTCGTTGTTCAACTTCATTTGATCTAAATCATCTATAGACAAGGCTTCAGGCTTCATAGCAACTACATGCATAGCTATTTGTTTCCCAATCTCTTGTAGCTTCGCCTTATCACCAGATGATTGCAATGCAATTAAAGCACCAATCTTACCTAAGCCATGCGCATCACCATGTACGTAGCCAGCAACAACTCCATCCTTAGCTTCTAAGTAACAAAGCTTGCTTAACTCTAGCTTCTCACCAAGAACTGACGTACCATTCATAATAGCTTCCTGCACTGTGCCAATGCTTTCATACTTGGCATTTTTTAACTCATCAACGCTAGTACAGCGTTCTTGATGAGCAATTGATGCTAAATTTAAAACTAACTCTATAAATTTCTCATTCCTTGCAACAAAATCGGTTTCGCAATTGAGTTCAATCAATACACCACAATTTTCAGTCAAACACATAGCAACGAGCCCATCTGAAGCTACTCTATCAGATTTTTTGTCAGCTTTAGCAAGACCTATTGTACGTAACTTATCAACGGCTTTCTTAATGTCACCATCACATTCTTCTAATGCTTTTTTACAGTCACTTAAGCCAAGCCCTGTTCTATCACGTAATTCTCTTATATCATCTGGATTCATCTTCATTTGTTACTACCTCCCTTTCTTCTTCTTTGTAAACTTTACTACGTCTCCTTTTAGTTTGCACAATACCACCTTCTTTTTCTTGAATAAACTCATCACCCCTTATATCATCAATCTTAACTCCAGATCTTGCTAGACTAGACTCTATTCCAGCTAATATAGAGTCGGTAGCTAATTTACAATAGAGCTCTATTGATTTTCTTGAGTCATCATTTCCAGGTATTAGATAAGTAATACCATCTGGATCAGAATTAGTATCAAGTATTGCAACTATTGGAATTCCTAACTTTTTAGCCTCCTTAACCGCTATATGCTCTTTATTAGTATCAATGATGAATAAGATATCAGGAATTGCTCCCATTTCTCTAATACCGCCAAGCGCCTTATCAAGCTTTTGCTTTTTCTTTTCAATGTTCCCCAATTCTTTCTTTGTTAAAACGCTATCCTCGTCATTTAATATTTTCTCATATTGCATCAAGGTTTTTATCGAAGAAGAAACAGTGTCCCAATTAGTAAGCATACCGCCAAGCCATCGATGATTCACATAATATTGACCACAACGAATCGCTTCACTTGCAATAATATCAAAAGCTTGAAATTTTGTACCAACAAATAGAATACGACCACCTTGAGATGCAACGTCATATAAAGCCTTCATGGCCACCTGTAGCAATGGTAATGTTTTTCGCAAGTCAATTATATGTATACGATTTTCTTGATGTACCCCATATATATATGGAGCCATTTTTGCGTTCCAGCGACTAATTTTGTGACCAAAATGTACACCAGACCCGGCTAAATCACGCACAGTGACTTCAGGCAAACTTGCCATATTTATTCCTCCAAATAGTTTATCTTCCATGGCATTGCCCTAAAGGGACTACTTGTACAAGCCATGTGTGAAATTAAATTATTTACATAGTAATAGAAAAGACAGCAAAGCGCAAACAAAAAATATTGACAAAGGGCAACATGTTTATTAGCTTTAAAGTCGAAGCCCGAAAACGCTAAAAAGAAATTAGGGGGGTGTAGCTCAGTTGGTTAGAGCGCATGCCTGTCACGCATGAGGTCGTGAGTTCAAGTCTCATCACTCCCGCCATATTAGTTTTAGCATAACTTAGAATTCGCAACCGGTATTGAGAAATGCTTTCACCAAACTTGACATGGTATGGTATTGCAATTAATACTTAAATAGGTTTATTTTTATCGTTAACAATTAGGATTAAATATGTTCATTTCTGAAGTTTTTGCAGCAGATGCAACTAGCAATACATCAAGTATCGGCGCATCTTTTGCTAGTTTTACTCCATTGATTTTAATATTTGTGGTATTTTATTTTCTCATTATTCGCCCACAACAAAAAAAACTAAAAGAACATAGAAGGATGATAGATCAAATAAAACGTGGTGATACAGTCATTACTTCTGGTGGAATAATAGGTGAAGTTAATAAAGTTGATGAAGTAAATGCACAATTTATAATAGAAATAGCACCAAAAGTTGAGGTGAAAGTCCTAAAGTCCGCTATATCTGAAGTTTTAAACAAAGAAGCTCAGAAAGTAGCAGCTAAACCAATTGAAAAAGGCAAAATCGAAAAGAATGATAGAAAAAATAAAAATCAACCAGAGGAAAGTATAAAGGGAAAAGACGATAAAGGTAAAAATGCCTCATAACTCTAAAAAAAGGTTCATTTGGTTGTGTGTGGAATATTTGGTGTAGTAAGTAGCGGTGATTCAGTAATACCAACTTTACTAACTGGGTTGCAAAAATTGGAATATAGGGGATATGACTCTTCAGGTATAGCAATCATAAATAATGAAGGCGAGATAGAAGTCAAAAAATCAGAAGGTAAAGTCGAAAGGTTATGTGAAGTTGTTGATGACAGCAAGATGTCTCACAGTACAGTTGGTATAGCACATACTCGCTGGGCTACACATGGAGTTCCAGGCCTTAAAAATGCTCATCCCATTCGTACAAATAATGTTGTTGTTGCTCATAACGGCATAATTGAGAATTACAATCTGCTAAAAAAGGGCCTAGAAGAAAGGGGCATGTCATTCCATACTGACACTGACACAGAGATCATACCAAACATGCTAACCTTATATCTTGATGAAGGATTGTCGCCAGTTGATTCTCTATTTAAGTGTTTAAACAACCTACACGGCTCATTTGCCTTGGTCTTATTATTTGCAGAATATCCAGACGCCTTATTTGTTGCGAAGAGAAATTTGCCTTTAGCAATAGGCTATAACTGTAACACAGTGTTTGCTGCATCTGACTCTAATGCTTTAAGTGCATTTGTGGAAAGAATATCGCATTTGGAAGATGATGACATTGCAGTGATAAAATCTAGTGGAGTTAGTATATACAACAATGGTACACAAGTTAAACGCAGTATAGAAAATAGTAGTCCAAGTGATTTTCTAATTAGCAAAAATGGTTACCCTAGCTTCATGTTAAAAGAGATTTTTGAGCAACCGCGTGCATTAAACAAAACAATAAATCAATTTTACAAGCAATATAAAGAGGTAATATTTGCTAACAAAAAATTGTTTTCTGAGCTGAGTTACATTACTATAGTTGGATGCGGGTCATCTTATTTTGCTGGGCTAATAGCAAAGTATTGGCTGGAAAGTGTCGCTCAAGTTCGAGTATATCTAGAAATCTCATCAGAATTTAGGTATAGCAACGTCAAGCTGGAAGAAGGCAGCATTGGGTTATTCATCTCTCAATCTGGCGAAACTGCAGATACCATAGAAGCGCTACGTTATGCGAAATCACAGAAGCAAATAATCATAAGTATAACTAATACATTTAGCAGCAGCATTGGAAAGATCTCAGATATTGTGTTACATACTCTTGCTGGGCAAGAAATTGGTGTTGCTTCAACAAAAACCTTTTCTGCGCAACTTGCAACTTTAGCATGCTTTGCCGTGGAGCTTGGAAAAATAAAAGGTATACTGGGTGGAGAGAGAATAAAACAGCTAAGCAGTGCTATCAATTCTATTCCCGAGTATGTTGAGCATGTTTTAAATGTGATGAAAATACAACATATATCGGGCAGTATATTAGAACACAATAACGTTATTTTAATCGGCAGAGGAAGTTCATACGGAGTTGCAATGGAAGGCGCATTGAAAATAAAAGAGCTTTCATATATCAATACAACTGGTATTGCAGCGGGAGAAATGAAGCATGGTTCTATTGCTTTAATAGACTCTACTGTGCTTGTTATAGCAATTATCCCTTATGATAGTTTATTCTTGAAAACGCTATCTAATATACAAGAGATTATTGCAAGAAAAGGCAAAGTAATTGCCTTCAGTGATAAACAAGGAGCGCCATTCCTAAGGGGAGTTTGCGCAGATGTGGTGCAACTTCCAGACACTGATAATTTTATCTCTCCAATCATCTACAGTGTTGCTATGCAATTCCTTGCTTACTTTACTGCAGCAAAAAAAGGGTTAGATGCAGATTGTCCAAGAAATTTAGCTAAGTCTGTCACGGTTGAGTAGTCCATTTAAAGTTAAAGCTAAACTTCTAATAAGGTAACCAGACTGCATTCTGTGATTTTTAGCAAAACACGATACACAATCGTCATTCCGCTACTAATTAGCGGAATCTATGCCGAGATACCGCGGCGGTATGACGGTTCGCGGTGGTATGACGGTTAAGTAATTCGTCATCCCGCTGCTTGTTAGCGGGATCTAGAGATACCGCGGCGGTATGACGGTTCGCGGCGGCATAGCTATCTTCAAAAATATGGTTGAATAATTGTTAATAATAGTGTATAATTATTAATATTTTTAAGCACTTTGGCTATGGCTTTATCTAAGTTTCTCGACCCTAAGCTGGATTTAACCTTTAAAAGAATCTTTGGCACTGAAAAAAATAAGAATATTCTCATACATTTTTTGAATGATATTTTAGGGTTTACCGAGATAAATACTATACAAGAAGTGGAATTCCTCAGTACTATAATGGATCCTGAAATTGCCTCTGATAAGCAAAGTATAGTTGATGTTCTTTGCAGGGACTCTAGTGGGGCTAGGTATGTGATTGAAATGCAGCTCACTCGCGATAAAGGCTTCGAAAAACGAGCTCAACTATATGCTGCTAAGGCTTACTCAAGGCAAGCTGATAAATCTGGTAAGTACATTGATTTAAAGAAGGTTTTCTTTATTGCTATCTCTAATTGTAATTTATTTCCTGATAAGCTTGATTATATATCCAGCCACACTATAAGAGATGAGAAAACCAATGAGCATGACTTAAAAGATTTTCAATTTGTATTTATTGAACTACCTAAATTTCCTAAGAATAAGGAAGAACAGCTAGAAAGCATAGTGGATCGTTGGTTATTTTTCTTCAAATATGCAGATGAAACTACGGAAGAAGACTTAAGGAAAATAGCAGAAAAAGCACCAATAATAAAGTTAGCCTACGATGAATTAGACAGGTTTAGCTGGAATGAAAAAGATTTAGTAGCTTATGAAGAAAGAATAATGGATCTACGGAAAGAAGAAGCCATTCTTGAATACAGACTTGACCTTGCTACTGAAAAAGGCATCCAAATTGGCGAAGAAAGAGGCATCAAAATCGGTAAAGAGGAAGGGAAAATTGAAGGAAAAATCGAAGGAAAAATCGAAGTCGCAAAAGCAATGCTGGCTAACAATGTTGATGTCAACACTATTGTCAAATTTACTGGCCTTTCTATTAGTGAGATTGAAGAATTAAGTGTGAACGGTTACTAATTAAGAACTTTAATTATCAATCATAAATCACTGAATTTCGCTAGTAAATTTGTTGCCATTGTCCATATTGCACAATTGTATATAAGATATAGTATAACAATAGTGTCCGTTCAGCTAATACCAATTCCCACTGCACAATAAACGGATAGATAACAATGGAAAAAAAGCCATACTATTGCCTTTCTTTCTCACTCCACAATTAAATAACTCTACAATATCGCTTATTTGATTCACTAATAATGAGAATTGGTATAAGAGGTTGTCCACAAACCAGTAAATCAAGCATATTCCCTACTTAACATAACTTTACTCATAGCCAGATATATGAAACTTTCAGTAGATGTTGTAAGTAAATCGTACTCCTTTGATAGCCTTCTATTTCTATTGATCCAAGCAAAAGTCCTCTCTACCACCCACCTTCTCGGCTGTACTGAAAATCCAGGATCCCGTTGTGGCAATAGTTCTAGTGGTGTATCTTTATGCACCCAAAACCTACATGGAGGCCTTTTGACAATTTCAATATCTATCCCATATTCTCTCTTTACGTAATCCTTTAAATCTTTTCCTTGGTATCCCATATCAGCCCACATTTTCTTAATATTGCTGTATTTTTCCTTCATATTGTCCAATGCCATCTTCACCCCATCTCTGTCATTTTCGCTTGCAGCTCCTACATAGCAACCAAGCACAAATCCTTGAGTATCTGTGATTATATGTCTTTTTCTCCCCTTTACCTTTTTCGCACCATCATAACCTTTGACCCCCCTTTTTCCGTGGTTTTTACCGATTGACTGTCCACTATGCATGCGCTCGGCTCCTCATTTCTTCCCATTTTTGACCTACTATATTTAGTGATATCATAGTTCATTTTCTCAAAAATTCCCTGCTTTTTCCATCTTCTAAACTGTTCATGCACAGCCTTCCACGGCGGAAAATCGTGTGGTAAATAGCGCCATTGACATCCTGTGCGCAGTATATAAAGAATTGCATTTACTATCTCACACTTACTGTATTTTGGTGGCCTTCCTCCTTTCTTGTACGATACTCTGAAGTGTTTTTCTATTCTTGCCCACTCCCTTTTACTTAAATCTGTTGGATATTTTTTCCTCATCTCTTACCTCAATATTCTTTCTTTATATACTACGTATTCCTTGGTTTGTGGACAACCTCTAACTTTGCTATTTTTCTCTCTAGATTCTTGCAAAGTTCTACAAGATTAACCACATTACCTCACGGTTTCTCTATGATTATTTTTTTAGATTACTTGTTTACCTTATTTGCCGTTCTCCTGAACGAATATACATAAGCTATAAAAACTATCTAATAGCTACCCAAAACCCTTATTTCCCACTCAAGTTCAACATTAAATTTATCCTTTACTGCATCTTTTACTCTGTTGCCAAGGTTTTCCAAGTCAGATGCAGTTGCATTATCGTAATTGAGCAAGAAGTTACAATGTTTCTGAGAGATTCTAGCTCCACCAATATTTAACCCTAGGCAGCCAGATTTATCAATTAACTCCCATGCTCGGTAGTTTTTTGGATTTTTGAATATGCACCCAGCAGTTTTTCCTCTTATTGGCTGGCTTTTATTTTTCCTCTCAATAACTTCCTTTAACCTTTGCAGTATAAGCTCATACTCTGAGTTTACTCCTTTAAACTCAGCTTCAACAAAAATCCAATTTCCTTTTAGGCTATGTCCACGGTAAAAATACCCCATTTCTTCGCTGGAGAACTCATATAGGTTTCCATCCTCTAGATTCACTGCTTTTATGGATTGTACAACACTTGCGATATCACTACCATATGCACCTGCATTCATTTCTATTCCGCCACCAACTGTTCCTGGAATTCCAACTAGAAACTCCAACCCACTAATCTGCTGATTTCCCGCAAAGTGAGCAAGGTTGCTGAGCAGCACAGCTCCCCCAGCTACAATAGAGTTGTTACCCTTACTTTTAATATATGCAAACTCCTTACCTAATTTTACTGTTATTCCTCGAATGCCACTATCTCGCACTATTATGTTGGATGTTGCACCAATAACGCTAACTGGCAGTTCAGTATTTTTAATCAAGTATGTTAAATCTTCAATATCACATGGTTTAAATAATACATCAGCTCGTCCACCAACATTTAACCACGTCGCTTTAGACATTAAGACATCATAACGATAGATTCCACGTACTTTAGGTAAGCTTATAAGCATTTTGATTTCAACTCTAATCCTGCATCCATACCCATTTTCTCCGCATCTTCTATAAATGAAGTGCGCTCAGTGAAGTATATATTTTTTCCACTTGCTAACATACAACGAAGGTGTAGCATATTTTCGCTCACATATTCAGCCAAAGCTGCAAGTGGTGTGAAACACGAACCATTTACTGTCTTCATAAAACTGCGCTCTGATTTCACTCTTATAAAAGACATATTATTATTAATTTTCTCTAAAAGATCGATAATTTTTACATCATTCCTTCTACATTGAATACAAATCGCTCCCTGTCCCACTGCACTTAACATAACTTTTGGTGGCAATACCTCTGTAATTAAGTGATGTTTTTCTAATCTTATGAGTCCTGCTTCAGCTAAAATTATTCCATCAAAACTTTGATTTTGCAATCTAGTTGTTACATTTCCACGTAGCGGTACTATATTTAAATCTGGTCTAAAATTTAGTAACTGAACTTTTCTTCTTATTGCAGAAGTGGCAATAGTAGCCTGCTGTGGCAAAGACTCAAGGCTATTGTGTTTATGAGAAATAAACGCATCGCATGGACTTAGCCTTTCTAAAACACAAGGAATTGTTAAACCCCCTGAGAAAAACGCAGGCACATCCTTTAGCGAATGAACTGCCATATCTACATTATTTTCAAGCAATTCAGCCTCAATTTCTTTAATGAATAATCCTTTACCTCCTATTTCAGCAAGATTTGCGTTTGCATATTTATCTCCAGAAGTTTTTATCTTAACAATTTCAATAGATAAGTTAGGAAAAGAGTCCAGCAACTTTTGTTTTGCTTCCAAAGCCTGGGCAACTGCAAGCTTGCTTCCTCTGGTGCCTATTTTGACTAGCATGTGTACGATTGTTTGTCTGATGTCATTCAAGTAGCTAACTACTTGGATCCAGTTTATATAAACCTTTGCATTTATTGTACTTTAACTTAAAACCAAAAGCAACTTTGACTTTACAAAATAATAACCTTTTATATGCATAAATAAGCTTACTGGATTCTAGTACTTGCATGACAAGGTATAAACCTTATCGTCATACCACTGCGAACCGTCATACCGTCACGGTATCTCTAGATCCCGCTAACACGTAGCGGGATGACGGTTGTCGTTTAGCCATAAATATTAAGAAATTTACCAAACGAAAAAAAAGGCAAAAGAAGCCCTGGGGTTATTATCTGCTTTAAAATATTGGCGTTTTTTATGTTTTAAACGCTTGACAAGCAAGATTTAGCTGCTTTTAATTGCAACTAACCTACGCTGCAAATGTTTAAGAAATTTACTAAGCAGAAAAAAAGACAAAGAATCCCCGAGTTAGCTAGTCTTTTACTATCTCTGTCGAGTATTGGCATTTTTTGATGTCTTGTAACGCTTTATAAGCGCGTTCAGCTTATTTAGATAAAAATCTAGATGTAGATGAAGTTTTGTAAAGACATACAGTATCTATATACTGCAAAAAATTGAACATAAGACGCCGATACATTAAGTAATCCTTACCTTTTAATCTGCAGATTGGCGAAAGCAAATACAATAGCTTCACTATCATGATAAGGGGGCTGGCGGAGTTTGTCAAGGAATTTTTATGGCTGCGCTGGAATGACATTTGGGAGTTGTGGTCCACTTCTAAATGATAAGAGCCTCAATGAATTTATTAGTTTATTACATGTCTCTTTTCATGTATAAATCTATAGAAAGTTTTATACGGAAGTTGTTTTATGAGCAAAATTATAGAAATCAGAGCACCAAAAACTCTTGGTGGTGAATCAGTTACAGAAGGTATAGTAAAAATAAAGAAGGGTATTGGAGAAGCAGTAAAAGTAGATGACTTGATCTTTGAAATTGAAACTGACAAAACAGCACTCGAATTAACTGCAGAAGCTTCAGGGCAAATAACTGAATTTCTTGTAAAGGAAGATGATGTAATAAGCCCTGATCAATTGTTAGCGAAGCTTTCCGTGGGAGAAGTAAAAGAGGAAGCAAGAAAAGAAGATACAAGCGAAAGTGCTGCTAAAAAAGATGCTCCTTCAGCCCGCAAAATTATGGAGGAAAATGCAATCAGCGCAGAAAGCGTCAAAGGAACTGGCATGGGAGGCAGAATAACAAAAGCAGATGTGATAGGCCATATGAACAAAGCTGAACAACCTGCAATAAAACAATATGAATTGCCAAAAAGTGTAGTAAGTGGAGAGCAAAGAGAGGAACGAGTAAAAATGAGCAAAATAAGGCAAGTAATTGCCGCTCGTTTGAAAGCATCGCAAAATACTGCTGCAATACTGACCACGTTCAATGAAATCGACATGAAAAATGTCATGGGTCTAAGAGCAAAATATAAGGACGCCTTTGAAAAAAAATATGGAATAAAACTTGGTTTTATGTCGTTTTTTATAAAGGCAGCGGTGCAAGCATTGAAAGAAATTGCTGAAATTAACGCTGAAATCTCAGGCGATGAAATCATATATAAACATTACTATGACATAGGTGTTGCTGTTGGCACTGACAAAGGCCTTGTTGTGCCGGTTATTCGGAGTGCCGATCAGATGTCATTTGCCGAAATTGAATTGACTTTAGTTGCTCTTGGCAAAAAAGCACGAGAAGGTAAATTACAAGTATCAGAAATGGAAGGTGCAACATTTACCATTTCAAATGGCGGAGTATATGGTTCGCTCCTTTCTACTCCGATAATAAATCCTCCGCAATCTGGAATACTTGGAATGCATTCAATACAAAACAGGCCAGTTGCTGTTGGTAATGCAGTAGAGATCAGACCTATGATGTACATTGCTCTTTCTTATGATCACAGAATAGTTGATGGCAAAGGAGCAGTTACTTTCCTTGTTAAAATAAAAAATTATATAGAAGATCCAAATAGATTAGTTTTGGAAGTGTAGCTCAATGAGTTGTTGTTAATTTAGCATTGCTAAAAACCTAAATGTCATCTAGTTCTGCCAGCAGTTTAGCAACTTCCGGATGATCAGGGCCATAATGTTTCTCAAAAATAGGCAAGGCCTGTTCAAGCAATTCCTCTTGTTTCTTGTGATCGCCCAAAGCGCCATAGGCAATACCAAGATTTGCCAGTAGTTTGGCAACTTGAACATGACCAGAGCCATAATGTTTCTCAAAAATAGGTAAAGCTCGTTCAAACAACTCTTTTGCTTTCTGATGATCGCCAAAAGTGCCATAAACGATACCGAGGGTTGCCAGTAATTTAACAACTTCAAAATGGTCATGGCCGTGGTATTTCTCAAAAATAGGTAAAGCCCATTCGAGCGACTCTCTTGCTTTCTGGGGATCACTTAGATCTCTATAAACTTCACCTAGGTTTACTAATATAATGGCAACTTGAAAATGATCGGAACCATAATGTTTCTCAAAAATAGGTAAAGCCCGTTTAAGCAACTCCTTTTTTTTCTGAGGATCACTTAGGGTACCGTAAGTAATACCTAGGTTTGTCAGTGTAATAGCAACTTCAAAATGATCAGAGTTGTAATATTTTTCTTTAATTGTTAAGGCCTGTTCAAGCAGCTCCTTTTCTTTCTGAGGATCACCCAAAGCACCATAAGCGATACCAAGGTTTGCTAGTAGTTTAGCAACTTCAAAATGATCATAGCCATAATATTCCTTAAAGATAGGTAAAGCCCGTTCAAGCAACTCTTTTTCTTCCTGAGGATCACCTAAAGCCCTATAAGCGGTGCCTAAACTTATTAGTGTTCTAGCAACCTCAGGATGACCAGTGCCATAATGTTTCTCAAAAGTAAGTAAAGCTCGCACAAGTAAAGCCTTTTGTTTCTGAGGATCACCTAAAGCACCATAAACGTTACCTAAGTTTGCCAGTGTTCTAGCAACTTCAGAGTGATCGGAACCACAATGTTTCTCTTGAATTGCTAAAGCTCGTTCAAGCAATTCCTTTTGTTTCTTATAATTGCCTAAATACCCGTAAGCGTTACCTAGGTTTGCCAGCAGTTTAGCAACTTCAAAATGATCAGAGTCGTAATGCTTTTCCTTGATTGCTAAAGCCTGTTCAAGCAACGCTTTCGCTTTCTGAGAATCACCTAAAGTCCCATCAGCGTTACCTAGGTTTGCCAGTGTTATAGCAATTTCTGGATGATCAGGGCCGTAATGTTTCTCTTGAATAGGTAAAACTCGCTCAAGCAACTCCTTTTGTCTTCTGGGATTACCCAAGTCATGGTATCCATCATCCATACATATTAACAAATCTTCAAGATAATCCTTCTCTATTGTTTGTTTTTTTAAAGGATTTTCTTTTAGCCAGTTATCTATATGTGATAAAAATGCTTCTAAATGTGGTAATAATTGTCGTTTCTTAGCATAATCTTCTAATTTATCACTGCCATAAGGAAAGCTTTCTCTCAGTAATTCAAAAGTCTTTTCCACAACTTTTTCTTTATCTTGTTTTTCCAACTCTATTCTTGTTACTTGCTGTACTAACCTGTGGATATTGACTGAGCTTTGCTCTTCTCCTGAGTTGATCATTGAATATTGTTTAAGTAGTTGGATAGCATCACCTAACTTTTCTTCATTGCGTTCTACCCCTAAAAACATTTTTGCAGGAATGTTGTCAGGAGCAATATAGGCAATGATATCCAAGATTTCTTTGGCTTGCTGACCATACTCTGGGTTATCTTTGATTTTATCAATAGTAATTCTCCAGGTTATAAAAGTTGTCTTGGTGTAGCTATTGTCGCTGTCTTTAGGAAACTTAAAATCAAGTAATTTTTCTGCTTCCTCTTTGTATCTCTTTAAATAATCACTAATTTCAAACTTCAAGCCTACATTCTTTAATGCTATATCCCTTTCTTTTATGTATGCAACTGCCTGCTGCAAAGCTAAAGGAAAATGCTGTAATGTTTCTGCCAAATTCTTTATTTCATTTTCTTGTGACCCATCTTTTATACCTAATGCTTTTCTAATAAAGTCTATTGATTCTGGTTCAGTAAATGCACCCAATGTTAATGATTTTATATCTCCCCATTTCTGATTACGAGAGGTAATCAAAACACTAGGTTTATTATCATCAGATGATAAAAAGTGGGACGGTAAGAATTGACTAATACCAGCATCTTGACCTTCACTTCTATATTCTTCTGCATTATCGAAAACAAAGAGACTTTTTCTCTTGGCGAAAAAAGCGTATATGTCTCTTACAATAGATTCAATATCCCTATCTTCTGTAGGAATGCCTAAAGGATCTCTAGCTAACCTGAGAAAAGACTGCACCATGGTTTCATGGGTTTCAGCTTTTATCCATATAATATTGTTGTCATAATCTTTACTGTGTTCTTCAATATATTTTTTGGCCAGCTCAGTCTTACCTATTCCTCCCAACCCACTAATAGAAACCAGTTGCGATATTACTGTGGCTACACCTTGACTTTTTTGTATTAATTTGTGTAGTTCTCGTAATTCTTCTGTCCTTCCAGTGAACGATCCTACTGGATTTCTCACCTCAAATCGAAAGCCTCCTAAGATTTCTTCTTTCATCTTGCGAAAGAATTCTCTTCCGTCTTCATGTGTAAGAAAACGTCTCCCTTTTTCTTTCAACCAATCTAGCATTTTTTCTTGGAAGCGAGCGTAAACATTCTGTCTATCAATATCATTAAATTGCTCGCCTAGCTCACTTTTGATAATATCCGCTAGTTTTATTTCATTGGGCTGATTTACTGCAAATACTAACTTATCAAAAAATTCTTTTATATTGTCTTCCAACCTACCTTCATTCATCATTCGTCCAAATTCACGTTGCCACGTCTGATTTCTTTCCAATTTCCTTTTTGAGTTCTGATCTGGCTTGTTTTGGAGTTTTTTTATCTCCTCTTCTAATTCTTCCATCGCTTCTTCTACAGCACTTTCAAATGCTGGTTGCACTACTGAAATCATGTTATTGTGAATATAAGAGAACTTATATCTAGTGCCACCATCTTTAAAAAAGACATCACTAGTGTCGATTACTTCAACTAAAATTTCTATTTCCTCGTTTGGTCCTAAAGTTTTTACCCTCAACTTCTTCACTGTGTTTCGTGCTGTGCTTTGATCCAGATCAAAATCGATATTAGTACAGATAATAAAATCTTTCAGGTTACCATCTGCAAAATCTTGATTATTTTTGATCTTTAGGTAAGAAACAAAATACTTTGCTAATCCAAACTCACCACTTTTATCTTTTGTAAGTAAGTTCCCTACTCCAATTTTCTTGTTATCTTCATCTTGTGTGTGTTTAGCCTGCAAAAAACGGTATACTTTCTTACTACCTTGGGTACATTCAAATACTAAATCATCGAATTTTCTGGCCTCTTCTATTTCTGTACCTAAGCGAAAAGAGTGCTGATAGAGCACTCCTCGATGCAAAAATAGCATCAATACCTTTAGCTGGTAGATATTACCGTGCATAACTAGTTACCTCATACAGGCTGCTATAAATTTGTTTGATCTAGAATTAAAGATTACCAAACACCTAAAATAATGCAATAGAGTCTTTATGTGTTGATAGAAAGGCCTTCGAGGGTAGGAATTGCCTGGCAAACTCTTAATTCTTGATTTAAAAAAGACTTTCCAAAGACTCCCCAAATCTAATATGTAATTGCTGTAGGCTGCATTTAGTAATATAATCTCATATTAAATAAGACTTTACTTAAGTTTATGCTAGATTCTCCGCTAATTTTGACAGCCATTCTTATATTTTTCATTTTTACGTTGTCATTCTTTTTTATAAGAAAGATATTTGGGTCAACAAATAAGAAGATAATAAAATCCTTTAGGAAAATTGTTCAGCAAATAAATGCATTAGAAACAGAAATGCAGAGTTTATCTGATGAGGAGCTTGCTGGTAAAACTGAAGAATTCAAACAAGAATTGAAAAATGGGAAAACGTTAAATGATCTTCTCGTACCTGCATTTGCAGTTGTGCGTGAAGCCTCTCGAAGGTTTCTTAACATGAGGCACTTTGATGTTCAACTGATTGGTGGAATGGTGCTCCACAATGGTATGATATCAGAAATGAAAACAGGAGAGGGAAAGACACTCGTTGCAACTTTAGCAGCATATCTAAATTCCTTAGAAGGGAAAGGCGTACACGTCGTAACTGTTAATGACTACCTTGCAAAACGAGACACAGAGTGGATGAGCAAATTATATAATTCTCTTGGGGTTTCTGTTGCGTTTATTACGAATAACTTGACAGACGAAGAGAGGAAAGAGGCTTACAGTGCAGATATCGTGTATTCCACAAATAACGAGCTTGCCTTTGATTACCTGCGAGACAATATGAAATTTTCTCAAGAAGACATGGTTCAGAGAGGCTTTCACTACGGAATAGTTGATGAAGTGGACTCAATACTCATTGATGAAGCTCGCACTCCGCTTATTATTTCTGGCCCGGTTGAGGAAAACAATCAGATATATAAGCATATCAATAAAATAGTAACCAAATTAGTTGACTCCGATTATGAAGTAGATGAAAAAGGTAGAACGGTATTCTTGACTGAAGATGGTATTTCACGAGTGGAGGAACTACTAAGGTCATACAATCTCATTCCTGAAAATTCCTCGCTCTATGATACTGACAGCATGATAATGACTCATTATATAGACCAAGCATTACGTGCATATAAGCTGTTTACTGCTGATAAAGATTATATAGTAAAGGATGGCAAGGTAGTGATTATTGATGAATTTACTGGGCGTATGATGGAGGGCAGGAGATATTCCGATGGTCTTCATCAGGCACTTGAAGCGAAGGAGAATCTTGAAATTCAGCATGAAAACCAAACTTTAGCATCGGTCACATTTCAGAATTACTTTCGTATGTACAATAAACTTTCCGGAATGACGGGAACAGCAGCAACAGAGGCAGAAGAGTTTCGTGATATATACAGATTAAATGTAGTAAAAATTCCAACCAATGTACCTGTAAAAAGAGTTGATATTGATGATGAAATTTACGGTACAGAAAAGGAAAAATTTAATGCTGTGTTGAAGTTTATAGAAGAATGCTACAAACGCCTTCAACCGGTCCTTGTTGGCACGGTGAGCATCGAAAACTCTGAGAAGCTTTCTGCGCTTTTGCAAAGCCATTCTCTTAAGCATTCAGTATTAAATGCTCGTTATCATGAACAAGAGGCGTACATAATAGCGCAAGCTGGAGTGCCAGGTAGTATCACTATAGCAACTAACATGGCAGGACGTGGAACTGATATTCAGCTTGGTGGAAATGCTGAAATGATTGCAAAGGTGGAGCTAAAGAAGATAAAAAATGCTGATGAAAGAGAAAAAAAATACCAAGAAATAGTTGAAAGAGTAAAAAAAGATAAGGAAATTGCTATAAAAGCTGGTGGTTTATGTGTGGTTGGAACCGAAAGACATGAAAGCAGGAGAATAGATGATCAATTACGTGGCCGTTCTGGCCGTCAGGGTGATCCTGGACTTTCTAAGTTCTTTTTATCACTTGAAGATGACCTAATGAGAATATTTGGTTCTGATAGAATGAGAAGCTTTTTACAAAAAGTAGGGTTAAAGAATAACGAAGCTATTCATCATCCATGGATCAATAAGGCACTCGAGAAAGCGCAAAAGAAAGTTGAAGCTAGAAATTATGATGTGCGGAAGTCTTTGCTTAAGTTTGATGACGTAATTAACAACCAACGTAAAGTTATTTTTAAACAGAGAAACAATATCTTAGGCAACGAAATTAATGATTTACTTGAAGTATATAGCGAAGTAAATGAGAGCGTAGTAGAAGGTATAATCCAAAGTGGCTATTATGAGGATTATATTGAAAATATAGTCAAAGAATTCCATACAAGGTATGGAATAACGCTCGATAAAGAAGATTTAGCAACGTTTTTAAACAAACAAGAAGCTTTGAATTATATAAATGATAAGATACAAGAATTCTTTACTGAGAAAGAAAAATATTTCAACAGTCAGCACACTACAGATTTGTGGAATACGATCGTGAAGCAAATGATGATCATGACACTCGATCATTTATGGAGGGAGCACCTTTCAGTTCTAGAGAGCCTAAGACAAAGCATAAGCTTACGTGCCATGGGGCAGAAAGATCCACTGAATGAATTTAAACGCGAAGCTTTCTTGATGTTTGAGTCAATGCTTGAAAAATGGAAGGAACTCACCATTCGTCGCTTAGCACACTTTAAGTTGGCAGACAACCAAGAGATAGGCAATAGGTTACATTCTGCTAGAAATAGCAGACTTCCCAAAGTCTCAAGAAACGACAAATGTCCTTGCAACTCCGGAAAGAAATACAAACACTGCCATGGTGCGGTTACTGTGGTGAGCTAATAATTATGGTTATACAGTTTGTTTATTTCCATCAACATTACTGCATCTAACCTCACTTAGCTTACTGTTTAATGAGTGCTCTGATGACTTATACGCAGCCCCATAGGAAATTCCACCAACTATCAGTGCAGATGCTACAGTAATTCCAATTATTGCTAGTGCAGGTAATGCAGTAGCGTAAACGAGTGCTAATGGAGTAACAATGGCAGCTAATATACCCACAGCAACTCCTGCTGTTATAGCTTTAGATCTATGACTAAATGATGGATCTGCACCATCATTTAGTAGAAGTTTTGCTAGCTCTGGGTATCCACACTGAACAGCGTAGTGTAAAGGAGTTCTTCCTCCTCGATCTTGTATATTAACATCTGCTCCTTTTTTTAGTAAAACTTCTACTACTTGTGTGTATCCATTCTCAACAGCATAATGTAAAGGACTTCTTCCATATCTGTCCACTACATTAACATCTGCCTCTTTTTTTATAAGATGTTTTACTACCTCTATATAACCATTATTAGCAGCATTATGTAAAGGAGTTCTTCCAACTTTACTTTGCACATTAACATTAGTGCTTCTTCCCAATAGATTTTCTAATACCTGTGTATGTCCATACTTAGCTGCATAATGTAGAGGAGTTTCCCCATACCCATTTTTCAGATCGATATCTGCTTCTTTTTTTGACAAAATTTCTACTATTCGTATGTGTCCATGTTTAGCAGCAACATGTAAAGGAGCTTCTTTGCAATATCCATTTTTTATACCGGTTTTCGCTCCATTGTCTAATAGATTTTCTACTATTTGTATGTGCCCATGTTCAGCAGCAACATATAAAAGAGTCCTTTCATGTATAAAGAACCCTGTTAATTTTGTATCTTTAGCTATCATACGCAACATGATATCTGGTAAAAACAGGTGATCTATATCAAACTTGTTATCTTTCCACCCGTTGTATACGCGTGGGTACTTTTCCTGCAGCTTATCCTTAATTTTATCAATTATATTATCTTTATTGAAGCCTTGATCATTAATTTCTTGTAATATTTCCTTTAGCATTTCTTCAAATTCTGATTCCACTATTTCCTACCAAGCTATAAAACTTTATTAAGGCATATGAAGTGGATTATGTCAATGAAGAACTAAGAAACTGGTTCTTCTTTTTTTCTATAGCTTTAGGTTTATCTACAATTTGAAAAACAACAAATTCGTCATTCCGCTACTCGTTAGCGCCGCGGCGGTATGATGTAGGGAAACCTTTCTTGGGTTAGCTATAAAGTTAAAATTCGACCAGGGCAGCCGCAATAAGGTAGCAAACGCCATCATGTCTTTAGGAGAGTTTGCTAATGAAGGCTCTTAAGTTGACGCCATTGCCTGAACGGATACGCCAATTTTTATGTTCATTTGTAACCGTCTATTATTTTACACCCCAGTCTTTTTCAAATATTGCTAGCCCTTGGTCAGTAAGTGGGTGATTAATTAATTGTCTAAGTACTTTTGCTGGCACAGTAATTGAATCAGCACCAAGCCTTGCAGCTTCTATTACATGCGCTGGGCTTCTCACTGATGCAACAAGAACTTTAGTATCAAAACCGTAATTAGAATATATAGTACATATATCTTCTATTAGCGATAAGCCATCATAGCTTATATCATCAAGGCGACCAACAAAGGGGGAAATAAAACAAGCACCGACCTTAGCGGCAAGCAGTGCTTGTCCAGGAGAAAAACATAATGTGATGTTAACAGGTATTTTATGCTCTGTCCATAACTTTTTACAAGAAATTAATCCTTCATGTGTAAGAGGTAATTTGATCACAACATTATCAGCAATTTTTGCTAAATTCAGACCTTCTGTGATCATCTCTTCATGGCTATCTGCAACAACTTCAACACTAACAGGCCCTTTTATAATAGAGCATATTTCACGCATTAAATCCTCGTATTTATCTTTACGCCCGGACTTTGCTATTAAAGAAGGATTAGTTGTTATGCCGTCAATGAACTCCTTTAGTTCTTTAATTTCATTTAAATCAACGCTATCAAGAAAAATTTCCATATTAATCTCCTATAAAAAAAATACCCTTGCAAAATCTTGTCATCCTACCGCTTGACTTACAACCGTATGAACTTCCTGCGTTGTAAACATCAAACAGCCGATAACACAACTGTACAAATATTGAGACATAAGAGTAATTTGTACCAAGAAAAAAGATGTCATCCCAGTGCCCAGACCCCTTAGACAATGTACCATCTTTTGATTTTGTCCATTCTGGGCGGGGTTTTCAAGTTCTTTGATCTTAAATACTACATCTACTTTATCAAGATCAATGTTGACTTCTTTTACTAATGTTCTAATAAGACTACGTTTGGCTTGCCAATCTAGGTCCGATTTAACACTAGAATAAAAGCCCTTTATGCTATTTGTAATAAGATTCATTTTCTGCCGTATTCCCTTTTACCTTTTTCTTCTCTCCTTCAATCTCTTTTAAACGTTACTTCATTTTTTTTATTGCCTGCTTAAAGTCTTCCTTACTTATAGTTAGTGCATACTTTGTTGCCGTAAAAACTTCTGGTACCCAAACAATTGTAATAAGTATACACAATCTTTGTCAACTATTTTCGGCACTGGTATATTGACCTTACCCAGAAAAAGTGGAGAGAAAGAAAGGAGTTTTTTCGGGTAAAATAAAATTTTGGAGGATTAGAAATGGTAAGAGAATATACGGCAGAATTCAAATTGGAAGCTGTTAAGCTGGCAAATGAACAAAGAAAGGTAGGTCAACCAGTTGCAAAAGTAGCAAGAGATCTAGGAATAAGGGATAGTGTATTAGGAAAATGGATGAAGAAATATAACGAAAAAAAGTCGGCAGCAGATGCATTTCCAGGTAGAGGTAACATGGCTCCTTACGACAAAGAGAGGTTTGATTTACAAAGCAAGAGTAACAAGGGAAAGAGACATTTAAAAAAAAGCCCTGGCCAGTCAAAAAGAGTAAAATATTTTTTTATATAGTAACTGCTATAAAGTACAGGAATTATGTAGGATTTTCTGCTAGTGGCTACTATAAGTGGACCACAAGAAAAATAAGCAGTAGAGAATCAGCGAATAAAGAGCTACTCGAAGCTATTCAAAAAATATATCAAGTTTCTAAATGTAGATATGGAGCTCCTAAAATTCATGCTGAATTGAAGGCTTTGGGTAAAAGTTGCAATTTGAAAACGGTGCAAAGTATTATGCAGAAAAATGACATCAGGGCTATACTGAGAAGAAAGTTTAAAATTAAAAAACAACAAACAGATAATAGAGCTGTAGCTCCCAATATACTAGATCAAAACTTTATTGTTGATCAACCAAATAAAGTATGGGATTACTTACATCAAAACCAAGGAGGGATGGCTATATTTGGCAGCAATAATTCTCACGTATGGTAGTTAATGAGTAGTGCAATAAATAAACAATTGGTTATGAACTCTTTATTAATGGCCATTAATAGGCGTAAACCTGTTAAAAATCTACTGCTGCACAGTGACCAAGGTTCACAATATACTGCGCAAGGGTATCAATATCTCTTAGCTGTAAAGAATATAGATGAGTAATAAAGGCTGTTGTTACGACAATTCTGTTGCAGAAAGCTTCTTTAGCTCATTGAAAAGAGAAATACTTATTGATACTTCACAACACTCTGCTCAACACACTAGAACTGCAATATTTGAATACATAGAAATTTTTTATAACAAACAACGTCACTATTAGAGGTTGTCCACAAACCAGTAAATCAAGCATATTCCCTACTTAACATAACTTTACTCATAGCCAGATATATGAAACTTTCAGTAGATGTTGTAAGTAAATCGTACTCCTTTGATAGCCTTCTATTTCTATTGATCCAAGCAAAAGTCCTCTCTACCACCCACCTTCTCGGCTGTACTGAAAATCCAGGATCCCGTTGTGGCAATAGTTCTAGTGGTGTATCTTTATGCACCCAAAACCTACATGGAGGCCTTTTGACAATTTCAATATCTATCCCATATTCTCTCTTTACGTAATCCTTTAAATCTTTTCCTTGGTATCCCATATCAGCCCACATTTTCTTAATATTGCTGTATTTTTCCTTCATATTGTCCAATGCCATCTTCACCCCATCTCTGTCATTTTCGCTTGCAGCTCCTACATAGCAACCAAGCACAAATCCTTGAGTATCTGTGATTATATGTCTTTTTCTCCCCTTTACCTTTTTCGCACCATCATAACCTTTGACCCCCCTTTTTCCGTGGTTTTTACCGATTGACTGTCCACTATGCATGCGCTCGGCTCCTCATTTCTTCCCATTTTTGACCTACTATATTTAGTGATATCATAGTTCATTTTCTCAAAAATTCCCTGCTTTTTCCATCTTCTAAACTGTTCATGCACAGCCTTCCACGGCGGAAAATCGTGTGGTAAATAGCGCCATTGACATCCTGTGCGCAGTATATAAAGAATTGCATTTACTATCTCACACTTACTGTATTTTGGTGGCCTTCCTCCTTTCTTGTACGATACTCTGAAGTGTTTTTCTATTCTTGCCCACTCCCTTTTACTTAAATCTGTTGGATATTTTTTCCTCATCTCTTACCTCAATATTCTTTCTTTATATACTACGTATTCCTTGGTTTGTGGACAACCTCTTATAGCCTTTCTTATAATAGTCCGAATGCGATAAGATATGTGTTTATGGCTATAGCAGGCCAGTAGCATATTACGGTCTGTTCGGATTATTGTAAAAAGAGCTATAACTATTGCATTCCAGAACAATTTGATGCATCATTCTTTTTGTAAAAAACATTCCACACTTTCTCTCCACTTTTTCTGGGTAAGGTCAGATACTATAAACTATAAAAAAATTTCTCCGATAGTTCATATAGCAAGTAAATTCACAAAATGAAGACTATTATTTTTATTACAGGTGTATCTACGGTTGGAAAATCAAGTTTGGCTCATATATTAGGTTCAAAGCTTTTTATGCCTAGAAACTTTGCAATTCCACTAACTATAGCTAACCCAAGAAAGGTTTCCCTACGTCATATCGCCGCGGTATCTCAGCATAGATTCCGCTAACGAGTAGCGGAATGACGAATTTGTTGTTTTTCAAATTGTAGGTAAACCTAAGCCACTTTAGCTATACTTGTAGAGAAAAAAGAATAGATGATGATCCTAAATATTTAATAAATTTGACTACTGAGGAATTTCAAAAATCTCAATTTTTTATTAATTGTGATATGGTACATTCTATCTTCATATAGCTTTCCTCTTCATACCTCAACTAATGAAATCAGAAGCATCAACTCCCTTTTGCAAGCAAGCAGCAATAACAGTGTTCATCATTAGAAATGCAATGGTCATTGGGCCAACGCCCCCGGGTACTGGGGTCATAGCTTTGGCTTTCCCTTTTATTCCTTCAAAGTCAACATCACCTACAAGCTTTCCTACGTTAACGCTATTTATGCCAACATCGATCACTATTGCACCTTTCTTTATCCAGTCTGCTTGAACAAAATTTGGCTTTCCGACTGCTGCAACTACTATATCCGCTTTAGAGCAATATTCAGCTAAATCCTTGCTTTGTGAATGCAAGATGGTGACAGTGCAGTTTTCTTGCAATAGCAGGTAAAACATTGGCTTGCCCACGATATTTGACCTACCAATTACCACTGCGTTTTTACCGGAAAGGTTCTCTTCAATTGACTTAATTAAATGCAAAGAACCTTTAGGAGTGCAAGGTATAAGGCAGTTTTTTTCACCTTTAACTAATTTGCCAACGTTTTCATCATGAAAGCCATCTACATCTTTTTCAACACTTACTGTGTTAATTACTCTGCTTGCACTAATATGATTTGGTAAAGGCAATTGCACTAAAATGCCATGCACAGATGGATCTTCATTTAATTCATTGATTTTTTCAATTAATTCATCTTCTGAAATATTATCAGGCAAAACAATGGTCTCAGAACTTATGCCTATTGATTCTGCTTTTTTCTGTTTGTTGCGAACATAAACCTGACTTGCTGGATTGCTGCCCACGAGAATTACTTTCAGGCAAGGAAAAATGTTATACTCTCTCTTTAAAATATCAATTTTTTGTGATAGCCTCTCACATAGGTCGTTTGCTATTTTTTTACCATCAATAATAATTGTCACTTCCTTGCCACTCCTTAAAGTCGGGTAATTTGATATCAAATAAATCCAATACTTTGCCAACAGGATGATTAATAATATCATCCAACGATTTCGGTTTAATATAAAAAGCAGGCACTGGTGGAGCAATAATTGCTCCCATCTCCGTTAATTTTAACATATTTTGTAAATGCCCAAGATGCAGTGGTGACTCTCGCACCATAAGAACTAACTTTCTTCTTTCTTTTAGCGTTACATCTGCAGCCCTTGTCAATAGATTGGAAGTAACACCTGATGCGATTTCAGACATTGTCTTCATAGAGCATGGTGCTACAATCATCCCTGAGGTTTTAAATGAGCCGCTTGCTATTTTTTCTCCAATCTTTTCTTCAGAATAGTAAAAATCTGCAAGTGATGTAATATCTTCAAGTTTTTCTTTAATCTCGTGAGCTAAAGTTATTTTCCCAGCACGACTTATCACTAAATGAGTTTCATAATCGACGTCTTTCAACGCTTCTAAAATACGCACACCGTAAATAGAACCAGATGCTCCACTTATTCCAATTACAATTCTGCTATTCACTTAACTCTTCTTCGTAGCTCATTCCCAATGCACGTTTATAGGTATCAAGCAATATTTCTTGTTCCTCTCTGTCATCATCATCCATCTTCCTCAGCCTAATAATTTGTTTCATCACTTTTATATCCCAACCTTCATCTGCGGCTTTTGCATATACATCACGAATGTGATCTTGCACATCCCTCTTTTCTTGTTCAAGTTTTTCGATTCTCTCTATGTAACCCTTCAACTCTTCAGCCGTTATTTTTACTGTATCTTCCATAAAACTCCACTAATTAATTGCTGCCACTAATATTACCAGTTTTTACTTGCACTTCAACAACAGTAATAATATTTTTATCTTTTTTTAAAATCTTAAAGCGAAAACCATACATGGAAAACTCCTCGCCTTCGTCAGGAATGCGCTCTATTTCATTCACAATCATACCTGCTAGAGTTGTAGCTTCTTCATCAGGGAGATTCCAGTATAACTGCCTGTTAATGTCCCTAATAGTAGATTTTCCTTCTATGTGATACATATTATCAGATATTTTCTTTATAAAATTCTCCGTAATCAAATCATGTTCATCCGAAATTTCTCCAACTATTTCTTCCAGTATATCCTCAAGAGTTACAATTCCCTGCAGTGCTCCATACTCATCAATAACAAATGCAAGGTGTTTCCTGTTCTTACGGAAGTTGTGAAGTTGCACGCTGAGCGGTGTACTTTCTGGTATGAACCAAGGCCTTGACATAACTTGGGTAATGTCAACTTCTTCCGCTTTATTATTCTTTTCACGCAAAGCATTTATTAGAGCTTTCACGTGAATTACACCTACAATGTTATCTGGTTCCTTCTGCCATAAAGGTACTCTACTGTGACTGCTGGTTAAAATCTCTCTTATTAACTCTTCTTTATTCCGATCTATATCAAGAGAAAATAGGTTTCTTCTATGGGTCATAATTTGTGATATCTCTGTCTCAGCCAAATCAAGTATGCTGCTTAGCATATCTAAATCCTGTTGCAACATAGTTCCTTCACTGCGGTGAAGAGTAATCATATTACGCATTGCATCCGCTGCAGATATCACTTCCTTATCTTTATGCAGCCCACATAATTTTAGGATGAGGTTAACAATAAATTGAATACCTAGTGTCAATGGAGAAAAAATCTTTACAAAAAACAATACAAAATAAGCAGAAAATGATGCAAATTTTTCAGGATTTTGAATAGCATAAGTTTTTGGTAGAACTTCGCAGAACAATAAAATACAAAATGTCATTATAATTGTTGATAGGAGAATGCCCTCATTTCCAAAAAGATTGATAAATATTGCTGTAAATAAAGCAGAGCAAGTAATATTAATAATTGTATTGCCGAGCAATACCGTTCCTATTGTCAATTCTTTCCTATTTAATAAGCGATCTATTACCCTGGCTTTTTTGTTACCGTCTAGCTTTAGCTTATTAACTCGAGAACGGCTAATTGAGGTTAAGCCTATTTCTGCTCCTGAGAACAAAAACGATAAAACTAACAAAACAAAAATTGCTGATGATACTAAGACCAATAACCAATCCATTAAAGTACGATGTTATTGTGATAAAAAATAAAATTAATTTTACATGTTATGAGAGGCATTTGCAAGCCTGAATTTATATTGCCGAATTTTATATACCTTTAATCTTAAAAAACAAATCATAAAGCATATTACACGCTGCGTTCACATGCTCATCCTCAATGATAAGTGGTGGGGTTACCCTTACTACTTTGTTGTTTAAAACCCTAGTTATTATTAAACCTTTATCAAGAGATCGACTAATAATTTTATCAGCTACAAGAGTTGCTAGTTCTATTCCCATTAGTAACCCTTCTCCACGAACTTCTAAAATCATCTCAGGAAATTCTTTAGCTAAAAGCAACAGCTTTTCTTTTAAATATTTACTAATTCTTTTAACATGATCAAAAAAGTCTTCTTTTAGCATTATATCGAGCACTGCATTACCAACAGTCATGGCAAGTGGATTGCCACCATAGGTTGATCCATGAGTTCCTGGAGTAATTGCTTCTGCTATATAATCTTTCACTAAACATGCAGCTACAGGAAAACCGTTACCCATAGCCTTCGCACAGGTTAGCATATCAGGTTCAATGCCGACATTTTGATAATGAAATAAAGAACCGATGCGTCCATATCCGCACTGCACTTCATCAAAGCACAAAATTATTCCTTGAGCTTTTGTTATTTCCCTTACTTTTTGAAGATATTCTACGTCTAGTGGATATACTCCACCTTCGCTTTGTATGGGCTCTAAAAATACAGCAGCTATTTCATTGTTGATTTTTTCTTCTAATGCTTTAATGTCATTTCTTGGCACTTTATCAAAACCAGAAAGGAGCGGAGCAAAACCTTCGCGTGATTTTTCATTGCCTCCAGCAGAAATTGCAGCAATACTGCGGCCATGAAAGCCTCCTTCAATTGTAATAATACGATTACGTTTTGCTTGCCCTTTTGAATAAAAGTAACGACGAATAAACTTAATTGCAGCTTCTGTTGCTTCAAGCCCACTTGAGCAGAAAAAAACTTTATCTGCAAAAGTCAGGGTTGTTAAACGCTCGGCAAGCCTTTCTTGCTCGGGAATAGTGAAAATGTTAGAGCAGTGCCATAATGAGCTCGATTGCTCTTTCAGCTTATCTGTAATGTATGGATGACAATGCCCTAAAGAAGTTGTAGAAATACCTGCAGCAAAATCTAAATAATTTTTACCATCTTTATCAAAAAGATATGCCCCTTCTCCCCTGACTATAGGAGTGTCAAGTCTATTATACGCATTAACAACATGATCCATTTTATAAGTATTGTGGTATTATCTATACTATACCTGAAATGAATCCATTAACACAAAGCTTTTCCTTTAACCTCTTATGCTACTTCAACTAAAAATTTGGCTAATGCAAACCTTTTTTGTCATTCTATAGCTAAAGTGACTTGGTTTTACCAACACTTATTAGCCATTGTAAAAGTTTTTGTTTCTATTGAATGATAGTTGTAGCCTATGCAAGAAGTTTATTGACTTTGAGCGCACTTTAGCCTATACAATTTTAATATCTTAAACTACTGGACATGCCCGATCTAAAGACAATGATGTTAAATTTTGGACCTCAGCACCCAGCTGCACATGGAGTGTTGCGTCTTGTTTTAGAGATGGATGGTGAAGTGATCGAGAGGGCAGATCCCCATATTGGGCTTTTGCACCGCGGTACTGAAAAATTAATAGAACATAAAACGTATCTTCAAGCTTTGCCTTATTTTGATCGCCTTGATTACGTATCACCAATGTCACAAGAGCATGCATATTCACTTTGTGTGGAGAAATTGTTGCAATGTGAAGTGCCAATTAGGGCAAAGTATTTACGTGTCTTGTTTTGTGAACTGACGAGAATACTAAATCATTTACTGAACGTTTCTTCTCAAGCACTTGATGTTGGAGCAATGACCCCTCTTTTATGGCTCTTTGAAGAAAGAGAAAAAATACTGGAATTTTACGAAAGAGCTTCAGGTGCAAGGTTTCACGCAGCTTACATCAGGCCAGGTGGAATTGCAGCAGATGTTCCAGAAGATTTGATTGAGGATATTGCAAAGTTTATAGAGCAATTTCCAAAATATATAGACGATGTTGATGAACTTTTAACAGAAAATAGGATATGGAAGCAACGCACTGTAGGAATTAGTGAAATATCAATTAAACAGGCACTTGATTGGGGCTTTAGTGGCCCAATGTTGCGCGCTGCTGGGCTTGCTTGGGATTTGCGAAAAAGCCAGCCATATGAGATATATGATCAACTAGATTTTGATATACCGATCGGCCAAAATGGCGACTGTTATGACCGTTATCTAGTTAGAATGGCAGAGATTAGGCAATCTATCAGTTTGGTGAAGCAGTGCATAGAGAAAATGCCTGAAGGGCAAATAAAAACTGAAGATAGAAAAATTTCTCCACCGTCAAGAGTAGAGATGAAAAAATCTATGGAAGCTCTGATTCACCATTTTAAGCTCTATTCAGAAGGATATCACGTACCAGAAGGTGAGGCTTACGCAGTTGTTGAGGCACCAAAAGGTGAGTTTGGAGTGTATATAGTTTCAGATGGTACCAATAGACCTTATAGGTGCCGAATAAGAGCACCTGGCTTTGCGCATTTACAAGCCTTAGACTTTATGGCAAAAGGACACATGCTTGCTGACGTTGCAGCAATTATTGGCTCACTCGATATAGTTTTTGGTGAGATTGATAGGTAATCATTGGTACCCGTTCAGGCAATGGCGTCATGCAAGTAGCTGACACATAACTGTACGAACATTTGTTTGCAAAGGCAGTATGTTAAGTGTTATAGCCGATTTTGCCTCAAACACAAAGGCAGTGCCTTGACTACTTGGATCCAGAAAAATTGATTGTGTACTATACAACATTTTTGATCAAAAGCGTAACCGTTCACTGTTAGACTGCATTCTGTGATTTTTAGCAAAACATGATCTTTCATTTGAGCTTCCTTCAATTTAAAATAAATACAGAAAATTGCTGCCTATAGCTAAACTGACTTAGATTTACCAACAATCGTCATCCCGCTACTTGTTAGCGGCTAAGAGATACCGCGGCGGCATAGCTATCTTCAAAAATATGGTTGAATAATTGTGTGTATAATTATTAATATTTTTAAACACTTTGGCTATGGCTTTATCTAAGTTTCTCGACCCTAAGCTGGATTTAACCTTCAAAAAAATATGTAGGGTCAAGAACTGGCGCGCCTACTTTAGGGTTTGGTGGCTGATCCATTGTTTTCACAATAGGCCTCAATCCAAATTCCCATGTTAACGTTTCCAGCTCCCGCCTCGTCAAACGCAGCATCCGCACTACGCTTTCCTAGCAGATTCTTTACCAAAGTTTATAACATATTGTGCTGGTGATGCTTTCGGTTTGTAATACCTTATTCTGTAGTCTGAATATAGACCCAGCGTTTTGTATATCCATTCGCTACTCCACTTCTTCCAACCAAACCCTCTCTTCACTTTCAGCTAATAAGTGATTTTCTATTTCACCTTCCAAACTTGCCTCCAGCAGCTTTTTTATAAATGGTGTAAATGCTCCATCCCTTCCTGTTAATGGTCTGCCTTCCCTTATTGATGACAGTATATTTGCTTCCAGTTCTTTGTAATCTACCAAACCGGTAGTTCTGTTTACTACTTTCTGACTCATTGTCAAACCTCCATTTTTTTTATATCAATTTATTACTTTTTTTTTGGTTTGACACACTTTTTTGAACATTCCCTGTTAAGATGCCTAATCTACTTTCAGCTCCTCAGTATGTAAACTGCGTGGTAAAGACTCTAATTCCTTTGCAGCACTTAAACTTTTATTTTTTGCATGTATACCAAGCTTATTGAATTCTCGAGCAGCAGGAAACACCCTTGCTTCAAGAGAGCCAGCAGTTTTATTATAATGATCAACAGCACTTTTTAAGCTCCTGCGCAAATTATCAAAGTTTTCACCCATTGTGCAAATGCGCTCATATAAAATATGACCTAGTTCACTGATTTTCTTTGCGTTTTCAGCTATCATCTCTTGCTTCCATCCATACGCTATTGCTCTCAGCAACGCAATTAGAGTGATCGGTGTTGCAATGATCACTTTTTTTTCCACTCCAATCTCTATCAAAGCAGGCTCATATTCCAGTGCTGCGCTAAAAACCCCCTCCCCTGTTAAGAAAAGCACCACAAGTTCTGGCGTATTTTCAAATTGATTCCAATACTCTTTTTTACCCAAATCATTTATGTGTTTTTTTATTGCCAGGGAATGGTTCTTTAATTTCTCCTTTTGTATTTGCAAATCATTTTGTGATATAGCATCCATGTAAGAATCAAGCGGCACTTTAGCATCTATTATTATTTGCTTTCCAGATGGCATTTTGATTATTAAATCAGGACGCAATAAATTATCCTCGTTTTTATCAATCACTGACGGCTGAGTAAAAAAATCGCAATACTCAATCATTCCTGCCATTTCTACCACTCTTTTGAGTTGCATTTCACCCCATTTGCCCCTAATGTGAGGTTTCCTCAGGGCATTAGCAAGGTTGGAAGTTTGGTTCATCAGCGCTCCAATTTGCTCCTTTAAACCTTCATAGGCCCCTACCCTCTCCTTTTCTAGCTCACGTATTTCATTATCGAATTTTTCTAATTTTTCTTTTATTGGAGTTACAACTTCGTTGATCGTTGCTTGTCTTTTTTTGAAATCGCTTTCCGTTTCTTTTAATTTACTATCGATTACTTCCTTTGCTAAGTTCAGAAAATTATTGTTATTTGTTTGCAAAGCATCAAGAGAGAGCGCTTTAAAAGTGTTTGTTAATCTCTCCTCTGCTTTTGTTAGTAATTCTATTTCCTTTTTCTTTTCCTCACGTTCTTTTTGCAGAGTTACTTCAAGTTCTGCTTTTTTGACCCTTAAATCAACTATTTCTTCATTCTTCGTAAGCAAAGTTTGCTTTGTTTCTTGAAGTTCTTGCTCTAATTTACATAAATTACCCTCAAGGTTTGCTTTCTTTTCGCTCAGTTTTTTTACGATAATGTAGAAAAATAGTAATAGAGAGACAACCAGAGCTATAGAATTGAAAAGCATCAGAATAAAAAAGCTGTATTTACAATTCTATATGATTTTTGTGTGTATAAGAAAGAAAAAAGGAGCACCTAAAGAGGTGACCTTACCCAGAAAAAGTAGAGAGAAAGTTAAGACGTTTTTATCATGAGAATAAATTGTGCAGGAATGCAATAGTTAATAGTAGAATGTCTACGTTATTTGTTATAAAAGATTTCTATGTATTCAAATATGGCAGTTCTGGTTTGTTGAGCGAGAAGTATCAATAAGCAGCTCCCTTTTAAGTGAACTTTTCTGCAACAGAGTTATCGTAACAACAGCCCTTATGGCTCATGCTGGAAATGATGTTTTTTGTATTCAATAGAAATTGGTAATTTTGAGAGGTATACTGTGACCCTTGATCGCTATGTAACAGCAGATTTTTATCGGGTTTGCGTTTATCAACGGCCATCAATAAAGAATCTATAACTAATTATCATGTTACTCATTAACCACCATGCGTGAATATAGGTCAATTATTGCCGCCAACAACCTTCTTTAGTTTTTATGTAGGTAATCCCAAACTTTATTTGGCTGATCAGTAGTAAAATTTTGATCCAATGTGTTCGGAGCCACAACTCGGTTGCTTATTTGCTGTTTTTTATTTTTGAACCTTCGTCTAAGCTTGGTTTTAATGCCATTTTCTTGCATAACACTTTGTACTGTTTTAATTTTTGCCTAAAGCTTTTAATTCAGCGTGAATTTTAGGGGCTCCATATCTGCATTTAGAATGCTTGATGTATTTTTTGAATATCTGCTAGAAGCCCTTCTTTTGCTAATTCTTTACTGCTTTTTTCCTTAGCAACCAATACCACCAGTACAAAACCCTACATAGTTCCTGTGTTTTATAGCAATTTCTATATAAAAGAATACTTTACTCTTTTTCTTTGCCCAGGGCTTTTTTTAAGATGTCTCTTTCTCTTATTAGCTCTTTTTTTAGATCAAATCTTTCTTTGTCATAAGGAGCCTTTGCCTGGAAATGCGTATGCTCCAGACATTTTTCCATCATATTTTCTTACTTAACATACTGCCATCTATACCTAGATCTTTTGCTATTTTTGTACTTGCTTGACCTGTTTCTTTAACCAGCTTAACAGCTTCTAATTTGAATTCTGCTGTATATTCTCTTCTATTTGTCATATTTTGAAAAAACGTTTTATTTTACTCCAAAAACGTCTTAACTTTCTCTCTACTTTTTCTGGGTAAGGTCAATTTACCGCCGCGGCGCTAACTAGTAGCGGGATGACGGGTTACCAAATTGTAGAAGTTGCTTTAGCTATAAATTCAAGTTTTATCAATGTCTTGTGTTGTTACCCAAATAATGGTTGTGCAAGCGCTTAATTTTTTGATCAAAAAGGAACAAGTTTAGTAAAAAATAATGATATTATTAGTGGAACATAAAACAGTCCCACTGCAGTACTGATTAGAAGCAACAGAGTAGCTTTATCTGGTTGATAATTCAAAATATTAGCAAGTATTATACTGGACCCAGAAACTGGAATAATAGCCAGCAACATCAGTGCTTTATATATGCTCTCATCGTATATACCTATAACATGCTTGTCTAAAAGGACAATTCCTAAAACAAACAGTGGCCAGAATACGTACTTTGCTGTAATAGTGATCAAAGCAAGCTTCCAATCTATTTTAAAGCTTGCAATATTCGCAATGCTCACTCCAAGTAGCACCATTCCTAATGTGACAAATGTACTTCTAATATTCATCATAACATCTGTTAAAAAAGTAGGTATTTGTATATCGTATATACTTAAAAAGAAGCCCAGAACCATCGCATAAAGCGAAGGAAGTTTGAACAACTTTAATATGCATTCTTTTGCGGTATAAATACCATTTGCAGCTATGTAAAATCCTAAGCTGTTTTCAAATAGCGCCATTCCTATATAACAAACAACATATACAGATACTGAATCTTCATCAAATAAAGCCATGGCAATCGGCAGGCCAAAATAACCCATACTTGTGCTGCCCGAGCTAAATGCTAATATGTTTCTCGTGTTATCCTTAAATAAAAAAGAAGAAAGATAATACACTGATAAGGACATAGTGCTACCTATAAACCATATCAAAATCGGCAGAGAAATTACTTTTAAATTAACTTCTGTATGAGAGACTCCATATAAAATCACTATTGGATTAGCTATATAAAAGAGTATTTGAGATAGAGTGTTTCTATCAATTTTAAGACATTTTCCTGCTAAATAACCAATAAACATTGTAATATAAATAGGTAATATTTTTAGGAAAAGAGTAAGGAACATACTAGCCTATTGTGATACTTTTGACTGATAAAGTGATATTAGATCTTAATGTATTGTAAAAGTAAACAAAATTTATTTTCCAATTTATCCAGCTCATAGTTAATTAAATTAGTGCCAAAATTTGTTTTTACATAGGACTTAAGAATGACATTTTTATGATAAAATTATGTTAAGTTTCTATAAAGCTTCTTGCATATTTTTAAATAATGACATATTTACTAAAAATTAAACTGCTTGTAGTAATTTAGACGGACTGTTGAAAAAACACTCATCTTGCATGGTTCTCAGGAATTCTTGCCTTAATCATTAAAATCGTACCATTGCTTTCCCTAATTTTTTTAAAGCCAACTTTTTCATAAACACGGATTGCACGAACATTCGCTGTATCTGGGTCGACAAAGGCATTCTCATAAACTTTAAAGACAAATTCGTTTAAAAATATATTCAAAGCTTGTGGACCAATGCCTTTGCCCACATAATCCAGCTCTCCGATATACCAGTCTATGGCAGCACAGCTTTCTGGAAGCTCAGAAGTATCGTAGCCCTGCTCAGGTGGAAAATCATATTTGTTATAGTATTGAATATAACCAATATCAACTCCATCACAATTAATAATGAATGCATGCATTGGTTTTTCAATAATTTGTATCTTAAGTTTCAAACGTTTGAATCCTTTAACGTAGTTGTCATATTTTTCTTTAATTAACTCTGGTGTCCAATGAATATCCTGATCCCACCACTTCTTTACATGAGGTGTTTCTAACCATTTTAATAACAGTAAAAAATGTTCTTCTTTCAACGCTTTAAATGTGATATTTTTATTCATTAATTGAAAATCTCAAATGTTACTACCCTTTCTATTAATCCTGTCTCTAATTGCCAAGTTCATTGAAATTGACATTTCCGTACCTAGTTTTCCTGATATGGTGCGCTATTTTAACGTATCAGAAGGAACAATTCAATTAACTATTGCTTATAATTTTTTAGGCTTTTGCATAGGAGGGTTGTTTTTCGGTCCATTGTCTGAATGCTATGGCAGAAGGAGAATTATGATCATAGGTAACACTTTGTTATTAATCGGCGCTGTTGGTTGTGTTTTTGCACCGTCGATTTTTTGGCTTTTAATCTCTCGCTTTGTTCAGGGCATTGGTGTTAGCACATCTGTAGTTGTGTTTGCAATCGTTGCAGACAGCTACAAAGGCGACGAAGCGGTGAAATTTATTGGAATCATGAATTCTGTTCTTACAGTTGTCATGGCAATTGCGCCAGTGTTAGGCAGTTTCATCAATGAAATTGTAGGATGGCGTGGTAATTATGCAACTGTTGCAATACTTTGTTTAATCTCTTGGGTTTTGCTGCTTTTAGCGTTACCAGAAACAAAAAAGGACCGCGATATTTTCAGTTTGAAAAAAATGATGAAAGATTACAGAAAACTACTATCTAGTCCGAGGTTTGTTACGTTGTCTTTGATGTCAAGCCTCTTTTCTGCTGCGTATATGTCATTCATTACTTGTGGACCTTTTCTGTATATGAAGACTTTTGGTTTATCTAGCACTATTTATGCACTACATCAAGGTGCAATAGTTGGGTGCTTCTCACTCATCAGTCTATTTGCTGGCAAAATCTTGCAGAAACTTGGAGCAATAAAGTGTGTAATTTCTGGTACGAGCGTGGGTGCTATTGGGTCTCTATTGCTTGTAATATTCAGTATAATTGTACCCCACTCTTTCTACTTAGTAACACTGTCTATGATTATTTTTTCTATCGGTTGTGCAATTTTCCAGCCAGTGATTTTTAATGCATCAATAAATGTTTTCCCTGAAATTAAAGGCACAGCTTCTTCTGCAGTCTCGTTCATTAGAGCTTTTATCATGGCTATTTTTATCGGCTTAACAAGCTACATTTACAATGGTCAAACAATTAGCGTAGCTGTTCTTGTTTTATCCGCGATAGTACTAGAACTTGTTTTTACTGTCTATCTATTGCGTTTAAAAGATCCTATGTAATTAATAAAGATATTCCATTGTAGGCTGCTAACTTTCCCCTGCCAATCTTTCTGCTTCATTACGTGAGATTAATGCCTCAATAAATTCATCTAGTTCGCCTTCTTTTATAATCTGCTCTAGCCGATGTGAAGTTAGATTAATTCTGTGGTCTGTTATTCTTGATTGTGGGAAATTATATGTTCTTATGCGCTCGGAACGATCACCAGAGCCAATCTGACTTTTCCTCATTGTTGACCTTTCCATTTCTTTTTTTTGTCTTTCAATTTCGTATAGCCTTGCCCTCAATACTTTGAGCGCTTTAGCTTTATTTTTGTGCTGCGATTTTTCATCTTGCTGTATCACAACTATCCCTGTTGGCAAGTGGGTGACCCTTACTGCGCTGTCAGTTGTATTCACTGATTGCCCTCCAGGACCACTGGATCTATAAACATCTATTCGTAAGTCTTTTTCTTCTATTTTAAAGTCAACTTCTTCTACTTCAGGTAATATCGCAACAGTAGCGGCAGAGGTATGCAACCTTCCTGAGGATTCAGTTTCTGGCACTCTCTGTACTCTGTGCACCCCTGATTCAAATTTCAACCTTGCAAAAACTTCTGTTCCATTAATGAGTGCAGAAGCTTCCTTATAGCCACCTATACCTGTATTAGAAATGCTTATTGGCTCGAACTTCCAATTTCTTCTTTCTGCATATTTTTGATACATACGAAATAACATTGCTGCAAATAATGCTGCTTCTTCTCCGCCTGTACCTGCTCTAATTTCTAATATTGCATTCCTTGAGTCATCTTCATCTTTGGGCAGTAATGCTAACTTTAATTTTGCTTTTATTTTTGGTAATAATACCTTCTGCTTTTCGAAAAATTCTTCTTTTGCTAACTCTTTTATATCACCTTCGCTGTTTTCATCTTTCATTATTTCTTCTAAGTCTGAAATTTCCTCTTTCAGCGTGTTATATTCATCAATTATCTTGATTATTGGCCTGAGCTCAGAGTATTCCTTTGAAAGGGTAATGAATTCTTTTTGACTTAAATTGGTAGGATTTTCCAAATTCCTCTCTATATCATTAAATTTTTTCTTTAAGTCTTGTAAATTATTTTCCATATCCATATAGCACAGATCTAGCTAAGTAATATATACTGAAATAAAAAATTTCTTATATCAAGCAATAACACTATAATATACCTACTACCTTCTAGTTGAATATAATGGCAAAACAGATAACATCAAACTGCAATTTCATATTTGGAGCTTTGGACATAAAATCATTACCAAATGAGTCGGCTCCAGAGATTGCGTTTGCTGGTAGATCAAATGTAGGAAAATCCAGTCTGATTAACTTACTGATAAACAGCAAAAAAGCTGCCAGAGTTTCCTCTAAACCTGGATGCACTAGACAAATAAATTTTTACTCTATGTACAATGATAAGTTCAGGCTTGTTGACCTACCAGGGTATGGTTATTCTCATGCAGGTAAGGAGGAAATTATACAATATTTAAACTTAATTGAGTATTATCTAATTCAAAGAAGAAATCTAAGAAGAGTGTTTGTGTTGATAGATAGCAAGGTAGGATTAAAAGAAATAGACAAAGACTTCATTTATTGGTTAATATATAATAACATTAACTTTAACGTTGTGCTAACAAAAATAGATAAAGTAAGTCAAAAAAGCTTAGGTGCTGTTATAGAAGATATTCAAAGATGGATTAATAATGAGAATGTGTCAATTCATCAAATGAGCATCCGTGTTAAGCATAAAATAACCAAGGTAAGAGATGAGTTTTTCAAGTTTACAAGATAAAAAAATGAAGAGTAGTGAATTCTTAAAGGGTGAGGTATCATTTGAACAAAAAGCAGAAATATTATTTGAAGTGCTATCTAATATACCTAGCTTTGTAGGCGAGACTTTTGTCATTAAATGCGGTGGTACAATAATCTTAGATGAAACACTATTTAACACTTTTGTGCATAATGTTGTCTTGTTGAAGCAGCTTGGTATAAATCCGGTAATAATTCATGACGGAGAATATGAAATTAACTCGGTGTTAAAAGTGCTGGGTATGGACAGTAAATTTGTGAATGGTATCAGACTTACAGACAGAGACACTATGAAAATCATTGAAATGGCACTGTGTGGCTCAGTTAATAAAAAAATTGTTCAGCATATAAATTCTGCTGGTGGTTCAGCTATTGGATTATGTGGAAAAGATGGTAACTTAATTAAAGCCGAAAAAATAACCGCTACGCTTAGAGAAGATAGATCAAATAATATCGAAAAGATATTAGACATGGGGTTCATCGGTAGACCCACTGAAATCAATCCTGATATATTATTTTTTATTGAAGAATCAGATTTTATACCAGTTATTGCACCAATTGGTCATGGAAAAGATGGGGAAACATATCATATTGATGCCGATAGCACTGCAAGCGCAATCGCAATCGCAGTTTCTGCATCTAAAATGATAATCTTGAGTGACACAGATGAAGAAATAGATAAAATTGGTGGCAGGAAGATATCTGTTAAAAATTTAAATGCATCGATTGATTGTGGGAAAATTAAAGGGGAAAAATTTATTGAAAGGCTTATGGCATACGTTAAAATGGCGGAGGAATGTGCTGGAGTTGTTCACATAGTTGATGGTAGAATACCTAACATTATGCTTGATTTATTTACTGAGAGTAATTCAAGCATATCGATTGTGAGTGATTTATAGCTATACTGCTTGCAACTACACGAATACCAAGAGGGTGTCATTCAAGTAGCTGACACTGGAATGACAGCAATCTACGTCATACCGCGATTCATTCGCGGTATCTCAGATCCCGCTAACAAGCAGCGGGATGACGGTTGTCGTTTAGCCATAAATATTAAGAAATTTACCAAACAAAAAAAAGGCAAAAGAAGCCCCGTGGTTATTATCCGCTTTAAAATATTGGCGTTTTTTATGTTTTAAACGCTTGACAAGCAAGATTTAGCTGCTTTTAATTGCAACTAACCTATGCTGCAAATGTTTAAGAAATTTACCAAGCAGAAAAAAAGACAAAGAATCCCCGAGTTAGCTAGTCTTTTACTATCTCTGTCGAGTATTGGCATTTTTTGATGTCTTGTAACGCTTTATAAGCGCGTTCAGCTTATTTAGATAAAAATCTAGATGTAGATGAAGTTTTGTAAAGACATACAGTATCTATATACTGCAAAAAATTGAACATAAGACGCCGATACATTAAGTAATCCTTACCTTTTAATCTGCAGATTGGCGAAAGCAAATACAATAGCTTCAGTTTCATGATAAGGGGGCTGGCGGAGTTTGTCAAGGAATTTTTATGGCTGCGCTGGAATGACATCATTTACATTTATCACTTTTGCAGATACAATTTACATGCTATAATTGAGTCTTCATAGATGGTAAATTGGAGTGCAAAGAAGTAAAATTAAAGTAGAAATAAAAAGATTATCACACGGAGAAGACTTGTCTCTTCCATGTTATGCAACTGTGCAAAGTGCTGGTATGGATCTTTATGCTGCATTGAATGACTCTGCTGTTTTAAATCCACTTGAGAGATTACTTGTTCCAACTGGAATTGTGATTGCAATACCAAACGGTTTTGAGGGGCAAGTACGCCCACGTTCTGGTCTTGCTGCAAAACATGGAATCACTGTCTTAAACTCTCCGGGCACTATAGACTCTGATTATCGAGGTGAGGTTAAAATTTGCCTAATTAATCTAAGTAATCAACCATACGAAATAAAAAGAGGAGATAGAATCGCACAAATCCTTATTTCTCCGGTATCTCAGGTAATTTGGGATGACAGAGAAGAATTCTGCGCAGAAGAAACCGGTCGCAATGCAGGGGGCTTTGGCTCAAGCGGCAGGTAGCTTACGAAAAAGCTTGACTATGACAGTTCTTTTATACACAATTTAAGCATATTAATATTTTATTAAATGAAGTCGTTTATGCTAACTTTCAAAAATCATTGTGGCCAGCTCCACAAAGCAAACACTGTATTTGTTGCATTTACTGCTATATACGTTATGGTGGATTAGCAATACTTTCAACACCGCTTTGGAGGCCTTCAACTTGCAAGCTAGCAGCTTTTGCAGCTACACCACTTGGAATGGGCGTTTTAGCATTTGTTGCTGCTGCGCTGACTTATTTAGCAATATATGCTATCAGCAAAAATAACGAAATATCTGAGTTGAAAGCTCTGAAGGTTATTAAGGATGGGTTGCTAGTAACAAAAGACGCATTTAGGGAAATTGCAAGGAATAACCAAGTTAAAGATGAAGAAGGTAAGGTAGAAAAGGATAAACATTATATAGACTTCAGCTTAGAAGGCAAGAACTACCGTATTATTGTTGATATTGATCAGCTTACCAAGACGCTAGGCAATACTTTACTCTTCAAGATAGATTCACTAAAAGAGAAAAACGATGAAGGTAAGTTCGAGGCAGTAAATGAAACAAAGTGGAGTAAAACATTAGGTTTAGACAAAGATGGTGCTAAAGAGGTTAACACTTATTTAGGCCAACTTATTTCTGTTGAACAAGTTGCTTCTCAACAACAGACAGTATAGCCAAGTGAAATAAAAGAGGTAGATTAAGTCTGCCTCTTTGTTTTTTTTGATTTTTAGTGTTACGCACATAACTGCATGGATGTTGCGATTCTCAAGGCAACGTATCTGTTTAGATGCATGGCTAATGCTGAAACGAAAATTCCAGTGTTCCCTTTCTTGTCATCCCAGTGCTTGACACATATAGCTCTTTCCATAAAAGTCCGGATGTGATAGGATAAGGGTAGATGATGATAAGGAGGTTGAATGCCAGCAGCATATAGTTATGATTTAAGAAAAAAAGCAATGGAAGCGCTAGACGAAGGAGAAAGCAGAGAAACAGTGGCAGCAAGATTTAAGATTGGACGAACTACTTTATGGGAGTGGCAGCAAAGAAGAAAAGAAACAGGAGACTTTCAATCAAAAAAACTTGGAAATGGGGGTTACAATCACAAAATTACCGACTGGGATACCTTTGCTAAATTTGCCAGAGAACACGGAGGAAAGACTCTATCGGAAATGGCTAAACTTTGGAACAACGTTAGTATCCAAACGATCTATCGAGCCCTTAAAAAAATTGGATTTACGCGCAAAAAAAGACATATGGATACAAGGAAAGAAACGAAGAAAAACGTGCTGAATTTTTGAAAATTATAGCGACAAAAGAACCTAAAAACTTAGTGTATATAGATGAGTCTGGCATTGATAACACCGAAGACTACCCCTACGGATATTGCCAGAAAGGACAGCGGTTTTATGCCTTAAAATCTGGAAAGAAAACTCAACGAATCAGTATGGTTGCAGCCTTAAGTGGAAGAAAGATAGTTGTTCCGTTAACCTTTGAAGGCCACTGTAATATGGATGTTTTTAATGGATGGTTTGAGCAATTTTTGACACCGATCTTGGAACCTGGACAGACTGTCATTCTTGACAATGCTACTTTTCATAAGTCTGATAAGATTATCGAGCTTGCTAAAGGGGTTGGTGCAGAAATTTTGTATCTGCCGCCTTATTCTCCAGATTTCAACAAAATTGAGCATCATTGGTTTGCTATAAAAAACAGAGCCAGGAAAAACATTCCTCTATTCGAATCCTTTCGTCGTGCTGTTGATTCTGCCTTCCTATGACCTGTTCGGACTATTATAAGAAATGCTATAACTGTACAAACATTCATTTTTGAAGGTAAATTGCACAACAGATAATGTCATTCCAGTGCTCCCTTTCTTGTCATCCAAGTAGCTGACACTGGGATCCAGCTTTTGATCGAAAATGTTGTATAGTGCACAATCAATTTTTCTGGATTCCAGTGTCAAGCACTGGGATCTGGTAGACAATGTTCATACAGCAGCTACTCGGATGACACCTTGTGCTTGCTGGCTATAATTGCTAAGGATTTTTATTTAATTTAACTGCATCTTTTGCCTTATCCAATAACCCATTAATAAAACCAATTTCGCTTGGTTTATCAAGTAAATCAGATGCAATGTTAGTATATTCATTAATGACAACTGGAACTGGCGTATCACAATTAGCTAACTCACATATTGCAACACGCAAAATAGATAAGCTTATAAGATTTAACCGTGAAAGGGACCAACTTGGGTGTAAATAAGACTCTATTATTTTATCATATTCTTCACTGCTTTTTATAACCTTATATAACAAGTTTTCTAAGAACTGATGTTCAAATTCTTCACATTCAAATATATCTTTCAACTTATTTATGTAGTCCTTAAGCTCACAATTTTCCAGTTTAAAAGTGCTTTTGTTGTAACCTACGAAAATATTTGAATAAGCAATTTGTACAGCAAGAAATCTTGCCGTGCTTCTTTTTATGCGCCACTTTTTATCTACTGGTTTTTCCTCCATTATTTTAATTTATTGTGTAAATCTATCATACGCAAAACAGTTGAGGCTGCATGGCCACCAACGTTCTTTTTGTTTTTATCAGCTCTAACTAGTGCTTTATCTTTGCTGTCAGCGGTAATTACACCCATACCAAGGGGTATTGCATAATGCATAACAACCTCATTTAAGCCTTCAATTACTCCTTTACAAACATATTGATAATGATCGGTTTCACCGCGAATTACGCACCCAAGAGCTAAATAACCATCATAATTAGTATGCCCACTCTTGACTGCAAAAAGAATTGTAGCTGGTATCTCAAATGTACCAGGAACCTCAACTACATCGTAACTGGCATTACTGCCTTTTAATTTATCAATTGCACCTTCAAGCAAAAGGTTCGCTATTTCAGTATAATAAATCGAATTAACTATTAGTATTCTCGACATTTACTACCACTTTTTTTGTTAAAAACAACTTTATTAATGACTGTTGAATTAGAGTTATAATATTACTAAATATCCAATATATTACCAGGCCGGCAGGAAAAGAAGAAAAAATAAAGACAGAAATGTAAGGTAAAAACTTCATAACATTTACTTGAATATCATCTTTACTGGTTTGATCTTTCTCACTTAGCTTCTGCTGAATTATCATGGTGGCACCGAAAATTATAGGTAAAATGCCTATAGAAATAGGAAAGTTATAATTAAACAACCCAAATAATGTAAAGATGTTCGTTGGGTCAGGAGCTGAAAGATCCTTAATCCATAAAAAAAAAGGAGCATGCCTCATCTCTATAGTAACAAATAATACTTTATATAGAGCAAAAAATACCGGTATTTGTATTAGCATGGGAAAAATGCTCGACATTGGATTTACGTTGTTTCTCTTAAACAATGCAATTGTCTCTTTATGCTGCTTTAAGCTGTCATTTTTATACAACTCTTTTACACGAGTTAGCTCAGGCTGCAAGCTTTTCACCTTGAACATTGAAACATATGATCTATTAGATAAGGGAAGCATCAAAAGTTTGATTACTAAAGTCAGCAATAATATTGCTAAGCCAAAATTCTTTAAAACGAAGTTAAAGTATTCAAGCAGTAAAAACACTGGTTTAGTTATAAAGTAAAGAACACCAAAATCTACAGCTTTATCAAACAAAGGTATATTGAGAGTATCCTTATAAGAATCCAGTAAATTCAACTTTTTTGCTCCAGCAAAAAAATAATTCACATTAGAAGTGCTTGCACCAGGAAGTATACTCTTATAAGACTTAACAAAATCTACTTGAAATTTATCAATATCATTAGCGTTAGTATGTTTAATGCTTACATTTATTTTATCAGATTTTTCAGGTATGATGGCTGTGAGCCAGTATTTATCAGCAAAACCAAACCAATTTTTTTCACTTGTATTTGCTTTTATTAAATGTTTCTTGGAGATATCCTTATACGTCCACTCCTCCAGTTTATTATCAAATGCACCCAGTACTCCCTCATGTGATATCCAATAAGACTCATTAATATTATCACGTTTACGGTTGATTTTACCATAAGGAACCAAAACTACATTATCCTTTGTATTATTTTCAACAACTTGCTCAACTTTAAACATGTAATTATCGTCGAGGTTAATTTTCATTCTAAATAAAATGCCATTCTCATTGTCCCAAGATAAATTGACCTCTTTTTGATTAAGTTTATCTGCTCGCCAGACTGCTTTAGAATCTGGAACTTTAATCTTGTTATTCGGATCGAGCCACCCAAATTCTGCGAAATATACATCTTTTGATTCTGCAGGTGACAGTAACACCACTTGTGGAGAAGAAGAATTCGGTTCTAAGTGGTAATTAGTTAAAATTAAGTCATCAAACCTTGCACCTTTCAGAGAAATTGATCCTTTAATCATGTTATTGGTTAAACTAACCCTCTGTTCTCGAGTAGAATTAATAATTTCAGAACGATTTTGGTGTATTATAGGAGCAAGGTCGTTAAAAGATTCGATATGTTCAATATTTTCAATCAATGGCTGATTTTGGTTTGTACTAAAAAAATTATCATAAATAATACGCCAAGACACCATGATTAACATGGAAAGGATAGCTGCCAAAATTAAACTTTTTGCTTCTGACATGAAATTAAATCAAACATATCTTCTTAAAGTGTATACTAAATATTGTACTAAAACAATGAAATTTACTTATTTTTAATAATAACTTTTAACGCTGATCTTTAAAATTTATTTTAATAGCTTCAAATTTTAACAATATGAACGCGGTGAAAAATCTAGTTATTTGGTTGCTAATAATAGCCACTACTGCAATGCTTATTGATTCACAAAGGGACAAACTAAGCGACAGATTTCTCAGTACTTTTTTACCATATAAAGGAAGAATTCAAAATAGCGGTCAGAATAGTGGAAGTATTGAATTTACGAAGTCATATGATGGACAATTTTATATTCAGGCTCAAGTCAATGATCGCAATATAACGTTTTTGCTTGATACTGGAGCAACCGATATTGTTCTATCACAAAAAGACGCATTACATGTTGGTATTAACTTACAAAATGTTCAGGATTTTAAAATATATGAAACTGCGAAAGGTCAAATAAAAGCTGGAGTGGTTCAAATACCTCAAGTTAAAATAGGAAATTTTTTGATTAATGATGTACAGGCAAGCGTTAACACTCATTCTATGTCTCATTCACTACTTGGAATGAGCTTTTTAAGGTATTTTCATTTCACTATAAGAGATAATAAGTTGATATTATACCGCGACTAAACACTTCTACAATCTACTTATCAAAGCTCTGTAGGTCAATATAGGAGCAGAAATAAATATTGCAGAACAAGTGCCAATCAAAATACCAAAAAAAATGATCAAGCTGAAGTCTTTCACTGCATCTGTGCAGATTAATACCAAAGGAAGAGCAGCAAGAAGGGTTGTACCAGAAGTTAATATAGTGCGAAATAATGTAGCGTTGATACTTGCATCTACTACCTCACTCATCCGCCCACTTTTACCACTCCTGCGATACTCTCGAATCCGATCATATATAATTACTGAGTTATTGATTGAATAACCAATGACAGTGAGGAGAGCTGCAACTGATGAAATATTAAACTCAATGCCAGTTAGGCTAATAAAACCAACAGTTAAAATCACGTCATGAATCAGTGCTGTTATTCCACTGAATCCACATTGCCAATTAAATCTAAACCAAACGTAAAAAAATATTCCAACAATCGCGATCAACATGGATAACATTCCTTCAAATATTTGTGTTGAGCTTATTTGTGGGCCAACATAGTCTATTTTACGATAGCTTATTGAGCTCCCCAGCTTTTCTTCTAGTATGCTTTTTATCTTTTTGATTTTATCTTCATCTCCTTCATCTTTAAAACGCATGACTAAATTATCACCCGCTTTTGAACTCTGCACTGTAAAACCATTTTCTTTTAATGCATCGAGAATAGAGTGATTCTCATCTGAAGATTTTATCTCTATCAAAATTCCGCCTGCAAAGTCTATGCCTAAGTTCACTCCACGCAGTACAACAATGAGCATTGAAAAGATGATAAGAATAATGCTAACGAGTGCTGTCAAATTTCTATATTTACTAAACTTGATATTGAGGTTATCTGGAATGAGTCTAAGTGCCATGCTATTTACTTAAACTTGAATTTTATATACTTTTCAAAAAATTCACTAGTTTATTCTGTGATTGTTTGATTATGTCAATTTTTCCATCAGTTAATTCTTGTCTGTCAATTAAGTTCTATCTAGCTTGCATACTACCATTTTGAAGTACATTACAAAAGCGAAATACTGCCAATTTGGCCCATCATTTTATCTCTGCAAGCTTATCCCCCCCTTGTTATGTTAGCAACGCAATCTAAGCTAGGTTCCTTCATAGCAGTGTTAGGTACACTGCCATACCTTTCAAAACTTTCGTGCTCTATAGCTTCCTCAACACTTTTTCCTCCTAAAAGACAGTTTTCCCCTAAACTTTTTCCCTTATCTTTTAACTCATTAAGCCTTGCTCTGTTTTCCCCATCAATCTCCACTTTTATTTTATTGCTGCCTTTCTCACTAGGACTTAGATAAACACTTATCTTTCCTACCTCAGTAGTAAAAGACATTTCAATACCACCTTTTGAGACATCCATGTAATTTCTTTTTCCCCCTATTTCTTCTACATTTTCAACTCTTACTATACTTTCTCCAATTTTGAGTATGCCAACTCTTAAATTTAAGTCTTTGGCTTTTTCATTGTTTAGGATTTCTGCAACTTCAACAATACTATCTTGCGAGTACTCTATACAAAAATATCTATTATCCTTGTCTACTCCTAATACATTTTGAGTCTGCTTGCTTTTGTTTACAATACTTTCATATGCTAAATTATTAAGTCCTAAAATATTTTTATTCCTTTGACTTAAAATCTCTTTTTCTCTGTAAATACAATTTACATAATTATCGTGATTCTCTTTAGTAAATCTATTTAAAGTTGCACCCTCCGATATTACTTGTAATATCTTTTTCTCCTCTAGAAGTCTAAAATTCTCAGTAGAATCGACCCAATATAGTGCTTGTATTGTATTAATTATATGGTCTACAAAGGACTCGCCGTCTTTATATGGAAAAGTGAACATAATTCCTTGTTCCAGTGCTTGGCTTATAACTTCATCAAGTCTCCCTTTCAACTCCTCAATATCATCTTCACATAGACCAACTTCACGTGAACTACTAAGGATTTTGTCCATTTCTTGCCAAATACTTTCATACTTTTCCTCTTCTGCTTTATTCAGTTCTATTTGGGCTAAAGAAAAAGAATCTTTTTTTATTATGTTTGTGTTTTCATCATGAAAACTCAGATGACTGTAGCGTTTACCACAATCTGTATCATAATGACCAACATCATCATCACCACAGTCAGAACTATCTTCTGAGTTCCCATCACTATCTGACCAATTGTTAACTTTCGGAAATTCTGAGCTTTTCTGTTCACCTTCAAAAGTCTGATTACTACCACCAGCGCCCTTTGTCAAATTTTCTTTACTTTCACAAGAACCATCTGAACCATAGCCCTCGTTCCCTTTTGGATCTGAATCATCTGGATTACAATCAGAAGTTATTTCTGTATCTTCAGAAATCTGTTGATTATCACTTTCACCTAACAAACCACCATTTGTTGGATTACATACATTTTCTGTATATTTTTGATTATTTTGTGCTTCTATTTTCCTCTTCTTGTACAACGGTTCAAACTGATCAATTTCAATCGATCGTACTCGTTTCCTTGAAGGAAAGTCCTCTGGAATCTGATCCTCATCGTCAGAATTGTGACCTGAATCACAAATTACATGATCATTGCAGGTAGAATTATGCTCTTGACTAATCAAGGAAAGCTGAATTAGATTGCTAAAAACAATACTATCTAGCTGTACTGAATCAGTACTTTCAAAAATTTGTGGATTATTACTTCCGTTTGGCAAATTACCTGATAAACCAGTCTGATGATTATTTTCACCTACCCAACCATCAGTTGGTGTTGGAATGCATATTCCTGTATATCTTTGGCTATCAAGAGAATCATTAGTTAATTGTACTGCTGTATAAGTTGTCCGGTCATCCTCATCATCGGAACTAATACCTGAATCATGGCCATCACCTTCTTCTGAATCTGAATCACCTGACCTATGATTATTACTGTTATCACTTGTACAAGAATCATCGGAGTGCTGTAGAGGAGTTTGTGCATTACTTTCAAGATTTTGACACAAATCGCTGTAAGGAGTGTGCATAACTTCTTCCTTGCCTGATACCTCACCATTCATATTGTATAACCATCACTCACTAATCCCTTAGTGAATATCGTAATATATAGGTCTGTCAATAAAAAAATATAACTTTCTTTGGTTCTAACCTTTGCAAATCAGTATCTATAGCCCGGTAATTTCTCATATATTGCACTCTGGACCTAGGAGCGTTGTTAATAAATCCACGACAGCTAGACAACCTTCGCCCGTTTACTAAAAGGAAAAGCAGCAAGGAGCGAACCAAAAGCGATAAGAAAGGATCCAAGCCAGATTATAGACATTCCAGGTTTATAGTGCACTTTGGCTGCGATTTTGCTCTTACTCTTATCAATCTCTCCAATTACAACATAAATATCAGAAAGCAAATTGTGGTAGATACTGCTTTCAACATTTTTCTGACCTTCCGCAAGGTAAAATCTATATTCAGGAGTTACTTCACCTAATATCTTATTATTCAGCAAATTCCTGATATCCATTGTACCCCTCACTGCATGGAAATTTTTTTCTTTTATTAGCTCAATATTGCGTAAAGTAACTTTAAATTTATTGACTGTTATGCTATCCCCTATTTTTAAGTAATTTTCTTTTTTCTCCTGCCAACCAACCGAATATGCTATACCAAGCACTAGAATTGCCACTCCAGCATGAGCTGCCATCATTGCATAGTAGGATTTAGAAACTTTTTTTGCTAATAAAATTGATTCGCTCTTAAATAAACGAATTCTTTTACTGTATGCTTCTAAAACAAAGATTAATAATGCTATGGAGATAGTAATTGATAGCACAATTATTAGCTCCATGTGAAAGATAAACGGCAAAATAGCTGCAGCACTGCAGAATGAAAATCTATATTCGCGGAATATTGGCAATAGACTATTTCCCTGCCAACTGCAGTATTGCCCTATCATGGTGAGCACTAGAATAGCCAGTGCAATAGGATTAAATAAAGAATTGTAATATGGTGCTCCAACTGAAATTAATTCACCGGTTAAATATTCGAGCACTGTAGGGTATAAAGTGCCAACGAACACAATGAAAAAGGCAGTGATGAATAATAAATTGTTCATCAGCATCATCGTAAGGCGTGAAAAGAATCTTCTACCCTCTGTCACTTGAGTAGCAGGTTTCTTTTCAGATTCCAGTGTCAAGCATTGGAATGACATCGCAGACGTGTGATTTTTTCTCGTAAATACTACAAATATTACTAAGCTACTGACTGTAATTACACCAAGTAGCGCTAATATATACAGTCCATACCTTGGATCATCTGCAAACGTGTGCACTGAGGTGAGTATTCCTGAGCGGACTAGAAATGTTCCAGTCACACTCAATATAAAAGTTGTAAGCGTAAGTAAAATAGCAAAGTTCTTTAAAACATTGAAATTCCGTACCACGAGCAACAAATGTGTCAGCGCTACTGCAATTAGCCACGGCATCAAAGAAACGTTTTCCACTGGATCCCAAAACCAAAATCCACCCCACCCAAGTTCGCGATATGCCCACCAGCTACCTAAGCTGATGCCCAAAGTGAGCAGCGACCAAGAAATAAGTACCCAAGGCCTGACAATTTTAGCCCAAACATTTCCTTCAACTTTTGCAATTAATCCAGCTATAGAGAGCGAAAAAGGAACGCTAAACCCAAGGTACCCCAAATATAATATCGGTGGATGAATAGCAAGGCCTATATCTTGCAATATCGGATTAAAACCCAGTCCATCTGTTTCAATGCCTGGCATTTTAGTGAAGGGGCTGGATTCAATTAAAGTGAACAGCAAAAAACAAAAGCAAATCAGCCCATGAGTGATAAGAGATATTTTTTTTAATTTACTACCATTAGTTCGTTCTGGTGTCATTCCAGTGCTTGACACTGGAATCCAGTTTTTATTACACTGCCATTTGATGTACTCATTTGCAATTAAATTGTCTGGATCCCAGTGTCTGGGCACTGGGATGACAGAAGAAGAGACTGGGATGACAGAAGAAGAGACTGGGATGACAGAAGAAGAGACTGGGATGACAGAGGGGGAAACTGGGATGACAGAAGGTATATAAATATCCATTAGTAATAAATACATGACAAGCACTAAGGTCCAAAGCAACATGGACCCTTCTTTGTTTCCCCAAACACCACAAATCTTGTAGATCAAAGGTTTTGTTGTGTGTGAGTGGTAGTATACGTTTTCAAGTGAAAAATCATTTGTAATGTGGCAGTAGATCAAAATAGCCATTGACGCTGATACACAAAAAAATATGGCAGTGGTAATAAACCGACAAGAACTAAGCGGTAAAAACAAATATGTCAAAGACAATAAGCAGGCTAGCAATAGCAATATATTCCCAAGTTCAGGCATAAAAAATTATAGTTTTTATATAAACAATATTACTGATGACAAGTAAGAAGTTAAAGTGTTAATTGACACTTGCTATTGATGCTATAGCTAAAGTGGCTTAGGTTTACCTACAATTTGAAAAACAACAAATTCGTCATTCCGCTACTCGTTAGCGGAATCTATACCGCGAATGAATCGCGGTATGACGTAGGGAAATCTTTCTTGGGTCAGCTATAGCATAATGCTCCCATAGTTAGCTGTCTGGCATTAATTAAAAATTAAATATTAAATCTTTATACTTTTATAGATAGCGTTAATATTGAGGTAACATTGTGGGTACAACTAAGATTAGTAAATTTCCATTTAATATAAAAGGTAAAGTGGCAAAACAACATGCCGAACCAATAATCGAAAAAAATCTCTATACTATTTTGGGATTCAAAGATATAGAAGATTTTGAAAACAAGACAAGTAAGCTTGTTAATAAAAAAGTTTGGCAATCATTTGTTGACTGCTTTGCAAAAGAAATAGATTATGCAGCAACCGAAAAAGTTGTAAAAAGCATCGTTTGTAACATTGCAAAGAGTGATCGCGGTGATGCTTTTACCAAAGCTGAACGTCTAATATTAAATGAAAAACAAGGTGATAAAAAGAGAGAAAAAGCGATTAGAGAAGCTATTAGTATTTTGAGAAAAATCAATCCAGAAAAAGCCTTTAATGAACTTTCAGTAATAAAAAAACAAGCTGAAGATTTTTTACAAACCGATTTTTATAAAGCTCAGAGTAAACCACTTCAAGGATTTGCTCCATCTGGTGGACAGCTCTTTGCGGAAGTTCTAAAATATATAGAAACACTAGAAAAATTAGCTGAAGTTAAAAAGGAAGAGCTAGTTAAAGATTTCTTGTTAAATCATGTTAGTTTATTGAATAAAAAGTATCCTAAATCACAGAGTAAAAGGGAAGATGCTATAACAATACTATCAAGTGATGAGTTGAAGAATTTTTACAATAAAGGTGTAGAAGAAGGAATATTACAACCAATGGCATCTTACAAAGGATGCAGAAACCTGTATGACAAAATGAACCAGATAAAAAATGAATCCAAAAGTATAATTAAAAGAGAAGAACGGGAAGAAAATTTAAAGAAAATAGATAAGTCGATAATCAGCGCAATTAATGACATAAAAAAACATAGAGAAGCAATCCTTAACTGTAAAGACTTTCAAAGTTCTTACATAAAAGAGAAAAAAGAACATCCATTTAGAGGCAACGCATGTCAAAAAATGATTGATATATATCAAGAGAGAATTGTTGGATATCAGGAGAAAATTCGTCAAAACTTAAACCAAATAAAAGCGATATTAAAAAGTGCGCCGCAAGAAATGGATGATGTGGAAGAATTAGAGGAAATAATCGATGGTATACATGAAGCAAAACAGTTCGATGAAGATTTTGATTCAGCTTTAATTTGTTTATCGAACATGCAGAATGAGCTAGATATTCAACTGGAAAATCCTCCAACAGAGCTAAGAGTTTCACACATTAACGTTAAAACTGAGCTAACTAGGTTATAAGGGCGGGGTTTTTGGGATAATTTTAATTCAAGACAGCTCTTAGTCTGTGTTTTAATTTGGTTGTGTTTTATTAAAAAAACTTTAGATTTATTGCATAATCGATACTCAAATATAATGACACAGACTTGGAATTTGTTACAAACAGGGCAAAAGGAAGGCTATAAAATTGCGTATACTAATGCTCGTATTATCGACCCAGAAACTAAACTTGATATAAAAGGTTCGCTATTGACTGAAGGGGATAAAATTGTTGATTTTGGCGAATCATTATTTTCAACAAGTGGGGTCGATGAAACAATAGACTGTAAAGGGCTTGTTCTAATGCCAGGCCTTATTGACATTCACGTACATTTTCGTGAACCAGGTCAGGAACATAAAGAAACTATATATACAGGCAGCAAATCTGCAGCTGCGGGGGGAGTTACAACTGTAGTTTGTCAGCCAAACACTGTTCCAGCAATTGATAGCGTTGTTTTGGCTAAATATTTGAAATATAGAGCGCTTGAAACTTCACATGTAAACGTTGAATTTTACGCTAAAATCACCACTTCGGAAGAAAAGTTGACTGAAATGGCACTTTTAAAGGAAGCAGGTGCGGTTGGGTTCACCGATGATGGCATGCCAGTTATGAACCCAATGATTATGAGACAGGCGCTGCTTTATTCAAGTATGCTGGGTGTTCCTATTGCTCAACATGCAGAAGATTTAAATTTATCAGCAGGTGGTGCAATCAACGAAGGTAAAATTTCTGAAGAATTGGGAGTAAAGGGGATCTTAAGTGCGTCAGAATCGGTTATGGTAAGTCGCGATATACTGCTCATGAAAGATATGGAAAATGTGCACTACCATATTCTACATGTCTCTTCAAAAGATTCACTTGATGCTATTAAACGTGCAAAAGATTTGGGATTAAATGTTACGTGCGAAGTAACCCCTCATCACTTCACTTTGACTGAAGATATAGTAAAACAACATGGAGCAATTGCAAAAATGAATCCGCCGCTTCGCACTGAAGAAGATCGTTTAGCTATGATTGAAGGTTTAAGGACAGGTGTGATTGATTGCATTGCAACCGATCACGCTCCGCATGATCGTAATTCTAAAGATCTTCCACTTGAAAATGCTGCATTTGGTATTGTTGGCCTTGAAACAATGCTGCCCCTTTCACTTGAACTTTACCACAGTGGGCAAATGGGTCTACTTGATGTGCTCGCAAAATTGACATATAAGCCTGCAGATATAATACACATACCACGTGGTCGTATACAAAAAAACCTTGCTGCAGATTTAATTTTAGTTGACCTCAATCATGAATGGGAAATTAAAACTGACAACTTTGCTAGTAAATCAAAGAATTCCCCTTTCGATGGTCGCAAAGTAAAAGGACACGTAGTACGTACTGTTGTGTCCGGCAAAACTGTATACTCACAGAAGAGTTAGTTATCATATCTTATCTATTCCAATTTGTTATCACCAGAATGGGCTAAGTGCACCTAAATTTAAATTAAGAAATCTTACACTGTCTCCGAATAAACACATCCTCTTATCTTTCCCTAATCTGTAAAGTTATTTTGTCTATCAATCTGATTCCAAAACAGCAAAATTATTGTATAATGTTACTTTGAAGTTTTATTTTCAATGCATAAGTTTGCAATACTCTTTTCTATACTGCTTGCAATCGTTGCTTACTATTTAAACAGTGAGATTATATTTGAAATAGCAAAGCTATTTAGTGATATCTTTATCAGCTTGCTCAAATTAATAAGTTTACCTCTGGTTTTTCTATCAATAGTTTCCACAATTTCAGGGCTCAAGGACTCAATTGAAATCAAAGTCTTAGTTAAGAAAACACTATTTTATACTCTGCTTACAACTATTATAGCTGCGTTTGTTGCATTATCGTTTTATTTGTTAATAGATCCAGCAAGAAAAAATTTCATAAGTAATACAATAGGGAGTGTTAACAGCAATAACCACAGTTATTTTTCATATTTAAAATCACTCATTCCTTCTAATTTTGTGCAAGTTTTTCTTGAGAATAACGTTATTGGTAGTATATTAATCGCTTTTTTGATGGGCGGAGCTATTATTTCACTTTCAAAAGAAAAGCAGGATATATTACATCAAATATTCTCTGCACTTTTTGATACGCTACTTAAAATTGCTCAGGGGTTACTAAAATTCATTCCGCTTGCTGTGTGGTCCTTTATCACATGTTTTTTGCATGAATTAAAAGGTGGTAGCGAGTTCTACAATCTTTTATGGTATTTTATTTGCATAATGTCTGCAAATTTTGTGCAGGCGTTTCTGATCTTACCGCTACTTATGTGGTATAAAGGCATATCACCAATTCAAACGCTAAGGGGGGTTATGCCAGCGTTGACGCTCGCATTTTTCTCTAAGTCATCCAGTGCAACGCTGCCCACAACCATAGATTGTGTGCAAAATAAGCTAAAGGTGCCAAAGAAATTGTCGTCTTTTATTTTACCAATATGCACAACAATTAATATGAATGCATGTGCTGCATTTATACTAATCACTGTAATGTTTGTTGCAGAAATGAACGGATACGCATTTTCCTTGAGCGAAATGTTGATATGGATTTTTTTAGCTACAGGGGCTGCAATTGGTAACGCTGGAGTGCCTATGGGGTGCTATTTTATGGCAACCAGTTATCTCGTATCGATGAATGTTCCTTTGCATATTATGGGACTGATTTTGCCTATTTATACAATCATCGATATGTTTGAAACTGCAATAAATGTGTGGTCTGATATTTGCATAACTCAGATAATTAATAAAGAATGTAATAGTGAAACTTAAAAAATGATATTAGACGAAAATAACCTAATAATAAAAGAATTTAAAGAAGCAGAAGCAATTTTGCATGGGCATTTTGTTTTATCATCCGGGCTGCATAGTGACACATACATACAGTGTGCGAAGATTTTTGAAAATCCAAGCAGAGCCATGAAAGTTTGCACATTATTAGCAGATAAAATAAAAAAAGAATTAAATAGCTCCATAGATTTAATATTATCTCCTGCAATTGGTGGAATAATTGTGGGTTATGAGATTGGCAGGCAGCTTGGAATAAGGACAATGTTTTGCGAGCGCGTTAATGGCAAGTTTGAATTACGCCGTGGATTTGAAATTAAAAAAGGTGAAAAAATATTACTTATCGAGGATGTGATAACCACAGGCAAATCTTCACTTGAAGCAGTGGAATGTGCAGAAGGGAAAGGAGGTAAAGTTGTTGCTGAAGCTTCTTTGATAAAGAGAAATAGTGAAACGAAACTGCCTTTTCCTGTCATATCTTTGATTGAACTGAACATCAAAAACTACAGCGAGGAAGAACTTCCAAGTGAATTAAAACAACTACCCATAACAAAACCTGGGAGTAGAGAATATTTAACAAAGTAATCCTATAATATCTTGGAAGCACAGCACAGCTTTAGTTATTTACTCTAAGTGTATTTTATGTATACTTATTACTAAATTAATTTTGAAATGATAGAAAATGAACGAATTTAAATCGATCCGTAATATAGCAATAATCGCACACGTTGACCACGGTAAAACTACTTTACTTGATAACATGTTAAAACAAAGTGGCACGTTCCGTGAGAATCAAGAAGTTCAAGAACGAGTGATGGATAGTGGTGATCAAGAGCGTGAACGCGGCATTACAATACTTGCAAAATGCACATCAATAATGTGGAGTGATGAAAAAATCAATATTATTGATACGCCAGGGCACGCAGACTTTGGTGGAGAAGTAGAAAGGGTATTGTGCATGGCAGATGGTGTGTTGCTGCTGGTTGATGCTGCAGAAGGTCCAATGCCACAAACAAAATTTGTGCTCTCAAAAGCACTAAAAGCAAATTTGAAGCCAATTGTGATAATCAATAAGGTCGACCGACCAGACAGCAGAATTGATGAAGTATTAAATGAAATATATGAGTTATTTTTTAACCTTGATGCAACCAACGAGCAGCTAGATTTTCCAGTGTTGTATGCTTCAGGTAGAAATGGCTGGTGTGCTAAGGAGCTTTCTGATGAAAGAAAAGATTTAAGCCCATTATTTTCAACGGTTATAGATTATATAAAACCTTCTGTTTATGATCAAAATGCACCTTTTGCTATGTTAGTCACTCTACTTGAGTCTGATAAGTTTCTTGGCAGAATATTGACAGGAAAGGTTTATCAGGGTGTTGCAAAAGTCAATTCAGATCTTAAGGTGCTTGACCTCGATGGTAAAGTAATTGAACGAGGAAGATTAACTAAGTTGCTCTCATTTTCTGGCTTGAAACGCATTCCAGTAGAACAAGCTGTGGCGGGAGACATAATTGCAATTGCAGGACTTGAGGAAGCTTCAGTTTCAGACACTATAGCAGCACCAGAGGTTACAACTGCAGTAAGCTCAACTCCAGTTGATCCGCCGACAATGGCGATTACTCTAAGCGTTAATGATTCGCCTTTTGCTGGACAAGAAGGTACAAAGCTTACCTCAACTGCTATAAAGGATCGCTTATACGCGGAGGCAGAAACAAATGTTGCAATTACTGTGACTTTGGCACCAAGCGGTGAAGCGTTTGAAGTAGGTGGACGTGGTGAGCTACAGCTTGGGGTGTTAATTGAAAATATGAGGAGAGAAGGTTTTGAGCTTTCGGTATCACGCCCTCGAGTGCTATTTAAGGAAGAAGATGGCAAAAAACTTGAACCTATAGAGGAAGTAGTAATTGATGTAGATGATGAATATAGTGGAATCATCATGGAAAAACTCAGCTTCCGAAAAGGTGAAGTGACTGACATGAGACCTTCTGGTAATGGCAGGACAAGATTAACGTTTTTAGTGCCATCAAGAGGATTAATTGGTTATCAAGGAGAGTTTTTAACTGATTCTCGGGGTACGGGCATAATCAACCGTTTATTTCACAGTTATGCTCCACATAAAGGTCCAATTTCTGGAAGGCGCAATGGAGTTTTAATTTCCACTGATAAGGGTGAGGCTGTGGCATATGCAATTTTCAATTTGCAAGACAGGGGAATTATGTTTATTAAGCCACAGGATAAGGTATATTGTGGCATGGTTGTCGGCCAGCATAGCCGTGACAATGATTTGGAGATAAATGTGTTAAAGGGTAAGCAATTAACAAACGTAAGAGCTTCAGGTAGTGATGAAGCTATAAAGCTCACTCCACCAAAGATAATGACACTGGAGGATATGATAGCGTATATAGATGATGATGAATTGGTGGAAGTAACTCCAAAATCTATACGTTTACGCAAGAAATTCCTTGATCCAAATGAACGTAAGCGTGCAGGAAGGGCAAAGAATAAGGAGTAATCAGAGGTTGAACATTTGCGAAAAATAGTGTATAATTATTCGTCTCCTAATTGTATTTAATTATGGCCTTTTCGAAATTTCTCGATCCAAAAAACAATTTCGCGTTCAAGAGAATATTTGGCACTGAGAAAAATAAAGATATTCTCATTCACTTTCTCAATGATATATTGGGCTTCGCTGGCAAAGATGAAATAGAAGAAATAGAATTTCTCAGCACTATCATGGATGCTGAGATTGCCTCTAAAAAACAAAGTATTGTTGATGTTTTCTGTACTGATTCTGCTGGAACCCAGCTAATTATTGAAATGGTGCGACCTGAAAGTCTTCGGTCATATTGTTTAAAAGGAGAGGAATTCCTTCAGAAAGAAACTAAAAGAGTTCTAAAACTTATTAAACCAGATGTTTTGCCATCTGAGTCTACGCATCAGTGCGAATCGGGTAACCGGTTGGTGCCAAGCGATGCGGACAATGAACCTCCTCTTGAAAAAGAAGATGCTCAATCGTGAAAGGAGCATAAACTACAAGCATCATGTGGTTGGAGAGCTAGGCTTAGTGGTATGGTGAACGTAAGTGAAGCTTCATAAGTATCGTAACGATTAAAGAGCTAAAGATGCTGATAAGCTCCGACCAAAAGGTAATGTGACATTTTTCATTTCTGGATGTACGCAAATCACCGGTATAGAGAAGTCACCTAACCCACTGTTGTATGACAGAAGGAACAGGGTAAGCCTGTATTTCCGCCTATATGGCAAGCAAACCGCAAGGAACGCTGATGAAAATGCAGGTAAAGGATAATGGAGAAAGCGAATGCCATTTTGTAACGAAATGTATAGAATTTGTAACATTAATTCGCGTGAAAACGAGCAGATTTCCATTTGGTCCCTCGTGACAAGAAACTTTGTTAACCACTTGAGGTAGAGAAGCAGATGACCTTACCCACAAAAATGATGAAGAAATTAGGAATATTTTTTACAAAAAGGACAATACTAACAAAAGAACTTTATTCTATTTAGAGGTTGTCCACAAACCAGTAAATCAAGCATATTCCCTACTTAACATAACTTTACTCATAGCCAGATATATGAAACTTTCAGTAGATGTTGTAAGTAAATCGTACTCCTTTGATAGCCTTCTATTTCTATTGATCCAAGCAAAAGTCCTCTCTACCACCCACCTTCTCGGCTGTACTGAAAATCCAGGATCCCGTTGTGGCAATAGTTCTAGTGGTGTATCTTTATGCACCCAAAACCTACATGGAGGCCTTTTGACAATTTCAATATCTATCCCATATTCTCTCTTTACGTAATCCTTTAAATCTTTTCCTTGGTATCCCATATCAGCCCACATTTTCTTAATATTGCTGTATTTTTCCTTCATATTGTCCAATGCCATCTTCACCCCATCTCTGTCATTTTCGCTTGCAGCTCCTACATAGCAACCAAGCACAAATCCTTGAGTATCTGTGATTATATGTCTTTTTCTCCCCTTTACCTTTTTCGCACCATCATAACCTTTGACCCCCCTTTTTCCGTGGTTTTTACCGATTGACTGTCCACTATGCATGCGCTCGGCTCCTCATTTCTTCCCATTTTTGACCTACTATATTTAGTGATATCATAGTTCATTTTCTCAAAAATTCCCTGCTTTTTCCATCTTCTAAACTGTTCATGCACAGCCTTCCACGGCGGAAAATCGTGTGGTAAATAGCGCCATTGACATCCTGTGCGCAGTATATAAAGAATTGCATTTACTATCTCACACTTACTGTATTTTGGTGGCCTTCCTCCTTTCTTGTACGATACTCTGAAGTGTTTTTCTATTCTTGCCCACTCCCTTTTACTTAAATCTGTTGGATATTTTTTCCTCATCTCTTACCTCAATATTCTTTCTTTATATACTACGTATTCCTTGGTTTGTGGACAACCTCTTATACCAATTCCCATTACACGGCAAACAGATGGACAAAGATGGAAGAAAAGCCATAATGAAGTAAGTAAAATAGTTGAGGTATAAATGGCATTAAGATCAAAATTATTGGATGAAAAAGTAGTAGAATCAGCAAAAGAAATGCTGAAGAAAGTAAGGAATAATGCATATGTTTCAAAAAAACTAAATGCTGTAATTGCAGCAAAAAAGTACAGTATAACGGCTGTAGCAAAAATATATTGCATTTCAAGAAGCGCACTAACTTCGTGGGTAAAACTCTTGAAATTTGGCAGAGAAGAAAAACTGTTTGCTCCTCCACAACGCCGTAGAAAAACTAAATTAAATCAGGTTCAACTACAGCAAATTGAAGAGTGGATAGAAGAAAATCCTAATATTACCATTAAAGAAATGAGAATAAGAATCCAGGAAAAGTTCAGATTAAATATCAGCAAATCTACAGTACACCGCTATATGCAAAAGATGAAATTCTCATATATTACACCAAGACCAGTTCATAATGGACAAGATAAAAGCAAACAAGAGGAATTCAAAAAAAAATCTCAATGGCGCTATTAGCAAGTATCCAGAAAAAGAGCTATTTTTCTTTGATGAATCACGGTTTGGCACACATTCAAAGGTTGGACATGGGTGGTTTAAAAAGGGGATTAGAACACAGGTTAAAACAAAATTAGGTAGGCAAAATTTCTATCTCTATAGTGCGGTTAATCCTAGAAATGGAGAGAGTTCTAGCTTATTTGCACCAAATGTCAACACTGATTGCATGAACATATTTCTTGAGCAGATGTCGCAATATCTAGAAACACGAGAGGCTTTTCTTGTTATGGATTGTGCTAGTTGGCATAGGTCAAAAAATTTAAAGGTACCTAAAAATATCGATATTATATACCTACCTCCGTACTCACCTGAGCTAAATCCTGTTGAGAGGCTTTGGTTATATATAAAACAGAACATTTTGCGCAATAAAATATACGATACAATTGCTCTGCTTGAGGGTGCTTTGTGCAAATTTATTACTTCTCTTGCCAGCTCCACAATTAAACAACTCTGCAATGTCTCCTATTTGACTGGCCAACAATGAGAGTTGGTATTAGAATATAAAGTTACAATAAATTTTCCTGTCATCTCCAAATAAATTACATTAACTTAGTATTGTATATTGTTAATAACTTAAATAATACAACCATTTTCAGCAACAAAAACCAAAGGTCTTGAGATACAAGATATTTGTATGGTTACTATGATAGTTCCTTTTTTAAGAAAGTTTTAAATTTCATACCTAACAATAAACAACTTTAGGTTTAAATTTATGAAATCAGTTGTTATATACATCAGCAAATACGAATTTAACTGGTGTTATGGACTTAAATAAATTTACCGAAAAAGCAAAAAGTCTAATTCAAAGTGCTCAAATGAAAGCGTTGGGAGCTGGGCATCAGATTTTTATGCCTGAGCATTTACTAAAAGTGATGCTTGAAGATGAATCAGGTTTAGTTCAGGATTTGATAAACGCTTGTGGTGGAAATGTGCAGAGTATTTCCGATGCTGTGGATAGTGCAATAAAAAAGTTGCCAGTAATTGAAGGTCCAGGAAATGGTGGCCTTCAGCTTTCAAGAGAAATAGCAAAAGTTTTTGAAGATTCAATTGGTATTGCAAAGAGAAATAAAGATTCATTTGTTGCTGTTGAGCGTTTACTGCAGGGCCTCACTGCACAAAAAGATGATACTGTAGGCAAAATTCTGGCAGAGAATGGTGTGACTCCACAAAAACTGAACTCAGTTGTTGCAGAAATGAGAAAGGGCAGCAGTGCGGACTCGCCAAACAGTGAGGAAAAATTAAACGCGGCAAAGAAATATACAAAAGATGTTACAGAGCTTGCTATGCAAGGAAAGCTTGATCCTGTAATTGGTCGTGACGAAGAGATCAGAAGAACTATGCAGGTATCACTGAGGCGGACAAAAAATAATCCAGTGCTGATCGGTGAACCTGGTGTTGGAAAAACTGCAATAGTTGAGGGGCTTGCAAATAGAATTGTTGCAAACGATGTACCACTTGGTTTGCATGATGCAAAAGTCTTAGCCTTGGATCTTGGCGCATTAATTGCTGGGACTAAGTTTAGAGGAGAGTTCGAAGAAAGGTTAAAAGCAGTGATTAATGAGCTTTCGAGAGCGGAGGGAAAAATTATATTATTCATCGATGAATTGCACACTTTAGTTGGAGCAGGAGCAACAAGTGGTGCAATGGATGCCTCGAATCTGCTGAAGCCTGCTCTTGCGCGTGGAGAAATTCGCTGTATAGGAGCCACAACTTTAGATGAATATCGTCAGCATATAGAAAAAGATCCTGCGCTTGCAAGGCGTTTCCAGCCTGTGTTTATTTCTCAACCAACTGAAACTGATACCATTTCAATACTCAGGGGTTTGAAGGAAAGATATGAGGTGCATCATGGTATAAGAATTACAGACGGTGCAATAATTGCTGCTGCAACGTTGTCCAATAGATATATAACAGATAGGTTTTTACCTGATAAAGCAATTGATTTGATTGATGAAGCAGCAAGTAGGGTGAGAATTGAAATGGATAGCAAGCCTGAAGTTATTGATGAACTTGAGAGAAAGGTTATACAGCTAAAGATTGAAGCAGAGGCTTTAAAAAAAGAAAGTGATGAAAATTCTAAACAGCGTTTAAAAAAGATAAATGAAGAGATCGAAAATCTAAACAGTAAATTTGCTGACTTGAACAGCAAATGGCAGATGGAAAAGAATAAAATAGCTAGAATACAAGAAACAGCCGAAAAATTAGATAACGCTAGAAAAGAGTTGGAATTAGTTCAGCGTAGTGGGAATTTGGGAAGAGCAGGAGAGCTGATGTATGGTGTGATTCCTCAGCTTGAGAATGAATTAAAAAATCAGGAAAAGGTTACTGATAGTTTCTTAAAGAAAGAAGTGACTGGAGATGATATTGCAAACATTGTTTCAAAGTGGACAGGAATTCCAGTTGATAACATGATGCACAGCGAAAAGGAAAAACTTCTCAACATGGAGAATGAAATAGGAAGAAGAGTAATAGGGCAGAAAGATGCAATAGAAGCGATAAGTAATGCAGTTAGGCGCTCTCGCTCTGGTGTGCAAGATACTAATCGACCTTTTGGTTCATTCTTATTCTTGGGTCCAACCGGAGTTGGAAAAACAGAATTGGCAAAAGCCCTTGCTGAATTTCTGTTTGACGATCAATCAGCGCTTTTGCGTTTTGATATGTCAGAATATATGGAAAAACATTCTGTTTCAAAGTTAATTGGCGCGCCTCCAGGGTATGTTGGCTATGAACAAGGTGGCAGATTAACTGAAGCAGTGAGGAGAAGACCATATCAGGTAATCTTATTTGATGAGATAGAAAAGGCAAATCCAGATATATTTAATCTATTGCTGCAAATCTTGGATGAGGGGAGACTCACTGATAGTCATGGCAAATTGATTGATTTTCGCAATACCATACTGATTTTAACTTCTAATCTTGGTGCTGAGATAATGCTAAAGGGGATTGCTGAGTCTGTAAAAGATGAGGTAATGCAGATAATTAAATCAACATTTCGTCCAGAATTTTTAAACAGACTGGATGAAATTATTATATTTCACAGTTTAACCAGAAATGACATCTATAAAATTATAGATGTTCAATTTTCTTATTTACAAAAAACACTTGCTAAGCGTAAACTGAGTATAAGTTTGTCGCAGGAAGCTAAAGAACTAATAGCACAAACTGGCTATGACCCTGAATATGGAGCAAGGCCCCTAAAAAGGGTGATACAAGAGTGTATTCAAAATAATTTAGCTAAATTAGTTTTATCGGGGGAAGTAGTAGAAAATGATGAACTAATAGTGTACGCTCTTGATAATGAAATCTTAGTTAAAAAGGTTTAAGTTCACTGTGTATTTTTGTTAAAAAAAATGTGTATAGATCATAATGTTGACACTGAGTCTTTATTTAAGTTAGCTGATCAAGAAAATCAGCAAGATAAAGAAAAAATTAAAAAATTTATTAAGTATTTTTATAGTTTTGTTTATAAAAGCGACCTAAAAGCCAATGATAAGTTTTTGCTATATATTGTAAACGATGCTTACAATTTTGTTTCTCAAAAAGAGAAAGATGAAAGTAAGTTAGTAGTAAGTAATATAGATGATATACCAGGAATAGAAGGCGATTTTACCACGATTAAGATAACAAACGATGATATGCCATTTTTGGTTGACTCCGTTATTACAACTATTAAGTCGCACGATTTAACCATATGCTATTACAGCAACAGCATAATTAACATTAAAAGAAAAGATGGCCTAATAGATGAGATTTACCCTTTGGAAGAAAGTAATGGAATAAAAGAGTCAGTTATATATGTAATTATCAAAGGTATAAGTGACAGTTTTGTTGATACATTAAAAGAATCTCTACAAAAAACGCTGAAAGCAGTTAATTGTGTTGTGAAAGATTGGCACTTAATGCTTAAGAAACTTGATGAGGCAAGTCTTTCTGTCATCCCAGTACTTGATACTGGGATCCAGGAAAAGGACACGTGGATTCCAGTGTCACGCACTGGAATGACACCAGACCGAAATCAAGAGCAAAAAGATTTTCTAGTTTGGTTAAAGAATAATAACTTCGTATTTCTAGGTTATCAAGAATATATTGCTGGTAAAGATGAAAAACTCGTCTGTGATAGCAAAAAGGACCTTGGCCTGATGAGAGTAGGTCAAAGTACGTTGATTCCTTCTGCAAACCTTGATTCCCCATACATATTGAGATCAGATCTAATCTCAATAGTCCATCGGCGTACATACATGAATTGTATAGGAGTAAAAGAATTTGATGACCAGGGTAATGTAGTAAAGGAACGGCGTTTTTTCGGGCTATTTACTTCTGTAGCGGAGGTCCAAGATATTAGAACTATTCCAATAATAAGAGATAAAGTTAAAGTTATAGAAAAAAATGCAGGGTTTGTAACCGGGGGCCACAATAACAAAGCTCTAATTTATATTTTACAAGTATTCTCATGTGATGAATTGTTCCAGTCTAATGAGGAAGAATTATTTCAAATTTGTACTTCTATTATGTCCCTTGCAATAAGACCAAGAGTCAAGTTATGCTTAAGAAGTAAGGGAGCGTTTACTAGTTGTATAGTGCTGATACCGATGCGTTATGCTAGCTCCAGGCTAATGCTCAAGATAAGCAATATATTGAAGGATGAGATAAATGCAGAAAGTTCAGATATTTATAACCACCACATTATAAACGAATATGACTTAATGAAATTGCACGTGGTGCTAAAGGCTAAAAACGCTAGTGTTCCTGATGATGAAGTTTTGCGTATCGAAAACAAATTAAGGAACATTACGGAAAAATGGGAAGATCGTTTTATAGACAATTTATATAATACTTTTAGCACTGTTGAGGATATATTCATCCGTTATTGCAAGGCATTTCCAATAAGCTATCAAGAGAGTTTCGAACCTCATGACGCATATTACGATATGAAAAAATTGGAGATAGTGAGGAAAAAAGAAGTTAGCGAGGTCGATTTAAGACTTACTCGTGACAATCTTAATTATCAATTAAAGGTTTACACTTCGAGCAATGGAGGTCTTGAATTATCGAAGATATTAAGAATTACTAAGAATTTGGGAGCTAAGATTCTATCTCATAATGGTTATTACATAAAAATCAACGGCGGAATATGGATACACCATTTTGTGTTGTCAAGAGTTGATGAATTAATAGACAACATTACTCTAAAAGAGCAATTTGAAATAACACTTGCGAAAGTGTTTAGAAAGGAAATTAAAAATGATTATTTCAACAGTTTGGTCATTATTGCTGGGCTGGAGTGGAAGGAAGTGCTTCTGGTTAGAGCGTTAAGTGCTTATCTAAAGCAGACGTCATTTAACTATAATCCAGAATATATTCAAAAGGTAGTCTCAGAGCATCCAAAAATAGTAAAGTATTTGATACAACTATTTCATGCAAGATTTGATCCTAACATAGACATTGATAGAGCAGAAACTACGGACATTGTCAGAGAAAAAATTGAGGAACTTCTAAAAGAGATCAGCAATGTTTCACATGATTACGTTTTGCGCTCGATATTTAACTTGATAATGGCTATTTTAAGGACCAGTTATTATCAAGACGATAAACCATATTTATCTACAAAATTTGACTCAAGTAAAATAAATGGTTTACCTGATCCTCGTCCGTATCGTGAATTGTATATTTATTCAAACCTTTTTGAGGGAATACATCTAAGAGGAGGGAAATTAGCCCGTGGTGGCTTAAGGTGGTCGGATAGGACGGAAGATTTTCGCACTGAAGTTTTGGGGCTCATGAAAGCTCAGATGACAAAAAATGCGGTTATTGTCCCTGTTGGCGCAAAGGGTGGGTTTGTAATTAAGCAAGTTTATAAAGACAAAGATACTTTAAGAGAGAAAGGTGTTGAATGCTATAAGAGTTTTATCAGAGGAATGCTTGATATTACTGATAACGTGGTTGATGGTAAAATAATTCCACCAGAGAATGTGATTAGGTATGATGAAGATGATCCATATCTCGTGGTTGCTGCTGATAAAGGCACTGCTTCATTTTCTGATTATGCCAACCAAATAGCCTCTGAGTATAATTTTTGGCTTGGTGATGCATTTGCATCTGGTGGATCAGCAGGTTATGACCACAAAAAGATGGGTATCACAGCAAGAGGTGCATGGATTGCAGCACAGAGGCATTTTTGGAAAATGAATAAGGATATTTACCAAGATGTAACTGTAATTGGGATTGGAGATATGGCTGGCGATCTATTTGGAAACGGTATGCTGCTTTCAAAAAATATACATTTAATCGGCGCATTTAACCATATGCATATTTTTGTTGACCCAAACCCTGATGCAGAAAAGAGTTTCACAGAGCGTAAACGTCTCTTTGAGTTACCATTTTCAACTTGGATGGATTATAACAAAGATTTGATTTCTCAGGGTGGCGGGGTATTTGAGCGTAGCAGCAAGCAAGTAAACATTTCTCAAGAAATGAAAAAATGCTTTGATATAACGGAAGATACGTTATCTCCAAGTGATTTGATTAGATATCTACTCAAAGCAGAAGTGAACTTCATATGGAACGGAGGAATCGGCACGTTTGTTAAGGCAAAGAGTGAAAGTCATAGCATGGTCGGTGACAAAGCAAACGATGAATTAAGAGTAAACGGTAAGGATATTAGAGCTTCTATGTTTATAGAGGGTGGAAATCTTGGTTGTACACAGCTTGGGAGAATAGAATATGCTGAAAGAGGTGGATATATCAATGCAGATTTTGTTGATAATTCAGCCGGAGTGATATGTTCGGATCTTGAAGTTAACATTAAGATTGCATTTGTTTCAGCTATGAAAGCAGGGGGTATTTCTTTAGAAAAAAGGAATGAAATACTGGCAAGTATGGTGGATGAAGTTGCATCCAAGGTGCTTGAGAACCACAACAGAATTGAAACAAAAGCATTACTTCTTGAGTGTTTGCAAGCTAAAGAGAGATTGGAGCAGGACCACAGGTTACTGCTCAGTTTAGAAAAATCTGGGCTGTTAAACCGAAGCGTAGAATTTCTTCCAGCTGACGAAGAGGTAGCAAGGATGTTAACCGGTGCAGAAGGTTTCAGTTCTCCTCAGCTTTCTATTCTAATATCTTATGCTAGAACAGCAATAAAAAATAAAATTATACATTCCGATCTGCCTGAAAAAGATCTTATATCTAATGACTACTTGCTAGGTTATTTTCCTAAAAAGATGTTAACAGAGTTTAAGGATTTCATATTAAAACACCAACTTCGTAGAGAAATTATCTCCACTTGCATTGCAAATGATGTTGTAAATAGGATGGGCTGTATATTTATTAATAATTTAGTTGAGAATACTGGAATTAAGGTACACGAAGCAGTTAACATATATATCGTTGTTAACCACCTATATGATTTAAATAACCTGTGGCAGAAAATTGATGAATTGGATGGAAAAATTGATATTAACTCATACTTGCAAATAGTGAGAAATGTGCAGAAATTTATTGGCAGAGTATCGTTTTGGTTAGTAAAAAATCTTAGCTTTGTAGAATTGGATGATGTTACAAAATTTAAAGATGCAATTGAAACTTTAGGCCATGATGTTTTAGATGAACACCTGTTAAAGGTCTATAATCATGGATACACTTCTTTAGTGGAACTTAATATAGATAAAGATCTAGCAAAAAAAATTGCTGACCTGTGCGTTCTTACTTATGCACTGGATATTATATCTGTTGCTGAACAGACATCTTTGTCCATTCTTGATGCTGGTAAAATATACTTTGAGTTAAAGTCGCTGTTAAGATTCGATCTGATTAGAACAATTGCCATCAAGATGAAAAGCCGCTCTTCTTATTGGGATCGCAGCTTAGTTAATGATTTATTGGACGATTTAAGCAATTACCATCACAAGCTAGCTGTTAAAGTCATAAAAGCTACTGATAACCCCGAAGATAAGGTTCAAACCTGGGCTTGTAATGATAAGGACTACATAGAACGTTATAATAGTTTTTTAGATGAGATGGTTGCTTCTAAACTTGATTTAAGCAAATTAATATTTATAATCAGAAGGATTAAAGTACTTGCTTCATAGGAAAATGTTCAATATAGGTCTTTCAGAAATTTTAGTTGTAGCTTTAGTGAGCATAATTGTTCTTGATAAAAATAAGGTACCTGTATTTATTGATTTTATTAAGACTATATATAGGTATTTTATAATTGCAAAGTCAAAAGCCAAAAGGTTATTGAAGGATGCCGGAATTGAAGACTTATATAAAGAGTGTAATACTGAGAAAGTAAATTACATAGTTGGTAAAAATGGTAAGCTTTATCCTACTTACGATATAGATAATACATCTAAAGATAATGACAGCGAAGATTCTGGTAGTAGATGATGTACTATCTAATGTCAAGCTTTTAGAAGCTCGACTAAAAGCAGAGTACTATACGGTTATCGTAGCTCATGATGGTGAAGAAGCTATAGATTTAGTAGCAAAGCAACAGCCTGATATTATATTACTTGATATCATGATGCCAAAGATGAATGGCTTTCAAGTTTGTAAGGAGCTAAAAAGTGATCCCTTGACAACCCATATTCCAATAATTATGGTAACTGCACTGCATGACACTCATGATAGAGTGCAAGGTATTAATGCTGGCGCGGATGATTTTCTGACTAAACCAATAAACGAAACTGCTTTATCTGCACGAATTAAGTCTCTCACGCGCTTAAAAATGATTATAGATGAATTGCGTTTAAGAGGAGAAACCAACGCTGAGATTGGCGGAGTAGCAGGAAACAGTATTATGGATTATTCCAATCAGATTTTTGATGCTAACATACTTGTTGTAGATGAGGATGTTCATCAAGCAGAGCAAATATATAATGTACTAAAGCAACGCTTTAGGTCAATTAAAATACTGAGTGATCCAATAGAGGCATTAAAGGTTGGTATTAAGGATAATTACGACTTGATCATTTCTGATATGCAGTTTTCAAAAACTGACGGCTTGCGTTTGTGTTCTGGGTTTCGTAGTAAGGTGGAAACACGTTATACACCAATTCTAATTCTTTCTGAGGATTATGATAAAAACAATTTAGTAAAAGCACTTGATGTAGGTGCTAATGATTATTTAACAGTACCTTTGGATGAGGGTGAGTTAATAGCAAGGGTTAATTCGCAAGTGAAACGCAAAAGATATCAAGATGCCTTGAGAATGAATTTATTTAATAATGCGGAAATGTCTATAAAGGACCCATTAACTAACTGTTATAATAGAAGATATTTTGATGCACACTTAAGAAACATTGTTAAGGACTCTGTGGAAAAGGATAGAAGGTTGTCTCTTATGATACTTGATATAGACTATTTTAAGATGGTGAATGACAGTTTTGGGCATAGTGCTGGAGATGAACTTTTAAAGCAAATACAGAAAAGAATTTCTGAAAATATCAGAGTGACAGATTTACTAGCTAGGTTTGGTGGTGAGGAGTTTGTTGTTGTAATGCCAGATACCAATGTATCAGATGCGTATACTATTGCGGAGAGAATACGAAAAATTATTGCTAAAGAACCTTTTGTACTTGCGGATAAAAATACAACCCATAATGTAACTGTGAGCATTGGAATTGCAGAAATGCAAGGATCTGACTTTGATGATATTAAAAAATTTATAGTACGTGCCGACAAATATTTATATAAAGCAAAAAACAGTGGTAGAAATAGAGTGGTTACTGGCTATAGCTAAAGTGGCTTAAGTTTACCGACAACCGTCATTCCGCTACTCGTTAGCGGAATCTATGCTGAGATACCGCGCACAACTGTACGAACGTTGTAGTTTGGGAGCAATTCCCACCAGTGGGATGTCATCCCAGTGCCCAGACACTGGGATCCAGCTTCTATGCAACTTAATTAAAAACGTTTGTTTTAGCGTAAGACAACTACCTTTAGCTCATCAGCTCAGTTATAAGCAAAATTTCTGGATTCCAGTGTCAAGCACTGGAATGACACCATTTGCTGTGCAATTTACCTTCAAAAATGAATGTTTGTACAGCTATGGAATGAATCGCGGTATGACGTGTTGCTTGGGTTAGCTATAGATTTCTGAAATGATTTCAAAAAAATGATAACTAAGATTAAAGCGACAACATGAGGTTTCTCAGCTCTGGAAATTTCACGTTTAACTGCAAAAATAGATACTTATTTAAAAAATATCCTGTGACTTTCAGTCCTAACTGAAATTCTTGGAATGAGTAGCTGTTTTGTAGGGTATTATTGTATACATCATGCAACATTTGTGGAAAAGGTAGGAGTTTATCTGCATAATAATCTCCTACTTTTTTTGACACTGCTCTACCAGTTTTTGGAGAAATAAATTGCAGATTTTCCTTAACACCTGTTACAGCGCATTTGGATAAGTCTAACTTGAATCCCAATTGCGTAAGAAGCAGAAGCTCTAAGTTAAGATAATGGCTTTGCCAAGACTGATTGTTGTGTTTAATTACATCGATGAAATATCGAAAATTGTCATACAGCATGGCACAGGGTTCACTTTCTGGAAGCACTTTTTCTAAAATAGAGGAGAAAGAAACAATAGTAATGCTTTTTAACCTATCTTGAAAGAAATGATGGAATGGAGATTCGATTAATTCGCACTTAAAAAAACCTAGATTTTCAGGTAACTTAGCACTCCATTCTGCATGTAATAGATTACTTATCTGAAACTTATAATTGCTATTGTTTGTTAGCTTAGTTAATCCCCTGCGCTTTCCATGATTTTTTGTAAACAGAGAAAGAATTAAGTTTTTATCGCCGTATTTTTTAGCAGCTATAATGATGCCTTCATCTTTCCATCTCATTTAGAGTGTATTGACCGTATGATATATAGGATAGTGCACCTAGAGCGTGTAATCCATAAAAATCACTTACTCCGTTACTGTTTGCTTCCAAAGTTTCAAGGCTATGAGAGAGTAAGTTATTGGCTGCCACTCTTCTTCCTGAGCCTGATGCATTTCATACTGAGCTTTTGGTTTGCTAAATATAGCCTTTCTTATAATAGTCCGAATGCGATAAGATATGTGTTTATGGCTATAGCAGGCCAGTAGCATATTACGGTCTGTTCGGATTATTGTAAAAAGAGCTATAATTGTTTGAATGATTTTAGTAACATTACTTTTCCTCGTCTGAAATTTTGGATAATTCAGCTTCTAATTCTTCTATCGTCGGTAAAGCTGTTTTTATGTTCTCTGGTAGATTTTCAGTTATTCGATATTCTGCTAGCCCTATTGGCTTGTTCATGTCTCGGAGTGTATATTTAGCAAGTACATCGTCTTTAGATTTACATAAGATTAACCCTATAGAAGGTTGATCTGTCGAGTGCTTCAGTAAATCATCAACTGCAGAAAGATAAAAATTCATTTTACCAGCATATTCCGGCTTAAAATCCTTATCTTTTAGTTCAATCACTACGAAGCAACGTAACTTTAAATGATAGAATAATAAATCAATATAAAAGTCTTTATTACCAACATCTAAATGAAATTGTCTACCAACAAATGCAAATCCTTCACCGAGTTCTAACAGAAATTTTTCCATATGCCCTACGAGTCCTTTTTCTACTTCTCTTTCATGAGCATCCTTACCTATACTTAAAAAATCAAAAATATACGGATCTTTTAATGTGTAATGTGCTAGATCGGATTGTGGAGATGGTAATTTTTCTTTAAAATTAGTTATTGCTTTTCCTTGACGTTTATGTAGTCCAAGTTCTATCTGCATCACCATAATGTTACGTGACCAGCCATGTTCAATAGCTTTTTTTACATAAAATAATCTTATTTCATGACTTTCTATTTTTTCCAAAAGAGTGATATTGTGATACCAAGTTAATTGTGCAAGAGGCCCCTGCACAAATTCAACATCAGGATATTCTTCGGCAAACTTACGCATATACTTCAGATTTCTCGTGCTAAAGCCTTTCATTTCTGGAAATGTACTTCTCAAATCCTTACTTAATTGATCAATTACCTTAGCTCCCCAGATTTTGGCGTTTTAGGATCTCTGTACCAATATGGTGGTAAAGCAAAATAAGCTTACTATTTACTGCAAGTGCTGCTTTATAACGGTTTGTTGCAATATGATCCTTCAACTGCTCTAAAAATTCTGTATATTCTTTTGCTATAATTTTTGTCATACGGTTCCTTTTAATCCATTATACAATTCCTTTGTCTGTCGAGAAGACAATCTTTCGCTTGCCTTCAGCTTTGAAGGAATTCCTTATTGACTTCAAACTTGTCCATCAACTAAAATATATTGACTTTACGTGCAATATTAGCTTTAAACCAGTAAAACAAGCTGCTTAACATATGCGTTTTTTCTATTCGAATTATATTCTTTTTTTGTCTTTATGTTGTTTTTTGCTTTTTTCGTTATCTTCAACAAAAGCCCAAACGAATGATACGTTAGCTGTTCCTATACCACAAAGGAAAAAAGAAATAGTTGAGCACACTGTTGTAGCACAACCGAGGCAAATTATCGAAATGCAAGAAGAAGTCATTATTAACGAGGGTAAAGAATTCATTCCAATTCCAAAAAGAAAAAAAAGTGTAGAGAAAAAACTAAGAAGGGATGTTAGAGGGGCAAAAAATGAAATAGGAAACGAAAAAAGCGTTGAGAGCAAAAAGGATGAATTAGTTGTAACAGAAATTATTAACTCTATAAGAGACAAGCTCACAAAATGCTGGAGCATTCCTGAAAGCATAGCTTACAAAGAAAATTTTAATATAAAAATTAACTTATTGTTATCCAGTCAAGGCGAGATAATTATGGCGGATGTAGCAGACAGTGATTCCTATCGAAATAATCCACTTTTCAGGTCGATAGCAGATAACGCAATGCGTGCAGTATATAAATGTAGCCCATTGACCGGCTTGCCTACTCAGCACCACCACATTTGGCGTGAAGTAACACTAGATTTTATTCTATAGCTAAAGTAATTCTATAATTTAATAAGCCCACTGTATCCGTTCAGGATAGCAGCAAGGTAGTATAACCATAGAGTAAAAGTGAGTTTACAACAAATGGTGTCATCCCAGTGCTTGACACTGGGATCCAGTTTTCTTTACAAATTCACCAAAAGTGCTTCATTCTATAACGCAAAACCCATACTTACCAAACCCAATGCATTACTTGCAATTAAGTTTCCTGGATCCAAGTAGTCTGGGCACTGCCGTCATAAAGGAACTAGTGTCAGCTACTTTCATGACACCCTTCTGGTAGGCCCAAATCGCAATGTTCGTACAGTTATGGAATGAACCGCGGTATGACGTAGGAAGATCTGAGCAAACTTTCAATCAGAAACAGCCAAAGATCTCTCTAAGATGTCAGTTTCTTTTGTATCTTCAACTTTACCGTCCTGGTCGAATGAAATTTGCAGAGACTTACTACTATACTTCCTTTTTCCTAAAAAATTGGCTTGTTTAATTTTATATGAGACATAGTACCAAACATTGTCATCGAACTTTGATACTAATGTTGGTGATCCTAAAGTGTGAACCACTTTTTCTTTATCGTCACCTACTTTTATCTTGCTCCACAATTCAACACTAATGCCAGGAGCTCCGTGATTGTGAATAGTGTGAGTGCAGCTCACTGTAAATAATAAAATAAAAGATATTAATACTCGCATTTCTGTTGATAAATTACTTGAAGCTATAATACACTAATAAATTATCTGCCGTCAAATTTCAAAAAAGTTAAATTGACTGATTCTCAATATCACTTAATATAATATTTACTTTAGAAAATAATAGGTGTCTTATGTCATTGTTAGAAGCAGATCCAATATACAAACCTTTTAATTACCCTTGGGCGTATGATGCGTGGCTGCAGCAACAAAGAATCCATTGGATACCTGAGGAAGTTCCGCTTGCTGATGACGTAAAGGATTGGAAAACTAAACTTTCAAGTGTAGAAAAAAATCTACTAACCCAGATCTTTAGATTTTTTACTCAGGCAGACATTGAAGTAAATAACTGCTACATGAGGCATTATTCAAATATATTTAAGCCAACGGAAATATGCATGATGCTTGCAAGCTTTTCCAATATGGAAACTATACACATTGCAGCTTATTCTTATCTTTTAGACACAATTGGCATGCCAGAAAGCGAGTATCAAGCATTCTTAAAGTATGATGCTATGAGAAAGAAGTATGAATACATGTTAGAATTCGAGGAAAGCAAAAAACACGATAAAAAACATGTAGCTAAAACTCTAGCGGTGTTTGGTGCATTTACCGAGGGGTTGCAGTTATTCGCATCATTTGCAATTTTGCTCAATTTTCAACGCTTTGGAAAAATGAAAGGCATGGGACAAATAATTGCCTGGTCAGCCCGTGATGAAACTTTGCACACCAATTCAATTATCATGTTATTTAATACATTTATTAAAGAGAATAATGAAATTTGGGACAACGAGTTTAAAGAGGAATTATATTCTGCATGTCGCACCATCGTTGAACTTGAGGACGAATTCATAAAGCTTGCCTTTGATTTAGGAGATGTTGAAGGACTATCCGCAGAAGAAGTGCGCAATTACATACGCTACGTAGCAAACAGACGGTTAATGCAATTAGGTCTTGAGTCCATATATGATGTCAATGATAATCCTATTCCGTGGCTTGATGAAATACTAAATGGCGTTGAACATACGAATTTCTTTGAAAATAGAGTAACAGAGTATAGCCGCGCAGCAACTCAAGGCACGTGGGAAGAAGCTTTTACTGAAAATGACACGAATAATAAGTGAATGCTAATTTCACTCTTTTTTGTCATTCCACTTTCATTACACCATTTGCTGTGCAGTTTAGACAGTTTTGCTTTACTTAACAACTAACTTACCATATATATGTCCATAGGACATTGGTATATAAGAACGTGCTACAACTATTAATCTTACTCACGGTCATCACTTCAGCTGCATTCTTTGGTCATTTAGTTCCAATGGAAGTAAAAACCTTCTTGTACTCAACGAGCCTTAGTATAAAAGAGGTTTTGCTATTTATAATGCCTTTTATTATTTTTGCGTTAATCTTTAGCAGTGTTAACAATCTTAAGCAGTCAGCTATAAAGTTCATATTGTTACTTATTATAATGATCTTCTTATCGAATCTGGCTTCAAGTTTAATAGCTTATTCTGTTGGGCATTTTATCATACAAAACACTTATTCAATACAAGATATAACGTATGAAGAAACAATTGTTCCCTTATGGTCGTTTAGACTGCCTGCATTGCTTTCTAATTTTTATGCCCTTGCTTGTGGATTTGTGTCCAGCATAGTAGTGTCCACACTGCTACCCAAAAAAAGCAGAGAGCTTTCGAACAAAATGTTAGATTTAACTCTCTTTATTTTGAAGACGTTTTTGACGCCGATTATTCCAATATTTGTACTTGGGCTTGCTTTAAAAATGCAGCATGATCAAGTTTTATCTATAATATTTAAGGATTACTCAATAATTTTCATTATTATAGCATCTGCAACCTACCTTTATGTTTTCCTCTTATATGGAGCAGCAAATTCATTCAAGATCACAAGCTGGATAGCTAGTATAGGCAATATGATACAGGCATTTATTACTGCAATGAGCACAATGTCTAGTAATGCAACTATGCCGCTTACTCTTGAAGGAAGCAAAAAAAATGTAAAGCAACCTGACATAGCATCGTCTGTTGTGCCAATAACTGCTAGCTTTCATTTAGTAGGTGATTGCTTTTTTATTATAATATTATCAATGATAATTGCCTCCGGTTATTCATTGTGCACAACAGACTATGTAACTTTCCTTCTCTATTTTTTGTTATTTAAGTTTGCTATCGTGGCAGTTCCGGCAGGAGGAATTATGGTAATGCTACCTATTCTTGAGAAATACCTCAAATTTTCTCCAGAAATGCTTTCGTTAATCACAGCACTGTATATAGTGTTTGATCCAATAATCACTTCAGCAAACGTTATGGGTAATGGTGCCTTTGCTATAATGTTTACAAAACTCTATGATAAGCTTAAGTAATGTCTATTTTAGCGATTGATACTGTAGGTATTGGTAGTTCAATAGCAATAGTTGATTATGATGGTAACTGTTTTGTAGAGCACAATTCCGCCAGCAACAATCATGCAGAATCATTTTTTCAAATTCTGAATACTTTGTTTGATAAGCACAACTATAATTATGATAAAATAGATCATTTAGTGGTAGTAGTTGGACCAGGAAGTTTCACTGGAATTAGAGTTGGTATATCAGCTGCACAAGGTATAAATCTTGCTACAAATAAGCCATTATACGGAGTTAGTGCGCTGGAAGTTCAAGCCTACGCAATATCTTTGCTTTGTACGAATAACAAAAAAAATATCAGAGCTATAGTCAAAAATGCTCAAGGGTTTTATACGCAGTTATTTGATTTCAATTTATTGCCACTATCTGCACCTGGATCCCAGTGTCACGCTACAAGCAGTACACATATGGATTGCAATTTAAATGCTAGCCATGCAGGGCTATTAGTCCGTTATAGATTAGAGAACAAGCAAAAATTAAATGAAGTTGAAGCTCTATATTTAAATGAGCCTCAGTATATGAAATCATTATAGACTATTCTTTCGCGTACATGCAATGTTACTAAGCTTGTGCATCTGGTTTACTATCTCTTGAGCTACTTCTTTTATACTCATATCTGAATTTTCTATCTCTATGGCACTTGGTGGTATAAATAAATCGTCAGTCCTAAATTTCTCTACAATGCTATTTAGATTAATCACCTTCCTATTTTTTCTTTGCCTTTTTAATGCAATACGCTTTTGTAATGTCGGTAGATCACACCTAAGTACCACAGGAAGGATTTCTGTGTTCATTTTTTTACTAAGCCTTACTATTGAATCATACATCCTCATGTTCTGGTCATTATTTTCCATCAACTCATCAATAAATATGTAATTTTTTGAGTGAATCGGATAATTTTCTATTACCTGAAGCATAATTTGCATAATGCCATATATTCTATCTTGAACTTCTTTAGGTATTTGATCACGTTCAAAGACACCATCGTATATAGAGCAAGCTTGAACATTGTTATAGAACTTACTATTTACAATTAATGCGTTTATCATATTAGATAATTCTATTGCTGTGGAAAGTTTACCACTTCCCGAAAGACCAGAGAGATATATGAAAAATCCTGCTGGCTGTTTTTTTGTGTTAATATTTACCATATTATTTTCAATCTTGAAACTTACATTTATAATAACATAAAAATGAAGCTTTAAAACATATGAAATATTATATAGAAAATTATTTTTGTAGTTAAGATATTATGTAATTTAAAAACATAAATTCTGTATATAAACTCTATAATAACGATAACTATTTTTAAGCAAGCTACAACACAAAAGTGTTTGGTATTCAGAAAGCAAGACAGAGTGGCATAGACTTATTAGTTTACTACAAGTCTCTTTTCGCGTATAAACCTTCAGAAGATTCTAACAGAGGATTGTGTTGTTAACAAAGAGCAGAGTAAAAAGGGATCTAGTCTATGCCTATCAGATTTTGTCCTACCTTAAGTTCGATGATCATACATATACTCACCTTTCAGTGCGTTCTGAAGATCAAAAGTCGTTTTATATTTATCCGTTTGGTATGCGTTTTGATGAAGTAGATGAACGTTCGTTAATGAAAGTATCATTTGATGGGAATGTAATTGAAGGCAAAGAATATCAATATAATAGAACTGGCTATATAATTCATGGTTTTGTTTATCAAGCAAGGAAAGATATTCAAGCAATTTTTCACTTGCATACACCTTCTATTGTAGCAGTTTCTTCTCTCAAAGATGGGCTGCTTCCTATAAGTCAATGGGCACTGCACTTTTACAATAAAATCTCTTACCATAATTATAATTCCCTAGCACTTAGCGATACAGAAGGAAAGAGGTTAATAGCTGATCTGAAAGAAAATTTTGTCATGTTAATGCGTAATCATGGATCTATAACGTGTGGTCGGACTATACAAGAAGCAATGTTTTACTCGTATCATTTAGAACAAGCGTGCAAAACTCAATGTTTAACGTTAGCAATGAATAAGGAGTTATCAATTCCAAGTGAAGAAATTTGCTCAAAAGCTGTAAAGGATCTCCTATCTTTTGAAAGCAATCTTGGTGAGAGGGATTGGCACGCATGGGTTAGACTAATTAAAAGTAAGTTGTAAGAGACTTTCGCACTACTATCTGTCATCCAAGTAGTGACCTTACCCAGAAAAAGTAGAGAGAAAGTTAAGACGTTTTTGGAGTAAAATAAAACGTTTTTTCAAAATATGACAAATAGAAGAGAATATACAGCAGAATTCAAATTAGAAGCTGTTAAGCTGGTTAAAGAAACAGGTCAAGCAAGTACAAAAATAGCAAAAGATCTAGGTATAGATGGCAGTATGTTAAGTAAGAAAATATGATGGAAAAATGTCTGGAGCATACGCATTTCCAGGCAAAGGCTCCTTATAACAAAGAAAGATTTGATCTAAAAAAAGAACTAACAAGAGAAAGAGACATCTTAAAAAAAGCCCTGGGCAAAGAAAAAGAGTAAAGTATTCTTTTATATAGAAATTGCTATAAAACACAGGAACTATGTAGGGTTTTGTACTGGTGGTATGGGTTGCTAAGGAAAAAAGCAGTAAAGAATTAGCAAAAGAAGGGCTTCTAGCAGATATTCAAAAAATACATCAAGCTTCTAAATGCAGATATGGAGCCCCTAAAATTCACGCTGAATTAAAAGCTTTAGGCAAAAATTAAAACAGTACAAAGTGTTATGCAAGAAAATGGCATTAAAACCAAGCTTAGACGAAGGTTCAAAAATAAAAAACAGCAAATAAGCAACCGAGTTGTGGCTCCGAACACATTGGATCAAAATTTTACTACTGATCAGCCAAATAAAGTTTGGGATTACCTACATAAAAACTAAAGAAGGTTGTTGGCGGCAATAATTGACCTATATTCACGCATGGTGGTTAATGAGTAACATGATAATTAGTTATAGATTCTTTATTGATGGCCGTTGATAAACGCAAACCCGATAAAAATCTGCTGTTACATAGCGATCAAGGGTCACAGTATACCTCTCAAAATTACCAATTTCTATTGAATACAAAAAACATCATTTCCAGCATGAGCCATAAGGGCTGTTGTTACGATAACTCTGTTGCAGAAAAGTTCACTTAAAAGGGAGCTGCTTATTGATACTTCTCGCTCAACAAACCAGAACTGCCATATTTGAATACATAGAAATCTTTTGTAACAAATAACGTAGACATTCTACTATTATAGCTCTTTTTACAATAATCCGAACAGACCGTAATATGCTACTGGCCTGCTATAGCCATAAACACATATCTTATCGCATTCGGACTATTATAAGAAAGGCTATAACTATTGCATTCCTGCACAATTTATTCTCATGATAAAAACGTCTTAACTTTCTCTCTACTTTTTCTGGGTAAGGTCAATTTGGGTCTGCACCATTTTTGAGTAATAGTTTTACTTCTTGTGCATTACCATCTTCTACAGCTAGGAATAATTGTTCTTCCTGTGTTTTTACGCGTGTTTCCACATTAGATATAAAAAATAACAATACTAAACATGCAATACCAATAATGCTAATATATTTTATAACTTTTCTCATAAGATATTTTACAATGCTTCTAATAATATTAGATATCATCTATAAAATTAAAAAATCCATGAAAGGGGATGAAAATATGTAAAAAAGTATTATTGATTAATTAAAAACAGATTTTGATTTGATAATACTAATAAAATCGATTTATCTTAAATTTACGTTGATTTTTACCTGTTATTTTTTGTAGTTTATCCAACGTAAATTCCAGGTAAAACAAAGTCGTTATCTCCAACCGTTACAACCAACTCTCCTTCTTTAATTTTTATTTGATTAGGTGTATGGTCCCATACCATCACACTCTGGGATCATACACCTAAAGTACTCCGACACTGGGATGACACCCCGGGGTTTCTGGGATGACAAAAAAGAGCCCCCTGAGCAAAAATCTTATAGCCACTTGAATGATAATTGACTTTTTGCCTAAAATAACTAAGAAAGAAACTTCTCATCAAGATAACTTAAATATATACTAATTCTCTTATTTTTAAACGATTTCTCATCATGAATTGCACGATCAAAAACCTGAATTTGACTTGTTATAATGCTACAATTATTATTTGCAACTTCTAATACGCCACTATCAATTACAACCTTCTTTTCTATTTGGTTACTCATTTTAACAGTAATCATACCAGGCAATAAATAAATTAAGTAAGGAGCATGGTGAGCTAAAATCATAAGCTCCCCTTCGAGCCCAGTTACTGAAAGAGAAACCACTCCACTGAATGAAATTTGATCATCAGGAGAGAAAAATTGCACTTTAAAAGTATTCATAATCTTTAACTTTTATTTAGCTTCAGCTTGTATTAATTCAGCCTTTTTTATTGCTTCATCTATATTCCCCACCATATAAAAAGCAGCCTCTGGTAAGTGATCATATTTGCCTTCAACAATCCCTTTAAAACTGGAAACAGTATCAGAAAGTGAAACAAATTTACCAGGCATGCCAGTAAATATTTCTGCAACGTGAAAAGGTTGAGAAAGAAATTTCTGAATCTTACGAGCCCTATCAACAATAATTTTATCTTCATCAGATAGCTCATCCATACCAAGTATTGCGATAATATCTTGCAGTGATTTATAAGTTTGCAATATACGTTTCACCTCAGAAGCTACATTATAATGTTCTTCACCAATGATTTCAGCAGATAAAGACTGAGAAGTTGAATCAAGTGGATCAACAGCAGGGTATATTCCCATTTCAGCTATTTGCCTTGACAACACTGTGGTTGCATCAAGGTGAGAGAATGTAGTTGCTGGGGCTGGATCAGTTAAATCGTCCGCAGGAACATATATAGCTTGCACAGAAGTAATAGAGCCAGAAGTTGTTGAAGCTATTCTTTCTTGCATTGCACCCATATCAGTTGCAAGGGTTGGCTGATAACCAACAGCTGACGGTATTCTTCCAAGTAAAGCAGAAATTTCAGAACCAGCTTGTGTAAATCTAAAGATATTATCCACAAAAAATAGAACATCTTGGTTTTCACGGTCACGAAAATACTCTGCCATAGTAAGTGCTGTTAAAGCAACTCTAGCCCTTGCTCCAGGAGGCTCATTCATCTGACCATAAACCAAAACAGCTTGAGATTTTTCATGCTCATTTATATTTATTACATTTGAAGTGATCATCTCGTGATAAAGATCGTTACCTTCACGCGTTCTCTCCCCTACCCCGGCAAACACAGAAAATCCTTTATGAGCTTTTGCTATATTATTAATTAATTCCATTATTAGGACTGTTTTACCAACACCGGCTCCACCAAATAAGCCAATTTTTCCTCCTTTAAGATAAGGTGCAAGAAGATCTATAACTTTTATTCCCGTAACTAAAACTTCTTCCTGTATTCTCTGTTCAGTAAAACTTGGAGGTGCTCTGTGTATAGGCTCTAAGTTATACTTTCCCTTCAGTGGACCACACTCATCTATAAGCTCTCCAACAACATTAAAAATCCTTCCTAAAGTTGAACGCCCAATTGGCACCGATATTGGTGCACCTGTATCAACAAATTCATCCCCCCTTGACATGCCATCTGTGCTATCCATAGCAATACAACGAACTATATTGTCACCTATATGCTGCGAAACTTCTAAAACCAGCTCCTTATCCTTATATTTTAGTTTGCTTTTTAAAGCATTAAATATTTTAGGCAATTCACCTTCAAATTTTATATCAACAACTGCTTGAGTTACCTTAATCGCTCTACCTATATTCATCTCTTTATTTTTATCACCTAACACTATAATTCCATAAAAGAACTTCTAAAGAAAATAAATTTTATATTATTAATAGAAATTTTGCAACATTAAAACGCTTACTAGTTACGCTTCATTACAAACAATGCAAATGCATTTAATAGCCAAGTAATAATAAACAATACTAAACTAAGCGCATAAGCAGCAAGAGTTTGTACACTATTGAAATCCTGATCTCCGGTAAGTAATGTAGCGATCTGCACGGTAATGGTAGTAACTGAATTAAGAGGGTTAAAAGTCAAATTTGCGTTGATTCCCACAGCCATTAGCACAATCATTGTTTCACCTATCACTCTTGAAATTGACAATAAAATTGCACTTAAAATTGTAGGCATTGCATAAGGTATTGTTATATGCCATATAGTTTCCGCTGGAGTTGCACCAAGTGCCATGAAGCCATAACGCAAGCTTTTTGGAACAGATCTTATGGCATCTTCGAGTAAAGAAATAATAAAAGGAAGAATCATTATCCCAATCGATAAACCGGCAACTAAGGCACTTTCTGAGTGTATACTTAAACCAAAAAAATTTGCTACCTGCTTTATAAAGAAAGACAAAAACACAACCGCGAAATATCCATATACAACCGTAGGAATAGCAGACAAAACTTGCAAAGTTGTATTAACAATATAACGCACTTTCTCACTCGCATATTCACTAATATATATTGCAGAAAATAAACCAAGCGGAACGACAACTAACATTGCTATAATAGTTATAAGTAATGTACCAACTAAAAGCGGCGCTATACCAAAACATCCTATCTTCTCTTCATTGATAGTGACTACATTGTGGCCCCATTTCAAGCAAAACAAGAATTCTGAAATAGCTACTTTATTAAAAAAACTAATGGATTGAATAAAAATAGACAGCATTATAAATAAAGTGATAAAAAATGATATGGCCAAAGCCACAAATAACGAAAGTTTTATTATCTTATTTCTTTTATTTTTAAAGATAAAAGCAAGCATGAAAAAAAGTAACGCTATAGAAATAAAAGTTACAAAACAATTATTATAGAATACTAACAACCAAGTTAGCATCCATACACAACTAAGATATAGATAAGATTTAACCTTATTTACTTCTTGAAACCTACTAAAACAAAATAAAAGGATTAGTAAGACAGGTATGACTATCACCGAATTCATTCTTCCATGCATCAAATTTTATTCTACGAAAATGTCATACAAGTTCACCATTATTTGACAATAAAGTAAAACAATTTAAAATAAATAATTATATTAATATAAAAACAATGAAGAGAACATTTCAACCAAAAAATTTGATAAGAAAGCGCAGACACGGATTTCGTTCACGTATGGCAACAAGAGCTGGAAGAAAAATCCTTAATAGGCGCCGTTCATTAGGGTGTAACAAATTATGCGCATAGTAAGTATAAAAAAAAAGATTTTTCTTCTGCTTTCAAAAATAAGTTAGCACTCAACAGTCTTTTTTATCGTGGGCTTTATATATCACTGTACGCTATAAAAGAAAGAGAACCTGAAAAGTACATTCATACTATTAGAGTAGGTCTGGCTATCAGTAAAAAAACCGGAAAAGCAGCAAAAAGAAATAAAATAAAAAGGCAACTACGAATGCTTGCTAAAATTAGCATTTTAAATATAAGTAATATAGGGCACTACTACATAATACTAACTCATAGAAACATTATGCAAGCAAGTTATAAAAATTTACAAAAAGATCTAACTATTTGCTTAAAAAAGATAAAATAAAAAAAAATCTCAATTAAGGTATTTACAACTATATTTTTTATGATAATATAGGTAAAATTTTTAAAAATAGTTAATGGGTGTGGTGAATGGTAGAGCATATAAAAGAGGTAAATAACACAGGCTTTGGTCAGATGTATCAATTCTTATTTCTTCCTAAAGGAACAGGAACAGATTGGAGGTCAGCATTTCGCCAACAAGAAGAATTATTTAAAAAAGTGGGAGGTAATGTAATATTACCAGAAATCAGTAATTCTCCTTCAAAAGGTAATCAATTAGGGGAAGTAGGAACAATGCTAAATAATGTAGAAAATGACCAAGAACATATAAGAAAAAAAAGATATCGTGGTTAAAGTAAAAACTTAAAGAATAGTAACAAAACAAGAAAGTTAAAATATAAGTATACCTACTGTCTAATTAACAAAGAAATTTTTATAAACTTGGCGGCGACTTACTCTCCCTTTTCAAGTACCATCAGCGCTAAAAAGTTTCACTTCCGAGTTCGAAATGAGATCGGGTGGTTCATTTTTGCTATAGCCACCAAGTCAATAAAAATTTCTAATTTAACAATTTTAACTTAATATTTAACACTGCATACACACATATAGAAAGCAAATAAATCAATCAGGCTATTAGTACTAGTTAGCTTCACATGTTACCATGCTTCCACACCTAGCCTATCAACGTGGTAGTCTTCCACGGCCTTAATTGGGAAATCTTTTTGAAGAGGGTTTCTTGCTTATATGCTTTCAGCAATTATCCCATCTATACATAGCCACCCAGCGATGCTATTGGCATAACAGCTGGTACACCAGAGGTATATCCATCTCGGTCCTCTCGTACTAGAGTCAGACCTTCTCAAATTTCCTTCACCCACGGCAGATAGAAACCGAACTGTCTCACGACGTTCTAAACCCAACTCACGTATCACTTTAATCGGCGAACAGCCGAACCCTTGGGACCTTCTTCAGCCCCAGGATGTGATGAGTCGACATCGAGGTGCCAAACGGTGTCGTCGCTATGAACGCTCGAACACCATCAGCCTGTTATCCCCGGCGTACCTTTTATCCGTTGAGCGATGACCCTTCCATACAGAATCACCGGATCACTATGACCGACTTTCGTCTCTGCTTGGCTTGTCAGCCTCGCAGTCAGGCAAGCTTATGCCATTATACTATCAAGCTGATTTCCGACCAGCTCTAGCTTACCTTCGCACGCCTCCGTTACTTTTTAGGAGGCGACCGCCCCAGTCAAACTACCCACCATACAATGTCCTAGTTCCAGATAATGAAACATAGTTAGATATCAAAAGTGTAAAGGGTGGTATCTCAAGGTTGACTCCATTATAGCTAGCGCCATAACTTCAAAGTCTCCCACCTATCCTGCACATCACACTTTTAATAGCAATGTAAAGCTATAGTAAAGGTGCACGGGGTCTCTTCGTCTAACCGCGGGTACCCCGCATCTGCACGGGGAATTCAATTTCGCTGAAGTGATGTTGGAGACAGTGGAGAAATCGTTACGCCATTCGTGCGGGTCGGAACTTACCCGACAAGGAATTTCGCTACCTTAGGACCGTCAGTGTTACGGCCGCCGTTTACTGGGGCTTCAATTCGGAGCTTGCACCCTTCCTATTAACCTTCCAGCACCGGGCAGGCGTCAGACCCTATACTTCCACTTACGTGTTTGCAGAGTCCTGTGTTTTTAGTAAACAGTCGCTACTCCCTATTTTGTGCCACCTACTCATAGTTGCCTAAAAGCAGGTTACCCTTCTTCCGAAGTTACAGGTATAATTTGCCGAGTTCCTTCAACATCATTCTTTCAACACCTTAGTATACTCTACTCATCCACCAGTGTCGGTTTGCGGTACGGCCTCATAAATATAAGTGCTATTTCCTGGAGCTTCTTTTAAGCATAGATCAATCCAATAAGATCTATACAAATACGAAACCCGTCACACTTAAGAGGTTTAGGAATATTAACCTAATTGCCATCGACTACTCCTTTACGGACTCGCCTTAGGAACCGACTAACCCTACGCAGATTAACTTAACGTAGGAACCCTTAGATTTTTGGTGAGAGTGTTTTTCACACTCTTTTACGCTACTTATGTCAGCATTCTCACTTCCGATATCTCCAGCAGTTTTCACAAACCACCTTCACAGACTTACGGAACGCTCCGCTACCGCGCCTATTGATCGAAATCAATAAGCACTCACATCTTCGGTATACAGCTTTAGCCCCGGTACATTTTCGGCGCAGAAAAACTTATTTAGACAAGTGAGCTGTTACGCTTTCTTTAAAGGATGGCTGCTTCCAAGCCAACCTCCTAGCTGTAATGGTTTTTCTACTTCCTTCCCCACTTAGCTGTAATTTTGGGACCTTAGATAGTGATCTGGGTTGTTTCCCTCTTCACCACGGACTTAGCACCCGTAGTGTGCCTGCTGTATAATTAATTGTTGGTATTCGGAGTTTAGTTAGATTTGGTAAGACGGTGAATCCCCCTAGTCTATCCAGTGCTCTACCCCCAACAACATACATACAACGCTCTACCTAAATAGATTTCGCGGAGAACCAGCTATTTCCAAGTTTGATTGGCCTTTCACCCCTAATCACAACTCATCCAATAATGTTGCAACATTAACTGGTTCGATCCTCCAGTGTGTTTTACCACACCTTCAATCTGGTCATGACTAGATCACTTGGTTTCGGGTCTAATCCATAAAACTAAAACGCCCTATTCAGACTTGCTTTCGCTACGCCTACACCTAACGGCTTAAGCTTGCTTCATAGATTAACTCGCTGACCCATTATGCAAAAGGTACGCTGTCACTCTAAATATCAATAAATTGATATAGAGCTCCAACTGTTTGTAAGCACTTGATTTCAGATTCTATTTCACTCCCCTCCCGGGGTTCTTTTCACCTTTCCCTCACGGTACTTGTTCACTATCGGTCGTTAAGGAGTATTTAGGCTTGGAGGATGGTCCCCCCATATTCAAACAGGATTTCACGTGCCCCGCTCTACTCAAGGATTTAAAAACTTTCTACTTATACAGGACTATCACCTTCTATGGTTACTATTTCCAGAGTATTCTAATTCTTATTCTTAAATCACTAGCCTTTTCCGCTTTCGCTCGTCACTACTAACAGAATCTCGGTTGATTTCTTTTCCTTTGGCTACTTAGATATTTCAGTTCACCAAGTTTGCTTTACATACTTAGTACGTAATAACTAGCTAAACTAGTTGGGTTTCCCCATTCGGAAATCTGCGGATCAAAATTTGTTGACAATTCCCCACAGCTTATCGCAGCCTGCCACGTCCTTCATCGCCTCTTAACGCCAAGGCATCCATCAAGTGCTCTTAATAATTTATTTATCCGACTATATGCAGAATATGCAGAGTTAAATATTATTAAAATTGAATTGAGATTAAATTAATCTCTACCATAAAACTTGTCAAACATCTAAAAACTAAATTAATCTTTTATATATTATAACCTAATAAATAATATGTCAACGCCTTTTTGCACAAAACATTTACTTATATTATCAACAACAATATACTAGCAATCCTAAACAGTATAATCTGAGAAATATGTGGTAAACTTATATATACAGTAAAAATTAATAAAACAGATATTTTGTAAGATAAAATGTGTTAAAATCAATTGCCTAAAAATGATAATAAACATTCGGAGTATTTCTAACGTATGAAAAGTAATCTCTCTTTTATAAAAAACGTTGCTTTAAATTGTATGTCTAAGCTCATTGGCGTATTAAATATTAAGAAAGTAAAACACTTCATTGTGAATAAATATAATACTCTTCATAAAGAAATGACAGTGCTTCTTAAAAAATCTAAGAACCTGTTAAACACCAACATTGAAATCGGTTTATATCACTTTTATAAAGGTAGCATATCAGATGCAAAGTTACGATTTTGGTTAATTAGCATATTTTACCCCCATTTACCTATAGTCTGGTATAACATCGGAAGGTGTCATTTTGCGGTAGGGAATACTAACAAAGCTTATAATTATTTAACAAGGGCACTAAAATTAGATAATGACCACGAGGAGGCGTCTTACTATATAAAAAAAATGACAAACTCAGCGCCTATTACAGAATTGCCAAAAAACCTCATAAGACAATATTTTGATTACACAGGTGAATATTTTGTTGAGCATTGGTTGATTGCCAAACAATATAGAGGGCATGAACTTGTACACATGATAATTACAAAAATCTTCAACAACTCCACTTCTGAGCTCAATATACTCGACCTTGGTTGTGGAACTGGAATATGTGGTCATTTCTTGAAAATAAATAGTATTGGAAACCATATAACAGGAATTGACATTTCAAGTAGAATGCTAAATATCGCAAGAGGATGCTTTATAAAAGGTAAGCCTGTTTACAATGAATTAATACATATGGAAATGAAAGAGTTTCTTAAACAAGAGAAAAACCAGCAGTATGATGTAATTATCTTTGCTGAAGTGCTACATTATCTACATGACTTTCAAGAAGAGTTGGAATTAGCAAAAAGATCTACGAGCAAAAAAGGAGTTATTGTATGTTTAATAAGAAGAAAGGAAGGTGAAGGTATTGACTTTGTAAATAAAGGAGACTATTTTCGTCACTCAGAAAGTTATGTTCAACATGTTGCAAAAGAAATAAATATGCAAATAAGTTATATGAGTTACTGTAAAATATATGGCAGTCAGGTTGACGGTATCTTGTTTGCATTACAGCATCAACAAGAAAATCCGAAAAACCTAACTTAAAAATCGCTCAAAATGACTTTTAAGTATCTATATATAATAAAAGAATAAAAGGAACTTTATGAATAACATTACCATTAATTACGCAAAGGACAGCAAATTAACCAACTTTGGAAAAGCAGTTCTATCAGACAGGTATTTAATAGAAAATGAAAGTTATCAAGACCTCTTTGCACGTATTGCTAATTACTATTCTGATAATAAAGAACATGCGCAGCGTCTTTATGACTACATGAGCAACTTGTGGTTCATGCCTTCAACACCAATACTCAGCAATGGTGGCACTAAGAGAGGGTTACCTATCTCTTGCTTTCTTAATGAAACCGAAGACAGCTTGCAGGGAATAGTTGATCTATGGAACGAAAATGTTTGGCTTGCTGCACGTGGAGGAGGCATAGGTAGTTATTGGGGAAATTTACGCTCAATAGGCGAAAGCGTAAAGGGTAGCGGCAAAACATCAGGAATTGTTCCATTTATTGTAGTGCAAAATGCTCTAACGCTTGCAATTAGTCAGGGATCCCTAAGGCGAGGAAGTTCAGCAGTCTACCTTCCTGTATCTCATCCGGAGATAGAAGAGTTTCTAGATTTACGCAAGCCAACAGGCGGTGACCCAAATCGCAAAGCGTTAAATATACATCATGCTGTAATAGTAACAGATAAATTTATGCAGGCTGTTGAGAATGATCAAGAATGGAATTTAATAAGCCCTCACAACAATAAGGTTATTTCAACTGTAAAAGCGCGGGATATATGGATCAAAATATTAACAGCAAGAGTTGAAACTGGAGAACCTTACATTATTTTCCTTGATGCAACAAATAACAATAAGCCAGAATCTTACAAAAAGCTCAACTTAGACATCAAGATGTCAAATCTATGCAGTGAAATAACTTTAACCACAGGTTATGATCACCTGAATAAGTCACGCACTGCTGTGTGTTGTCTATCATCCGTAAACCTTGAGTACTACGAAGAATGGAAAGACAATAAACTCTTCATAGAAGATATAATGCGCTTTCTTGATAATGTATTGGAAGATTTCATAAATAAAGCACCGAATGAAATGCAGCGAGCAAAATATTCTGCAATAAGAGAACGCAGTATTGGTCTTGGTGTGATGGGCTTTCACTCATTTTTACAAAGCAAAATGGTTCCTTTTGAATCAGTAACAGCACAACAATGGAATAAAAAAATATTTAAGTATTTACGCGAGCAAGCAGATATAGTTTCTAAAAAATTAGCAGAAGAAAAGGGAGCATGTTCTGATGCCAAAGAAGTTGATCTAATGGAAAGGTTTACACACAAACTCGCTATTGCTCCTACTGCCTCGATCTCCATTATTGCAGGTAATACCTCCCCTGGAATAGAACCATACGCAGCAAACGTATTCATACAAAAGACACTTACAGGCTCATTTGTAGTGCGAAATAAATTCTTGCAAAAACTATTAGCAGAAAAAAATCAAGACAATGATAAAATATGGTCTTCAATTTCAACAAACGAGGGTTCCGTTCAGCATTTAGATTTTCTTAGTGAGCATGAAAAATTGACATTTAAAACAGCGTACGAGCTTGACCAAAGATGGATTATAGAACATGCAAGTGATAGAACTTCGTATATTTGTCAATCTCAATCAGTAAATCTGTTCTTACCTGCCAACGTACATAAACGTTACTTGCACAAAATACACATGCTTGCTTGGAAAAAAGGATTGAAGAGCTTATATTACTGCAGATCACAATCAATGCAGAGAGCCGATAAGGTCTCGCATGACATATTCAAAAAAAGTGAAATATTGCAACAAAAAACAGATATTGACTACGATGAATGTCTGTCATGCCAATAGCGGCCTTACTCAAAAAAAGTAGAGAGAAAGTTAAGCAAATGGGTAAATAGACTTCTTGCATAACCATATAACGCACTTTTATTGGGAATAGAAACGAAAAAACTTTCTTGACAAACTCCGCCAGCCCTCTTATCATAAAATTGAAGCTATTTATTTATCTTCTCTGTACAGATTAAATGACAAAAAAACTCACGTATCTGGCGTCTCATGTTTAATTTTTTGCACTATGTGCACCTTATGTCTTTATCAAACTTCTACCTACATAAGCTGAAACGCGCTTATAAAGCGTTTAAAACATAAAAAAACGCCAACTTAAAAAATGGATAGTGAATAACTAGCTACCCTAGGGTTTCTTTTGCCTTTTTTTCTGTTTAGTAAATTTCTTAAACATTTATAGCTAAGGTTAGTTGCATTTAAAAGCAGCTGAGTCGCGGTTATTAAGCGTTTAGAATAAAAAAACGCCATACTTGAAAGTATAATGTAAGTAATTAGCCAACTACGGGGCTTCTTTTGCCTTTTTTTTCATTTGGTAAATTTCTTAACATTTATGGCTAAACGACAATCGTCATCCCGCTACTTGTTAGCGGGATCTATTGCCGAGATACCGCGAATGAATCGCGGTATGACGGTTCGCGGTGGCATGACGATAAAGTTTATACCTCGTCATCCCGCTGCTTGTTAGCGGGATCTCTTGTTAGCGGCTGAGATACCGCGAATGAATCGCGGTATGACGGTTCGTGGCAGCATGAAGATAATCCCGCTACTTGTTAGCGGCTGAGATACTGCGGCGGTATGACGTAGATTGCTGTCATTCCGCTACTAGTTAGCGCCGCAGCGGTATGGTGTAGGAAAATTAGCTATATAGCTAACTTGTACCACGCGTTAAAGCTTTTAAACAGGTCTTGGTTTACTTACTCCATTATTTTCTTTATTATCAGATATCATTTTAAATAATATGGAGGAGCAAATTGTCAGCAATTGCCATTATTGATTTTGGTTCACAGTTTACACAGCTTATCGCAAGACAAGTAAGAGGAATGGGTGTTTATTGTGAGATATTTCCAAGCAACATCAGTTTTGAAACAATATCAAAATTCAATGGGTTTATTCTCTCTGGAGGACCACAATCTGTAAATGATGATTGTTCTGAAACAAGTAGAGTAGTACATGAAATTATAAAACTTAATGAGGCAACAAACGTTCCTATACTTGGAATATGCTATGGACAGCAACTCATTTGTCATTATTTTGGAGCAAAAGTAAAAGAGAGTTTCAAACAGGAGTTTGGTAGAACTAAAATCAAGATACTAAAAGAATCCCCCATTGTAAAGGATACCTGGGATGTTAATTCTGAAGTGGATGTATTAATGAACCATGCGGACAGTGTTGATACTATACCACAGGGATTTACTGTTATCGCATCAGGTGTGATAAATCAAACAATTGCAATGATTGTCAACGAACAGCGGAAGATTTACTGTACTCAGTTCCATCCTGAGGTTAAGCCCACAACAAATGGCAGTAAATTGCTCTCTAACTTCTTGGATATTGCAAATTGCAAAAGAGACTGGACAATGAAGTCGTTTATTGAGGAGCAAAAGGAAAAAATCAAAAATGTAGTAGGAGAGAAAAAAGTAATCGCTGCAGTAAGTGGTGGGGTTGATTCAAGCGTTGCAGCGGCTCTCACATATAAAGCTATAGGAAAACAATTAAACTGTATTTTTATCGATACTGGGTTGTTACGCAAGAACCAGACCATTGCTATGTTGAAAGAGATTCCGATAAACTACGTTGATAAATCAAATTTATTTTTGAGTAGATTGAAGGGAATAACTGATCCAGAAGAAAAACGAAAAATTATCGGTAACACTTTTATTGAAGTGTTTGAAGAAGAAGCAAAAAAAATAGGTGATGTGGATTTTTTGATGCAAGGTACCATCTACTCTGATGTAGTTGAGTCAGGGCATGCCTCAGACAACACTAGTACAATTAAGTCTCACCATAATGTTGGTGGGTTGCCAGAAAAGATGAATCTGAAGTTAGTGGAGCCTTTACGTTACCTCTTTAAAGATGAGGTAAGGCTACTTGGAAAGGAAATTGGGCTTTCAGATGAGATAATATTTCAACATCCATTTCCAGGACCCGGACTTGCGGTGAGGATTATAAGTGAAGTCGATGAAGAAAAGGTGCAAATATTGCAAGAAGTAGATGAAATATATATTAATACGATGAAAAATTACGATCTATATGATAAGATATGGCAAGCTTTTGCTGTATTATTACCAATAAAAACTGTAGGCGTTATGGGAGATGGTCGTACGTATGGATATGTTTGTGCTTTAAGGGCTGTAACATCATCTGATGGTATGACAGCTGATGCATTTCCATTTGAAAATAAGGATCAACACTTGCTAGTATTTTGGGATTTTTTACAGAATGTTGGCAGTATAATTGTTAATAATGTTCCCGGAGTAAATAGAGTTGTTTATGATATCACTTCTAAACCACCCGCAACTATTGAGTGGGAGTAAATCAAAAAGATCCCGCTGCTTGTTAGCTGGATCTAGAGATACCGCGAATGAATCGCGGTATGACGGTTAATTTTCTTTATTTTGCTTATAATTTCCACAAGCAGTGCAAACATAAATGAAGAATACAAATATCCTTTTGGTAATTCTATATGAAATCCATGAAGTATGAGGTACACACCGACAAGTAAAATAAATAAAATGGCGATTATTTTTAACCCTGGGTTAGATTTGATTAACTGGGCGGTATAACTTGATAAAAACAGCATTGCTAGCATGGAAAATGTAAATGCTGTAGCAATTATTACCATGTTATAAGTTAGTGCTATAGCAGTTAATATCGAATCAACCGAAAAAACTAAATCTATTAATATAATTTGTAGCACAACTAAAAAAAATTTTGATTTAACGTTTGCTTTCTTTTTATTTTTCTTACATACAAAGATGTCATCCCGTAACTCCATAGAGCTCTTAACAATAAGGAATAATCCCCCTGCGATCATAAGTAAATCCCTTGCTGATGCAGTGTGAAATATAGGTTTTTGCATTGACAATATAGATGATGTAAAAAATAGTATTACAAAACGCATTAATAGTGCTAATCCAAGGCCCATAAGGCGCACTCTTTCTCTCAGCGCATTTGGTACCTTATCTATTGCTAGAGAAATAAAGATTAAATTGTCTACACTAAGTATAGTTTCAAGTAGTGTAAGTGTCAGTAAAGTCCAAGCATCAGTTAGCATTTTTGTTTCAAATTCGGTTCTTCTTACTCTACAATAGATGTGTAAAAATTAAGTGACTTCACTCAGAAGTTTTATAGCAGTTCTCCAGAAAAACAGGATATATAAAGTTCAGCAGCTTCTTCTATTTTCGTTTTTGAGCAAAATCAATAATAAGAGAGTTTCTTATTTTCATGCACGCAAATAAGATAAAGCCTTATTTTCATTTTTGACTTTATTTGAAAATAATATATACTATAAAAATAGTGTGCTAGGTTGAATGAATGTATATTAAAGGATCACCATCAGGCAAAGTATTCGCTGGTTATCAGGCATTTATACCAAGCCCCTTGCCACCAAAATTTGAATGGAACAATGATTTAGTTAATAGTCTTTAAACCCTTACTTTACTATAAGGAAAGTGGTTGAAAACTTAGGTGTCGTATTTACAACAGCCCAAAGAGCAATCGTAAAGCTTGAAGATTTAGGCATCGTTTCACAAACTTCTCAAGGAAAGAGAGATCGGGTTTATTGTGCAACTGATATTTTGAATATTCTAGAAGAACCAACTAAGATTACAGAGAACTTCGATAGCACATTGTAGCTATTGTGATGAATAAATTCAGCAAACAGCAAGCTTAAAGAGTCTGATCCAATGGACATGCTGAACAAAAAGTAAGGAGCTCCTTTTGGAGGATTATATTAACTTATTAATTAATTGCTTGACTTTTAGCAGGATTTATTATATTATTTATTAATGAGCAATGCAATCAAACCAAGGAGGATAGCATGATAAATAATTTGGATTCAATAATTCTTGGAATAAAAGATGGTGAAAAGGCGATTGAAGATTTAAGGGTTGTTCTTAAAAAAAGAAAAGAAGAAGTTATTACTACACAGACATTTAATTACGCTTTACGATGCCCAAAAACTACAAAGGAAGCGATAGTACACGAAATTCTGCTTCATTTTATACAAAATCCTGGCGAGCAATCACTAGAACAAGTGATACAATGCTTAGATAGAGCAATACAATCTGGGATATATGCAAAAAACAACCCAATAAGAAATCTAGATGAAGAATTTCGTACTCATATAAACTTTAAAGATGAAGAGGGAAATACATTACTACATCATGCAGTTATAGGTAATAAAACTGAAGAAATAATCACCCTTCTTGTTACATATAGTGCAAATCCTTTGATACAAAACGCGGATAATAAAATTCCTTTAGATTTAGCTCAAGGAGAAACAAAAGAAGTGCTTATTAAAAGTATGAAAAAACAAGCTAATACGAAAAAAGAAAGCGCTATGGTAGGCAGTTTGGTGCCTGGCGTAATAATTGGTGGTTTTCTTGGTGTTGTACTTGGAGCTGGTGTGTGTGTTGCAGTAAGTCTTTCTGGTGGTATGATACTAGGTGTAATGATAGCATCTTCCCTTGTTGCTAGTATAGCTATTGGACTGGCCATGTATTTTTTGAGTCAAGACTATGAACAGGCTAAAGCGATAGAAAAAACTATTAGCACTGTTAGCTCTGAAATATCTGTTGATGATACAACTGCCGCTAATAAAAATAATAAAGAAGGGCCACAACTTACATATAGCTGACCCAAGCAACACGTCATACCGCGATTCATTCGCGGTATAGATTCCGCTAACTAGTAGCGGAATGACGAATGTGTCGTTTTTCAAATTGTCGTAAGTCACTTTAGCTATAATACACACAAGGAGGGTGTCATCCCAGCGCCCCTATGATGTCATCCCAGTGCTTGACACTGGGATGGCTTTGTTGCATAGCAACTGAAAAAATCTGGTGGCTACTGACAAAATTCATTATAAAATAGCGATTTAACTGTTGAAGAAAAAATATGCCACAAAAAATGAGGGTCAGTAACCATAGCGAATATAACAAATTTCTAGAAAAAAGAGGAAATATTTTTCATTATATCAACGAAGCCATAGAAAAGTGGTACGAGAATGGTCCAAAAATACCAGGTGGCAACAATATTTATAGCGATAAAGTTGTAATTTTGGTGCACATAATAACTTGTTTATTTAGAATAGGCCTGAGGCAAACAGTTGGGTTTATAGCAGGATAACTTGAGCAAATTGGGAAAAATTTGCAAGTTATCAGCTATTCACAATCATCAAGAAGGTTTAAGAAACTTAATATTAAGATCAATGATTGCAGAATTGATAAAAATAATATGGAAGATATCGAAATTGCTATAGACAGTACAGGAATTAGTATATACAACAACACTCCTGGTCATAGCAAGGAAAATAGCGAAGATAGAAAGTATCGCAGCTATGAACAGACAAGAAAATTGCATGTAATGTTGAATACAAACAGCAAAAAAGCCATAGCTGTAAAATACAGTAATGGTGTCTACTCTGATCACTATGGAGCTTGTGATTTGCTAAAAGAAGTCGATTTTCAGTATGTCATAAAAGTACTATATGCAGATAGGGCATATGATAGAGAAAAGCTCTATAAGCTGTGTAATCAATATGGTATAAAAACGAAAATTCCTCCGAAAAACAACGCAGCAGAGCATCCAAAATTGGATTATATGCTTGATAGAAATGCCGCTATTCAGTTAATGAAATTACATGGTGAGAATGGTATAAAAAGATGGAAAGAAGAAGTAAATTACGGAAAAAGATCGTATATTGAAGGATTTTTCTCAAGGTTGAAGCGAATATTTGGGTTTAGTTTTAGGAGCAAATCTGAGATTAATCGTGAGAAGGAACTACTTGTTAAATGCTATTTGCTCAATAAGTTCACTGATATTGGTATGGCTAAATTTGAGATAGCTTCATAAATTTATTGTGCGTTACCTACTATCCGAAGAGCGATGCAACAAAGCCCACTGGGATCCAGAAAAGTTTGCTTGTAAACTAGCATGGAAAGTAGCTGATCTTACACTAAATGAATGTTTTTGATGAGGTTGCATAGAAGCTGGATTCCAGCGTCACGCGCTGGAATGACAACTGCGTTTTTTGTTTTTTTGTCATCAAATACCCCTACTCTTTATGTCATCCAAGTGTCCTGACTACTTGGATCCAAGAAATTTAATTGTTTTAAATTTTTCCCTCTATACACCTATTTAAAATTTATGTTATCCACATGTGCAATATAATCTATAATAACGTTTATCAATACAATATATTAAAAAATATTATGAGCTTCGTAAAAGAAAAAAACACCCCTGTGATGGAGCAGTATTTGAACCTGAAAGCTCAATACAAAGATCATCTGCTATTTTATAGGCTAGGAGATTTTTATGAATTGTTTTTCGATGATGCTATTAAAGCTGCGAAATTGCTGAATATAGTGCTCACTAAGAGAGGTAATTCGTGTGGGCAAGAAATACCAATGTGTGGAGTGCCAGCACACAGTAGTGAGTCTTACCTGCACAAGCTAATAGATTTAGGATTCAAAGTAGCAATCTGTGATCAATTAGAAACTGCTGATGAAGCAAAAAAGAGGGGCTATAAATCCATAGTAAAACGTGATGTAGTGCGAGTTGTAACTCCAGGTACAATTATAGAAGATTCACTACTGGAGGATAAAAGCAATAATTATCTCGCGTCCATAGTTGAACAAAATGACGAATATGCTATTAGTTGGCTTGAATTATCGACGGGAAAATTTTTTCACACTTTAACGAGTTTGAAAGCTCTAGATAGTGATTTATTGCGTATATCACCAAGAGAATTATTAATTTCTGAAAAATTCACTGAGGACGAAAAAATTAGATCGGTTTTAAAAAATTATAAAATATCAATTACGCAACACGCACAGAGCTTTTTTGAGTATAGTAAATCTCACAGAACGTTATGCGAGTTTTATAAAATCAGGGAACTTGGGAGTATAGGAAATTTCAGCAAAGTAGAAATCATGGCGTGCGGTGCACTGCTTGAATATGTCAGAGTAACACAAAGGGGCTCCATTCCAAGGCTTGAATTCCCAAAAACCTATAAGCAACAAAATTTCATGCTTATTGATGCTTCAGCAAGGAGAAATCTTGAGTTGTTTTCAACTCAATTTGGTGAAAAGAAAGGTTCACTAATTTCAGTTATTGATCACACAGTTACAGCCTCTGGTGGACGCCTGCTCAAACAAATGCTCGCTTCACCCCTTGCTTGCTCCAAGGCAATCAATTTGAGGCTCAGCACCGCTCAATTTTTTGTAAATAATCATGAGCCACGCAGAAAAATACGAGAGATATTATCTAACATTCCGGATATTGAAAGGTCTTTATCGCGCTTAATACTAGGGCGTGGTTCACCAAAGGATATGAACCTATTGAAAATAGGCCTCGGAAAAACTTTGGAGTTGTCTGAGTTTCTGTCTACCTTGCATAATTATTGTTTAAGTGAAAAATCAGAAATTAACTCTCAGATGTCACTCCAGTGCTTGACCGGAGAAAAGGAACCAGTGTCTACTACTCAGGTGATAAGTAGTGACGAGAGTGAACTCAGCACAATACATAAGAGCCTTGGTAATCATAAAGACCTATTTGAACTGCTAAATAGTGCTATACTTGATAATAATCTCAGTTCCGTGAAAGAGGGAGGGTTTATCTACCCAAAATACAACTCAGAATTATCCGAGTTATCTTATATATTGAACAATAGTAACAAGTTGGTAACCAAACTTCGTGAATCTTATCGCGACCTAACTGGCATTGCCGCACTCAAAATATTACACAACAATATACTCGGTTATTACGTTGAAGTGTCAGCAAATCACAAAATAACTTCGGATATATTTATTCATAGGCAAAGCTTAGCAAATAGCATGCGCTACACTACTAATGAGTTGAAAGAATTAGAAAATAAAATTCTTACGGCACGTGATGCTGCAATCGGCTTAGAAATGAAAATTTTTAGTGAACTGTGTAGTGAAGTTGCTAAAGAGTCTGAAAAAATTGCTCTTGCTGCAAATGCTTTGGCAAAACTTGACATTAGAACCGCGTTTGCAGAGCTTGCAGTGCAAAATAATTACGTAAAACCCATTATTGATGACAGCAAAGAGTTCAATATCTGTAGCGGAAGACATCCAGTGGTTGAAGTTAACGATAAATTCATTGCAAATAGCATCAATTTAGCTGGTATACATCTAATTACTGGTCCTAATATGGCTGGAAAAAGCACTTTCTTGAGGCAAAACGCTCTCATTGCAATTTTAGCTCACATGGGGTCATTTGTGCCAGCAGAGAGTGCACATATTGGAGTGATTGACAAGATATTCAGCAGGGTTGGCGCAACGGATAATATAACAGCTGGTTATTCTACCTTCATGGTAGAGATGATCGAAACAGCAACGATAGTAAATCAGGCAACGGACCGTTCCTTGGTGATACTTGATGAAATTGGTAGGGGCACAGGGGTGTATGATGGATTATCTATTGCACAGGCGGTGATTGAACATATTCACAATGTAAATAAGTGCCGCGCCATTTTTGCAACTCATTATCATGAATTAACTAAAGTAAGCAAATACTTGAAGAACGTGAAATGTTTTTGTGTAAAAATAAGAGAGTGGAACGGAGAGGTTATCTTTCTACATGAAGTAATTGAAGGCATTGCAGATGAGTCATATGGAATACATGTAGCAAAACTTGCTGGTTTTCCTGATTCTGTTTTAAATAGAGCAAGTGAAGTGTTTGAGGAGCTGAAGGCTTGAATCATTATTATAAGTGAAGAATTACCTATACAATCGTGGTAGTAGCTATAGAAACGAAAAACTTACTTGACACCCTTCGCCAGCGCCCTTATCATGATAGTGAAGCTATTGTATTTGCTTTCGCCAATCTGCAGATTAAAAGGTAAGGATTACTTAATGTATCGGCGTCTTATGTTCAATTTTTTGCAGTATATAGATACTGTATGTCTTTACAAAACTTCATCTACATCTAGATTTTTATCTAAATAAGCTGAACGCGCTTATAAAGCGTTACAAGACATCAAAAAATGCCAATACTCGACAGAGATAGTAAAAGACTAGCTAACTCGGGGATTCTTTGTCTTTTTTTCTGCTTAGTAAATTTCTTAAACATTTGCAGCGTAAGTTAGTTGCAATTAAAAGCAGCTTAATCTTGCTTGTCAAGCGTTTAAAACATAAAAAACGCCAATATTTTAAAGCGGATAATAACCCCAGGGCTTCTTTTGCCTTTTTTTTCATTTGGTAAATTTCTTAATGTTTGTGGCTAACATGAACAAACATTTGAGAGTAACTTCCGCTAGTAGGGTGTCATCCCAGTGTCTGGGCACTGGGATGACAAAAAAAGGAGGCTACTCGGATGACAGCTAGCCTGACAACCGTCATCCCGCTGCTTGTTAGCGGGATCTCTTGTTAGCGCCGCGGCGGTATGACGTAGAATTTTACACTCACCAATTCAGTGTCCAATCTGGATTCCAGACTGGAATGACACCCTTTTGGATGGAAACCAGTGTCAGGACACTGGGATGACAAGAAAGAGGCTACTTGGATGATACCTATAGCCCTGTCATTCCAGCGCGTGACGCTGGAATCTAGTTCTTATTATATATCCAGAGATTTACTATATTAGTAATATCAAACTAGATCAATTCTTGCTACTTCAATTTTTCTTTCAGTTAATTCCTGCCTGGCACGTTAAGTCTAGCCTTTTATAAATGAACCAGAATTATAATTTATCTTTTAAAAATCTCAAATGTAATAAATTTATGTTTTAAAGGATTTGATATATCAAATTTTATTGTATTTACTTTCTCATCAAAAACTATAGTATTCTCATCTATGTGATATCTGTCTATTTGATATGCTAGTGAAAATGCGTCAAGCTTATCAGAAGTTGGAGGAGATTTATATACCACTACATTTAAAGTTTCTAAGTCTAAGTTCACTCTAACAGTCACAACACCTTGTTCAAACGAACTTTCAAACAAACCTTGAATAGATTCACCATGCATACATGGCGGGTCCATTCTTACAGCAGATATACATCGATTATATATTGCATCCCCTGAACCGTTGTGCATGCACATCGTAAAATCTTTACTTCCTTGAAAAAGGTCTATAAAATCTACCATAACACTTCACCACTACATAACAAACACTTTATAATATTATAAGTAACTAGCAAGCTCCATTACTAATTTCGTAGTGACTCTAATTGCAAAATTTAATATAAGTAGTAAAATAGAACCACTGAATAAAAAACATATGTTAATTAATACAACGTCGGAGCTGGAGGACATATGTGAGGGGTTGATAGCAAAAAAGCCAAAATTTATAGCAGTTGACACGGAGTTCATTAGAAATAATTTAATCTACTACCCAAAATTATCGTTAATTCAAATTTCTTACGGAGAGAAGAGTTTTATTGTAGACGCACTAGTGCCAGAAATTGATTTATCATTCATTAAGAAAATAATGCTAAATCAGGGGATAACCAAAGTGTTTCATAGCTGCCGGCAGGATATAGAATCCTTACTCACTGTGTTTAAATGTATTCCCACTCCCATTTTTGATACCCAAGTTGCTGCTATGTTTTGTCATTATTATCATGACTTTATTGGTTACTCAAAAGTAGTGGAGCAATATCAAGGAATAGCACTGGATAAAATTAAAGCTAAAAATTCAGATTGGTTAAGGCGTCCGTTGTCCGAAGATCAGTTAGATTATGCAGTAAACGACGTGGTACACCTATATGACCTATACCAAATATTGTGCAATAAACTTGAAGAAAATAATAGGATGGGTTGGTTTCAAGAAGAGATGGAATCAATAGTTGATATAAATAAGTATTTACATAGCCCAAAAGATGCATGGAAGAGGATTAAATTTAATTATGAAGTAAATCCAAGATTGATACTAACTGTTAAAGCAGTTAGTGAGTGGCAAGAAACCTTAGCACAGCGCTATAATATGAACCGTAATAAAATAATCAATAATGCTGTAATAGCTGATTTTATTGAAAAAAATATAGAGCATGTTGATGAAATTTTAGATGATCTCAAGAGGAATGCAAAAAATATAAAAGATGCAGATTTACTAGAGTTTGTGAATATTTTTAATGAAAATGAGAGAAATTGGATGCAGCAAAACAACACCTTATCGAGTAATTATGACAAATCTGTACTTGATATACTCTCAATTATTTTAGATAGTAAATGTAAAGAAAGTAACATATCAAGGAAATTAGTTTCTTCAAAAGATGAGTTAACCGGGTCAATATCTGGACAGACAGATAAATTATTCAAGGGATGGAGATATGATTTTTTTGGCAGGTCAGTTGAATCATTTTTGAACACAAGCTCAAAATTTGAGATTTCAGCAGTGAAATCCGCAAATAATATAACCAAAATTCAGAGTAATTTAGTGGAGAATAACTGTTGCTAAAGTAACTTAGATTTATCGACAATCGTCATCCCGCTACGTGTTAGCGGCCAAGTGACGGTATGACAAGGGAGAACAGTTGCTACGTGTTAGCGGCTAAGAGATACCGCGGCGGTATGACGGTTAAGTAGGGTGTCATCCAAGTAGCCCAGACTACTTCGATCCAGGAAAATTGATTGTGCACTATACAACATAAAAGCTGGATTCCAGACTGGAATGACACCACCTACAAATTGCAATGTTCGTATAGTTATGTGCTTGACACTGGGATCTAGAAAATCTAGTTAATATATATAGAGAAACCTTAGCTATAGTTTCAAAAGAAGTCTAATGTGTTTTTGTTATATGATTATAGGTCTAACAGGCGGAATTGGGGTAGGAAAGAGCTTTGTAGCTAATTGCTTTCAAGAGTTTGGTGCTGTTGTATTTGATGCTGATTCTGTTGTACACCAACTTTATAAAGTGGATAAAAGCATAATAAGTTATGCAGAGAAAAATTTTCCTGGAGTGGTAGTAAATGGTGAAATAGATAGAACAGTACTGTCTAAATATTTCTTAGCCTACGATGAAAATTGGAAACAATTTCAATCTTTGGTTCACTCTGCTGTGCTGCGTGAATTAGAATTTTTTATTGCCAAGGAAAAAAAGATCGATAGAAAACTTTTAGTTTTAGATGTGCCACTTCTATTAGAAACAAAATTTTATTTATATTGCGACCTTATTGTTTTTGTTCATGCAGATAGCGTTGTGCAAGCTCAAAGACTTAACGAACGCAACATAGATAAAGAAAAGCTTAATCTAATCTCCGATGTTCAGTTATCTATTGAGGAGAAAAGGAAGATGAGTGACTTTATTATCGATACCAGTGTAAGCAAAGAGTATGTTTTTTCTCAAGTAAAAGATATAGTGGATTCATTAAACCTAAACACGTAGCTCTACGTCATACCGCCGCGGTATCTCTAGATCCCGCTAACAAGCAGCGGGATGACGGTTGTCAGGATCCCAGCAGCCTCCCTCCCCTGTCATCCAAGTAGCCCCCTATGGTGTCATCCCAGTGCCCAGACACTGGGATCCAGGAAAATTGATTGTGCACTATAGCAACATTTTTGATCAAAAACTGGATTCCAGTGTCAAGCACTGGAATGACACCCTTCCGATGGGAACTGCTCTCAAACTACAACAGCATGAGTAGCTACAGAAGCTTTAATGATACAAGAAAAAATAAACAGCTATCATTTTTTTAGTAATTAAGTAAAATAGAGTGAAAGATTGCGAGGAAGTTTTGAAAAATAAGATAAAAAAGATAGTAATTTCAGGAAAGGAAGTGTGGCCAATCATCGAAGGTGGTAAAGGCATTGCAGTTAGTGATGGGAGATCAAGCGGAGCATTTGCTGCAGCAGATGCTGTGGGTACGTTTTCTGGTGCAAATGCTAAGCTTATTGATGATAACGGCGAGTTGGTGCCGCTGATTTACAAAGGCAGAACAAGAAATGAAAAACACAGCGAATTGATTGAATATAGTATTAAAGCTGGAATTAGTCAGGCAAGAATAGCAAATGAAATATCAAAAGGTCATGGAAGAGTACATATGAATGTACTTTGGGAGATGGGAGCAGCAGAACGCGTGCTTCATGGCATATTAGAAGGAGCGAAAGGTTTGATTCATGGTATTACCTGCGGTGCTGGTATGCCTTATAGGCTTGGAGAAATTGCAGCTAAATATCAGGTTTATTATTACCCTATTATCTCATCGGTGCGTGCTTTTAAAGCATTATGGAAGCGTACTTACCAAAGAATATCTTCCTATTTGCTTGGTGGAGTAGTGTATGAAGATCCATGGCTTGCTGGAGGGCACAATGGACTCAGTAACAGTGAAGACCCAGAGCTACCACAGGCTCCATTTGAAAGAGTTGCAGAGCTTAGATCTTTCATGAACGAGATCGGTCTTTCAGAAACACCAATTGTTATGGCAGGAGGAGTGTGGCATTTGAAAGATTGGGAACATTGGTTTGACAATCTGCAAATTGGACCAATAGCTTTTCAGTTTGGCACTCGTCCACTTTTGACGAAAGAAAGCCCAATTTCTGCAGAGTGGAAAAAGAAGCTACTCACTTTAGAAGAAGGTGATGTATTTTTAAATAAATTCAGTCCAACAGGGTTTTATTCATCTGCGGTGAGGAATAATTTTATACGTGAGTTACAGGAACGAAAATTACATCAAGTAAATTTTTCAGAAAATGCCAGCGAGGAATTCAATAGTGAATTTGCAATGGGTAGCAGAGGTAGGAAGATCTACCTTACTGCAAAAGACAAAGAGCTGGCAAATACATGGACTAAAGCAGGGTACACAGAAGCAATGAAAACTCCAGATACAACTGTTATTTTTGTGACGCCAGGCAGGTTTGCAGAGATAAGACAAGATCAAATCAATTGTATGGGATGCTTAAGTCATTGTTTGTTTAGCAATTGGAAAGATCATGGTGACCATTCAACAGGACGAAAGCCAGATCCGCGTAGTTTTTGCATACAAAAAACACTGCAAAACGTTATACACGATGGTGATATTGAGAACGAACTCATGTTTTCCGGGCACAATGTGTACAAATTTAAGCAAGATCCATTTTATGAGAATGGCTACGTACCGGCAGTAAAAGAACTGGTGGAAAGGATATTGACTGGGTATTGAGTCAGTGACCTTACCCAGAAAAAGTGGAGAGAAAGTTTGGAATGTTTTTTACAAAAAGAATGATGCATCAAATTGTTCTGGAATGCAATAGTTAATAGTGACGTTGTTTGTTATAAAAAATTTCTATGTATTCAAATATTGCAGTTCTAGTTTGTTGAGCAGAGTGTTGTGAAGTATCAATAAGTATTTCTCTTTTCAATGAGCTAAAGAAGCTTTCTGCAACAGAATTGTCGTAACAACAGCCTTTATTACTCATCTATATTCTTTACAGCTAAGAGATATTGATACCCTTGCGCAGTATATTGTGAACCTTGGTCACTGTGCAGCAGTAGATTTTTAACAGGTTTACGCCTATTAATGGCCATTAATAAAGAGTTCATAACCAATTGTTTATTTATTGCACTACTCATTAACTACCATACGTGAGAATTATTGCTGCCAAATATAGCCATCCCTCCTTGGTTTTGATGTAAGTAATCCCATACTTTATTTGGTTGATCAACAATAAAGTTTTGATCTAGTATATTGGGAGCTACAGCTCTATTATCTGTTTGTTGTTTTTTAATTTTAAACTTTCTTCTCAGTATAGCCCTGATGTCATTTTTCTGCATAATACTTTGCACCGTTTTCAAATTGCAACTTTTACCCAAAGCCTTCAATTCAGCATGAATTTTAGGAGCTCCATATCTACATTTAGAAGCTTGATATATTTTTTGAATATCTGCTAATAACTCTTTATTTGCTGATTCTCTACTGCTTATTTTTCTTGTGGTCCACTTATAGTAGCCACTAGCAGAAAATCCTACATAATTCCTGTACTTTATAGCAGTTACTATATAAAAAAATATTTTACTCTTTTTGACTGGCCAGGGCTTTTTTTTAAATGTCTCTTTCCCTTGTTACTCTTGCTTTGTAAATCAAACCTCTCTTTGTCATAAGGTGCTACATCTGGAAATGCATTTGCCGCTGACTTTTTTTCGTTATATTTCTTCATCCATTTTCCTAATACACTATCCCTTATTCCTAGATCTCTTGCTACTTTTGCAACTGGTTGACCTACCTTTCTTTGTTCATTTGCCAGCTTAACAGCTTCCAATTTGAATTCTGCCGTATATTCTCTTGCCATTTCTAATCCTCCAAAATTTTATTTTACCCGAAAAAACTCTTTTCTTTCTCTCCACTTTTTCTGGGTAAGGTCAGTTTACTGGCCTCTCCATGAGTGAGATTGAAAAATTAAGTGGAAATCTGTGAACGGTTACCTTGGATGACAGAAAAGAGTGTTGGAAGGAGGCAATATTAAAAACTTAATTTCAGTCCAGCCAAGAACACATAACCAGAGTTGTTATTTTCTATTTTAGGTTCTTTGGTACTAAATTTTACAATATCGAAATAGTATGAAGTACCTAAAAAAAGAGAATTTTCAAGACTTAAAGCATATGATGTTAACTCGTTTGTACCTTCGCCTGCAATATCCCTACCACTACTAAAATATGTTAAGCTCGATTTGTAAGAATCAGAACGGTAAGCGATACCTGCATTCATATAATACGTATTATTTGTTTCAGGATTACGCTTCTCACCAGATTTACCACCATTACCATACGAAAAAATGCAATCAAGATCGAACAATTTTAGCTTCAAACCAAAATTCCAGTGTAGTAATTGATTATGACACTGAAGATCGCTAGGATTTTTATTTGTACAGTCATTAAAATTTTCCCTTGCAAATTCACCAGTTAAGGCAGTAGTAAAACCTATATCATCTGACAAGCTGTTTTTATAGGAAAGGCCAGCAGCAATTAAATTGCTGTACTGTAAGTTATTTTTTCCTGGAACATAACTGAATCCGAGTTGAAAGTTATAGATTTCAGGGGAGATGTAGTTAATTGATGATTGTTTTAACCCTAGTTCGAGTTCATTATAATCGCTATAAATATTGGGCTTGACCCAGAACACCTTGTCTTGATCATATCCAGGGTCACCATCCTTTTTATGATCACCGCGCAAATTTGCATAGTTTGTCCAATGACCATTTACTCCTCCAGCAGCTGCATAAATTTTTGAAGTGTTAATTAACATGCTCTGACCAACTAAACTTCTTTTACCATATTCAATTGATCCAAGTTCCTGGTTTTTTATGATAAAATACCATTCCTCCATGTCTAACTTTTCTATGTCTAACGCTTTTAGGTTTGCAATACCAGAAACCCCTGCCTTAACATTAACCCCCATTTGAGTATTTGGATAAACTTGCTGTAAATAAAGAAAGCGCAAGTATGAATAACTTGAAGTTTTATCCTTAGGCTTAGCATTGAAAAAATCTCTGTTGAAGGCGTAGCCGAATCTCAAATCTATTTTTCCGTCTAGTTCTGCATAAAATATTTCCTTATCCAAAATTGTTTTAGAGCTAGCACTATTCTGCAAAAACAATGATGAAAGCAGTGCTACCAGGTAGTACTTTAACTTCATAAATAAACTTAAATCTTTATAAAAATTTAAGTTTAAACTCAATATAAATAAAAAACAACTTTTCAGAAGGCACCGCTGGTAGATTTTGCTGCCTGTTTTTGAGCTATATTCCCATAAATTATTGATACACTTGGTAATTTTCGCTTTAATAACTGCTTATTAATGGCAGAATGTATACGATTAATTATTTTAGATGTACTTTTTACATCGCAGTTAATCAAAACAAAAAGCACTTTATTCTCATCAATATACCCTAGAAAATCATCACTACGGCAATTTTTATAAAAATGTTCTATGACAACTTTCAGTGCATTATTTGTCTCACTACAGCTACTATTTAAGCCAATCACTCCTATAGCTGCATTAATTTGATGTTGAAAGGCAAAATTTAATATAACGTATAACTCTAGAATAGTGGACTCATTGCCCGGTATATCGAATAAGTCATGGTTTTTATATTTTTTACCCATTAGATATTTATCTCTAAAGATTCCTAGTTTATGGGACAAACTGATATCACGTATTAATAGCTCATAATTTATTTTATTACTGGCAAATTGTGCAGTGCGGAAAACTTTTACTTTTGTCCTGATATCTTCTCCTTTAGCATCAGTTAAGGAAAAATCTATCACTTTAGGTAATATATCAAGTAAATCGTGCCCATTTTCGGTATACTCTAAATAATTCTTCATGTCGTCAGCTGCTCTTGCACTTAAAATATTGATTAACGGCTTATTAAGTAAATTCCCTTCCTCGTATTTTAACAAATTCCTTGCGGCTTGATTGAGCCCTAAAATTAACACGTTTTTTTTCTTATTATCCTGACAAACAGATACCACAGCATCATCTTTTCTTCTTGCAGTTATGAAATCATCCATACTTTCATTCTATACAGCGTATTTATAAGTATAATAAGATTATATTAAGATTTACTTACTTATTAATATGCTTGATTGGGTATAGGTAAAATGTCATATGGGATGGCTTTGTTGTAGAAGAATCAAGATTACTGTTTATAGACTTCAAGTTACTGCAAAAAATATTTTAAAACATAGTGATATCTTGACTTTACCTAGTTAATATTCCAAATTATAAAAAAACAGATAGTTCTATGACGACAAGTCTATTACAAGGCAAAAAGGGATTAATAACCGGAATAATAAATAAGAGATCAATAGCATACGGTATAGCAAAAACTCTCTCAGAGCACGGAGCAGAACTTGCAATCACCTACCAGAATGAAATAATAAAAGAAAAACTATCACCAATAGCAGATGAACTAAATGTGGAGCTAATATTACACTGCGACGTTTCAAATGAAAAAATCATAGATAACGCTTTCGAAATAATAGAGAAAAAATGGGGTACTCTTGACTTTTTGGTGCATGCAATAGCATTCTCCGATAAAAATGAGTTAGATGGTAAATATGTCAATACTTCACTGGATAACTTCCTCAATGCAATGCATATATCGTGCTATTCTTTTACTGCTTTAGCGCAAAGGGCTGAAAAAATGATGTCAAATGGTGGTAGTTTACTTACTTTATCTTATTATGGCGCTGAAAAAGTTATGCCAAATTATAACGTTATGGGTTTATGTAAAGCGGCACTTGAAGCAAGTGTAAAATATATAGCATGTGATCTCGGGCCACAAAATATCAGAGTAAATGCAATTTCCGCTGGTCCAATCAGAACTTTAGCATCTTCTGGAATAAGCGATTTTCACTCCATATCAGAATGGAATAGAAATAATTCTCCGCTCAGACGCAATGTTACAATAGAGGATGTTGGCAAGGCAGCGTTATACTTATTAAGCGACTTAAGTAGTGGCACTACTGGAGAAATTTTGCACGTTGATTCAGGATATAACGTTGTGGGAATGAAGGTAGTTGACTAACAAAGCACTAGTTCCTTCGGGTTCATACACAACTCTATCAGGAGTTTTGTGACTGTGATTGCAGAAAACATCGAACATAAAATTCCTATTGATAGAGTGACAGAAAAGCCTCTTATTGCTCCACTGCCAATAATGAACATTATTCCTGCAGCAATTAATGTAGTGATATTTGAATCCAGTATTGTCTTTATAGCGTTTTTAAACCCTTCTTCAATAGCACGTTCCACTCTCTTGCCAGATTTGATTTCCTCACGAATTCGCTCAAATATTAAAACATTTGCATCCACCGCCATACCAACAGTAAGTGCAATACCGGCAATTCCAGGTAAAGTTAGAGTTGCTTCAAGCAGAGTGAGAATTGATAATATAAGAACTACATTAGAAAAAAGTGCAACAGAGGCCAATACACCTAATTTGCCGTAAGTGATGATTATAAATAAAGCCACGGCTATAATAGAGATTGTTGCTGCCATTTCCCCTGCCTTTATTGATTCTTCTCCAAGACTTGGGCCAATGTTTTTTTCTTCAATTATTTTAAGTGGTGCTGGCAGTGCTCCAGATTTTAAAAGTATTGCAAGTTCGCTTGCTTGTTTTTCAGTGAAATTACCGCTAATTTCTCCCTCTCCATTTAAAATTGGCTCACGTATTGTAGGTACTGTTAAAACTGTGTTATCCAGAACAATTGCAAAAGGTTTTCCCACATTTTCTTTAGTGATTTTCGCGAATCTTTTACTCGCTATGCTGTCAAATTTAAAATGCACTGTCGGTTTACCTAAATTGCCGAATCTAACTGATGCGTTAACCAGCGAATCGCCACCTATTTCAGTCTTGCGGAATATTGGATAAGAATTACCTAAAGAATCCTTGAGCATGACAGTAGTTTCGTAATCTATATCCTGCACCTTGGCTATGTTAGTGTTTGCCAAATGAAAAGCTAGCTTAGCAGTTTTGCCAAGCAGAGATTTTATCTGCTTGGTGTCTTCTACTCCAGGCACCTGCACTAATATTTTATTCTGCCCTTGTTTTTGAACGCTGACTTCCTTTGTGCCAAGTTTATCCAAACGGCGCTGGACATTGTTTATTGATTCTGCAACTACTTCACTGATCAAAGAATTTTTATAATGGGGTTTATACGAAATGAGAATTGAAGAATCTTTTCTATTTAGCTCTAAATTTGGATTTATCGCATTAATCAACATAGATGCTTTTTTATAATCATCAATATTATTTAAAGTTACAACGCTATTTTGTACGTTAGATTCAATATTTTTTGTTAGCAATGTCTCTTTTATTTCGTTAGCTAGCATGCTTAGCTTTTCCTTAAAATAGAAGTCTAAGTCTATGTTTAAAAGCAAAGATGCCCCTCCTTTCAGGTCAAGGCCTAAGTTTATTCTTTTTTTCGAAATAAAAAGCTTATTATCAAAGAAATTTGGCAGTGTTATGTATAAAGCAAGTAAACAGATGCATAATACTGAAAAAGATTTGATTATAAGTCTGTTGTACATAAGTTGTAGGTTTAAAATTGTAATAATTGATTGTAAGTTAAAAATAGATTTTTGTAAAATTCTCTATTTGACCTTACCCAGAAAAAGTAGAGAGAAAGTTAAGACGTTTTTATCATGAGAATAAATTGTGCAGGAATGCAATAGTTAATAGTAGAATGTCTACGTTATTTGTTATAAAAGATTTCTATGTATTCAAATATGGCAGTTCTGGTTTGTTGAGCGAGAAGTATCAATAAGCAGCTCCCTTTTAAGTGAACTTTTCTGCAACAGAGTTATCGTAACAACAGCCCTTATGGCTCATGCTGGAAATGATGTTTTTTGTATTCAATAGAAATTGGTAATTTTGAGAGGTATACTGTGACCCTTGATCGCTATGTAACAGCAGATTTTTATCGGGTTTGCGTTTATCAACGGCCATCAATAAAGAATCTATAACTAATTATCATGTTACTCATTAACCACCATGCGTGAATATAGGTCAATTATTGCCGCCAACAACCTTCTTTAGTTTTTATGTAGGTAATCCCAAACTTTATTTGGCTGATCAGTAGTAAAATTTTGATCCAATGTGTTCGGAGCCACAACTCGGTTGCTTATTTGCTGTTTTTTATTTTTGAACCTTCGTCTAAGCTTGGTTTTAATGCCATTTTCTTGCATAACACTTTGTACTGTTTTAATTTTTGCCTAAAGCTTTTAATTCAGCGTGAATTTTAGGGGCTCCATATCTGCATTTAGAATGCTTGATGTATTTTTTGAATATCTGCTAGAAGCCCTTCTTTTGCTAATTCTTTACTGCTTTTTTCCTTAGCAACCAATACCACCAGTACAAAACCCTACATAGTTCCTGTGTTTTATAGCAATTTCTATATAAAAGAATACTTTACTCTTTTTCTTTGCCCAGGGCTTTTTTTAAGATGTCTCTTTCTCTTATTAGCTCTTTTTTTAGATCAAATCTTTCTTTGTCATAAGGAGCCTTTGCCTGGAAATGCGTATGCTCCAGACATTTTTCCATCATATTTTCTTACTTAACATACTGCCATCTATACCTAGATCTTTTGCTATTTTTGTACTTGCTTGACCTGTTTCTTTAACCAGCTTAACAGCTTCTAATTTGAATTCTGCTGTATATTCTCTTCTATTTGTCATATTTTGAAAAAACGTTTTATTTTACTCCAAAAACGTTTTAACTTTCTCTCTACTTTTTCTGGACTACTCCGAATCGGTTGACAAATTGGACGTTTGATAAGCATAATTTGGAGCTTCTTGTGTAATGACTATATCATGAGCGTGACTCTCTCTTAATCCTGATGCAGTAATAGTAACAAATTTACAATTTTTTTTCATCTCTTCTATATTCCTATTACCAGTATACCCCATTGCAGCTTGCAATCCGCCAATCAATTGATGGATTACTCCTGAAGCTGGACCTTTGAATGGAACTCTTCCTTCCACTCCTTGTGGAACTAATTTGAGTTTTGAATCTTTATCTTGAAAATAACGGCTAGCTGAACCTCGTTTCATTGCACTAATAGATCCCATTCCTCGATAGCCTTTATATGCTCTGCCCTTATACATAATAATCTCACCTGGGCTTTCGTCAGTGCCAGCAAAAATCGAACCAATCATCACAGAGTCAGCACCAGCTGCAATAGCTTTTGCAACATCTCCTGAGTATTTTACCCCACCATCAGCAATTAGTCTTACGTTTCTTGCTCTACACACCTCTGCAACATTCTTGATTGCAGAGAATTGTGGCACACCAACGCCTGTAACTATTCTGGTTGTACAGATTGATCCTGGTCCTATTCCAACCTTCACTGCATCAACACCCGCATCAATCAACACTTCAGCAGCCTCCTTTGTTGCGATGTTTCCGCCAATTAATTGCGTATTAGGATACATCTTTTTTATTTCCCTAATGGTATTGATAACGTTTTCGGAATGACCGTGAGCAGTATCCACAACAACTACATCAACTTCTTCTCCGATCAAAGCTTCACATCTTTCTATACCATCTTTTTTACCAGTGCCAATTGCAGCGGCAACTCTGAGCCGTCCTTTACTGTCTTTACATGAATTTGGATATCTATTGTATTTTTCAATGTCTTTAACCGTAATTAAACCTATACAACAAGAATTTTCATCTACGACCAAAAGCTTTTCTATTCTATTTTCATGCAACAATTTCATTGCTGAGGCACTATTCACTCCCTGCTCCCGCACTGTCACTAACTTATCTTTTGTCATCACTTCGGAAACTTTTACATTCATGTTCTGGTCTTCAATAAATCTCACATCTCGGTTAGTTAAAATTCCAACTAACTTGCGTTGATCGACTACAGGAATGCCAGAATAATTGTGCTCTCTCATTAATGAAATTGCTTCCGCAACTGTTTTATCCGGTGAAATCGTAATTGGGTTATACACGATCCAACTTTCATATTTTTTCACCCTTCTTACTTCTAAAACTTGTTCATCTATTGATAAATTCTTATGTATGCAACCTATCCCTCCATGTTGGGCAATAGCTATTGCAAAGCCCGATTCAGTAACAGTATCCATTGCAGAGGATATGAGAGGGATATTTAGTTCTATATTATTTGTTAAATAAGTTTTTGTATCTGCATCGCAAGGCAATATATTAGAATAGGCTGGCAAAAGAAGTATATCGTCAAACGAATAACAAGCTTCCATTTTTTTCATAGGCTTTATTTAAAGCTTATACGCCAATTAATTAAATTGCAATAGGGCTTTTGCAAAATAAGCATTCTACATTATTTGCCAGCAAACAAAACTGCTCAATAGTTAAGTTTTCTGGACGTTCGTTTCCACTCAATTTAGCGTTTTCAAGGACAGTTTCAGTGTGGTTCGTTATATTTTGCAAGCTATTTCTCAGCATCTTTCTTCTTTGAGCAAAAACGGCACGTATTAATCTTGTTAAGGTTTCCAAATTTACTGCAAATTTTGGGGTAGGCAAAGGATTTACTGTAATTACTGAAGAATGTATTTTTGGTCTTGGAAAAAACTCTTTAGGTTCAATATCAAATTCCTTTTTTATATCGCATAGTAATTGGCTTAGCACTGATAAGGAACCATAATCTTTAGAATTGGGTCTTGCCGTAATGCGATCTGCTACCTCTTTTTGAAACATTAATGTCAAGTTCGTAAAAAATTTTATATTATTTAACCACTTTAAAAATAACACTACCGAGATATTGTAAGGCAAGTTAGCAATAACTTTAACTGGACGTTCTATCAGCTCTTCTTCTATAACGTGCAGTGCATCTGCTTCTATAATTTTATACTTTCCTTGATGCTCATTTAGCAGTTGATCATGGTGTTTTACTAAATCTCTATCTTTTTCTATAGAAAGTAGAGACTTTGGATTATGCACCAATATTTCTCTTGTTAATGCACCATATCCAGGACCAATTTCAATGACATTAAAATTTTCCAGACTACCAGCTAAAGCGACGATTTTTTTTGTTATCTCACTCGATAAAATAAAATTTTGCCCTAGACTCTTTTTTGGCTTCAGTAAAAATTTTCTCATATTATTTTCATTATACAGTATTTTAAAAATCAGTTGACTAAAATCCATTGATAATTGTATATTATTAATGTGTTTAACGCCGGCTTAGCTCAATTGGTAGAGCAACTGACTTGTAATCAGTAGGTTGTCAGTTCAAGTCCGACAGCCGGCACTCTCGCCCATATAAGTAAAGTTGATGTCCTTTTTAATAGTAGCAAATTGGAAAATGAATGGAATGCGTTCTTCATTTGTTGACTTTATAGGCAAACTTAACAACAAGAGCAACGAAATTACCTCTAAATTAGTAATTTGCCCTCCTTTTACGTCATTTCCAAGCAGTATAGAGTTGAACAATAATATTAATATAGGAGCACAGAATTGCCATCATAAAAAGTTCGGTTCTTACACAGGTGAAATTAGCGCAGAAATGTTAAAAGAACTAGGGTGTACTTACGTAATACTTGGGCATTCTGAAAGGGCTAATGAAAAAGATAGTGAAATAAAACTTAAGTCGGAAATAGCAATAGAATCAGGCTTACACCCAATTATCTGTGTGGGTGAAAATTCAGAAGATTATAAGAATGAAAAAACAAAAGAAGTAATAGAATATCAATGCAAAAACCGTTTGCCAACACACGGTGAATATACCGTAGCATATGAGCCAATATGGGCAATAGGCACAGGTCATGTGCCAAATAATGATGCAATTGCTAAGGTGATAGAGGTAATAAAATTGTGTACTAGTAAAAAACACATTATATATGGTGGTTCAGTCAGTTCAGAAAATATAGAAAATTTGCTCAGTATTTCAAATTTATCAGGAGTTTTAATTGGCAGTGCAAGCTTAGATTTCGATCACTTTTATAAAATTATACAACAAGTTGAAAAAAAGTTTTCTCTTATCAATTCTAAAATCAGCAACTAAGAATCCTATGACAAATGACATCATTTCAGTGTCAAGCATATATAGCTAACCCAAGAAAGATTTCCCTACGTCATACCGCGATTCATTCGCGGTATCTCAGCATAGATTCCGCTAACGAGTAGCGGAATGACGAATTTGTTGTTTTTCAAATTGTAGGTAAACCTAAGCCACTTTAGCTATATCTGTACGAACATCTAGTATAGCTAAAGTAATCTAGAAAATTAACGATATTTTATTCCCCGGTGAACGCTCTATTTTGTTTTCCAACTCTAGTTCTAAAAGAGCCATTAGAGCTATGTTGGTAGAAAGTCCGCTTGCTAATATAAGTTCATCTATATCAACAGGTACAGAGTTAATATGATCAACTATAACAGATTTTGCCTGTTGTAATTTTTCTTGTTTTTGGTTAACAAAATGGTGCTCAACATCAAATAGGTTTTTTTGCTGCGGAGGTAAACTAAACCTAATACTCTCTATTATGTCATCAGCGGATTCGATAAGCTTAGCACCGTTTTTAATTAAATAATTACTACCACTACAGCGTGAATCTAAAGGAAAACCAGAAACTGCAAATACCTCTCTCCCTTGATTTAAAGCAAAATCTGCTGTTATTAGAGAGCCAGAACGTTTCGATGCTTCAATCACTGCAACACCCAGCGATAGACCAGATATAATTCGATTCCTCTGAGGAAAATATTGAGGCTTTGGTTTAGTAGCAAATGGAAGCTCAGTAATTACTAACCCACCGTTCCCAGTGATTTTTTTGTATAGATCAAAATTCTCTTTTGGATACACCACATCAATTCCGCTTGCTGTAACAGCAATAGTGGGATGATTTTTGTATATTACACTGTTTGCTGCAGTATCGATTCCTTTTGCAAGTCCAGAAACAATAACAAAACCAGCTTCGCTTAAATCAAGTGCCAACTTATTGGCAAAATTTCTTCCATTCATTGAAGAGTTACGCCCACCGATTATTGCAATTATCTCACGGCTTAATAATGATATATCACCAAGCGCAGTTATTACAGGAGGACAACTAGAGATATTTCTTAAAAGATCAGGGTAATCTGGGTCACATGCGGGTATAATTTTAGCTCCAATTCTTTCTGCATTATTGATTTCTTCTCGTGCATCTTGAATGCCATACACCTTATTATTAGCCACCCTATTGAGATATTTTAGCACCTCATCTAGCGATCCATATGTTCTTAGTATACTAAAAAACTTTATTGGTCCTATAGTTCTAGCCAAGCTTAACCATACTTCTAATTCTTTGTTGTTCAATTTATTTATCTTCATAAAAGACTTGAATTTCTTATCAATTTAGTGTACCCAAGATAATGCAAATATACAGTGTTTTATGACGCATTTTGTTACAGATAAATGCATAAAATGTAAATATACGGACTGTGTGGAAGTATGTCCCGTCGACTGCTTCTATGAAGGTAAAAACATGCTCGTGATTAACCCAGATGAATGTATTGATTGCGGAGTGTGCATACCTGAGTGTCCGGTGGATGCAATTGTAACTGATGATTCCATAAAAGATATTTTAGAACTAGATGAAGAGTTACTGAACAGTGAACAAAAAATCTTCAAGTCATTTTACAACATAAACGTAGAATATTCACAAAAATGGCCAAATATCACAGCTAAGAAGCAACCTCTCTATACAGCAGAAGAGTATAAGGAAAAAAAGGATAAAACAACTTATTTTGAGGAAAATTTAGAATAATACTGCTGAAGGAAAAGAAACTTTTTGTATTTCAGGGTTATTGTTTTTGGTTGCTGAAAATAGTTGCGTTATCTAAGTTGTTATGCTGATAAATTAGTATCGATTAATTTAAGGATTAAGGAAAAAGGCTTATTGACTTTTGAAATATTTGATTATAAAACTAGCTGTTAGCATTAAATCTTGGGGGTAAGTTGTGAGTATAAATAAAAGAGAAACCATTAAAAAGATTGAAGGGTTACTTTTTCAAGTGAATGGTGATCTTGAAAAAACATGTGATCTATTATCAACAGTAGAGTTAACCGAAGATGATATTAAAATATTGCTGAAAGAGATGATAAAAGAGTATCATAGCTTATCTGAAAAGATTTCTTATAGTTGTGGAATTACTGCAGGCGGTGCACAAGATGCCAACGCAAGCAGCTTCAACGAAGTTTTTAAGCTAGGTTCACAAGAGTTAGCATTAGCAATGATGTCAGATTTCAGAAAGTCTTATGATCAAGAATTATTTAAGAAATATAAAAAAGAAGAAATGTCTTATCCTGAAGGAGAAGGAATACAATTTATTAGAGAATTAAGAGTTCTAAGTAGAATACTTACTATATCTTTAATAAGGAAACTTGATGAAGTTTACAAGTTTACTCCAGAAGAAATTGAGCGTTTGAAGGAATATATATTAGTTAGCAACTATGATACAAGCAAAAGTCTTTCTGATATAGACAAATATATGCATGCACTATCTGCCTTAATTAGAAACCCCTCACTTGATACAAAAAAGATATTTGAGCTAAATAATCGAATGATAATACACACTACAGCCTTAATTGATTTAGTAACTAGTGGAGTAGTGAAAAAAGAAGAAGCAAAAGAACAATCTGCTGAGGATTTAGAAAAGCTTGTCTGTGAACAGTATAAAGGTGCAGCAAACACGCCAGTACCGTTGCCGAGCACGCTATTTGAAGTGGATAAAAAAAGTGCTTAAAGGAAAGTAAGAAGGTCTTATAGTTAGCCAAAGTAGGTATTTAATAAGCTTAATGTAACCATTATATATGCTATATAGTAAAACATAGAATGCTTATGGTTCCAACTATAGCAATTTTAAGTGGTGGGTTTTCTTGTGAGAGAGAAATATCGCTTATGAGCGGAAAAGCAGTAAAGAAGGCGCTCGATAGCCTTTCATATAATGCAATAGAAATAGATGTTGACAGCAACATTGCTGAAAAGCTTAGAAAAATTAATTCGGGCCTTGCTTTTATCGCTCTGCATGGACCTTATGGTGAAGATGGCTGCATTCAAGGTTTATTGGAAATCTTAGGTATAAAATATACACACTCAGGAGTTATGGCTTCTGCCGTTGCTATAAATAAAGTGATGTCAAAGCATATATTTCGATCCCTTAATATCGACACTCCAAAAGGTTATGTAATTAGCCGAGAAGATGTACTAAAAAATAATATTAAAATCGATTATCCGTACGTCTTAAAACCAATTAATGAAGGTTCAAGTATTGGAGTGTACATAATTTTCTCGCACGAGGATTACTTAGAACTGAAAGATAACAGTTCTACTATAATGGAAAAGATGATCGTAGAAGAATACATACCGGGCATAGAGTTACATACTGCTGTATTGCTGGATGAAGCAATTGGCACTATAGAAGTACGACCAAAAAATAAATTCTATGATTATGAAGCAAAGTATACAGATGGATTTGCAGAACATATATTTCCTGCTGAAATTCCTAACAATATATATAAAATGACCTTGGAACACGCACTGAAAGTTCATCAATTTTTAGGATGCAAAACTATTTCCCGCTCAGATTTCCGTTATAATCCCAAAAATAACACTTTAAAAATGCTTGAGATTAATACACATCCTGGGTTTACTGAGTTATCGTTAGTGCCAGAAATTGCAAAATTGGCAAAAGGAATCAATTTTAATGAATTAGTTAAAATTATTATTGAAGATAGTTTGCAGCACAAAAATATTAGGGATTTAAGTCATGTTGAGCAGTATTACTAGAAGCCAAAGGAGTTTTTTGCGTAAGTGTGCCTTGGTTATTATCACAGCACTTTTTCTTACGCTAATACTTTACAGCTCACTTGATAAAATAATAAATCGATTTAATTACTACTTTACTTGGTATAATGACTGCCTATCTAGTTTATTACTCAGTAGTGGATTTTCAATCGACGAAGTAGTCGTGAGCGGCAATAAATTTACAAACAAAAAGGATATTCTAAGTTTGACAGATAGAACGCAACCTATCCTGTATATATCACTTTCAAAACTTGCCGGTAACATACAATCCGTAAGCAGGTGGATAAAACACGTAAGAGTTCACAGAATTTTGCCCAATACTCTACACATTAATATAGATGAGCATAAACCGTTTGCTCTCTGGAAAGATAATAACAAAACCTCGGTAATTGATTTTGAAGGTAAAGTGATCGTAGATGACTATCTAGTAGATGATCTTGTTGTAATTAAAGGACAAAACTCGTTATCAAACCTAGAATTTGTTAGAGATGTGTTGGAGAGTAAAACTCAATTAAGAGACCACATTTCTTCTTTTGCTTATATAGGGAATAGAAGATGGAATATCATACTTGATAACGATTCCACAGTAAAACTGCCTGAAGATAACCCTTATAGTGCATGGGACTATTTAAACCACTTACACAATACAACTGATTTTACTTTCAGCGATTGGAGTATTATTGATATGCGTATTACTGATAAAATTTTTGTGAAGAGGTGATCTGCTGTAATCCAAGTAGCCCCTTTTCCTGTCATCCCAGTGCCCAGACACTGGAATCCCGCCGCGAACCGTCATACCGCGATTCATTCGCGGTATCTCTTAACATAGATCCCTTATTTAACCGCCATACCTTAACATAGATCCCGCTAACAAGTAGCGGGATGACGAGGTTATCGTCATGTCACCGCGAACCGTCATACCGTCACGAACCGTCATATCGCGATTCATTCGCGGTATCTCAGCCGCTAACAAGAGATCCCGCTAACACGTAGCGGGATGACGGTTGTCGTTTAGCTATAAATATTTAAGAAATTTACCAAACGAAAAAAAAGGCAAAAGAAGCCCCGTGGTTGGCTAATTACTTACATTATACTTTCAAGTATGGCGTTTTTTTATTCTAAACACTTAATAACCGCGATTTAGCTACTTTTTAATGCAACTAACCTTTAGTCATAAATGTTTAAGAAATTTACTAAACAGAAAAAAAGGCAAAAGAAACCCTAGGGTAGCTAGTTATTCACTATCCATTTTTTAAGTTGGCGTTTTTTTATGTTTTAAATGCTTTATAAGCGCATTTTAGCTTATATTAGGTAAAAACCTAGAATTTTATAAAGACATAAGGTGCACATAGTGCAAAAAATTAAACATGAGACGCCAGATACGTGAGTTTTTTTGTCATTTAATCTGTACAGAGAAGATAAATAAATAGCTTCAGTTTCATGATAAGGGGGCTGGCGGAGTTTGTCAAGGAATTTTTATGCAAGAGATCTATTGAAATGCCCCTGTAAAATTATACTATTAATTAGTACACTATAAATTTAAAATTATAGATATGTTAAGCAGATTGGTAATTTTGCTATTAGTTTTTATACTTCCTTTTTCTTCATACTCATACCAGTTTAGAACCAAAGCAAAGCAAGCAGTAGTCTTAGATTTAGCTTCAGACTCGTTCATTTTTGACCATAATTCCGATGAAAAAATGGCCCCATCTTCAATGAGCAAGTTAATGACTTTATATGTAGCCTTCGATTATCTAAAAGCTGGAATAATACACATGGAGGATAAATTTCGAGTAAGTAGAAAAGCGTGGGAAAGAAAAGGCTCTTCTATGTTTTTGAAAGAAGGTCAATCCGTTACAGTAAGGGAATTACTTGAAGGAATTACAATAGTCTCAGGCAATGATGCCTGCATAACACTAGCCGAGGGCATTGCAGGATCAGAAGAGAATTTTGTGGCTGAAATGAATGAAGTTGCACAAAATTTGAATCTGAATGACAGTCATTTTGTCAACTCAAGCGGGTGGCCAGATGAAGATCATTTTATGAACGCAAAAGACTTGGTAATGCTGGCAAAAAGGATTTTCACCGATTTTCCTGAATATTATGATTTATTTTCTGAACAATATTTGACATATAATGAAATTGTACAAAAGAATAAAAATCTTCTACTTTTTCACGATATTGGGGTTGACGGTTTAAAAACCGGTTATACAAATGCTGGTGGTTACGGCATTGTAGCATCTGCAAAACGAAATGATAGGAGAATTTTTGCTGTCGTAAATGGCTTAAACACTGAGAAAGAGCGAATAGAAGAAGCAAAAAGACTGATACAATACTCCTTAAATCATTTTAACACCAAGAAAATATTCGCTAAGGATAGCGTAGTTGAGGAAGTAAATGTTCTCTATGGAAAAGATAAAAAAGTGCCTATTACAGTTGCAAACGATGTTACCATAACTTACAACCGCAAATTGCATGACCAAATTAAGGTGCGTATTGAATATAAAGATATGATACCTGCACCCATTAAAAAAGGTCAAGAAGTGGGCAAAGTTTTTGTAGAAATACCAGGTATTGAGCAACAAACTACACCACTTTATGCAGCAAATGACGTGCAGGAATTGAATTTCGTAGAAAAGTTTTTTAGGATGTTGTTTTAAGTTTGATATTAAAGCAATTCCGAAAGAGAGATCTATTGCACTTTAGTGTAGTTTTAACTAACAATTTCTGTTACAATACAAGATTGAAGTGTTACGAAAATGTGCTGGTTATATTTGTTGCTGTCTAGTATCCTAGAGATACTGTGGGCTGTAACACTAAAGTTTAGTAACAGTTTTACTAAAGTTGTGCCTTCGATTGCAACATTGGTAATTATGATCATTAGCATTTATTTTTTATCTCTTGCAGCATGCTTTCTACCTATTAGGGTATGCTATGCAGTTTCCTCTGGAATATGCACAATTGGAATAACTATAATTGGTGCAACCACTTTCACAGAGAATATTAATTTATCTCAAGTTTTATGTATCGTTTTAATTGTAATAGGAAGCATAGGGCTGAAGCTCTCTATTTAAACCTAAAAATTTATGCATGAATTGGATATATTTACTCTTATCGTCACTAATTGAAGTGTTCTGGGTCATAACACTTAAGCATAGTTATGGATTTACTCATCTCGTACCATCAATAATTAGCATACTCTCCATGGCTCTTAGTACATATTTACTTTCGCTCGCTACACGTTCTATACCTATCGGAGTATGCTATGCAATTTGGACTGGAGTGGGCGCTATAGGAGCTTCGATACTTGGAGTTTACCTATTTGATGAACCAGTTAATTTATTCGAAGTAATATGCTTTATTTTAGTTACATTCGGGATTATAGGATTAAAATTGTTTGATACTGCAAAACAAACTGTTGATAAAATGGAATAAAAGATCCCACTGGGATGAAAGAAGCAGATACTCCATATTGTCATGCAAATTGGAATCCAGACTTTTTTCTATATAGCATGGTGAAGACGGGAAACCGTAACCGTTCACACAATGGCGTCAACTTAAGGAAAAATGTCAGAGATTGTGTATAAAATTTCTCTCCAAATTTTTTATCATTAAATTATCCAAAGAGTGCAAGGGACAGCACTTTTGTTTCTGTTTTATTTCAACAAAGAAGTCTAAAATATGTCCTTTTTAGGTGAAATATGCAAAAAGGAAAAAACCTTATTCTACAAATTAAAAATATAATATACTCGAAAACTTTTCAGAAAATCCATTGTGTTGAGTTTTACACGAACAAGCTTTTTCGACAGTATTTTCTATGATTTTAAAGTTAGTTAAAAAAAGTTTGGGAATAGAATGTGAACTTATGGAGCCATTGACATGTACCCTCAAAGCAAGCTTTTTCTAAAGCAAGGTATAAGATTTGCCATACAGGCTTTCAAGAATTTAAGCATCCAAACAGCCTATCAGGATGAACCTGAGTTGGAGAGGCTATAGACTTATTGCAGCAGATGGTTCTGGTATGAGATTACCCAGCTCTGGGGAAATTGTATCCGAGTTTGAACCAAATGGAACAACAGGCACCATTGGCAATTTGTTTGTTGATTTGTGTACTTCGCTGATTTGTAGTGCTCGTCTTACAGCTTGGAATATAGGTGAACAAACGTTGGCGGCAGAGCAATTACCCAAAGTTATCACTCAAATGCGTTTATTAAATCAAGAGAAATTATTATTTATCTATGATCGTCTTCAGTAAAATTCATTCAGCAGCATTATAATTTGGAAGTAGATTTTATTTTTCGCTTGCAAAAAAGAAATTATAGTAAGCTATGGGAACGCTGGCGAATTAGATTTTGATTTTATATTAGAAAATGAAAAGCTAAAAAATAAAATGAAAGGACAGAAAGTAAGAGTTATAGTGCTGACATTAGCCAACTGAGAAACAGAGTTTTTGACCGAGACTTTGGAGCAAAGCTTATGTGTTAAGGTGGCACATAGAGGAGTGCTATAAACGACTCAAAGTAGGAGCAGAGTTAGAGAATTTTTCTGGAGAGGCTGTATTACAAGAATTTTGGGCAAACTTGGTCATGTGCAATATATTATCGCTTCATATATGTGATGCACAAGGGCCTTGGAACCCAGATCAAATTACTGAGTATCGTTTAAATTTTTCAGTTTTATTTGGTGTAATGAGGCAGAAACTCTATCAGGTACTTATTGCGCCAAAAAACTTTCAAGCCCTTTTTAAGTATACGCGCTAAAGTTAAAATCCGACCGGGACAGCCGCAATAAAGTAGATAAGCCTAAACGCCATCATGTCTTTAGGAGAGTTTGCTAATGAAAGTTCTTAAGTTGACGCCATTGGCTGAACGGATACGATTTATTTCAGTGCATGAGCTGGTCCTTTTCGGATTTTAGCGCTGTGTATATAACTGCACGAACGTCTAGTTTAGGGGTAAGAAAAATTAGGGCCCGCAAATTAATCCAAACACATAAGTGTAGTGTTACCACCAAATGCTGTAGTGTTAACACTTACAACTTTTTCTGTAGAAAAACGCTGTAAATAATGAGGACCACCAGCTTTTGGCCCAGTGCCAGATAGTCCTCTACCACCAAATGGTTGTATCCCAACTGCTGCACCTATCTGGTTACGGTTGATGTAGACATTTCCAACTGATATTTTTTTACTTATAGTGTCAATTTGACTTTGTATACGACTCTGCAAAGAAAACGTAAGCCCATATCCAGTACTATTTATATCACTTATAACTTCATTTAATTGTGACTTGTTAAAACGTATGATATGTAAAATAGGACCAAATACTTCTTGCTTTAATTGCGAAATTTTTTGTATCTCATAAATATATGGAGGAAAGAAATAACCATTATGAGAATTTGTATCCATGGGTACTTTAAATAACAGATTTGAATCTTTATCCTCTGACATTTTTTGCGTATGTTGAGTGAGCATATCGATAGATGCTTTATCAATTATTGGACCAATATCAGTACTAAGTTGTATTGGGTCACCAATCTTGAGTTCTTGCGCTGCACCGCATATCATTTTTATCTGCTTCTCTGCTATGTCCTCTTGAATAAACAGCACTCTAAGCGCAGAACAGCGTTGGCCAGCGCTGCGAAACGCAGAAAGCAAAACATCCGTAGTCACTTGCTCTAAGAGAGCAGAGCTATCAACTATCATAGCATTGAGCCCTCCTGTTTCAGCAATAAGTGGTACGATAGGACCATCCCTATTTGCAAGCATTTTATTGATTATTTGAGCAGTTTGTGTTGAGCCAGTAAAAGCTACTCCGGCAATTCTATTGTCTGGAACTAATATTTTGCCTAAATATCCACCATCCCCAGGAATGAGGTGTAACACATTCTTTGGTATCCCAGCTTCATGTAGTATCTTAACAGCTTCGTAGGCAATAATCGGCGTTTGCTCTGCCGGTTTTGCCAGCACTGCATTACCTGCTGCAAGTGCAGCTGAGACCTGCCCAATGAAGATAGCGAGCGGAAAATTCCACGGTGATATGCATAAGAAAACTCCTCTGCCTTCAAAAAAGATGAAGTTATCTTCACCTGTTGGGCCCGGCAATTTTTTCCAGTCGCTCAGTTCATTTTTTGCTATCATTGCATAATAACGCAGAAAGTCGATTGCCTCTCTTACTTCTGCTATTGCATCGGATAAAATTTTTCCTGCTTCCACAATCAGAATGTAAATTAACTCTTTCATCCTTTCCTCAAGCAAATCTGCAGCTTTTTCAAGGCATTTAGCGCGCTCTTCTGCTGAAACATTCTGCCACTTAGCAAAAGCACTATGTGCTATTTCAAGAGCGTTTAAAGCTTGATCGCTTGTTGCACTTGACACTTCTCCAATTACATTTTCCAAATGTGCAGGATTCACTACTTCGATAAATTCAGCATTATCAAATAGTGCTTTTCCATCAATTATTGGTCCAACTTGCCACTTTTTTTCACTAAAACCCTTTATATCATCTGCAAATTGTGAGACTATCACAGAATCACTAATATCCATCCCCAAGGAATTTTTTCTTTCTGGTCCCAAAATATCTTGTGGTAATGGAATGCCTGGATGAGGTTCATAATTAAAATTTATAGCTTTTTCCAGTGGATCTGAAATTAACTCATCGATTTTAACGTTAGGATCACTTATTTGATTAACAAACGAACTATTAGCTCCATTTTCAAGAAGGCGTCTTATAAGATAAGGCAACAAGTCACTATGTTCCCCAACGGGTGCGTAGACACGACAGCTAACATTTGTTGCAAGCTCTGACATTGCATAATCATATAAGTCTTTTGCCATTCCATGTAAGCGTTGAAATTCAAATCCAGGGTGGTTTTTATCAGCAAGTTCCATGATAGAAGCAAAAGTATAGACGTTATGAGTTCCAAAGCATGGGTAAAAGCTGTTTGGTTTACTCAAAAGTTTCTGTGCGCACACGAGGTAAGATACGTCAGTATAGCTTTTTCTTGTAAATACTGAGTAATCATTTAATCCCAATTCTTGCGTACACTTGATTTCTGAATCCCAATATGCACCTTTTACAAGCCTCACCATAATTTTGTGCTTTGATCGAATAGCAACATCCTCTACAAAGTCAAGAACAGATAAAGCACGTTTTTGATATGCTTGTACAGCCAAGCCGAGCCCTTCCCACTCAGAAAGTGATTCATCAAGCCGTAATTGTTCAAACAAGATTAAGGAAATTTCAAGCCTTTCTGTTTCTTCTGCGTCTATGCATAGTGAAATGTTGTATTTTTTTGCCTCGCGGCAGAGCTCTAAAACCTTAGTGAATATCTCACCAGCAATTCGGCCAAATTGACTAAATTCATAACGTGGGTGTAAAGCAGAAAGTTTGATTGAAATTCCATGGGATTTAAAACAATCATTTATTTCAGTGGATTCACCTATAGCTTTTATTGAGTGCATGTACGAATTAAAATACTCTTCTGCATCCTCAGTTGTGTGAGCAGCTTCGCCAAGCATATCAAAAGAGTATAAAAACTTACTATTGTCATCTAGTTTTGCGTACCTTAAAGCTTCTTCTATGGTTTCTCCAACAACAAAATGATTACCAAGCATAGACATTGCTTGTTTTACTGCTTTGCGAATGATCGGTTCTCCTAAATTCTTAAGTAACTTAGAAATTGCGTAATAGAACTTCGAATCGCCTTCATTATCTCTCAATATACTGCTACCTATCATTAAACTCCACGTGGAAGCATTGACGAACAATGAAGAAGAATATCCTAAATATTTACTCCATTCTTGATTGGCAATTTTATCTTTGATTAGCTCGTCTATTGTATAATCATCTGGTATTCTAAGTAGTGACTCAGCAAGACACATAAGCGCTATTCCTTCATCATTGGAAAGCGAGTATTGCTGCATAAAGGAATCTACAATACTTAATTTATTGTGTTTGATTTTTTCAATAACTTGTTTTGCAATATTATAAATTCTATTTTTTGAATCAGCCGAAAGCTCTGCTTTTTCTACAAGATAACGTATATAACTCTTTTCATCAGTACGATAAAATCCTTGTAAACGTTTTCTGAGTTCATTAGGTTCTTGTATAGAGCTTATCATATATAATTATCTCCAAAAAATACTCCGACACCATATGTATGGTGAAATTATATCATAACTTTGCGCAGAGCAAATTGCTATTTACAAAGGGATCAGGGCTGGCTAAAAGAAGTCCATGCAATAACTTCACTAAATCAAAAAGATTGTGCAAGTATGTAGCTCAACACTCCACCACACATCAAGTATTTAGTCTCAGTTGCGGTTTGTACACAGCATTTGAGTTGAATTGATTGCCTTGAATTATCCTTTCTTTTGATGATACATTCTAGATTTCCACCTGGCACTATTTCACCTTTTATGCTTATTACCTTACTACCATCAAATATCTTTCTGGTTATTCCATTTTGAAATACAAGTGGAAGAACACCCATACCAACTAAGTTGGACCTATGTATACGCTCAAAGCTTTCTGCAATGACAACTTTAACCCCCAACAATAAAGTACCCTTTGCTGCCCAATCCCTACTTGAACCTGTGCCATATTCTTTTCCTGCAACAATGATTAGAGGTACATTATTTTCCTTGTAACGCATTGCTGCATCAAAAATTGACATAATTTCTTGAGAAGGAATATATTTTGTATATCCACCTTCGGTGCTAACCATTTCATTTTTTATTCTAATGTTAGCAAAAGTGCCACGCATCATTACATTGTGGTTACCACGACGAGATCCATACGAATTAAAGTCCTGTGGCTCAATTCCAAGATTTTTTAAATATATACCTGCAGGACTACTTGAGGCAATATTTCCAGCAGGGGAAATGTGATCAGTGGTTATGCTATCGCCAAACATTGCCAATATTTGTGCACCTTTTATATCGATTTTATTATTTTTAGGTGATAAATTATCAAAATAAGGCGGATTTTGTATGTAAGTGCTGTTTGCATCCCAATTATAGATTTCACTTTTTTCACACTTTATCTTTCGCCAATGTTTATCACCAGAAAAAACATCCTTATACTTTTGTATGAACATCTCACGTGTTACCACACTTTTAACACAATCTTCGATTTCATTGTTTGTTGGCCATATATCTTTGAGATAGACATCATTTCCATTCTTATCTTTGCATATTGAATCTTTTGTCAGATCAATTTGCACAGTACCAGCAAGTGCATATGCAACAACAAGTGGCGGAGATGCCAAGTAATTAGCTTTGACTAACGGATGAATTCTTCCTTCAAAGTTACGATTGCCAGATAAAACTGCAGCAACGGTTAAGTTTTTGTTTTTAATGCCATTTTCTATATCTTTATTAAGTGGACCAGAATTCCCAATGCAAGTTGTGCAACCATATCCAACTAGATTAAAACCCAAAGCATTTAGATCTACCTGCAATCCAGACTTTTCTAAATATTCTGTTACAACTTGTGACCCTGGAGCAAGAGAAGTTTTAACCCAAGGCTTTGATTTTAATCCAAGTTTAATTGCATTACGAGCTACAAGACCTGCAGCAATCATCACACTTGGATTTGAAGTATTAGTGCAGCTTGTTATTGCTGCAATAACTACACTTCCATCTTGGAGTTTATCGTTTTCCTTTGACTCATTAACTGAAAATGATTTAGAAAAAGACTCTGCCACTTGTGAAAGAAAAACCTTATCTTGTGGTCTTTTAGGACCAGCCATTACTGGCTTCACGCTTGATAAATCGAGCTCTAGTGTGTCAAAAAATGCTAACTCATTATTGCCACGCCACAGTCCTTGCTCTTTCGCATAAGCCTCAACTAGCTTAATCAGCTTTTCTGGCCTTCCGGTTAAGCTTAAATAATCTAGCGTTTTTTGATCAATTGGAAAAAATCCACAAGTTGCGCCATACTCCGGGGCCATGTTTGCTATAGTGGCCCTATCTGCCAAAGATAAATAATCTAAACCATCACCATAAAATTCTACAAACTTACCAACAACGCCTTTTGTTCTTAGGATATTGGTAACCGTCAGCACTAAATCGGTCGCAGTTACCCCTTCCGACAATCTGCCAATTAATTTAAATCCAACTACTTCTGGAATCACCATACTAATTGGTTGACCAAGCATCACAGACTCAGCTTCTATGCCTCCAACACCCCAACCAAGAACTGATAATCCGTTAACCATTGTAGTATGGCTGTCAGTACCAACTAAAGTATCAGGATATATGACTCCATCATTATTACACACAACTTGCGCTAAATATTCAAGATTCACTTGGTGGCAAATCCCTGTGCCAGGTGGCACTACTCTAAAATTTGTGAAGGACGATTCTCCCCACTTTAAAAATTGATATCTCTCCAAATTTCTTTTTACTTCTAACTCAACATTCTTACTGAATGCGGAAACACTTCCATAACTATCTACTTGAACAGAATGGTCAATCACAAGATCAACCGGTACAGACGGATTTATATTGCTTGGGTTTCCTCCATTTTTCTTAACATAGTCCCGCATTGAAGCTAGATCAACAACAGCAGGAACCCCTGTAAAATCTTGCATCAACACCCTTGCTGGTTTATAGCTAATTTCGTGATTAGTGTGTTTATTAACGCAGTCTGCTAGTACTCTTATGTCATCTAGCTTTACGTTTACTCCATCTTCATTGCGCAATAAACTTTCAAGCAGAACCTTAAGTGAGCAAGGCAATTTAGTCACATCTATTCCTAAAAATTCACTAGCACTACTTAGGCTAAAATAGTTGTATGATTTCCCGTCAATGTTTAAAGTCGTTTTTGCGTTTAAAGAATTGTTCATCCTATCACACTATATTAGTTAAAATTGGAATTACTACCGTTACTTTTTTGTTGTTGACCTTGCTGCTCATACATAGTTTCAAAATCTATAGGATCTAGCATCAGTGGGGGAAATCCACCACTACTTGTAACTCTTGCAATTATTTCTCTTGCAAAAGGAAAAAGAAAAGTAGGTCCACCAATAAACAAAGCTTGTCTTACTTCTTCCTCACTCAACTCTTTTAAATTTTCTATTGAAAAAATGCCACAATATTTCGTTTCACAAATGAAAGCTACGCCATCCTTTATGCCTTCATCTTTTACCGTTGCTTTGACTTCTATATGCAAAGTAATTTCATGGAAAGATTTTTCTTCATTCACTTCTTCTTTGTTTTTCGTCCCTTCTAATTTTGCTGAATTGATATTAACCATTACATTAATATCTGGAGCTTTACTAGAAGAAAGGAATGGCGAATTCGGATTCTCAAATGATAGATCTTTAACATATTGACCGTGAATTCTCATTTTTTGTTGTGGCATTTCTTACGTCTCCTTTAATTAAGTTGAGATATTTAATACTTTCTTATATAATATATTCATTTACAAACGAATAGCAAACCTGATTATAAGTTGATATGAAAAACATATTTTCATTAATAATTAATAATGTTCGGATACTTTATATGCCAAGGAGTTGAGTTACTATGATAGAGCTTGTAATATATGCTTTATTAGCGGCGTTCATTTTTTCACGTTTGTATAATTCTTTAGGAAGATCAGCCAACCTCAACCTAAAAAAGCTAACTAGTGTATTGGATGTAAGCCGAAGTAGAGAAGACGTAGTAGAAAACATTGAGGGTTACATTGATAGCAATGATGAAAATTCAATAAAAGTTACTTATGAACAAATATTAAAAAAAAATAAAGATTTTTCTATTTCCCACTTTATAGAAGGTTCAAGCATAGCTTTTGAATTAATAATAAAGTATTTCAATCAAGGAAATTTGTCTCAGTTAAAACCACTTCTCGATAAAGACTTATATGATAATTTTGCAGAGAAGATTAAACATCGTAAAGAGGTGCACGAGTCTATAATTGTTTCTATCGTTTCACAAAAGATTTTAGAAATAAAGCTAGTAAAAAACGCAGTGTTTATTGCAGTATATTTCCTTTCAGAGCAAATTAACTTCGTTAAGAACAATGAAGGAGATATAATATCAGGTAGTACATCCACTATTAATAAAGTTGAGGATGTATGGCAATTCAAAAAAAATGTTAATTCATCAGACCCGAGCTGGTTGCTTGTTTCTATTCACTATAAAAAGACAAGTAACGATAAGACAAATGATAAGTAAGATGAGTTTTATTTGAAATGGAAAGCAAGCTACGCGAAATAGTACTTGACACTGAAACGACAGGTCTTGACACTGAATCTGGTCATCGAATTATTGAAATAGGGTGTGTGGAATTAATTAACCGCATTCCAACAGGTAAAGTATTCCATCGGTACCTTAACCCAGAAAGAGATATACCTTATCACTCGTTTAAGATTCACGGTATTAGTGAAGAATTTTTAGAAGATAAACCATTATTTTCAGATGTTGCACTTGAATTTCTTGACTTTATATCTAATGATATTTTGGTAATTCACAACGCTGAATTCGATGTTAAGTTCCTTAACATGGAGTTAAGCAAGCTGAATGCTGGGTTAATTTCCTCAGACAGAGTGCTAGATACATTACCTCTTGCGAGGAAAAAATTCGCAGGATCACCTGCTTCTTTGAATGCATTATGTAAGCGTTTTGATATATCGCTAGAGAATAGAGAATTGCACGGAGCACTAGTTGATGCTCAATTGCTTGCAAAGGTATATGTTGAACTTACAGGAGGGTTACAAACCTTTCTGTTTGATAATGAATGCAATCAGGACAGTAACTCTACATTCGTTCAGCATAAAGTGCGTAATCTAACTCCCAGAGAACATTCACCAAATAGTGAAGAAATTGATGAACATAAGAAACTGTTAGACAAAATTAACAATACACTTTGGAATAAATATATTGAATAGGTCAACTAATAAAGATACAATTTAATTTTACTGAGAGCACCCTAATGGTAAGGTTTATAAGATTGTTATCTAATGTGCTAGCAGCATTAGCAGTTGTTTTTTTAGGTTATTGTTATTTCACTAAAAAAGGCATATTTGCCCCAGCAGCGATTCACAACGCAGAAGTTAAGATAGGCGGAGATTTTTCTTTAATTAATCAGGACGGACAGATCCTGCGCAGTAGTGATTTTAAAGATAAATACATGATGATTTTCTTTGGGTTTTCCTCATGCAAAAGAATTTGCCCTATGAACCTTGGAATAATTTCAGAAACACTTGCAAAGTTAGATGAGAAAACTAACAACAAGCTACAAACATTCTTCATCACAGTCGATCCTGAGCGCGATAGCACGGAAAGACTTAAAGAATTTCAGCAGCAATTTGACCACAGAATACAAATGTTAACTGGTGAAAGAGAAAAAATAGACGAAGTAGTTGCAAAATATAAAGTATATGCAAGCAAAGTAGACGGAGAAGAAGAAATCAACCATTCTTCGATAATATATCTTATTGGCCCTGGAGGAAGATATGTTACACACTTTGCAGCTGATTTAAATTCAGACGAAAGTCAATCTGATAAGATTTTGGCTGAGATCAGAAAATACGTAAACTGAATTATAGATTTTTCTGTTAATTAGTTGAACACGCAACTGCATGAGCGTTATAATTTAATCTCCATCGGGAAGACACATTGGAATGACACTATTTGCTGTCTTCAAAAATAAATATTCGTAAAATTGTGCTTTTAATATGGGTTATCAGTTTAAAAATGTTGCTAATCAGCATATATGAATGTAATATTAATTAACATTCATAAACGAAGCAATACCATGGAAAATAGTTATAATGCCGATGCAATAAAAATCTTAAGGGGTCTTGATGCTGTAAGGAAACGTCCAGGTATGTACATTGGTGACACTGACGATGGATCTGGCTTGCATCACATGGTATATGAGGTTGTTGACAACGCAATAGATGAATCTTTAGCTGGATATTGTGATAAAATTGAAGTTAGCATAAATAAAGATGGTTCAGTATCAGTAACCGACAATGGTCGTGGCATTCCAACTGACATTCATGAAGAAGAAGGAATATCAGCAGCAGAGGTAATAATGACTCAACTCCATGCTGGTGGTAAATTTGACAGTAATACCTATAAAGTTTCTGGGGGATTACATGGTGTTGGAATCTCAGTTGTGAATGCATTATCAAGCTGGTTGGAATTAACTATTTGGCGCAATAAGAAAGAACACTTTATGCGTTTTGAAGATGGTGAGTCTATTGAACCTTTAAAGGTAGTCAACGAAAATACAAACAAAAGAGGAACTAAAGTCACGTTCATGCCATCAACAGAGACTTTTAATGGCATTAATTTCAGTTACTCAACGCTTGAAAGTCGTATAAGAGAATTAGCATTTTTAAATTCAAATATCGACATTACTTTACGTGATCTGCGCAATGAACCATATACAGAGTCTCATTTCAATCAGAGCAATCAATCTAAAGACAATTTTGGTACAGCGAATTTTGTGCGGTACTTAGATAAGAATAAGACACATGTAACTAAAATTGCCAGTATGAAAGGAGATGCAGAAGATCTTGGCATCAGCTTGGAAATATCGATGGAATGGAATGATTCCTACTATGAGAATATGTTGTGTTTCACTAATAATATACGGCAACGAGATGGTGGTACGCATTTGGCAGGATTTAGATCTGCACTAACTAGATGTATCAATACCTATGCAACTAATGAAGGGTTCTTAAAGAAAGCAAAAGTAAATTTAACTGGAGAAGACGTTAGAGAAGGTTTAACTTGTGTTTTATCTCTCAAGATGCCTGATCCTAAGTTTTCTTCACAAACAAAAGATAAACTAGTTAGTTCTGAAGCACGTGCAGTTGTAGAAAGTATAGTTTCTGATAAATTGAGCACAATCCTTGAAACTGATCCCAAATTGGCAGCAAGTATAGTAGAAAGAGCAATCAGATCAGCAAAAGGAAGAGAAGCCGCAAGAAAAGCACGAGAGTTAGTTAAAAGCAAAAACAATATTGATATTGCAACTCTGCCAGGAAAGCTTGCTGATTGCCAGGAAAAAGCTCCTGAGTTATCGGAATTATTTATAGTAGAGGGTAATTCAGCAGGTGGTACTGCAAAGCAGGGGCGTAATCGTAAAACACAAGCAGTGCTTGCCTTAAGAGGAAAAATTCTAAACGTAGAACGTGTAAGTTTAGATCGTATTTTTTCATCTGCAGAAATAGGCTCTTTAATTACTGCAATTGGTGCTGGAATAGGGAGTGAACACTTCGATATTGAAAAAGCTAGATATCATAAAATTATCATCATGACAGATGCAGATGTTGATGGTTCACATATAAGAACTTTGATTCTAACTTTCTTTTTTAGACATATGCGTGAAGTTATTGAAAAAGGTTACTTATACATAGCACAGCCACCCCTCTATAAAGTTACAAAGAATGCCAAAGACACTTATATTAAAGATGACGAAACTTTTGAAGAGTATATAATAAACTCAGCAGTTAAAAGATTAACACTAAGTGGTACAGCTACAGAATTTAACAACTTGCGCCTTATTTTGAATAAATGCGTTAGCACTTCTAATATTAGCAAAAATTATGATAGAGAAATACCACAAAATCTCTTAGAGTCATTGCTAATTTTAAGTAAAAAGAATGCTCTATCATCGGCTGATGAGATATTAAAGTATTTGAAGTTAATGTACAGCGAATACACTTGGGAAGTGGAAATAAAAGATGAAGAAAAAGAAATTCATATCTCTAAATTGTTTCAAGGATTGGCAGACAAATATATATTTGCACTTAGTATGCTTGAAGGCAAAGATATGCAAAACATATTAAGTTTGCTTGATGGTATAAGTAATTTATTTAATGGTGATTCATTTTTAAAGTCACAAGAAACTGAAATAAGAATCACTTCTCCAAGTACGCTTGCAAAAATAATAATGGACTATGGTAAAAAGGGTTTAACTCTGCAGAGATTTAAAGGTCTTGGTGAAATGAATGCCGATCAGCTATGGGATACTACGTTAAATCCTGAGGCTAGAACTTTATTAAAGGTTGAAATAAAAGATTGTGAAGAAGCTGATTCCATATTTTCAATATTAATGGGTGATATAGTTGAACCACGCCGTGATTTTATTAATAGCAATGCACTTAATGTGCATGATGTTGATATTTGAACTTTTAGCAAAATGTACGAACGTTACGGGTTTAAGCAAAGACTGTGTCATTCAAGTAGCTGACACTGGTTCCTTTATAACGGTGTCATTCCAGTGCTTGACACTGGAATCCAGGTTGCTCACAAGCAAACTAGCATAGAAAGTGGTTACAACGTTTTCGATGAGATTGCAGAAAGGCTGGATTCCAGTGTCAAGCACTGGAATGAAAGCAGTCCTACGTCATGCCGCGATTCATTCGCGGTATCTCTAGATCCCGCTAACAAGCAGCGGGATGACGGTTGTCAGGGTGTCATCCCACTACCTTCTCCTGTCATCCCAGTGCCTCCCTCCCCTGTCATCCAAGTAGCTTGACACTTGTATCTTTATGATGTGAGGCATTAGAGCTAAAATACCTCACAGGGAGGGTGAAGCTGATGCAACGCTAATGCCATTAAGGCCGAATCCCAGATTTTGCTTCCCTCCCATAGAGTTATAGCTCTTCTCATAATAATCCCAATAAGGTAAGAATGGATTTATGGTAGAGGGGTTTGTATGCCAGCAGCGTATAGTTACGACTTAAGGAAAAAAGCAATGGAAGCAATGGAAGCATTGGATGAAGGAGAAAGTAGAGCAACTGTTGCCAAGTGACCTTACCCAGAAAAAGTGGAGAGAAAGAAAGGAGTTTTTTCGGGTAAAATAAAATTTTGGAGGATTAGAAATGGCAAGAGAATATACGGCAGAATTCAAATTGGAAGCTGTTAAACTGGCAAATGAACAAAGAAAGGCAGGTCAAACAATTACAAAAATAGCAAAGGATTTAGGAATAAAGGGTGGTTTATTAGGAAAATGGATAAAGAAACACAACGAAAAAAAGTCGGCAGCAGATGCATTTCCAGGTAGAGGTAACATGGCTCCTTACGACAAAGAGAGGTTTGATTTACAAAGCAAGAGTAACAAGGGAAAGAGACATTTAAAAAAAAGCCCTGGCCAGTCAAAAAGAGTAAAATATTTTTTTATATAGTAACTGCTATAAAGTACAGGAATTATGTAGGATTTTCTGCTAGTGGCTACTATAAGTGGACCACAAGAAAAATAAGCAGTAGAGAATCAGCAAATAAAGAGCTACTCGCAGCTATTCAAAAAATATATCAAGTTTCTAAATGTAGATATGGAGCTCCTAAAATTCATGCTGAATTGAAGGCTTTGGGTAAAAGTTGCAACTTAAAAACAGTGCAAAGTATTATGCAGAAAAATGGTATTCAGGCTATATTGAGAAGAAAATTTAAAATTAAGAAACAACAAACGGACAGTAGAGTCGTAGCTCCCAATATATTAGACCAAAACTTTATTGTCGATCAACCAAATAAAGTATGGGATTACTTATATAAAAACCAAAGAAGGATGGCTATATTTGGCAACAATAATCGATCTATATTCACGCATGGTAGTTAATGAGCAGTTCAATAAATAAACAATTGGTTATGGACTCTTTATTAATGGCCGTTAACAAGCGTAAACCTGCCAAAAATCTACTATTAGAGGTTGTCCACAAACCAGTAAATCAAGCATATTCCCTACTTAACATAACTTTACTCATAGCCAGATATATGAAACTTTCAGTAGATGTTGTAAGTAAATCGTACTCCTTTGATAGCCTTCTATTTCTATTGATCCAAGCAAAAGTCCTCTCTACCACCCACCTTCTCGGCTGTACTGAAAATCCAGGATCCCGTTGTGGCAATAGTTCTAGTGGTGTATCTTTATGCACCCAAAACCTACATGGAGGCCTTTTGACAATTTCAATATCTATCCCATATTCTCTCTTTACGTAATCCTTTAAATCTTTTCCTTGGTATCCCATATCAGCCCACATTTTCTTAATATTGCTGTATTTTTCCTTCATATTGTCCAATGCCATCTTCACCCCATCTCTGTCATTTTCGCTTGCAGCTCCTACATAGCAACCAAGCACAAATCCTTGAGTATCTGTGATTATATGTCTTTTTCTCCCCTTTACCTTTTTCGCACCATCATAACCTTTGACCCCCCTTTTTCCGTGGTTTTTACCGATTGACTGTCCACTATGCATGCGCTCGGCTCCTCATTTCTTCCCATTTTTGACCTACTATATTTAGTGATATCATAGTTCATTTTCTCAAAAATTCCCTGCTTTTTCCATCTTCTAAACTGTTCATGCACAGCCTTCCACGGCGGAAAATCGTGTGGTAAATAGCGCCATTGACATCCTGTGCGCAGTATATAAAGAATTGCATTTACTATCTCACACTTACTGTATTTTGGTGGCCTTCCTCCTTTCTTGTACGATACTCTGAAGTGTTTTTCTATTCTTGCCCACTCCCTTTTACTTAAATCTGTTGGATATTTTTTCCTCATCTCTTACCTCAATATTCTTTCTTTATATACTACGTATTCCTTGGTTTGTGGACAACCTCTTATAGCCTTTCTTATAATAGTCCGAATGCGATAAGATATGTGTTTATGGCTATAGCAGGCCAGTAGCATATTACGGTCTGTTCGGATTATTGTAAAAAGAGCTATAACTATTGCATTCCTGAGCATTTTGATTCATCATTCTCTTTGTGAAAAACATTCCAAACTTTCTCTCCACTTTTTCTGGGTAAGGTCAGTCAAACCTCCATTTTTTTTATATCAATTTATTACTTTTTTTTCGGTTTGACACACTTTTTTGAACATTCCCAACGAAAAAAGAAAAACAAGGTTTAATTTTCTTTTTTATTTGCGATTTATCTATTAATTAACCGTGAAAGGTTACGTGTAATGCTTCTTCACATAATTATCAATAATTGCCTTAAATTCTTCAGAGACATTATCACCTTGTAAAGTTTTGAAATATTTGCCGTTTTTGTAGACTGCTGAAACAGGTTTTTCTCCATATCCAGGTAAGCTGATTCCCAAATTTGCGTGTTTGCTTTCTCCAGGACCATTTACTATGCATCCCATAACAGCAATGTTCATATGCTCTACACCTGGATTTTTTTTCTTCCACATCGGCATATGAGTTTTTATATAGCCATTCACCTCTTCAGTTAATATACGAAAACGATCGCTACTCGTGCGCCCACAACCAGGACATGAATTAACCTGAGGGTTAAAGTGTCGCAAGCCTATAGACTGCAATATTTCCTGACACACCACCACTTCATTAGTACGCGATTCACCAGGACGTTGAGTCAAAGAAGCCCGTATTGTATCTCCAATGCCATTTTGCAATAAATAAGTAAGCCCTGCTGCGGTATTTACCACACCTTTATTGCCCATACCAGCCTCAGTTAAACCCAAATGCAGCGCATAATTGGAAGATTTTGCAAGTGCCATATAAACTAAAATTAAATCTTGTACTTTGCTAACTTTACATGAAATGATTATTTTGTTTGAATTTAGACCAATTTCTTCAGCTTTTTTTGCACTATCAAGAGCAGACATTACAAGTGCTTTGCGCAGTATAACATCAGAAGGCCTTGAATTACTAAGCGAAGAGTTTTCATCCATCAATTTTTGCAAAAGGTATTTATCAAGACTACCCCAATTTACCCCAATTCTAACCGGAAGATCGTGCATTATTGCATACTCTATAACCCTTTCAAACTTCTCATCACGTTTGTTGCCAAAACCTATATTGCCTGGGTTTATCCTAATTTTACCCAGCATTTTGATGTTGTCTGGATAATCTTGAACTAATTTATCTAGCTCATACTGACCACAGCCTACCAATATTTTACCGTCAAAACCTTCTTTATTTATCTCTTCTACTATATAAGGTATTGCTCTTGCTACCTCCTCTGAGTTCAAGGCAATTCGCACCAATTCTGAACCTGTACGCGCTAGTTCTGTTATCTCTTTTGCATAATGTTTTGCGCTACTTTTTATATTATCAGAATCTATATGCACACCAAGCGCCATAGATTGTACAACTACAGGATTATTTCCACCTATCTTTACTTTTCCAACTTCTACAACATGAGTTTTGTGCCTGGAAATCGGCAATAATTCATATGCATCATCATTCAATATCAGGTCTTTATCTAGCATATTATTAATGGCCAATATTGTGATACTATTTTACTGTGTCAGCTACACTGCCAAATGAACTTGAACCATTCAAACTATAAGCATCTACGTTATCCAAATTAGCAATAGAATCATGTGAGCATGTTCTTCTTGATGGAGTTTTTTTTATAGTGATATTCATAGGAGAAACTTTTTTTTCTCGTGTTGAAGTAACTTTCTTCTCTTCTTGTTGTTCACTTTCATGCTGCTTATTTTCATACTGGAAAACTGGCTCTTGATCTATAAATACAGCACCCCTTAAACGTGCGATATTAATACCATGCTGATTTATCATAGTGCTCTCTTCATCGTCGACTATGCAAGCTTCCATGTCATTTGGCTCATTATCAAGACTAGCAATTTTTTTCTCTTTTAATTTTTTGATTAGATCTTCTTTATTTATAGCTCGATCTTGTGACTTTTTTTTCTTGAGCAATTCCCTACGCTTTTCATATAGCTTATATGACTCAGCAAAATCCTCATCTGTATGAAAGCTTGCACCACCAGGGTTACCAGGAGGTATGTATCTCTTACTGAGCTTAGATTTAGCTTCAGCACTATGCACAGTAAAAAAGCTAGAAACCAAAAACATTAATATAAACAAAACTTTAGAAAAAATCCTAAGCATATGGTGCTATAGTAAATATCGTGTTTTAAAAGATAGCAATTAACAAACTTTAAGTAAACCAGAATCTTTACTAACTTTACAATACAAATATTTTTCTAAAAAGTGATATGTTTACTATCAAAAAATCTACATAGGCTAAGAGAAGAGGAAGGTGTTATACAACTTAGTTTGGAGTGTATAAGCTATTCTGTTGCACTTGAGTATCAACTTTATCATTAAGTTTTGTGTCTGGCGTATCTTTAGACAAGTTCTTTTCTTTCTCCCTTTCACACTTAACTCCCTGATAGATACAGAATGCAACAAAACTAGTTATCGCTATTACGGCAACAGCAGTGGCTATGGTACAAATTAGTAGTGTTTTTTCTTGATCTGCTACTGCCTCTGCAAGTGTTTCCACTTTTTCTTGTAGGCCGTTTAAGTGCTCTTGCATAGCTTGAAACTGCTCAGTACCAATCTTGTCTTCTAATGCACTAAAAACTTTTTCAAACTGCTCAGCATCTATCTTTTGAGCTTCTTGCCATTCTTTTAATGCACTAAATACCTCTTCAAACTGTTTAGCATCTATCTTTTGAGCTTCTTGCCATTCTTTTAATGCACCAAAAACTTTTTCAAACTGCTCAGCATCGATTTTTTGACTTTCTTGCAATTCTGTTACACCTAACCAATTGCACAAAATTCCTTTTACCATTTTAACCCCCTAGTTAATTAATATATTATAATTTTACATTCCCAATGTTTAAATTATTATTAAATTAACTGTCATTATGTATTGACTTTTTAATAATTTTGTTTGACTTGCTTTTTGAAAGTGCGAAAACTTAAATTAAGGTACTTACGAAATACATGAAGAAAAATGCTTATTGTATTTTTATAACCATTCACACTTAATTCTGCAATTCTTTGATCTCACTCATGGAGAGGCCAGTAAACTTAACAATAGTGTTGACATCAACATTATTAGCTAGCATTGCTTTTACGACTTCAATTTTTCCTTTCCGTACACCTTTCTCTTCAGCAAGATCAAGTCTGTATTCAAGGATAGCTTCTTCTTTCTGTAGATCCATCACTCTTTCTTCATAAGCTAGGAGATCTTTTTCACTCCAGTGAAACTTGTCTAATTCATCGTATGCTAGCTTTATTATTGGTGATTCCTCTGCAATTTTCTTTAGATCTTCATCTGTCGTTTCTTCTGCATGCTTAAAAAAGAAGCACCACCTTTCTATTGTGCTTTCTAGTTCCTCCACTCTGCTTTTTGAAAATTTAGGTAATTCTATAAAGACAAATTGAAAATCTTTTAAGTAATGGCCGTTGGTTTTTATATTACGTATATTGTGAGTAGAAATATACTCAACCTCTTCAGGGAATAGCATACCATTGGAAATAGCAATGAAGAAAACCTTCTTTAAATTAATGTAATTTTTATCAGCCTGCCTTGAGTAAGCCTTAGCAGCATAGAGTTGTGCGCGCTTTTCAAAGCCCTTGTCGCGAGCGAGCTGCATCTCAATTATATATCTTGACCCACTAGAATCCCTGCAAAGAACATCAACTATACTTTGTCTATCAGAGGCAATTTCAGGGTCCATAATGGTGCTTAAGAATTCTACTTCTTGTATAGTATTGACTTCAGTACATCCTAAAATATCATTTAAAAAATGGATAAGAATATTCTTATTTTTTTCAGTACCAAAGATTTTCTTAAATGTTAAATCTAACTTTGGATCGAGAAATTTAGAAAGAGCCATGGCAAGAATGCTTGAAAATATTAATAATTATACACTATTATTAACAATTATTCAATTATATTTTTAAGGAAGACAACTTTTAACTTTGTAAAAGATAGCCAAGAAAGTTGCATTTGCAGCAAATTTTAAGATACCCATCTATGGCCTAACTTAACGCGCATGAACGTTCTCAGAAGCCCTGTTATTCTACTAATATCTCTCTCTTCCCTGAGTAATTTGGAGCGCTGACAACACCTTCTTTTTCCATTCTTTCAACAATATTTGCAGCTCTGTTATAGCCTATTCTAAGTTGTCGCTGAATGTAACTGGTTGAAACTTTTTGATCTCTTTGAATGATGGCCACTGCTTGATTGTAGAGGTCGTTTTCTTCATCCTCTGTTTCACCTTCTGATTCCACAGAAGAATTTTCATCTTCTTTGGTAATTTCCTCCATATAATTTGGCTCACCTTGCATTTTCAGATGATCAACTATATCTTGCACCTCATCATCGCTCACAAATGGGCCGTGAATTCGAATAATCTTACCACCAGAGGCCATATAAAGCATATCACCCATACCAAGCAATTGTTCAGCCCCTTGTTCGCCGAGTATTGTGCGACTATCTATCTTAGAAGTAACAGCAAAACTGATTCTCGTTGGAAAGTTCGCCTTTATCACACCTGTGATCACATCCACAGATGGGCGTTGTGTTGCCATTATGATGTGTATTCCTGCAGCACGAGCCATCTGAGCTAAGCGTTGAATAGAGCACTCTATTTCTTTGCCGGCAACAAGCATCAAATCTGCCATTTCATCCACGATCACTACAATATACGGAAATATTTCCATCTTGATTGGTATTTTTTCAAACAAAGGCTTACCTGTTGTTGAGTTAAAGCCAATCTGTACAACGCGCTCCAATTCTATTCCACTATTCATCGCTTCTGTGATTCTTTGGTTATAGTTTATTACATTGCGTACATTCAAATACGACATCATGCGATAGCGATTTTCCATCTCTTTTACTATCCACTTAAGAGCGACTACAGCCTTTTTTGGCTCTGTTACCACTGGCGTTATTAGATGCGGTATTGCATCATATATTGAAAGCTCAAGCATTTTTGGGTCGATCATTATCATCTTACATTCATCAGGACTTAATCGATAAACGAGTGAAAGAATCATAGTGTTAATCGCAACTGATTTACCAGACCCTGTGGTTCCAGCAACGAGCAAGTGGGGCATTTTAGTTAGATCTGCAATAACTGGTTTTCCACTTATTTCTTTGCCAAGCGCAATTGGGAGATTTAAGTTTGCATTTTGGTATTCTGGGGATTCAAGCAAATCACGCAGCATTACAATTTCCCGTTCCTTGTTCGGCAACTCTATTCCCATAGCATTTTGCCCACGAATTATTGAAATACGTGCAGAGAGTGCACTCATCGAACGTGCAATGTCATCTGCAAGGCCAATTACTCTTGCAGATTTCGTGCCAGCTTGTGGTTCAAGTTTGTACAAAGTCACAACCGGCCCATAGCATACACTGATAATTTTTCCTTGCACGCCAAAATCACTCAGGACTTGTTCCAGCAGAGATAAATTTTTATTGCTCTCCATTTCATTTAGCTGTTTTCTCTGCAAAGACTCTTCTGCTTTAGAAAGTAAATGGATACTTGGAAACTTAAACTCACTTAAAACCTCCTCGGTAGCTTTTTTCTGTCTTTCTTTTGGTTGTTGTTTAGTAGTGATTTTAGTTCTATGTTTTTCTTCTACTACTAATGGTGCAATTGAATACTCAGTAGTTTTATGTGATCTGAAGAATGGAACATTTACAAATAAGCAAGCTATTTTTTTACATAAGAAGAATAGAGAGTAAATTGTTCTCTTCCAACCAACAGATCCTACAAGACCTATTGATGTTACTATCACAAATATATAAAACGGGCAGTTATTAATTAGTGCATTCCCTATTATTCCACTGTGTCTGTACCTTGCAGTGATGCCTAGCGAAAGTTGTGGTAGTATAGCACATATCCCTAAATTGATTAATATTAAATAGAGAATTTTTAGCAGCCTTTTTGATGGCCTGAAGATCAACAAGTAAACTATGGTTGTAGCTATTGTAACACTAGTTAATCCAAGAAATTGAACCAATATATCAGCTAAATATGAACTTACTATTCCACCTAAATTTGTCACTTCCTCATTTGTAGCTGTGTTTAAGGAAGGATCTTTATAGTTGTAGCTAAAAACTGATATATATATATATATTAAGAGTGATAGATATACTGCTGCTTTTAGATATCTTTTTAGCATCTACTTAAAAGTAGTAATTCATTGTATATTGTACAAAGCGAATTGCTATTAGCAATATCATTATAGATAAATCTAATCCGTTGAACGGTGGTATGTATCTTCTGATAATTTTTAGTGGTGGATATGTCAATTGGTTCAAGATGTGCATTATGCTGCTGACAGTTTCATTATATATGTTCACCATATTAAGTTTAATCAGCCAGTTTAGGATAACCCAACATATTAGAATGAAGCTATAAAGATCAAGTAACGTATTGAGTAGATATATGATTGGATGCATACATATCTATTACACGAAAGTTATATAAAAGACAAGTATTTAGCCTTTTCAAACTCAAAATGTTGTTTTTGCTGAACCAAAAAAAAACTTCATTTTTTGAGCTGCGCAAAGCCACCTAAAGTAGAGAATGGACAAGGAAGGAGGGGTGTATAATATATATTAATGTTGATATTTATTTCTTATAAATATCATCTCTATGTCCTATCTCTGTGATAGTTACTATATGATCTAATTGATTTACTCTGTAAATTACACGATAGTCACCAATTCTTAGCCTTCTACATCCTTTTAAGTTATGATGTAGTGGTTCACCAAAATTTATTGGGTCAACTGTAAGACGTTCTTTTATAGCCTTTTGAACTCTTAGCCTTATTATCTTTGGAAGGTTTGGTAAATCTTTTTCAACAACACTCTTTAGAGACTTAACCTTGTAACGCTCTAATCCCACTTAATATCTTCAAAATCAACTGTTTCTGCACCTTCAACATCACGCTCATCAGAAATTTTAGATACTAAAAAATCCTCCATTTCAAGCTCAACTGCTTCTCTAAATAGTTTTCCTGCTAATTCTTGAACGGGCTGTTTAGTAAATTCAGATAATTCAGCAAGATGCTTTAAAGTTTCTTCGCTAAGAGCTATGTTAATGCCTGAATTTGCCATATGTTTTACCAAAGTCCACTAATAATTATACAACATTTTTTTTAATTTTTCAATAAAGAAAGGAGTGGTGTATAAAAATATATTTAATGTTTCAGTAGGTCCAATATTGCCTGCTTGTAAATATTGTCCCTGTGTCCTATTGAAACAATAATTACTATACGTTTTACAGTATTTACACGGTAGACAATACGATAATCATCAGCAACTTTTATTCTTCTATGTTCCTTTAATCTCTTGCGTAGCAACACACCGTTACCAATAGGATCAGTCTCAAGATACTCTTTTATTGCATCTTTAATACTTGGCTTTACATCTTCCGGCAAGGAAGGCAAATTTCTTTTAAGAACATGCTTTAGATATTTAATGGTGTATTGCTTATTTCCAGATGTCTTCACTATCCTCTACTTCTTCTGCATCATCAGAATTTAACTCCCTAATAATTTTGGAAAATGCAATATCTTCCGCTTCAAGTTCGATTGCTTCCTTGACTAGCTTTTCTGTTAATTTTTGAACAGACTGCTTGGTGGCTCTAGCTAGTTCAACAAGATGCTGCGAAGTTTCTGGGTTGAAAGTTACACTAACTTTTGAATTTACCATAAGTTTTACCAAAGTCTACTACTATAGCTATTTTACAACATTTTTTTTAATTTTTCAATAAAGGAAGGAAGGAAGGAAGGAGGGCTGTATAAAAATATATTTAATGTTTATCAAGTAGCCTTCTCATAAATGGTGTCTCTATGTCCTGCTGTAGCAACAAATACCTTATGTTTTGCAATATTTACAGTATAAATAATTCGATAATCACTAACCCTTATTCTTCTATACCCTTTTAGCCTGCCACGTAATGGTTTACCAAATTTAATTGGATCAGTTGTAAGCCGCTCGTTTATCGCTTTTGTAATCCTTGATCTTATTGTTTTTGGAAGATTTAGAAAATCTCTTTCAGTAAAGTTTTTTGAGTAGACAATATCGTATTTCAGTTTATGTCCTCTCCCTTTCAGATAGTACTGTATTCCAGTCTACATCCTCACATTCCTTAATAGTTTTATATAACGCAATATCTTCTACTTCGCACTCGATTCCTTCGATGACTAACCTTTTTGCTAGTTCTTGAACGGATTCCTTGGTGATTTCAGCTAACTTAGTAAGGTTATGTGAAGTTTTTGGGTCAAAAGTTATACTAATTCCTGAATCTGTCATATGTTTTACCAAAGTCTACTAATAATTATACAACATTTTTCTGAATTTTTCAATAAAGGAAGTTGATGATATGTAAGAAAAATTTTGCCACCTGCGTTAATAAATAATTAAAGATTTAGCATATTTATCTACCCTCTATTCTATTACTTAAGTTAGACCACTTTTTTCTATTAATATTTTTTGTTTATAAAGATGAGCAGTTACTCATCACGCAGTTGATCTATGGATATAATACTACCGTTTGATAGTTTTTCAGTACATTTTTCACTTTTGTATTCTTTATCAGAGTCGACACTGATTTTGTCAAATATTAAAACATCTCCTGAAATTTTATCACGAAACTCACTAATAGCAAAAAACGGTATAGTAATTCGCTCTTGTTTTCCTTGAAAACTCAAACTGACGCTAAATTTATCCTCAGAAACTTTTAAATCATAGAATTGATGCTGTAATATAATAAGCATTTGAGTAGGGTATGACTTTTTCAAACGATCTGGCATGGTCACACCATTAAAATATGTGAAAAATAATATTTCTAAGTGAGGGATAAAACCATTACCTGATATAACATCTAAAGTCTTTTTGATAACTTGAAACTTAGCAGAATTAAGCAGTTTTTTGTAATCTGTTTGCTCCATATAACTTTCACATACGTAAATTTTGGGGGAACTTCTGTTACCCGGCGTTCCCTAAACCGTGCTTTAGTAATAAACCGGTTGTGCTAAATTAAGCAGCAACACGATATTCTTCAGCAGCAAAATTATCGTTTGCATTTAAATTATGAACTCTTAGCGGTGGTGTCTAACCGAGCAAAGCTACCATCTTTACTATGCATGTCGATCCTTAATCGCCCCCGTATAATTAAAAAACATGGTGGAGGCGCCGAGTACTGCCCTCGGGTCCAATACACCTATTACAAGGTAATTTTATTGCTATAGTACACAAAATGTACATAGCTATTATATAGCAACATTAAATAAATGTCAAGATATTATGACCTTAAGTTGATTTATTGCTAAAACAAAATTAATATTTCCAGTAAAAAATTCTGTGCTCTTAACCTGACACATATGGCTTTTTGAATACTCCCAATGAAAATATTTATAAATAAATATTTACTCTTCTTTTTTATTGTTTTTAGGTTTTTCTTGATCAACCATTTCTCCACCGATCTCTTTTATTTTTAGTATCAACGACTCTGGTACATACATGTCAATTACTTCTTCTGCTGTCACAAATAAAGCCTGATAAGAGTGTGAATTTATTATCCAATTAGGCAATATGTCTTCTGCTTCTATTTTATACTCTCCCTCTTTTTTGTCATATACTGTGTAGCAATATAAGTGCACAGCAAAAAATAATACATAAGAGAGCAATATTCCTTTAAGCACTCCGAGAAAGATTCCAGTAACTCTATCGATAAACCCCAACCTTATGGGTAATAATATGTACATTAGCCAGTTATTTATTATCATGAATATAAGATTAAGTATAATAAATACAGAGATTGTAGAAAGTATGTTTAGTGTAACTTTAGAATCAAAATATTTACTATAATTTGGAGTGAAAAAATCATAGTGATTAGCTGTCAGAAAGACCGATAAAAATAGAAACATTAGTGCGCATAGCTCTTTTATAAAGCCTCTAGTTACCGAGATTATTACGCATAGAACAACAATGAAGATAATTAGGCTATCGAAAAGCATGTTTTATATCTATATGGTTTTCAAGATATAATAGTTGTAAATAACAAGGTTGTAAAATTAATTGTATTTATGCTGCATCAATTGATCTAAATACCTAGCGATCATGTCAATTTCTAAATTCAAATAATCATTTACTTTGTTGTACTGAAAAGTTGTATTTTCCCATGTATAGGGAGTGATATTTACTGTAAATTCCTGATTAATAACTGAATTCACTGTGAGGGAAACCCCATCTAGTGTAACGGAGCTTTTTTTTGCAACAAATTTAATTAATTCTTGTGGGCACGATAGTTTGATTTCATGAGAATCTAAATTTTGATTAATTGTTAAAAATTTTACTATCCCATCAACATGACCCTGAACCAGGTGGCCATCGATCTTATCGCTTAATCTCATTGCTTGTTCGAGATTTATTTTTTTTCCTATTCTCCACGTATTTAAGTTAGCAACCTTCATAGTTTCTTGAGATGCTTGGACTGTAAATATATCGCTCATTATATCAACAACAGTTAAACACACACCAGAGCAAGCTATTGAATCTCCTTTATTTATAGAGGATAAATTTTGTGTCTTGATATGGAAAATTTGATCAGAGTTGGAGTGAGTGGTAGTATCAGTTATAGTCCCGATATCCGTGATAATTCCTTTAAACATATGGTGAAAATAAATAATTTTACCATGAAAAATTTTTTACAACAACTTATTTCTATTTTGTTATAGTTAAAGTAATTCTGGTTTACCGACAATTTAAAAAACGACAAATTCGTCATCCCGCTACGTGTTAGCGGGATCTAGAGATACCGTGACGGTATGACGTAGGAAAACTGAGCCTGCACTAGCTATAGGCGCGAGAAAGGGGATCGTTTTCACTTACTTGCTTAATAGATTCTATAGAATATTCAGAATATATAAAGCGAGCTAAATTCAAAATACACAGCGCGATTAATATTGGCAACCCTATGTTCAATGCTAACCCAATACTTTCCCTTTTTTCTGGTGGCACTAATCCTTTTAACATTGACACTTTTCCTAATGGAAAATGCCATAAGCAAAGTGTTGATGCAGATGCTAATATTATAAATAGACAAAAATAAGCCTTTTTTGAGGAAAATACAGTTTTTAACGGTGATTTGAGTGTAATGTTAGTAGGTGGTAGAGTTTTAGCTTCATTTGTTGCTGGTGAAAGATCTTTAATTGGTAAAGGGTTTGTAGATTTATGAGGAGTATTTTCATGTTGTGGAGAAGGTTGTTGTATATAAACACCTGAAACTAATTTAAGCAATTGCTCTTTTTTTCTATATACTTGTTTTTGTAAATATTCTTTACCTAAAAGTGAGTTACTAAGAGGTTGTGGCCTTTCGAGTATCTGTAATACTTCTGATATTTCGCCTGGCTCTAATATTGCATGTAATTGTTTATCTTGAAAGTAAACAATATTGAATACTGAGCTGAAAATATTGCAAAATGTTTCTGGATCTTGATTTTTGTATCCACTCATCACTTCAATAAATATTTTATCGAGTTTTTTCCCCCTGTGCTCAATTTGGTTATCTATCATAGCTACTCTAGCATCATTTTGTGCTTGTTTTATGGCTAATGGTTTTTCTTTCTCTGATAGTTCTTTGGTCTGCTTTTTTGACTTCTTTTTTCTGTTAGCCTTAAAATACTCTGTGTGCGAAGTAGTTTGACCTACATTCTGTTCTGCTTCTTGAGGTATTGGATTTTCTATACTACCCCCTGTCATCCGAGTAGCTTGACTACTTGGATCCATGTTTCTTTTTTCCTGGTCAAGCGCTGGAATGACACCAAATAGTATATTGTTGCTCTGTATAGAAAATTTTGGCAATTGTTGGGAAAAGAATTGTGACGTATTAAAAAGATTGGGCAGACAGAAAAAAGATCTAAACCAGAAAACGTTTTCATGCATTACAGCAACTGCTATCGAAGCGCGTGTAACTTGTTTTCCATTATTTGTTACATCGAAGCCAAATGAGCCTGTAACTGGTACGATTTGTCTATTTTGTGCATTTTTTTGGTTAGCTTCACTCTGTTCTTTTTTGTCTTCATTTTCAGTTTTTTCTGCATGTTGTAGCTTTTCATTTAGAAATAACTCGATTTGGTGCAAGTTGTCCAGGTTAATGTTTTCAACGTCTGTTTGTAGCGTTATCGTTGTGCCCTGCAGAAGGATTTGAGGCGGAGCATTATTTACGAATTCTTTTACAGTTTTATAACTGTTAGTTTTACAGTAGTTATTATATAGTTCACTGCTTTCTTTGGGCACTTTTATGTTTGCTGTAAAATTTTTTTCCCGGGAAAGGCAGATTTTGAAAAAATTAATTAAAGAGTTTATTCGAAATAACCTTATATTAAAGGTGTCTTTATCTGTTGCTGTTAGCTCAAATGAAAATTCTTGTATATTACTTTCAATACTTCTCGAGCGAATAGTACTGATCTTAATTGTTTCGCTAGAAAATGCTTTACTTATGTTTCTGGATTTTTCCTTAAAGAGCTTAGGTAAATCCTCTATTTTATACTTATTCTTAGTTTCAGTATTACTGTTGTGCATAGTTGATACAGCAAATTCATCAACGCAAAGGTAAATAAAAAAGATTAATTAGTCAATAAATTAATAATCAGAATAGGGCAATTTTTCGGATTGTTGATGATATTTAAAATTTCACTATAATGAAAGTTTAAGCCAGCGTTTTTAAGATGAATAAAGAGTTATTAGATGACATACTTTCACTTGAAGATAAAGCAGTTTCCGAAATTGAGAATGCTTCTTCTTTGCAAGATTTAGAAAAAGTTAGGCTATTATATTTGGGAAAAAAGGGTGTAGTTAGAGCGTATTTTGATAACTTAAAAAAGATAGAAAATGCAGAGAAAAAGCGTGATTTAGGCGCAGTTATTAACGCTTTACGTGATAAGATAGATCATCTTATCATGAATAGGGAAAATGTGCTAAAAACAGAAGAAGTTAACTTTAAATTGCAGAACGAGGCGGTTGATATCACGTTGCCCGTTAGACCAGAAAAAATGGGCAAGGTCCATCCACTCAGTAAGGTTATAAATGAAGTAAAGCTTATTTTTGCACATATGGGTTTTAAAGCAGTTGATGGCCCTGATATTGAAGATGAATTTCATGTATTTGATGCACTGAATACTCCAAGTCATCATCCTGCGCGAGAGGAGCAAGATACCTTCTACTTAAAGAATAAAATAAACGATAAAAGAATGGTACTGCGCACTCACACTTCATCTGTACAGATTAGAACCATGGAAAAAACAAAAAAATTCCCAATTAAAATAGTAGCCCCTGGTAGGGTATACAGAAATGACTTTGATGCAACTCATACTCCTATGTTTCACCAGATAGAAGGGTTATATGTCGATGAAAACGTCAATATGGGCCAGTTAAAATTTACTATTCATCACTTCCTTAATAAGTTTTTTGGAGATAAAGGGCTGAAGATACGTTTTCGTAATAGTTTTTTTCCTTTTACTGAACCCTCTGCGGAAGTGGACATAAGTTATAAAGGTAGTAAATGGATAGAAGTGCTTGGATGTGGTATGGTGCATCCAAATGTCTTTCAAAATGTTGGAATAGACCATACTAAATACAACGGTTTTGCGTTTGGCATTGGTATAGAAAGGCTTGCGATGCTAAAATATCAAATCAGCGACCTAAGAAGCTTTTACGATAACAAAATCAGTTGGCTTGATCATTATGGTTTTCATTTTTCATCTTTAAGATAAGTGATAAATAAAGCTCATACTTTTATCATACTTGCTGCCGGGCATGGCAGGCGGATGAATTCAGATTTGCCTAAGGTTCTGCACGAAATAGGCAATTTTTCCATGCTTCAGCATGTCATTTACAATGCAAAACAGTTAAATCCTGAAAATATTGCTGTTGTAGTTGATCTGCCTTTAATTGAAAGACTAAAGTGCTTTAAGGATATACAGTTAATTACACAAGAATTAACACTTGGCACGGGAGATGCGGTCAAAACTGCGATGAGAAACCTAAGAGAATTGCCAGATTCAAGCATAGTTGTTGTGCAGTATGGGGATACTCCGCTCATAAAAAGCAGCACAATAACTAAAATGATTAGTTATTTAGAAGGCAAGGCTCTAGCTTGCCTAGGTTTTAGGGCAAGCAATAAAGAATATGGTAGGTTAATCATTGAGAATGGTTCCTTAAGAGAAATCGTAGAAGCAAAGAGTGATAAAAATAATCATGAAGAGTTTCTTGCCAATGCTGGAATAATGGTTGCATATGCAAAGAATTTACGTGAATTGGTGGAGAAAATAGAGTGCAATAGCTCAACTCATGAATATTATTTGACCGATATAGTTTCCATTGCAGTGAAGAGTAATTTAAATGTCGGTTACGTTATTACGGGTGGAGAAGAAGCAACGGGAATAAATAACAGAAATGACCTTATAAAAGCTGAGTTTTACTTTCAAGAAAATAAAAGAAAAATTTTTACCGACTCCGGAGTAACGCTTGTTGCACCAGAGACTGTTTTCTTTTCTCTTGATACGCAAATTGCCAGAGATTCAGTTATTTACCCATATGTTTTTTTCGGTACTGGAGTGAAAATAGAGTCTGGTGCGAAAATACTGCCATTTTCGCATTTAGAAAATTGCTTAATTAAAAGTAATGCTGAGGTCGGTCCATTTACCAGAATACGCGGAAACACAACAATTGGTAATAAGGCAAAAATAGGAAATTTTGTGGAAGTGAAAACAAGTGAAGTTGGTCAAAACACTAGAATAAAACACTTAAGTTATATAGGAAATGCTAAAGTAGGGCAGGAGAGTAATATAGGAGCAGGCACTATTGTTTGTAATTATGATGGGAAAAATAAACATGAAACGAATATAGGGAGCAATTGCTTTGTTGGCGCCAATAGCTCACTAATTGCGCCGCTTAATATTCATGATGAATCTGTAATTGCAGCAGGTAGTGTTATAGTTGAGGATGTACCAGAAAAAAGCCTTGCAATAGCAAGAGAAAAGCAAGTAACTAAGAGAATAAAGTAGTCTAATTTAATTATGTTGTTGTGTCATTTTTAATATTAGACTTCTTGCATAACCATATAACAAACTTTTATTGGGAATAGAAACAAAAAAACTTCCTTGACAAACTCCGCCAGCCCCCTTATCATAACAGTGAAGCTATTGTATTTGCTTTCGCCAATCTGCAGATTAAAAGGTAAGGATTACTTAATGTATCGGCGTCTTATGTTTAATTTTTTGCAGTATATAGATACTGTATGTCTTTACAAAACTTCATCTACATCTAGATTTTTATCTAAATAAGCTGAACGCGCTTATAAAGCGTTACAAGACATCAAAAAATGCCAATACTCGACAGAGATAGTAAAAGACTAGCTAACTCGGGGGTCCTTTGTCTTTTTTTCTGCTTAGTAAATTTCTTAAACATTTGCAGCGTAGGTTAGTTGCAATTAAAAGCAGCTGAATTTCGCTTGTCAAGCGTTTAAAACATAAAAAACGCCAATATTTTAAAGCGGACAATAACCACGGGGCTTCTTTTGCCTTTTTTTTCGCTTGGTAAATTTCTTAATATTTATAGCAACATGAATTGGGCAGGAAGGTGTCATTCCAGTGCTCCTTTTTTTGTCACCCGAGCCCCTATGATGTCATTCCAGTGCCTCTATGATGTCATTCCAGTGCTTGACACTGGGATCCAGTTTTCCATATAATCTCATCGAAAATGTTGTAACCACTTTCTATGCTAGTTTGCTTGCTCACAAGCAAACTTTCCTGGATCCCAGTGTCTGGGCACTGGGATAACAGAAGAAGGAGGCGCTGCCGTCTTGGATGAAAAGGCTGGATTCCAGTGTCAGCTACTTTCATGACATCATCATAAGGTAAACCAGTGTCAGCTACTCGGATGACAGGAGAAGGGGCTACTTGCATGACGGTGTCGGTAAACTTAGAGCTATAATAACTATTTGCCTTTTTTCTGCTTAGGTTATGCAAGAAGTCTACTGTCTGAGAAAAGGTAGATAAAAGATGAAAACAGATAGAAGTATTTTAGTAGCTCAAAAAGAACGTTAAGTCATGCTTTTTATTTATATTGACAGCGTATATGACATCGTTTACGATTAAAGTTAATAACAATAATTTATATTTATCATGTTTGCAGTAATTGAGACTGGTGGAAAGCAATATTTAGTAAAAGAAGGTAGTATAATAAAGGTAGAGAAGTTAGAAGCTGAAGAAAAAAAAGAGGTGGAAATCAATAAGGTGATTTGTATTTCAAATAATGGCTTATCTTATTCATCTAATGCTACTGTTAAAGCTGAAGTGTTGGAGCAGTGCAGGGGGGAAAAAATTATAATCTTTAAGAAGAAAAGAAGAAAAAATTACCGTAGGAAAACTGGTCATAGGCAGTATATAACTGTTCTTCGTATAAATGAAATTAGTCTTCAAAAGTAAGAGGTAAGATATGGCAACTAAAAAATCAGGTGGTAGTTCCTGTAATGGTAGAGATTCAGCGGGTCGTAGGTTAGGAATAAAGAAGAATGGGAAGGTTATTCCTGGTAACATAATTGTGCGCCAAAGAGGCACAAAATTCCATCCTGGAAAGAATGTTGGTATAGGTAAAGATCATACGATTTTTGCTAAAATAGAAGGCTGGGTCAGCTTTAGAAGATCAGCAAATAAAAAGACTTTTATTGATATCGTGCCTACAGATAATATGAAAGCTTCAGCTTGAATAAATCATGGGTCTGTAGCTCAGGTGGTTAGAGCGCACGCCTGATAAGCGTGAGGTCGGAGGTTCAACTCTTCCCAGACCCACCATTTAGTAGTTACTAACTGTGTTTTCTATAGCGGTTTTGATATTGTATAAGCAAAAACATGAGTTTATATAAAAATTTAGTAACCAGTGAATCAGTGGCGGCTGGTCATCCAGATAAAGTAGCAGATCAAATTTCAGATGCAATACTTGATGAGTACCTTTTTACTGATCCTTTTGCGCGAGCGCAATAGAGACTTTAGTCACCAAAGATAACGTTATTATAGCTGGGGAAGTGTTTGGGCCTAACATCAAAAATAGCAGGATTGAAAGTATTGTACGGAATACAATAAAAGATATTGGTTACGAGCACGATGGGTTCCACTGGAGAAAAGTGAAAGTAAATATATTGCTACATGAGCAATCAAATGACATTGCAATAGGGTTGGATCAAGGTGCTGGAGATCAGGGCATAATGTATGGCTATGCAACAACAGAGACAAAAAACCTTATGCCGGCACCCATTTTTTATGCACACTCGATTCTGAAAAATATCATGAGCGCAGTTAAAGAAGCAAAACTTGGTCCAGATGCAAAGTCACAAATCACTTTGGCATATGAGAATAACCTCCCGGTACGTGCTGAAAGTATTATTGTCTCAATACAGCACCCTGAGGATTTGGATCAATCAAAAGTAAAAGAAATAATTTACCCTTACATAGTTTCATCTTTACCTGAAGGATGGATGTGTCCTGAGGAAAATCTCTTAGTCAATCCAACTGGTAGATTTGTTATTGGTGGACCGGTTAGTGATTGTGGATTAACCGGACGAAAAATTATGGTTGATACTTATGGAGGTTATATTCCACACGGTGGAGGAGCGTTTTCCGGAAAAGATGCAACCAAAGTTGATAGATCTGCGGCTTATATGGCAAGATATCTTGCTAAAAATATTGTCTTTGCAGGTTTGGCTGAACGTTGTCTTGTGCAGCTTTCTTATGCAATTGGTGTATCAAAACCTACTTCATTCTATATTGATACATTTGGTGCGAATAAGGTAGAGGAAAGAGTAATTAAAAAGTTTATCGAGAATAATATAGATTTATCAACAAAAGGCATAATCAAGCATTTATCGCTTAATCATCCTATATATAAACGTACAGCCTGTTATGGACATTTTGGTAAACAGTCGGAAAGGGACGGTGGATTTTCTTGGGAAAACATGGACTTATCTGCTGATCTTTGTAGAGAATTCAATATAGAAGGTAATAGTAAAATTTCTTTAGATTGCTAAAATTTTTGATTTACAGCCCCATATTTATATACTAGCTTATTGTTAAAGCATAGCACGCTTTTTCATAATAATTATACCACATTAGTAATAATTTTTATATTCAATTTTTATTGTGAGGCTTATAAAGTGTATAACGAAATAGAAGGAGAACTGTACAACGTAATTGTAAAAGAGTTTTCTGATCTTATTGATAAAATAAAAGAACACCCTTTTAATGTTGAATTGATAAATAATACATTAGATTATGAAAAATTCAAATTCTACCTTCAGCAGGATTTTCTGTATTGTATAGATTGCGCTCGTGCTTTTTTAATTGTTGCAGCTAGAGTTGATGATATTGAAATGATGAGTAGTTTAATCAATTTGGCACAAGGAGCATTTTATGTTCGAGAACAGTATAAAAAATATTTTGAAGATTGTGATCTATCTGATGATCACAAAAAGTCAAGAGCTTGTTCTGCCTTTACTGACTTTTTCATGAGTGCCGCATATCACAATTCTGTTAATGAAGCTTTAGTAGCATCTTATTCTTGCTTTAACATATACCAAATCGTTATACGCCATATGGTAAATGAGATAACAACTAAAGGGGTTAAAAATAACAAATACAAAGAGTGGATCAACATTTATAGTAGCGAAACAGTAAATGCTGTAATTGATGAGGTTACTGATATTACAAATAAGCTATATAAAAAAGCTAGTGACTGTGAAAAAAAGAGGATGTATGAGTTTTTTAAGAAAGGGCTGGAATTAGAAATAATGTTTTGGGATGAGGCATATTACTCTAATATATCTAGCAAAGAATATTAGCAGCGGATTATTTACGTTAACTTGATCTTTTATCGGTAACTACAGTGTTCAGTGGCATAATTAGGAGCTGTTACGGGTCAAATCTTTTAAAGGATATAATTGAGCATCCTTTTAATGTTGAGTTAGCGAATAACACCCTAAATATAGAGAACTTCAAGTTCTATGCTCAACAAAAGACGTTGTTCTTAGGTGATTATATTCGTACCACCTTAATTACTGCATCCAGAATGGAAGATTATAGTAGTATTATCTCGCTTGCTGAAGTAGCCCAAAGAGTAGTGACTGTTAATAGAATGCTATATGACTACTACTTTACTATGTACGGTATAAGTCGCGAAAAGAAATCTCTTGAGTGTTTTAATTTCACTAATTTTCTTTTATCCATCTCGCATAGTAATACCTATGAGGCTATGACGGTTTTGTATTCTTGCATGTTTATATACGAGACTGTCGTTGATAGCATGAAAAATAGATTCAAGAAAAATAATAGATATAGGGATTGGTTTAATTTTTGTTACAGTGATTCAGTAAAGTCTGGATGCATTATTTTGGAAAATATTGTTGATGGATATTGCAGCAGAGCAAGAGAAAACGAAAAGAGCAGAATGCTTGAGTTGTTTAGAATAACTGCACAATTTGTGTTAGATTTTTTGAACGGTGCATATAATTTTTCAAGATTCAATCAATTTCCTAAGGAACATTGACAATTTTAAGCTAATTTGTATCCTTAATAAGTATTTTTTAAAATGCTATGAAAAGTAAAGAACATGATTTTCATTTAGTGGATCCAAGCCCTTGGCCAATTGCTGTATCAGCAGCAATTCTTATTCTTGCACTTGGATTAGTTGGCGCGCTTCATAAACAAATTGTCGGAATGTTTTGTTTAGTTTTGGGAATCTCCGCAGTATCAGGGGTGCTGTTTTATTGGTGGAGAGATGTAATAAGGGAGGCCATTTATGACAAATGTCACACTGCCATTGTAAAACATGGACTCAAATTTGCAATGTACTTGTTTATTCTCTCGGAGGTCGTATTTTTTATAGTGTTCTTTTGTTCATTCTTTAAAGCCTGGCTTGATCCAGTTTTTTTATTTGAGGCGTTTTCTCCTGCAAAAAAAGTTGAATGGCCCCCTGAAGGAATTTTGCCACCTGATCCGTGGTCACTACCATTCATGAATACATTAATATTATTGCTTTCTGGTACAACAATTACTTGGGCAAATCACTCTTTACTTAAAAATGATAAAAAGAGCATGATTAAAATGCTGTCCATAACTATATTGCTTGGAGTTTTTTTTATAATAGTGCAAGCAATAGAGTATCATGAAGCGAGTTTTTCTCTACAAGAAACAGGAGAAAAGCTTATTTATACATCCAATTTTTATATGATTACCGGTTTTCACTGCGCACACGTTATAATAGGAATAATATTTTTATCAGTGTGTTTATTTAGAGCACGGAAAGGCCAATTTACACTTCAGGACCATTTGTGCTTTGAGTTTGCCTCCTGGTATTGGCACTTTGTAGATGTAGTCTGGATATTTTTATTTTTGTTTGTCTATTGGTTAAGCGTTTATTAAGTGGTTAAAATAATAGGTCTAGATCCAGGAATAAGCAAGACTGGGTGGGCCATTATCAGCCTGAACGAAAAAAATAATATTGAATTTTTGGGCGGCGGTACCATATCAACTGATGGTAAATTGGGTACAGGTGAACGCCTACATATAATTTTTGAACAATTAAAGAAAGTAATTTCCCTATACTCTCCGAATGAAGCTGCGGTGGAGAAAATTTTTGTTAATAAAAATCCTAAATCTTCACTAACTTTAGGATATGCAAGAGGGGTTGTAATTTTAGCGTTAAAAATAACAAAGCTAACTATGAATGAATATGATGCAAACTATGTAAAAAAAAGCATTACCGGAAATGGCCATGCTGATAAGGATCAGATGATATTTATGGTGAAGCAAATAGTTAAAAATTTGAGTATAAAATGCCACCATGCTGCTGACGCTCTTGCTGTAGCAATTTGTCATGCTTATACGAAAGGTTCTTGTTTTGTTGAGTAACTTTTATATGGGATTCAGTTTGAAGATTTCCAGATCTGGAAAAACTATTTGATTGTATTTATCTTGTCTAACGTTCGTTGCAAAATAATACATGCGGAGATTTTATCATCTATTTTTTTCGATTTTGTGATTGATATTCCAGTAATTTTTAGTGTATGAGTTGCGATAGATGTTGAGAAGCTTTCGTCTTGTAAGTATATATTTACTTTATATTTTTTTATTATTTTATTTGCGAATTGGATTATAGTTTTACACCATTTAGTTTCTTGCTCGTCCATTTTTAATGGTAGTCCTATTACCATTGATCCAGATTCATTTTCTTTGAATATTCTATGCAGATAACCTAAATCTTTGCTCATATTTTTTCTGTGATATATGCTATGAGCTGTGGCTATGAGCTGTGTTTTATCGCTAAATGCTATGCCTATTTGCTTTTCTCCCATGTCAAGGCACATTATGCGCTTATCTTTTGGAATAGACTTTAGAAACTCATCTGGATTTCTATGTAGCATCTATTAGACTTCCTTTAAAGTGACCTTACCAAAAAAGTGGAGAGAAAGTTAAGAAAATTTTTTACAAAAAGAATAATGAATCAAATTGCTCAGGAATGCAATAGACTTCTTGCATAACCCAAACTAAGTAGAAAAAAGGTATCATCTAAGTAGCTGACACTGGTTTCCATCCAAAAGGGCAGTGCCCCTATGATGTCATTCCAGTGCTTGACACTGGAATCCAGACTTCAATTGTTATACTTGTAAATAAGTCTGGAACGTTCATCTCAAAATGTAGTATTTTTGTTGAAATAGCTCAACTGGATTCCAGCGTCACGCGCTGGAATGACACCTTTGTGTTTGCATAGCTGTACGAACATTGTGATTTGAGAGCAATCTCCACAAGGGAGGATGTCATTCCAGTGCCCAGACACTGGAATCCAGGAAAAAGAAGGTGTCATCCAAGTAGCTGACACTGGGATACAGAAGACTTAATTTCAACCAAATAATAAAGGCTGGATCCCAGTGCTTGGCACTGGAATGACAGCAATCCTACGTCATACCGCGATTCATTCGCGGTATCTCGGCCGCTAACAAGTAGCGGGATGACGGTTATCGTTTAGCTACAAACATTAAGAAATTTACCAAACGAAAAAAAAGGCAAAAGAAGCCCCGTGGTTGGCTAATTACTTACATTATACTTTCAAGTATGGCGTTTTTTTATGTTTTAAACGCTTTATAAGCGCGTTTCAGCTTATGTAGGTAGAAGTTTTATAAAGACATAAGGTGCACATAGTGCAAAAAATTAAACATGAGACGCCAGATACGTGAGTTTTTTTGTCATTTAATCTGTACAGAGAAGATAAATAAATAGCTTCAATTTTATGATAAGAGGGCTGGCGAAGCTTGTCAAGTAATCTTTTGCATTTAACCCGTTTCTATGGGTAAAACAATCTGCATACCACTTAGCTAACATGAGTTTTGTTTTGACTTTTTGTGCTAATTTTGCAGAATATTAAGATTATCATTTAAATAAAATACATGACGAAAGAGGATTGGGAAGCGGTAATTGGGCTTGAGGTACACGCTCAAGTTTCTTCTAATACGAAGCTATTTTCTAGCTCATCAACGGAATTTGGTGCTGAGCATAACACTCAAGTTTCTCTAGTTGATGCGGCAATGCCAGGTACGCTGCCAATACTAAATTACTACTGCATAGAGCAAGCAATACGCACTGGTCTTGCACTTTCTGCAGAAATTAATAAGTATTCTTACTTTGATCGGAAAAATTATTTTTATCCTGATTTACCACAAGGTTACCAGATAACTCAGTTTTTTGAGCCAATAGTTAAAAACGGTAGAGTATTTATCAACGACAATGAAAAAGAAATAAGAATTGCGAGAATTCATTTAGAGCAAGATGCAGGAAAGAGCGTTCATGAGGAAAGCAGAACTTATGTAGAGTTAAATCGTGCAGGGGTTGCTTTAATGGAAATTGTTTCAGAGCCAGATCTCCGTTCATCTGCGGAAGCTGCAGAATGCACGAAAAAATTGAGGCAGATTTTGCGTTACATTGGTTCGTGTGATGGTGATATGGAAAAGGGATCACTTCGTTGTGATGCAAATGTTTCTGTCCGCCTAAAAGGCAGTAGTACATTTGGCACTCGTTGTGAGATAAAAAATCTGAACTCGATACGTTATATTGTGCAAGCTATAGACTATGAAATACAAAGACAAATTGAAATTTTAGAAAGTGGAGAAGAAATAAGTCAAGATACCTTATTGTTTGATGTTGCTTTGGGAAAAACAAAAGTGATGAGAAGCAAAGAGGATGCAAGCGACTATAGATACTTCCCTGAGCCTGATTTATTACCTGTTGAGGTAAGCCAGGATAAAATCGATTCTATTAAATCATCTTTACCCGAGTTGCCAGATCAAAAAAAGCTGCGATACATTGAGGAATTAGGTATCAATGAATACGATGCAAACGTCATTACCTCCGATAAAGCGATTGCTGATTACTTTGAGGAATTGATAAAAAAACATGATTCAAAGCTCGCGGTCACCTGGTTAACTGTAGAGCTTTTCGGTCGTTTAAATAAAGCAAATATTGATATTGTGAGCTCTCCAATCAAAGCCAATGCCCTGTCCGAGCTCTTAGATTTTATCGTTGATGGAACAATCTCTGCTAAACTTGGCAAACAAATTTTTGATATTATGTTTGAAACTGGCAAACCTGCATCCCTTATTATAGAAGAGCAGGACCTAAAGCAAATAACCGATAAAGGTCAAATATCAGAAGTTATCGACAAAATCATCAATAACAACCAAGATAAAGTTCAAGAATACAAAAGCGGTAAAACAAAGTTATACAGATTCTTTGTCGGCGAAGTTATGAAACTTACCAAGGGAAAAGCCAGCCCTGATGTCGTGAATTCAATTTTGAGTGAAAGATTAAGTAATTAGTCACATTTTTTTATTTACATAACAGCACATCTCGTAGATATTCTCAGATTTACGCTACGATATCTTTAATCTCATGACATATAATTTTATTATTTTTTTACCATTTGTCGGCACCATCTTTAAAATTATGTGAGGTTGAGGATGCCTGTAAGATTATCCTGCTCGGCGGTTAAGCGCACCTTTCATGGTATTATGTATCAAGCAAGATGGCTAATGCTGTTTCCTAAACATGCAGTAGATAGAGAGTATTCTTTCCGCCTATTCACAGAGAAAAAATCAGCTAAGGATTTTGATGATATTGTTCTTCGGTATGAACAAGATGGGAAAATAGTACATAGATTCATACAAGTCAAGCACAGGCAGGGTAGGCACAAAAAGATCAGTATAGGTGACTTATTAACACCGGGAAAGAATGGTGCATTTGGCTTAATAAAATATCTCATTGCTTATTTAAAGATCAAAAGTAGTGGAGAGTTTGAGGGTGAAATAGAGGATTTTGTCATTATTACAAATGATGATTTTGATTCCGCGGATTCGACATCGCATCCAGTAAGAAAGCTGAGAATGATGCCGAGTGGGAAGAATAAAGGAAAGGAAATTTCAGTCATAAGAATAGACACACAAGATGAGTTTCTGGATGTAGGTGATGGTGTAAGATATAAATTTGATGATAGCATTATCTCATATTTGCAGGAGAATAAGAATTTTATAAAGCGTGAGGTAGGTAGAGAAGTCAGTGATAAAGAAATAGAAGACTTTTTAAATAAATTAGTATTTGCAGTCAATTTGCCAAGCGGAACTGAACTTAGTGAAATTATTAAGAGTGAATTGGGCAAGGAATTCAGCAATACTGATGCAAGTCACTTCTACAGCCGTTACCAGGAAGAAGTGCTGATTTTGCTGGAAAAAGAAGAAGAGGAGTTTCTATCATATGAACAGGCGAAAGCCCTAATTGAAAAAATAAGAGAGGAAATTTTAGGAGCGGTTTGGTTTGATGTCAGAGGTCCAGTCAGACTATTTACAGGAAGAGATGAGGAATTGGGAATGCTACATGATTCGCTACGACGCAATCCCAAAGGTGCTGTAATTTCATACATAACGTCTATTAGTGGTCCTGGGGGGATGGGAAAAAGCCAGTTGGCTAGAAAATATGCTTGTAAATATAGAAGATGTTATGACGGCAATGTTATATGGATAGACGCTGAAAACTTTGAAACTATGAAAGATTCTTTCTTGAGATTAGCTAGAGATAATAGACTAGGTATTTCTCCCAAAGATAAGTACAGAAACGACAAAACGATAGAAACTATTGTTAGAGAAGTATTTGCTTTCTTTGCAAGAAGGAGGAGCCTGTTCATTTTCGATAACGTTCAAGAGTACAAAAAGATAAGTAAATTTTTGCCATTTTCTTTATCTCCTGATCTTAACAAGCCTCATATTTTGATTACTTCACATGATCAAGAACTGGAGAAGGGGATAGATGTTATAGTACTAGAGGGATTGGAACTAAAAGACGCTATAGAATTTGTTAAAAAAGGATTTAATATACCAAAAAAAGATAAATCGCAAGATCGGGAGATAGAAAATTTGGTAAGAAGGTTGCAATGCTTTCCTTTAGCTATACAACAAGCAGTATCATATATCGAAGACCAGAGAATAACAGAGAAGTTCGAAATTAGTGATTATCTAAAAGAGTATGAAAAGAAAGCTAAGAAGTTACTTAAGTCTAAAATATTTCAAGGAATTGATAATGACTATACTAAAACAACTTTTACAGCTTGGGAAGTTACGATGGATAAAGTAAGAAGTGATGAACAATATGGACCATTAGCTTCAGAGATTTTAGATGTTTTGGCTTATTTTGCACCTGATAAAATCGCTAGAGAAATATTCTTAAATTTGGTAAGTGATTATAAGAAAAAGCAGTTAAAGCTAGCCATCCGTTTACTTGTGAGATATTCCATGGTGGGCGATGAACAAAACCAAAGTGTATTAAATGTCCATAGGTTAGTACAGAAAGTAACAAGATTAAAATTACAAGAGAACCGACAAGAAGAGAAAACCCTCAGAAAAGCTCTAGAATTGATAAATAGTGGTAATGCGGCGCAAAACAGTGCAAGTCATGCTACATCTATTTGGAGATATGTAAGTAAACAAGGTAAGTTAATTGGTGACTTTTATTTTAATTCCACTTACGGTGAATACAGTAGTACACCATTACATTTACTTACGGGAAATGGTAATTATAAAGCAATTAAGGCCATATTAACGCATATGGAAGAAAAATATTCAGACAAATTTAGAGGGGTTGTTAATGCTAAATGTGAGTATAGCGTTACTCCATTACATTTAGCTGCTGGAAGTGGATGGTTGAACATAGTGGAATACCTGATCGATAAAGGTGCTAATGTTGATACTAGGGACTATTATTATCAGACACCATTATACTGGGCTGTTAGGTATGGAAAATTAGACATAGTAAAGTATTTTATAGGTAAGGGTGCTAATTTTGACACTGAAGATTGGTTTTGCTGGCCTCCGTTGTACTGGGCTGTTGAGAGCGAAAATTTTGATATAGCAAAATATATTATGAAAGAAAAAGGTATTGATGTTAGTACTAGGGACAGCAATGGCAAAACTATGTTTCATGAGATTGTTAGGTTTGCAAAACTAGAGGCGGTAAAGTACCTTGTTGGTAAAGGAATTGATATTAAAGACAGATATGGTGATACTCCACTACATTGGGTTGTTACCAGGGGAGAGATTGATGTGGTAAGGTATTTTGTAAGACGAGGTGCTGACGTTAATGCTAAAGGTAATAATGATCTAACACCATTGCACTGGGCAGTTCTGTACGCGAACTTGAAGGTAGTAAGATGTCTTGTTGAAGGTGGTAGTGATATTGATGCCAAAGGTAAACATGGCTGGACACCATTACACTTGATTGCCAAGAATAACCGTCTATTATGGGGAGATGATTTGAATGGAATGTTGGAAACAACAGAATACCTCATTCAAGAAAATGCTGGTGTTAATGCCAAGGATAAGTATAGCAACACTCCACTCCATTTTGCTGCTATGAAGGGAAAGGTTGATATGGTAAAAATACTGCTAAAATATAACGCTGATATTAATGTTAAGAACAGAGATAATGAAACTCCGTTGCACTATGCTGCTAGAAGTGGAAACTTAAAAGTAGTGGAATATCTTGTTAGAAAGGATACTTATTTTAGTATCAAGACTAAAATTGGTAATACTTTATTACACTTTGCTGTTAAAAGTGGAAAACTAAAAGTAGTAAAATATTTTATAGAAAGAGGTATTGATGTTGATGTTAAAAACAGGTGCAATGAAACTCCATTACATCATGCTGCAAGAAATCGAGACTTAGAAATAATGAAATATCTTATTGAAAAAGGTGCTCAAGTCAATGCTAAGGGTAAAAATGACGAAACACCGTTACACCTCGCTATCCATATGGCTACCTTTAGTGAGGACTTAAGTATAGTAAAATGTCTGATCAGTAAAGGTGCCGATGTTAATGTTAAAAACGGAAGTAATGAAACTCCATTACACACCGCTGTTGAAGATGAAAACTTAGAACTAACAAAGTACCTTATTGAAAAAGGTGCTAATGTCAACGCTAAGGATAAAGATGGCAAAACACCACTACATCATACTACTCTGATGAGAAAAGTCGATATAGCTATGGTATTACTAAAACACAACGCAGACGTTAACACTAAAAATAATGAAGGAAGAACAGCATTACATTATGCCACTGATTTCAATCATAGGGACCTTGTGGAATTGCTTTTAGCTCATGGTGCATCCCATGACTATTGAAATTTTGCATTTATAGCTCTTTTTACAATAATCCGAACAGACCGTAATATGCTACTGGCCTGCTATAGCCATAAACACATATCTTATCGCATTCGGACTATTATAAGAAAGGCTATAATTTATAGCTCCAGGCTATAGGATGACAGAAGTGGGCTTTAATGGCTGTAGTACTATAGCTGTTATACTCCAAAAGTAAGTATTAGATATAACAAATAGAAGAAATTAGATAGAATGATTAAAGGGGCAAGGGTATAAAGGTTTAACTTAAAATAACCTGATAAAATTTGAATCACACTTCCAAGTGCTGGCACCCATGAAAGTAATGTAACTGCACAAATCAGTAGATTTTTTACGATTTTTGGTGTTTTATGCTCGTTCTCTAGTTTGTGGTATGATTTTCGTATAGAGATTGTTATTCTACCTAAAGACCAGTTAACTATTCCACCAAGGCTTGATCCTAGTACTCCAAAAAATAACATCAGTAGTGGAGTGTGATACGACCTGAAATAAAGCATGGTATTGAACACAAAACCTTGATGTATGGGTAAGACTAATGATGATACTAGACTATCTGTGAATAACAGGAAGTAGTTTTCCATATGAGTTTACCAGGTTGTTGTACCATCTTCATTGTCAGAAATTGTAATCCCCATTTGTTTCAACTGGTCCCTTATTTTGTCTGCAGTATTATAATCTTTATTTTGTTTTGCTGCTCTTCTTAAATCTATCAATCTTTCTATTTCTTGATGACTCACACCAGCAGTAAACCACTCTTGATAACTTGACTCAAGAAGACCAATAAATCTGGCACTCTTAACAAAACTCTCAGTTAATTTTAGCTTTTCACTTTCATTACTCATTTTGTTAATTTTTGCAGCCATTTCATGTAATATAGCTAGAGCTTCAGGAATGTTTAAGTCGTTTTTTAAAGCGTCTATAAAATCTTCAGAAATCTCTGCGTTACTTTCATTTATTGTATCTAAATCACGTGATAGCCGATAAAATTTATTTAAGGTTTCCTGTGCGTCAGAAATAACGTTTTCTGTCCAATCAAGTGGTTTTCTGTAGTGAGTTTTGAGCAGTGCATAGCGTATTACTTCACCCTTTATTCCACTATCTAGCAAATCCCTTACTTTGACTATATTAAATAAGGACTTGCTCATTTTTTCTTCGTTTACTGTAAGAAAGCCGTTATGTATCCAGTATTTTGCAAACATTGATCCAGCAAATGCAGACTTACTCTGTGCAATTTCATTTTCATGGTGAGGAAATTGTAAATCTATGCCGCCACCATGAATATCAAAATCTTTGCCAAGGTAAGCATATGACATTGCTGAGCATTCTATATGCCATCCAGGCCTGCCCTCTCCCCATGGGCTATTCCAATAACTTGAAAGTTTGTAGTCAATATCATTTGCAGGCTTCCACAGCACAAAATCTCCCGGGTGCTTTTTATTTTCATTAACTTCAACTCTGCTACCTGGAACCAATTCATCAGTTTTTTTTCCTGATAAAGCACCATATTCATGGTAAGATTCTACACTAAAATATACATGTTTATTGGATTCATAAGCATGACCAGATCGCAGCAAATATTCAATTAGTTCTATAATATAATTTATGTTTTTCGTTGCTTTTGGCTCGTGTGTTGGCTCTGCACAATTTATGCTTCTCATATCTTCATGAAAAGCCTTGGTGTAATATGTGCTGATACTTTCTATGTTGCTATTTTTTTCACTTGCTGCATTAATTATCTTATCATCAATGTCGGTTATGTTACGCACATAGGTAACTTTGCCATAACAAAACTTAAGTAGCTGAAATAACACATCATACACAACAACAGACCGTGCATTGCCTATATGTGCTGTGTCATATACTGTTGGTCCGCAAACATACATTTTCACATGATCTTTATCGATAGGTGTAAAAAGCTCCTTTTTTTTTGTTAAGGTGTTGTAAAGCCTAACCATATACGAAGCTTTTGAGAAAAGAAAATGCCCCAATGATAAGTTGTGGCCCTTTGACTACTACAACAAGAGTAAGCAATAACCCACACAATGATATTAGAACTCCCAATATGGATAGAAACCCATCTTTACTCATGATACCAAGCGAAATAAGAGTCGTACCAATTGCAGGAATGAAGTTAGTAAGAGGTAGTGGAAGAGCTATTGATAACGCACAAAGCAGCATTATAAAAGCTAAAATTTTTTCACCGGGCCCATAGAAAATAAAAGACATTCTTGGTCTCATGAACTTTTCTATTTTTTTTAATGCTGGAGAAGTTTTCTCTACCACAAAAGCTAGTGTTGAACGCTGAAAAGACCTTCTTTCCAACCAATGCGGCATCCAAGGAGAATCAAATCCAAATAGAAGCTGCAGTGAGAATAAGATTAAAGGTATAGAAAGAATAGTTGTATAACCAGGTGGAACCGGTATAGGCACCGATAGCGGCAAGGAGAAGATGATTATTAAAATACCAAAACCACGCTCATGCAAAGCTGTTTTAATGTCAAACAAAGTTACTTTATCGCTATCATTGTTATTGGTATCTGCAACTTCTTTTAGAATATCAGAAGCTAATTTATCACTTTTAGTCAACTTATCATTTCTTGACACGAAAAACCTTTGATAAAAATAATTCTTAACACAACTATTGTTTTATTTCAATATGCATTATTCATTTTGCGCTAGTAATTCGTTCTTTTGTTAAAGTGTTGTAAAGCTTTTAAGAAGAGAAAGTGCTCCGGTTATAAGTTGTGGTCCTTTGACTATTACAACAAGAGTAAGCAACAACGCGCACAATGATACTAAAACTCCCAATATGGATAGAAACCCGTCTTTACTCATAATGCTAAGTGAAATAAGAGTTGTGCCAATTGCAGGAAGGAAGTGAGTAAAAGGTAATGGAAGAGCTATTATTATTGCACAAAGCAACATCATAAAAGCCAGAATCTTCTCACCAGGCCCATAGAAAATGAAAGACAGTCTTGGCTTCATGAATTTTTCTATTTTTTCTAATACAGGGGAAGTTTTCTCTACCACAAGAGCTAGTGTTGAACGCTGAAAAGATCTTCTTTCTAGCCAACTGGGCATCCAAGGAGAATCAAATCCAAATAGAAGCTGCAGTGAGAATAAGATTAAAGGTATAGAAAGAATAGTTGTATAACCAGGTGGAACCGGTATAGGCACCGATAGCGGCAAGGAGAAGATGATTATTAAAATACCAAAACCGCGCTCATGCAAAGCTGTTTTAATGTCAAACAAAGTTACTTTATTGCTATCATTGTTATTGGTATCTGCAACCTCTTTTAGAATATCAGAAGCTAGTTTTTTATCTTTAGTTAGTTTCTCACTTTTTTGCACAATTATCCTTTAATAAAATATTCCTCTTAAGCTAACATAGTTGTTGCTGTATTTCAATATTTGTTATTTATTTCATACCAACACTTCATCTCTTTCATTCTTTAACCTGACTAAGTTTTTAAACAGATGACATGCACTAAGGTGCATGTCACGAAGTATGAGGACGCTAACGATCTGGTTCATTAGACGATAATTTTTCTGAGTCCTTAAGCTCCTGTTTAAGGTTTTTGATGCCTTTTCCTAAATCACCCATAACTTGCGGTAATCTGCCTGCACCAAACAGAACTAAAATTATTATTAAGACTAGAAACAATTGCCATGGTCCTAAACTCATTTTCACCTCCATTTAAAATATTGACCTTTAAATATTAAAACTTGACTGAAGTCAAGTAACACATAGATTATATCACCTTTATTTAATTATAAATCAAGGTTTTTTAATTATTTTATAACAATCCCAAACTAGATTATTTTCTTGCAGCGAATAAGTGGAAACTTTTCGCTTAACTGTAGAGTAGAAGAGAGCTCACTAAAAAACTTTGCTAGCGTATCATCTTGAGGCCTATGGTATATATCGCTAGAAACTCCTGATTGAATAATTTTACCATTTTTCATTACGTAGATAAAATCTGCAACTTTCAATGCTTCTTGCGGGTCATGAGTTACCATTAGCACAGGGATATTTTTACTTCTAAAAAGGGACAATATATGTTGTCTTATTCGGCACTTGAGCAGTATATCTAAATTAGAAAATGGTTCATCTAACAACACAACATCAGGGTTTTGTGCCATCACTCTTGCTATTGCAACTAATTGTTGCTGTCCTCCAGATAAGGCGTTAGGGTACATATTTTCATATTTTTCTATATTGAGTAACTTCAAGATTTCCAATGCAATTAGGTGCTTTTCTCTCTTGGAAGAGCTGCGGATAGCAAAGGTTATATTTTCTACTACTGTTTTATGAGGAAATAATGCAGAATGCTGAAAAATCAATCCGATATTTCTATGTTCTATAGCGACTGATGCCTTATTACTTGCAACTAACCTATCATTTATAAAAATAGTTCCAGATTTTGGATTTTCTATCCCCGCAATTAATTTCAAAATTGTTGACTTGCCACAGCCAGAATGCCCCAATAAACATGCAACATTTCCTTTCTTTACTTTAATGTTTATATTGCTTAAAGCAAAGTCGTTTTGATTGTTATAGAAATAACCAATATTGTTAACTAGCATTAATCTTACTTAAACCATGTTATTAAATATAATAGCATTATACTCAAGAAGTACAGAAATGTTTTTTGTCGTCATAAATTGGTTATGCAAGAAATCTAGAAAAGAAAGGATTTTTTGCTATAACTTTACATGAATGGTAGGAAACACGGGACTATAGCTCAGCAGGATAGAGCGTTGGACTCCTAATCCGAAGGTCGTGCGTTCGAATCGCACTAGTCCCACCACATTAAATTTCATGGAGATTTTTTCTCACAAATACACACACCTTTTTTTGCGGTTTTAAGATATAAATTCCCTAATAATAAAACGGGTTTTGTGTCATTCCAGTACTCCTCTCTTATAATTCACGTATTTAAGAATGACTTCTGCTAAACCTTTACTAATTCCAGGTACGTTTTGAATTTCAGCCAGAGAAGCTTTGCTTATATTTTTCACTGAACCAAAATAAGACATCAACGCTTTTTTTCTTTTGTTGCCAATGCCGGGTATTTTGCTTAATTGTGAAACTATAAACTGTTTATCGCGTTTTTTTCTATGTGAAGTTATCGCAAAACGGTGGGCTTCATTACGCAGCGATTGTAAGTAAAGCATGACTTTGCTGTCATTTGCCAGACTGAATTCTTCCCTGCCCAGCATATAAAATCTTTCATTTCCTGCGTTACGATCAGGACCTTTTGCCATACAAGCAAAAGGAACGTTTATATTCAATACTTCCAGTACATTCTGTACTATGGAAACATGTCCTGGTCCACCATCAATCAGTAAAAAATCAGGTATTATGCCTTTTATATTGCCGGAGAAACGTCTGGTTAGCACTTCCCTCATCATTTTATAGTCATCGCCTGAAAATTTTTCCTTTATAGTAAATTTTCTGTACTCACTTTTTAAAAAACCCTCCTGCCCTGCAACAACCATTACACCAATTTGTTGGTTTCCAAATATATGGCTATTGTCATAAACCTCAATACGCTTTGGAATGTTTGGTAACAAGAAGATTTTGCTAAGCTCTTCAAGCTTTTCTAGGTTATTTCTATAATCGATAAGCTTCTGCTCTAAGCTATGCTGAGAGTTATCATAAACAAATTTCAATAAATCACGCTCTTTTTTATTCTTTGCATGCAGAACTTTTACTGGCTTTTGAGCAACCTTATATAGTGCTTGTTCTATAATTTCCTTATCCACAATAGAATCTGGAACGTAAATTTGTATTGGAGGTATGTTAGCTGAATTATAAAAATTGACCAAAAAGGTGGATAAAATTTCATCATTTGAGTGATCACCACAGTTCTCGGCAAAGTAAGGAGTGCTGCCGTAGTTGTCTTTATTTCTGAACGATAACACACTAATACATGCTAGATCCTCTTCACGTACAATACTGAAGAAATCTGCATCTTTTTCAAAAGAAAAATCCGTGTGCTGTATTTGAATTTGCTCAAGAAACTTTACCCGATCTCTATATATAGCAGCAAGCTCATAGTTTTCTTCACTGCTGCACTTTCTCATTGTGAAAAGTAACTGTTCTTTCACTTCCTTATTTCTTCCAAGCAATGTATTTCGTGCCTGTTTTACTGATTGGCAGTAGTCGTCTTTTGTGATTTTGTTTATGCATGGTGCTGAGCAGCGCTTAATTTGATACTCAATACATGGTCTTTTTGTTGATGAAAAGTATTGATCTGAACATACTCTCAAGAGAAAAGCTCTTTGCAATGATAATATAGTTTGCTTAACAGCAGCGGCAGATGTAAAGGGACCATAATAATGAAACTCATTCTTCTTAAATTTGCCTCTATATTTTGCTATTCTTGGATAATCGTGCTTGGAAATTGTTATATAAGGATAAGATTTTCCATCCTTAAGCACAATATTATAAAGTGGTTTCAATGATTTTATTAGCTGTGCTTCAAGAAGCAGTGCTTCGATTTCATTCTCAGTGATGAATATTTCAACCTTAATAACCTGTAAGAGCATAACTCTAATTCGTTCAGAAAGATTTTCGAATTGAAGGTAGTCGGATAACCTTGACTTTAAGTTTTTTGCTTTTCCAACATATAAAGCTTTATTCTTATCTCCGACCATCTTATACACGCCACAGGACTGTGGAGATGATTTGATTTGTTCTTTATAGTTGCCTAAGCATTTATCCATTGCTTAACCTGTATGAGGTTAAAATCTGCTACTAAATGAAAGGTGGAAACTACATTTTCAAGCAAAGATAATCTGTTTCTTCTCAGCTTATCAGAATCACAGTTAATCTTTATACTGTCCATAAACTGATTGATAAACGGAGCAAAACCAGCAAGTTCATCAAGTGCTACATTAAAGTGGTTATTTTTTATCGCTTGTTTTATGTTTTTACAAGCAGTTATAGCACAATTTGATAGCGCAATTTCTTCACTTTCAATCAAAAACCTCTTACCGTAAGATGCACTATAAGTAGTGCCATCACTTTTCCTTGCTTTGCTCATCATGTTACTGACTCTTTTGTAAGTGCTTAGAATTTGTTCACCTTCTGGAGTACTAAGATAACGATCCAATATAACAGTTTGCTTTTCTGCTGTCAGCAGATCATTAATATCGATTTTATATAGTATTGAATCTACAACATCTTGCCTTATATCTCTATTTTTTAAAATAACCTTGAATCTTTCTAAGCAGAATCTAAATACTAGTTCTGAAATTTGTTTTCTATTTGGCTTATCAACTGATGTTGTATTTTTATTAAATAGAAGCCTTGAATATAAAGATACTGACTTGTCTATCATTAGCCTAATTGGAATATGCAAATTATTTTCAAGTATTGTCCTAATTATACCAATTGTCATTCTCCGCAAACCAAACTGATCATACGAACCAGAGATTTTCTCACCTGCTGCAATTAAACCAACTAAGCTATCCACTTTGTCTGCAATTGACACAGCAATTGCAGAAGGATATTTAGGACACTCTTGCTCTGGCCCGATTGGCTTATAATGCTCAGTTATAGCTTCCACTATTTCTCTATCTTCTTGAAAATAAGAAGCATAATATCCACCCATTACTCCTTGTAATTCTGGAAACTCTCTTACTATCGATGTTGCCAAATCAGCTTTTGCCAAATATGCAGCGCGTTCAACTTTTATCAGCGAAGCATGTGGAATAAATATAGCTATATACTTTGACAGAGCCGTAATACGCTTCACCTTTTCCCCCACGCTGCCAAGTGAAGCATGAAATAATATCAAACCTAATTTTTTGACATAATAATCTAGATTTTCCTTTTTATCTTGAGATATTAAAAATTGGGCATCAGCAAGACGTGCTTCTAATATTCTTTCGTGTCCTTTAATAACTTCACCATTGTTGACGTTGACAACAGTGACAAAGTGTGAAATTCTCTTTCCATTACTTAAAGCAAGGTATTTTTGTTGTGTATTAACTATACTAAGTATTACTTCCTTCGGTAATCCAAATGACTTTTCTTGATTCACTTCACCAAACAGTACGATTGGCCACTCTATAAGCCCTGTCAATTCATTTAGTAAATAATCATTTTTCTCAAGTTGTAAATTCTGCTCTTTTGTGAATTTATTAATCTGATCTAGTATAAATTGCTTTCTTTTGTCCATTTGGAGAATTACACTGTTTTTTTCTAGCAATTCAAAATAGTCTTTAGGTGCTTTAACAGTTAACGCTGTACCACTTGAGAGAAATCGATGGCCATATGTTGTGTTAGATGCTGTGATCCCTGCAAAAGACACAGGTATTATTTCGTCATTTAAAATGCATAAAATGTTTTTGATTGGCCTAACCCACCTTTCTTTTCCTTCGCCCCATCTCATGCTCTTCAACCAAGAAAAGTTTTTGAGCATTTCCTCCAGTTGATTTTTGAGGAATTCTCTGATGTTAAATGAGCAGCTTTCTCTTTTAATGAAGTAAAAATCCTCATTATTTACTTTTCGAACGAGCAAATCTTCTTCATTTTTCTGATATTTTCTTAAAAAACCTTCGATAGCACTTTTTGGTGCGTTAATGTTTGGTCCCTTAACTTCGTTATTGGAATCCTTTAGCTCCAAAGCATTTATGTTGTCGACAAATAGGGTAATGCGACGTGCCGTTATAAAAACCTCCATTGATGTAAATTTTACATTATTTTTGTTAAAAACATTGGCAATACAGCTTTTAACTTGAGTTGCAACTACATTCTGCATTCTCGGTGGTATTTCTTCTGAAAGGCACTCAAATAATAACTGCAACGACATACGCTATTTACTCATGTACAATTCACAACATTTTTTTGTCAGCTCTCTAACTCTACCAATATAAGCTGTACGTTCATTCACACCAAGCACACCTCTTGCATCAAGCAGATTAAGTAGGTGACTAGTTTTAATACATTGGTCATAAGCTGCCATTGGTAGCTCCTTTTCAATAAGGAACTTACATAATTTTTCCGTATCTTCAAATTGCTGCTGTACCACTTTAGTATCATAATAATCTAACGCTAGATAAGAAAATTCATATTCTCTTTGTTTAAAAATATCTCCGTAAGTTACACCGTTATCGTTCCAAATTATATCGTAAACATTATCTACACCTTGTATGCACATTGCTAAACGTTCCAACCCATATGCCACCTCACCAGGAATCATCTTGCAGTCAATCCCTCCAACTTGCTGTATATAAGTAAGCTGTGTTACTTCCATTCCATTGCATGTAACTTCCCATCCAAGTCCTGATGCACCAACACTTGGGTTTTCCCAATCATCTTCAACAAACTTAATATCACATTTTTCTGTAGATATGCCAAGAACTTTTAAGCTATCTAAATAGACGTCTTGTAAATTATTACCAGATGGCTTTATTATAACTTGATATTGGTGATGTTGATACAAGCGATTAGGATTATCACTATAGCGCCCATCTGCTGGCCTAATTACTGGTTGTAGATATGCAATTTTTGTCGGTTTTGTATCAATTGCAGACATAATTGTTGCGGGATGTAATGTGCCAGCACCAACTTCAGATGTGTATGGGTGAAGTATAACGCACCCTTCACCAGCCCAAAAATCTTGTAACTCTTTTATTATACTTTGTAAGTTCACACAAATTGCACACTTTTTATACTAAATATATAAATAAATAAGTACTATTCAATACCTATTTTTTTAACAGTATCATGTAAATAATCACCTAAAACTGCTGAACTTTCCCTCACATACTGAATTATGCTTTTATTTAGGACAATTGCATCATGCATAGTTAAATCGCAGAATATAAATGCTGTTAAATACAGTAAAATCACCGCATAAAATGTGTGAAAAATCCCCTCAAATGTAATTGACATTGCATTATTATAGCTGAGCTGTATTGAACTTATTGGCCATGGTTTTATCACTTCTACGACATTAAAAAATACGTAAGGTATCATAAGAAAAAAGAAAAAGTGCATAAAATCATTAAACCAAAATGGGCATTGAAACATCTGCTTACATATACTCCCATAGAGTTTACTTACAGCATAATAAATCGACATCATTGCCGGCATTGAAAGTGCTACAGTCAGTACTTGCCCTGACGCTATTTGTATTACTATTTCTTCACCACTGTTTGCTGAAGGGTCTTGAGCATGAAAAATAAATATTCCAATTAATTGCATTACTAACATAACTATTGCCAATTTTGTAAAAACAGCAGCTACAACTATTCCTGAGTCTGGCATTTTATATAGTAAGTATTCGCCTCCATATGTAAGAATTAATATAACATCGACAATAAATAATATTAAAAAAGAAGACCAATAGTTCTGCCAACTTGGTAAATATCCTATTCCTAAAAGAGAGCTTACTGTTTTGGCAGGAAAAACCTTACCTAGCATCTTTCCCAAAAATTTAAAAAAAATCCCCATGTTCTAAGTAACACTTGGTTTATATTATTTATAATACTGTATTGTAACGGACTTATCAACAACTTAAAACATGTATTGGAAAACTTTAAGTAATATGCAGCAACAGTAGAAGAACGTGCGCCAAAAATTTAATAATTTTATAGGGCTTATGCACTTAAATTTTTTGCAATATCAAGTGCAGCGTAAGTGAATATTGCACTTGCACCCGCACGTTTGAAACCAATCAAAGATTCATAAATCACCTTGTCATAATCTAGCCAGCCATTATTTGCAGCAGCTTTTATCATTGCGTACTCACCGCTTACTTGGTAAGCAAAAATCGGAAAATTAAACTTATCACTTGCTGTTTTGATAATATCTAAATATGGCATACCTGGTTTAATCATAATAAAGTCTGCACCTTCATTTATATCCATTTCAATTTCGCACATTGCTTCGCGCGCATTTTTATAATCCATTTGATAACCACTTTTGTCTATAGAATGTGATAGCCCACATGAACCAACGACTTGCCTGAATGGAGCATAGAAGCTAGAGCAGTATTTCACTGCATAAGATAATATTAATACGTCTTGAAAGTTGTTATCATCTAATGATTTTCTGATTCTTCCTATTCTACCATCCATCATATCAGAAGGAGCAACTATATCACATCCTGCTTTCGCTAAAGCAAACGCTTGCTTACACAGCACTGATATAGTTTCATCGTTTTCTACATCCATCTGATTATCTTTTAAAATGCCGTCATGGCCGTGAATAGTGTATGGATCCAATGCAATGTCTGCAATAATACCAATTTCAGGTACCTTTAATTTTACAGCACAAATTGCTCTGCAGATTAAGTTGTCAGAATTATATGCTTCCTCAGCGTTTTCAGATTTTAGTTTACTATCAACTACAGGAAAAATTGCAACAGCATTAATCCCTAAATCTTTAGCTTCCTTAACTATAGACACTAATCCATCTATTGAATAACACTTTACGCCTGGTAAGCCAGAAATTGGTTCAGTTGTTTCTTCTCTGTCATGAACAAACAGAGGAAGAACCAGATCATTTACTGATAAACTATTTTCACTTGTTAAATTGCGAACCCATTTGCTCGAGCGCCTGCGTCTTAATCTTGTATTTGGAAAATTAAACATTGGATCCAGGCAAGTTCCCAGTAAAGAGCAACACCCCTGAAATGAGTATCACCCAAAGCACCGATATTGGTAGAAATACTTTCCAACCAAGGCGCATTAGCTGATCATATCGATAACGAGGTATTGTTGCTCTAATCCAAATAAATATAAACAAAAGTATAACTATCTTCAAAACGAACCAAATTAAACCTGGAATTTTATAAAGCAAACCAAGTTCTAACGGAGGATACCATCCCCCCAGAAAGAATATTGTCATCATAGCACTTGCTAAAATCATATTTGCATATTCTCCAAGAAAAAAGAGGGCAAAAGGCATGGATGAATATTCAACGTTATATCCAGAGACTAGCTCTGCTTCAGCTTCTGGTAAATCAAATGGGTGACGATTAGTTTCTGCAAGCAAAGAAATAAAAAATATTATTCCTATAGGCATTAGTAGTAAATCAACCCAAAATGGCATATTGTGTTTCGCTACCACCATCTCTCCAAGATTTAATGTTCCAGTGGTAATAACGACTGTAGCAACTATTAAGCCTATTGAAACTTCATACGAAATCATCTGAGCAGCCGACCGTATAGCGCCAAGAAATGCATAATTAGAATTGCTTGACCAGCCTGCAATAATCACGCCGTATACTCCCAGCGACGATATAGCTAGCACATAAAGCACTCCAACATTAATATTTGCTATAACCTTAGGAATAACTACTTGCTGGCCATTTTCTACAATTACTTCAGCACCAAACGGTATAACTGCCCAGGCAATTAATGCCAAGATAAAGGTAAGCATTGGAGCCATAATGAACAGTATGGTGCTCGCTCTAAATGGTATTATCGGCTCCTTAATCAGGAGCTTAATAGCATCTGCAAATGGCTGCAATAGCCCAAAAGGTCCAACTACACTTGGGCCGTGCCTCAGTTGAATTGCAGCAAGGACCTTACGCTCAAAGTATGTCAAATATGCAACTGAAAGTAGTAGCGGTACTAAAATAAATAAAATATTAACTAGCGTGTTCATAAAAAGCTTTAGTACAATCTGCCATTATTTTTGAAGCGCGACTTATTGAATCCGTCATATAAAAATTACACTCCTTTAAAGTAAAAGGTGTATTACTTAAATTTATTTTACCATTGCTGATTGGTACCCATGTGTTTTTTATCACTTGATCAGCATTTCTAAACTGTGGACCGATAGTATCTAATTTTTTTCTTACGTCAAATAAACTATCATATGGTAAGGAAAGATCCAAATATTGCGAGAGATTTTTAATAATTAACCAATCCTCCTTTGCTTCACCTGGAGGAAATACAGCTAAATTTGTTCTTTGCACTCGACCTTCAGTGTTTACATAAGTTGCATATTTTTCTGTATATGCAGCACCAGGCAAGATAACATCTGCCACATGTGCACCCTTATCACCGTGATGACCTTGATAAATTACAAATGTGTTTTCTAACTTTGATGTGTCAATTTCATCTGCACCAAGAAGATAAACCACTTCTATTTCACCACTTTCTGCATGTTCCAATATTTGATTAATATCCCTTTCGCCTTTTTTAGGAACAAACCCAATATCTAGCCCACCAACTCTTGCTGCAGCTTTATGCAGCACATTAAAGCCATTCCAGTCATCTCTGACCATGTTAAATTCTTCTGCAATTTTGCCAGCTAGAATTAGAATTGATTCAGAATCGTCTCTTACTAATGCATCTTGACCGATAATCAGCATAGGGCTCTGAGCAGCACTCAGCAGCTTACAGAACTTATGATTTCCATTTGCTATTTCACTCAAAATATCAGGATTATCGCCCAATTTCTCAACATGATACAAATATTCAATGTTAGGACCAACACTTGCAACAGGAAAGTTGCCCTGTAAATATCTCTTTCTCAATCTTACGTTAATGATCGGTGCTTCTATCCTTGGGTTTGTATTTATAAGCAGACACAAATCCGCATTCTCTATACCTTCAATAGTGGTATTGAACACATACGATCCACGATTATTTGGTATAAGTTTTGCACCATCCTGCCTGCAATCTATATTTCCCGAGCCGAGCTTCTGCATCATTTCTTTAAGTAGAAGCATAGACTCACAATCTGCTAAATCACCTGCAATTGCAGCTATTTTATTTGATTTTGTATTCTTTAATTTCTTTGCAGCAACAGTTAATGCTTCATTCCAATCAACTGGGGCTAATTTACCATCTTTTTTTATATAAGGTCGATCAAGACGCTGAACTTTTAGTCCATCATAGGCAAAGCGGGTTTTATCTGATATCCATTCTTCATTTACCTCTTCGCTCAGCCTTGGTAATATCCTCATAACCTCCGGGCCACGATAATCAACTCTAATTGCGCTACCCACAGCATCTAGCACATCTATAGTCTCACAATGTGATAGCTCCCATGGACGCGCTGTAAAGGAGTAAGGCTTTGAAGTTAAAGCCCCTACCGGGCAGAGATCTATGATATTTCCAGATAATTCAGAACTAATATGCCTTTTTATGTAAGTGCTAATCTCTACATCTTCTCCCCTTCCGATTCCTCCAAGTTCATTTGTACCTGCAACATCAGACAAAAATCTAACACACCGAGTGCAATGAATGCATCGATTCATCGCAGTCTCAATCAGTGGTCCGAAGTGTTTTTTTGGCACAGCCCTCTTATGCTCATCAAGTCTGCTGGTTCCTTTCCCATAAGCCATCGTGATATCTTGCAAATCGCATTCACCACCTTGATCGCAAATTGGGCAATCAAGCGGGTGGTTAATTAGCAAAAACTCAAGCACACCTTCACGTGCTTTTTTAACCTTAGGGGTATCAGTGTGAATAACCATCCCTTCTGCAACTGGCATTGCACAAGAGGCTACTGGTTTTGGAGGTCCACCCTCCACTTCAACCAAACACATTCTGCAATTACCAGCAATTGCTAAACGCTCATGATAACAAAAACGTGGAATTTCAACGCCCACGACTTCACAAGCTTGAATTATAGTGAGCCCATGCTCTACTTCACATTCCTTAGAATTAATAGTAACTTTAACCACAACTATTATACAGCTTCCCACTTTATAGGATTGCCGCTTACCTCATCTTCAACCAGATTGCCGTTGTCATATTGAGCAGACATATAATTCATGCGCGAATCACGATCTATATATCTAACAGGTTTTACCGGTTTATCTTTATACATTTTTTGCTCAGCTTTCTTACGCTGAGTAGGGTTATTTTTACTAGCTGTCTTTGCTTTCCCACCTGCTGCCATATAAACTCCTAAAAACTTTTCATTCTATTTTAACACTTAAGTATATAGCGTCAATATTTAATAACTTTAAAATTTCAATAGATCTCTTATTATAATCATTTTACAATCATTGTTTAAATAAAAAGTTACCCCTTGATGCCATTCCAGCGCATGACGCACAGCTGTACGAACATTGCAATTTGCAGGCAATTTGCGTGGCAGATTCAAGTAGCTGACACTGGTTTCCATCCAAGACAGCAGTAGCCCTTTCGGTGTTATTTCAGTGCTTGACACTGAAATCCAGGTTTTGATTGGATACTGAGTTGGTAAGCATAAAAGTGTAGCTAACGCGAGCTCTACGTCATACCGCGATTTATTCGCGGTATCTCAAAGCATAGATCCCGCTAACAAGCAGCGGGATGACGATTGTCGTTTAGCTATAAACATTAAGAAATTTACCAAATGAAAAAAAAGGCAAAAGAAGCCCTGGGGTTATTATCCGCTTTAAAATATTGGCGTTTTTTATGTTTTAAACGCTTGACAAGCAAGATTAAGCTGCTTTTAATTGCAACTAACTTACGCTGCAAATGTTTAAGAAATTTACTAAGCAGAAAAAAAGACAAAGAATCCCCGAGTTAGCTAGTCTTTTACTATCTCTGTCGAGTATTGGCATTTTTTGATGTCTTGTAACGCTTTATAAGCGCGTTCAGCTTATTTAGATAAAAATCTAGATGTAGATGAAGTTTTGTAAAGACATACAGTATCTATATACTGCAAAAAATTGAACATAAGACGCCGATACATTAAGTAATCCTTACCTTTTAATCTGCAGATTGGCGAAAGCAAATACAATAGCTTCAGTTTCATGATAAGGGGGCTGGCGGAGTTTGTCAAGTAAGTTTTTTCGTTTCTAACGATTGTTAACATGCTGCAAAAAACTATGCAAGAGGTCTACCACTTTATTAGGTATTTGTGCAGTTATTGGTGTTATCAAGATACTCCCTAATCTTCTTCAAGTCCTCCCAGGCTAAACGTTTTTGTGCCGGTTGGCGAAGTAGGTAAGCTGGATGAAATATAGCGGCTGTGGTGATTGAATTGGACAAATATTGGTTAGTGTACGTATGAAATCTACCACGCAAATTCGATATAGTTTTTGTGCTGTCAAGAAGGCTATAACACGCAATTCCACCAACTAAAACCAAAACCTGTGGTGAAACTAGTGCAACATGCTTCTCAACAAATGGTCTGCACATATCAAGCTCTAGGTCGGTTGGTTTTCTATTGCCAGGTGGGCGCCAAAATACGGTATTGCTTATATAAACTTTGGTGCGATCAAGATTGATTGCATTTAACATTTTATCGAGCAACATTCCACTTGCACCACAAAATGGTATGCCTTGAAGGTCTTCATTTGCCCCTGGAGCTTCACCAACGAGCATAATTTTTGCGTTTGGATTACCATCGGAAAAGACAGTATTAGTTGCAGTTTTTTTTATTTCACAACCTTCAAATGACTTCACTGCACTTCTTAATTCATCCACACTATTACATTTGCTTGCAAGTTTCCTTGCTTCGATTATCCAGTCACTTGGAAACATGTCTTTTCCATCTTTAGTGTCACCCCAGCGCGTATCTGCATCTTTCTTCTGGGTCCCAGTTTGGATAACAGAGGGTTGCACACCCTCTTTGCTCTCCAACTTTTTTTCCTCTTCACCCTCTGTTAGTGTGCAATCAACGCCCACTTCATGGTAAAATTTTAATAATTCTAGGTCTTCATTGCTCATATTGCTTTTTAATCTTTTGTGCTTTTTTCATGGCCATATCATACTTTAATTTAGATAAATGTCTAATATATAATATGCCGTTTAAGTGATCTAATTCATGCTGAATACACCTTGCAAGCCAACCACTAGCTTTTAGTGTTTGTTCTTCATTATCTAAGTCTTTATATTTCACAGTTAGATACTTTGGACGCTTAATTTCATGACTTTGCTCTGGAATTGAAAGGCACCCTTCCTTGAGAGTCACTTGTTCATCAGATAATTCCGTAATTTCTGGATTAATCATGCAAAATTTGCCAATTGATTCATATCCTGCTGGCTCATTTTCAATTGTTTCTAGCTGAACATCCACAACAAAAATTCTCTTTAACACTCCAACTTGCACTGCAGCAAGGCCAAGACCTTCTGCATCATACATAGTTTCGAACATGTCGTTTACTAATTCTTTAATTTTATCGTTTATATCTGTTACTTCACTGGCACGTGTGATTAGTCTTTCATCAGGGGCAATTACAATTGGTAATATGGACATAAAAATTATAATTCTATGTTTTGCTTTTCCTTTTGTCCAGAATTTAGTGTATATTAAAATGTTGCTATATCTATAATAGAAATATAAATTATTAAAGAAAGCTACAATTTAAATGAAATTGCGTAATAAGGTTAACTAATGTACTCTGCAGTAATAGCAAAACCAAAGAGAAATGTTTTTGCTGTTTTAGACATAGGTACAACAAAGATTATTTGTCTAATCGTTAAGATAAATGGCAACTTCAGCTATAAAGTAACAGGAACGGGTTATAAGATTGCAGAAGGTGTAAACGGTGGGTCGATAACTAATGTAAAACACGCAAATTACTCCATCTCATCAACTATAGGTTTAGCTGAGCAAGTGTCAGAGGAAACTATAGACCAGATATATGTGAGCATTGCTGGATGTGGCATCTCATCTTTCAATGTACATAATGAAATTATTGCAGCTAATCATGAAATTTCTGACCGGGATATAAAACGTGTAGTTTTTCAGACGTTTGAGAAATATATTGAAGAAAATGTTATCATTCACAATATACCACTGAAATATCACTTAGATGACATGACTGACATAAAAGAAGTTGGTGGATTGTACGGAAAAAGACTATCTGCTGATGTTAATGTTGTCACTGCTTCGCGTCCAGCGCTTACCAATATTGAAAACTGTATTACCAATAATGGTGGATTAAATATGGCAGGTTGTATTGCTTCTGCATATTCTGCAGGTCTTGCGTGTCTCAGTGAAGATGAAAAAGAGCTCGGGACTGCTATTGTTGATATAGGCGGTGGGTGCACTGCAATTGGAATTTTCAAAAGAGGGAAACTTGTGTATGCAAGCAGCGTTCCAATTGGTGGTGTTCATATCACTCGAGATATTGCTTACGGGCTATGCACAAGCATAGAACGTGCAGAGTATATAAAAATACTGTATGGTAGCACTATCGTAACTTCAATAGATGAGAACGAATATATTACAGTCCAAAATAGTGAAAATGATGAACCTACTCAAGTATTCAAATCTGAGCTTATTAACATCATAAGACCAAGAGTTGAAGAAATACTTGAAATGGTAAGAGAGCAATTTCAAGAGCAGAAAGATCCAATTAATAAAGTAGTGATCACAGGTGGAACTAGTCAACTCACAAGCATGAAGGAAATTGCAGGCTATATATTCAATAAGCAAGTTCGAATTGGGTGCCCTGAGTCTTGTAGCGGTCTTGATGGCGAATATGATAAAAATCCTGTATTTTCTGCTGCTATAGGCTCTATAAAGCTAATAGTTGACACTTTTTATAAAAATAACTCTGGAATGCTCGGTCAAGATGGTAAAATGAGTAAATTGTATAATTGGGTTAAATCGAAAGTTACAGTCTAGATTTCTGTTTTTACCACTTTTCATACAAATGACTTGACACTAGGATCCATAGGACTTATTTTTATAATATGTAAAATTATTATGTTTATGTACTTGCGAGTAAGCGTACCAATTACAATAAGACATGGAAAATATGAACATAACTATACACTCACAAGAAGATTTTAAATTTATGCGCAAGGCTGGCAGGCTTGCTGCTGAAACTCTTGATTTCATTGCACCGTACGTAAAGATAGGGGTGACAACTAATGAGTTAAATGATCTATGTCATGATTTTATAATTAATGCAGGTGCAATTCCAGCACCACTAAATTATAGGGGATATCCAAAATCAATTTGCACTTCAAAAAATGCAGTTGTGTGCCATGGTGTTCCCGATGATAAACCGCTTAAAGATGGAGATATTTTGAATATTGACGTTACGGTGATTTTAAATGGCTGGCATGGTGATACAAGTCGCATGTTTTGGATTGGCAAGCCATCAATAAAAGCAAAACGTTTATGTGACGCTACTTATAATGCGTTGATGGAAGCGATCAAACAAGTTAAGCCCGGCAATAAGTTAAATGAAATAGGGCTTGCTATAGAGAAGTATATTGAAGATTTTGGATATTCTATCGTACGCAGCTACTGCGGACATGGTATAGGAAAAGTCTTTCATGCTCCACCAAATGTAGTGCATTTCTATGATCAAGATGAAAATCTCGTCTTGAAGGAAGGTATGTTCTTTACAATAGAGCCAATGATTAATGCTGGAAAACATGAGACTCTGCTCAGTAAACTCGATGATTGGACAGTGACAACACGCGATCTTTCACTTTCTGCTCAATTTGAACATACGCTCGGAGTAACAAAAGATGGTGCTGAAATATTCACATTATCACCTAAAAATTGGCACTTCCCGCCTTATAATTAGATTTTTTTAAATTCTGCTATACTGCAACTATACTTGGTTTACTTTGGGTAATTTTGAAGAAAGCTCACCCTTAATTTGCGATATAGCAACTAGCCCAATTAATGCACAGAAAATCATGTAAAAACTAGCTGAAGTCTCTTGTCCTGTAACCTTGATAATTGTTGTGCATATAAATGGTGCAAGGCCGCCAAAAAATCCAGCAGCTATATTTCTTGATAAACCAAATCCACTGTACCGAACCTTTGTTGGAAATAATTCGCACATAAGTGCACTGACAGGACCAAGCGATGCAGCTATTGGAATTATAAAAAGAATGTGTGCCAGCAAGTAATTGCCACTACATAACATTGAAAAAACTGGATAACTTACTATTACAAAAGCTATAAATGCAAATTTCATAACTTTTTCTCTTCCTACCTTATCAGAAAGTATAGCAAATAATATTGTCAATCCTCCGAGCGCAATTTGACTCAGTATTTCCACTATATGATTAAAATGAGTATTTACTGTTAATATTTTATTCGTAAGCACATTGAAAAATACCAAATATATATAGAGAGACGCATTTTCAACCAAGTCAATACCTATTGATATTAGAACAGGCTTTTTGTAATTGTTTAATAACTCTTTTAGTGGCAATTTAGACGGATTTTTTTGTCTTTTATACTCTGGGCTTTCATCAAGTATATATCTCATATATATGCTGATTAATCCCATTGCTAAACTGAAAATGAAAGGTAATCTCCACCCCCAAGATTCAAAATCAGATACTTTTTTGCATATGAGTACCGCTATCAGGCTTAATATTGAACCAAGAATTGCACTTAATACCTCAATGCTGCCAAAAAATCCTTTTTTGTTTTTAGGAGCATGTTCTATTAAAAATGGTGCATTTCCTGCTTCTCCTCCAAGAGATATACCCTGCAATAATCTTAAACACACTACCAGCATTGACGCTAGTATTCCAATGCTTTGATAACCTGGAACAAAAGCAATTAATACGGTTGATAAAGTCATTAATATAATCGAGAGCAATAAGGCAACTCTTCTGCCATGTTTATCACCAATGTGACCAAATATAGCAGCACCGACTGGTCTCATTAAGAAACCCACTGCAAACACTCCAAAAGCCTTCAATACGCTGGTTAGTTGATCATCCGATGGAAAAAACACACCACCTATTATGTTTATTAAGTGGCCAAAAAGCATGTGGTCATACCACAATAAAGTGTTACAAATCAAACTTGAAAATATTACTTTTGTTATTTGCTGCATAATTTCCCTATAGCCTGTTTGATCTTATATATAAAAAAAAATGTGAACGTTATGTGAATATTATATTAACAATATTAAACCTTAATTTTAATATTATTGCTCATATATTCCGATAAGATACCATATTTTGGCAAGAAAATCTATGTACATAAATAAAATTGATGTGAAGAGTAGAGTAGAGTAGGATATCTACACCAACTGTACTTAAATTTTTTGATATGACACACACTCCAGTTTTGTTAAAAGAGATGCTATCACTACTATCACCGCAGGATGGTGGTATATATGTGGACGCCACATTTGGAGCTGGAGGGTATAGCAAAGCAGTATTGGAGTCAGCTGATTGCAAAGTATATGCAATTGATAGAGATGAAACGGTAACTAAGTTTTATGATGATTTAAGCATTAGATATCCAGATAGAATAAAACTATTCATTGAGAAGTTTAGTAATATTAAAAGTATACTAAGCAGCGTTGAGCCATCTCCTGTCATCCCAGTACTTGATACTGGAAAAAATAACTGGTCACACGCTGGAATGACATCAAACGGAGTGGATGGAGTGGTCTTTGACATCGGAGTTTCATCTATGCAGCTTGATAACGGAGATAGAGGGTTCTCATTTTTACATGATGGTCCACTCGATATGAGTATGGATAACTCTTCTTATATAAACGCTTCAACGTTTGTTAACGCTTTACGCGAAGAAGAAATCGCAAATACTATATATAACTACGGAGGCGAACGTCATTCTCGCAAAATTGCAAGAGCAATAATAAATGCACGGAAGAAGAAAACTATCAAAACTACATTTGAGCTTGCGGATATTGTACGTTCCGTGGTATTTCGTGGAAAAAGCAAAATTGATCCTGCAACCAGAACATTTCAGGCAATCAGAATATGGGTAAACGATGAGCTGGGAGAACTTGAAAAGGGTATTAAAGCTGCATCTGAGATTTTAAGTGAGAATGGCAAATTAATTGTTGTCACCTTTCATTCCTTAGAAGATCGTATAGTCAAAACTTTTTTTAAAGATTTATGTGCTACTGATTGCAAGACATTCTCTCTGCTAAATAAAAAAGTGATCGAAGCAAGTATAGAAGAAGTAAGTGCAAATCCGCGTTCACGCTCAGCAAAACTAAGAGCTATACAGAGGTTGTCGTGAGAACTTTCTGCATCATCTCAATAGTTATGTTTTTTCTTAGCATTGTAGGACTATTTAAGGTAAAATTACATGTTCAGTCGTTAAATAGAGAGCTAATAAAAATAAAAAGTGAAATTAATTTAGTACAAAGTGATATAAAAGTTTTACAAGCAGAGTGGAGCTATTTGAATAATCCAAAAAGACTTGCAAGCCTTGTAAAGAAATACCTGAAAAATAACTCTTTAATACTGGCTAGCCAGGTTAAAAATCTTGACTCTTTAAATGGCCGCAGTGTGCTAGCACAACTTAAAATCCATGATCAACAGTGAGATTAAGTCTTATTTTTTACAGATGAGCACATCACAGTAAAACTTACTTTGTATCCGTTCAGGATAGCGGCAAGACCATAGAGTAAAAGTGAGTTTACAACAAATGGTGTCATCCCAGTGCTTGACACTGGGATCCAGTCTTTCCATAATCATCAAAAACATTGTATTTTAACGTAAAACAGCTATTTTTATGCTTACCAACTTAATAAAATTCCTGGATCCCAGTGTCTGGGCACTGGGATGACAAAGGAGAGCAGTGTCAGCTACTTGCATAACACCATTTGTTGTGCAACTTACTTTAGTATGAAATTGCTTGCGTAAGATTTTGGCAGCCTCTTAACATTTTTTGGCATTTCAATTATGTATTTAACGTTGCGTTTTTTTGCGTAGAATACTGCTTTTTCAAGAGAATCAAACTTTAATACAATCTGTTTTTTTGGATCTTTTGAGCCAACCCAGCCCATTAAAGGTTCAATGTAGTAAGAGCCAGATTCAATTTTCAGGTGCCAGAAATTTGTATTACCTAAACCAGATTGTGTTGCAGTTCTTGTTGGTCTATAAATCCTAAAAACTACTTTATCGTCAATGCCCATAGTTCTTGTTAAATAAGCTTAAATATATATCTAAATAAATCCTTTCACAAACAATTAGTATGAAAGAATGAAGTTTGAAATAAATATTTTTATGTTATATTATTATTAAATTATATTAAAAGGATTAGCTGAATAGGAGTAACCGATGACGCAACAGGAAATAGTAACAATTAATGCAGAGTTACGTGATATAACAAAAACAAAAGCGATGCATTCTCTAAGGAAGAAAGGAAACATCCCTGGAATCATATATGGAAAGGGCCATGATAATGTAAATTTGACATTGTCTGCAAAGGAATTCACAAAGCAATATAAGTCAGGCTCTCTTTCTGCACATTTGATAGAGCTGAATATTTCGGGCAAAAAGGAATATGCTCTTGTTCGCGATATCCAATTGCATGTAGTAAAGGATACTGTGCAACATGTTGATTTTCAGTTTGTTGATAAAGGCAGTGAAATTAAAATAGACATACCTCTATCATTTGTGAATGAAAGTAAAGCTCCAGGAATCAAATTAGGTGGAGTGCTTAATGTTTTGTGTCGTTCTATTGCTGTTAAATGCTCTCCTGATAAAATACCTCAGGTTATTGAAGTTGATTTATCCGGTAAAATGATTGGCCAGTCTATACATATTAATGATGTAAAATTACCAGAAGGTGTTAAGTTTGTAGCTCATGAAGAAGAAAATTTTACCATTGTTACAATTTCTGCTGCCGATAGTGACGTTGAAGAACCTCAAGCAGAAACAGAGGAATAGTGCACCTGATAGTTGGGCTTGGTAATCCTGGCAGTCAATATGAGCTAACTCATCATAATATCGGCTTCATCACCGTTGATGCAATCTGCAAATATTGGGGTTTTCAGTTGTTCTCTAAAAAAGCCGATTATCTGATAACCTCTGGCATGATTAATGATAATAAAATCATGTTAATAAAGCCTTATTCATTTATGAATAATTCAGGCATCCCTGTTGCAAAAATACGAAACTTTTACAAATTATCGCTAGATAATATCGTTGTCATACATGATGACGCTGATTTGGAACTTGGAAGAATAAAAGTAAAGAAAGGTGGTAGTTCTGCTGGACATAATGGACTTAAATCCATAGATAGTTTTATTGGCAACGATTATTGGCGCTTGAGATTTGGAGTGGGTAGACCTGAAGATCAAAGAAGCTTAGCAGATTATGTGTTATCAAAATTTTCAAATTTTGATAATGTTACTCCCTTAGTGGAAAAAATAGCAAAAAATATACACTTAATGCTGCAAGGAGATAATACAGCTTTTATCAATTTGATTGTATAATATTACGAAACACAGGGAGTGTATGGTCCCAGAGTGTGATGGTGTGGATTTAGTATGAACAATTCAGGAGATTTTGTCCACTGTAAAGATATAAACTCAAAAGGTGTAAGACCCTTAAGAGTTTTGAGTCTTTTAGCATAATTGTAGGCCATAACAAAGTCATAAAGATGCTCTTTGAGTTGCTGGTGAGACTGATAGTAATACTTCTTAACAGTGGCATTCTTTAAAGTTTTGTTCATACGCTCAACTTGCCCATTTGTCCAAGGATGGCTAACTTTTGTTAGACGGTGTTCAATGTCATTTTCTTCACAAGCTCTATCAAATATATGTTGAAAAGCGTATTTATGGCGTTTTTGGTTGGTAAATTGTACACTGTTATCTGTCAAAATAGTGTGGATTTTATATGGTAAAATTTTAATCAAATTACGTAGAAACTCAGCAGCTATAGGTTTTGTAGCACTTTTATGCAACTCAACATACGTAAATTTGGATGTTCTATCTATTGCAACAAACAAATATAACTTTCCTTCTTCTGTTCTGACTTCTGCAATATCAATATGGAAATAGCCTATAGGATATTGTTTGAATTTCTTTTTTGGTTTAACTTCGCCATCAACATCTGGTAGTCTGCTAATGCTGTGCCTCTGTAAGCAACGATGTAGACTAGAGCGAGTCAAGTGTGGGATTGAGGTTTGCAAAGCGTAGAGACAATCATCTAATGGCAATAGAGTATGCTTACGAAATGCAACAATTACAGCCTCCTCTTCTAAAGTTAAAACAGTTGATCTTGCATGCTTCGGACCCATATCAGCGTCTTTGGCAAAAGACCGTTTTCTCCATTTAATGATAGTTTTTGGATTAAGGTTATAGTACCTGGAGAGTTTTGCTATGCTCTCTTTACTATTTTGTATTGCTCTACGAATTGTCTCTGTTGTTTTGGCGCACCCATGTAATATTTGTCCCATAATTCCTCCTTTGATGGTATTGTTTTCTCATATTTTATCATACCATCACACTCTGGGACCATACATCCCCCCCTCCCCCCCTAATTCCTATATCAAACCTTTCTTTACTAGATTATATAGTCAATATAAAAAGCCATATAAAATTGCTTCCACTGCTGCCATGAGGAAATTGCTTATTCTTGCTAACTCTTTAGTCAGAGATGACAGGGTTTTTACTGAGGAATATAACTCTCTGTCTGTTTCTATCTAAGAGCCAGTATAGCTGTGGATAAGCACGTTTATACAGATAAAAGTACTTATCCACAGCTACATCAATTTTTCTATTGACTTTTAACACAACTGCTAAACAGATACATTCGTCATCCCGCTACGTGTTAGCGGCCAAGATACCGCGGCGGTATGACGTGGGAAACCTGACTTGCATTAACTATAAAATAGTGATTTATATAAATCCCATAGCATGCCGAATGAAGCGTTTTTTGAGGAAATTTGAATTTTCAACTGCAATCAAGCCAAGATTTCTTAGTGCTTTAGCGCAGAATATTCTGTTGGAAAACATCCTATTTAATCCATCAGTTGCAAGCGCCATTGTAAAATTATCAAAGTATCTGTTACGTGAAATTTTCTTTAATAAATAACTACTGCCAACATCAGTACCAGCCGCTTTTGCAGCAACTACGTGCTTTATAACACTTTCTACATCTCTAATTCCAAGATTAAGCCCTTGACCTGCAACTGGATGAATTGAATGTGCTGCATCGCCGATAAGCAAAACTCTACCCTTATATAACTTTTTTGCGAAAGCAAAACTTAAAGGATAAAGTTTTCTTTCACCCTCTAATTTTATCTCTCCTAAATAAGAACCAAATCTTTTTTTAAGCTCTATAATAAATTCTTCTTCAGACAGATCCATTAGCATTTTTGAAATTTCAGATTTTTCTGTCCAAACTATCGAAGAAGTATAGCCACCCTTCATCGGTAGAATTGCAAATGGACCGCCAGGGAAAAAACGCTCCACAGCTAAGTTTTGGTGATGCAGTTCATGCTTTACATTAAATACTATGCTACTTTGTTTATAGTCAAATTTCACTGTCGGTATAGAAAATAACTCTGGTAATTTAGAGTTTTTGCCTTCAGCACAGATAAGTAGCGATGATATTAATTCCTGGTTATTATCAAGAATCACTTCCACATATCCTGAATCACAAGCAATTGTTTTATAGGAATGTGGAGAGTATATATTCAGTTTATTTAGAAAATTATTGTTGATTGCATTCCATATAGTAGCATTGTTGATAACATAACCCATTGGCTCTTCGCTAACCATTTTATGATTGTAATGCACAGTAACCGCATCTAATATGCATATATCAAGTATTGGCTCAGCTTCACTTTCCACAAACTGCCAAATCCCTAACTTTTCCAATATTTTTTTCGAGCCTTGAGAAATAGCAAATGCTCGATTATCATCTACTACACGTGGTAGACTATTTTTTTCAATCACAGCTACAGACACAGAGTCACAACTGAGGCCAATGGCAGTAATAAGACCAAGTAACCCACCACCTGAAATGATTACATCATAATTCATTTTATTTACGCTAATTGTAAAATTATATTTTATCTGTTTTGAAAATAGTTTAAACAAACTTTATATATAAATTAAATTTTTTAGATCCCAGTGTCAGCTACTTGGATGACATCTAAAGACACTCCACCTTGTCATTCCAGCACGTAACGAACAACTGTACGAACATTTTGCGAAGGCAGTGTGTTAAATGCTATGGCCGGTTTTGCCTCAAACATAAAGGTGTCATCCCAGTGCTTGACACTGGGATGGCTTTGTTGCATCGCTACTTATGAAAGGCTAACTATAATTAGGATTATAAGCAACTTATTGAAAATCTTGTTTTTTTGCAATCAATCTGATCAAATTTAAGAATAGTAATTTGTTATTTATATTAATAAATTTAATTCTATTGAAAATAGCTAAAGCATTGAAATTCTTGAATTTTAGCCAGATTAGTGAGTGGTAGTGAAATTTCTTTTACTCAAATTTAGGTATTCACTGACCGTTCTTGTTATAAATACCAGAATAATAAGCTACTGATATTCTCCACCTTTTTTATCTTTAATCCATCATAGCTAGCGATGCAACAAAGCCCACTGGGATCCATTCTTCTTTTTTTCTGGATTCCAGCGTCACGCGCTGGAATGACAAAAGCTGCTAATTTTTCATGTAAATAATGGTTATGCAAGCAGTCTATTTTGTAACTAACAAAAGAGGACTTTGATTCGCATGTTTCTCACGCTTATTCTATTGTTTAACTATACTTTGAGCAATGTCTTCATAAATCTCTGCCAAATCCTCACTTAACATTAAAGGATTTCCGCAATCAGAAGCATGGCATATTTGTGGATCTAGAGGAACTCTGCCTAGAAGTTTGATGCCCAGCTCCTCAGACATTTTTTTTGCACCGTCTTTTCCAAATATGTATATTTTTGAGCCGCTTTGAATGAAATAACTCATATTTTCTACAATGCCAATAACCGGTACGCTGAGCTTTGTAAACATATCATAAATTTTGCGAGCATCGATTAAAGAGAGCTCCTGTGGAGTTGAAACTATTATCGCCCCAGTTAAGTTAAAATTTTCCATAAGACTTAAATGCACATCGCCAGTTCCAGGTGGTGTATCAATTATCAAATACTCTATATCGGACCATTTTGTTCCCATTAGCAGACTATAAAGTGCTTTTGTAATCATAGGTCCGCGCCATATTGCTGCACGATCTTTATCGATAAAATAGCCAATTGAAATAGTATGCAGTCCATACTTTTCTATAGGCATTGCTTTACTATCCTGTATTTCTGGCTTTAATTTTTCAGCGCCAAGCATTTTAGGAATTGAAGGACCATATATATCTGCATCAACCAGCGCAACTTTGTGTTTTAACTTTGCTAATGAGAGAGCAAGATTTAGCGCAACTGTGGACTTGCCCACACCGCCTTTACCAGAGGCCACAACGATTATATTTTTCACTCCTTCGATATATAATTTAGCTTTTTGTTGCCCAGTTTGTTTTTGACAAGTAGCAACCACGGTCACTTTTGTCACCCCCGGTATAGCTTTAACAGCTTGCTCACAATTTCTTCTTAATTCTTCATTTGCTTGCGTGTTACCGGCAACTTCAAGCACAAAACCAACATCTTGACCTTTAATAATAATTGAGGATATTATGCCAAGAGCGATCACATCTTTACCGCTTTTTTGCTCTATGACTTTTTTTAAGTTCTCTCTTACAATTTTTTCGTTGATCATTAGCCTTTTAGGTGATTTCTTCCTGAAGTCGTTTAATCTCAGCTTGAGGAAGGCCGGTTGTCTGAGAGATAATATCAATAGAGATGTCAGCCTTAAGTAGGTTTTTTGCTACTTCAATCTTTCCTTCAATCTTTCCCTCATCAAGTTTTTTAGCGAGGATGCCTTCTTCTTTCCGCAGATCCATTATTCTTTCTTCATATGCTACTAAATCTTTTTCATTCCAGCTAAACCTGTCTAATTCATCGTAGGCTAACTTTATTATTGGTGCTTTTTCTGCTATTTTCCTTAAGTCTTCTTCCGTAGTTTCATCTGCATATTGTTGTCTAAGTGAAGAAGGTCGCCCCTCCTCACTCGACTTCAAAACCGTACGTGAGACTTTGCGCCTCATACGGCTTCTCTCCAATTTGGAGCTTTTCATGCACACCTCCTGTGTAATTCATCGTGACAATGTCCATGTAACAAAGATAAGTTTTTGATCATGTTGTTTCGTCTATTCCGGTCTTTGTGATGTATTTCTATTGTATCATCACTTTTAAACCATAGTCTACAATTATCACATTTACTTTGTTGTAACTTCAATAGTTTTATTACTCTTAATGGCTTATCTGGTATTTTTCTCAGACGTTTACCCCAATAAACCCAATCACCATCATATGGAGATCTGGTTTTTTGCACTTTGTTTAATAACATGATCGCTGTGTATAATAAGATGTATCTTGTTACTTGTCATAAAACGCCAGTTATCGTTATTATACTTTTTAAAGTATTTTCTTTTTATCCAGCATTTCCCTTTGTTTGGGTGCCTAAAGACTGACCTTACCCAGAAAAAGTGGAGAGAAAGAAAAGAGTTTTTTTGGGTAAAATAAAATTTTGGAGGATTAGAAATGGTAAGAGAATATACGGCAGAATTCAAATTGGAAGCTGTTAAACTGGCAAATGAACAAAGAAAGGCAGGTCAAACAATTACAAAAATAGCAAGAGATTTAGGAATAAAGGGTGGTTTATTAGGAAAATGGATAAAGAAACACAACGAAAAAAAGTCGGCAGCAGATGCATTTCCAGGTAGAGGTAACATGGCTCCTTACGACAAAGAGAGGTTTGATTTACAAAGCAAGAGTAACAAGGGAAAGAGACATTTAAAAAAAAGCCCTGGCCAGTCAAAAAGAGTAAAATATTTTTTTATATAGTAACTGCTATAAAGTACAGGAATTATGTAGGATTTTCTGCTAGTGGCTACTATAAGTGGACCACAAGAAAAATAAGCAGTAGAGAATCAGCGAATAAAGAGCTACTCGAAGCTATTCAAAAAATATATCAAGTTTCTAAATGTAGATATGGAGCTCCTAAAATTCATGCTGAATTGAAGGCTTTGGGTAAAAGTTGCAATTTGAAAACGGTGCAAAGTATTATGCAGAAAAATGACATCAGGGCTATACTGAGAAGAAAGTTTAAAATTAAAAAACAACAAACAGATAATAGAGCTGTAGCTCCCAATATACTAGATCAAAACTTTATTGTTGATCAACCAAATAAAGTATGGGATTACTTACATCAAAACCAAGGAGGGATGGCTATATTTGGCAGCAATAATTCTCACGTATGGTAGTTAATGAGTAGTGCAATAAATAAACAATTGGTTATGAACTCTTTATTAATGGCCATTAATAGGCGTAAACCTGTTAAAAATCTACTGCTGCACAGTGACCAAGGTTCACAATATACTGCGCAAGGGTATCAATATCTCTTAGCTGTAAAGAATATAGATGAGTAATAAAGGCTGTTGTTACGACAATTCTGTTGCAGAAAGCTTCTTTAGCTCATTGAAAAGAGAAATACTTATTGATACTTCACAACACTCTGCTCAACACACTAGAACTGCAATATTTGAATACATAGAAATTTTTTATAACAAACAACGTCACTATTAACTATTGCATTCCAGAACAATTTGATGCATCATTCTTTTTGTGAAAAACATTCCAAACTTTCTCTCCACTTTTTCTGGGTAAGGTCCGTTGGATTTTCACCAACTGTATTCTAAACGCTTACTTGGCGCACCCATAACAAAATGCCTGAAAAACGTTAATAATTATATACTATTATTAATAATTATTCAACCATATTTTAAGCTTACAATTTTGAGCTTAACTGACGCTTATGGATAGGGGCAACTCTATCACCCTGTGTTATGTTTATTTTCTAACGGACGCTGATTTTTGTATCGTAATTTCTTGCTATAAATTGGTTATATAAGAGCTGGCTTCTAAAATTTTATAACCCTAATTTGAATTAACAGACAGTAGAATCGAAAGATTATTACAAGGAGAAATCTACACAGATCGACCCTTTTGTGAATCTGCGTTTCTGCTTTCTTCAACTTGTTTTGCAAAAGATGTTTCCTGTTTCTGAAGTGGCTTAGTAATTTCGCGCACAACGGCAGTAACTGCTGTTAAAAATGTCTTTAACAATGCACCTAAAACTCCACCAACTGCTTCCCTGCCATGTATATGAGCTTGCTTTTCGTTACCGTCAGCAGTTTCCCCTGCCCTCCTTCTTGGATCCATCCTATGAGCAATCACCGAAAACAACACTCCCCTGATTGAAGACTTCACTTTTTCCTTTGCTTCGTGGACATCCCCATCTTTTGCTGTTTCATGTCCATGACTTAAGTGTTTAGCGTTCATTAGCTCCTTTTGTTGCTGGGCAAACATGCTACTTAATACTTCTTCTATCACTTGCTTCCTTCTTTTCTCTCTAACTCTTTTCATAGATTCTGATTTATCACGAGTATGCTTTGTGGTTTCAAATTCTGCATCAATATCTTCAGACGCAGCCTGACTATATAAAGTCTCTATGAGCCTGTCTATGCTTCGCTTTATTTGCATAGTCCTTTCGTAACTATCCGAATTATCAATTCCTTCGTCGATCTGATTTAGAATATCCTCAAAAACTTTCAAATAGTCTTGAATATACTGTATTATGTATTGCTTATCTTCCTCTTTGTGTTGTTCTTCTTGATTTTGCTGATTTTCATTTTCTAAACTTCTCTCTCTTTTATCATCGTTATTTTCTTCAATATCATCACCGTCTTCCTCGAAAAGGTCTTTGTCGTTCATGATTTTTTTTAATTTAGTTAAAATTCTCACCAGTTACTATTGTATATGAAAAAATTAAATTAACATTAATGAAAAGCGTTTACAACTTCAGCACTAGTTAAAACTACAGTAAAGCTGTCAAAAGTAACAGGATCATAATACCTCTCATACAGTTCAATTGAACATCGTAATCTGATCTTTTCTTTAGCATTAAAACTAATTTCATAATCATTATTAGAGTTTAGCATAGCAGAATTACGTAATAATTCATCAGCTAATACAGAGTCTAAAATTCCATTAATTTTTATCGTAATGTGTCTGCTTCCAGCACAATCGAGCACTTTCCTCCAGCCAAAAGAAGAAATATCTTTCACCTCTTCTCTGTTATTACGCAAAGTAAACCTTAGGTTTCTTATATTATTTAACACAATAAAATTATTGTCATGACCTTTAATTTTTAGCTGTAATTTGCTCATTATCACCTCCTTTTATTAAAATATCAAAATTAATTGTTGAATGTAAAATTTCATCGTGCTGATCCATAGCACAATTACTTTCTAAAATGACCTCACTACTAAAACCTTCAATGCTCTTAAGTATCAAGTTAATATGCCTTATAATGGCAAACATACTGTCTATATGATAAGTATATATGTCGCATGAAAATCTTGCCTTTGTAGCAAAATTGGACAGCATATGCAGGTTGCTATAATTCACTGCGCGCAATCTCAAGTAAGGAATGGTGACCTGTTTAGGTAAGTAGTCATAAATGTTAGTAACATATTTCCTTAAATCAGAATTTGCTTTTAGTGCTGCATAAACGCTATTGTACAACTCGTTTATAGCTTGAATTTTTTCCATGATTAACCCTCGAAAGATATATAGAAACTCGTCATCCCGCTGCTTGTTAGCGGGATCTATGTTAAGAGATACCGCGAATGAATCGCGGTATGACGTTGGCAAGTCTTATTTACTTTAGCTATATTTCATCCTTATCTACAAAACAACCTTTGGTTCGCGAAACGGAGAATATACCTTCTTCACTTCAGACAAATGGCTACTTACCTCCGATTCACGATTTTTGTAAAGAGCAGAAACATGCCGCATAATACCTAGTTTTATCTGCTCAGGAACATTGTCATAACCAGCTTCGTATACAACATCAACTCTTATTGCATTCAAATAATTGAAAAACTCAACGTAGCCCCCTACATCGCTAAAATAATACTTAAGTGTACTCTTCTCTTGATTTTTAGACATCATTGCAGTAGCCAATACTATCTTACTCACAGGGCCATAGCTTAAATAGATCCTACGAGGTACATAATCTTCATATGAAACTTGCCATGTTTGTTTCACTAGTGACTTTTCCATATGCCACTCAGCATAATCAGTTGCCATAAAAATTAGATCTGAAATCAACTTATCATCCTGGTTGTTCTCAATACGTAGAAAAGATTTAACCTCTTCTAAAGTAACTGGAAAAGATTCAGGCTTAGATTTACGTTGCACAGATATTCTTGGTGAAGTAGATCTTATTGACATAATAACCCTCCTTTTTGATATAGCTAGAATAAGTAAGGTTTACCTCGTGACAGCGTGGGGCAAATCTTACTTACTTTAGCTATGCAGCTTGCATGCAACATTAAGTTAAATTGGCGCAGCAACAACTCTGAGTGCTTTATCGTATGAATATATTAAGAAGAGAACGTATTAAAGCTGTTTCTCCTTTTTTGTTGATAAAATTTGAACTTATAGCATATTCAACTAGGCTGGATTTTAGTAGATTGACATTTTGAGAATGAATATTATTGAAGGTGGAGTTTAACTCTTTAGCAAGCAGACTGCGAAATTTTTGCACACTGTCATATGCGATGTTCTCAAGTTCATGTGCAAATTTATCTTGAGCTATAGTTGTTATATCTTCAATTTCCTTATTAAACTCCTCCAGCTTTTTTCCATTACTCTTAGAGTTTTTCGTAAAAGTTTTCATATTAATTAAACTCAACTACTTTTATGATTATAACTGTAATAAAAAAACTACCAAAGTAAAAAATTCACACTACTGTGTAACTTGCAAATACTTTTTACTATAGCTAAAGTGGCTTAGGTTTACCTACAATTTGAAAAACAACAAATTCGTCATCCCGCTGCTTGTTAGCGGGATCTATGCTAAGAGATACCGTGACGGTATGACGGTTCGCGGCGGTATGACGTAGGACTGCTGGGAAACCTTTATTGGGTTAGTTATAGATTCCAGTGTCAGCTACTTGCATCTGCAAACTGCAATGTTCGTACAACTGTGGGTGCTAAGTTTTACAAACACCGTTGTGCTGAACCTTGAATATTCACTTCTTTCAATTCAGTGTCAGGAGCGATGGGTTTTGATATTGCATATGTAACGCCGCTAGCTATCAATGCAGATGTTACAAAAACTACAATTATTGGTAGAACAGACAAGTCGAAAGCAATACTGAGAGTAGCACCTACTGTTAACATAGTTACAAGATTCACAGAAGCAACTTTTAAGAAACTCATTTGTCTTTTTCCTGCTTTTTCTAGCGACACTTCATTTGTTTTAGTTTTTGTTTTGCCTAGTTCACCCTTAAGTGTTGTGTTTTCACTTTCTAGATCTTGTATTTCTTGTCTTAGTGATTCATTCTCTTTATTGAATTCTTTCAACTTAGTCCCATATCCAGCTATACAACTTTTTGATTCTTCTAGTTCTTTTTGCGCTTTTTCTAACAACACTTCTGTTTTAGAATGCTGACTTTCTGTTTTGTCTAATTTATCCTTAAGCGTTGCTTTTTCACTTTCTAGATCTTGTATTTGTTGTTTTAGCAATTCATTCTTTTTCTGCTTATCCTTTAGCTGAGTACGTAATTCTTTTAACTTAACTTTACTTTTTTTAACCTTTTCTGCTTCTTCTGGAGTTTCCATTGCGTTGTGTGTTTTGGAATGGGAAGAAGTACTAGATACAACCTCAGATGGCTGATCACACATACTGTTTAGTCTATCTATTAGGTCTTCATCCTTTATCAATGAGCGATCTGCTCCATATTTTATCAAAAGTTTTGCTAATTCTTTATTGTCATTTGCAACAGCAAAATATAAAGGGGTATGTCCATCTTTATCTTGTGCATTAATATTTGCTTTACGTTTTATCAAAAGTTTTACTGATTCTTTAGCGCTTTTTGCAGCAGCATAGTGTAAAGGGGTCACGCCATCTTTATCTTGTGCATCAACATCTGCTCCATTATCTATTAGATATTCTGCAATCTCTACATAACCATATGTAGCAGCATAATGTAAACGGGTCACGCCATCTTTATCTTGTGCATTAATGTCTTCTCCATTTTCTAATATAGATTGGCCTAAAGCTTCAGATTCATCTGCATCAAAATATATTCCACTATCGCCACTATTACTTTTATTTAAAAAGGTCTGTTCCCCATTATATGTAGTATACTGCTCTGGATGTTGACTGTGCAAGTCATTATGTTCTATGCGCTTCTGATTATTGGCAAGTCTTTGTTCTGCCTCTTGCAACTTTTGCGCCATAGCATCTCTTTCTCTTATAGCCTGTTCTTTTTCTAATGTATCATCTACTTTGTCTGTATTGTTTTCATTAACGATTGAGTTTGAAGAAGTCTGTTCATCCTCATCTTGTACATAGACTTTTTTGTTGTTTGGTGTAATTCTACTATTCTCTTCCTGATGTTTTGCACCCCATGCTTGTACTGCAGCAGTTACGTTATTTCCGTTCAAAGCTAAATTTCCTGGAGTTTTATTATTAGGCTGCGGTAAAGTGCCTTGTCTATTTTGTCTTCTCGTAGCTCCTGCCTCAGCATAACGTTGTTCTCCTTCCTCTAACATTTCTATTATAGCCTTTTTACCTTTTACATCACCGACAATATCCCTTGGAGTTCGGCCTTGACTATCTTTTAGTAAAGGATTTGCGTCATTATTCAATAAAAGCTGAACTATCTCTTGATGACCATGCAAAGCAGCAATGTGCAAAGCAGTTAGCTTAGACTTAGCTTCATCAAGTTCATATATTGGTTCATTAACTTTTGCTTCCTTTGCTAGTAGGAGTTTTACTATTGGTACACTGTTACATTCCACAGCAAGATGTACTAACATATAATCTACAATTTTGTCTGAATCTAATATACTGAACATCTTATCTATCTTCAAATTGTTATAAGTGCTATATACTATTGAGTCTGCATCTTTTAGCTTATTCCCTATTCTTTCAAGTAAATTATTCTCATTTAAACCTTCACTCTTGCTTACCTCATTTATTATTTCAAAAAACTTTTTCTTTTCCATTGCCATAACCTTTCCTCTCAATTTATTTATTATTGCTGAACAGTCTCACAAAAAAGTTAAGTTTGTCGAAATTCCATGTTTGATCTAAAAATTAGTCATAAACATTTTCTATGCAAGTAGCTGACACTGGTTCATTCTATAATGGTGTCACAGCAGTCCTACATCATGCCACCGCGAACCGTCATACCACGATTCATTCGCGGTATCTCAGCCGCTAACAAGTAGCAGAATGACAGCAGTCCTACGTCATACCGCCGCGGCGCTAACAAGCAGCGGGATGACGAGCTTATCTTCATGCCGCCACGAACCGTCATACCGCCGCGGTATCTCCAGATCCCGCTGGGATGACGATTGTCGTTTAGCTATAAATATTTAAGAAATTTACCAAATGAAAAAAAAGGCAAAAGAAGCCCCGTGGTTATTATCCGCTTTAAAATATTGGCGTTTTTTATGTTTTAAACGCTTGACAAGCGAAATTCAGCTGCTTTTAATTGCAACTAATTTACGCTGCAAATGTTTAAGAAATTTACTAAGCAGAAAAAAAGACAAAGAATCCCCGAGTTAGCTAGTCTTTTACTATCTCTGTCGAGTATTGGCATTTTTTGATGTCTTGTAACGCTTTATAAGCGCGTTCAGCTTATTTAGATAAAAATCTAGATGTAGATGAAGTTTTGTAAAGACATACAGTATCTATATACTGCAAAAAATTGAACATAAGACGCCGATACATTAAGTAATCCTTACCTTTTAATCTGCAGATTGGCGAAAGCAAATACAATAGCTTCAGTTTCATGATAAGGGGGCTGGCGGAGTTTGTCAAGTAAGTTTTTTCGTTTCTGTGGGCTACCTGGATTAATATTATATAGAAAGTCTGCTGCCAATAAAGCCTAAACTTACCAAATACATTTCTGTAGATTCAGATCTACTTGACTTTGGTTTAAAGTATTTTACTGTTTTAAACATTTTTTTTAGCTCGTTACAAAAATCTTTATCAGATTCTCCTTGGAAAATTTTTACTACAAACGTGCCACCATGGCTCAAGAAATGCTTTGCAAAATTGAGCGCTGCCTCACATAAAAGCATAATTCTGATATGATCCAACGATTTTAAACCACAAGATTCGGGCGCCATGTCAGATAAAATTACATCAAATTTTTGATCCTTGAATTTTTCTCTTAAAATTTCAAGCTCATTGATAATATCACATTGTATAAACTCTACTCCATTAATTGCGTTCATTGGTTTTACGTCAAGAGCAACCACATTTGCACCTTTCTGAGATGCAACTTGTGACCATCCACCAGGAGAAGCACCAAGATCAATAATTTTTTGCCCTTCTTGGAATAATTTAAATTTGTTATCCATTTCTACCAGCTTATATGCTGAGCGTGACCTATAACCATCCTTGCTAGTTTTTTGCACATACTGATCATTCAAATGACGATGTAGCCACCTTGTTGAAGATAGTTTTCTGCCTCTAGCCGTCTTTACTCTAGTTTTTATTGCTAATACCCTACTTATTATTGATTATATCTTTAAGCTCTTTTTCAACTACTTCTTTTACCAGTGCATGTAGATATTTATTCAGCCATTCTGAGAGCTGAGGTTTTAAAAGAGATGTAACTAATTCTTCAACAGTAAGGTTCGCTTTTTTTTGTTGTTTATGCTGTAATTCGTTTTGCATTTTTCCAAGCAACGCTTTGATCTCTTCCATATTCTCTTTTAAAATTAGATGATCGTTATTTTGCGCTTGTAAGCCGCTATTACTCGCTTTGTTATTACTCATTTGGATATTATCGTACAAATAAATATCTTTTTTTTCTTCTGAATTGTAGCTATGGCCATTAAATTGGTTATTGTTGCAAGCCATTTCCTCACTTTGGTCATCATTATCAATGTCCTCTTTTTCATTATTTTCTTTTTTGCCATCTTCTTCTATTTCTTCTGGATACTCTTCCTCAAGGTATAGCACATCATCATTTTCATCCTTTATTTCTGCTTTATCGTTACTCGCGTTTTTACCCGATATAGCTTTTTTTATATCTTCTAGGATATCTTTTACAGATTGATTGCCTTGTTCATCATGCATAGTGCTAATACCATTAAATTTAGAGGTCTATACTATTTATCATAAAAAGCAAGTTGTAAACACTAATCACATAATTGCTTTTTGCTTCAACTAAGTCTGAACGTGCTTTAAATAATGCATCTTCAGTGTCCAAAAGGTCAGATGTACTCTTTAAATTTAAGTTTACTTCTTGCTCAACTCCTTCCAATGCTAGAGCTGCTGCTTTTTCCGCTTCTTGACTTGCTTTGATAATGGCCTTTGCTGTCAACACATTATTCCAAGCATTTACAACTGCTTGTTCTATATTTTTTACCGTTTCATAATAATCGTAGGTAGATTTTTTTGCATCCATTTTAGCTTTACTGACACCAAAAGCATTAACTCCTCTCTTAAAGATTGGAACATCAAGAGTAAAAACTACATGAACATTTTCTAATAGTTTGTCTACCTTCATACCATCCTCCCCAAAATTTTTGCTTGCACTTAGATTTAAAGAAGGAAGCCACTTGGAGCTTTCAGCAATCACTTCCATTCCGGCTGCTCTTTTTTGATAAACTGCTGCTTTTAGAGATAAATTATTGGTTTTTGCTAACTGTAAACATTCATTTAGCTCTGGAACAGAAGGTAGTTTATCATTAGCTTCAGAAAGGTCATCAGCATCTTCGCCAATCAAATGATAATAAGCAATATTTACCAACTTTAATTTACCTTCAGCATCAACTCTTTCGGATATAGAAGACGAAAATTTTGCTTTTGCTAACAAAACTTCAGCATTGGTTACCTCTCCAAGGGAAAAGCGTTTTTTCATAGCTGACAAATGTTCCAAAGAAACGCGTTCTTTATGTTCTCTGAGCTTTAATATTTCTGTCTTTTGTAAAACATTAACATATGCTTTCACAGCATTAAGTGCAAGCTCTTGTTTTAATTGCTGAAATCGCATCTTTTCTGCTTTGAGAAGATGGCTTGATCGACTGAATGTGGCAAAGGTACCACCGCCATCGATTAATTTCTGGCGCAATGTAAGTTTTTTTTCAGATGTATCAAGATTAAAGTTACTATCGAAATTGTATTGCAAATTAATGTCAGGTAAAAATCCAGCTAACCCAGAAGATTTATAGTGTTTTTCTGCGCTTTTATATTGGTAAAATTGAGACTTTATTTTTGAGCTATTTTTGATGGCTTTGCTTATCACTTCTCCCACATCGGTTGCATAGCAACTTATAGTATTAAAAATGATCGCAAGTGTGATAATCAATCGAAACATTCTAATTCCTATGCATATTGGTTGCGCAGCTCAATTACTAACATAAATTACTTTAATAATCAATAACTAATATTGTTGACACTATTGAGAAATTAAGTATATCATAGCTTACTATTGTTGGATCAAATAATGAAGACTTTTTTCTTAAAGGAGAAACAAATCAATAAAAAGTGGTTTGTCATAGATGCAGAAGGATTAGTGGTAGGGAGGCTTGCAGCATTTGTAGCGACACTATTACGTGGAAAGCATAAACCTGAGTATACACCTCATATGGATTGTGGCGATAATGTAATTATTATCAACGCAGAAAAGGTGCATTTCACCGGAAAGAAGCTTAAAGATAAAATTTACTATAAGCATACAGGTTATTCTGGTGGTTTGAAGAAAACTACTCCAGATAATATTTTAAATGGCAAATTTCCTGAGCGTGTAATAGAAATGGCAGTGAAAAGGATGCTTGATGATGGGCCTATGGCACGTAGACGCTTTGAAAATTTGTATGTTTATTCTGGTTCAGAGCATAAGCATCAAGGACAGCAACCTGAAAAGATAGATTTTGCCTCTTTGAATCGTAAAAATAAAAAGTAATGGAGTAAAAATGAAGAGTTCTACAATAAATAACAATGATTGGTCAGAAAAGACAATTAAATCAGCAGTTGATTCGCTTGGTCGTTTATATGCTACAGGCCGAAGAAAAGAATCTGTAGCAAGAGTATGGATAAAGCCGGGGAGTGGAAAATTTAGTGTTAACAAAAAAGGCGATCTAATTTCTTATTTTAAAAGAGAGTCAGTGTGCCAAATAGTAAAAATGCCATTTGTTGCAACTTCCACATTGGATAAATACGATATATTTGCAACTGTAAAAGGTGGAGGGCTATCTGGTCAAGCAGGTGCTCTAGCTCATGGAATAAGCAGAGCTTTAAGTAGTGTAAGCCAAGATTTGCATTCTATACTACGTAATGGTGAGTTCTTAACTAGAGATTCACGTGTTGTTGAACGTAAGAAATATGGTCAACATAAAGCTCGGAAAAAGTGTCAATTTTCTAAGAGATAGTTATTTTATAGGGGTGTTTTTTTGTAAGTATTATACAAATATTTGCAAAAATGTATGATATCCTCTATTTTTGTGATGAATTTAGTTGACTATCGGTGTCAACATAATATGCTATTTATGTGATTTTTTCAATATTAAGGTAATTTATGAGTAAAGAAGATATAATAAAACAATTAAAGGAAGATTGTTCTAGTCAGAATATAGATATAACAAAATCTGATTTGAGCAAGATTCATGATGCGTTTATTAAAATAATAAAGAATGAGCTGCATGGGAAAGGTGAAATACGTTTGCATGGAATAGGAACATTTTCTACTGCTATCAGTCAGGAAAAACAATGTCGTAACCCCCAAAGTGGTGAGATCATGACTGTTCCTAAAAAGACAAGGGTAAAATTTAAAGCAAGCCAAACTCTTTTAAGTATTTTAAATGAGAAGGAAAAAGCAGCAGTTAGTTAGACATTGTCATTTTCATTGTTTTTACTACGCTGTGTAAGCCGTAAAATACAGCTTCGCTAATTAAATAGTGGCCTATGTTAAGAGCTGAGATGTGAGGTATTCTTGTCATCTTCTTAGCGTGTTTATAAGTTATGCCATGTCCTGCGTGGCATTCTATTCCTAATTTATTGACGTACTCTGCAGCATTAGTAATTAACTGTAACTTTTTTTCTGATGGATTATCACAGTAATCCCCTGTGTGAATTTCTATTATGTCAGGTTTTGTCCCTAGCTTTTCAAGATATTTTAGTTGATCAATATTTGGATCGATAAACAGTGAGACTTTTATGCTAGAGCTATGCATTTCCTCTATTATACTAGAAAGTTTACTGTGCATATTCACGATATCCAGGCCACCTTCGGTTGTTAATTCTTCTCTTTTTTCTGGTACTATACTAATCGAATAGGGTTTTACCTTTTTTGCTATTTCAAGCATTTCTTCCGTGGCTGCAATTTCAAGATTTAACTCAGTGCTAATGCTTTTTTTTAGGTTAAATACGTCTTCATCTCTAATATGCCTTCTATCTTCTCGTAAGTGTACAGTAATAAAGTCTGCTCCAGCGTCAATGGCTATTTCTGCTGCTTTCAATGGATCTGGATAAGAAGTTCCGCGTGCGTTGCGGAGGGTTGCAACGTGATCGATATTAACACCTAGTTTCACAATCTACCTCAGAAATTATTTATAGATTATACATGTTATTAGGTTTTTTGCATAGTCATTGTTTGACCTTACCCAGAAAAAGTGGAGAGAAAGAAAGGAGTTTTTTCGGGTAAAATAAAATTTTGGAGGATTAGAAATGGTAAGAGAATATACGGCAGAATTCAAATTGGAAGCTGTTAAACTGGCAAATGAACAAAGAAAGGCAGGTCAAACAATTACAAAAATAGCAAGAGATTTAGGAATAAAGGGTGGTTTATTAGGAAAATGGATAAAGAAACACAACGAAAAAAAGTCGGCAGCAGATGCATTTCCAGGTAGAGGTAACATGGCTCCTTACGACAAAGAGAGGTTTGATTTACAAAGCAAGAGTAACAAGGGAAAGAGACATTTAAAAAAAAGCCCTGGCCAGTCAAAAAGAGTAAAATATTTTTTTATATAGTAACTGCTATAAAGTACAGGAATTATGTAGGATTTTCTGCTAGTGGCTACTATAAGTGGACCACAAGAAAAATAAGCAGTAGAGAATCAGCAAATAAAGAGTTATTAGCAGATATTCAAAAAATATATCAAGCTTCTAAATGTAGATATGGAGCTCCTAAAATTCATGCTGAATTGAAGGCTTTGGGTAAAAGTTGCAATTTGAAAACGGTGCAAAGTATTATGCAGAAAAATGACATCAGGGCTATACTGAGAAGAAAGTTTAAAATTAAAAAACAACAAACAGATAATAGAGCTGTAGCTCCCAATATACTAGATCAAAACTTTATTGTTGATCAACCAAATAAAGTATGGGATTACTTACATCAAAACCAAGGAGGGATGGCTATATTTGGCAGCAATAATTCTCACGTATGGTAGTTAATGAGTAGTGCAATAAATAAACAATTGGTTATGAACTCTTTATTAATGGCCATTAATAGGCGTAAACCTGTTAAAAATCTACTGCTGCACAGTGACCAAGGTTCACAATATACTGCGCAAGGGTATCAATATCTCTTAGCTGTAAAGAATATAGATGAGTAATAAAGGCTGTTGTTACGACAATTCTGTTGCAGAAAGCTTCTTTAGCTCATTGAAAAGAGAAATACTTATTGATACTTCACAACACTCTGCTCAACAAACTAGAACTGCAATATTTGAATACATAGAAATTTTTTATAACAAACAACGTCACTATTAACTATTGCATTCCAGAACAATTTGATGCATCATTCTTTTTGTAAAAAACATTCCACACTTTCTCTCCACTTTTTCTGGGTAAGGTCATTTTTGCCTTGACCAAGAAAAAATTCAGCTATTGCCTTACTTTCTCTTGCAACAACTTCTTCCTTAACAATTTTTCCTTTCTCATCAACGATACTTATAAAAGTTTCTTTTAGTGAGATCGCTATAATATTCCATGAGACTGCTCCTACTAATAAAAGTTTAAATTATTTTTGAAGAACTTATTCTACTGAATTCGTTACTTCGTGCTAAAATAATGGACTCCATCATTCAACAGCAATTACAGTATGTTTACCCTTTTTCTTGTTATTTTTCTAATCTATAGCTAGCGTTCAAAACCATATTCGAAAATACGTTTTCGGATTTTTTTTAATGCTGTTTATTTCATCCTCAACATCGTCTCTACCTTTATGAACTAAGTAGCAGCATTAAAAATTATAACGTACCCCTATCTCTAGAGTTGCATCTGGTATTTGTTTTGCTTTTATACCACTTAGTTGCCCACCCATGGTCATACCAACTGCACCAATTATCTGCGGAGTAATTTCATAATCAACACCTAACTTTAGTTTATAGGAAATAGAACTCAGTATTTTATCTACTACAGATGAACCAGCAGCTTCACCACCTGATTCTGGAGCACCTTGTGTTTCTTCTTCCTTTTCTTTTTCTTCTTGTGAACTATCGCCATCACCATCAACTGTATCACTAACACCAAAGCCAAAAGGTGTTATTTGGAGATATCCTCCTAAACCTCCGCTGACATATAGTTTAACGGGATCAATATCAAGGTCAGGATAGAAGCGGTAGTTTGCCAATAAGCTAGCTCCTATGCTCTTTAATGACTTAATATTACTGAGAACCTCAAGTTCAAATTTAGAGTTTTGGTCATAATGGTAACCAAGAACAACACCAGGTTTCATTTTAAAGCCACCACCCCAACCAGCACCAAAGTTTAAACCTGCATAGTACTTATCTTCTGACTTACTTGCACTATTACTAGCTGCACCTGCTAGAGATGAAGTAAGCAACACAGCCAAAACGCACAATCTCTTTATTTTCATATAACTCCTCATACAAAAAAATATATAATGCATAAGTATATATCCTTTATATTAAAAAAGATATAACTACATGTCAAAAAAAGTATAGCCATAAAATCAGATTATATAAAACGTACTACTCAGGTCTTTTATATAACTATATTTACTATCTTATTTGGTACAGCATATACAGTGCGAACTTTGCTTTGATCGATCTTACTGGACACAGAGTCTATCGCTATTTTCTTCAATTCTTCTTGAGGTAAGTTAATTGCCACCTTGATTGTTGTACGTAATTTTCCATTGATTTGCACTGCTATAGTTACCGTATCGTCAACTAATAATGATTCATCAGCTCTTGGCCAAGGTTGACCTCCTATTTCTTGCCATAGGCTTTCAGCTAGATGTGGTATGAATGGTTCGATTACTCTGATTAATATACATATACCTTCATCAATAAGAGATTTTCCAGTTTTTACGTCTATTTCAGCTATTAAATTCGTCATCTCACGAAATTTTGCCACTACACAGTTTAATCTGCAGTTTTCCAAGTCATCTGTAAGTCCGTGTAAGAGTTTATGAATTTTTTTTCTGTACTCTAGAAGTCCACCCGTAACATTTTCATTATCATAGTGTATATTTACAGGTCTTAGCTGCATGACCATACGCCACAATTTATTTACATAACGAGAACAACCTTCCACGCCATCATCGGACCATTCCATATCTTTCTCCGGAGGAGTGTCGGACAACACAAACAAGCGAGCAGTATCAGCACCATACTTTTCTATGATAAAGTTTGGGTCAACTGTATTCTTTTTCGATTTGCTCATTTTTTCAACTTTGCCCACTTGAACTTTTGCACCTCGCGCTATTAATTCTTTTGCTTCTGCGGGAAATAGCCACTTACCATTTTCGTCTTTATAAGTTGCATGGCAGACCATTCCTTGAGTGATTAAAGTAGAGAAAGGCTCTTTAATATCAAAATAGCCACATTTGGTTAAAGCACGGCAGAAAAATCTTGAATAAAGCAAATGCAGAATTGCATGTTCTATCCCACCTATATAATAATCAACAGGCATAAAACGATTACATGCATCTTTGTCTATTGATTTATCTTCACTACAGAATGCAGCAAAATACCAGGAAGATTCAAAAAAGGTGTCGAATGTATCAGTTTCACGCTCTGCTTGCTTTCCGCACTTTGGACAATCAACAAATTTCCAAGTTGGGTGCTTATCCAGCGGATTGCCACCACTTGTAAATTCTACATCTATTGGTAGAACTACAGGAAGGTCTTTTTCTGGCACTGGAACAGTTCCGCAATCTTTGCAATATATGATAGGTATAGGGCATCCCCAATAACGCTGCCTTGAAACTCCCCAATCGTGCAAACGATAGTTTATTGTTTTTTTGCCTATTTCTTTTTCTTCAAATTTTTTAACTATGGCTTCCTTTGCTTCACTAACCATTAATCCGTTTAAGAATTCGGAGTTAAACATTGTCCCGTCTCCAGTATACGCCTCCTTTGTCATCTGAGTAGCTTGACACTGGGATCCATTGTAAGAATTCTGGTCACGCGCTGGAATGACACCTAAGTGGGCTGAAGAAATAACGGGAATTATCGGCAAATTATATTTCTGTGCAAATTCAAAGTCACGCTGATCATGTGCAGGGCAACCAAAAATCGCGCCTTCCCCATATTCCATCAACACAAAATTCGCTATGTAAAGCGGCAATTCCTTATCAAGAAATGGATGTTTGACGTTTAATCCGGTGTAAACTCCTATTTTTTCATCGTTCTCTCTTTTCGATTTTATTTCCTGGATCCCAGTGTCAAGCACTGGGATGACAACAGAAGAACCATTCTTTAAATCCTGCACAATAGGGTGCTCTGCTGCCACTGCACAAAAAGAAGCCCCAAACAAAGTATGAGGATAAGTTGTAAAAACTTTTAATTTCTTATTCAGGCCAACTACTTCAAACTCTATAGTTGCTCCTTCAGATTTTCCTATCCAACGCTCCTGCATTGTTTTGACTTTTTCTGGCCAATTTTTCAAACTTTGCAGGCACTTGAGTAAATCTTCAGCGAAATCAGTAATCTTTAAAAACCATTGGGACAACTTACGTTTTTCAACAACTGCACCTGATCGCCATCCTTTTCCATCAACCACCTGTTCATTTGCAAGCACTGTTTGGTCCACTGGATCCCAGTTAACCCATGATTCTTTTCGATAGGCAAGCCCATGCTTTAAAAAATCCAGGAAAAATTTTTGTTCGTGTTTGTAATAATCAGGCTCACATGTGGAGAGTTCACGCTCCCAATTATAAGAAAGACCTATAGATTTCAACTGTGTACGCATATTATCTATATTCTCTTTTGTCCATGTTTCGGGGCTAATATTGTTATCCCTTGCTGCATTCTCAGCTGGTAATCCAAACGCATCCCAGCCAATTGGATGCAAAACCTCAAATCCATTAGCTCTCTTGTAACGCGCTATCACATCCCCTATTGCATAGTTACGTAAGTGTCCCATATGAATTTTACCAGATGGATATGGAAACATTTCCAACACGTAACACTTTTCTTGTTTACCACTCTTGCTTACAGAAAAATCCCATTTATCTTGATAAAATTTTTCAACACTTTTAAAATCATATTTCATATAAATCCAAATTCAATTACAGTTCATATGCATCAAAGGATCAACCGCTTGGCCATTATGTCGTATTGTGAAACACATCTGTGGATCTTTATCTTGTGTGCTTGATTTACCTGCAGATCCAATTACTTGACCTTGCTTTACTTTATCGCCAATTTCAACATGTATGTTTTTTAAATAGGAGTACACAGTCATGTAATTATCTTTGTGTTCCACTATAATTAAATTCCCATACCATCTCAGCCCTTTGCCTACATATATCACTTTGCCTGGTGCAGAGGAAACTACGTTCGTTCCATTTTGAGCAGCAATTTTTATGCCATCCTTACACATTTCATCAGAAGAGGTAGCTGAACCTTTAACTGGCATTACAAATTTACAATTTACCCCCACATTTTGTGTATTATTGTTATCTTTGTATATCCTATTTATGATGGCTTTTCTACTTTCTTTTTGCACTGAAGGCTCCCTAATTAAATGGTACTCTCTTGTATATTCCAGATCTCTTTTTCCGTAAAATTCTTCGCCTTTAAGCAGCACAGGTGCAGGTTTTTGCAGGCCACAGCCTATTAATATTGCTAATAACATAAGAAATGAGGCTATATGCCACATTTTAAACTCTCACAAAACTCCAAAATTTTAGCGAGACGTAGTGTTTCACGCCTGCTTGTTACTTTCCTCGTTATTTATTTTACTAGTTAAATAGTCCCTCAAATCGGTGAGTTCTTGCAACAAATTCTTTGTGACTTTTATATCATTACCAAATTCTTTTTGCACTCCTTTTATTGTATATCCTTTATCATATAGCATGTATTTTACTTTCTTTATGGCCTCTATACACTTGCGATCATATAGCCTTCTTCCTTTACGCTTTGTAGGCTTAATTTGATGAAATTGACCTTCCCAAAATCTCAAAACATGCTGTTCCAAATGTAGCTCTTCAGCTACTTCCCCAATCGTATAAAATAATTTTTCCTTGTTCATTAATTATTGATTGATTTTTTTATAATTTTTGAAGGCCTAAAAGAAACTGAATTTCTTGCCTGAATCATCACTTTCTCCGATGTATTTGGTATATTTCCTGGTCTTTCCTTCTTTTTCTTAACCAAGAATGTTCCAAATGACGATATTTTTACTATTCCATCCTTTACCAAGCTTGTCTTTATTTCGTCCAATATATCATCTATTATCGAAACAGAGTCTTCCTTTGATAATCCTATTTCTTGGTTTATATCTCCAGCTATCGTTGCCTTAGTTACTGTTGTGTCTTTTGTTGTAACGTGATCCATTATTGATAAATATTACAATACGTAAATATAATATAGCAATCGACTCGAGATTCAGCTACTTTATTTTTTAGAGTATGTCTCTTTTGTTGCATAATTTAAAATACCGGCAACTATCAATATCGCAAATATTGCAAAAAGTGCCATTTTATGATCTGTAAAAAGTGCTAACATTGACACTATAACTCCACTGCCAATAAACATAAATCCATTGATAATGGATGATGATGTGCTGATGTATTTTCGTTTCACAATCTCGCTGCCGACAGTAAAATTAAGCATATGTCCTCCCGCAAAAAACCCGAACATTAACATACAAAAGTACACAACGTGGACTGTTAAATGGCTGTATAGTAAAATAATAATTGAGACGCCTTGCAATAAAGCAAAAGCAGAAATTACATGTTTCCTATTTTTAAATAAGTTTGAGATTCGATCTGCAATTGGAGCACCAACTGCAAGACCAAGCCATAGTATTGCAGTTGCTATACCTGACTCCATTGCATTGAGTTCTGAGTTGCCCAGTAACCTTGGAGCCCACAAGGTATTAAGTGCTAAAAATGTTCCAAAAGTAATAGCACCCACCACTGAAGTTATCCAGATATCTCTTAATTTTAGCACTGTTAATATAGAGCACATTACTGTCTTCATAGAGCTTTTTATTGTGCGCTTTTCTGAGCTGCTTTCTGGAAGTGTGTTTGGACAAAAAAGCGTAAGTACAAATATCAACACACCAAATAGTATTATGCATACAATCAGATTTTTCCAATATGCATCTTCGGCAAGCAAGTTAGAGAACAGTATTTGAATTACCAAAGCAGAAAGGCTTGAAATTGTCTGCACTAGTGAAAACATTAGTCCAAATTGGGCAGCGGAAAAACATATGCTACTTGTGTGAGCAGCACCAATAAAACCAAATGATGCTCCAGTTGCAATCAACACTTGAGACAAAATCAAATGGGAGAAATTGTCACTATTAATAAGGACAAAAAACCCCAAGATCATAGTTGATAACGAGAAAAAATAAATTTTTTTACTGGAAAAAACATTAAACGTTGCTCCACTAAAAAATTGTAAGATGGCGAAAGTCCAAGTATATGCTGAATTAGCCAGTGCAACTTGCGCGATTGTAAGTCCAAGTTCCTTTTCGAGATTTACACTTATAAAGGTATAAATTATCTGCATGTTGCTGAATATAACAACCAAGTTACTAATCAGCCAAATGAACCAAGCCTTAGCTCTGCTTTCCATAAGATTTATTTTTATAAGTAATCTATTAGAAATTTAACACTAAGTCTCTTTTTAAGCTATTGTTTCCTGACTACTATTATAGCTAACCCAAAAAACGGTTTCCCTACGTCATGCCGCCGCGGTATCTCTTAGCCGCTAACAAGCAGCGGGATGACGATTGTCAGGGTGTCATCCCAGCGCCCCTATGATGTCATCCGAGTAGCCAACACTGGTTTCCATCCAAGACGGTGTCATTCCAGTGCTTGACACTGGAATCCAGACTTTAATTGTTATACTTGTAAATAATCTGGTGAAAATAAACGTTCATCTCAAAATGCAGTATTTTTGTTGAAATAGCTCAACTGGATCCCAGTGTCTGGGCACTGGGATGACACCATAGGAGGCTACTTGGATGACAAAAAAAGGAGCACTGGGATGACAGCAGTCCTACGTCATACCGCCGCGGTATCTCTAGATCCCGCTAACAAGCAGCGGGATGACGAGCTTATCGTCACGCCGCCACGAACCGTCATACCGCGATCCATTCGCGGTATCTCAGCCGCTAACAAGTAGCGGGATGACGGTTGTCAGGGTGTCATGAAAGTAGCTGACACTGGAATCCAGAAAAAAAGAAATATGTATCAGCTACTTTCATTTGCTGCGCCTCGAAAATAAACGTTCATGTAGCTAAGCCATAAATCCAGTATAAAGACCTTTAATCATTGGCTTCGTAGTACTTCTCAACCAACTTATTAAGTAACCTTACACCAAAACCTACTGCTCCTCTTGGACAAATGTCAGTACCTTTCTCGTGCCAAGCAGTGCCTGCGATATCTAAATGTGCCCAGCAAGTTTCATTCACAAAACGCTGTAAAAACTGTGCAGCCATTATGCTATCTCCACCAGAGCCTGCAGGAGCGATGTTTTGAACATCAGCAATCGGTGAATCAATAATTTTGTCATAAGTTTCATTCATAGGAAAACGCCATAACTTCTCATTTACTTCATTTCCTGCATCAATCAGACGGTTTGCTAATTCATCATTATTTGAAAAAAGACCAGCATATTCGTTATTTCCAAGTGCAACCACTATAGCACCAGTTAAAGTTGCAAGATCAATCATAAATTTTGGTGAGAATCTATCTTGCGTATACCATAAAGCATCTGCAAGTATGAGCCTTCCTTCTGCATCGGTGTTCAACACTTCTATTGTTTGTCCAGACATTGAAGTTACTACATCACTTGGTCTTTGAGCATTACCACCCACTGCATTTTCTGCAAGTGCGACCACACCGATCGCATTTACTTTTGCTTTTCGTCCTGCTAAAGCATGCATCACCCCAACCACAGTAGCAGAGCCTGCCATATCATATTTCATCGACTCCATACCACGTGAAGGTTTGAGTGATACTCCACCAGTGTCAAACGTTATACCTTTACCAACAAAAGCTATAGGCTTTTGTTCTTTAGAAGCCCCATTCCATTTTATCACTACTAATTTTGGTTCTTTACTACTTCCTTGTGCAACTCCAAGCAAGGCTCCCATTTTTTTCTCTTCCATCTGCTTTTTATCAAGCACCTCGATTTCAAGGCCAAGCTTAGTAAGTTCTTTTTTTATATGATCAGCATAGGATTCTGGATATAGAATGTTAGGAGGCTCTGTTATAAAAGAGCGCGCAAGGAATATACTCTCACCTTCTTGCCTTAAGTGCTCAAATGATCTTTCAGCATTACTTAATTGTTCATCTTTTACTAATACGGTAATCTCCTCTACCTCTGTAATTTTCTCATCCTTTTTAGTTTTATACTTATCAAACTTAAAACTACGCAGAAACGCACCATATGCAACATTTGCTGCACTACCTTCGATTAAAACCGCTGCTTTTTTAATTTTTAATCTGCTTAGCTCACAATATATTTTACCACCAATATTTAATTCTTTATTTTCATTCCATTCATCCTTCTTACCCAGTCCAACAACTATAACATTTTTTTCTTCTGGCAAAGCAGTAGAGAAAAATTCACCAAAACTTCCATTGAAATCGCTAAATTGCTTTATATTATCTATGACCTGTTTTCCTTGCAAAACTCCGCCATCATTTACGGTTTCGTTGTCTTCAAATAAACCCATTACTATTGTTTTAAAATCGGGCGAAATTTTAGAAATTGTTATTTTCATTGCTGGTATCTCCGTTGCAAATAATTGTAAACTGTACATAAAACATAGCAAAAACATCAGTAAGATATTTTTCATATACATCCTAAGTACAATAACACTTAAGTTTACTATGGACTCCCTTACATGCAAGGTTTTTTATCTTTTATTAGAGAACTTATTATATCCGCCCAAGGTAATGTTAAACGTATAGGTTTTTATGACCTGATCACTGTAAGTAAATGGTGTTATGAGAAGGCTTGCAAGCCCATTACTAACAAAATCTTCAAGAACAGGATCAGCGCAATTATCGCAATTATGGTCAGCAAAAAACATTTGCGTTGTGAATTCTGGAAAATCCGGATGTTGAACTAGAAAGTTGATATGTGGAGCTCTATCACCAATTTTACCAGGTGCTATCGTAATAAAATTATAATAGCCAAGATTATTCACTACAAACCTTCCTGATCCAGCAAAATTCAGATCATCCTCTATATTCTTATCGTAATGGTTCACGCCGCGTGAATTCGCGTGCCATATAGAAACTACAGCGTTTTGTATTGGTAAACAGTTTATATCAGTAATTTTACCTACTATGTGTATTAATTCTCCTATTGCACTATTTGGAGAACCAGGTTTCCTTCTTAAATTGTTTGAAGAGCTAAAATTTTTCGGCCTTGCATCAAGGTCATATATTTCCGGAGTTTTAATGCAGTTGAGCAAAACAGGATCAGCTGCAAATAGCGGCAAACTGAATATCATTTGTACTAAAAGTGCTAACAAGATATTTTTCACATTCATTTCATTTATAATAGACTTCTTGCATAACCATATAACAAACTTTTATTGGAAATAGAAACGAAAAAACTTGCTTGACACCCTTCGCCAGCCCCCTTATCATGAAACTGAAGGTATTCAGTTATCTTCATCTGTGCAGATTAAACAGCAAGAAAACAACGTAGTTGGCGTCTTATTTTTAATTTTTTGCACTATGTGCACCTTATGTCTTCACAATATTTCTAGGTTTTTACCTACACAAGCTGAAACGCGCTATTTAAAACATTAAAAAACGCCAACTTAAAAAATGGATAGTGAATAACTAGCTACCCTAGGGTTTCTTTTGCCTTTTTTTCTGTTTAGTAAATTGTATCCGTTCAGCGGAGTGGTAGAATAAGGTAGACAAAGCAAGATAATAAAGATAATCATAGAGCAAAAGTGAGGTAATGTGGTAAACCTTTGAGAACTTTGCAAAAATTTACAGCAAAAAATAGAAAAACTGAAAGCAGAGATAGAAAACTTAAAAGCAGAAAATAAAGCTTTAAAGATAGAGAACGCTGAATTAAAGGAAAGGCTCGGTTTAAATTCAAAAAACTCATCCCTGCCCAGCTCAAAAGAGCTATACAAAATAAAAAAGGACAAGCCAAAAAGCGAAAGGAATGTTGGCGATCAGGTTGGGCATAAAGGAAATTTTCATGCCACAATGGAAGCGGATAAAGTAGTAAAAATAGAGTTGCCTAATATTTGCGAATGCGGAGGAGAGCTTGTAATATGCGAAAAACCTTATGTTCACCAAAAAGTTGATCTTCCGGAAATTAGGCCTTATGTAGTATAGCCTTTCTTATAATAGTCCGAATGCGATAAGATATGTGTTTATGGCTATAGCAGGCCAGTAGCATATTACGGTCTGTTCGGATTATTGTAAAAAGAGCTATAATTGGAACATGGTCGTTGTTGGAGATGCAGAAAAAGAAAAAGTAGCAAGTTACCAGAAGGTGTTACGCCAGATACATTTGGTCCAAGGGTTAAGTCTATAATTGCAGCACTCAGCGGATTTTACAAAAACTCAAAGCGTGAAGTGGCTAGTATCATAAATGACATTTTTAATTTGAACATAAGTGTTGGCAGCATATCAAATCTTACTATTACCCACAAATATAAATGTACTTATAAATAAAGTATTACAATATTAAAGTTTGCAAATATTGAGGGTATAAAAATGGCAAACGAGAGTAATGAATGGGCTAAAAATGAATTTGGAGATGCTGTACTTGGAGATAAAAGATTAACTGACCGATTAGTAAAGATTGCTGATAGTTTGATAAGTTTACCTGAAAGCTCAATTAATGAGGCATGCGGAAGTTGGTCAGAAGCAAAAGCAGCATAACGTTTTTTTCAAAATGAGAACGTAAAAGAAGTCGATATTCTAGCTTCACACATTGATAAAACAGTTGAAAGAACAAAAGCTCATAAAAGAATTCTTGTGATTCAAGATACAACTTATATTTCATACTCAAGCCATAAGCGGATTGGGAACTATTGCTGGAAAAGGAGCAGTAATGCATACAGCCCTTGCTGTTAGTACGGAAGCTGGGAATACTGGATCAAAAGATTTACTCGAGGCAACTCATTTCTGAAGAAGAAAAAAGACTAAAGAGCCATCGTAACAACGTTCATATTGAGGATAAAGAAAGTATGAAATGGCTAGAAAGTTTAAAGAAAACAAATAATATTATAGATCTGGCCCAAACCGAAGCTATAACTGTATGTGACAGAGAAGCAGATATGCATGATTTTTTTGAACTTGCACATAATCTTAACTCAGCAATTTTAGTAAGAGCTCGCCACAACAGAAATGTAAATAAAAAATTCATGCATACCAGGAACAAGCAAAAATTATGGTCATTTATCCAAGGCCTCCCTTGCGCTGGAAAAGTAGAAGTTGAAATCCCTGCTAGAGATAACAAGCAAAAAAGGACAGCGTTTTTAGAAATTAGATTCGGAAAATTTATCACATGAAGGCCATATAAAATGTAAAGAAGGTCACATAAAATATAAACCGACAGAGTCTACAACTTCACGCAATTCATGTTGTTGAAAAAAACTCTCCTCCCGAAGCAAGTCCTCTAGAGTGGATGCTTTTTTCCGGTCAGTACTTTTGAAGAAGCTGTTGAAAAAGTTAGTTGGTATTGTTTGAGATGGAAAATAGAGATATTGCATAAGATTTTAAAATCTGGTCTCAAAGTTGAGGAATGTAGACTTGGAACAGCAGAAAGATTAATGAGGTATTTAACAGTCATGAGCATTATTGCTTGGAGAATTTTCTTTATTACATCAATTGCAAGAACTAACCCAACATTACCATGTACTGCCTTATTAGCTGAGGAGGAATGGAAAGTTTTATATGTTAAAATACACAGGAAACCATGTCCAAATATAGCCCCTACTATAAAAGAAGCCGTTTCGTGAACTTGGAGGTCATTTAGCAAGAAAAAGCGACCCAAAACCAGGACCAATTACTCTTTGGAAAGGATATAAACGTCTCTTTGATTTAGCAGAAGGATGGCGACTTGCTCACGAACCTCATATTTGTGGGTAATAGTAAGGTTTCTAAGGGAGGGAGTAGTAGTAATACTGCTTCCTTACCTGACCAGTTTGCTCGTGATAAAGGTTTTGAGAAACGCGCTCAATACTATGCTGCTAAAGCTTATTCAAGTCAAGCTCACAAAGGTGATCAAGATCTTAAAGGAGTTATTTTTATTGCTATCGCCGATTTTATCTTATTTCCTAACAAGCTGGCTTACAAATCTGATCACGTTACTTTTGATAAAATTACCTATGAACATGATCTCAAAGATTTTAGTTGCACTTTCATCGAGCTACCAAAGTTTAATAAGACAAAAGAGGATCAGCTTTCAAATATTGTTGAAAAATGGATTTATTTTTTTAGTGCGACCCTGAAAGTCGTGGTTTTGTGGTGGTTAAATTCCACTTTCCCTAGACATCGGGGATAATGTATATCTCACATTTTAAAGGGTGGCAACCTTTGGGGTGCAAGCATGAGATAAAAGCAGGTAACACTAAACCTCATGGTGAATCCTTGCAAACAGAGTTAGATATGATTACGAGAGGAACCTATGTTTGAATTGTCGTCAAAGCATAGTATGCGAAAGGAGGTTGAATTACGCATAGACCAAAACGGTATGAAGCAAAAGTGGAACTAAAGATTGAAGACTTTAGTTATTGATGTTCCCAGCTTCCGGCAAATAGTAGGAATCTAAGTTTAACGTGAAACGAAGCCATGGAACGGAGTAACCACATAAAAGCTCTTATATTCATTAAAATATAAGTAGGTAGCCAACCACAAGCTGCTATGTGGAAGGATTGTTTAAGAAGCTAATGCCCAAAGTAATATCTGGGATATGCAGACGTAAACACTTTAATTTGGAAGGTAAAGTGGTGAATAGTAGTGAATATGTTATGGACCAGCAAAAAGCTAGGTATGAATGGAATGGAATTCCTTGGCGAAAGCTGAAGAAATCTTCATTTAAGCTACAAAAACGAATTTACCAAGCCTCTAAATGTAATGATATCAAAAAGATGCATAATCTTCAAAAATTATTGCTCAAATCAACAAGTGCAAAAACACTCGCTTTTAGGAAAGTAACACAGGACAATAGGGGGAAGAAGACTGCAGGTATTGATGGAAAGGCTAATCTTAATCAAAAAGAAAGATTAGAACTATCATATTCTTTAGATATAAAAGAAAAAGCAAAGCCATCATGACGCGTCTGAATCCCAAAACCTGGTAAGCCATCGGAGCATCGCCCGCTTGGTATACCTACTATATCACAAACACTTGTAAAAATGGCTTTAGAACCAGAATGGGAGGCAAAACTTGAGCCAAACACTTATGGTTTTAGACCTGGTAGATCATGTCATGATGCAATTGAAGCCATATTTGATGTGCTAAAACAGAAAACAGCATATGTATTAGATGCTGATATTTCTGGATGTTTTGACAATATTAACCATAATAAACTGCTTGAAAACCACACCAACGTTAAAGAAAATCATAAGAAGATGGTTAAGGGCAGGCGTTATGGAAGATGGAAAGTTTCAATCCACAAAACGTGGTACAATTCAAGGAGGCACCGTTGCTAGCTTGTGTTGCATTACACGGATTAGAGCAACATGTCAAAAAAGCATTAACAAACGAACTCTTTCAATGCATGAAAAGAAAATATGGTAGGATATCGCATAAAAACGCGCAAAAGTCTATTAGTGTAATTTTCTACTGTGATGATTTTGTCATCATACATGAAAACGAAGAGATTATTCTTAAAGCAAAAATTTTAGTTGAAGAATGGTTAGAAACCATTGGACTAAAATTAAAGCCCTCTAAAACAAGAATTTCTCATACATTAAGAACCATTGACGAAACAAAACCAGGATTTGATTTTCTTGGATTTTCAATAAGACAATATCCAACAAAAGAAAGTAAAAAAGGTTACACATTATTAATAAAACCAAGTCGTAATTCTATAAAGCAGCATACATTTGCTATTAAACATAAACTTAGAGAAATGCGTGGGGCGCCACAGGAAGTAATAATAAGGAATCTCAATCCAATAAACAGAGGATGGAGTCAATATTACTCTTCGGTAGTTTCATGTAAAATCTTTAGCTCATTGGATAATACTATACATAGAAAGCTCTGGAAGTGGGCAGTCTTTAGGCACCCAAACAAAGGGAGATGCTGGATAAAAAGAAAGTACTTTAAGAAGTATAATAACGAAAACTGGCGCTTTATGACAAGTAACAAGGTACGTCTTACTATACACAGCGATCATGTTATTAAACAAAGTGCAAAAAACCAGATCCCCATATGATGGTGATTGGGTATATTGGGGTAAACGTCTGAGAAAAATACCAGATAAGCCACTAGGAGTAATAAAATTATTGAGGTTGCAACAAAGTAAATGCGATAATTGTAGACTATGGTTTAAAAGTGATGATACAATAGAAATACATCACAAAGACCGGAATAGACGAAACAACATGATCAAAAACTTATCTTTGTTACATGGACATTGTCACGATGAATTACACAGGAGGTGTGCATGAAAAGCTCCAAATTGGAGAGAAGCCGTATGAGGCGCAAAGTCTCACGTACGGTTTTGAAGTCGAGTGAGGAAGGGCGACCTTCTTCACTTAGACAACAGTACGCAGAAGAAACAACAGATGAAGATCTAAAGAAAATTGCAGAGGAATCACCAATAATAAAGCTAGCATATGATGAGTTGGACAAGTTTCGTTGGGATGAGAAAGATTTAGTAGCATATGAAGAAAGAATAATGGATCTACGTAAGGAAGAAGCCATTCTTGAATACAAACTTGAGGAAGGTATAGAGAAAGGAAAAATCGAAGTTGCAAAAAATTTACTTAAAGCTGGTGTATCTGTTAATTTAATAGCTGAATCCACTGGCCTTTCTCAAGCTGAAATTGTACAGCTTAAGCAAGAAGTGGCCTAAGTATCACGGTTTTCAGGGCTTTTTTAGCTCGGCAGTGGTCTGAAAAGTCCATTTTTCACTTTATAAAATGTTTATATTTTACCACCTACTTTATTTGAATAAGTTCTTCTGCCACACTCTGAACGGATACTTGAATCAGGCTCAAGTTGACAAGTAGATGTTATCTTGTTATAATAAGTAAGTATTTATTAATTTAATCTTAACTTAAGAGGGTATTTATGGTAGTAGAAGATAGTGCTTTAAAAAGGTATGCGTTAGCCTATATAAAGAAATTAGGTAATAATATTGAAGGGTTTCTACAGTATTGTAATAATACACCGAATTTAACTTGGAGCAAGGAGAATTTTAACGATGTGTATAAAAGATTTAATGAGAATCAAAATTCAAGTTATGAACGCAGTACTAGAGAAAACAGAAGCCAGCGAAATAACGCAGGGAATAACGCACAACCTACAAGCTCTCAGACTACACATATACATGTACACAATAATAGAGGTTTAGACTTTTGGGATTATTTACTACTTAGCAACCTGTTTGGTGGTCATACTACGGTTAATAATATAACGAATATTAACAATGGTAATACCACTCATCAAGAGAAAAAAGAGAATCAGAAGATAGTAGGAAGTTATTAGCTTTAGGTATAGCAGTTGCAGTTATGTGTGTTGCTTTCCATGCTGGTATGTGTTTTTGGTATAACAGCAGCAGAAAAACGGCTAGAAAAGAAGAAAAAATAGATTACCTGGATAATAAACTTAAGATGCTTAGGAATATAGAATTTGCGGTTGGCGCTGTTTCTTTGGCAGCTTTGGTAGCTTGTGCTGTTTACCCAGTCTTACCAGTGTGGGGTTTAGTTATCCTTGGTGTTAATTCTCTTGTGTGTTTTACTGGTGGTTTAGCTTTTCATATGAAGCATGAGGAAGAATCAGAAAATATCGAGAAAGCTGAAAGAGCGGTAGATAGCTATCTTAAACAAGTGCATGGTTATGGAGATTCTTCTCGTGATGCACCACCTCCTTACTCTCCTCAATATCCTAATACTACTCCAAGCGCTCCTCCTCAAAATGCATTTGATAATCCTTATTTGCAACAGAAGTTTGGGAATTGTAAGGGGTTCACGCGTGATAAAAATTAACAGTTTTATTTTTAGCCAAATTAATTGAATCAAGCTACAAAACCTGCTAAAGTTAACTTTGTGAAAGCACCCTTAGCTCAGTTGGATTAGAGCATTTGACTACGGATCAAAAGGTCGGGCGTTCAAGTCGCTCAGGGTGCACCACATTTTATAGGAAACAGAAGTCACACTTGAAATTAATATATGTAATGCCTATCTTTAAAGGTTAAACACTAAACTATTATATATGAGCAAAAAAGACTACTATGATCTGCTGGAAGTAGGTAGAAATGCCAATATTGATGAGATAAAAAAAGCATATAAAAAATTAGCGTTAAAATATCATCCTGATAGAAATCCTGGCAATAAAGAAGCAGAGGAAAAATTTAAAGAAGTAACAGCTGCATATGAAGTTCTGTCTGACTCTGAGAAAAGGGCAGGCTATGACCGTTATGGCCACGAAGGTGCTTCTGGTGGATTTCAAGGCTTTAGCTCTGCAGGAGATTTTAGCGACATATTCAATGACTTCTTTGGTGGAGGATTCGGTGGTGGTGCAAGTAGATCGAGAGCAAAAAGAAGTACAACAGGAGTATCTGGAGCAGACCTACGTTATGATCTTGAAATTACCTTAGAAGATGCATTTAAAGGAATACAAGCGCCTATACATTATGTGACAAATGTAAAATGTGATACATGCCAAGGCACAGGTGGCGAAGGAGCAATTAAACCAGTTCAGTGCCACACATGCCAGGGAAGCGGTAGGATTAGAACTCAACAAGGCTTTTTTACCATCGAAAGAACATGTACTACATGCTATGGGGAAGGAGAAATAATACAAAACAAATGTAAGAAATGTGGTGGAAGTGGACGTAGAAGAGATGAAGTAAATATATCCGTTTCAATTCCAAAAGGCATAGAAGAAGGAGCTAAGGTAAGGATAAGTGGTAAAGGAGAAGCTGGAACAAAAGGTGGAAAAAGTGGAGATTTATACGTATACGTGAAAATAATTTTCCATAAAATCTTTGCTAGAAATAAAGCAGATTTACACTGTAAAGTGCCTATAAGAATGACACTAGCAGTGCTTGGTGGTGAAATCGATATTCAATCAATTGATGGAGCTAAAATAAAAGTAAAGGTCCCTGAAGGCACTCAAACTGGTACCAAACTACGTTGTAGGGAAAAGGGTATGCCATATATGAACTCACATGCTCGTGGTGATTTATACGTACAGGTAATAGTTGAGACTTTAAATCCAAAAAATTTAACTAAAAAGCAAATTGAACTATTAAAAGCGCTTGAAGAAGAGGAAAATGCAAGTGTACAACAGCAATCTGAAGGGTTTTTTAGTAAAGTAAAAAAAAAATAAGAAATCTGCTAAATGACATGAAGGGGTAACTGTTTACGGGTTTTCATTTAATCCTGCAATTTTTTGATCTCACTCATGGAAAACTTAACAATAATTAGCCAATAGAAACTTCTTAGCTCCTTATAGCTAAAGTGGCTTAGGTTTACCTACAATTTGAAAAACAACAAATTCGTCATTCCGCTACTCGTTAGCGGAATCTATGCTGAGATACCGCGAATGAATCGCGGTATGACGTTGGGAAACCTTTCTTGGGTTAGCTATAAAACTATGTAAAAGCAATAAATTTCTTTATTTAAGGTCGAAGTTTTGCTATTCTCAGGTTTTAATAATTTAAATTTAATGAATATAAACAAAAATGAGTTTTTATTTCTTCCGCTTGGGGGAGTAGGAAGAATCGGGATGAATGTTAGCCTATATCATTACCAAGGTAAGTGGATTATGATCGACCTTGGTGTTGGTTTTGCAGATGAAACTATGCCAGGTGTTGAGCTGCTCATTGCTGATATAGATTTTATTGCTCAAAGAAAAAAAGATTTACTTGGAATAATAATTACACATGCACATGAGGACCACTGCGGTGCAGTGCCCCACTTGTGGGAAGAGTTGCAGTGCTCCATATATACAACAAAGTTTACGGTTAATTTTCTTAAAGAGAAACTAAAAGAATTTCGATTGGAAGGTATAGTGCCTGTGAAAGAGGTAGACATAAATGGCAGCATAAATTTGGGTCCTTTTACCGTCGAATTTATAAATGTAACTCATTCAATTCCTGAGGCAAATTCAATATTAATTAGCACTGAAATGGGTAGTGCACTCCATACCGGAGACTGGAAATTTGATCCAAAACCTGTTGTTGGATTAACTTCTAATATGGAGCGTCTAAAAGAAATTGGCGATAAAGGTGACCTGCTTGCAGCAATTTGCGATTCAACCAATATATTAAGCAAGCATCACCCTGAGTCAGAAGGTGAAATTTATAATAATATTTATAACATAATAAAGCGGTCTAAAAAATTAGTTGCTGTTTCGCTATTCGCTTCAAATGTGGCACGAATTGAAACGATAAGCCAAGCTGCAAAAGCACTAAATAGAAAAGTAGTTTTACTTGGTAGATCTTTATGGAGAATAGTGAAAGTTGCGCAAGATAGTGGTTATTTAACTGATTCTCCTCAGTTTCTTGAAGCAAAGGAAGCAGTAAATTTTCCAAGGGAAGAACTGGTGCTACTTTGCACAGGTTGTCAAGGTGAGCCACTGGCAGCTACCGCAAGACTTGCTGCTAAGAGTCATCAAGCATTTAAAATGCAGCAAGGTGATACCATGATCTTTTCGTCAAAAATCATTCCTGGAAATGAAACTCGTGCGCACAACATGCTCAATGCCTTTATTGAGATGGGGGTAGAAGTTATTACTGAAAAAACAGAGCATGTTCATGCTTCTGGGCATCCAACAAGAGAAGAGCTAAAGGAAATGTATTCTTTAATAAAACCGAAGATGTCTATTCCAGTTCACGGCGAATATATTCACACGCATGCACATGTAAAATTTGCTAAAGAGTGCGGTGTGGCAAAAGCAATAATGATTGCACCAGGTGATATTGTTAATTTGGAGAACGGAGAAAAAGTTGATTCAATTGATGTTGACTACTTTGGTATTGATGGTATGCTGCTACGTCATCCGGAGAGCAGTGTTATAAAAATGCGTAAAAGGATGAGAGATGCCGGAGTTATTGTGGTAACAGCAGTTGTAAACAAGAAAAATAAATTGCTTGCTAAACCAAAAGTATTTGTACCTGGTGTTTTTGAAGTGCTAGAAGATGCAGCTACCATACAGAAAATTGTCAAGAAAGTTGAGTCGTTGTTTAGTTTGCAGCCAACAAAAAAAATTAAAAATAAGATTGAAAGTTCAATATTGAGTATCTTAAAGGAATATTTACTAAAAAGGCCTATAATTGAGGTTCAGATAGAACAGGTATGAAATGAATGAAGCTATTCGTTCATCTGGTGTTATTTATTTCGTTATTTATTCCTTATTTTACAAAAGCTGCTTTATATGTTGATATAAAAAAAAGCAGTGTTGGCAACATTGGTCTTGTTGTATCTAAATGTACATGTAAAACAGCGTTGGAAAGCGAATTAAGCGAAAATATTGCAAAGGTAATAGGAACAAATTTATCTAATTGTGGCTTATTTAATGTAAAACGTGGCGCGGAAGCTGAATCTAAATCTTGGAAAAGCGATACTGTAGTCACAGTAAGTTTAAGCGAAATATCTGGTAGTGCATTAGAGCTATCATTTCGTTTATTTGACACTTTTACAAAAAGAGAATTACTTACTCAGTCAGTTGTTTTTCCAGCAAAAGACTGGAGAAAAATTGGTCACCTCGTTTCGGATGTGATACATGATAGATTAATTGGTGAGAAAGGGCACTTCAACACAAAAATCACGTATATCGCTGAAGAAAAAGATAGCAACTACAAATCTGTGCGTAAAATTGCTGTGATGAATCAAGATGGAAGTAATATAAAATACTTAACAAATGGCGATAGATTTGTGTCAACACCGAGATTCTCACCAAATGGAAAGGGTATTGTTTATATCTCGTACGCAAATGGTAAAAGTTATATAATATTAAAAAATTTAAAAGATAACACTGAATCAATAATCAGCGCATTTGAAGGAGTTGTTTCTGCACCAAGATTTTCTCCCGATGGTAAATCTCTTTTAATTTCCCACTCATTGGGTGGTGAAACGAATATATTATCTTTGGATTTAAGTAGTAAACGAACAAAAAAAATTACTAAAGGTTCAGCTATAAGCACTTCTCCCTCTTTTTCTCCAGATCAAAAGTATATGGCTTTTAGTTCTGATATAAGTGGGAGTCAGCAACTGTACGTTATCGATTTTACTAACAAAAGTAAAAAACCTAAAAGAATTAGTTTTGGAAGTGGAAGATATGCTACGCCTGTTTGGTCGCCAAAAGGAGATCTGATAGCTTTTACAAAGATTCAGTCAGGAAAATTTTACATAGGAGTTATGAAGCCAGATGGCAAAGAAGAACGTCTGCTTTCAGAGGGGCATAAAATTGAATCCCCGGCATGGCTACCAAATGGTAGAGAAATCATTTTTACAAGAACAGAATCACCAAGCAACTCTAAACTATATTTAGTAGACTTAGTAAAGAAAAATCAAAAAATGGTTTCCACTCCCACAAATGCTTCTTTACCGGATTGGTCTTATTTTTGAAAGTAGATCTATTATAGATTTGATATGAGCCTTATTTTACTTTAATCGCTTATAACCTTTGGCACTACGAAATACCCATGCTCAGGTTTTGTATTGGACAATATCTCTTTTTTAATGTTTTGAGAATTTATAACATCATCGCGTACATGAATGTCCTTGTCTATGCTGCCATAACGCATAGGAGAAACACCTTCAGTATTAACTTGCAATAAAGTATCATGTATCCAATCCAGCATTGTCAGTTCTTTGGAGTAGTGATCAATCTCGTCATTTGATAACTTAATCCTTACAAGCTGTGCAATTTTAAGCATTTCTTCCTTGGTAATTGTTATTTTTCTCTTATTTGCAAATTCTATTAGTGAAGTAATAACGTCTTCTGTTGACTTAGCTGGCATCTTTACCTCCTTGGATAAAGTGAGTTAAAATATCTACGACCGAAACAACTTCTATTTTACCAGTTTTTTCAAGTTTGTGAAGTATGGTATCCGTAATCACTAATTTATCTAAAGAAGAGGAAGAGATTTTCTCAACTGCACTTCCTGAAAGCACACCGTGTGTGATGCATGAAGTTACGGACTTTGCTCCGTAACTTTTTAAAGCAAGAGCTGCATTACACAACGTTCCACCAGAGTCAACTATATCATCAACAATGACACAATTTTTGTTTGCAACTTCTCCTATTATGTTCATTACTTGAGATGTGCCTGCTTTCTCCCTATATTTATCTACTACAATAATCTTATCACTTAACCCTATCTTGTACTTTTCCTCTAAAGTCTTTGCAAAAGCACGTGCTCTACCAATTGCTCCAACATCAGGTGCAACAATTGCCAAATTTTCCGTGTGTATAGAGTCAACAAATGCTTCAAAGCAGTTCAAATTAGTTATCGGTACATCAAAGAATCCTTCAATTTGACTTGAGTGCAAATCAATAACTGCAACACTACTTGCACCTACAGTTTGAATAAGATTTGCAACTAATTTAGCACTTAAAGCAGATTGCATATTATTGTTCTTGATAATTCTATCTTGCCTGCTATATCCATAATAAGGGATAATTACTACTATCCTTTTGGCTCCTAATCTATTTACTGCATCAATTATGAGCAGAAGCTCCATAAGGTTATCATTCACAGGGGGAGAAAGAGATTGTATTATATATACTTCTTGATTATATAGATCATTTGCTACTTCTACATTTACCTCGCCATCGGTAAACTTTGATATCCAAGCAGAGGATGGTTGAACATCTAGCCGGTTAACTACTGATTCCCCTAATTCCTTACTAGCATTACCTATTATTATCTTCATAACGCACTAATTGAGTTTTTAAGATTATACAGAAATTGTGAAATAATTGAAATGTAAGTGTCTTTATCTAGCATTCTTGTCGGTGAATTAGGTACCTCTTGTACAATGACCTGTCATTTTCACGCGTTGTTTCAATATACAGACCCAAATTGAAACAACTATACAAAATCCTGCTTATGTTTCAAGATAAATGACTTTAATGAAATATAATTTATCTAGTCATTTGTATCTGCTAACATACTACACTTCCCATTGTAGAGCCTCTGCAACTTACTGAAATTTATAATCGCTTTATAAAAAGCTTTATACTCTTTGCTTAATTGGAGGCGCTACCTCTGCACTTTCTGCTCTGTCTAGGGTACTACTTGGTTTTTCTGCAGTAATTTTTTGAATGCTACCATCTACCTTATTCTTGATATCTGCTCCATATGATCTTAATACTTCAATAGCTTTCTCGTTTCCACTATTCAGCGCAATATCCAAAGCATCCATTCCATCATTATTTTTGTGGTTGATAAAATTCTCTAACTCAAAGATTTTTATATATTGCTCAATGATGAATTCTACCACTTTTCCAGGGCAATTATTAGCGGCAGGAAAGAGTACTGCATTGTTATTATTGTCTTTCTTTGTTACATCTGCTTTGAGCTTGTCTATCAAATACTTGATAATTTCTATTCTGCTATCATCTTCTGCTTCAGTGCACTGCCTAGCAGCTAAAAACAGAGCTGTTCGCCCATTATTGTCCACATCTTCAATATCTTGTCCCTTATCAATTAAGGCTTGTATTATATTTTTGTTCCCATATAAAGCAGCAAAGTGAAGAGGAGTATACCCTTCGGTACTTTCTCTTTCATTAATCAATGCACCATGGCTAGCTAGTAATTCTATAAATTCTGGCGTATTTGCAAAAACTGCAAAGTGCATTGGTGTTAGATCATCTTTACCATGATTTTGAGTTTTTGCATTAACGTTTGCTCCATTTTTTATCAGCAATTTTGCTATTTCTAATTGTTTGCGTCCGATGGCAATATGCAGTGGCGTACGATTGCGTTCATAATGATCATTGACGTTTGTGCCACATTTTATTAGTAGTTCTGCAGCTTCAATATTACCTTCCTGAATTGCAACGTATAAGGAAGCATATCCATCTTTTGTTTCCTCTGTCATACGAAATTGCGAACATGTTAGTTCATATATTATTAAGGATTATTATTAAGTTTTTATTAATACAATATTAATGTAGCGGGATGACGAGCTTATCGTCATCCCGCCGCGAACCGTCATACCGCCGCGGTATCTCTAGATCCCGCTAACAAGCAGCGGGATGACGGTTTTTCAAATTATCGTAAGTCAGTTTAGCTATAGCTACAAGTTTCATTCTTCCCTTACAAATAACTTTACTGCGTCCTTTTTTCGGATTCAGAATTAGCAAGAAACGTTCTTGTAAGGTGGTCTACTAAAATTTTGCTTTATAAAACAATGTCTGAACTATGCAATTAATACATTATCAACACAACTGATTCATAAAAGCAAATATTATAACCACGAAGAGAGAAAATGTTATGCTTAGTTTAATAAGAAAGACCTTGAGAAAAAAAATGACTCATCAGGTAAACGATTCGAAATTGAAAGAGAAAGATGAAAAAAGTATTTTAAAATTAGCATCAAAAATAAAAGGCAAAAAAAGTAGCATTGCTGAAGAACTAGAAAAAATATCTAAAAAGGAAAAACAAAGGATTCTTACTACGGAAGTAAGCAAACATCGGGGTAAAGAACCAACTATTATATCACTTGCTTATGCTATACTACGTAAAGATAGTATAGCTGTTGAGAAAATGTTAAGAGTAGCTAAAGAAAACGGTATTCTGAAAGACATTCTTGACGCAACAACAACTATAAAATATCCAGGTGGTCAGGAAGAAACTTGCACACCACTTACTTATGCCATATTATGTAAAAATAGCAAAACTATTGAAGAAACTTTAAAAGTCTCTAAAGAAAACGGTATTCTGAAAGATATTCTTAACGCAACAACAACTATAAAATATCCAGATGGTCGGAGAGCAACTGTTACACCACTTGCTTATGCTATACTATATGAAGATAGTATAGCTATTGAAGAAATTTTAAAAGTCTCTAAGGAGAACGGTATTCTGAAAGATATTCTTAACACAACAGCAACTATAAGATATCCAGATAACAAGGAAGTGACTTACGCGCCACTTGCTTATGCTATGTTCTGGAAGGATAGCAAAGCTATTAAAGAAATTCTAGTAGCAGATGAAGAGAACAGTATTCTGAAAGATATTCTTAACACAACAACAACCATGAAATATCTAGACCGGGAAGTGACTTACACACCACTTGCTTATGTTATACTACGTAGAGATAGTATAGCTGTTAAAAAAGTGTTAAGAGTAGCTAAAGAAAACGGTATTCTGAGAGATATTCTTGACACAACAATAACTATAAAACATTTAGATAGCCGGGAAGTGACTTACACACCACTTGCTCATGCTATGTTCTGGGAGGATGGCAAAATTATTAAAGAAATTCTAGTAGCAGCTGAAGAGAACAGTATTCTGAAAGATATTCTTGACGCAACAACTACTATAAAATATCTAGATGGTCAAGAAGAAATTTACACACCGCTTACTTACGCCATATCATGTAAAAATAGCAAAACTATTGAAGAAATTTTAAAAGTCTCTAAAGAAAACGATATTCTGAAAGACATTCTTGACGCAACAACTACTATAAAATATCTAGATGGTCAGGAAGAAATTTACACACCGCTTACTTACGCTATATCATGTAAAAATAGCAAAACTATTGAAGAAATTTTAAAAATCTCTAAAGAAAACGGTATTCTGAAAGATATTCTTGATGCAACAACAACTATAAAATGTCCAGATGGTCATGAAGAAACTTGCGCACCGCTTACTTATGCTATACTACGTAAAGATAGTATAGCTGTTGAGAAAATGTTAAGAGTAGCTAAAGAAAACGGTATTCTGAAAGATATTCTTGACGCAACAACAACTATAAAACATTCAGATAGCCGGGAAGTAACTTACACACTACTTGCTTATGCTATACTGCGTGAAAATAGTATAGCTATTGAAGAAATTTTAAAAATCTCTAAGGAGAACAGTATTCTGAAAGATATTCTTAACGCAACAATAACTATAAAATGTCTAGATGGTCGGAGAGTAACTGTTACACTACTTGCTTATGCTATACTACGTAAAGATAGTATAGCTGTTGAGAAAATGTTAAGAGTAGCTAAAGAAAACGATATTCTGAAAGACATTCTTGACGCAACAACAACTATAAAATATCCAGATGGTCAGGAAGAAACTTGCACACCACTTGCTTATGCTATACTACGTAAAGATAGTATAGCTGTTGAGAAAATGTTAAGAGTAGCTAAAGAAAACGGTATTCTGAAAGACATTCTTAACACAACAATAACCATAAAACATAAAAATAATCAAAAAGTAACTGATAAGTTACTTGCCGCATTACATGATCGCAAAGTTATTCAAGAAATTTTAGACATAGCTAGAGAAAACGATATTCTGAAAGACATTCTTAATGCAACAATAACTATAAAATATCCAGATAGTGAAGAAAAAATCTACACACCACTTACTTATACAATATCATGTAAAAGCAACGAAGCTTTTAATACAACAAGAGCTATAAATCAAGATGGTCAGGAAAAAACTCACATCCCATTTCCTACCGTTTCCGTACTTGATGAAAGAGAAACTGAATTAAAATTAAAAGAAAAAAGACAAAGTAGAAGAGATGAGGGATTAAATTTTAACAATGGTAGTAGTGACAAAAATGTTGAAATAAAAGTTAATGGGGATATCTTGTTGCAGCATAGTAGTGGAACTAAAAATGAAATAAATCATACTGCTGTACGTAATGATGTAGGGGGGGTAAAGCCTCTAATAGAAAGTAGAGTAAATGTTAAAGTACAGAATATAAATGCAGTGATTGCAACTTCTGTGACATTTAAAATGATTGCAACTTCTGTGACACTTGAGTTGGTAGCTAGTAAAATAACATGTGTACTGTCAAAACCCACCACTAAATTGGAAGAAGTAGCTATAACATATTTTCAAGGTTTAGCACTATATTTGTGAAACTTAATTTATATGTGCTAAACAAGATGCTGATTAGTTTTATAGCTAACCCAAGAAAGGTTTCCCTACGTCATACCGCCGCGGTATCTCTAGATCCCGCTAACAAGTAGCGGGATGACGATTGTCGTTTAGCCATAAATATTTAAGAAATTTACCAAATGAAAAAAAAGGCAAAAGAAGCCCTGGGGTTATTATCTGCTTTAAAATATTGGCGTTTTTTATGTTTTAAACGCTTGACAAGCAAGATTTAGCTGCTTTTAATTGCAACTAACCTATGCTGCAAATGTTTAAGAAATTTACCAAGCAGAAAAAAAGACAAAGAATCCCCGAGTTAGCTAGTCTTTTACTATCTCTGTCGAGTATTGGCATTTTTTGATGTCTTGTAACGCTTTATAAGCGCGTTCAGCTTATTTAGATAAAAATCTAGATGTAGATGAAGTTTTGTAAAGACATACAGTATCTATATACTGCAAAAAATTGAACATAAGACGCCGATACATTAAGTAATCCTTACCTTTTAATCTGCAGATTGGCGAAAGCAAATACAATAGCTTCAGTTTCATGATAAGGGGGCTGGCGGAGTTTGTCAAGGAAGTTTTTCGTTTCTGTGAACCACCTGCTAACCGACAGCTAACATTAACTACCGATATCGTATCTGAAGAAGCCCCCTGGCCATTCTAAAAAATTTAATGCTGAGTACACCTTACTTTTGGCTTCCTCTATAGTGCTCCCTTCTGCTACTATATTTAGCACTCTTCCGCCATCGGAAACTAAGTTACCACTTTCATCCAATTTAGTACCAGCATGAAACACCAACACACCAGGAATGCTTTCAATCTTATCTAATCCTTTAATTACTTCTCCCTTTTGATAATCACCAGGATAGCCTTTACTTGCAACAACTACACAAACTGTAGATTTGTTGTTAAGTTCCACCATTTTGACATTTAACTTTCCTTCTGCAACTGACAACATCAATTTTAACAAATCGCAATTTGAATCAAATCTAGGTAATATAGATTGCGTTTCTGGATCACCGAATCTAACGTTATACTCGAGAAGTTTTGGGCTATCTTTGCAAATCATTAAACCAGCAAAGAGTACTCCTTTATAAGACGTACCCATGTTAACCAATGCTTGAGCTGTAGGGTATATTATTTTTTGGATAATTTTTTGCTCCATGTCCTTACTTATAATTGAAGGTGATGAGTACGACCCCATACCTCCAGTATTTTGGCTTTCATTACTTTCATCAACTCTCTTATAATCTTTTGCACACCCAAGAGTTACTACTTTCAACCCATCAATAAGAGCAAAAAAACTTACTTCTTCTCCAACTAAAAACTCTTCTATGATTATTTCTTCACCTGATTCACCAAATTTTTTCTCCACTAGCATTGAATTTATTGCTGAAAAAGCTTCGCTTTCTGTATTACATATAACCACCCCTTTTCCTGCTGCAATTCCATTTGCTTTCACTACAAGTGGAAACTTTATTTTATTGCTACGTACAAAATCTTTAGCTAACCCTTCATCAACAAAACACTCGTACTTGGCAGTTGGTATACCATATCGTTTACATAGTCCCTTGGTGAAAGACTTCGATCCCTCAAGTTTTGCAGTTGCTTGACTTGGAGCAAAAACATTTATTCCCTCTGCAACTAAATCATCAGCAAGCCCATCAATTATTGGTTGTTCTTGACCAATAACAACCAACTCTATATTTTCTCTCTTGCAAAATTGTGTAACATCCACTGAATTTTGAATATTTACATCCACAAGAGCCCCAAGATCTTTCATAGCTTGGCGACCAGGAGTTACATATAACTCAGTCAAGATAGGAGATTTTTTTAGAGCCCAAAGTAGAGCGTGCTCACGCCCACCAGAACCTATAACCAGAACCTTCATCTTTATTTCCTCGCTTTTCTATATGTCAAAATTATTATTTGCTTATAACAGTATCATTACTCATGTATTTTTGCAACACGTTTGGTATTGCAATCGACCCGTCAGAATTTTGATAATTCTCCATTATGGCAATAATCGTTCTTCCTATAGCTAAAGCTGAGCCGTTTAAAGTGTGAACATATTTTTTTATCTTTTTATCAGTTTCTGAAGAGTATTTAGCGTTCATCCTTCTTGCTTGAAATGCACCACAATTTGAGCAGCTTGATATTTCTCTATATTTATTTTGCCCAGGTAACCATACCTCTATGTCATAAGTCCTTTGTGCAGCAAAACCCATATCGCCACTGCAAAGCAGCATTACTCTGTATGGCAATTCTAATTTTTTTAATATCTCTCCAGCAACACTCGTCATACGCTCAAGCTCATCATTTGATTGGTCTTCAGTTGTGATGCTTACCAACTCCACTTTACCAAATTGGTGTTGCCTTATCATGCCCCTGGTATCGCGACCTGCACTACCTGCTTCTTTACGAAAGCACTCCGAATATGCAGTAAAGCGAATAGGCAGTTCTTTTTCTTCCATTATTTTGTCAGCAACTAAATTTGTTAAAAACACTTCACTTGTGGGAATCAACCTCAATTCGTCGGTAGTTAAATACGAATCGTCAGAAAATTTCGGTAGCTGACCAACATTATACATAGCTTCGTTTTTCACCAAAGCCGGGTGGTACACCTCAGTATAGCCAAATTCATTAACATGCATTTCAAGCATACAATTTATTAGCGCTCGTCCAAGCTTAGCTAACTGTCCTTTTAATATCGTAAATCTTGATCCGGAAATTCTCGCCGCTTGTTCGAAGTCTATTAAACCTAATTTTTCTCCGAGTTCATAATGAGATTCTGGTACAAAATCAAACTGTCTTTTTCCTCCATATCTTCTCACCTCTAAATTAGAGTTCTCATCTGCGCCTATTGGCACATCTTGCGCAGGAATATTCGGCAAGTTAGATAAAACATTCACTAACTTATCCTTTTCTGCTTGTTCTTTTAAGCTGATTGCCTCTATCTCATTTGTGATGCTTTTTGACAACTCTATTTGCTCTTCACAGGGGCTCTTGCTCATTTTAAGCTTTTTTATTTCCTCTGTGATTTCATTGCGCTGCCTATTCAAATCCTGCAGTTTAGTGGTTAATGATCTTTTCTCGTGATCGATTTCTAATATCTCTTCCGCAGTAGATTCTCTAATTCCCCTGCTTTTCATTGCCTTTTCAAATCCTTCAGGGTTTTTGCGTATATATTCTATATCGTGCATATATTGTGCTATTACTAACATTGTTACTGTACTCCAAAAGCTCTTAATATTCAATATATTCTCATACTACTAAAATTATTATGGTTGATTTTTTTGTTAGAATTTGTTAAAATTTAATTAACTTAGCGTTCATAGGGTGTAGTATGTTGGGTATTACAAAAAATAATCAGAAAGAGAGCACTGACTTTGCTGGTGAGGAATTCGTTATCTACGCTACTTGTGTATGCCTAGCAGCCACATTCGCTGCTGGCTGTTTAGGGGCGGTAATAGGATCCCCTCTATTGACCTTTCCACTTGCTATGCTCATCTCTAACCCCGTAGTTTGGGTTTTAATGGGAATAATTCTTACAGTAGCATACAAAATGGTTGTTGAACCTTTATTTTACTTAGCGAAGAACTATATTAATGGAAAAAGAGCTTCAAAGGGGGAAAAGAGTGAAGAAAAAGATACAGAACTACAAGATTTGCAAGGCAAGACTCCAGAAAAGCAAGCAAGACCGAAAACTCCTGATAGGGATAGTGGTATTTTTGACTGCAAAGAAAATAAGGATTCTTTTGTATATAAGACAAATAAAAAAGAAGATTATAAATTTTGGTTAAGTAATTTTGATATTGCAGAGATTGCAAAAAGTTACTATGGATGGATGCCATATCGTAAAAAAGGTCACAGGGAATTTTCCAAAGGAGTGTTCTTTTCTTGCCTCGATAATCTTACATCTTTTCTGGGGAACCGATTGCAAGAATATAAAGATAAAGTAAAAGGGGATAACAATTTAGTATTATCTTCAATTCTTAACTTAAATAACAATCATTGGGTAACATTGGTTATTTCTCATGATGAAAAGAGTAAAAAGTTTAGAGCATATTATTGCGATTCATTTGGTGAACCATTACCAGAAGAGGTATCAAGTGCGCTACAGAAAACTCTAGGAATAGACAATAGTAGTATTAGAAACTCAAAAGCTAAACAACAAGATGATAAGTATAATTGTGGAATATTTGCCTTAGAGAATGCTAAGAAAATTACAGATATGCTGAAAGCAGGCAAATCGTTTGATGAAATTGATGATCAGCTAAAATATGAACTTAGTTCAGAGCAATTAATAGAGAAGAGAAAAGAATTTGCAAAAGCGTTGAAAAAGGATGAACAAAGCAGGGCTGGCACGCCAAGCCCTGTATTAGGTGGTCCAGGAAATATAAGTCGTAAAGATAGCGGAGTAAGTTTAGATTCAGTAGAAAGTAAGCAAACAAAAATTGTTCAATATAATACTACAGGTGATGGCAACTGCTTTTTCCATGCGGTATTTGGTGATAATAGCTCTGGTCAATATAAAACTGAAAAAGCACAAGATATGAGAATGGAATGGCACAAATTTTTAAGTCAATTTAACTCTTTGAATGATCCAAGGATGCCTGAGTTATTGAAGGGACAGATGCAGAAAGTTTTTGGTGCATTCTTAGAAAATCCAAATCATTTGATTGGTATGTCGGACTCAATAAAAGATTTGGTTCAGCATACAAACAGACGGGTAGAGAAGATCAAAAAAAAGACTAATAAATTAATAAAAAAGTTATGTTGTCTTACAACATTAAAAGAAAATGAAGTTATAGGTGATTTAAGAAGCATTAGTGCTAGTAATCTCAATATTAGTGAAAGAAAATATGATAGAAATTATAATAGTGATACTGCAGCAAATTCTTTTCTCAATGGCAAATCCATTTATAGATCTTATCTAGAGGCAATCAGCAGCCAAAGTTACCATGTTTTCATAGAAGAAATTTCTATCTTAGCTTCGCTGGCTAATATTGAAATTGACGTCTACTATAAAAATAATGGTAATGATGTAAATACATTGTTTCTGCCAAATGCGGGAATGATAAATGAAGGTTATCAGCAGAACAACGAGCTATGGGGAAATAAAGAACAAGAAACGGTATACTTGGCACCTGGTCATTATGAGAGAGCTGAGATAGTAGAGGTAGAGCCTTCTCTTATGGAAAAAGTAAGTTCGGCTATACAAAGTGTTGTAACAGTATGTGTAAATGCGCTAGGTTTGAACACATAGAATATATGTCCCTACAAGTAGGAAATTTGACAATTGATTCTCCAGTTATTTTAGCTCCAATGTCTGGAGTGACTGATTATCCGTTTAGAAGTATTGTGAAGAAACTTGGTGCAAGTTTGTTAGTTTCAGAGATGATCGCAAGCAGAGCTATGATTATGCAAACTCGCCAGAGTTTGCAAAAAGCAAAAGTCGATGCATTAACTGCTGTGCAGCTTGCTGGGTGTGAGCCAGATGTTATGGCGGAGGCTGCAAAATTAAACGAGGACATGGGAGCAAAAATTATAGACATAAACTTTGGTTGCCCTGTTAAAAAAGTTGTAAACGGTTATGCAGGATCAGCGCTAATGCGTGATGAGAAAAAAGCCGCTGAGATAATTGAAGCTGTGGTCAAAGCAGTGAATATGCCAGTTACGGTGAAAATGCGCACTGGATGGAACGATGAAAATCGCAATGCCCCGAGACTTGCGAAAATTGCCGAAGACTTAGGAGCAAAAATGATCACTGTGCATGGAAGAACAAGAGCGCAGCTTTATAATGGTCAAGCAGATTGGAAATTCGTTAGAAATGTTAAAGAGCAAGTGAAAATTCCAGTTATAGTAAATGGCGATATTAAAAATTTAAATGATATTCAGAATGCTCTCAAAGAATCTGGAGCAGACGGAGTGATGATAGGTCGTGGTGCCTACGGTAAACCTTGGCTGATTAATCAAGCAATGAACTTTCTCAGTGGAAGTGAAACTTCTGAGCCAACAGCTTCAGAGAGATTAAGCATCATACTCGAGCATTACGACAATATTCTTGAGTACTATGGAAATGACACAGGAATAAAGATGGCCCGCAAACACATAGGTTGGTACAGTAGCGGGCTTCAAGGCTCATCTGAATTTCGTGTGAGAGTAAATAACATGACAGATAGCACAGAAGTGAAAGAAAATATTATTGGCTTTTTTGGTCAAGAGACACACTAGCTGTACTCAATTCGACTGATCGTATGCCACTACGCTCTCTTCCTCACCAGAGTGTAAATGACAACCATTATCCATCAACCATTCCTCGTCATAAGTTTCAATATCAAAATATTTTTCATATTTATCCACATTATCACAAAGTGAAAGTGCTCTGATCTTATTCATAATCAAACCTGTACCAGCAGGAATTAATCTTCCTACTATAACATTTTCTTTTAATCCACTTAAAGGATCACTCTTCCCGCAGAATGCTGCTTCTGTAAGTACTTTTGTTGTCTCTTGGAAAGAGGCAGCAGAAATAAAGGAGCTAGTTTCAAGACTTGCCCTAGTAATCCCCTGCAGAATAGGAAGATAATGAGTAGACCGTTTGCCAGAGTTACTCATAGCATCATTTTCCCTATCAACTTCCAGCTTGTCAATGCTTTCGCCAACCAAGTACATAGTATCACCAGGATCAGTAATTTCCACTTTTTGTAGCATTTGTTTTAAGATCACCTCTAAATGCTTATTGTCTATACGAACACCCTGCAATCTATAAACTTGCTGTATTTCAGAAATCATATAGTGCGCTAAAGCTTCTAACCCAAGCACACGTAAAATATCATGGAGATCAGGGTCACCATCCATCAATAGATCACCTTTACGTACAAAATCACCTTCATTGACTATTACATGCTTACTTCTTGATACCAAATATTCAACTGGAGAAATTTGTTCATCTACAGGTTTAATTAATATACTGCGTTTTCCTCTACGGTCTTTTTCAGAAAACGCTACATAGCCATCTATCTCACTAACAATAGCATGCTCTTTAGGACGACGTGCTTCAAATAACTCTATAACCCTCGGTAAACCACCAGTAATATCACGAGTTTTAACTGACTCTCTTGGTGTTCTTGTAATAACATCACCTGCATGAACCTTCTGGCCATCTTGTACATTGAGCACTGCACCGATTGGTATAAAATAACATGCTTCAACGCCACTTGCGAGTGTCATTACTTTACCATTATCGTCAAGCAGCACAATACGAGGACGTAAATTAGCTCCACCAGAATGCAATTTCCAGTCTTTTACTACTTTGCTTGATATTCCTGTAGATTCATCCATCACTTCAGTGATCGAAATTCCATCTTTTAAGTCCTGATAAGACACTGTACCAGTCTTCTCCGTGATAATAGGCAATGTATAAGGATCCCATTCCGCAACTTTATCGCCAATTTTTACTGACCCACTCTCATCTACATAAAGCTTAGCGCCGTAAGGTACACTGTGCTTCAACTTCTCACTACCAAGGCTATCAATCAACACGACTTCACAGGAACGGCTTATCACAATTTTATTTCCGTTTCTATCTATAATTATATTACTATTGTTTAACTTTATTTTAGCATTAATAGAAGCTATAATATTCGAGGATTCAACGCCTCTAGTCATTACTCCACCTATATGAAAAGTACGCATCGTTAACTGAGTACCTGGCTCTCCAACAGATTGAGCAGCTATAACACCAACTGCTTCACCTATTGAAACAATTTTACCAGTTGCAAGGTCTCTTCCATAACATAAAGAACATACACCAGGACTTATTTCACAAGTTAAAGGCGATCTAATTTTTACAACATCAAGACCTGCAATGCTGATTTGCTTTACTTTATCCTCATCAATTAATTCCCCTGCTTTTACTAATAATTCTTTTGTCACTGGGTTATATATATCATTTGCAGCTGTTCTACCCAGCACAACACTCTCTAGAGATGCAACTATAGTACTTCCTTCAACTGTAGCTCTCACAACAAGACCATTTTTTGTTTTACAGTCATGCTTTGTAACTATGCAATTTTGAGATACATCAACTAAACGACGAGTTAAGTATCCAGAGTTTGCAGTTTTAAGTGCAGTGTCAGCTAAACCTTTACGCGCACCGTGAGTAGAATTAAAGTATTCAAATACGTTCAATCCTTCACGGAAATTAGAAATTATAGGTGTTTCTATAATCTCACCAGAAGGTTTGGTCATGAGCCCTCGCATTCCTGCTAGCTGTTTCATCTGTGAAGTAGAACCCCTTGCACCAGAGTTAACCATCATATACACTGAGTTGTACTTACTATTTCCATCATATATAGATATTGCTTTTAACATATCATTAGCTATCATATCCGTACACTTAGACCATTCATCTATAACCTTGTTATACCTCTCACTTCTAGTTATTAGCCCATCTTGATATTGCATAGAGAATTTCTTAATTTCACCCCTCGCGTGATCAACATGTGTAGCTTTAGTTTCAGGTATAACCATATCACAACGACCAAAAGAGACACCAGAAAATGTGGCATACTCAAAGCCAAGTACCATTAATTTATCAGAAAATGCCACTGTAGCACTTTGACCACAGTTACGATATACCAAATCAACTATACCAGTTATTTCCTTGACTGTTAATATCTGATTTATTAGATCGAAGCCTAGATTCTCATGCTTAGGAAAAATTTGCCATAATATTAAACGGCCAGGAGTTGTACAAACAGTTTTATAGTGAGTTTCACCGCTGCTATTAATATACTCCATCCTATACTTTATACTAGAATGAATATGTAAAGTACCATCACTCAAGGAATGCTCAACTTCACAAAAAGCACCAAAAGATGGTAAATTATCTTCCTTAGGTTCTTGTAAAGTCAGATAATATATACCAAGTACTATATCTTTACTAGGAACTATAATCGGTCTGCCATTAGAAGGACTTAAAACGTTATTAGTGGACATCATCAACACCCTAGCTTCAAGCTGAGCTTCCAATGAAATTGGCACATGCACTGCCATTTGATCACCATCAAAATCAGCATTAAACGCCGTACAGACAAGCGGATGAAGCTGTATTGCTTTGCCTTCAATAAGGATTGGCTCAAAAGCCTGAATACCAAGTCTATGTAGCGTAGGCGCTCTATTCAACAAAACAGGATGCTCTTTTATTACCTCTTCAAGCATATCCCAAACTTCTGGTTTTTCTGCTCTTATCAACTTACTAGCAAACTTAATAGTTGGAGCCATACCATACATCTTAAGCTTTGAGTAAACAAAAGGTTTGAATAGTTCAAGAGCCATTCTTTTTGGTAATCCACACTGATTTAGTTTCAAAGTTGGACCAACAACTATTACAGAACGTCCAGAGTAGTCTACCCTTTTTCCTAAGAGGTTCTGGCGAAAACGACCCTGTTTTCCTTTTAACATATCACTAATGGACTTTTTATATCCAACAGCACCAGCTTTATTTACCAAAGTATTACGACGACTATTATCAAAAAGAGAATCAACTGCTTCTTGTAACATCCTTTTTTCATTACGAATCATAATCTCAGGAGGATTTAAGCTCAACAATTTCCTCAACCTGTTATTTCTATTAATAATAGTCCTATAATGATGATTCAGATCAGAAACTGCAGGACGACCACTCTCAAGCGATACCAAAGGACGCAAATCAGGTGGTAAAATAGGTATAGTTGTAAGTATCATCCACTCAGGCCTATTTCCAGATTTAATGAAGTTTTCAACAATACGCAATCTCTTTATAATTTTCTTTCTTCTTATCTCAGAAGCAACAGATTCTAATTCTAGTCTTAAATCCTTCCTAATTTCATGTAAATCAAGGCGCGTTAGCAACTCTCTTATAGCTTCAACACCTTGCATAGCTACAAAACTATCGATCCCATAGCTATCTTTAGCTTCATTATAAGCTTTTTCACTAATAATCTCACCTTTTTCAAAAGGCGAAACAAGAGGATCTATTACGATATAATTATCGCTATATAAAATATTCTCAATATCTCTGAGAGACATATCCAATAATGCTCCAATTCTTGAAGGAAGCGATTTCAAAAACCATATATGAGCAACAGGAGATGCAAGCTCTATATGACCCATCCTTTCTCTTCTTACTTTAGAAGATGTAACTTCTACTCCGCATTTTTCGCATATGCGACCTCTGTGTCTTCTTTTTTTGTATTTTCCACATAAACATTCATCGTCATTGACAGGGCCAAAAACCTTAGGGCAAAATAATCCACCTTTCTCAACTTTGAACGTACGATAATTTGCAGTTGAAACATCTTCTATCTCACCACAAGATATACGCTTAATACTTTCAGGGCTAGCAATCGATATACTAACCTCATTAAAAGGTTGTGCAATGTTAGTGTGAGATATATCTTCAATCACTACATCATTTTGCTTTAAATCTACATTTAAACATAAAGAACGTAGTTCTTTTATCATCACATTAAAGGATTCAGGAATTCCACATTCAAAATTACTGTCACCTTTTATTATCGATTCATAAATCTTAACTCTACCATTAATATCATCAGACTTCACAGTTAACATTTCCTGCAAAGTATAAGCAGCACCATAGGCTTGTAATGCCCAACATTCCATTTCACCAAAACGCTGACCACCAAAATGAGATTTTCCTCCAAGAGGTTGTTGAGTAACCAAACTATAAGGCCCTACTGAACGCGCATGAATTTTACCATCAACCAAGTGGTGCAACTTAAGCATGTACATGTAACCAACTGTAACCTTGCGGTCGAATTTTTCACCACTGCAACCGTCATATAATACAGCTTGTCCAGAGTTATCTAAACCAGCAAGTTCAAATAATTTTGCTATTTGTTCATCTTTTGGACCCTCAAATACAGGTGCAGCAACAGGAACGCCATCACGTAATTTGCGTGCAAATTCAATGAGATTATTATCACTAATATTACGAATATCATTACAGATAGATACGTTACTGCCATAGCTATAAACCTCAATCAGGAAGTTACGTAAATTGCTGTATGAACTTTTACAAGAGTTCAAATAGTTCTCTACTAACTCATTCAACTCGTCATTTAGTGCATTCTTATTAGGTGTATTTAAAACAGAAGCCGTTATTTCATCATCATCAATATTTTCAATTTTTTTATTATCAAGGTATGCTACTGCAAATTGTGTAAAATTATCATCGTTAAGGGACCTAATTCCCTTGCAAAAAGCACTTTTGATCTTATTGATCTCATCGAGAATATTACTTACCTTTTCCCCTAATTTTCTACAAGCCCAACCTACATGCGTTTCCAGTATTTGCCCTACATTCATTCGTGAAGGAACACCAAGGGGGTTAAGAATAATATCAACAGGAGTACCATCTTCCAAATAAGGCATATCTTCCACTGGCACAACTCGAGAAATCACACCTTTATTTCCATGTCTACCAGCCATTTTATCCCCTGGTTGCAGACTATGTTTCACAGCAATGAAAACTTTTACTGACATCGACACACCTTGAGGCAGGTCATAACCTTCATGTAATTTTTCTACTTTTCGCTTAAACTGTGCTATTGCATGTGATACTTTTTCATCAAAATCTTTTTTTAAGCTCTTAACTTGCTCAGAAATGGATTGGTTTTTTAATCCTATACCCCACCATTGCTCACGTTCAATAGAGTCAAATTTTTCTCGATCTTGAGAACCAGAATTAATAAGAAGTTTCTTCAGTTCATCATAGAAATATTCACTAGTAACATTGATTATATAATCTCGCTCTTCCTCAAAGTCATTTATCTCTTTTTGTTTGATGAGTAATGCCCTTTCATTTTCTTCAACCCCCCTGCGTGTAAAGACTTGTACATCAATTACTGTCCCTTCAACATCTGGAGATGTATATAAAGAGGAATCCGCACAATCGAATGACTTTTCACCAAAAATTGTCATTAATAACTTCGTTTCAGGAGGCAATGAAAGAGAAGGTTTAGGTGTAACTTTACCTACCAGAATATAGCCTGGACCAACTCTTGTACCAATTTTCACTATACCACTATCATCCAAGTGATATAGATTTTCTTCATTAACACCAGGTATAGCACGAGTTATTTTTTCTGATCCTAAAGGGGTATCATGTACAACACAGTCAAATTCTTCTATATGAATAGAAGTAAAGAGATCTTTTTTAACAACTTCACTAGAAATAATAATAGAGTCTTCAAAATTATAACCTTGCCAAGACATAAAAGCGACTAGCAAATTTTTACCAAGCGCCAACTCACCACTGTTAATTGCAGGACCATCAGCTATTACATCACCCTTTTTAACATAATCACCTACGCACACTAGCGGTCTTTGATTAATACAAGTATTATGGTTAGAACGCTGAAATTTCCTTAGATGATAAATATCTACGTCCAAGTAGTTAACCCTTTCTTTATCAAAAGCACGTATAACTATAGAGTTACTATCAGAACTATCAACTATGCCATCGCGTTTTGCTAAAACTACAGCACCAGAGCCAGAAGCTACAAAAGACTCCATACCAGTAGCAACCAGAGGAGCGGTAGGCTTCAATAAAGGTACGGCCTGACGTTGCATATTTGAGCCCATTAATGCTCTATTAGCATCATCATTTTCTAAAAATGGAATCAAGGAAGCTGCAACTGATATTACCTGCTTAGGAGATACGTCAATGTAACTAACTTGGTCGCTACTTACCATGACGAAGCTACCAGCATATCTACAGTATAGCATGTCATCAACAAAGCAATTATTTTCATCAAGCTTTACGCTAGTGTCAGCTATATGATGTGAGCCTTCGTCTATAGCAGAAAGATACTCAATTTGATCAGTAACAACCCTATTGACTACTTTTCTATAAGGGCTTTCAATGAAACCATATTTATTAATACGCGCGTATATAGCTAAGCTGTTGATTAACCCTATATTTTGCCCTTCAGGAGTCTCAATAGGGCAAATTCTTCCATAATGAGTTGGATGAACATCACGCACCTCAAATCCTGCCCGTTCTCTTGTTAAACCGCCAGGACCTAACGCGGATAACCTTCTTTTATGTGTTATTTCAGATAACGGATTAGTCTGATCCATAAATTGAGATAATTGAGAAGAATTGAAGAAATCTCTTAAGACATTAGTTAACACTTTTGGATTAATAAAATCAGATGGAGAAACTTTATCTAAACTAGAAGTGGACATAGAATCAACTATTGCGCGTTCCAATTTCAACAACCCAGTTCTAAATTGATTTTCTATAAACTCTCCAACTGATCTTACTCTTCTGTTTCCTAAATGATCAATATCATCTACAGATCCTTGACCGTCACGTAACAATACTATTTTTTTCACAATTTCAATAATATCTTCATGCGTTAAAACAGTTAAATCCTCATCATAATTTAATCCAAGGTAAGAGTTAAGCTTCAACCTACCAATGTTAGACAAATCATAATATTCCGGACTGAAGAAAAGATTACGGAAAAACTCTTCTACTATCTCTAAAACAGGAACTTCACCAGGACGCAAAACTCTATATATTTCATATAGTGCATCCTGATAAGACATGTTTTCATCTAAGAAAAGCGTATTTAATATATAAGGTCCAACAAACAAATTATCTATGTTCAACACTGATATTTCATCTACAGATAATAACTCAAGCTTCTTTATGTCTTCCAACTTTATAGATTCACCAGCAGATAAAATTTTCGTAGAGCTAGCACTATCCATTAAATCTTCTGCGAGGAATAAACCACATATAGAATTAAAAGGAACCAGATACTCTTTCAATTCATTATCATATAGCTTTTTAGCTAGTCTTGAGGTAATACGAACGTTAGCTTTAAGCAGCACATTACCTTCAATATCCATTAAGTCAAAAGGCAGCCTCACTCCTTTAAATTTATCAGGAACAAAAGGCACTTTCCAACCATCTTTATGTTTTACATACTTTATTTTCTCATAAAATCTATCGAGTATATCATTATTTGATAGACCCAACGCCTTTAATAAAACTGAAATTGGCAATTTTCTTTTTCTATCAACACGAAAATACAAATGGTCTTTAACATCAAATTCAATATCAAGCCAAGAACCCCTATAAGGAATAATTCTAGCAGAATAGATCAATTTACCAGAATTGTAAGTTTTTCCCTTATCGCTATCAAAAAATACACCAGGAGACCTATGCATTTGTGAGACGATAACTTTTTCCACACCATTAATGATGAAAGTGCCCTTATCAGTCATCATAGGCAACCCACAAAAGTGGACTTTCTGCTCTTCTATAGATTTTACAACGGTTGCAAGTTTAGAATGATCTCCACTCTCTTTAATCGATTTATATTCATCAAGAGAAATACCATCCTGCATAACAACAAGACGTATAGAAGCAATAACCTGAGCAGAAAAAGTTACACCACGCTTTATACACTCAGATTCATCATACTTAGGATCATCTACCCTACAACTTATAAACTCAATAGTAGCCCTACGCAAAGGATCATTTATTGGAAAGATTGTATGAAAGATAACTTCAAGTCTTTCATTACCCTTATTCTTAGGAGTAAAAGAATCATATGATTCTTTTTGAACCTTAACCAAATCCAATAAAGAATCTTTTAAATCAATCGACCTAGAATAAGAAACTCTAGGAACAAAAGCACCAGAAGCGTACATATAAGAAGAATCAACCATTAAAATACCCCAAACTAATTAAAAGAGCTATATCAATATAAAATTAATACATTAAATATTATTCAAGCTCCACTTTAGTTGCTCCTGCTTCAATAAGTTTTTGCTTGATTTTTTCTGCTTCGTCTTTAGGAACATTAGCAGTCAAATCTTTAGGTAAAGATTCAACCAACTCTTTTGCTTCTTTTAAACCCAATGTAGAATTAACCTCTCTCACAGCTTTAATAACTCCTATTTTTTTACTCGCATCAATTTCTTTAATCACAACTTTATACTCAGCTTTTTCTTGAGCAGCAGGAGCAGCAGCATTATCACCAATAGGCGCCCCAGCACCAACAGCTCCACCAAGAAAAGAACCAGCAGGCAACCCTATTTTCTCTTCTAAAACTTTTACAAGTTCAGAAGCCTCTAATAGGTTTAAAGATAATATTTTATCAACCAAATCACTTGTTACATTACTCATAATTACCACCTTACTTAACAACAAATTTATTTTTTAGAACTATAATAATCCAAAACTCTCATAAGCCTCATAGAAGATGAATTAATAGACAACGCTAACCGAGCAGGAATATCATAAGATATTAAACGCATAATTTTAACACGCAATTCATCCAGAGAAGGCAACTTAGCCAGTTTATTAACATCTTCCACTGTTAACAATTCATTTAAATGAGCTGCGCAAATCACAGACATTTTTTCTTTGTTAGCATTAGTAAAATCAACTATTAATTTTGCAGCTTCTACTATGCCACTAGAGTATATAATAGCAACAGGACCGGAAAATTTGCCTGATAAATAAGAGAATTTACCAGTCCTTTCCAAAGCCAAGCGCGCTAGAGTGTTTTTAACTACTAATACCCCACCTGCTATAGACTTCAGACTATTCCTCAGAGTTAATGAATCATTAGCATTTATAGATTTAAAATTTACTAATATCAAGAAATCATTATTTACAAATACGTTTATTGTGCTCTGTATAAATTCATCCTTATCTTTACGCTTCACGGTATCACTCCCTTAAATTATATCTTCCACTTTGCCTATCTTATAAGCTTTACCCATAGTTGAATTTAAAAAAACACCCTTAAAGTAAATTCCTTTCGCAGAAATAGGTTTATTATCTTTAATTACTTTAAGAAAGGCTTTTAAATTTTCTAGCAAGTCATCAATATCAAATTTAATATTTCCTAATTTACCATGAATAACACCATTTTTATCTGTTCTAAATTTTACCTGACCAGACTTAATGGTTTTAATAGCTTCTGCAATGTTAGAAGTCACAGTACCAAATTTAGGGTTAGGCATCAGCCCTTTAGCACCCAATACTTTTGCAATAGGAGTGATTTTTGCCATAAAATCAGGAGTAGTAATGCACCAATCAACATCTAACTTTCTACCTTTTTTTATTTCTTCAACTAAATCCTCTCCTCCTGCAATATCAGCACCAGCTTTTTCAGCTTCTAATAAATGTTTATCTTGAGCGAAAACAGCTACTTTAATATTCTTCCCGATACCTTTAGGCAAAACTACTGTACCACGCACCTGCTCTTCAGATTTACGTGAATCTACGCCTAAATTGACCGCAATATCAACTGATTCATTAAATTTTGCTGAAGCAGACTCAACAATCTTCTTCAAACACTGCTTAGGATTATCATTATATGTATTCATTTACCTAACCTTCCACAACTTCTATACCCATAGATTTTGCAGTGCCTACAACCATTTTCACTGCTGAATCTTCATTATCCACTTTCATATCAACCATCTTGCACTTTGCTACTTTAATTATAGCAGACATAGGTAATTTAGCCACTAATTCTTTACCAGGATTACCAGAACTTTTACTTAATTTAGCCTCCTGCTTAAGTAAATAAGCCACAGGCGGACCGCTGACAGTAAAATCATGAGAGCGATCATCCTTTATGGAAATTCGCACTGTTACTAAATCGCCTACTTTATAATTAGCGTTAGCAGCACTAGTAACTTTATTAAAAGCTTCACAAAACTTAGGAACAGGTATACCACGTGGACCAAGTACTGAAGCAATTTTCGGTCCTGGAACTGCTTTCCCAGCTTCCATAAGTAAGTTAATCTTAGCAACTATAACACTCATAATTAATCCTCTATTTTCTCTACTTGAGCCAGATCAAGCTCTATTATTGTCGGCTTACCTAAAATCGATACTTCCACATTAATAATTTTTTTCTCATCGTTTACCATATTTACCTTACCAGTAAAATTTTGAAAAAGACCATCATTAATTTTCACTTTTTCACCTTTTTCATAACCATAACCTAACTTCTTTGTCTCTTGAGCATTATAAAGTGCATTACACATTGAGTGAATCTCATCATCCAAAATCACCTTTGGAATATTACCGTTTTTCAAAAATCCATAAACCTTAAGAGATTTTGGTATATTATTGATAAAATTCAATACTTCATCGCATAAATTCACGTATAAAAAGACATAACCAGGAAAGCATTTCCTTCGTGTAGCAATTTTCTTAGATTTCAACTCTACTTCACTTAGCTCTTCATATGGAATAAAAACTTCCTTAAAGTAATCATTAACACCCAATCTCATAGAATTTTCCAATATATGTTGGCGCACTTTCTCTTCACAATTGGAAGCAACTCTCAAGATATACCATTTATATCTATTAAATTCTTTACACTTTAAACTTATCTCATCATCTGAAATCATCTCAAAATCACCAGATTCGCCACTGCAGAATCCAGGCGTTTGATTCAAAATATTTTTGCTTTCATCACACAGATGCATATATACATACACTTCACATAATTCTTTTATATCAGACTTTGAATTACATACCGTTTGATAAGGAATAAACACTTCCTTAAAATAAACAGCATTACTTACCAATTCGCGTATGTTTTGCTCATATCCATAATCAACTTTAATGATATACCATTTATATTCACATTCCATAAATAATTCCAAATAAAGCCTTAATTACGTAAAGAGACATAAAATCCACAAAACAGAAGAAAATCGAAAAGCATAATATAACAATCATTACAACAAATAGAGATGACAACACCTCCTGTTTCTTTACCCAAGCAATTCTTCGTATTTCTTGCTTTATATCACAGAAAAAACCACACAAACTTTTTAACATTTCCACCACAACATTAATGCAGGAGCGATAGGAATTGAACCTACAACCTCTGGTTTTGGAGACCAGCGCTCTACCAATTGAGCTACACTCCTATAACTCAAACTCTCACTCCAAAATTTCAGAAACAACACCAGAACCAACAGTTCTACCGCCTTCTCTTATCGCAAAACGCAATCCCTTATCCATTGCTATCGGTACTTGCAATTCTACTTCTACACTCACATTATCTCCTGGCATTACCATCTCCTTCCCATCTAGCAATTTTATGCTCCCAGTTACATCCGTTGTCCTTAAATAGAACTGTGGCTGGTAATTCGCAAAAAATGGTGTATGCCTTCCTCCTTCCTCTTTCTTTAATATATAAACCTCCGCCTTAAACTTTCTATGCGGTGTTATCGTCCCCGGTTTCGCTAATACTTGCCCTCTCTCCACTTCTTCTCTTTTTGTTCCTCTTAACAATATTCCTACATTGAGTCCTGCACTTCCCTTATCCAGCAACTTCTTAAACATCTCAACACCTGTGCATATCGTCTTTTGCGTCGCTTTCAGACCTATTATCTCTATCTCTTCTCCCGTCTTTATCTCTCCCTTCTCTATTCTTCCTGTTACAACTGTTCCTCGCCCCGATATCGAAAATACATCTTCGATTGGCAATAAAAATGGTAAATCCACAGGCCTTGGTGGAACCGCTACATATTCATCTAACTTTTCCATCAATTTGTCTATTGATTTCTTTCCATATTCGCTGCTGTCATCCTCCAGCGCCTTGAGCGCTGAACCAACCACCACAGGCACTTCATCCCCTGGAAATCCGTATTTACTCAGTAATTCCCTCACTTCCATTTCTACTAAATCTATCATATCAGCATCAGCAACATCAGCTTTATTTATATACACCACGATATATCCAACACCTACCTGCTTCGCCAGCAATATATGCTCTCTCGTTTGTGGCATTGGCCCATCAACCCCCGACACTACCAATATCGCCGCATCCATCTGTGCTGCACCTACTATCATGTTCTTTACATAGTCAGCGTGTCCAGGACAATCAACGTGTGCATAATGCCTTTTTTCCGTCTGATACTCAACATGCGCTGTTGCTATCGTTATCCCCCTCTTCCTTTCTTCTGGCGCTTTATCTATCTGATCGTACGCTACAAAATTTCCATAATGCTTCGTTATCGCCGCTGTTAACGTCGTCTTCCCATGATCCACATGTCCTATTGTTCCCACATTTACATGCGGCTTTCCAAATGCTTCCACTACTGCTGTCATAATTATTACCCTTAATTATACTCTAACTTTAACTCATCAACCACATATTGTGGCACTTGCTCATAACAAGAAAAATGCATACTATACTGCGCCCTTCCCTGAGACATAGAACGCAAAACGTTGATATAACCAAACATATTTGCAAGAGGTACCGAAGCAGTAATTATTTTACTATTATTACCTAAATCGAGCATATCAGCAACATTTCCTCTTCTACTATTTATATCACCCATAACATCACCCATATATTCTTCAGGAGTAATGATTTCAACTTTCATTATAGGCTCCAGCATTTTTGGACCAGCTTTATTTGCCATCTCTTTAAAAGCACCTTTAGCAGCAAGTTCAAAAGCTAAAGGACTAGAATCAACCTCATGAAAAGCACCATCAAGAAGGGTAGCCTTAAAATCAATCAACGGAAATCCCGAAATTATACCACCTTCTTTTATCAACTCCAAGCCATTTTCTACCCCAGGAATATACTCTTTTGGAATAGCACCACCTACAATTTTACTTTCAAATTGAAACCCAGAACCAGGCTCAAGAGGTTCAAATTTTATTTTAACCTTAGCAAACTGACCAGCTCCACCAGATTGTTTTTTATGAGTGTAATCAATTTCAACAGATTTAGTGATAGTTTCACGATATGCAACCTGAGGAGCACCGACGTTAGCCTCAACGTTAAATTCGCGCTTCATTCTATCAACAATAATCTCAAGATGGAGCTCACCCATGCCTTTCAATATAGTCTGGCCACTTTCCGCATTTACTGACATTCTTAAAGAAGGATCTTCTGCAACCAACCTATTTAGAGCAATACCTAATTTTTCCTGATCTGAAGTGGTTTTAGGTTCCACAGCAATTTCAATAACAGGCTCAGGAAATTCCATACGCTCCAATAATATAGGAAAATCAACAGAACATAAAGTATCTCCGGTGGTTGTTTTCTTTAGCCCAACTAAAGCAACTATATCTCCAGCCCTAGCCTCAGTTATATCTTCTCGGTTATTTGCATGCATAAGTAACATTCTGCCAATCCCTTCAGTTTCGTTTTTTAACGCATTTGAAACGGTAGATTTAGACTTTAATTTACCAGAATAAATACGGATAAACGTCAAGCTGCCTACAAATTTATCCGTCATCACTTTAAATGCAAGAGCAACAAATTTCTCTTTTTCTGAAGGTTTGACCTCAATTTTCTTTTCTGAATCTTTAGGATCAATTCCAACAATTACATCAACATCAATAGGAGAAGGTAAAAAGTCAACCACACCATCTAAAAGTGGTTGTACGCCTTTATTTTTAAAAGCTGATCCACATAACACAGGAACAAATTTTCCTTTAATGGTCCCATTTCTCACGCATTTTTTCAGTAAATCTACTGGCAGATCATTAGACTCAAAGTAAGTATTCATCGCTTCATCATCCATCTCAGCTGCAGCATCTAATAAAAGATTTCGATATTCTTGAGCCTTATCAAGCAAATCAGAAGAAATATCTTCATAAGAAAATTTAGCGCCCAACGTTTCTTCTTGCCATATAATGGCTTTCATAGAAATAAGGTCAATTATACCTTTGAAATCTTTCTCACTCCCTATTGGTAAATGAATAACTAAAGGTGCTGCACCAAGCTTCGTCTTTATCATATCAACACATCGATAAAAATTTGCCCCTATTCTATCCATCTTATTAACAAAGCAGATACGAGGAACGCTATATTTATCAGCTTGACGCCACACTGTCTCAGATTGAGGTTCAACTCCAGCAACTCCATCAAATACAGCAACTGCACCATCCAAAACCCTTAAAGATCTCTCAACTTCAATAGTGAAATCAACGTGACCAGGAGTGTCTATTATATTGACCCTATGATCATTCCAAAAGCATGTTGTTGCAGCAGATGTGATTGTAATACCACGCTCTTTTTCCTGCTCCATCCAATCCATAGAAGCTGCACCATCGTGCACTTCACCAATTCTATTTTGCTTACCAGTATAAAATAAAATACGCTCTGTTGTGGTAGTCTTACCAGCATCTATGTGAGCCATTATCCCTATATTTCTGTATTTAGATATTCCAATTTCCATATCACAATTAATTAGCTAACATTAAAAACGAAGATGAGAAAATGCCTTATTAGCTTCAGCCATTTTATATTTTTCTTCGCACATCTTAAACGCACCACCGCGTTTATTATAAGCATCCAGTATTTCAGATTGCAAACAATCAACAGTGGTTTTTCCACTCTTTTTTCGAGCAGCAGAAGTTGCTTTAGCAATCCACCTTAACGCTAAAGAAACCGCTCTATCTTGTCGAACTTCAACAGGTACTTGATAAGTTGCACCACCAATGCGTCGAGAACGCACTTCTATAGAAGGAGTAACATTTCCTACTGCTGTCTCAAAAATTGATAACCCACCTTCGCCTATTTTCTTTTCAGCTAAAGACAAAGCGTCATAGATAATCTTTTCTGCAGTAGATTTTTTACCACATTTCATGATTGTATTAATGAAACGCATCAGCAAAACACTGCCGTAACGCGAATCAGGACTTATTTCTCTTTTTTTTGCTTTATTCCGACGAGCCATAAACTTTAACCAGATTTCTTTACACCATATTTTGAACGAGCTTTCTTTCGATTTTGCACACCACGCAGATCAAGGGCACCTCTTATTATGTGATAACGCACACCTGGCAAATCTTTAACCCGCCCACCACGTATCAAAACAACAGAGTGTTCTTGTAAATTATGACCTTCACCAGGTATATAAGCCGTCACTTCACCATACCCACTAATTTTTACTCTGGCTACTTTACGGAGTGCTGAGTTAGGCTTTCTAGGAGTTGTAGTATACACCTTAGTGCAAACACCTCTCCTTTGAGGGTTGCTTTTTCCCAAAGCTGGTACCTTTTTCTTATGGGTCAATCCTAATCTACCCTTACGTATTAATTGATTTATCGTAGGCATATGTTATAAACTCAAGCTCATTAAAATAACTAAGTTTTTAGTTATAAAATAATAAACCTCAATAGTCAATATAAAAATAAACATTACTACTCTAATAATTAAGCTCAACTGCCTTGAAAGCCATCAGTAGACTTCTTGCACTACCTCCCAAGCCACAACTGTCATTCAGTAGAAACGAAAAAACTTACTTGACACCCTTCGCCAGCCCCATTATCATGGTACTGAAGGTATTCATTTATCTTCAATCTGTGCAGATTAAATGACAACAGTATTACGTAATTGGCGTCTTATTTTTAATTTTTTGCACTATGCACACTTTACGTCTTCACAACATTTCTGGGTTTTTACCTATATAAGCTGAAACGCGCTTATAAAGCGTTTAAGACAGTATAGTACGCCAATTTGCAGGATTAGAGAGTGACAACTAGCTAATACGGGATATCTTTTGCCTTTTTTTCTGCTTAGTAAATTTCTTAAACATTTAAACTAAGGTGAGTTGCATTTAAAAGCAGCTAAATTGCAGTGTTTAAGACTTAAAAAACGCCAACGCGTTTAATACAATGTTGCAAATTTTCCTCCTGCGCTAGTTCTTTGATCCGAAATGCCACTTCCACCTTATCAAGACCAATGTTAATTTGCTTTATCAATGTCCTAACAATACCACGTTTAGTTTGCCAATCTAGGTAGTCTAGGTTCGATTTAACACTAGAATAAAAACCCTTTATGCTATTGATAATAAGGCTCACTCTCTTCTGTAGTGTCTTTTGATCAACAACCTTTTTCTTCTCTTCTTCCATCCCTTTTAAACGTTCCTTCATTTTTTTCATTGTCTGCTTAAATTCTTCCTCATTTATATATTTTTCCCCGCCTGCATTTTCTTGACTATAATAATCTTCCATAAGTTTTTCGATACCTTGTTTTATTTGACTTTCCCTTCTTGCAAATTTTTTATCTGATGATTCATCATTTTTATTTTCTGAAACTCTACGTTGGTACTCCTTTTTAATCCTCTCTGGGTCCTTTAACAAACTTTTTACTTCTTCCCATATAACCATTTCTAACATATCTGCACGGATATATTTATTGTTACATTTATCGTAACTATTAATCATAACACGCTCATTACAACGATAATAGCTATATGTTTTTTCCCCATTTCTACAATGCGAACCGGTATAAGCATATCCACAGTTTTGACATACAACTAGACCTTGTAGTAGATTTCTCTCTTTTCCTTTCACTTTCTGCATTCTTGCTCTTTTTTTATTTTCATCCAGTTGCTCTTGCACTACATCAAATAATTCTTCATCAACTATTTTTGGTACTGGTATATAAATCCAATTCTCTTTATCTGTACGGTGGACAGAAACTTTTTTCATCTTTTGTTTAGACCTTCTTCCTGTTGCCTTCCATGATGCTGTTTCAATCCTTCTTACTCTACCAAAAGCTGCTTGTCCTTTATATGCGGGATTTTTTAATATGCTACAAATCGTTGCTGGATACCAATTCTCCTGTCCAGTTCTTGTTCTAATTGACCTCTCTTTTAGCCTCAGTGTAGCTGCCCTTATACCTATTCTTTCTTGACCTATCCACTCAAATAGTTTGCGCACTACTTTTGCTTCCTCTTCATTAATTTCAAATTTGGCTTCTCCTGTTACATGCTTTTTTATATATCGATAACCATAAGGTGCTTTGCTCATTACACTTACACTACCTTTTCTTGCTGCATGGAGTTTCCCTCTACGACTTCTTTCCATGATCTTTGTGCATTCGTATTCTGACACTAACCCTTGCATTCCTAGTAATAATTTAGACTCTGGATTATTTTCATTTGCATGATTTAAGAATATTACTTCTACTCCTGCTTTCTCAAATTCATCAAGTAATATCATTTGGTGTGCAGATTTCCTTGACAACCGGTCAGGTGAATGAATATAAACTTTATTAATTTGACCTTCTGCTATTTTATCACGTAACTCATCTAAACCTCTACGCTCTAAATTCCACCCACTAAAGCCATTGTCCTTAAATTCATACTCATCTAATAACTCATGTTTGTCTGCAGCAATTCTATACTTGAGCTCTGCAATTTGACTCTCTATTGTATTGTTCTGCGCTTGGCTCCTCGATGAAACTCTTGCATATAAGGCCACTGTTGTCATTTTTCCCCACCTCCTTTTCGTTGTTTACCGCATACCTTAGAGGTTGTCCACAAACCAAGGAATACGTAGTATATAAAGAAAGAATATTGAGGTAAGAGATGAGGAAAAAATATCCAACAGATTTAAGTAAAAGGGAGTGGGCAAGAATAGAAAAACACTTCAGAGTATCGTACAAGAAAGGAGGAAGGCCACCAAAATACAGTAAGTGTGAGATAGTAAATGCAATTCTTTATATACTGCGCACAGGATGTCAATGGCGCTATTTACCACACGATTTTCCGCCGTGGAAGGCTGTGCATGAACAGTTTAGAAGATGGAAAAAGCAGGGAATTTTTGAGAAAATGAACTATGATATCACTAAATATAGTAGGTCAAAAATGGGAAGAAATGAGGAGCCGAGCGCATGCATAGTGGACAGTCAATCGGTAAAAACCACGGAAAAAGGGGGGTCAAAGGTTATGATGGTGCGAAAAAGGTAAAGGGGAGAAAAAGACATATAATCACAGATACTCAAGGATTTGTGCTTGGTTGCTATGTAGGAGCTGCAAGCGAAAATGACAGAGATGGGGTGAAGATGGCATTGGACAATATGAAGGAAAAATACAGCAATATTAAGAAAATGTGGGCTGATATGGGATACCAAGGAAAAGATTTAAAGGATTACGTAAAGAGAGAATATGGGATAGATATTGAAATTGTCAAAAGGCCTCCATGTAGGTTTTGGGTGCATAAAGATACACCACTAGAACTATTGCCACAACGGGATCCTGGATTTTCAGTACAGCCGAGAAGGTGGGTGGTAGAGAGGACTTTTGCTTGGATCAATAGAAATAGAAGGCTATCAAAGGAGTACGATTTACTTACAACATCTACTGAAAGTTTCATATATCTGGCTATGAGTAAAGTTATGTTAAGTAGGGAATATGCTTGATTTACTGGTTTGTGGACAACCTCTTATACCAACTCTCATTGTTGGCCAGTCAAATAGGAGACATTGCAGAGTTGTTTAATTGTGGAGCTGGCAAGAGAAGTAATAAATTTGCACAAAGCACCCTCAAGCAGAGCAATTGTATCGTATATTTTATTGCGCAAAATGTTCTGTTTTATATATAACCAAAGCCTCTCAACAGGATTTAGCTCAGGTGAGTACGGAGGTAGGTATATAATATCGATATTTTTAGGTACCTTTAAATTTTTTGACCTATGCCAACTAGCACAATCCATAACAAGAAAAGCCTCTCGTGTTTCTAGATATTGCGACATCTGCTCAAGAAATATGTTCATGCAATCAGTGTTGACATTTGGTGCAAATAAGCTAGAACTCTCTCCATTTCTAGGATTAACCGCACTATAGAGATAGAAATTTTGCCTACCTAATTTTGTTTTAACCTGTGTTCTAATCCCCTTTTTAAACCACCCATGTCCAACCTTTGAATGTGTGCCAAACCGTGATTCATCAAAGAAAAATAGCTCTTTTTCTGGATACTTGCTAATAGCGCCATTGAGATTTTTTTTTGAATTCCTCTTGTTTGCTTTTATCTTGTCCATTATGAACTGGTCTTGGTGTAATATATGAGAATTTCATCTTTTGCATATAGCGGTGTACTGTAGATTTGCTGATATTTAATCTGAACTTTTCCTGGATTCTTATTCTCATTTCTTTAATGGTAATATTAGGATTTTCTTCTATCCACTCTTCAATTTGCTGTAGTTGAACCTGATTTAATTTAGTTTTTCTACGGCGTTGTGGAGGAGCAAACAGTTTTTCTTCTCTGCCAAATTTCAAGAGTTTTACCCACGAAGTTAGTGCGCTTCTTGAAATGCAATATATTTTTGCTACAGCCGTTATACTGTACTTTTTTGCTGCAATTACAGCATTTAGTTTTTTTGAAACATATGCATTATTCCTTACTTTCTTCAGCATTTCTTTTGCTGATTCTACTACTTTTTCATCCAATAATTTTGATCTTAATGCCATTTATACCTCAACTATTTTACTTACTTCATTATGGCTTTTCTTCCATCTTTGTCCATCTGTTTGCCGTGTAATGGGAATTGGTATAACTTAAATCTTTGCTCCAACTTTTGTAGAGCTTCTGCTACTGCTGCATAGATTTCCAAAGTTAAATCCCTATTAATTGGCTTATCTACTAATTCAAGTAGTCTTGACCCATAATCCCTTCGCATAACACGTGATCCTATCGGTGTGGTCAGTATATCAATTATTGATTGTTTCAGATGTTCTATTCCTTCTAATTCTTTACCTGTTTCTTTGCTCATCCCTTTCATTGTTAGCTCGCAAATACATTTTTGCTAATACTCATTACATGAAAACCACACGATGCCAAGTCACCGGTTCTTGTTATGCCAATATCATTAACAAATACGCTGTTTGATCCTTGCGTTAGTGTCTCTCCCATAGTTAAGATATCTCCTTTTCGACACACAGATCTACCGTTTACAAAAACATCGTTACTACCACTCATACAAACATGTGCTGGTATTCCACTGCAATAATCTCCTACACAAACGATTGCTTTACCCATATACTAGTTTAGATCTATTCTTTTTGCTTTGAGTTTTATTCCCTTTTTTGTCATTTCTATACTTGATTCCCCAACTTTTAGCGTTATTTTATCTATTACATCTATCTCTAAATGATGTTTATCTTTATCGTACGATAACTTTGTCCCATCTTGAAATTTTGCACTATTTATTTCCTTTTTATTCTCCGGAGGGGGATATTTCTTCTGATATATTGCCGGTAACACCACTCCTAATGATAATTCCCCGAACGGTGATAACACTACTACCTGTTCATCAATATTCGGTGGTGACCAGCTTTCAGCTCGATAAGTTATCCATGGTAACCAATCTGTTAAAAATTCTCCTACTTTGACCCTTACTCTTGCTTTTTCATAGTCTACTTCTTTAACTAGACCTATACGAACAATATTCGCTAACTTCCTATTCAGCTCTGAAATTGCAAAATTATGCTCTAACATTTTCGCCAACACTTATTGTATGTGGTATGATACCAGTTTCTGACCACACTGACTTCCATACATGGATTTCATGCACCCATTCAACCATCCACACTAGATATGCATCCAACTCTGGCCTAAAATCATCTCCTCCTGCTGATATAAATTCACCTGCTGAAACATTTTCCACGTCCCAAGTATTCTTATTCACTACTCTCGCAACTTCTGCTGCTAATTCTCTCACAACTACCGAGGAATCCTCGACTGTTCCATCAACTACAATTCTTGCTTCAAATCTTGCTCTCAGCGCGAACTCCTCTGTTCCTGGATCTTTTCCTTGCTCTAAACTTGACAATTCTACAAATACCGCTGGCGCTACTATTTCCCTTCTTATCATTGGATATACTTCACATGTCTGTATCGCTGGTATTTCTTCCTTTAGCATTGTACAAATCTTCTGATGTAGATCTCTCCAAAACATACATTATGATCCTCTTAAAATAAAATTAAGTTCATGGTCGAAATACTTCTCAAATACTCTCTCTACTTCATTAGAGACTAACTCTTTCATTGTTTCCCGAGCATGGGTATTTATTTTAATTTCATCTATTGGCAAAGACGTGGTATACCTTCTTTTGAATATTCCTATATGACCATTTTTCATTGTTGCTATAAATGCTCCTTCATATGTACGGCTTCCTACTTTTGCTCCTATCTTTGTCTGTTTTATACTCCCAAGTTTTGCTACTCCTATCCACTGCGAACTGAGCTTTACTATCGACCATAAACGCTTTCTATTTGCTTTATCCACACTTAACTTTTTTCTCATTGCTTTTTTTGGTATTTGTTTTTCTTCGCTAACTTGTTTGACAGTTTGCGATCTTACCCATAGTGCTGTTTTGTTTAATGCTCTTACTGTTGCTAATTCTATTTTTCTTCTTTCAGCATCTATGCTTTGCATAACTTTTTCGATGCTATCGGTGACTTCGATGTTAATACGCATCTACACCCCTGACGCTTGAATTTTCCACAATACTCCTCCTAAGTGGTGCTACCTATGGCACATCTCTTCCTTATTACCTGCAATATTTCATCTGCTGATATTTGGATCAATGCAGCTATACACACCTTTTTTCTCAGTTGTAAAGTAGTAATCCCCAACTCCAAGATCAGTTACAGGCGTATGATACACTGACCTTACCCAGAAAAAGTGGAGAGAAAGAAAGGAGTTTTTTCGGGTAAAATAAAATTTTGGAGGATTAGAAATGGCAAGAGAATATACGGCAGAATTCAAATTGGAAGCTGTTAAGCTGGCAAATGAACAAAGAAAGGCAGGTCAACCAGTTGCAAAAGTAGCAAGAGATCTAGGAATAAGGGATAGTGTATTAGGAAAATGGATGAAGAAATATAACGAAAAAAAGTCAGCGGCAAATGCATTTCCAGATGTAGCGCCTTATGACAAAGAGAGATTTGATTTACAGAAAGAGTTAGCAAAAGTAACAAGAGAAAGAGACATTTTAAAAAAAGCCCTGGCCAGTCAAAAAGAGTAAAATATTTTTTTATAAAAGAGCATAGTAAACACCATAAAGTGCAGGAATTATGTAGGGTTTTCTGCTAGTGGCTACTATAAGTGGACTACAAGGAAAATAAGCAGTAGAGAATCAGCAAATAAGGAGTTATTAGCAGATATTCAAAAAATATATCAAGCTTCTAAATGTAGATATGGAGCTCCTAAAATTCATGCTGAATTAAAGGCTTCTGGTAAAAGTTGCAACTTAAAAACAGTGCAAAGTATTATGCAGAAAAATGGCATTTGGGCTATATTGAGAAGAAAATTTAAAGTTAAGAAACAACAAACGGACAGTAGAGTTGTAGCTCCCAATATATTAGACCAAAACTTTATTGTCGATCAACCAAATAAAGTATGGGATTACTTATATAAAAACCAAGGAAGGATGGCTATATTTGGCAGCAATAATCGATCTATATTCACGCATGATAGTTGGCTGGTCAATGAGCAGTTCAATAAATAAACAATTGGTTATAGACTCTTTATTAATGGCCGTTAATAAGCGTAAACCTGCTGAAAATCTACTATTACATAGTGATCAAGGTTCACAATATACTTCGCAAGGTTATCAATATCTCTTATCCATAAAAAACATAGATGAGTCATAAAGGTTGTTGTTACGACAATTCTGTTGTGGAAAGCTTCTTCAGTTCTCTAAAAAGGGAGTTACTAATAGACACCTCTCGGCACTCTAAACAGCATATCAAAACTGCTATATTTGAATATATAGAAATTTTTTATAACAAACAACGTAGACATTCCACTATTAACTATTGCATTCCTGAGCATTTTGATTCATCATTTTCTTTGTGAAAAACATTCCAAACTTTCTCTCCACTTTTTCTGGGTAAGGTCAGTTCTGATTTCCTCAGTTAATGTTTCATGGATCTTTTCTGTGTCGTTCATCGATGCCAGTAATGCTGATACTCTGTCTGGAATATTGAGGAGATTATTTCTTACCACTCTTGCCACGTTAAATGCTTCGGTTTTTACTTCTTCTACTGAGATAAGTTCACCAATTTCAGCTTTTGCCTTTGCCTCGAGCAGTTTTCCCCGCTCCATCTCGTTTTTTATCCGGGTTTTAAGCAACATCGTTGAAAGATCATTATTTCCTCTTTTTTCCCCTTCTTCTCCACCTTTTCTCCTCAGTGGTTGACTTGGATCTCGTATTGCTTCTATTGCTCTATTTGCTTGTTCTCGGTCAATTAATCCATCTTTCAGCTCAACTATTCCTTTCTTTACTAAATAACAGACATATTGCTTGGCAAACCCTTGTTCCCTTGCCCATTCTGTTTGTGTGATTTTTCCCTCTTCCATCTTATTGTCTTGATTCTTGAATTTGTGCAAAAGTCTTTCCAGTATCAGCGAGAATAGCATCTCTTCCTGTATACACCTGCCAACGCTTTATCGTTACATCTACAAAGGCGGAATCAAGTTCTATGGTTCTACAGATTCTTCCTGTCCTCTCACATGCAATCAATGTACTTCCAGAACCACTAAATGGATCAAGAACTATATCCCCTGGTCCACTGCTGTTTACTATCGCTCTCTCCATTAACTCCACTGGTTTCATCGTTGGGTGCAGTGAGTTGTACGTTGGCTTATCGTAAAACCAGAGATCACTTTGATTACGTCCCCCATGCCACTCACGTTTATTGCCATTTTTCCAACCGTAGAGTATTGTTTCGTATTGTCTTTGATAATCAGATCTTCCTAGCGTAAAATGATTCTTTGCCCAAATTATAAATGTCGACCAACGACCACCTGCTTCTTCAAATACCTTTTGCAGCGTTGCCAGCTCGGATGATGATGCACAGATGTAAATTGCCCCTTTGGTGTATGCTAAAACGTGAGAACAAATGTCATACAGGAAAAGTTCTTATTTTTCACCTTGATCATCGTTTAGTATTTTTTTGTCTTCTCTTGCCTGACTGTCACCATATGCTACGTTATACGGAGGGTCACAAACGGTAATATCTGCCATTTTATCGTCCAGTACCGCTTTAAATGATTCAACCAGACAACTATCACCACAGTAGATTCGATGACCACCTAAAATCCACAGATCCCCTGGTTTCGACACTACTGACTTTTTATCGACCAATTCCACCCCCTCTTTTTCTCCTCTTTCTACTTCTTCTTTTCCATCAATGTTGTCGAGAAAGCGTTGGACTTTTTCTAGCTCAAATCCGGTCATTTTAAGGTCAAACTGCAAATCTTCTAACTCTTGAATTTCCACTTTTAAAAGATCATCGTCCCACTTTGCCCAGTTAGCTGATTGATTGGCAAGTAAACGAAAAGCTTTGGTTTGGGCTTCACTTAAGTTATCACTGAGGACTACGGGAATACTCTCCATACCCAGTTTTCTTGCTGCTTTAAGCCTTAAATGACCATCAACCACAGTGCCATCGCTTTTTGCAACTATTGGGATACGAAAACCAAATTCCCGAATAGAGGCACACATTCTGTTTACTACATCGTCATTCTTGCGAGGGTTACGATCGTATTCGACAAGATTTTCAACGGGGTAATAGTGGATTGCTAAATTCATATAATTGCTATGTTTAAATTCTTAATAACTTGTTAAAAAGTTAATAATCAAAATACGTCTGACGCTAGAGAGGGCCCGGGGTTTCGCTCCCAAATCAGCCTGGCTGGCGGGAAGGACCCACTTTCTATGGGATGTTTAGCATATTAAAATCTTTACTAAAATTATTAACATAGAACATCAATGCCAAAGCATCGGCTTCATTATCATCTTGAGGAATAAACCCTTTTCCCTTTACAGCTTCAATTACTTCACCCTTACTTGCATTGCCTTTGCCTGCTATGAAACGTTTTATCGTCTTCACCGGAACACCTTTGTATGGTATATGATGCTTTTCACACCAAGTAGCTAAAACGGCAAAGAAACCACCATAACAATGCGCAGCATCTGTTCCTAAATGTCTTCTTACTTCCTCAAAATACACTGCAGAAATATCTTTCAAAGAATTAAGCCAATTACTAAAACTTAAAAAGCACATTCCACCTCCGCTAAAACGGCTACCATGAAAGTTTTCACTCCCACTTTGAATTACTCCGTCTGTAAGAATAGCCCAGCCTGTCTGTTTGCCGAGGTCGAGTGTTAGGATTGACATTTGCTATTATTTAAAACTATAAGTAGCGCTAAATATCGTCTGGTTCCTTCAAAATACGCTATGAATGGGTTTTTGTTGGCCAATGACAAGAATCTTATGCTACTACCTTAGTTAGGACTTGCTATTATATATATTCACCGATTTTACAAAAACTGTTCACTTTTTTTTAATTTTTCTTTGCAAAGCGTAAAAAACGTGCTAAACTCACTTGTGAGTTTACTATACAGCAATAGAATTGCTAAGAATGCCATTTATTCGAGTTCTAAGGGGCATTATATGCGTTCTTTGGTAATGGTAGTATTTTAGTACCCTAAAGTTACATCTAGCTTTAAAACAAAGTTTTTGCCTCATCTAAAAAAATATAAAGCTGTTTCTTCTCAATTACGTAACTTACCAAAAACCTAAATTTCTTTTGCTTTCTTCAATCTTTTCTTGTTTGCCGAATTTAAGCTTTTGTGTTTGAAGCACATCTACACTCAATGCCCCTATACTCCGGATTTCTCACCACTTTTTCCGGGATTTTCTGAAAAAAAGTTAAAATAATTCTTAAATTGCTAAAATTGGTTTGTAAAATTCACCAAAAGATGAAGGTAGTGATAAATCTTCCTTATATTTTAACTTTAAGCGGAGATATATTAAAAAGCTAATAGAAAGGAAATGAGACTTTTTAAGGATGAAAATATCTCATAATTTTTGCTGCTACTTTTAAGATATTTGCTAAAGATTTTGTATTTTTAAAGCTTTGAAAACCAGCTAAAAGATAAAGCAAAGATAGTTATTTTGGGTTTTTATGTAAGGAATTAATGAACAGCTATTGCTTCAATTGCAGTTAGCACTATAAATGGCGTTCTAAACTCTTTTAAAGGATGGTGCTCCCTCCCTTTGATTAGGCTTTTGTATCTTTTTAAGTAGCTCTTAATTTCTATGAACACCAACAGCACTGTGAAAAAAATCTTTGCAATAAATAAAAGATATGATAAAATTAAATGTGTATTTTTGCTAAGAAGAGATTTATTGTGGTAGGAGATACTTAGGAATGTCATTTATTTCAATTTTAAGCTATGTTACAAGCGTTCTTTGACTAACGAGGGTAGTTTCCTTCATCTAGGTCATGGGTAGCTTTAAAAACGCGGTTAAAACGACTTTTATATTTCGGTTAAAAATTTAAATGGTAAGCAGCACGGTATTAATGTGTATTAGCCTTTTTTAAAGCTTGAAAACCATTTCAGTTGAGCAACCGCGGAACTTCTCTTAAGATTTATATTATAATAAACTTATTACAGTTCATGTTTTTTTTTGTTATTTAAAAATTAAAAAAGTAAACATTTAAGCACGTTAATAATATTTAGGTAGGTATTATGAAAGGTACATATCCTATATGTTTTATATATTATTTATTATATATATTAATATATAAGGTTTTACCCGAAACTGAGCTATACCAAAAAACCCGCTATAATCCTAGCTTTTAAAGCAATTAAGAAGTTTTTTTGAATTTCAAACTTAAATTGGTCCTTAACTCTTTGATATAGCCGGGTTTTTCCTTTTAGGAGATTTCATTTTCCAATCTAAAACGGCTTAAACTGCCAAAAATCTGTGTAATCTCGAATCTAAAATGCTTAATTTACAAATAATTATTATGAACAATTTTACTAATATGGCATTTTCAGACCTTAAGAACCTGTCTTGAAAAGATTTAAACGGTTAATTTAGCAAGCATAATAGTAATCATATCAAAGAAAATATTAGTTTTTGAAGTAAGTGGCGAGTGTTCATAGTCCTTACTCATGCGCCTAAAATTCGAAAGCCAAGCGAAAGTTCTTTCATCGCTTACTGAAACCCTACTAGCTTTTTTGGCAATTGTATCCTGTCTTCAGAAAACAGCGATTTTGCTGTGTATCCTTGATCAGCAAAAACTTCTGTAATGTTGGAGTTTTCTGTTTAGAAAAAAGATTCAGAGCGCCGTCACGATCTTGAACGCTTGCCTTTAAAGAACAGTGTTGCAGTAGAATCGGCTAAAATTAGCAGAGAATGTTTTGATTCCTTTCTTCTCACAGTGAAAACCTCAATCTTTAATCTTCTTGAGAAAGTTATCCGAAGAAACAACTTTTACACCTCGCGCTTTTTCAAATGCCTCTCTTGCTACACTAGCATTTTTACCACCATCTTTTGCTGCCTCTAAATTCTCATAATAACCCTGTGCATCTTTGATTTTTACTTCATCAATAGTTGCTTGTTCGCCAAGCATGTTGAAAATTAGCTCAATTGGTGTCATATGGTCTCTTAATGGTTGCTTCTTTAGACCCTTTAGATCTTTATGTTCTTTAGTCCTGATACCAAAAGTTGCCTGAGAGATCACATCTGTCAATATTGCATATTCCTTGCCTTCAAGATGCTTATTATTATGGTCGGATATTTTTCTGTTATCCCATTCTTTTGTGAGTTGATTTCTTACAGATATGGACTGCATTCTTCTCTGTATCCACTCTTTAGAGTATCCTTTTGCAACATAATCAGCATAGGCTCGTTTAAATGCCAGCTCTGGATTTTCATATTCTTGTAATCTTTCATACCCGACTTTTGCAAGCCAACGTTTAAACTGCTCAACCTTTTTGGAAGGAACAGACTGTAAGATACGCAATAACCCCTCAACATTTGTACAATTAGCATTCTGTTTACCACCTTTTGTTTTAATTTCAAGGGGGGTGACAAATTGTCCCCATCCTTCGGAAAGCCCTATATCTCTGCTTTTCATCTTTTTTAGGTAATCAGATGGGTTCTTACTACCTGTGAGAAAAGCTATTACCTCTGTTATTACATACCACCACTCTCCATTGTGTAATACTCTAGTTACATTGTTATTATCAAATGCAGTAGTCTCAATATCTCCTTCTTTTAAAGTTAAAGTGTCAATCATATTGAAAATAAGTTTATTCTAAAAACCAAATATAAACTAAGTTGCTTTTTATTACTAATAAATAGTGGAAATTTTGTCTCCGTTATGTATGATAAAATTGGAGATTTGCTCTTTGTCTCCATTTTAAGCGGCAATCAAATTTTACGAGCTTCTGTTTCTTCCTCTATGGCAGTAACTTTAAACTTTTTTCCCTTAGCTTCATCTACAATTTGCTGATTTCATCACTGAGAGTTTTGCAATTAATTGCTCAGAGGTTTTAAACAAAAGCTGTTCTACTGACATACTTTGCTATACCGAAATTATGAAAACTGTTCACTTTTTTGAAAAAATATTTTACAACAAATAAAAAACGTGATAGACTAAAGTAAGGGTTTTTTTATAACAAGTAAAAGTTTAAAGTAAAAAATAATTTAGAAATGCCTCGTAATCGAGTTTTAAGCTACCCTACATGAGTAACTTAGGTCTTGGTGGTATAATTGTACCCTGAAGTCGTAGAATCGTTTTAAAACCGCATTAGCAGACCAACGTTTATTTGAGTTTTATCAGCATAAAAAAAAGATGAGAGTAAGAGCCTTTTAAAAAACGCACTAATTGTATTTTTCATTAAATGTAAATATCTTAATAATGTTTTGTGGCAGCCTTTCTGGACTTCTTTTTTTTTGCTGTTTAAGTTATTGTACTCTATTTGTGTTTTACTATTATTTTATATTATCTATTATTATTTATTACTATTATATATATATAATATATAAGGGTTTTAGGAAGCTAGAATCCGCCTCACTGGCTGACTTTAGACATGTAGTTTCTAGGAACGCTTTTAGGAACGTAGGTAAAAAAGCTAGCTCTCACGCAGAGTTTAGATTCCTGATTTCTAATTACTGATTTAGGAACCTAGGAATTAGGAATGTAATACAATCATTGGTGGTGCTATTTCTTATATATTCTACCTTTCTTTAGTTGAAAATTATATTGAGTGCTAAGTTTTAGTTGAGTGGATGTAAATTGATAGTAGCTATAGATTGAAAGGGCAATAGAGAAAACTGGGTAAACTCTAAAATATTTTTACCCATAAAAAAAGACTTATCCTAACATTAAATTTTGCCTATAGCTAAAATCTTCAGCTCCAGGAGTGAATTTTCCTATACCACAAGCAAATGGTCCAGTTGGACTGTCAAGCCATTTATCTTCTTTCGAACCTGTAGACATTCCCTTTACTAATTTTGGTGGTCTTGCTTGTAAAAGTTCCTGTACCATACGCTCTAGTCTATCCCTTCCCATGCTGTGAAAAACTTCAGGTAGTCTATGCCGTTGCTTATATACTCCTGTGCTTCCTGTGTGAGTAAATGGATGTCCTGAAGCAGCAGATCGTGTAATTGCATCAGTAAGACATATTTTAAGGTCTTTTTCACTAGCATTTTTAACTGTTAGTTGTATTGTTATATCTTCTAGTAGCCCCGTTTCCTGATTTCTTAGGTAAGTTCTTACAGTGCGATCAGCTAAACCATTGGCCTTCACAACTGCCCCATGAAACAAAGCATTCTGTCTTGGTGTTTCTCCTACTGCCTTAAAGATTTCTAGCCTAGCTGTATTTTCTACTGGCCAAAAAGCATATGAGCATCTAACACCATTAACAAGAGCAGAGGTACCACGGATGGCATCTCGTGCTTGTTCAGCAGTTAATATAGGTTTCTCACTCTTTGGCTTTCTCATATGATGAGCAGTAATTATCGAAGCTCCAGTACTACATGCTAAATCAGATAATAAGCACATTAGATAATCCCCTACAGCAGGATCAGCATTTATATCTGCATGGATAAATGAAGCAAGTGGATCAAATACTATCAATTTCAGATCTTTAATTTCCTCGAGCTGTTTCATTACGGATTCGAATTCAGGAGAAACTTCGACGATTTTACCACGAACATTTCTGAGTATTGTAAGTGATCCTCTGACGTTTGGCAGTGGTACAATAAATAATTTATCTTTATGTTTCAACCTTTCACACTTAGGGTCGAGTCGTTCTAAGCGGCGGTGTATCTCACTTGCATCATCTTCTGCTGAAAAAATCACTACTGATCCATGTTCAGTAACAAGTGAACCAAAGCCACACATCTGATCCTTATCACTTGCAACCTTAAGCGCTAGGTCAAGAAGAAGCATACCTTTGCCTGTATCTCCCATTGCTGCTATTATTGAAGTAACACCTAAAGGAAATAGACCTTCAACAAGAAACTTTTGCTCTGGTACCGGACCTACAAAGCGCTCTGCACTCCAATCTAAAATATTAAGTGGCTGTTTTGTGGATCTTTCTAAACTTTTCATATTTGAAGTACCAGTAGCTGGAGTATCAATAGTAAGTAACGGAGTTGAAGCTAAAAACTCTTTGACATCTATACCTTCCTCTACACAATCAGCAGCATCCCATTTCTCAGGCTTACCTCGAGGAATTTCAAGCACAGCAAGTGATGCAACTCCAATTTCTAAAAGCTTATTTCCAACATTTTTAGCATATTTTGCACCTGCTTCATCATTATCTGGCCAAATAATAATATGCTTGCCCTTCAGTTGTGACCAATCAGTCTTTTTAACATCTGCGTTTGCTCCAGACATTGTTGTTGTAGCTGTAATACCTTGTTTTATCAGTGCTTCTGCACATTTTTCCCCTTCAACTAGAATAACTTTGTCAGATTTTAAAATGCCTGGAATATTGTACAAAGGTCTGATTTCTGGTGCAGTAAAAGTAGATTTTTTCACGTCAAAAGGAAGATATCGCTTTCCACTATCATCATCATAACGATAGACTCTAACAATAGCTTGTCCGTTTTCATCATAATAATCCCAATATGCAGTTGGATTACCTGAAGTTTTGAGCTTTTTAAAATGACCAAACCACTCAGCTATAGAAGCCATTACTTCAGGAAACTCTATTCTCGTACTTTTTCTATGTACTGCTGCCCAAAGATCGATGATATCACCACCTTCTTTTGTTGCAAAATCGTGCCATAGGCCAGCTTCACTGCCACTTAATTCTACTACTAGACTCTTTCCTTTATCACCTTGTACATTACCTATATAAAACTTATCACCACGAAAAGTTCCCCTTGGGAATAAATAAGAAAGGCATGATCTTATGTTTAATAATAGTTGTCTTTTTATTTCTTCTACATCAAATTGCTCTAATGGTTCTACAGTATTGTTAAAATCATAATATTCATCATTTAAAGTATTTTTTTGTTTGACATCAGTTAAAAAATCTTGTACCATAAATTGAAACTCCTTTTAAGATTAAGCGTTTGAAAGGTTTTTGAGTAAGGCTGTTTTGATTGGGGTCTTACTCTCTTCTTATGAAGTAAAAACTGCAATAGGAGGTTCTCTTGGCAAGGCTATATTAAGAAATAAAGGAAGTCAGTTTAGGTTTATAGTGAAAAGTGAGGCTTTAGTATCTTCTTTCTTTTAAGAAAAAATGCTCTACTATAACTCTACTACATTTTACTCACTATGTCAACCTCTTAGTTTTTATTTTGTTGATATATTGCATACTACTAATATGTAAGGAATTTTGGCTAAACCTTCTCATATACGCAGGCATAGTTTAATTTAAGGTGGAATTATAAGCGAATAGAAAACCCTCTACTATATATATACCGGGTTTCTTATGACTTTTTCTGAAAAAATTAAAAACTTTTTTCTTTGGAGGAGTTTGGCCTACCTATTAATGATAATCTTTTCAAGCCATCTGTAAAAATGAAAAGTTTCTGAAAACGGCAATTACTTTTTGGTTCATGAATAGAATTGTTAAAGATGCCTTTTATTCAAATTTTAAAGGGTATTACAGGCGCTAAAAAGGTACAATGGATACTTAAATCGCTTTAAAACGTAATTACAGGCTTTTTGCTTACCAGTAAATAATGGAGACATAAAACATAAAATATAAATCTTTGTCTCCATTATGTATGATAAAATTGGAGACGTAAATTTTGATCTTTGTCTCTATTTTGAACTATTGAGCGGTAGTTATCTGGTTCTTTACATTAAATAACTCAGCTATATTATAGTGCATTTTTTATATTAACTAAATCTCTTAATTGATCGTTGTTAAATTCTGTAATCCAACTCTCGCCACTACTTATAGTTAGGTTTGCTAATTCCTTCTTGCTTTGAATCATCTCATCAATACGCTCTTCAAATGTACCTGTTGAAAGTAGCCTGTACACCATAACATTACGTTCTTGCCCGATACGATAGGCCCGATCTGTTGCTTGTGCTTCCACTGCTGGATTCCACCATAAATCGTAATGTATTACATGATTTGCTGCTGTTAAATTAAGCCCTGTTCCACCAGCTTTTAAAGATACTATAAGAATATTTGATTGCAATGAATTTTGAAAGTCATTAACCATTTCGTCTCGTGCTTTACGGAACAGTCCTCCATGTAAAAATGGCACTTTTGATTCAAACCTTTCTTCAAGCAGTCTAGCTATAATTTTACCCATTTCAGTGTATTGGGTGAATATTAATGATTTTTCTGCAAGTTCACTAATTCCTATCAGTATCTCTTCTAGCATCTGCATCTTTCCTGACTGCTCAACATTTGCACGCTTTTTCTTGCCAAACTGCGATGGATGGTTACAAATTTGCTTTAAAGCATTGATAAGTTTAAGAATTAGTCCCTTACGTTCAATTCCTTCACTTCTTTCTATCTTTTCCATAGTTGTATTAACGACTTCTTGGTAAAGTGCTGTTTGCTCTGGAGTCAGAGAACAATAACGATTATTTTCAATTTTATCTGGTAGATCCTGAATAATGCTTTTATCACTTTTTACCCTACGTAGCATAAAGGGGTGGGTAACTTTCATGAACCTCTCTAGACAAGCTTTGTCTCTCGCTTTTTCAATCGGTGTTGCAAAACGAGTTTTAAATTGCTTAGGGGTACCAAGGTAATATTTATTAGTAAAATCAAAAATACTCCAATACTCTAGTAGTCTATTTTCAACAGGTGTACCGCTCATAGCTATTTTATTTTTTGCTGTAATAGCTTTTATAGCTTTGGTCTGTTCACTGTTGGGATTCTTTATATTTTGTGCTTCATCAATCACGAGCAAAAACCATCCGACTCTGTTAAGCTCTTTTTTATCACGACGTGCAAGACCATAGGATGTTAGAGCTACATCATAATCACTTGCCAATTCTCGATTTTGTCCGTGATAGATGAAAAGCTTTAATTCTGGTGCAAAACGTTCCATCTCTCGTTGCCAATTACTTAATATGCTTGTGGGAGCTACTACCAAGACTCTGTCCCGATCCAAAAACCCTGTATTTTTGCAATACAGAATAGCTGCTATAACCTGTAATGTTTTACCAAGACCCATATCATCAGCAATTATGCTACCAAACCCGTTTTCTATGTTCTGTATAAGCCAACTAAATCCGCGTTCTTGATATGGGCGTAGTTGTGCTATTAGATTATTTGGTGTAGTAACAGGTGTGTAAGTATTAAGTTTATTAAATAAGCTTGTAAGCTGCTGGTCAAATGCTACTTTAGTTTCATTTACTTCTCCTGTTAGAGCAGCTTGCATAAGCTCTGCTTGACTTAAATAATCAGGCAATTTATCAAGTTTTTTTAATAAAGCTTCTACCTCCTTATCATCCAAAAGCACATACTGATCGACTATTCGCACAAGCCCTCGGGAATCTTTTAGCAATTTTTTAAATTCTGTAACGCTTAGTTTTTTATCTCCTATTGCTACTTTCCAATCAAATTTCAATAAATTTTCCAGCGTTAAAAAACTTTCGCGATCTTCTTTTATTTTATCCTTGGCAGACAAACTAAGACTTAATTGTGGTTTGAAGATTTTTTGCAAAGATTTCGGCAAGATAACTGTTATACCTATTGCTCTTAGTACTGGTACAATACCCAGGAATAAAGGTGCAAAATCGTCTAAATTAAATGATAACTTGCTATTGCTATCAATCGATCTTTCTAATTCAGGTATGTATTCAGATAAGAGTGCAAGATCAGATAAAATACTAAGCTTTACGTTTTGATTAGAAAGTGCTTTTTCCAGCTTTATGAATGACTTCTCATCATCCAGTGATAACTGTACCTCAAGTTCAAATTTTTCATGGTGATCTTTTATCATTAAATAGAGTTTGTAAGGTTTATCTGCTAAATAAAGACGTGAAAGCCAGAGATTAATTGCTTGCGGTATTTCCTTGTTGCTAAACTCAGTAAACTTGTATGGTCTTCCAGTAAAGAATAATTCAAAGATGTATTTATCTCTATGCTTATCCAGTGATGCAGGAAAGTTATCTTCTATATACCCTAAAAGGATGAGAGAGATAGCAACATTTACCTGTTCCTCTGGTTCCATAGCGATTTCTTGATATTTAATCAATAGAGGCGGACAAATAGATGATATCTTGCTATGAATTTCCTTAACTGACTCATTAAACAACGCCGGAATCCACCTAATTATAATTTCTCCTCTTTTGTTTTGTAATACTTGTGGTATTAGCGCTGACTTTTCCATCAGCATATGTGCAAACTGTGAAATCATATGCATGAAGCGAAGTTCAGGGTTAAGTTTGTGGAGTAACGAACTAGGAATATCATTTAAAAATCGTGCTACATCCCTCAATACATTTCCACTGAGCCTAAATAAATTAGTTGCACCATTGCTCACTTGAGTAAGGTAATGCTGATCATCAATGAATAGTTGAAATGTTTTCCAATTCTCAATATTTCCCCATCTTTTAATAAATAGCTCCTCTTCTGATAGTTCCTTCTTAGAAGCTGGATAGTACACTAACTTTCCTGCAGGATACTTTTGCCAGTGCTTATAAGCTATCTGTAAAATATTATGGAAGTTTTTTTCAAAAAAAAGTGGATTATCTGTTAAAATACTACTGATACAATCAAAAAGGTTAGGAATAGTTGATAAATCAATATCATTTAAAATTGCTTGGTTATGTATTCTAATTTTAGAACATGCCTTAAATATATCATCTATCTTTAAAATATTTTGAGCATTTTCTAATTTTCCATTCCCAAAATCATCGATAAGTGCTGACAAATTACAATTATGAATATTAAAAATCATGAAGGGGTTTTTATCAATTTCTGCAGCAATAAGATAAATTACAGCAGCAATATGTTTACAAGGCATAGCCCAATCAGGACAGTTGCAATTTGCATTCATCTCTTCCCAATTTGAAGGAAACAATTTAATCCCAAGATCATTAAGCTTATCAAACAAGCTGGTTGGTAATTGCCTATTTATTAATTTAGATAGTATAGAAGGTGAAGTTTCAATAATTTGACGAATGGTCTGTTGTTCTGATGAGCTTAATTCATTGAGTATAATTTTGACTTTATATGGTTGAGGTTTTGAACCACGATATGGGTAAGATCCTGAGCTATGAACTTTAGCTGTAACTATGTGACCATTAATTTTAATACCAAAAGCTCGACCAGTATTAGCACAAGTTCTACCACGTGGAAGACGGTTATCATAATCAATTCTATTGAAGCACTGAAGCCATTTTTCTCCCCACCATGTTCTTCCATAAATAGTCATCTTGTAAAACTATATATTTTAACCTAGATAAGCTAGATGCTGATTCTATGGATGATTTTCTCTGAATATGCAAAACTCATCTTGAACTACTACAAAATGTTAATTATAACAACAGAGAGGGCAAAAGCAATAAACACTTATATCAAAGGAAAAATTGATTAAGGGAAAAGTGAAACTTTTTAAAGGTTGTTTAATACCTTTACACCTGTGATTGTAGCACTAATGTTGTGCGATAAATGTACAGTGAAAATGTCATCAGAAGTTACCCAATTATTGAGTAGTTTTTTTTACGGCGTCAAGACTCTTGCCAGCATAGAAAATATCAGTTCCTATATAAATATCCTTATGGGCTAAAAGAAACTTCTATTGGTTGATAGAAAACAGAAAAAAACTATTTAAAAAGTATACTCAACAATATAACAAGGAAGCATAAGTTAGGGAAAGTAGTAGGCCGTTGATAAGGATTTGCCTATTTTCTCGATCAACTAGCTTTTGTATAAGTACTGATGGGTCAATATAAATGAGTAGTTCTGGGAAGCTTACTTTATCGGCTAATCTATATTAGCGTCATAGAGGATTTATATATTTCAAGCATGTTAATTATTTTTTCTGGATCATTTAGGAAACTATAGTAGACTTTACAACTCATTAATTATCACTTAACTTACCTCCTAGTAAGTTCTTGAGTTATGTATGGATAACACGTTGATAATATTAGCAGCAGGAAAAAGCAGTAGAATGAATTCACAGTACTCAAAAACACTACACCCAGTAGGAAATTTTACTCTTTTAGAGCATATAATTCACAATGCAAAACCGCTGAGTTTAAAAAGTCTATCAATTGTCATTAACAAGCCTTTTCTAAAGGAGTTAGAAAGATTTAGTACCTTAAAAGATATAATTGATAAATATAATATAAAATTGATAATTCAAGAAAATATTACAGGTACTGGCACTGCAGTTAAAATTGCCCTAGAAAGCCTGGAGCGGTTATCTGACCAAGACATAGTTTTAATACAGTACGGAGACACCCCGTTTATATCTAGTGATACAGTTATGAGAATGACTGATTGTTTAAAGTGTAATAATAAAAATTTAGTTCTTCTTGGATTTAATAGTCAAGATAAGCAATATGGAAGATTAGTAATTGATGATAATGACAATGTTCAAAAAGTCTTGAAAAGTGAAGATGAAATTCTTCTTGCAAACTCTGGAATAATGGTTTCATACGCTAAAGATCTTTATACCCTAATAAAAGAAGTAAAATTTAATGATTCGACCAACGAATGTTGTCTTAATGATATAATACCCATTGCAGCAAGCAATAACTTACGTGCAGGTTATGTAGTCGCTGACGAAAAGGAAGCAATGGGGGTAAATAACAAAGAGGATTTGGTCAAAGCAGAACGTTATTTTCAGGCAAATAGAAGAAGACAACCAACCCTTCTTTCATAACTATATTTTTTTATTCATTGATCCTTAATTTAAGTTGACATTTGTTTTATACTAGTTTTATAATGCTTTTTAAGTCTTACTTGTAAGATGATAGGTGTGAAAGATTTTCCTGGTTGTAGTGAGAGGGACACATGGGAATATTAATAACAGGTGCTGCAGGTTTGATAGGATCGGCTTTAGTAGAAAAGTTAGAAAAGCAGGGTTATGAAGTAATAAGCTGCGATATTAGGTTTCGCGACAACCCACTCAGTTTTTTTTCAGAAGATATAATGCCGCTACTCGCTAAGTGTACGGGGGTTATTCATCTGGCTGCAATTTCTAGAGTTATACATGGTGAGCTTTATCCTAAATTGTGCCAAAAAGTTAATGTCGATGGTACAATCCAATTCTTAGAATTCTGCAAGTCGCTTCCGAATAAACCATGGTTTATATATGCAAGCAGTAGAGAAGTATATGGAGAACAAAAGGAACTACCAGTTGCAGAGTCTGCTAGTATTAACCCAATAAATAATTACGCCAAAGGTAAAGCGTTTATTGAAGAACAAGTAATAAATTTAAAAGGTTCTAACTTTAATGTAGCAATATTACGCTTCTCAAATGTATATGGTGGTTTACTAGATCATAGTAGTAGAGTAATTCCTGCACTCTGTATCAATGCATTGAAAGGCGATCCAATTAGGATAGAAGGTAAAGAATGTGTTTTTGATTTTACCTATTTGGATGATGTTATAGAGGGTATATACTTAACTGTTAAATATTTACAAAACGAGAAATCTTCTCTTCCTGCTATTCATCTTACTACTAATAGCCCATGTACTTTAGAAAACTTAGCAAAAACAATATTAAAAGTCACGGAAAGTGATTCTAGAATTGATTTTTATCCTCCAAGAAATTTTGACGTAACTAAGTTCCATGGTGATTTTACTAGAGCTAAAGAGCTACTTGGTTGGTCTCCAAAGCATTCATTAAAAGTAGGATTAGGTAAATTTATAAAAAGTCTACAAAACAATACACAAGAATATCCTAACAATATAGATATGGTAATATATGAAAATATTAAAAGTTATTCATGGTTACCCTCCTTATTATAGCGCTGGTTCGGAGGTTTACAGCCAAACTCTTGCCCATGAACTAGCCAATAATAATGAGGTACAAATATTTACTAGGCATGAAAACAGCTTCTTACCTGATTTCCATTATACTACAGCTCTGGACTGTAGTGATTCCCGGATCTTACTGAATTTAATTAATATACCTACAACTAAATATCGTTACAAATTTATCAATGAAGAAGTAAATATAAAATTTAAAAGAATAATAGATAACTTTCAACCAGATCTTATACATTTTGGTCATCTTAATCATCTATCAATTACTTTACCAGAAGTTGCTTTTAAAGAAAATATATCTACAATTTTTACGCTACATGATTTTTGGTTAATGTGTCCAAGAGGAAGATTTATTCAACGTAATTCTGAAGATTTGTTACGGCTTTGTGATGGACAGAAGGATCAAAAATGTGCAACCCAATGTTACAAGGGGTATTTTACAGGAGATGAAGAATTCTTGAATTCAGACTTAAATTATTGGGAACAATGGGTTGCAACTAGAATGAAGCAAACAAAGAAAGTAGTGGACTATATAGATTACTTCATTGCTCCGTCAAAATTCTTAATGGATAAATTTACTCAAGACTTTAATGTTCCGATAAACAAAATTTCTTATCTTGATTATGGTTTTGATCTAAATCGTCTTAAGAATAGAAATAGGGTGCAAGAAAAAGAGTTTATTTTCGGTTATATAGGTACTCATACTCCCGAGAAAGGTGTTGACCTATTATTGAAGGCTTTTTCTCGCTTATCATCTAAAGCAAAACTTAGAATTTGGGGAGCGGCAAGGGAAGAAACTAAAACTTTAAAAGCGATTGCCGATCAGTTTCCACATGCTGTTAAAGAAAGGATAGAATGGATGGGAAGTTATAACAATAAAAATATAGTTACTGATGTATTTAATAAAGTTGATGCGATAGTTGTTCCTTCAATTTGGGGTGAAAATTCACCATTAGTAATACATGAAGCACAGCAACTGAGTGTACCAGTAATAACGGCTGATTATGGTGGCATGGCAGAATATGTAAGAGATGGAATAAACGGACTATTATTTAAGCATAGAGATACAAATAGTTTGTCAGAAAAAATGCAAGTCCTATCTACAGACCAGGAATTATACAGTGAACTGACCCAAAGAGGCTATCTTTATACTAAAAATGGTAATGTACCTTCTATAAGTGAGCATACTGAGAAACTTAACAAAATTTACCGTAATGTTATTGAAAATAAAGGCAAATCAGTGGCTACAAAACCTGGTCCTTGGAGAATTACTTTTGATACTAATCCAGATTACTGCAACTTTGCTTGTGTAATGTGTGAATGCTTTTCACCATATAGTAAAGTTAAAGAGGAGAAGAAAGCTAAAGGGATAAAACCCAAGATAATGTCAATAGAAACTATCAGGAAGGTAATTAAGGAAGCAGATGGAACACCTTTAAGGGAAATCATTCCTTCTACTATGGGTGAGCCTTTAATGTATAAAAGCTTTGATGAAATAATCAATTTGTGCCATGAGTTCGGCCTGAAGCTTAACCTCACGACCAATGGTTCTTTTCCTATTAAAGGAGCTAGAAAATGGGCTGAACTATTGGTACCAATTTTATCTGATGTTAAGATTTCCTGGAATGGGGCAACTAAAGAAACTCATGAAAGAATCATGAAAGGTTCAAAATGGGAAGTAGTGACAGAAAATTTAAAAACTTTCCTTGAAGTTAGAGATAAATACTTTAGCGATACAGGTGAAAGGTGTACCGTTACTTTACAATTAACATTTTTAGAAAGTAATTTACATGAACTTTACGACATAGTTGAGATGGCTATAAAAAATGGCATAGATAGAGTTAAAGGACATCATCTTTGGGCACATTTTAAGGAAATTAAGGATCTATCTATGAGGAGAGATGAATTAGCAATTAGTAGATGGAATACGGAGGTGGGAAGGTTATATGAACTTAGGGATAATATGCTATTGCCAAATGGTAAAAAGATAAAATTAGAAAATTTTACGATCCTTTCTCAAGAGGGTATCAAGGATTTGGCTCCAGGTGGTCAGTGCCCATTTTTAGGTAAAGAAGCATGGATAAACAATGAAGGCAAGTTTAGTCCCTGCTGTGCTCCAGATGAACTACGCAAAACATTAGGAGATTTTGGCAATGTTAATGAAGTTAAACTGGAGGAAATATGGCAAAGTAGCGAGTACCTAAACTTACAAAAGAATTATTTAAACTATGAATTATGCAAAACATGCAACATGAGAAAACCATTAGTCAATTAATGAAAGATAGTGAGTACCTTAAATCTATTAGGGTTTCCCCCTGTGAAAGGTTTCACCAATTGTCAGAAAATCCTTTGTACAAAAATAGATTTATTAGAGTTGATAAATTTCACGAGCCTGGCCTTGCACCAGTTTATGATGAGACAGGCGCTTATCACATCGATGCAATGGGAGAAGCAATTTATCGCGACAGATTTTTAAAAACTTTTGGATTTTACTGCAATAGAGCAGCCGTAGAAGATGACACAGGGTATTACCATATTGATCCATCTGGATGTAGAGTATACAAACATTCGTATCAATGGATTGGAAATTACCAAGAAGATATTTGTGTGATTAGAAAGCATGATAAGTTTTTTCATATTGATTTGAACGGCAATAGAGTTTATGAGCAAGAATACAATTATGTTGGGGATTTTAAGGATGGTATCGCTGTAGTCCATAAAGATGGTAAAGCTACACATATTAATAATCATGGAAAGTTAGTACATAATAAATGGTATAAAAAGCTTAATGTTTTTCATAAAGGATTTGCTATTGCAGAAGATAAGCATGGCTGGTTTCATATAGATATTAATGGCAATCCTGTTTACCGGCAAAGATTTAAAATGGTAGAAGCATTCTATAATGGCATGGCAAAAGTTGAAACTTTTGAAGGTGTATTAGGACAGATCGATATTACCGGAAACGTAAAGTTTAGTATTTTTGATTTAGATAAAGAATCTCAAGTGCATAAGATTTCTGCAGAACTTTCAGCCTTTTGGAAAACTTACCTCGCAAATGTTGCTATTGAACTTGATTTGTTAAATATCTTACCTGCAACTATGCCAGTTTTATCTCAAAAGTTAAATATTATCGTTCCAAATCTAGAAAGGCTGTTAAGGGCGTTGTGGGAAATAGGGTTTATTGATTACGATAAGAACAAGGACTTATGGCAACTATCATCAAAAGGTAAGTGTTTTAAGGAAATACCATTTTTGCCTAAAGCAGCAGCAATGTGGGCAAGGGTTGCCGCTGAAAAGAATTGGTTAAAAATTGCCGATATATTAAGGCAGGAGTCAATATCTTCATTTGAATCTTTTAAGGAGAAAGAAACATCAGAAGACAGGAAAATAGCGTTTTACCAAGCATTGCTAGGATATTCCAGGTTTGACACTAAAGAGTTTAATTCTAGGGTTAATATAGATGGTGCTAAAAATATATTGCTATTTGGCGTACACTCTTTATTTCTTGCTTATTCTGATATACACAATAAAGGTTCTATAGGCTTATATTATTACAACGAACATAAAGTGCCTAGGCAGGCAGTAGAAGATTTAAAAATTAAACTCATAACTCAAGAAGAATTATCAGCTACAAATTATGAATTAGGTGTCTTTTGCCGCTTTCTGCAGCATTATGATGATAATAAGGTATTGTCTTATTTAAAATTGGTAAAAAATAAAGGAATACCACGCGTTTTAGTGATAGAAACTATCCTAGATTACTACTCCCCAGTGGGAGGTTCTGTAGATATTAATGTAATGGTTGAAACAGGGGGTAAACTAAGGACATTGAGCGATTGGAAAAGAATACTAAAACAAGTAAAAGGGCTTAAAATTTTTAGTATTGTACCTTTAACAGATTATTTATCAGTTATTGACATTAGGTGTTAATATATGAAAGCATTGCAAAAAAATGGTTTTTTTATTATCAAAAATCTAGTTCCTTTAGAGTTAATAACTCAGTCTTTAAATGATATAATAAGCAAGATATCAAAGTTATCTCAAGAATTAGGTGTTTCAACTTCTGACTATTTAAACTGCACTGGAAGATGGGGTACATCATCTCAGGTAACTAGAATTGTATCTCAAGTATTAGATAAAATTATTAAAAATTATCTTGAAAAGTCACTTCAATGCCAGATACTGCAGAAAAAATCAAATGTTATATGTAAAACTGCTGATTTAATAGATGCAGTTCCCTTCCATCAGGACATCTCTTATAGCTTTAATGACCCTTATCATTTTTCTGTTTGGCTAGCTTTGAATAATGTCAATAAAACTTCAGGTGCACTACAAGTTATAGAAGATAGTCACAACTGGAAAATACAGCCTCTAGTTGATTTTTGGCATCCATACTTTTTGGATCAATACTCGGATAACCGGGAAAATTATAAAATTAAGTCACTACCTATTTCAGCAGGAGATGCGATAGTTTTTGATTCACGGTTATGGCATGGTAGTGATAAGAATATAGATGCTAAAGATAGGTTTGCTTATGTTACGAGATGGGTTGTAAAAGATAAAAGTCTTCCTTGTGTGCCAAAACCTCAGCCTTCAGTTTTTGGTATATTAAACTGTGGTGCATTAACAGAATTTATACTGAGAGAATACTTATCATTATTTCGTCGCCAGGAAAGTATAAAAACAAAAAATATGGAAGAACTTATTAAGAGCTGGTTAGCCTTTATTACAGACACAACTACAAATATTTCTGAGGTCAACACTGCTGAAGCTAAGCGAGATTTATATAAGCTACTTATTCTGAATCAAGCGTCAGCACTACATGATGCTGGAGACATTTCAGGAAAAATATACAAAAATTTATGGTTTTCACTGCTTGTATTTCTCAATAAAAAAGTCAATGTGGTGGAGCTAGCATTATAAATGAACAAAAGTAGAGTTGGTAGTTTCAAGTATATATTGGTGTTCATTTTGAATATCTTATCCAAGTTTAAGCTTAATGTGCTTGTAATGTTCCTGGTTGCCCTAGTAGTGGCTGTTGATTTATCTTTTAGAAAGTATTTAGTAAAAAATATCTTAGATACAGCTGTAAAATATCAAGAAGGTAATGTAATTGAAAATCTTTTATTACCTGTAAGCGCTTATGTTTGTATGGCATTACTTATTACTACTGCTTTTAGATTCTATGGCTATTTTGTTGACATTCGAATGTTTACCTCAATGCGTCAAAAAATAGCTGATATGTCTTTTTACAGGCTGCTTCAGCAAGACCATTCCTATTATCAAAACAACCTATCCGGAAGTTTAGTATATAAGGTCAGTAACTTAATGGATAGTGTGATAGAGCTAATAAGACTGCTTATAGACTGTTTCTTTAGTTATAGTATAGCATTAATCTTGGCTATTTATACTTTATCACTAGTAAATATAAAGTTTGCAATAGCTACATTCATTTGGGTGAACATTTTTATTTTGATTTCGGTTTTCAGTTTTCGGGTGCTTACCGGATTAGCCGATGATCATTCTAAACAAAGTTCACAAGTAATAGCGGGTATAGCCGACAGTATTTTAAATGTTATATCAGTAAGGTTATTTTCTCGGCAAGCGCATGAGAGGCATAAATTTTTTCAAGTATGCAAGAAAAAAACTATTGCAGAAAGAAAATTACAATGGGCATACTTTTGGCTTTGGTTTATATATGGCTATTCATTTGATATACTCCAAGCAGTAAACTTGTATTTTTTAATTCATGATTATCAATTGAACAAGATTGCAATAGGAGATATTGCTCTTGTACTTGGAATTAATATATCGATTATAGAGTTTCTTAACCATCTAACTAGGAATCTTACCCAATTTTCTACTCATTTCGGCAAAGTTTCAGATGCATTGCCAATCTTGACTACCGTACCAGAAATTCAAGATAAGGAAAATGCTAAAAAATTAAATTTATTAAGTGGAAGAATAACGTTTAATAATGTTTCTTTTTCTTATGAGGGTCAGAAGTCATTATTTCAAGATTTTTCAGTTACCATTAATCCTTGCGAAAAGGTAGGTCTAGTTGGTTATTCTGGAGATGGTAAATCTACTTTTATAAACTTAATCATAAGGCTATTTGATGTTAAAAAAGGTAATATACAGATTGATAATCAAGTAGTATCGGAAGTTACACAGAGTTCTTTGAGGCAACAAATATCTGTAATACCTCAAGAACCATTGTTGTTTCATGATACTATTTTAGCAAATATTATATATGGTAAACTTCAATCTACTATCGAAGAAATAATAAGAGCTGCAAAGCTGGCTGGTATTCACGATTTCATTATGACTCTACCCGATCAATATGAAACTGTAGTCGGAGAAAAAGGCATAAAGCTATCTGGAGGGGAAAGACAAAGAATAATCATAGCGAGAGCATTTCTAAAAAACGCTCCGATATTATTTTTCGATGAGCCAACTAGTCAGTTAGATTCTATAACAGAGAAAACAATTCAAATGAGTTTATTTAAGTTGATGGAAAATAAAACCACCATTACTATAGCACACCGTATTTCTACACTTTTACATATGGACCGAATTCTAGTATTTGACAAAGGAAAAATTGTCCAAGATGGTAAACATTCTGAACTAGTTTGCAAGAAAGGTCTTTATAAAGAACTTTGGGATGCTCAAATTGGCTGTCTAAATATCAAAAAAGAAAATGGAAAAAACTATCGACCTGAGAAGTGACACTACAACTTTACAAAGCTCCAACGTTATACACGCAATAAGTAGTGCAATCGTTGGAGATTTTGCTTACGGTGAAGACAAAAGCTGTAACAACTTATCGGAATATTGTAAACAATTATTCAAAGTAGAAGAAGCATTGTTCGTAACCAGCGGTATGCTTGCAAATAGGTTAGCTATTGCAAGTCAAACAAGTCCTGGTGATGAACTAATTACTCATTATAATTATCATGTTAATTTTTTCGATAGTGCAGGCAATGCAAAAGTAAATAGTATAGTGTTTAACTGTATTAGGAATAATACCGGAATCTTAGATATTGATGAAGTAGAATATGCTATTAACTCTAAACCGAGATATAAAATTTTTGCTCAGGTGAGTCTAGTTTCTATAGAAAATAGTATAAACGGGTTTAACGGTAAAATTTATCCTTTTAAGAAACAAGTAGAGTTATATAATTTCTTAAAAGCTCACAATATAAGTCTTCATTTAGATGGTGCGAGAATATTTAATGCTCATGCTGAAACAAATGTTGCTTTAGCTGACTATGCTAAATATGTAGATACAATGAGCTTTTCTTTTACTAAAGGACTTGGAGCTCCTTTTGGTTCAATGCTTATGGGTAAAAGAGAGATAATTGAAAAGGCTAAGAAGTTACAGGTTTGGTTGGGGAGTGGTTATCATCAAATTGGGTACTGCGCTAATGCAGCAAAATATGTACTACAGAATAATATCTCTAGGCTTAAAGAAGATAATAAGCTTGCTAAATTGTTTGCAGACAAGATTAAAGAAATTCCACATGTAAAGCTGATACTACCTTATCCAGAAACTAACATAGTAAGCTTTAGTATAAAAGAACTAAATGTGACTAATGAGTTTTTTTTGAGTAAATGCCAAGCTTATGGTTTATTGCTCTTTCCTTGGCTCGAATCTCATATAAGAGCAGTTGTTCATCTTGGCATAGAGGAAGCAGACATAATAAATGCTGCTGAAATTATAAAGGAGGTTGTATTAAATTTAGTATGAGGGTAAAAATAGATTTCTTTAGCGATTCAAACACTAATCCTTCATCTGAAATGAGGGAAGTAATGGCTAAAGCAAAAGTTGGAAATGAAGCTGCATGTGAAGATCCAACTGTAAACGAATTAATAGAAACCACATGTAAAATATTAGGTAAGCCAGCAGGAATATTTTTGATTTCGGGAACGATGTGTAATGTAATTGCTTATAAAGTGCACATTCAAAGACCTGGTGATTATTTGTTACTCGATGAAACTTCGCATCCATTAATAGTGCAATCTGGATTAATTGCAGCCCAGGCACATGCCACTCCTTTACCTATTAAAGGAACAAGAGGAATATTTACTGGAGAGCAAATCGTTGAGTTTATTACTCGTCCTAGCTTAAGGAATGTTCCAAAAGTTGGGCTTGTTTCTGTCGAACAAACAACGAATTTTGGTGGTGGAGCTGTGTGGCCTTTAGAGTATATTCAAGAGATCTCAAGTCTCTGCAAAAAGAACGACGTATCCTCTCATTTAGATGGAGCAAGGCTGTTCAATGCTTGTGCTTATGCTAAAATATCTCCAAAAGAATATGCAAATTATTTTGATTCGGTGTTTATTGATTTTAGTAAGGGATTAGGCGCTCCAATGGGTGCAGTATTGGCTGGAAGTGAAGAGTTTATTGAAAAAGCTTGGTACTATAAGTTTCAAATTGGCGGAGGTATGCACCAAGCTGGCATTATTTCAGCTGCATGTTTATATGCTCTCAACAACAACATGAATTCTTTAATAGAAGATCATAAAAAAATGCAGCACCTTATAAAAGGTCTTAGCTCTATAGATCAAGTTATAATCAATATTGACCTATACAAAACTAATATAGCGTATTTCTCATTACGTACTGATTGTATATCTGCTCAAGAATTAATAAATATACTAATGACAAATTATGGAATTAGGATGGCTAACATAAGAGGTAAAATCAGAGTTATAACACATAGAGATATAAGCTGTGAAGATATTAATACTACTATATCTACTATAAGAAAGATACTGAATAGGTAATTTCGATTGTTATCAATTTTCTACATTAATGGTTTGCAAACTTCTTGTAAAACAATATTATACCAACATAGTATTATGCTAGTATTTGCATGGAACTGTTTGGGGAATAGGTGTGAACTTTGTTTTCTTTCAATATTTACTATTCTTTTTTGGATATGTGCTACTTTACTTCTCAAGGCAGAGTATACCAATTGCTCTACCACTGTTAATAGATACTGACCATGTAAAATTAAGCTATTTTTTTGCCTGCTTTTCTTTTTTTTACGGAGTATCGAAATTCTTTAACGGGATAATCATGGACTTCAAAGATAATCCATTATTTATGTTTGGGCTATGCAATATTGTAACTGGAATATCAACCATTGGTATAATTTTATCATACAATAACCTAACCTTATTACTGTTAACATTGATATTATTAGCTTGGGCACAAGGAGTAGGTTGGCCAGCTATTACCAAGTTTATGATTACAAACTCTAGTATCTCTTCAATTGCATCATTGTGGGGGGTTATGAGTGCATCTCAGCAACTTGGTTCTTGCCTTACTTTAATTGTGTTACCAAGTATAATCAAAATATATGGTGTAAAAAGTGCATTTTTGTATTCTGGCCTCTTATGCTTACTTTTTGGAATTTACATAACATTAAAAGCATATTACAGAGAAAGTACTACTCCTACTATCTATAAGGTGCAGAAACCTAAAATTGGCATTAAGGTGACAAGTTCCATATGGTTTCTATGTTATGCTACTTTTTGTACTTATATTATAAAAATGGGAATCTTCTTTTGGTTTCCTATAATTTTAAAAGATAGATTACAAATCTCTCTTGTACAATCCTCACTAATCACAGGTGTCTATGATTTGGGTGGAATCCTTGGAACTTTAATCACAGGAAGAATTAGTGATATGTATTTCTTTCAAAATAGAAGTTTGCTAGCATTACTTTACATGCTGGGTATAGCACTCACTTTTATTGGAATGAACTTTTGTCAAAACATAGTTCTTATGAGTCTTGGTGCAGCTTTATCAGGATTTTTTATATTTGGAGTACAAGTACTAACAGGTGTTATAGCTGTAGACATTGCTCCACAAAATAATGTATGTACAATTGTAAGCTTGACAGGATTATTTGGGTATATTGCAAGTTCAATATTTTCATGTGTAGTTTTAGGGTTACTTGTGGAATGTTTTGGTAATAACATGATGTTCTCATTCTTCTTTATTTGTTCTGTTATTATATCCATTTGCTTTTGCGTATTATCAAGCAGGAACCTAAAACAACTGCATAAAGTTGACATAGGGAATATTTCTTAACATTAAACTTCCCAGGTAAACTTAGATTTTTTGCCCAGAGAGTAAACATTGTAACCATATCTTAGCAACAGTTCACTATCTAATAAATTACGAAAGTCAAAAATATTAGGTGTAGCCATAACATCCTTTAAAATTACAAAGTCTTGACTTTTAAATTCCCTCCACTCCGTTAACAATAACAAGGCTTCTGCGCCCCTTGCAGCTTCTATAGCGTTATCCGCGTACTCTATATCCTTTAGAACTTGCCTAGCATTATTCATTCCCACTGGGTCATATGCAGTAATTTTAGCGTTGTTATTCACTAACAATTTTGCGACATCTATAGCTGGACTATTTCTTACATCATCAGTACCAGGTTTAAAAGTTAGCCCCCATATCGCTATTTTTTTATTTTGAGCTCCATTTAGAGCATATTCTACCTTTTTAGCGATGTTTGTTATATGATTATAGTTAGATTCCTTAACTGAATTTAAAATTTGTAGCTTGACATTATGATCTTCAGCAATCCTTATCAAAGCTGACAAATCTTTAGGAAAACAGGATCCTCCAAATCCTGGGCCAGCTTTTAGAAATTCCCTACCTATTCTATGGTCCATCCCCATGCCATTAGCTAAAAGGTCGATGTCTGCTTCTAACATCTCACATAAACCTGCCATTTCATTGATAAAAGCAATTTTTGTTGCTAGAAAGGCATTAGAAGCATATTTAATCATTTCAGCTGTAACTGTATCAGTGACTATTAACGGAATATTCCTATCTGTAAATGATCTATATATAGCTTCTAGTTTTACTCTAGCTCGCTTAGTTTTTACTCCTATTATTATTCTATCTGGATATAAAAAATCTGATACTGCAGAGCCTTGCTTGAGAAACTCTGGATTAACTCCCAAATCAAAGTTGTAGCCCTTATTAGATAAATAATTATATATATTTTTTGTAGTACCAGGAGGAATAGTTGATTTTATAACTATTAAGCAATCTTGATTAACTCTCTCAGAAACTTTACTTATTGAATTATATACATTTTTTAAATCCGCATTTCCTAAGGAGTCTGATGGAGTATCTACAGTTACAAACACTACTTCTGTGTTGGGATTTATTTGAGAATACGAATCGAAGAATCTTATCCTTTGTAACTTTATATTATTCTCTAAATAGTCTGCTAATCCAGGCTCATATATAGGAATTTTTCCTAATTTCAATAATTCAATCTTCTTAGTATTTATGTCAATGCAATCAACGTTATGACCCTGCTCTGATAACATTGCACAAGATACTAAACCTACATACCCTATTCCTATAATGGTTATATACATCTTGTCATTACCTTAAAAATATCCTAATGTAGCTCAACTGCTTAAACATTTAAAAAGAACATCATTAACAATTAGAGTCATAAATTTTTACTCTAGCGTTGCATACATTATTTTTCTTAATTACTTTACTTTCTGAATAAACTATAAACAAAGTCGATGGTATTAATATTAAAATACCATACAAAGCACTTTTATCAGGCAACTCATTAAACATAACATATGTTACTATTGCAGAAATTATTAGCTCTATGTATCTATATGGTGCAAGTGCAGTAGCATCTGCAAGAGTAAAAGCTTTTAATATGAAGAACAGAATTAGATTTGAATTAATTCCCAAAATCAGTAGTAATACTAATTCTAACAAGGAAGGCAAATGCCAATAAAACAGCAAAGGCACAGTGGAAAAAATAGTTGTTGTTAGAGCTGAATAAAATAACATACTTATTACTGACTCTTTTATTGCGAGTTTCTTATTAAGTATGTCTAATATAGCAAAGATTAATGTAGATACAATAAAAATAAAAATTTTAGGATTAAAGTCTTCACTATAAGCTTTGGTAGTAATAGCAATACCAACAAAGCCAATAACAGTTACTGACCATCTTTGCCAAATTATATTTTCATTTAGTAAAGGGATTGCAAGAAGTATAACAAATAATGGTATAGAAAAACTTATAATTGTTGCAGTTACTATGGGAAAAATAGCTAACCCATAGGTCCACAAGGTTATTCCAACAAATAACAATACTCCTCTAGTTATCTGAATAGATATTTGACTTGTTTTAAAAGCTTCTCTTCCATAGTAAAGCATAAAAGGTACAAGGGTAATAGTGCTAAATAAAAAGCGGAAAAAGATTACTTCAAAACTTTGGAGATGTAAACTTAGATATTTTGATATAGTATCATTAGCTACACTACTAAATAAACTAAGTATAAACCAGATAACTCCAAGTAAATAAGCTCTTAGTCTGTAATCCACAAAACTCCTAATTTAATATACAAACTTCCATGATGTGCTCATATAACTTCGCTGCAAAAAAGGTTGATAGCATACAGGCTCTCTTCTACTTACTGTTCTAACCATATTCACAAATTTTTGCTAAAAGTAGCATTAGAAGTATTATACAAGATATGTCTTTAATTGCGTAATTTTAATAGATTTAGAATAGAGATTATCTGAGCAGGGAGTTACTGACTGATTTTTTTGTAATATAAGATAAGAATGATAGACATTCAATCACAACTAAAAGTAGCATCAGCTGAGATGGATAATGTAACACCTAAAAATATTAAATGTCTGCAGCAGGAGGCAAATGCAATGATAGAGGACAACCAGGAATTAATAGATAAATTTTTGAAATGCCAAGCAAACTAAAGAAATAAAGCAAAGAAAGGTTTAAAAAACATAGTTTCGCCCAAAAAGCATACTAAGGGGCAAGAAGCTAAAATTTCAAACGATAAGCCAAAACCGCTCTCTGAAATTGTGGTGAAACCTAGCCTATGCTCGGAAGTAACCTCTAAAGTAAAAAAAGATAAAAAAGGAATAAAAGAAAAAATAAAAAGCTTAAAAACAAAGAAAGCAAAACTCGTAGAAAAAGAGCTGAAAAAGGGCAACGTGTTCAAAAAAGGCTTCAAAAAGCTAAAAGGGAAAATAAAAAAATTAAACCCAATAAAGGTTAAGAAAAACAAGATAATCGGGAGCAAGAAGTTAGCATTTTTACTAACATCTGCTACAATTGTGGCAATTTTACCAACATTCAGTTTAGCTCCTCTTCCAGCCTTAGCCATAACTTCTGCATGTGTTTTCAGTATTAACTTTATCGCAGTCAAGACACTAAAGAAATTTATTAAACAACGTAAATTAGCAGCAGAATCTAAAGAAGAGTCAACTCTACTAGCTAAGCCAGAAGAAGAAATTCAAGATGTGTCTATAAAACCAGTAAGTAAAGAAAATTCAGAGCAAATTTCTAAGGAATAGATTTCTACATTAATATACTACCTTAAATACTTTTCTATTTCTATTTAAATATTATTTATTCAATATAAAAGTAGTAGTAAAGCTAGTGGCTTCTTTGTAAAATACTAACTAAACGGGTATGCGAGTTAATAATTTAAAAACGTTTCTCGCTGCATACTCTAATACAAACACACTTTTTGTGGGGTTGCTATGACAGTAGAAAAGATTTTACAAAAGGCTGCAAAGGAAATTTATCACTTCAGACATCCTAGTATTTTTTCTTTATTAGTTAGTGCAGTTTTCAAATGGATCATAAATAGTAGATTGGGTGTTAGTTTTTTACATTTTGCTGCAGAAAAGAACTTTTATAATATCATTCGATTCCTTGTCAAACATGGTGCTAACGTTGATGCTGCAGATAGAGAAGGCAATACAGTACTACACGTTGCTTCCATATTTGGCTTTATCGAAATAGTACAAACTGTTGCAGCAAGGACTGAAAATATTAACGCCTATAATATTTACGGTAATACTCCTTTACATTTTTCAATAAAGTATAAGCAATTGTATGCTATGCAAAGGCTATTACGATATGGTGCAGACATTAATCGCCTAAATGGTCTAGGTGAGTCACCTCTTCATATAGCTGTAAAATGTGCTGATGGGGTAATGTTGGGGTTACTGATAAAGGGAGGCGCCTTTCTCGAAACTAAAAATGCAGAAGAAAGTACTCCTTTGCACCTTGCAGTTTCATTAAATAAGAAAGAGTATGTAGAGCTTTTATTGCGAAGCTGGGCAGATGTTAACGCAATTGGGAAAAGTGGTTGTACACCGCTGCATCTGGCTGTTATGAATGGCAATAAAGAAATTGTGGAATTATTGCTGAGTAAAAAAGCAAATGTTCATCTGAAATGTTTTTATAACTCTAAAGAAGGTTACACAGCACTAGAGAACGCTGTAGCGGATGAAAACGAAGAAATTACAGAATTATTTCTGCTTTACGGAATAACCTTAAAATAGCGGAGTGCAACAATGTCCTACGAGCAGATTTCTATATGTGGCATAATACTAATCATTGCTATTAAAATATTTTCCTTTTTTAGGAAACGAGCGTATAAAAGTCTTATCAGAAAGATGTCACTAAAAGAGCGTGAAGAGAAAATTGAACATAACCTTCAAGTTTATAAAGAAAATCTAAAAATAATTGGTGTTGCAAAACCGATAGGTAAATGGACAAAGATGGCTATCCTCAATAATGAATTGATGCAGCGGTTAGCACGATTGATACAGGAAGAAGGCGATGAGAAGGGATATTGGGAGCTATTTGTAAAAGCTCAGGCTTCAACTCAAGGCAAATATAAGGGAAGAGGGCGGTAGCTCCGAAAGTTTCCCATTGTTGTTGGCTTCCTGAATTACATCCATGTCATACAACTTGTTTCTCTTTCGCTGCTGAACCCTTTTTATTCTTTATGAACAGTTTTACAACAGCCAACATTTGTGCAGAGCCATTGCTACTGCATTCATTAGAATCAGCACCTTTTTTTTAGTAACGACTTTATTTTACCTAAATCTTTGCTTGAAACAGCCTTGTATAATTCGGGTTCACAAAATAACGTATCGCTCTATAGAGATACCTTTTATAACTCTTATTATTTTCTGTAGTTTTCTCACCTTCACCCTCCTTTAAATTTAAAACATGTAAAATTTTTGTTAAATATACAAATGTCCATAAAGATATACCTTTTCTATAAAAATAAGTTTTATTGATTCTGCTTCTCTTCGCTAATTTTTACTACCTCTGATAAAAATGAACTCAATAAATCCTGTAATCTTTGATCTTCAATTTTTTGACATTCTTTCATTATATTTAATATTTTCATTTCTCCTTCACTATCTTCATCTTCGTAATAATTTTCTTCTGTTGGTCCACAGAATAAAACTCTAGCATTCACTAATGCTTTTTCTGCTTCAGATAGCTTTTTAAATGACATGCAATCTACACCTTGTTCATATCTGTGTATTTGCTGTTGTGATAATCCGATTTTATTCGCTAACTCCAACTGAGTACATCCTCTTACGAACCTCCAATCTTTTGCCATTTGTCCAATTTTGTGCTTTATAGACTTTGTACCTATTATACTCTTGCCAATTTGAATTTCCCCTGACAAAAGTTTTACTAATACACAAAATGCACTGCGAAATTCTTGGTCCTTAATTTTTTTTAAATTTTGCAGTATACTCAGCATCTTTTCTTCCTTGTAATTAACATAACCTGTTGTAGGAAATATATCTTTAAAACTAGCCGATAATACTTTTAGCATCTTTTCTGCATTTTCAGGTGAAACAGCATCTATCCTTTGTTCATATCTTCGTATTTGTGACGTTGATATACCAGTTTCCTTTGCTAACTTCGCTTGAGAATATCCCCTTAATAACCTCAACTCTTTTATCTTTTGAACTACTTGGTAGCTTAAAGAGTCGATAGCAATTTTCTCTCTGGTAGTGGTCATTTTTTGCACAATTGCAGAACAAACATATAATACAGTATTATTGAGTTTGATTAAAGTTTTACTACTTCTGCCAAAACAATAGGCATAAACTTCAGGAAATTGATATCTCACAATGTAGCTAAGGCTAGAAGCGAGCAGAAATCTCTACTAATTAAATATTTTTCTATTTCTATTTAAATATTATATATTAAATATAAAAGCAGTAGCAAAGCTAGTGGCTTCTTTGTAAAGTACCAGCTAAACGAATACAACGGTCAATAATTTATTTACAATTGTCGCTATATACTGAAACAGTGGTTGAGGTAAATTATTATGAGTGAAAATGCATTACAAGAAGAAATAAAACGCTACAATGAGTTGTACTATCGGGAAAATATATCAGAAATAACCGATGCAGAGTACGATGAACTGGTAAAAAAAGTAGATATTCAAACCGTTGGTACTGCGCCTGATAGAAGATTTTTAGAGGTGGAACATATTGTACCAATGCTCTCGTTGGACAAGGCTCATGGACGAGATGAAGTTGAAGAGTTTCTTGCTAGGGTTAAAAAACTTCTGAATGTGCATGAGTTGGAGATAGTATGTGAGCCAAAAATTGATGGGGTGTCGTTTTCTGCGATTTATGAGGATGGAAGACTTGTTAAAGCTGCAACACGAGGTGACGGTTTTGTAGGAGAGGATGTTACTCACAATGCTGCAACAATAAAAGATTTTCCTAAAGTTTTACCTGATGTAAAGGGCAGATTGGAAGTTAGGGGCGAGGGTGTGCCGTAGAGACGCAAGGGATGTTCAGAAATGAGCAAACTGAGTGCTTAAGCTACGCAATAGATGAGGGTGGGCCCCTCGGAGCCGGTTTACAAGAGCAGGCTTCAAACAACCATAAGCTGCTTTGGTAAAGAGCCAAGGTGGTGAGCGTTATGGAAAAGGCACAGTTATGTGTCATGTATGAAATAGAGAGGTGAACGAAAGTGAACCACTGATGAAGTGTCGAAACTGATTTAAATGACGTCAAAACCAGGGGTCTTCTCTAACCTGGGATAAGTCTATCGGGAGCTTGTTTACTGGGTAGATGGCGTCCGGCATAAAGGTGGCACGAATCTATTTTGGGCTATTGTGTGGAACTACGGGAACCTGTCGTTTCGATGAAAAGGGAGAAATCCAAGGAGCTAAACTCCAAGGGTGAGAGTACCGATACGAAAAACAGGGGCGGATCAGTTCGTAGTAGTGAAGAAGTTTCTGTAACGGAAATGAAGCGAAGGGGCTGGGTTATTTAGTTTTAATTGTTTATCAACCGAAAGGGAGGAGTTAATGAATAAAACAAAGTCTTTTGATATACCGAAGCAACTTATTTGGAGAGCTTATAAACAAGTATCGAAAAATAAGGGTGCTGCTGGTGTGGATGAGGTTTCGATAATAAAGTTTGAGGAAAATCTAAAAGATAATCTATACAAACTATGGAATCGGATGTCATCTGGAAGTTATTTTCCAGAGCCGGTAAAAGCTGTTGCGATACCAAAAGATACAGGAGGGCAAAGAATTTTATGTGTTCCTTCAGTATTCGACAGGATAGGGCAAACGGCTGCTGCTATGTATCTGGAACCGCTAGTAGAACCAAAATTCCATGAGGATTCATATGGTTATAGACCAAATAAATCTGCACTGGATGCGGTAGGTACGGCGCGTGAAAGATGCTGGAGGTACGATTGGGTGGTAGATCTAGATATATCTGGATTTTTCGACAATTTGGACCACGATCTGGCATTGCAAGCTATCAAAAAGCACACAGACTGCAAATGGGTCATACTGTATGTTGAAAGATGGATGAAAGCTCCAATTCAGCAAGCAGATGGCAGTAAGGTAGTTAGGGAAAAAGGAGTTCCGCAAGGAGGTTCAGTTAGTCCAATCATCTCTAATATAGTCATGCATCATGTATTTGATGAGTGGATGAGACAAAATCACCCAACAAAACCATTTGAGAGATATGTAGATGATGCGATAGTGCATTGCAAAACTAAGAAGCAAGCAGAATTTATGCGAGACATAATTGGAAAAAGACTGGCCAAGTATAAGCTAAAGCTACATCCAGAAAAGACACGAATAGTGTATTGTAAGGATAATAGAAGGAAAGGTGAATATGCTTTACAAAGTTTTGACTTGCTAGGTTATACATTCAGGCCTAGGATGGCAAAGAACAGTAAAGTAGGGGATTATTTCCTCTCGTTCATACCTGCAGTTAGTAATAAGGCCAAGAAGAAGATTAGTCAAACCATAAGGTCATGGAAAATACACAGACAAACATCTACAACTTTGGAGGAGATATCAAAGAAAGTGAACCCTATAGTCAGAGGCTGGTATCAGTACTACGGTAGGTTTTACAAGAAAGAGATATGCAAACCTCTGAGGAACATAGAGCGGCATCTAGAAAAGTGGATCAGAGCAAAGTATAAGAAGCTTCGAAATCATGGAAGACTAGCAAGGCAACTTCTAGGAAAAATGAGGAAAGAAGGGCCAAATACTTTTTATCACTGGACATTAGGTGTGGGTCAAAAGACTGAATAATGGGAGCTGTGTGAGTTGAGAGGCTCATGCACAGTTCTGCGAGGGACTGGCGGGGAAGGTCCGCTGGTCTACTCTCCTATATATAAGAAATGATGATTTTTTTAAATTAAATAAGGATAATCAATTTTCAAATCCACGCAACACAGCGTCAGGTTCATTAAGGCAATTGGACCCAGAAGTTACCGCTAGGAGACCGCTGAAATATTTTGCTTATTCTTTGATTGGCGGTACAGAAAAGACTCAATTTGAAGTATTAAATAGACTGAAAGAACTTGGCTTTTGTGTTAATGAATATAAATTTTTAGCAAACAATGTAGGCGAAATGTTGGAGTTCTATGATCGAATCTATAGTAATCGTCATAATTTAGGCTATGATATCGATGGCGTAGTCTACAAGGTTAATGATTTGAAATTACATGATAGATTAGGAAATACTAACAAGGCACCACGTGGATCTACAGCACACAAACTTCCTGCAGCTCAAGGAAAAACCAAGATAAAGAAGATATCAGTACAAGTAGGCAGAACCGGTGTGCTGACACCAATTGCAGAATTAGTTCCGATAAATATAGGAGGGGTTCTCATTACTAGGGCAAATCTGTATAATAAAGATGAAATTAAGCGCAAAGACATAAGGGAAGGTGATATCGTAGTAGTAGAACGAGCTGGAGATGTTATTTCCCGCATTGTAGAAGTGGATAAAAAGTCTCGTTCTCGGAATACACCAAAGTTTATATTTCCTGATACTTGCCCGGAATGCGGAGTGCGATCCGATGTTGCGGTTTTTGTGATGGTTAAATTCCATCTTCCCCAGACATCAGGGATAATGTATGTCTCACATTTCAGAGAGTGGCAACCTTTGAGATGCAAGCATGAGGCAAAAGCGGGTAATGTTAAACCTTATGGCAAATCCCCGCAAACAGAGTTAGATATGATTACGAGAGAAACCTATGTCAGAATTGTCGTCACTGGGAATATGCGAAAAGAGGTTGAATACGCATAAACCAAAAGGTATGAAGCAAATGAGGAATTAAGATTTCCGCAGCTTAATTATAGATGTTCTCAGCTTCCGGCAAATAGTAGGAATCTAAGTCTAACGTGAAACAAAAACCGTGGAACGGAGTAACCACATGAATGTTCTTATATTCAATTGAATATAAGTAGGTAGCCAGCCATAAGCACTCATGTTGGAGGGATTGTCCAAGAAGCAAACGCCTAGAGTAATGTCTAGGATATGCAGACGTGGACACTGTAGTTTGGAAGGTAAAGTTGTGAATAGTAGTGAATATGTTATGAGCCAACAAAATGTTAGGTATGAATGGAATGAAACACCCTGGCGTAAGCTGGAAAAATCTTCATTTAAGCTACAAAAACGAATTTACCGAGCTTCTAAATGTAATGATATCAAGAAGATGCATAAACTTCAGAGATTATTACTAAAATCAACAAGTGCAAGAATGCTCGCTGTGAGAAGGGTAACTCAGGACAACAGAGGGAAAAAGACTGCAGGTATTGATGGAAAAGCGAATCTTAATCAGAAAGAAAGGTTGCAATTAGCATGTTCTTTAGATATAAAAGAAAAGCAAAACCATCAAGACGGGTCTGGATCCCAAAACCTGGTAAGCCATCGGAATGTCGTCCCCTTGGTATTCCCACTATATCGTGTCGAGCAAAACAAACACTTGTAAAAATGGCGCTAGAACCTGAATGGGAGGCAAAATTTGAGCCGAACACTTATGGTTTTAGGTGTGGTAGATCCTGTCATGATGCTATAAAGGCCATATTTTATGCGCTTTGTAAGAAATCCGCATTTATTTTAGATGCAGATATTTCTGGATGTTTTGATAATATAAATCATCGCGCTCTGTTGGACAAACTTAATACCACTCCAACCCTTAAGAGAACTATAAAAAAGTGGTTAAGAGCAGGTGTGATGGAAAATGGAACTTTCCAACCAACCAAAAGCGGTACAATTCAAGGAGGGACTATTTCTCCTATATTGGCTTGTATAGCATTAAATGGGTTAGAAAGTCATATTAAAAAAGCATTAGCATGTGAACTTTTTCAATACGTAAAAAGGAAATACGGCAGCAAGGCATCACATACAGTAGCACAACAATCAATAAGTGTAATTGTTTACGCTGATGATTTTGTTGTCATACACGAGAGTGAAGAGATTATACTTAAGGCTAAAGAGCTAATCGAAAGTTGGTTAAAAACTGTTGGACTAGAGTTAAAGCCTTCAAAAACAAGAATTTCACACACTCTCAAGTTTTCTAATGGACAGAAACCAGGTTTCGATTTTCTTGGATTTACAATACGACAATATCCAGTAAAAAATAAGAAAGGTTACAAGTTGTTAATCAAACCAAGTCGCAATTCTGTTAAACAGCACACACTGGTTATTAAACATAAGTTAAGGAAAATGCGAGGCGAATCGCAAGAAGCTGTAATAAGCAACATTAATCCAATTGTTAGAGGATGGTGTCAGTATTACACTTCGGTAGTCTCAAATAAAACCTTTCACTTAATGGATATGATCATGTACACCCAACTTTGGAGATGGGCAAAATTTAAACACCCAAACAAAGGAGGACACTGGATTAAGAGGAAATACTTTAAAAAGTATGGTAATGACAATTGGAGATTCATGACGAGTAACGAAATACATATTAGAAAACACGGAGATCATGTCATTAGACGGCATATCAAAGTGAAAGGAACCAGATCTCCTTATGATGGGGACTGGCCATACTGGGGAAGTCGTTTAAGTACAATTCCAGGAAAATCGCCACAAGTAATAAGATTACTGAAGATACAGCAAGGCAAATGTAATTATTGTCACCTATGGTTTAAATTTGATGACCTAGCACATGTGCATCATCAGGACCACAATAGATTCAATAATAACATTAAGAATTTGTCCTTGCTGCACAAGCATTGCCATGACCAGTTACATAGAAGTTTGCGTGACAAGCACCGAATTACAGGGAAGCCGGATGATGGGAAACTATCAAGTCCGGTTTTGAAGTCGAGCGGGGAGAGGTGACTTTCCTCGCTTAGATAACAGTGCAGTAGATATATTTGAAGATGAAGCTACAGCTAGATGTTCCGAAGAAAACGGTTGCCAAGCACAGCGAATAGGAAAGTTAAAATATTTTGTGGAAGTTCTTGACATTAAAGGTTTTGGCAGTAACCAAGTGGAGTTCCTTTATGACCTTGGTTTGATAAGGAAAATATCTGATATTTTTGCTCTCGAAGAAAAACTAAAAAATTTCAACTTAAGTGAACAAAGGGGTGGGATCATATTTAATTTATTGCACTCTATCAACAGCAAAAGAACTGTAACGCTTGAAAAGTTTATAACTTCTTTGGGAATTAGACTTGTAGGACCGCGTGCAGCAAAAATACAAGCTAATCATTACAAATCTTATGATGGTTGGTATGAAGTTATGGCTCAATTACCTTATGATAGAGAAGCTCCTGATAAATTAATGATAATAGGCGTAGGCGAAGAGACCATAACTTCCTTGGAGGAATTTTTCTCTGATGAGGACAATGCTGAAATGGTAAAGAATCTTGCTTCTCAACTAAAGATTGAGCCTGTAAGTGCTAATGTTAGTAATTCCATTTTTAATGGCAAAACAGTAGTTTTTACTGGAAAACTTTCAAAAATGGAGAGAAATGAAGCGCAAGCAGAGGCAGAATCTTTAGGAGGAATTGTGAATTCAAGTGTATCAAATAAAACGGACTTCTTGGTTGTCGGCGAAAAACCTGGGTCAAAGCTCGAAAAGGCTAAAAAGCTAGGTGTGAAAATTTTAACTGAAGAAGAGTTTAATAAATTAATCCTGGGAGAAGAATAACGCCTTCTGTCTTTAATTTCTCTCAGGTTGCGTTATTTCCTCTGCAGGTAAGCCAGTTATCGAAGAAATAGCATCAACAGAAACACCTAGTATAAGTAGATTATTCGCAACCTTGATTGACTCTACTTTATCAATCTTTTCTTTGTAAATTTGCCTTCTTTGGGATAAAAATTCTACCCATATACCCAGTTCATCTAGTGATTCTTGATCGTCAATTTTTTGACACTCTCTCGCCAAACTTAATCGCTCATTTTCTCCTTCACTATCTTCATAATAATCTTCTTTCGTTGGTTTAGTTATAAGATCGTCAACATCCTTTGATAATTCTACTGCTATTCCCCATAACGTTTCACCTAAAATGATAACGTTCCCTTGTTCACAGTTGTGTATTTTCGAACGTGACACACCGAGCTTTTCTGCTAAATATTCTTGAGCATATCCTTGTACTATCCTCCAATTTTTTATCTCTTCTCCTTCGTTTTGACGCTTAGGTATTTTTTTCTCTTTGTCGTCGTATTCATCAACTAATAAACCAGTCGCTTGGTAGATAATGTCAATAGAAAACCCTGCTTTAAGTAGATTTTGTGCTATTCTTACCCTTGCCTCTTTTGCATTACTTTCCTTCTGAGCTCGGACAGATTGGGTCAATGCATAAATTGCCTTGCGTGATTCTCGCGTTCTTGTTTGTGCCGTGAGATTGTATATTGCTTGTTCCTTGGCTTTATCAAAACAACAGTTTTCTCTTAGTACTTTTCGTCTAGGAAATAGAGTTCCAGCCTTAGTTGAGAATGCGTCCGCTAGTCTTTTTATGTCTTTAGTTGGAATACCTTGTACCCCTTGTTCATATTTTAGCAGCGTGTAATATTTTATGCCTGTTTTATCTGCTAAAGCTTTCAGGGTATATCCTCGCTTTAGCCTCCAGCTTCTTATCTTTTGCGCTATTTTATATCTTGTAGCGTTAGTATGCTTTATACGGCTACTATTAATGTTACTAGCGGTCACTCTTTTTCACACGATTTCAAAACAAACTAACTCTCAGATGCCTGTTGAAAACTAGTATATTCAATGCCTATGCTGTGACAAGCTAAAATGGCACAGGTAACTTATGTTGCTACGGTCTTTAATCTACGTAACTTGGAGTTTCTTCTCTTTTTTAGTGGTTTCTCAATCTCATAACTTCTGTATTTCAGCTTTTTAGTTTCTTTTCTAGCCAGTCTATCCGCCTCCTCGTTTACCATTGTGAGCTCTAACCCACTTCCAACTAACGTCATGCTGTAAGGCAACTTCATCTAGCTCTTTCCATAATTCCATGTTTTTTACTGGGCTTTTATTTGCCGTCCTCCAACCGTTTATCTTCCATTTGTTGATCCATTCTGTTATACCTTGTTTGATATAAAGGCTATCAGTATGTAAAACCACTTTACAAGAAACTTTTAACATCTTGAGACCATTAATTACAGCTTTTAACTCCATCTTGTTGTTTGTTGTGTTTTCTTCACCTCCAGAAATACGTTTCTTGATAAAGACACTTTTATTTTCATACATAACTACAGCAGCCCAGCCTCCTGGACCAGGGTTTCCAGAACACGCTCCATCCGTATATATTGTAACCTTCTTTTTTTCGCCCATGCTAACAGGATATATTTTTAACTTACAATTTGCTACTGAAAATATTGACATTAAGTTTCAAGATCTTTATCATGTAAAGGTGTGGGAGGCTAATAAACCTGTCCTCACGATGTTAGGTAAATCGTAATTGAGTTTTTACGCTCGTATTTTTATTAGGAAATTGGCCTCTCACACCAAAAAGCGTATCTTTGATGTCTCCTACAGCTCCAAATTCATGACATCCATTTGCTGGCCTTTTTAGGCGCTTTACAGAAGGGTTGATAAAAGATGTATAAAAGGACGTCTAAGGTGCGTAGTAGCATTCTAGGATCATCTATGAAGGTCGTTTTTTTCATCGACACTCTTGAATCTTACCTAAAAATAAAAACGTTGAATATTTCTTCAGAATTGTGTATAATTATTAATGCTTTTTAGGTTGATTTCTCATGGCTCTTTCTAAATTTCTTGATGCGCGCAATGACTACGCCTTTAAAAGAATATTTGGCTCTGAAAAGAATAAAGATATCCTCATTCATTTCCTGAACGATATTTTAGGCTTTACTGGCTTAGCTGCAATTCAGGACGTAGAATTTTTAGCTACTATTATGGACCCTGAGATTGCCGCTAAAAAGCAGAGTATTGTCGATGTTCTTTGTAAGGACTCTCAAGGCTCCAGGTACATAATAGAGATGCAGTTCACTAAAACCAAAGGCTTTGAAAAGCGTGCTCAGTATTATGCTGCTAAAGCCTACTCAAGTCAAGCTGACCAGGGAGATGAATATCATAACCTCAAAGAAATTATCTTTATTGCTGTTGCTGATTGTATTATTTTTCCAAACAAGACTGAGTACAGGTCAAATCATACTATTCGGGATGAGAATACCAATGAACATGACTTAAAGGATTTCTATTTCGTATTCATTGAACTACCAAAATTTACAAAGACGAAAGAAGACCAACTAGAAAATATAGTTGAAAAGTGGTGTTATTTTTTTCGATATGCAGCAGAAACAAGGGAAGAGGATCTAGATAAAATAGTTGGTAGTGACGTAATAATAAAACGAGCTTATGAAGAGATGAATAAGTTTAATTGGTCGGAAGAAGAATTACTAGCATATGAGCAAAGGAAAAAACGTCTAATGGATGAGATAGCTGCTTTCGCTCAAAAATTTGATGAAGGTGTTAAGGTTGGGGAAGAAAAAGGCATCCTAATCGGACATGAAAAAGGCAGAGAAGAGGGCGAAAAACAGGCTAAAATAGCAGTGGCAAAGAATTCACTTAAGGCAGGTGTCTCCATTGATATTATAGCTGAAATTACCGGCCTTTCTTTAGATGAAATTCAAAAATTAGGGAACTAAATAATCATAAATCTCTAACTTTGTTTATCTCCGTAAGAGGCATATTATAGCTCTTTCCACAGAAGTCCGGATATGATAAGATAAGGATAGATGGCGATAAGGAGGTTGGATGCCGGCAGCATATAGTTATGATTTAAGAAAAAAAGCAATGGAAGCACTAGACGAAGGGGAAAGCAGAGAAGCAGTGGCAGCAAGATTTAAAATTGGACGAACTACTTTGTGGGAGTGGCAGCAAAGAAAAAAAGAAACAGGCGACTTTCAGTCAAAAAACTCGGTAATGGAGGTTACAATCAGAAAATTATCGACTGGAATAAGTTTATCGAATTTGCTAAAAAACACGGTAGAAAAACTCTGTCGGAAATGGCTAAACTTTGGGGCAACGTTAGTATCCAAACGATCCACCGAGCTCTCAGAAAAATTGGATTTACGCGCAAAAAAAGACATATGGATACAAGGAAAGGAACGAAGAAAAACGTGCTGAATTCTTAAAAATTATAGCAACAAAAGAACCAGAAAACTTAGTGTATATAGATGAGTCTGGGATTGATAACACGGAGGACTATCCATATGGGTATTGCCAGAAAGGACAGCGATTTTATGCCCTAAAATCTGGAAAAAAAACTCAACGAATCAGCATGGTTGCAGCCTTAAGTAGAAGAAAGATAGTTGCTCCATTAACATTTGAAGGCCACTGTAATATGGATATTTTTAATGGATGGTTTGAGCAATTTTTGGCACCGATCTTAGAACCTGGACAAACTGTCATTCTTGATAATGCTACTTTTCATAAGTCTGATAAGCTTATCAAGCTCGCTAAAGGAGTCGGTGCAGAAATTTTGTATCTGCCGCCTTATTCTCCAGATTTTAACAAAATTGAGCATCATTGGTTTGCTATAAAAAACAGAGCCAGGAAAAACATTCCTCTATTCGAATCCTTTCGTCGTGCTGTTGATTCTGCCTTCCTATGACCTATTCGGACTATTATGAGAAATGCTATAAGAGGTTGTCCACAAACCAAGGAATACGTAGTATATAAAGAAAGAATATTGAGGTAAGAGATGAGGAAAAAATATCCAACAGATTTAAGTAAAAGGGAGTGGGCAAGAATAGAAAAACACTTCAGAGTATCGTACAAGAAAGGAGGAAGGCCACCAAAATACAGTAAGTGTGAGATAGTAAATGCAATTCTTTATATACTGCGCACAGGATGTCAATGGCGCTATTTACCACACGATTTTCCGCCGTGGAAGGCTGTGCATGAACAGTTTAGAAGATGGAAAAAGCAGGGAATTTTTGAGAAAATGAACTATGATATCACTAAATATAGTAGGTCAAAAATGGGAAGAAATGAGGAGCCGAGCGCATGCATAGTGGACAGTCAATCGGTAAAAACCACGGAAAAAGGGGGGTCAAAGGTTATGATGGTGCGAAAAAGGTAAAGGGGAGAAAAAGACATATAATCACAGATACTCAAGGATTTGTGCTTGGTTGCTATGTAGGAGCTGCAAGCGAAAATGACAGAGATGGGGTGAAGATGGCATTGGACAATATGAAGGAAAAATACAGCAATATTAAGAAAATGTGGGCTGATATGGGATACCAAGGAAAAGATTTAAAGGATTACGTAAAGAGAGAATATGGGATAGATATTGAAATTGTCAAAAGGCCTCCATGTAGGTTTTGGGTGCATAAAGATACACCACTAGAACTATTGCCACAACGGGATCCTGGATTTTCAGTACAGCCGAGAAGGTGGGTGGTAGAGAGGACTTTTGCTTGGATCAATAGAAATAGAAGGCTATCAAAGGAGTACGATTTACTTACAACATCTACTGAAAGTTTCATATATCTGGCTATGAGTAAAGTTATGTTAAGTAGGGAATATGCTTGATTTACTGGTTTGTGGACAACCTCTAAGAGGTTGTCCACAAACCAAGGAATACGTAGTATATAAAGAAAGAATATTGAGGTAAGAGATGAGGAAAAAATATCCAACAGATTTAAGTAAAAGGGAGTGGGCAAGAATAGAAAAACACTTCAGAGTATCGTACAAGAAAGGAGGAAGGCCACCAAAATACAGTAAGTGTGAGATAGTAAATGCAATTCTTTATATACTGCGCACAGGATGTCAATGGCGCTATTTACCACACGATTTTCCGCCGTGGAAGGCTGTGCATGAACAGTTTAGAAGATGGAAAAAGCAGGGAATTTTTGAGAAAATGAACTATGATATCACTAAATATAGTAGGTCAAAAATGGGAAGAAATGAGGAGCCGAGCGCATGCATAGTGGACAGTCAATCGGTAAAAACCACGGAAAAAGGGGGGTCAAAGGTTATGATGGTGCGAAAAAGGTAAAGGGGAGAAAAAGACATATAATCACAGATACTCAAGGATTTGTGCTTGGTTGCTATGTAGGAGCTGCAAGCGAAAATGACAGAGATGGGGTGAAGATGGCATTGGACAATATGAAGGAAAAATACAGCAATATTAAGAAAATGTGGGCTGATATGGGATACCAAGGAAAAGATTTAAAGGATTACGTAAAGAGAGAATATGGGATAGATATTGAAATTGTCAAAAGGCCTCCATGTAGGTTTTGGGTGCATAAAGATACACCACTAGAACTATTGCCACAACGGGATCCTGGATTTTCAGTACAGCCGAGAAGGTGGGTGGTAGAGAGGACTTTTGCTTGGATCAATAGAAATAGAAGGCTATCAAAGGAGTACGATTTACTTACAACATCTACTGAAAGTTTCATATATCTGGCTATGAGTAAAGTTATGTTAAGTAGGGAATATGCTTGATTTACTGGTTTGTGGACAACCTCTAAGAGGTTGTCCACAAACCAAGGAATACGTAGTATATAAAGAAAGAATATTGAGGTAAGAGATGAGGAAAAAATATCCAACAGATTTAAGTAAAAGGGAGTGGGCAAGAATAGAAAAACACTTCAGAGTATCGTACAAGAAAGGAGGAAGGCCACCAAAATACAGTAAGTGTGAGATAGTAAATGCAATTCTTTATATACTGCGCACAGGATGTCAATGGCGCTATTTACCACACGATTTTCCGCCGTGGAAGGCTGTGCATGAACAGTTTAGAAGATGGAAAAAGCAGGGAATTTTTGAGAAAATGAACTATGATATCACTAAATATAGTAGGTCAAAAATGGGAAGAAATGAGGAGCCGAGCGCATGCATAGTGGACAGTCAATCGGTAAAAACCACGGAAAAAGGGGGGTCAAAGGTTATGATGGTGCGAAAAAGGTAAAGGGGAGAAAAAGACATATAATCACAGATACTCAAGGATTTGTGCTTGGTTGCTATGTAGGAGCTGCAAGCGAAAATGACAGAGATGGGGTGAAGATGGCATTGGACAATATGAAGGAAAAATACAGCAATATTAAGAAAATGTGGGCTGATATGGGATACCAAGGAAAAGATTTAAAGGATTACGTAAAGAGAGAATATGGGATAGATATTGAAATTGTCAAAAGGCCTCCATGTAGGTTTTGGGTGCATAAAGATACACCACTAGAACTATTGCCACAACGGGATCCTGGATTTTCAGTACAGCCGAGAAGGTGGGTGGTAGAGAGGACTTTTGCTTGGATCAATAGAAATAGAAGGCTATCAAAGGAGTACGATTTACTTACAACATCTACTGAAAGTTTCATATATCTGGCTATGAGTAAAGTTATGTTAAGTAGGGAATATGCTTGATTTACTGGTTTGTGGACAACCTCTAACTATTTGTATCCGTTCAGGCAATGGCGTCAACTTAAGAACTTTCATTAGCAAACTCTCCTAAAGACATGATGGCGTTTAGGCTTATCTACTTTATTGCGGCTGTCCCGGTCGGATTTTAACTTTAGCGCGTATACTTAAAAAGGGCTTGAAAGTTTTTTGGCGCAATAAGTACCTGATAGAGTTTCTGCCTCATTACACCAAATAAAATTGAAAAATTTAAACGATACTCAGTAATTTGATCTGGGTTCCAAGGCCATTGTGCATCACACATATGAAGCGATAATATATTGCACATGACCAAGTTTGCCCAAAATTCTTGTAATACAGCCTCTCCAGAAAAATTCTCTAACTCTGCTCCTACTTTGAGTCGTTTCCTCTATGTGCCACCTTAACACATAAGCTTTGCTCCAAAGTCTCGGTCAAAAACTCTGTTTCTCAGTTGGCTAATGTCAGCACTATAACTCTTACTTTCTGTCCTTTCATTTTATTTTTTAGCTTTTCATTTTCTAATATAAAATCAAAATCTAATTCGCCAGCGTTCCCATAGCTTACTATAATTTCTTTTTTGCAAGCGAAAAATAAAATCTACTTCCAAATCATAATGCTGCTGAATGAATTTTACTGAAGACGATCATAGATAAATAATAATTTCTCTTGATTTAATAAACGCATTTGAGTGATAACTTCGGGTAATTGCTCTGCCGCCAACGTTTGTTCACCTATATTCCAAGCTGCAAGACGAGCACTGCAAATCAATGAAGTACACAAATCAACAAACAAATTGCCAATGGTGCCTGTTGTTCCATTTGGTTCAAACTCGGATACAATTTCCCCAGAGCTGGGTAATCTCATACCAGAACCATCTGCTGCAATAAGTCTATAGCCTCTCCAACTCAGGTTCATCCTGATAGGCTGTTTGGATGCTTAAATTCTTGAAAGCCTGTATGGCAAATCTTATATCTTGCTTTAGAAAAAGCTTGCTTTGAGGGTACATGTCAATGGCTCCATAAGTTCACATTCTATTCCCAAACTTTTTTTAACTAACTTTAAAATCATAGAAAATACTGTCGTAAAAGGGAGTTTTCTTGTTCGCGTGAAACTGTTCTTTCCAACACAATGGATTCTCTGAAAAGCTTTCGAGTATATTATATTTTTAATTTGTAGAATAAAATTTTTTCCTTTTTGCATGTTTCACCTAAAAAGGACACATTTTAGACTTCTTTGTTGAAATAAAACAGAAACAAAAGTGCTGTTTATTGCACTCTTTGGATAATTTAATGATAAAAAATTTAGAGATAAATTTTATACACAATCACTGATATTTTCCCTTAAGTTGACGCCATTGTCCGTTCAGGAGAGTGGTTTAAGAAACAATAGATAGGAGATTTTGGAAATGAAATTATCCGCTCAAGGAATGTATTTCCCCGCTTTGATTGTGTAAAATATGAATTTTTGTGATAAACGACATAATGCCGAATTTGCCGTTCAGCGTGGTTATTTGTCAGCAGAATATTTTCTGGGTCATCTAAAAATTTCCACATCATTCTTTCAGATTTCACAATATTTCTTGCAACTCGAGAGGCTTCTATTGCTTCAGATAGGCGAAATATCTCCTTCAAGTAATACCTTGTACGTTTTCGCAACTTTCTGGCACGTCTGGTAAATCTAAAAACATTGTAAGTTAAAAATGTGTTATAAAAGAAACAAGAGGGAAGATAACCCTACTCACTATAGGAATAGGGCTATCATGGGCGTGTGCGACCGACAAAACATTGGTATTACAACCGTATAGATCAAGGTACACTAGCCCCATCTCTCGATACGTTTGAATAGTTGCATGGGACATATGTATGCACCCGTTTACAATCTTAAATTAATTAAACTATCGAGGTTATTTATTATGATTACATCTTATCAAAATTTCATTGGAATTGATATCGGAAAATTTAAAAATGTTGCTGCAGCTCACAACCAAAGGAGCACTATCAAGTTTGACAATGATGCTACTGGTTGGCAACAGTTGTTTCAAAATTTTTCAGATATCCTACCTAATTCTCTAGTAACTTTAGAAAACACTGGAAAATATGAGCTTGGCTTAGCACATTTTCTTGTTGATAAGAATGTTGCTGTACATCGAGCTAATACTCGCAAAGTAAAAAGCTTTGTCATATCTCATGGAACTTTAGCAAAGTCTAGATGCAAGAGCTCTTGCTCAATATGAATATGAATGCTATAGTACTCTATCTCTATTTGTACCTATGTCAAAAGAACAAACAGCCTTAGTTGCACTTTGTCAACGACGTGATGACATTACACAAATGAGAGTTCAAGAGAAATGTAGACTGAAAACACCTGAAAACGAGCATATAAAGGAAAGTTGCCAAAAAACCATTGACTTTTTTAACGGTCAGATAAATGAGATCAATAATGCCATACAAAAAATCATTGATGAAAATCTAGAGTTACAAAAGCGCCAAAAAATACTTAGAACGGTACCGGGAATAGGTATCAAGTTATCTCAAGATTTTATATGCCTTATGCCAGAACTTGGCTACCTAAACAAAAAAGAAGTCGCAAGTCTTGCTGGAGTTGCCCCGCATCCAAAAGAAAGTGGAAAATCTATTGGTTACAGAAGTATAACAGGTGGTAGAAGTAGTGTCCGTAAAAAGCTTTTTACAGCCTCCATGGCTGCTGCAAGATCTAAATCTGCACTTGGTGCTTTTTACTCTGATCTCATTGGTAGAGGTAAAAAGAAAATGGTAGCTATAACGGCTCTAATGCGAAAAATCATAGTAATTGCAAATGCAAGACTTAAGGAAGCAATTAATATGAAATAAAAAAAACTGCATAGAAAGTAGGTTAATGAATATGTGCGCCTACACAAACTTAAAGCACATATTCATTAACCATAAAACCTAAGTAGTGGTAGCTGTTTGACATAAATTCCTTTCTGTATAAACTAGGGCTTTTACTGCCAAAAATACATTTTTCAATTGAACAAGAATACAAAATTATAAATAAGAGTTGTAATAAGACTAGATTCAAAAAATTAAAAAAAACATAGTTGATCTATTAATGATTGCTCAGCTTTTTGAACTATATCAGAATCTTTACTTACTTTACCTTTAGCTCCTTTGGCAGGTGTTTTGGAAGACCTTTCCTTGACAAACTTAGATTTCTTATCTTCCTTGATAGAAGAAGAGGAAGCACTTTGCATAGTTACCCCAACTATAAATGAAAAAATATTGCAATTGATACATCACTAATATACCATAAAAAATTAGTAGTTTAGTATACTTTAACTCCATATTCAAACCTTGTCAATTCCCTATCTTTTTTTTAGACTTAGAGATCAAAGGCCCTCAACAGGAGAGGTATAGAATCTTTTTTAAATTCTGTTTCTATTTGCCTTAATTTTTTTTCTTAAACAAACCATTGTTAATTTACTAACAACTATTACTAAAAACTTAAATAATCTAACTATTTCCAGTGCCCAAAACTAGCTGTTGTGAGATCAACTATGTTTTAAAATTTTTTATTTATAATTTTATCTAACCATACGGACAATAAACCCCCACTTGTTGTAGAAACACTATCGAGCAACTCAAAGAGCATCTTTGTTATGGCCTACGCTAAAAGACTCAAAACTCTTAAAGTCTTACCTCTTCTGAAGTGCTTGCTCCAGGAATACTTCATTATTAGCTTGATCTACCGGCTGCACAGAAGCTGAATTTATCTGAGTACTACAACTTTCTCGAAAAGAACGTAGTTCCTTTTCTATACAAACCTTGCACTGGAGTGCAGATTCTAACTCACTTCCAAGCTTATCTCTTTTTTCCATACAACTTTTGAGTCTTTCTTCCAAGATAGAATCTTTTTTTTCATAGCATGAAAGTACTTTATTAATCACATATTTTAAAGTAATCATTAAAGATGTAAAAGCAGCAAGTAAACGAAAGGAATTTTGAGAGGTAAAACTTGAAAGTGATATATACTCAATTATTGCATTGCAAGGCGATGTATCTGTTGTATTGCAAGGCGATGTATATTTAATTGTTGCACGAGATGTATTATCAGGTGTTGTATGATAATAGATAACGTCACATACAGTCAAAATAGAGCCAGTACCTGCAAGGAATGCGAAAATAGATTCTGCTACGCTTAGGGAACACTTAGTAAATGCTGATTTTTTATCTATATCTACTAATTTTTTACTCAAACTATTAACTTTACCACAGCACTCAATAAGCAATTGTTTTGTTTCTTCATCATAAGCTAAGTACTCGAAAACAGCCGCAATGTGTTCTAGATCATTACCTTCAATAACCAGAGTAATTACACTTTTTCTTTCTTTATTCCTAGTACTAACAACTTTAAAAAGAGGCTTCTCACGTTCAAAATACTTGCCCTTATAAAAGCTATCTAACTTATACGGTTCATCAAGAATATGCAAAATTTCTTTCGTAAGATCAATCTTACCTTTTTTAATAGCCACATGTAAAGGCGTGTCTTGATCTTTCTCATTTAGCGACAATAACACATCATACAAACGATGCTTTGCATGTAGAAGATCAATCTTTTGATAGAAATCCGTTTTATCGAAACCTTCTCCTTCACAGATACTATAGATATAGGGGAAGAATTGTGAACTCATACTTTTTAAGTCCTGAAGTTCTTGACACTCTTCTTTAATATTTACTACTGTATTCTTATTCATGCTTCTTTCTAAACCATTAGTACGACTTGGGCTAGAGCTGGAGTTAAATCTATTTCCAGGTCCCTGGTTGGACGTTGACATAGACCCTTTTTTTAAGTGATTATCATGAAATTCAATATTTATTGCTACAGTATCCTTGCTTTTAGCAGAAGATTCTTGGCTTCTAGCTATTACACTTGATTCACGATTTTCACTACATGGAAAATTCTTCTTATAATCCTTATTTTCTGGTACCTCGGATACTTGTGAGAACGTGAACTTACTTCCACCCGTATGTAACTTCCGTTCCGCAGAATTTTCGGAAGACTCTAGTTTCTTATCTGATGGAGTCTTTTTCCCACCTGGGCTCTTTGAAATAGCCTGAGAGTGAGAACTTTCTCCATTAGTGTAATCAACACCTTTATTTTCACTTAGCTGAAGAGTCGAAAACTTTTGGCAAAGATCTGGCTCTTTATGATTCAAACCGCCTTTTAAATCGTTTTTCGAAGATGGTTCACTTACTTTTGTTTTTACCATATTAAACTCACTATATTAAACTTGTGAAATATATAGCCGAAAAAATCATCAATGCAAGTTATTTTTCAATGGGTATATATTTTCATACTTTTTATCATAAAATTAATAATATGGTTATTTTTGCCTAATTAAAAACAACTACCGTGAGAACTAGTTTTCTTGGAATCGTGTGGTCTACCGCTAGATCTGTGCAAACTTTTCTTTAAAGTAATTCTACTACACCGCAAAATCAGCTATATTAGCCTACTTTAGCCACATTTATATACGAACTAATGTACCTAGCTTCGTTGCAAAAATTTTACGCTTTTATTTTCACAACGCCGCTTTTATTTAAATTGTTCTCACAAAGGTAGGTACTTTTTTGCGGTTTTGGGGAAAGTAAACAAATAAATGTTCGTTGATGCTAGAAAGTGAGTGCTTTTTTAAACTAGAACAGAATTTATGTTGACAAAAGCTAAGTTTAGGATATCATTAACATAAAAAAGAAATACCATTAGGGGGGCTATGCCGGTTAGTGAAAAGATAGATTTTAGAAATTTTAAGTACTCTTTTAGCTTTGACGCTGACTATTATAAAATATTGGGAGTAGGTGTAGATGCTGAGCAAGATGACATAAAAAAAGCATACAAAGCATTAGCTCTAAAATATCACCCAGATAGAAATCTTGACAATAAAGAAGCAGCAGGGAGAGAATTTAAACAACTCGGGAAAGCATATGAAGTACTAGTAGATCCAGAACAGAGAAAGAAGTATGACAAAGGTAGAAAATCGCGTATACATAATGAGCATAGTGAAACACCAAGAGCAGGAAACAAAAAAGATATTGCAAGTCGTTTATTTGAGGCATTTCTTTACAGAAATTTACAAGAAGCAAAAGAGCTAATAAAGAAAGTAAAGAACCTTCATATAACTTGCCCGGACGATTTTAAACATGTGTTATACAATCTTATCGTTAACGCTTGCATGTTCAAAGATTGGTTCAAGTTCTTCAAAGATATTTTATCAAAGCGAGATGGCAAAATTGACCTTAACATTGATATATGTCCAGAGGGCACAGCTTTAAGCGTTGCATGTATGTTCAGCAATATAGATGTTGCAAAATTATTGTTGGGGTATGGAGCTGATGTTAATAAAGTTAGTCAATCAAAAGATAGAGCACCAATTTATCACGCTCTAAAATGCAATAACCATGGCTTAGCATCTTTACTTTTTCAATGTGGAGCAAGAATTAATGTCACTTCTGAATTAGAACAAGCAATTATCACTAATAGCTACAGCATACTAGGTAAGTATACAAAGAAGACAATGCAGGTTCTGTTGCAACATACTTCTCTTAAACAAAATACTGAAATACTAGAGCGCTTTTCAAATAATAAAACCTTAGGGGATAAAGATATTGAAATTGTGAATTTGCTTTTAAGTAGAGGGGCTGAGCCTTATTTTGGAAACCCATCTGCAATGAAACTTGCCACTGATAAAGGCAATACTCAGCTTATAACTTTATTTCGTAAGGATTTAAATTGTAGATTAGTTAAAGCTTTTCTAGGTGAAGATTTAGAAACGGTGAGCAATCTAATACTAGAAGTGGAGAACCTTGAAAAGTTCCTAATGCGACGTGTCAAGATTTCCAAAGCTGAAAAAGTATGCTTGTTACACTGTTTCATTGCAAACACCAAATGTCCACGTTGGCTTACATTGTTTGAACAAGCTCTTCATCATTTTCAGCAAAGTACTGAAATTAGTTTTGATGATACTATTGCTTCTGAAGCTTTAAGTTATGCATGCAGATTTAATCAGGTACATGTTGTAGAATTACTATTTAGGTATGTTGATAAAATTGATATTGATAAAGCAAATAAAGATGGGTCTACTCCTTTAGTTTTAGCTGCTTACAATGGCTATGAAGAGATAGTAAGATTTTTAATAGGCAAAAAAGCTGATGTTAATAAAGCACATAAAAATGGAATTACTCCTTTAATTGGGGCTGCTTACAAGAACTATACAGAGGTAGCAAAGGCTCTAATAGAAGCAGGGGCTGATGTTAATAAAGTTATTGAATCAAATAATGGATCACCAATTTATTACGCTCTAGAACACAATAATCATAACTTAGCATCTTTACTTTTTCAACATCAAGCAAGAATTAATGTTATTCCTGAATTAGAACAAGCAATTATTGCTAATATCTGTAAGTATAAAAAGGAGACAATAGAAGTTTTGTTACAATATACTTCTTCTGAACAAAATACTGAAATATTAAAGCGCTTTTCAAATAATAAAACCTCAGAGAATAAAGATATTGAAATTGTGAAATTGCTTTTAAGTAAAGGGGCTGAACCTTATTTTGGAAACCCAAATGCAGTAGCACTTGCAACTGAGCAAGGTAATACTCAGCTTATAGATCTATTTAGCCAATCACAATTAGACAGTGAAAGTCAAGAGGCACAAGCTACTCCACTTAGTAGTGAACAAGACTTTGAAGAGAGTGATGATGAGTTCTATGCTGCAGAAGAGGGTATAGTTCAATCAGGTGATCAAAAAAATCCAGAACCTGAAAGTGCTAGTAGCCAACAGACGGAAAAAAATGTTCTTTCATCAACAAAAGAAAGTGATACAATAAATAACGTAGGGGGTTCGATACATGAATTTATAAGCAATGGTTATAAGGGAGATGAAGTACCAGTAGACAAAAAAAAAGAAAGTAGTTCCTTAGCTGAAAAAGATACTCAGATAGCTAAACTAGAAGAGGAACTGGAAATTGCACAGCAAAACTTGGTTAAAAAAACTGATGAACTTAAGAGTAAAGAAGTTGACCTTGAAAACAACAAGAAAGAACTAGGTAATGCAAATAGAAAGGTTTCACAATTACAAGAAAAGTTGAAACAAGAAAAACAAAAGATTAATAATCTAACTAGTCGGGTAGATCAATTGAATGAAGAAAAAAGTGCACTTGGCAGTCAACTTGCAAAGAAAGAGAAAGAGAAAGAGCTAAAGGATGTACAAGTTCAATTAGAGCAAGAGAAAACGCTAGATGTTGCAAAGGGAAATGTTTCACAATTAAAAGAAGAGCTAAATCAAGCACAGCAAAACTTAGCTGCAAAAACAGAGGGATTTGAAAGCGCAGAAATTCAGCTTAAAAGGCTGCAGAAAGACTTGGATAAAAAAACTGGTGAAGAAAGTCAAATCCAAAGTCTGCAGAAACAACTTGAAAGCAAAAATAAAGAGCTAAATGGTAAAAACGAAAAATTCTTGGGAGCAAGCATTCATAGTAGAAGGCAAGGTAATTACGCCTCTGTTTCTTTTGTATTATCTGGGGCATTTGCTGTTGGTGCAAGTTTAACAATGTTTCATTTAGCAATGTGTATTTCACTCGCTGTAGCTGCATTAACTTTTCTTGCAGTAGGATGTTATTGTTCATATAAGGCAAATACAGCACTTAGTGATGTTGAAAGTGATCAAATTGCAAATGATGTTCATGTAGTTGCTTGAAATAGTCTTGAGGGTTTTAATCTTAACCGTTCACCTTTTGGCAAGTTCAAAAGTATGTGCTGTAAGCCATACATATGAACTTGTATCTTTGTAACGTAAGGTGTTAGAGCTAAAATATCTATCGATTTAAAAGAGAGTAGAGTAAAGAGAGCAAAAGCATTTAAGCAAAAATAGGAGGTACTCCAGTAAATAAGAATACAACACTGTTTTGTAGATGATTATTGTAGAATAATAGAAGAAAATTGTATCTGTTCAGCGGAGCGGCAGAAAATGGCTGAACAAACAAAATCATTAGAATAAAACGGGCTAAATACGGTGTAATGTGGTTGATTTTTTTACACTTTACACAATTTGAGGTGAAAAATGGATTATTTGAAATCCTTTCGCTTATCTTTCAACCATTTTCTGCCGCTCCGCTGAACGGATACAGAAAATTTTGTAAACATACACTACCTAATAGTAAAAAACCTACAAGAGTGCCAGAAATATCACATTCCGAGATTATTACAATAATTCTACTCTTATTTTATATTCTCTAAAACTTAAAAAATCTCCTATTTCTTACTCTTTCTTTATCGGCTAATCCATAGTAGCGTTCTTAATACCGATGACCTAATTTATCTTATTCAGGTCATTTCGTCACCCTCTTTTGCAGCAGATTTAATCGTTTGTTTACTTAAATTTTATATCCTTAGTTTAGCATTGGTTTTTAAACTTGCAAAATAAAACATGCATGATACAACATTACGATAGGTTTGATAGGTATAATATGGTAAACACATTAGGCAGTCATGAAACAATTAGTAAAATAGAATCTGAAAAGCTAAAAATAGTTAATAGTATTAATAGCTATTATCTTAAAGGTATACTAGAAAGCCCTGAAGCGGTTAATAGGATAAACTCTATTGGTACTGAAAAGTTAAAGATATTAGTTGATAACATTGATAGCTGCTATCTTAAAAATATATTGGGTAGTTCTGCAGTGATTAATTCTTTGACCATTGAAACGTTGAAGATAATAAGTCATATTAATGGTCATAATCTTAAAGGTATATTAGAAAGTCCTGAGGCAATTAATACAATAAATTCTATTGGTACTAAAAAGCTAGAGACAATAAGTCGCATCAAAACTTATATTAACGCTGTATTAGAAAGCCCTGAAGCAGTTAATGGGATAAACTCTATTGGTACTAAAAAGTTAAAGATAATAAGTCATATTGATGGTCATAATCTTAAAGGTATATTAGAAAGTCCTGAGGCAATTAATACAATAAATTCTATTGGTACTGAAAAGCTAGAGATATTAGTTAAAAATGTTGAAAGCGACCGTCTTAAGGGTATATTAGATAACTCTGAAATTGATATAAAGAGAAATTTGGGATTTGCTGTAGCTTTATTCAAAGCCGGTAAAGTCAACAATATTAACAGTAATTACTTACTTAACAGCAAGATTATTTGTGATGATGTAATTGACTATCTTGCAAATGAATTATCTGGTAAGATGCTTCCAAGTGTGGTGGAAAGGATTGTAAATCAGGCAAGAAGTAGTCAAGGACCTGTTTCAAAGCTACAGGTTTCATGTATAGAGCAGGTTATAATGAATACCAGCCAGCATGTTGTAAATCAGGCAAGAAATAGTCAAGAACCTGCTTCAGAGCTACAGGTTTTATATATAGAGCAGGTTATACCTAGCCAGCATGTATTATGTTAAGGGAAAATAGAAGTGAAGAAGAGAAATAATAGAGTATAAGTTCTTCCAGGTGGGCTTTTGCAGAAAGTTCAAAGGTGTGTGCTGTAAACCATGCGCTTAAGGTAAGGAGGAAGAGCAGGGAGAGGTTCTTTAAATATTAAGTAATGATCTCTCTAATTTAAAGGTTTTTCCAAATAAATTATCTCATTTAAAGGATTTACTTAACACTTATGCTTTTTCAAGCATACCACTAGCTTTAAGATTTTGTGGGCCGGTAGGATATATTCACATATTAGTATCTTATGCATACTAATTAATAACCTAACTTTCTTCCCTCTTCTCTCCATCTTTGTGGGCAATAATAGTCTCTTCTATGACAGCAGCTATTTCATTCAGCTTCTTCAACTGATTAACCTCTGCGCATTTCCTTCAGCACCTTTTGATAAAGATCTTGTCTTTTCTCATTATCGAGCAGTTTGCAGTATAGTTTTAGCTGCTCAGGGGTCCTCAATAGAAGCCGTGCTAAATTGTACATCCAAGGTGCGTAGTAGCATTCTAGGGCCATCTATGAAGGCAGTTTTTTAGCCAACTCTTGAAATTCAGCTAAATTTACCACTTTAATAGACTTTAGCATAAAGAAGTTGAACATTTCTTCAGAATTGTGTATAATTGTTAACGTCCTATAGGTTTACTTATTATGGCTCTTTCTAAATTTCTTGACCCCAAAAATGATATATCGTTCAAGCGTATCTTTGGTACTGAAAAAAATAAGGATATTCTTATTCACTTCCTCAATGATATCCTTGGCTTCACTGGTAAAAATGAAATAAAGGATATAGAGTTTTTAAGTACTATTCAAGACCCTGATATCGCCGCTAAAAAGCAAAGTATTGTTGATGTTCTCTGCAGAGATGAAAATGGACTGCAAGTGATCGTCGAAATGCAGGTCGCTAAAACTAAAGGCTTCGAGAAACGTGCTCAGTACTATGCTGCTAAAGCTTATTCAAGACAAGCTGACAAGGGTGATCAATACCATGACCTTAAGGAAATTATCTTTATTGCTATAGCAGATTGTATCTTGTTTCCCGATAAGTCTGAGTATAAATCAAAGCATACTATTCGGGATGAAGACACTAATGAACATGATTTAAAAGATTTCTACTTTATATTTATTGAATTGCCAAAATTTCCAAAAACTAAGGAAGATCAGTTGGAGAATATAGTTGAAAAGTGGGCCTATTTCTTTAGGTATGCAGAGGAAACCAGTGAAGAGGAGCTGGAAAAAATAATAGGGAGTGATTTTATAATCAAAAAAGCCTATGAAGAGCTAAATAGATTTAACTGGTCAGAGAAAGAATTTATTGCCTACGAACAGGAAATAAAACGTATTCTTGATGAACAGGCTGTCCTCGCTCAAAGACTCGATGATGCTACTGAACAAGGCAAAAAAATTGGTAAAGAGGAAGGAAAAATTGAAGGAAAAATTGAAGGAAAAGTTGAAGTAGCAAAAACAATGCTGGCTAATAATGTTGATATTGACACTATTGTCAAGTTTACTGGTCTTTCTATAAGTGAGATAAAAGAATTGCAGAAAGTTTAATAACTTATAGATTCTTCTAAAGAAATTACCTTATTTGAAATTTACTTGACGCTTATAGTTTTTTGAGCATAGCCTTTTATGTTAGATTCAAAGAAGACTGAATAGGCTGCTCCACACTTTCTACTTTCTCTAGCGTCGTATTCGGCTTTAGGACATCATACAACGCATAACTCACACAAGATAATCCAACAATTCCCACAACCGCTGCTACTACAGGCATTTTCATGATATACAATGCAACACCGCTTGCCAATAACACTGCACCAACAACACCAGCCAGGATTGCTTGCCTTTGTTGCGTTAACGGTTTATCTTTTTCGTCTGTAGCATCAAAACATGGTTCAGCGGAAGATGGGCTGTCAGCTCTATCAACGGAAGTTGGCTCTACAGTAGTTTCTATTTGCGCTTTTTCGCTACTTTCACATATAGGTTGAAGATCTTCACTATTTATATTATATAATTTAGTGTCAGTTTCTGTAAACTGTATTGGTTTGCTTTTTTATTTCAACTTTAACTTCCTCAACATCTGCCGGCATCTCCATATCAGCTCCTTTTGCGGTAGTGGTACCTTTTTTATTTCTAAGCTTTTCAGCAATATCTTTCCATATTTTTTTCGGTGTTCTCATAATGTTTTTCTCCTATTTCTTTTGTAAATTAAGATGCTATTCCGTAAAATTTCTCCAACTGCTCACTCCACAGCATCGGTATTTCCCTTAAATCAACTAACCGCAAATTACTTGGTTGTTTTCCATTTACTATGTCTTCTTTAATCTTTGGAGCTAAATAATTTAACCTTAAAATTTGTTGTATACGTCTTGTACCTATATTAATTTTGATACTCAGTTCCTTCACACTTGCATATTTTCCTTCTTCTAGCTGCCGTTTCCATAGGTGAGCTCTCACCACTGCTTTCAGTAGCGCATTGTTTGTTTTTCCTTCTGGTTCTACTACTGTGCATTTGTTTCCTTTCTTCTTTAAATTCATTGCTATAAATGTCTCCTCTGATTCAGAACATACTTCTACTCCTTCCTCTCTTACCCACACTACCTTTATTAATTTTTTCACTGCTTCTTTCTGTTCTCTGAAACTTAAATTTTCCCATTTTTCTTTTTTTGCCCCTTTTTCCCAATTCTCATATAAGCATTCCGCTCTCTTCATTACTTCTTTTTCCACTTCTCCGGCTACTACTGTTCGGTTCATCGACTCGCAACCTTTTCCTCTTAAATGGTTATTGCATATATAATATCGATACCTTTTATTTTCTTTTTTTGAGTATGTCAGCGTCATGTTTACTTTGCAGCATCTGCATCTTATCATCCCCTTTAGTAGCACCTCTTCATATTTTTTGCCTCGATATGGCTGATTCTTTATTAATTCCTGTGCCTTTTGCCATTTTTCTTTTTCTATTATCGCTTCATGTTTTCCCTCATATTGCTTCTCATAATGCCTGATTTTTCCCATATATATCGGATTTGTTATTATCCTCCTTACTGTGGCCTTTTTAAAGATATCTGATTTTGCTTTTGTTCGATATCCTTCTCTGTTTAACTCTCTTGCCAGTTCTGCCATTGACTTCAGCTCCATATACCTCTCAAATATATGCTTTATTACTTTTGCTTCTTTTTCATTTATTATTAATTCCTTATCTTTTACGTCATACCCTAGCGGCACATTCCCTCCCATCCATAGACCCTCTTCCTTCGATGTTGCTATTTTATTTTTTACTCTCTCTACTATCATTTCTCTTTCTAGTTGCGCTGCTCCTGATAACACTGTTTGCACAAATTTTCCCATTGGTGTGTTGTTATCAAATATTTGCGTCACTGCTACAAAACTTATCCGGTGCCTTCTAAAAAATGACGTTACTTCTATGCAGTCCTTTGTTTCTCTTGATAATCTATCGAGCGTATACACTACCACACAGTCCACTTCTCCGGCTTTTACATCTTCAAACAATCCCTTTATCGCTGGTCTTTCTAAATTTTTTCCTGAAAATCCACCATCGTCGTACCTTTTTGCTAATGCTATCCACCCTTCTCGGCTTTTTATATATTTTTCACATGCTACTCGCTGTGCATCAAGACTATTAAACTTCTGCTCTAGCCCGTCTTCGTTTGATTTTCTTGTATAAATTGCGCACCTTACCTCTTTTAGCATTTTTTCTCCTTGTCTCTCATCCCAAATAGGAGTGGTCCATTATAGCTCATTCCCATTATTTTCCCGGCTACTGCTGATAATGACGTAAAAAATTCTTCTCTGTAGATTAAACCCTTATCTGTTACCATCACTGCATGCGTTTCTTCACCTCTTTCTAATATCAACTCCGTTCCTACTGCTGGCAGTTTATCGCTACTTATCCTTTTTCCCTGTTCTAGACGATCTGCCAGGTATTCTAGTCTTTTTGCTCCTTTTCTTAACATTTCTCCATACGCTTTCTCCTGCAACCTATACGCCAATCTTGGTATCAAATATTTCTTTGAGTATCTAGGTGCCTCTTCCCCATATACCTTCTTCCATATTTTTTTCAGTTCTGCTAATGGTTTCCCTCCTAAACTCCTTACTTTTTTTTCTATTTCTTCCTTTTTTTCCATGCCTCTCTCCTAGCTTCTGAATTTTAAAAAAAGTTGCGGCTCATAGCACTTCCTCATCCACAGTTTCTAGCTCTTCCTTTGCCACTATCACACCTGCTGCCGGATACAACCCTCTTTCTATAAACTCCCTCTGTTTATTTGCCATTTTTACGTTCTCTAACACTTCTATTATCTCTTTATTATTTCTCGCATAATCCATTGGGGTTTTGCCAAATTTATCCTTTTGCTCTATATTCGCTCCCGCTTTTACTAGCTCTTCTACTATTTTTATTTCACTTACCATGCAGGCAAGGTGTAACGGGGCAAATTTGCTACTTCGTTCCACTGCGTTTACATCGACTTCTGCCTTTATCAGCTCTTTTGTATTTTCTAGACGTTGGCCCATCACTGCTAGGTGTAGTGGTCTATATTGCCCTGCATCCGCCACATTTATATCTGCTCCTTTTTTGATTAATAACCTCACTTTTTTTGGATCTAGCATCCCTACTGCATAATGTAATATCGTCCTTCCTTTTGTGTCTTTTTTATTAATATTTTCTATTGGGTTATCTAATACTTCTTTCCACGACTTATTAAATTCTTCTCTTTCTTTCTTACTAAATTTTACCATAAGTTCCTCAGCTATTAATACAATATAAAGTGGCTCCAATTTGGCTCACTTTAGCGCTTAGCAAATCTTGTTTATTTACTAGCTACTTTTTCACTTAGGGCTGTTTTGGCATAAAAAGCAAGTTTTTTTTTACAAAATATACACATTTTTTCAGCATATTATATTAAGATATAAATCTATATGTTTAATCTGTTAAATAATAGCAATTCCTCTCCTGCTGTTGCCAGCTTTTCCCTTCTATTTTTTCCATATATTTAGCCTCTTATTTCCTCACAAAAAGTCTGCAAACATCTACAGCCCTTTCCTCCACATCATTTAGCTTCTTTCCACCATTTACCACCTGCTTTTCCGATACCTTACTTATTTTTTCCATTAACTCCCTCTGTTTATTCACTATTTTTCCTCCATTTTTCTTTAACACCTCGCTTATCTCTTCATCACTTGCGTAATACATTGGGCTAAATCCTGATATACTTACCCGGTTTATTTCTGCCCCTGCTTTTATTAACTCTTCTACTATCTTTTTTCCACCTACCATACACGCTAGATGTAGTGCCGTATTTCCATCTTCTTCAGTTGCGTTTATATCTGCTCTGGCTTCTATTAATTCTTTTACGTTTTCCAGACGCATTCCAAGCGCTGCTAAGTGCAGTGGTGTATAACCTTCGTTATCTCTTGCATCTACATCTGCTCCTTCCCATATCAGCCAGTTTACTTTTTTTCTCGTCGACATTTTTGCTGCTCGGTGCAACATTGTTTCACCGTTTTCATTTTTTCTATTTATATGCTTTTTAGACAATTTGCCTGCAAGCAACTCTTGAAATAATTCATTAAAATCATCCCTTTCTTCTTGACTAATCCACATGATGTACCTCACTATAAAACTTCCTAACTTCTAGCGTTTGGTAAATCTTTTTTGTTTACCTACACCTACCTAATTTATAGCTGTTTTGGCATGGAAAAGCAACTTCTTTTTTTCAAAAAACACACATTTTTACCGAATGTTAATGTAGTGTATGAAGATATAAGTATATATATTTAACTCATTAAACATATGACCTGTTTTTCTTCCCAACTTCTGTTCAAATGTCGATGTTCGTGCCACGTTAGTACACCTGGGTAAAACACTAAAATGTAATTTTCCGGTTCATGTATTGAATCCTTTTGCTCTGAATTTAAATCGCTTTCAAAATGAACATTGTGTTCTGCTAAACCAAATCTTATAACTTTTTGGTTGGTAAAATCTTCTACCTTGTAGTGGTGAGTAACGCTAAACCTTTCTAAAATTGGCTTGTATTTTAAATTCCACAGTTGTTCAGATAGTTTGCTACTTCCCAATAAAAATTTATCCCCTTCCTCTTCTATACTAGTAACCGGAAAACATGCGTTTATTTCTCCTAAACTCCAACTGTCCGATAATACTATCTGCGCTTTAGCAAACTTAATCGCCGGTAGTAAGCTCTGTGGTAGCGGATATAGCGCTTTGAAGTTATACCACACATGATTTCTTTCATAAATACCGTTATAGTTCTTAGTATGAGGCTCGGTTTCTCCAAGTATTGCTACATCTAGGCGATATATATCATTGCTCAAAGCTTGTTCATAATGATCTCGCAAGTAACTATCTATAATCTCTACTAATGGACCTTCTGACCTGAAAAAATTTACTCTTCCAAATGATAACACTGGTCCATCTTTTTCGATCTTTGTACCAGAGTAGTCTGATAATAAGCTGCCAAAAAAGCTTTCATCTAAAATAAATCTTCCAATATTATAGTGGTCATTGAAAAGCCTCATTAGCCTCGATCTTGCTGGCAATGATAGTTTTGCTAGTTCTACTACTGCATCCACGAAGAAGTCGTTCGGAACATCTTTTATCCCTATCTGTAATTCAAAAAAATGTTTTCCTGGAGGTTCCTCAATGATCGTAATATCTTCTATATCTGCCCATTTTAATGCTATTTTCAGTGACGCTGGTGTTCCTCTTAAACGCTGAAATTCTACCCCTTCTTTTATCGCTCTTCTTTTCTCTTTTGCCCAATGCAGAATCTCTTCTAGACCATATTCCTCTACTATCCATGGCAATATTTCATCTTTAGGATTAAACTTAAATCCTCTTATCCTGCTTGGATCTACTTTGTAATCGATTGCATCAACCAGCGCTTTTTCTTGCTTTGTTGCGTTTGGTGGTAATAGCATTAATTCAACTCAACATTTAAACTTCTTAAGGCAGCACACTCATTTCCCAGTACCACAACGTCCTCTCTTGGCTCGATTAATTCCACGTTTTCTACTCCTTCTACGAACAAATTAGCTATAATCCACGATCTTGTTACACTCCATCCTAATCTTTTCGTTGTTTCAAATTTTTCTGTAAATTTCTTCTTCACCGTTTCAATAATATCTGGTCTTTTAATACTAATTCTGCTGTGGATATTTATTTCAATAATATTGCAACCAACTACTGTTATCGTATCTGTTAATACCCTTATATCATCCCTGGTGACTTGCTTTCCTACAATATCAAGTAGTTCTTCAGATGCTATGCCATTTGTGGATAACTCCGTGGATAAAATCGAGATCTCTACACTCCCTGGCACTTTTGATTCAACCAGCGCATCCTTTACTCTTCTATCTGCTGAGAGTGCTTGAAACCTATAATGCTCTTTACTTCCTCCAGTGCTTGAGCCAACTATTTTTGCCTTGATTCTTTTTCTAAATCGTTCGTCATCTTCTTCTTTTTCTCTCTCAACTCCGTAAAACTCAGCTAAACGATCTAAGTCTTCTCCTCCTGCGAACTTAAGTAAATTACTTTTTACTGCTTCATTTATTCTTTGTCTAAGCAAAAGTTCTCGCCAGGCTGCTACCTCTAAAATCTTTATTGCTGGGTCACTTTCTACTAATGCTGTAAAACTTTCATCACGACTTACTAATTCCTCTTTCATCCGAGAAAAAATCTCTTCAAAGTTCAGTGGTTCGATAATATTTGGCTGCTCCATCTCTATACCACAATCCCATCAAAATGAATATTTTTCCCATTTGGTAGATAAATACCATCTAATGAAATATTGACCTTTCCTTCTTTCACTTCTGTAATTTTTACTTTTTCTAACTTAAATCTTTGCTCCAACTTTTGTAGAGCTTCTGCTACTGCTGCATAGATTTCCAAAGTTAAATCCCTATTAATTGGCTTATCTACTAATTCAAGTAGTCTTGACCCATAATCCCTTCGCATAACACGTGATCCTATCGGTGTGGTCAGTATATCAATTATTGATTGTTTCAGATGTTCTATTCCTTCTAATTCCTTTCCCGTGCTAGCATTCATGCCTCTCATTCTGCAAATACATTTTTGCTAACACCTATCACATGAAAACCACACGATGCCAAGTCACCGGTTCTTGTTATGCCAATATCATTAACAAATACGCTGTTTGATCCTTGCGTTAGTGTCTCTCCCATAGTTAAGATATCTCCTTTTCGACACACAGATCTACCGTTTACAAAAACATCGTTACTACCACTCATACAAACATGTGCTGGTATTCCACTGCAATAATCTCCTACACAAACGATTGCTTTACCCATATACTAGTTTAGATCTATTCTTTTTGCTTTGAGTTTTATTCCTTTTTTTGTCATCTCTATGCTTGATTCTCCTACTTTCAACGTTATTTTATCCACTACATCTATCTTAAGATGGTGCTTTTCTTGCTCATATGATAACTTTGTCCCATCTTGAAATTTTACACTATTTATTTCCTTTTTATTCTCTGGAGGCGGATATTTCTCCTGATATATTGCTGGTAATACTACCCCCAAAGATAATTCCCCAAATGGCGATAATACTATTACTTGCTCATCAATATTCGGCGCAAACCAACTTCTATCTTCTCCTGCTCTTGCCGTTACCCACGGAAGCCAATCCGTTAAAAATTCCCCTATTTTTACCCGCACTCTTGCTTTTTCATAGTCTACTTCTTTAACTAGACCTATACGAATAATATTCGCTAACTTCCTATTCAGCTCTGAAATTGCAAAATTATGCTCTAACATTTTCGCCAACACTTATCGTATGTGGTATAACCCCAATTTCTGACCATATTGATTCCCCTGTATGTAGCTCGTGAACCCATTCTACCAACCACACTAAATATGCATCCAACTCTGGTTTAAAATCATCTCCTCCTGCTGATAAAAACTCTCCAGGTGCAATATTTTTCAAGTTCCAAGTATTTTTGTTTACTACTCTTGCTACTTCTGCTGCTAATGATCTCACAACTACCGAGGAATCCTCGACTGTTCCATCAACTACAATTCTCGCTTCAAATCTTGCTCTCAGCGCCAATTCCTCTGTCCCAGGATCTTTTCCTTGCTCTAAACTTGACAATTCTACAAATACCGCTGGTGCTACCAATTCTTTTCTTATTGCTGGGTAAACTTCGCACGTCTGTATCGCTGGTATTTCTTCCTTTAGCATTGTACAAATCTTCTGATGTAGATCTCTCCAAAACATACATTATGATCCTCTTAAAATAAAATTAAGTTCATGGTCGAAATACTTCTCAAATACTCTTTCTGCTTCATTTTCAGCTAACTCTTTCATTATTTCCCGAGCTTGCGTGTTTACTTTAATTTCATCTATTGGTAACGGTGTCATGTACCTTCTTTTGAATATTCCTATATGACCATTTTTCATTGTTGCTATAAATGCTCCTTCATATGTACGGCTTCCTACTTTTGCTCCTATCTTTGTCTGTTTTATACTCCCAAGTTTTGCTACTCCTATCCACTGCGAACTGAGCTTTACTATCGACCATAAACGCTTTCTATTTGCTTTATCCACACTTAGAGGTTGTCCACAAACCAAGGAATACGTAGTATATAAAGAAAGAATATTGAGGTAAGAGATGAGGAAAAAATATCCAACAGATTTAAGTAAAAGGGAGTGGGCAAGAATAGAAAAACACTTCAGAGTATCGTACAAGAAAGGAGGAAGGCCACCAAAATACAGTAAGTGTGAGATAGTAAATGCAATTCTTTATATACTGCGCACAGGATGTCAATGGCGCTATTTACCACACGATTTTCCGCCGTGGAAGGCTGTGCATGAACAGTTTAGAAGATGGAAAAAGCAGGGAATTTTTGAGAAAATGAACTATGATATCACTAAATATAGTAGGTCAAAAATGGGAAGAAATGAGGAGCCGAGCGCATGCATAGTGGACAGTCAATCGGTAAAAACCACGGAAAAAGGGGGGTCAAAGGTTATGATGGTGCGAAAAAGGTAAAGGGGAGAAAAAGACATATAATCACAGATACTCAAGGATTTGTGCTTGGTTGCTATGTAGGAGCTGCAAGCGAAAATGACAGAGATGGGGTGAAGATGGCATTGGACAATATGAAGGAAAAATACAGCAATATTAAGAAAATGTGGGCTGATATGGGATACCAAGGAAAAGATTTAAAGGATTACGTAAAGAGAGAATATGGGATAGATATTGAAATTGTCAAAAGGCCTCCATGTAGGTTTTGGGTGCATAAAGATACACCACTAGAACTATTGCCACAACGGGATCCTGGATTTTCAGTACAGCCGAGAAGGTGGGTGGTAGAGAGGACTTTTGCTTGGATCAATAGAAATAGAAGGCTATCAAAGGAGTACGATTTACTTACAACATCTACTGAAAGTTTCATATATCTGGCTATGAGTAAAGTTATGTTAAGTAGGGAATATGCTTGATTTACTGGTTTGTGGACAACCTCTTAACTTTTTTCTCATTGCTTTTTTTGGTATTTGTTTTTCTTCGCTAACTTGTTTGACAGTTTGCGATCTTACCCATAGTGCCGTTTTGTTCAATGCGCTTACTGTTGCTAATTCTATTTTTCTTCTTTCAGCATCTATGCTTTGCATAACTTTTTCGATGCTATCGGTGACTTCGATGTTAATACGCATCTACACCCCTGACGCTTGAATTTTCCACAATACTCCTCCTAAGTGGTGCTACCTATGGCACATCTCTTCCTTATTACCTGCAATATTTCATCTGCTGATATTTGGATCAATGCAGCTATACACACCTTTTTTCTCAGTTGTAAAGTAGTAATCCCCAACTCCAAGATCAGTTACAGGCGTATGATACACATCTTCTGGAATGCTGACTATCTCTTCTATCATGCCTGACTTCTCATCTAATAGAAACATGATTCCCTTATTGCTCACAATAAATAATTTTCCATCTATCACCGGTCTAGCATAATATGTGTCTTTTAGTTTATCATTTAGCTCATCATTCACCACTAAGTTAGTACTCCAAATTATCTGACCATCAGGTATTGCAACTTTCATAACTTCATTCTTTGTGTTTACTACAAAAAATTCGTTACCATTTATATCATCGGGGTACAGCCATGGCATAATCCCACCACCACTGATATTTTTTGCTTCCATGGCCTTTAACCACAAAAGATCTCCTGATCCTATATCAATCGCAACAATGGTAGAATTGTTTGTAGCTATTAATGTGTTATTCTTTACTACTGGAGTAGTCGTGATATCTGTAAGCTCAGTATCTAAGAGGTTTGTTGAAGGTAACTTATAAGACCATAACTTTTTTCCACCTTTATCAAAAGCTACTAACTTCCCATTTGAAAATGGAACAAATACTGTGTTGTACATAGCCACAGGGGATGTGTAATATGAACTTGCCGGTTGGTTGCTACCATTATGATTAGGCAATGATACGACCAGATTGTATTACCATTTTCCATGTCTAGCATGTACAAATAGTTATCCATAGTTAAAACTGCTAGTCTGTCATTAAAAATTGTCGGGTTTCCTTTTACTGGAGACTTTAATTCCTTTTTCCACATAACTGTAGTTCTGTTTATTCCATATAGCACATTATCTATTGCTAAGTAAATTTTTCTACAATATTTACTGCAAGCAGCACTCATTCTACCAATTGTTTTATGACTATCAGATAAATCTAGTTTTTCCGGGTACACTGCTCTGTAATACAATACCCCATCGCCACCAATGACTAGATCGTGAGCTTCGGATAAGGGAATTGGTTCTATATAACCTTGAGAAAACTCTCTACTTGGGATATTCCACAGGTGACACCTATATTTATCTTTTATTTTTAAGCTAAGCTCTACCTCATCTTTTGCAATAGCACAACTTGTGCTTAACAAGGAAGCAATTAAAAAGACGACTAATTTCATAAAACTTTTCTAGAAAGATCATTTTATATACACATTAAAGATACAATATATTGAACAATTTCACTATCGTTAGTTTTGATTTTAACACTAAAAACCATTTTACATTCTCACTGCATGTATTTTCCATACCATTCCAGAATTATCTCTAAGTGGCGGTGAGTGTACTTTGTATCTACGGTCACCAATAATAAAGATATCTCCTACTACTGGCTGCAATACATCAAAGACACTCACCTCCAAAATCAACATCTCCCCGACAAATTGTCCTTCACCAATTCCATATAATTTATCTGGTTGTTGTTTCAGCACCTGAACCATGTATGACTTATCCTTTGATTCATACAACGCTTGCTGCCCTAAATGTGTAAAACAATCTTTTAATAATCTCTTAATATTTCCTTGCATGTCTTCTTTTTATGTATTAACTTTTACTTCGAGCAGAGCAGCTTTTTCATACCTCTTTTCTTGTAGTTGCTCTGCCCACAAAAACCATTTTACCTCTTTATGCAATAAACTTGAAAGGCACACAAAGTGGCTATATTGGTAGGAGGAAAGTCATTCTTTCCTTTTTGGCTCCTCTATGCTGCAACGATTTTTGTTAATATCCTCGGACGGTGGCACATCGGTAAAGGGTTTGATTGGGTATGAAGGTCAGTCCCTCTATCAAATCTTCTTGGCTCTTGTTTTGCATACAATGGCTGACCAAGGGTATTCACCGTCTCATTAAAGTCCGCTGGCGCAAAGTAAGTAGTAAATGTGCTTGCTGTACCAAGTGGAAAACAGTGTCCTGTGTCTTTTTCTATAAACCTTCTCACATTTCCTTCAGGGTCGGTTGCTTGCCCTCTGTACTCCTCAAATGTTATTCCACAGAACGTAAATCCTGACCTCATGTCGTTCCTCAGCGCTGCCCCTTCTTGCCATCTCTCGTATGCTTCTTTTACTTTGGCATGAGAAGTTAGTGCATCAAAAAACTCAGGACTTACCAGTGCATGAATCCCAGTCATATATTCACCACTTAAGTTGTCTTCAACATGCCTCAATACTTCCAGACACTTACGCTTTACATCGGTGGTTGCTGTTCCTAGCGCAAAACTTACTACTTTCGGTGTAATTTCAAATTCGTTGTAAAGATTTAATAACTCTGACCCATCTGCATCAAGAATGATTCCCTTCAACGCCCCCATTCGCAAATGTTCTAACGTTATCGCGTGTTTGTTTCTCATCAACTCCAGATGATCTGTTACCACGTTAGCCAACGCTTTCAGTTCATTCTCTGACCCAAATGCCCTTATTCCTTGCACTTCCTCAGGTAACACTACGTCATCATGGGGAATATGTGGTATCGTAAATGTTCTTATTTTTCGTTTTCCGCGTTTTCCCACTGTTGCTGGTGCTCCCGGAACTTGCGTTGGTAATAAACTCAATACTCCGTTTTGCTCTTCTATTGTAATATGTCGGAATCTTACTGATCTACTTGGAAATAAATTTAAACTTTCTGTTCGACCATAATTTATCGGCAATATGTTTATTGCTTTAGTTAATTCCGTCATACTAAATGCTGGATTTGTAAATGGATTTTGCATGTTTTTCCCCTTTAGTGTTTTAAGTTGGTTTTGCTCTTCAGTTGAGCAGTTTTAAACTACCTTACGAATGATGATGCCCCGTGCTTCAAGTTGCTTTATTGCTGCAGCTTTTTGCTCCTCAGTGATATTTCCTGGCCACACCACTGCATGATCTGCTAGCATCGCTATACGTGTAATGATTACTGCTTTGGTGGTTTCCGTTGCATTTACATCACTTGTTATTACACCTATTGCTGTTTGCGTGCCGTCTGTAGCTGTTGGATTTAAGGACTTAATTAGACCGTCTTTAGTATCACACCCAACAACTGTACCAAGTTTAAGGTTCTGTCCCTTTGCTACTGTTATTTGGTCTCTTGAATATAGGTTTGATGCCTCATACTTTAATAGGTCACCTAAATTATTTCCTTCTGTTATACTTGTCATGTTTTTTTTTTCTCCTTTTTTTCCCTTTAGTTTTACCGCCATGTTTGATACGCGGCGGTTATAGTTGTGGTGCGTTTTAGCTACCGCGGTGTTTAAAGTTCTGCGGTATAAGATATATAACCTTATAATTGGCTATTCTGGCGCGTTTTAGCTACCGCGGCGTTTATTATTGCTATATTCCGCGGTAAAAGATAGATTGCTTATAATTGCCTATTCTGGCGTATTTTGGCCACTTCCATCATTAAATCTTCTGATGAACTTTGTGGTATTGTACTCAAAATCTCTGTCTTCTTCGTTCTCTCTGCTAGTATCGACATTAATATCTCTTGCGCTTGTTTTGCATTGACATCCTGTTCGATAAATTCTCCTATTTTCTCTGGCATCTTTGATAAATTACATAATCTTATCACCTCTAATACTTCTTTACGGCAGCTCTCGTACCCTAAACATCTTCCTTGCTCATCAATATCTATTGCTTGTTCTTTTATCTCAGTTTTAGTCATATTATTTCTCCTATAATTATCTATAAATTCTGAAAATGTCGTAATTCCATCAGCAAGTCCTACCTCTATCGCTTTTTCTCCAAAATATAGCCCTGCTTCCGTTGATTTGATTCTTTCCGTGGACAAATTTCTGTTTCGTGCTATAAGCTGGACAAACATCTCATATAGGCGGTCTACTTCCTCTTGTAAGCTTTCCAAACTCTCAGATGTTATCGGCTCATGCGGATTTAAATCGTTCTTTCGACTTCCAGCAAAAACAGTTGTATATTTTATCCCTTGCTTTTCATCAAATCCACTTTGGTCTATATGACTTGCTATTACTCCTATGCTTCCAACTCCTGAAGTCCTCGTTACCAATACTTTTTCAGCACTTGACGCTATCGCATACGCTGCAGAATATGCATCATCATTTGCTATTGCTACGATCTTTTTCAATGCCCTTGCTTCGTAAATAAAGTCCGAAAGGTCGAATAAACCGTTTACTTCTCCTCCAGGGCTGTCTATGTCCAAAATTATTGTTTCTACTTCTTCATCTATTAAAGCTTCTTCTATCTCTTCACGTATCTTCTCATACGATGTCATCCCCAACACATCATCAAAAGCCTCTGACTTCTTCGTCAAGATTCCATGTATTGGTATTACTTTTATTCCCCTTTCACTATTTCTTACTGCATGTTTTATATTTTTAAACGTTGGATGCTTCTCTGCATGTAATGACAATAAATCAAAGCTTCTTTGCTCTATCATCATCGGTTTATTGAGCCAGCTCACTTGTGTTGTCATATTATTTCAGTATTAGAATCAAAACTACTGACGTCCGAGTCAAAACTTAAACCCAATTCACTAGCACGCCTTTGATCTTCAGCAATTTCTTGGTCGATTTCTTCTATATCGTAACCTAGCTCTGATACTACTTCTGACCTGCTTTTAAACCCATTCCTTACCGCCATTTGCTGTGCTTGCTGGTCTTTTAGCGGATCTACGTAAGCACACCCTTGCGGTATCCATTTTACCTCTTTTGCTGTTTCTTTTGCCCAATTTTCACCTATGTCCAGTTCTCCAGAGAGTAGTGCTAATTCTAGCCACCTATTCCATACTGGCCGGCAAAGCTGAAATACTACCACGTTATGCTGTAACATCGCGCACTTCCTACGAAACTCTATTAACCCAGCTCTTATTGATGAATAATTGACACCACTTAAATCTCCTGTTAGCTGCTCGTAAGTTATCCCTGTGCCTACTGCTATTGCCCTAAGCTGCTGTTTCATGAATGCTTCATAACTTCCCCCAACGTCTGATGGTTCCGAGAACTTAATATCTTCTCCGGGATCAAGTAATTGCATAGTCCCAGGTTCTAAGCCTGACAGCGCTACTCCTTGTTCATTACTCTCTCCTTCTCCCATGATGTTCGCTTCAGGATCAAGTCTCGTAATAAATCCCGCAAACATCGCTGCAGTCTTTTTTCTGACTAATTCCGCATCATCGTATTGATCAAGTTCATAGAGCTTTAACAGTACTGTAGAAAGCCACGGTACTCCTCGAATCTGCCCAGGTCTTAGTGGTCTATAGATATGTAAAACATCATTTGCTGGTACTCTAACTGACTCTCCAAATGATCCTTCACCTGGATGTTCTCGAAAAAGGTAATACGCTTCTCTTTGCCCAAGTCGGTTAAATTCAATCCCGTTTCTTATTACATTACCGTTGGCGAGGGTTTGATTGCTCTTATTGTCTAAATGCTCTGATTCAAGTACTTGTAATTGCAACGGCACACAAAGACCATCTTCTCGTTTTCTTGTTCGGAGTCTTACAAAACATTCTCCTCCTTCTATCATGCTTCTACATACAAGAGCTTGTAATCCATAAAAATCACTTACTCCGCTACTGTCTGCTTCATCTGTCCATCTCAGCCATAACTCTTGCACTTTTTTCCGAAACTCTCCATCTTTCGCCTTTGACTGCGGCTTTATTCCTGTCCCAACGCAATTACTCACTATCGTATCGATGATGTTTGCTGCATAGGAGTTCTTTCTTACCATATCACGAGAGCGGCTACGTAGGTGCTCAAGGCTCTGAGAAAGCAAATTGTTTATACTTCCTGACTCTGGTTGAAAGTGCAATAATCTTCTTCCTGAGCCTGACGCATCCCATGCTGAACCTTTTGGTTTTGGTCGCTTGTGGAATAATTGCTTGAATGATTTCAATAACATCATGATATCCAAAAATCTTGTAACTCTTCCAATGTCCCGTTGAATTTGTTCCTATCGCATGGTCCTATGCCTTCTACTGAATTTGGTTTAGGACCTGTTTTACCATCGGTATACTGCCATAAAGTCCATTTTTTCCATCCTATTGGTAGTGTTGGCTCTCTTCCCCATTTTGATAACCATAGTGGGCATTCAGTTAGAGTTGGAGTGGAAAAATCCTTGAGAAAATACGCATTTCCATAAATTAACGGCAAACGTCCGGTAGACCCTATTTACAAAGTCCTCTGCTTGTTTTGGCATTATGCTTTTTCCATCTTTGTTTTCCTCAATGTCAAGGGCTAACAATATATCTACCAATTGTTTCGAGAAAATGCTCAGCTTGGTCCTTTCCGTTTGCTCCTACGCCAAAATGATATGCACCCCAAAGCAGTCCTTTTTCTTCGGCAGCTTTCCTTCTTTCTGCATATTTAGGATCCACATACTCTAGCCCTTGCGTTGCTTTATGAATGATTCCTAATATTTCATCTTCTTTCGCTAACTTAAAATTTACACTTTGGTTCCAGTGGGAGAGATCTACAATTACATTTTTTATCATTTGGGGCTCTTATTTTGTTATTTGTGCAACAGGTTGCTGCACTATTTGAAATTTCAATGAGTTGTTGGAGAATTTTGGTCAATAGGCTGTTGACATTTTGTGCAAAAGGTTCCTGCAGATAATATTTTATCCCAGTCCACATCTTCAGCTCTAATCAACTCTGCACCTTCAACATCTCGTTCTGCAATCATTTTTGACAATTCTATGTCTTCCTCTAGCGCTTCCGTTGCTAGATGCACTAAAATCTCTGCCACAGTCTTGTTCTGCTATATCTTTGAGATATTTCGCTAATTCACCTTCAAAGCTCACGTTAACATTTAGTTGATTTTCAGCCATTTTATTTAACCCCTTTATCTGTTGAAATCACAATCCTGCGCTTCGGCTTTATACCTGCAACTTTCAGCTCAGCTTTGATTCGTTGTCTTAAGTCCAATAGATCTTTTATCTGTACTTCTCCATACCTAACCACATGGTCACCATATGCAATCGATACTACTCTTTCCCCGCTCTGTAGCTTCTTTATCGCTTCTTCTACTTGATCTAAATATTCTTGGCTATACATCAACTTTTCTCATTCAACCATTGACTTCTTCTCACTCTTTTTGACTTTTTAGTTTTTTCACCTACTAAACTTTCCCACTTACTCTCTGGCCATCTATCTATTCCCAGTGCTATCGATGCTGCTCTTGCATAAACTCTGCAATCTAGTACTTCATTTCGATCCCTTATCTTTTGCCACTCTTGTTTGGTATACCCTTTTACTACCTTGGTAATTAGTTGTTCTGCAGTAAGTTGCTTAAAATATTCAGGTGGATATTCGGGAAAATGACAATACCCCGGCGCCCCTTCTGTTAAAACATTAAGTAATTGGAAAAGCTCGGACTTTAATATCGATACCCCAACTGGCCACAGCTTCATTCCTCTCTTTAGCTTTTGTCCGCTAACTGTTACATCTACTCTACTTGGGCTGCTAAGTGGCACTAGCGCTTTGTTTGCTCCTTTCACTGCCATTACTCTCCCTGACCCTTGGTGACCTCTTACCCAGTTGTATACCTCTTGTGTTGCATACCCAGCATCTACCGCCATCATGCTTATCATGTATTCAAGACCATTTTCACCGATAAAATGATGATTCAAAAGCTCTGAAAGTTTTTCCCATATTTCTCCACTTCCAGTATCACCTTCTAATACCTGGTAGTCTATTGACCAACTTTCTCGGTTTCTTCCCCACGCTACCACTTCTACTTCTAAACGATCTTTTTGTACATCAACCCCTGCCGTCAATACTATTTTTCCACTTTTTGGCACCGTACCAACCGTAAAGGATTCTCTTCGGTTAAATAGTTGCTTCCAGTCTGGTACTTCTCCCTTATCTACCCAGGTTTCTCCGAGTGTTGTATTTATCCAAACTTTCAGTAATTGTTCATTTTCCTTTGCATGCAGATAATCTTCCACTGCTTGTTTCCAACTATACCAACCAACTGGGCTATACAAGCTCGATAAATGAAACCCTATTTTTCCCCCTTCTTTTGCCTCTTTTTTTCCCTCTTTCCCTGTAGCTCTCCATTTTCCACGGGCTAGCATCTCTGTTTTTTGATGGTTTTCTATTTTGCCGCTGCATTCTATACACACATAATGGGCTGTTGAGGGATCTTTATCTTTCCACTTTATCTGTGGCCATTTCAGCACCTGATAGTGATCACAATGTGGACAAGGTACAAAAAAGTATCGTTTGTCTGAATTCTCAAATTCCTTCTCTATTCTGCTTATTCCGTGAACCGTAGGTGTTGAAACCAAGAATATTTTTCGCCGCGTAAATGTATTAGTTCGCGCGATACTGAGAAGAACTGGATCCCCTTCTCCTCCTGAATCTCCTGGATATGCATCTACTTCATCTAAAAAAAGATATTTTACCGGCATAGAGCGCAGACCCACTGGACTGTTGGCACCTGTTACTACTACCGTTCCTCCCGGAAATTCCTTACTTTGTACAGTGTTGCCTGAATCTCTTGACCTTGGATCTTTTATTTTACTCCTTAAACATGGCGTATCTTCAATGAGCGGCGCAAATCTTCCCTTTGACCAACGCTTGCCCATTTCTACTGTTGGCTGTACTACCAGCATAGGGCCTGGTGTTTGGTCGATTATATATCCTATCCAGTTATTCCCAGCTTCTGTTCCGCCTATCTGCGCTCCTTTCATGAATACCACTTTTTCAGCCGGTGAAGACGAAGATAGTGAATCCATTATTTCCTTAAGGTACGGCGTTCTCTCTGTCCTCCATTTCCCTGGTTCTGATGATGCTATCGTTGAAAGTTGACGATTTCTATCTGCCCACTCTGATACTTTTAGTGGTGGATCTGGCCTTAGCCCTGCATAAAAACTACTGCTGTATATCATAATGCTGCAATTGTTGCACTTTTAAGGAGAAAAAGAGGTATTTTTTGTCTGCAATAAGTATCTGCTGATGCCTTACTTAAAATCAGTATTGCAACTAATATGTTTATTAAACCTATCAAGTGCTTCCTTAGTATCATTGAAATGTATTTTCCACTAACTCTTCTAAAGCTGTTCTGATTTCCTCAGTTAATGTTTCATGGATCTTTTCTGTGTCGTTCATCGATGCCAGTAATGCTGATACTCTGTCTGGAATATTCAAAAGATTGTTACGAACCACTCTCGCAACATTAAATGCTTCAGTCTTTACTTCTTCTACTGAGATAAGTTCACCAATCTCAGCTTTTGCTTTTGCCTCGAGCAGTTTTCCCCGCTCCATCTCGTTTTTAATTCGGGTTTTAAGCAACATCGTTGAAAGATCATTATTTCCTCTTTTTTCCCCTTCTTCTCCACCTTTTCTCCTCAGTGGTTGACTTGGATCTCTAATTGCTTCTATTGCTCTATTTGCTTGTTCTCGGTCAATTAATCCATCTTTCAGCTCAACTATTCCTTTCTTCACTAAATAACAGACATATTGCTTGGCAAACCCTTGTTCCCTTGCCCATTCTGTTTGTGTGATTTTTCCCTCTTCCATCTTATTGTCTTGATTCTTGAATTTGTGCAAAAGTCTTTCCAGTATCAGCGAGAATAGCATCTCTTCCTGTATACACCTGCCAACGCTTTATCGTTACATCTACAAAGGCGGAATCAAGTTCTATGGTTCTACAGATTCTTCCTGTCCTCTCACATGCAATTAATGTACTTCCAGACCCGCTAAATGGATCAAGAACTATGTCTCCTGGTCTACTGCTGTTTACTATCGCTCTCTCCATTAACTCCACTGGTTTCATCGTTGGATGCAATGAGTTATAAGTTGGCTTATCGTAAAACCAGAGATCACTTTGATTACGTCCCCCATGCCACTCACGTTTATTGCCATTTTTCCAACCGTAGAGTATTGTTTCGTATTGTCTTTGATAATCAGATCTTCCTAGCGTAAAATGATTCTTTGCCCAAATGATGAATGTCGACCAACGACCACCTGCTTCTTCAAATACCTTTTGCAAGGTCGAAAGCTCAGATGATGATGCACAGATGTAAATTGCCCCTTTGGTGTATGCTAAAACATAAGTACAAATGTCATAAAGGAACAATTCGTAATTTTCACCTTGATCATCGTTTAGTATTTTTTTGTCTTCTCTTTCCTGACTGTCACCATATGCTACGTTATACGGAGGGTCACACACGGTAATATCTGCCATTTTATCGTCCAGTACCGCTTTAAATGATTCAACCAGACAACTATCACCACAGTAGATTCGATGACCACCTAAAATCCACAGATCCCCTGGTTTCGACACTACTGACTTTTTATCGACCAATTCCACCCCCTCTTTTTCTCCTCTTTCTACTTCTTCTTTTCCATCAATGTTGTCGAGAAAGCGTTGGACTTTTTCCAGCTCAAATCCAGTCATTTTAAGGTCAAACTCCAAGTCTTCTAACTCTTGAATTTCCAACTTCAAAAGATCATCGTCCCACTTTGCCCAGTTAGCTGATTGATTTGCTAGTAACCGAAAAGCTTTGGTTTGGGCTTCACTTAAATTATCACTGAGCACTACGGGAATACTCTCCATACCCAGTTTTCTTGCTGCTTTAAGCCTTAAATGACCATCAACTACAGTGCCATCGCTTTTTGCAACTATTGGAATACGAAAACCAAACTCCCGGATTGAAGCACACATTCTGTTTACTACATCGTCGTTCTTGCGAGGATTACGCTCATATTCGACAAGATTTTCAATAGGATAGTAGTGTATTGCTAAGTTCATATTCCTAATAGTTGTTATGTTTAAATTCTTAATAACTTGTTAAAAAGTTAATAATTAAAATACATCTGACGCTAGAGAGGGCTCGGGGTTTCGCTCCCAAATCAGCCTGGCTGGCGGGAAGGACCCACTTCCTATATGTTATCTAGCATATTAAAATCTTTACTAAAATTATTAACATAGAACATCAATGCCAAAGCATCAGCTTCATTATCGTCTTGAGGAAAAAAACCTTTGCCCTTTATAGCTTCAATAACTTCACCCTTACTTGCATTGCCTTTACCTGTTATAAAGCGCTTTATCGTCTTCACCGGCACACCTTTGTAGGGAATGTTGTTTTCCTCACACCAAGCAGTCAGAACGGCATAAAAACCACCATAGCAATGAGCTGCATCAGTACCTAAATGTCTTCTTACTTCCTCAAAATACACTGCAGTGAACTTATGTTCTAAAGAGTTAAGCCAATTACGGAAACTCAAAAAGCACATGCCACCTCCGCTAAAACGATTACCATGAAAACTTTCGCTCCCACTTTGAATTACCCCATCTATCAAAATTGCCCAGCCGGTTTGTTTGCCGAGGTCGAGTGTTAAAACGGACATTTATATTCAGAATTTGTTTCGCTAGAGTGTAAAATACCTATATAATATATATTCAGGATTTGAAAAATTTTTGTCCAAAAAATCTTCTTCATAAACAAATTTTTTAGAGAAAAACTTGGTTAAAAATCAGTAAACAACCATCGTATAACTATTGGTCAAGACTTTCAGATTTCTATCTTAACAATGTAAATACCATATTATGCTGCACGGTATTATTTAATCTTTTATGCAAATTTATCCAAACCGTAAATTCTGGGAAGATGATTTAGAAGTACCAGTTAACTACTTACTTGAGCGTTTTCGCAATACAGAAGTGCGTTATTCCTGGATGAATTCACTTTCTGGTAGGCAGTTAAGTGTTATCTTTCAACACTGTTTTAAAGACAAACTAAATGGTCAACTCTTTGATGATGAAAACTACGATAACACATCCATACAATATAAACGTAAAGTGATTGCTAAACATTTAGACTCTCTAGTTATTTATTATCTGATTAGCTGTTTTGACCGTGCAAAGCTTGAAGCTACTGTCAGTGAAATTGCAAGATCTGCATTGACTGAGGAACTCATGAAATCCTACCTTCTAAAAGATAACAATAAATACGACAAAAAGTCTTTGTTATTTCTATTGTTTCATGTAGATCACAACCTTTTAAAGTCTGTCTATCACTTTGAAAAAATACAAAGAAAAGGTTCTGTATCATTTGCTCTACAAGAGATACCACGACAACCAAATGTTCCATTTAAAGACTTCATCTCTCAGGAAACCATAGTGCAGATATTGAAAGAAGACGACACTAAACGAAATGACGGTTTTGAAAATCAATTACAAGGTTTCTTCTACCATCAAAATCGTTTATATGTATTAGTTCGTAGAGCTAGTGGTATAGATTTACTACTAAACTCAAACAAGGTTGTTCATGGTCATAAGCCAGATTGGATGATTTTGGATTTTCTAGTTAATGGTACTCAAGTAGATCTTACTGCCAAAAATATTGATCAAGCTACAGAGATAGCAAATAGCATTGCAAGTCGTTATTTTAGCTCTGAATGTGTTTTTGTAAATGTGCAGGATAAAAACTTTGCAGAGCAAGTGTATAAATTCATTAAAGTTTGTGTTGATGGCTCTGATTCAAATATATTCACTTTTGAGTTAAAATTTCAGTCAAATCGTTTTAAATATAGCAACACCTGCATTACTTTAACCGTTATACCACATGATCCTATTGCATCTGAGCTTTATATTTTACACCCTTCTATTGGTGATATACTAAAATCTATTGAATTGATGAAGATAATATTTCAAGGCAAAAAGATAGGATTATTTTTTAAGCGAAGTGATGAGTACATAGCAATTTACTACTCTGAACATCCGTTGAATAAAAAGGAAAGAGAGGATTTTAAAGCATACATGAAACAATTTTATGGTCTTACAATCTTGCCAAGAGCAAATCTCTGACCTTTTTAATTCTGGTAGCTCTTGGGTTAATCCAAATCAAAACTACATTAAAGCTGCAAAGTATTTGTCAGATCTTGAATTAATTAAGATGCAAGAGAGGGCCTATATTATCTGCTCTCATAGACAAGATAAATTAGATTGGCCAAATATAGTTGATCCATACTGTAACAATGAGATTTTCATTGATGAGGATTTTGATGAAGTATGCGATAATATAATTTGTGAGAATTGCAACCGTGATATTTTACCTAATACCTACAAGAAGCAAAGATTTCATCGCTTATCTGTATATTTAAACCCAGAGAAAATTATGAATTGGTTTGAAGGTCAGCTAAGTACTACGCATTTCATGTGGCAAAAGGTGGAAAGAGGAGTTTATTATATTGGTGGCCAAGGTGAATTTGTAAATCTCATTATTCTTGATTTTTGCACCAATCCAACATTCTTAACCATAGATAGGCTAAGAGTCAATCCAACCGTATTAGTAATACTGAGAAAAAACATACCAGACATACCTCTTGATTTGCCTATAGTAGAAATGGTTGACCTTTTCTGTCAGCGTAGGACTTTAATTGAAATATTTCAAGAAGCAGTACAAAGAGGAGTACCAGAGTTAATACCAAATACTTCAATGCAAATTTTACATACTTCACTTGAGCAAATTGAACCTGCTAGAGAGAAAGAATTACTAGAGTTACAATTGGTAGAAGGCTCACTTTACGTAAACAATATAGAGATTCTGAATAAGAAAGCTGTAGCATGTATGAAAGTTTTTCGCATATTATTTGAACAATTTTTGAATGACTGTAAAAAAGAATTGCCTCCTGAAAAACACACGTTGCTTAGCATAGCTCAAATAGAAAAACATCTAAATCTTGATCAAGAAGCAGATCCAGAACATCACATCAGAAAACCACTAAACACAATCCAAAGGACAATAAAAACCACCTTAGCTAAAAAGTTAGGACTAAACATCGAACGTAATGATGTGATTCAAACAGTTGGTTGGCCTGGATCATCGCGTAGAGATTATGGTTACCGTATTAACCCTTTTACTGTGGTAGTTCGTTAACTGTGTTGACGAGAAGTAAAAGATGTTATAATGGAAAAAGTAAAATTCATGTAATTGAGTTTTAAGCTTTGGTTGACTCTAAAGTCGCATCTAGCTTTAAAACACAGTTTTTGCCTTATCTAAAAAAATACAAATTCTCAATTACGTAAAAGCCTAAATTTCTTTTGCTTTCTTCAATCTTTTTGTTTGCCGACTTTTGTGTTTGAAGCACATCTACACTCAATGTCTCTATACTAATATATACCGGATTTCTTACTACTTTTTCCGGGATTTTCTGAAAAAAAGTTAAAATAATTTTAAGACAGCTAAGAAATTAAAAAGAGCATTATGTCTTTTACAACAGAAATCTTCACTATTTGAGTTCTTTCCATTTTTGAAACAACTTTTTACTTGATCTGAGAAGAGATTACATGAGTTTTTGGTAAAAACATACAAAACCTATCTAAATCATCAATAACGCTATAATAGCCTTCTAAAACGTTTTAAACCATAAAATTCAGAGGTTTCTCATAGTGAGAACTTTAATCTTTAATCCTCTTTAAAAAGTTATCTGAAGAAACGACTTTCACACCTCTCGCTTTTTCAAATGCCTCTCTTGCTGTGCCTGCGTTCTTGCCTCCTTCCTTTGCCGCTTCTAAATTTTTATTATAGCCCTGTGCATCTTTATCTTTTATTTCATCAATGGTAGCCTGTTCTCCTAGCATGTTAAAAATTAATTCAATTGGTGTCATATGGTCTCTTAGTGGTTGTTTCCTCAAGCCTTTTATTTCCTTATGATGCTTTGTTTTTACTCCAAACGTTCCCTCAGAAATTACGTCTGTCAATATTGCGTATTCCCTACCTTCAATATACTTATTATTGTGGTCAGATATATTTCTGTTACCCCATTCCTTTGTTAGTTGATTTCTGACAGCTATCGATTCTATTCTCTTTTGTATCCATTCCTGAGGGTACCCTTTTGCAGCATAATCGGCATAGATTCGTTTGAGTGCAAGCTCAGGGTTTTCATATTCTTGTAGCCTTTCATACCCGACTTTTGCAAGCCAACGTTTAAATTGTTCAACTCTTTTGGAAGGAATAGACTGCAAAATACGAAACAACCCCTCAACATTTGTACAATTAACATTCTGTTTACCACCTTTTGTTTTAATTTCAAGGGGGGTGACAAATTGTCCCCATCCTTCAGAAAGCCCTATATCTCTGCTTTTTATCTTTTTTAGATAGTCAGATGGGTTCTTACTACCTGTCAGAAAAGCTATTACTTCTGTTATTACGTACCACCATTCTCCATCGTGTAATACTCTAGTAAAATTGCTATTATCAAAAGCAGTAGTTTCAATATCTCCTTCTTTTAAAGTTAAAGTGTCAATCATATTGAAAATAAGTTTATTCTAAAAACCAAATATAAACTAAGTTGCTTTTTATTACTAATAAATAGTGGAAGTTTTATCTCCATTATACGTGATAAAATTAGAGACGTAAATAAATAAATTTCGATCTTTGTCTCCATTTTGAACTATTAAGCGGGTTAAGAGTTCTGTAGCTTCTGTTTCTTCTTCTATGGCAGTAACTTTTTTCCTTGAGCTTCATCTACAATTTGCTGATTTCATTACTGAGAATTTTGCAATCAATTGCTCAGAGGTTTGCAATAAAAGTTGTTGTATTTTCATAAAGTCTCCATTAACCCATTCACAAGTCGTTCAATCTTTTTTGAAGAATTTTCTTTGCAAAGTGTAAAAAATGTGTTAAACTTACTAGTAAGTTTACTTTGCAATAGTTGGGTTACTAAAGATGCCTTTTATTCGAGTTTTTAGGGAGGCTACACGCGTTAATTTAAAAAAGACGATTTTATATCTAAATTACAAATAGTGTTGTAAGGACCTCCTAAAGCGTTTTAAAGGGTAGGAGTATTTTGTTACCCTCTCTATGATAGAAGTGACATAAGTTGGCTGTTGCAAAAATAACGTTTCAAAAAGTCTACTAACCATTTGTTCTTTAGGTTTGAAAAATTTTCTTTGCAACCAACAAAAAAACATGATAGACTGGTTTTAGGCTTTCTTGTAGTAAATAAAAGTTTGGGGTAAAAAATAGTTTAGAAATGCCTCGTAATCGAGTTTTAAGCTACCCTACATGAGTAATTTAGGTCTTGGTGGTATAATTGTACCCTGAAGTCACAGGATCGTCTTAAAACGCAATTATGAGCCATTTGTTCTTTCTTATTCAATTTAAATATCCTAATAAGTTTTGTAGTGGTCTTTTTGCTCTTCTTTCTTTTTGATAAGTTTTATTTATTTGTAGTTTATATATTTATTAATTTATATTTATTACTATTGTTATTATATATATATAATATATAAGGGTTTTAGGAATAGCAAAATCAGCCATATTGGCTAACTTTAGGTGCGTAGTTGCTAGGAATACTTTTAGGAATGTAGGTCAAAAAGCCTAGGTTTTATGCAGAGTCTAGCTTCCTTGATTTCTAACTATTTAGCTGATAACCTAGGAATTAGGAATATAATGCTACCTATAATAGATATCAATTTTTAAGAGATTAATGTCTGTTTGTAAAAATATTCTTGCATAGCTGTTGAAAAACCAATAGCCCATCTGGTATGGTTTTAGCTATTTCTGGTTGTTTCTCCATTCTACTATATATCTATCTATTGTAGCATTCAACGTAAACTAGCAACTGAATATTGTATATATCCATATATAGAAAAGTATGGTTAGCAACAAAGCCTACAGAACAAGTATTTGAATAAGAGATCTATTAAAAATAGCTGTAAAGAATTTACCTACAGAAGTTTTATTTGCAGTTAAGATCTTCAGCTCCAGGGGTGAATTTTCCTATACCACAAGCAAAGGGTCCTGTTGTAACGTCAAGCCACTTATCCTCTCTTGAACCTTTAGACATTCCTTTTACTAACTGTTTTACCTGTAAAAGTTCCTGTATCATACGTTCTAATTTATCTCTTCCCATATTGTGAAAAATTTCAGGCAGTCTATGCCGTTGTTTATATACTCCTGCACTTCCTGTATGAGTAAATGGATGCCCTGCAATAGCAGATCGTTTAATTGCATCGATAAGATATATCTTAAGACTTTTATCGCTAATGTTTTTAACTTTCAATTGTGCTGTTATATCTTCTAGTAGCCCTGTTTCTTGATTTCTTAGGTAAGTTCTTACAGTGTGATCAGCTAAACCATTGGCCTTCACAACTGCCCCATGAAACAAAGCATTCTGTCTTGGCATTTCTCCTATTGACTTAAAGATTTTTGGCTTAGCTGTACCTTCTACCGGCCAAATAGAAAAAGCTAAAATGCCGGCTCTGTAGAAGAAAGAAAAGAAGCGTTATTTTATCTAATTCATTTGTTTGTACTTTCATCTGGTCAATTATGGCTTTGGGGAAGAAAAAAGTGAATTAGCTTAGTTAATCTCCTAAAAGAACGTGTAAAAGGCTTAAAACGTATATCAGACATAAGCTCTGAGCATTAAAAAGGTAGAAAAGTTTGAGGAAAGCAAAAGAAACGAAGTAATAGTGTAGCTATCTGGGCTGGGTTTTTGGTGAGTTGCGTGTAAGTAACTTAAAAAAAATAGCTTAATGTTTTTTAGAGAAGACAAAACCTACGTTTTAAAGCTAGATGTGACTTTAAGGATAAATGTACCCCCCTGATCAAAGAGCGCTACCTTTAAACTCAATTACAAGGCATCCTTAGTAGTCTTACTATTGCAAAACAAACTTATTCTTAAGTTTATCACGGTTTTTATGCTTTGTAAAGAAAATTTTTTAAAAAGAACTGAAGATTTTATTTATTGATGTCTTGAACAAGCGTTCTCTGATCACAGAGTTTGAACTTACCTAATTTTCACCTCCTTTTTTTAGAGAGCTATCTACAAAATTAAAAAATAAATAGAAGTGAAAAATATAAATAGGGTATTATTATGTACCTTATTTTTATTATTTATAATAATAGGTTTTTTTTCTAAACTAAGAAATACCTAAAATCAGCCAAGGAGTAGCCTTTTATGGTATTGGAGCAGTTTGCTCAACTTGTAATCTTAAATTATACTAAATTCCTCTACAATAGCCCACTTCTCAGCTTAATAAGATTTCATTTTATAATCTAAACTGGCTTAAACTGCCTAAAATCAGCGTAATCTAAAATCTTACTTCTTAAAATTTTGGACGAATTTAGAACGGACCGCGTATATATATAAGATTTTTTGGACGAAAAACAAGCGAATCCTGTATATATATTATAGGCCCCTAAAGTTTTTTCAAAAATATTGAACAGTTTTTGGAATTTTGGTGAACATATATATAGCAAGAAAGCATTAAATCCATATATTTTCATAAAAGGAGTAAACATGTATACTATTACTTTCTTTCGGAAAAAACCTTCTACTCTCTCCGGAAAAAGTCGTAAGAAATCCGGTAGTAGGAGTACAAACACTTTTCTATTCGCTTATAATCCCACCTTAAATCAAACTATTCCTAACCTTCAAAGACACCATTATGAACTATATAGCAGAAAGAAAACATTAGTTTTTTTTAATTTATTTTAAATAAAATGCAAGTCATTTGGCAAACTTACCAAATAACCAAATGAACCTACAAAGAGAAATGCAAGAAAATCAATACTTTAAAGGAATTTCAAATGGCAAATAAGATTTCATTTGGCAAAATTGCCAATCAGTCTCAAAGCTGCGTATATGGGGAGGTTTAGCCAAAATGTTAAATGGTAAATTTCCTTATATATAATATATATTACATATTAGTAGTATGTAATATATCAATGTGACAAAATAGAAGCATTATGACTTTATTTAATAAGAAATTGACATAGTAAGAAAAATACTGTAGAATAGGCGTAGAGGATTATCTCTTAATTAAAAAGAGTTTCAATACCCTCACAACCTACTAAAGCAGCCAACCAATGAAAAACCTTCTTAATATGCTTTTCACTTAGACGTAAAACATATGCCAAAAGACCTGCCACCATAGCTTTCCCTTAACAACAAAGAGTAAGACCCCAATCAAAACAGCCTTACTCAAAAACCTTTCAAACACTTAACTTTAAAAGGAGTTTCAGTCTATGATACAAGATTTTTTAACTAATGTCAAACAAAAAAATACTTTAAATGATGAATATTACGATTTTAACAATACTGTAGAACCATTAAAGCAATTTGATGTAGAAGAGATTAAAAGGCAATTATTATTAAACATAAGATCATGCCTTTCTTATTTATTTCCAAGAGGAACTTTTCATGGTGATAAATTTCATATAGGTGATGTACAAGGTAATAAAGGCAAAAGCCTCAAAGTTGAATTAGCGTATGGTAAGGTCGGGTTATGGATTGATTTCGCAACTGGGGGCGGTGGTGACATTATCGATCTTTGGGCAGCCGCACATGGGAAAAATGCTAAAATAGAATTTGTTGAAGTAATGGCTTCGATAAGTAAATGGTTAGGATGCAACAAACCGCCTATACAAGAACAAAAGAAAATAACTCAATGGGACTATCTTGATCAGGATAACCAGTTGATTGCAAGTAAATATCGTTATGATACTGCTTCAGGAAAGAGGTATCTACCTTTTGATGCTAAAAAATCTACCTTCACTGCACCTGAGATCAGGCCTCTGTATAACATTCCAGGAATTTTAAAGTCTGATAAAGTTGTTTTTGTAGAAGGAGAAAAATGCGCAGAAGCACTAATAGAACAAGAAATCACTGCAACGACAGCAATGTTTGGGGCAAATGCACCTATTGAGAAGACCGACTGGAGTCCACTTAAGGGAAAACATGTTATCATTTGGCCAGATAACGATGATCCTGGGAAAGATTATGCTGAAAAAGTTGGAAAAAAGCTTTTAGATATTGGAGTTGCATCACTTTCTATTCTCAAGATTCCTCAAGATAAACCAAACGCTTGGGATGTTGCAGACGGTGTGCTAGAAGGAATGAACGTTGAAGAATTTATTCTTAACAACAAAAGCCCTTATTCTCCAAGAAAGTCAAAAAGGATTGATACTACAGCTTGGACCAATATCCCTCCAGAAAGAAAGTGGGTTATTAAGGATTGGCTCCCTGTGGGAAGTGTTACAGCTCTTTACGGTGATGGTGGTGTTGGAAAATCTCTCCTTGCTCAACAACTAATGACAGCCGCTGCTGCTGGTAAACCTTGGCTTGGAATAGATCTAGAACAAATAAAGACATACGGTGTGTTCTGTGAAGACGATGAAGAAGAACTTTGGCGTCGGCAATGCGCAATAAATGAATTTTATCAATCAGGTATGGAATCTTCTGATTTTCAGGATAATGTTGGCTTATGGTCCCGAGCAGGGCACAATAATCAACTTATGGTTTTTAATAACAAAGATACTGGTCAATTAACTACTTACTTTCAAGAGTTACTTGAGGACATTGAATCGTTTCAGCCGAAGCTTGTGGTATTAGATACAGCAGCAGACCTATTTGGAGGTAATGAAAACGATCGCTCTCATGTAAGGCAATTTATTCAAACCTGTTGTGGTCGCATAGCTCAAGCAATAAAAGGAGCGGTTCTATTGCTTGCTCACCCTTCTGATTCGGGGATGATACGTAAAACTGGTACAGGTGGTTCAACAGCATGGAATAATACAGTAAGGTCTCGTTGGTATTTGACTAGACCAGATAAAGCTAATGCTTCTCCTGACGAGAGAATTTTATCGCGTAAAAAATCTAATTATTCGCAGTGCAATAACGGGCAAATGACACTTTACTGGAAAAATGGAGCATTTGTACATGACAATTCAGTTTTAAATTCAGAACCAATAATCAGAGATCAATATAGCAAAAAGCTGGATTTAGAACGGATGAGAAAACATGAGGTTATCTTGAGTTTAATTCGCAGTAGCGCATATCAAGGTAATATTTATACTGCTGGACAATTTGCAAAGCGTTTTGAAGGAGAAGAGGGGCTTGGTAGTGAGCGCAATATCAGAGAAAGAATAAATAATCTTGCAACTCTTGGACAGATTAAATTCTTTCGTAATGCTGAGGAATATGGGACCAATTCTAAGTATGGATTTCTTTGTGTGAAAGATATGGAACTTAAGGTTTCTACAGAAGGTAAAGTAGAATACAAATTAGTAAAACCAACACATCATTATTTATTAGCAAATGGTGTAGTCTTACCTATTAAGGATTTAGATATTTTATGGTAAGCCGTCTGTAAAAAAGTTTATGAAAACAGTAATTACTTTTTTTGTTCACAAAAAGCCTATGTTTTCATTTATTCAGATTTTTAGGGTATTAAGAACATTTAAGAAGGTAAGTGAATTTTCTAAAAAACCTTCATACAAAATTTTTTCTTTACAATGAATAAAAATGACTATAAACTTGCTAGCAAGTTTGTCCTGCAGTAATAGAATTGTTAAAGATGCCTTTTATTCAAATTTTAAAGGGTATTACAGGCGCTAAAAAGGTACAATGGATACTTAAATCGCTTTAAAACGTAATTACAGGCTTTTTGCTTACCAGTAAATAATGGAGACATAAAACATAAAATATAAATCTTTGTCTCCATTATGTATGATAAAATTGGAGACGTAAATTTTGATCTTTGTCTCTATTTTGAACTATTGAGCGGTAGTTATCTGGTTCTTTACATTAAATAACTCAGCTATATTATAGTGCATTTTTTATATTAACTAAATCTCTTAATTGATCGTTGTTAAATTCTGTAATCCAACTCTCGCCACTACTTATAGTTAGGTTTGCTAATTCCTTCTTGCTTTGAATCATCTCATCAATACGCTCTTCAAATGTACCTGTTGAAAGTAGCCTGTACACCATAACATTACGTTCTTGCCCGATACGATAGGCCCGATCTGTTGCTTGTGCTTCCACTGCTGGATTCCACCATAAATCGTAATGTATTACATGATTTGCTGCTGTTAAATTAAGCCCTGTTCCACCAGCTTTTAAAGATACTATAAGAATATTTGATTGCAATGAATTTTGAAAGTCATTAACCATTTCGTCTCGTGCTTTACGGAACAGTCCTCCATGTAAAAATGGCACTTTTGATTCAAACCTTTCTTCAAGCAGTCTAGCTATAATTTTACCCATTTCAGTGTATTGGGTGAATATTAATGATTTTTCTGCAAGTTCACTAATTCCTATCAGTATCTCTTCTAGCATCTGCATCTTTCCTGACTGCTCAACATTTGCACGCTTTTTCTTGCCAAACTGCGATGGATGGTTACAAATTTGCTTTAAAGCATTGATAAGTTTAAGAATTAGTCCCTTACGTTCAATTCCTTCACTTCTTTCTATCTTTTCCATAGTTGTATTAACGACTTCTTGGTAAAGTGCTGTTTGCTCTGGAGTCAGAGAACAATAACGATTATTTTCAATTTTATCTGGTAGATCCTGAATAATGCTTTTATCACTTTTTACCCTACGTAGCATAAAGGGGTGGGTAACTTTCATGAACCTCTCTAGACAAGCTTTGTCTCTCGCTTTTTCAATCGGTGTTGCAAAACGAGTTTTAAATTGCTTAGGGGTACCAAGGTAATATTTATTAGTAAAATCAAAAATACTCCAATACTCTAGTAGTCTATTTTCAACAGGTGTACCGCTCATAGCTATTTTATTTTTTGCTGTAATAGCTTTTATAGCTTTGGTCTGTTCACTGTTGGGATTCTTTATATTTTGTGCTTCATCAATCACGAGCAAAAACCATCCGACTCTGTTAAGCTCTTTTTTATCACGACGTGCAAGACCATAGGATGTTAGAGCTACATCATAATCACTTGCCAATTCTCGATTTTGTCCGTGATAGATGAAAAGCTTTAATTCTGGTGCAAAACGTTCCATCTCTCGTTGCCAATTACTTAATATGCTTGTGGGAGCTACTACCAAGACTCTGTCCCGATCCAAAAACCCTGTATTTTTGCAATACAGAATAGCTGCTATAACCTGTAATGTTTTACCAAGACCCATATCATCAGCAATTATGCTACCAAACCCGTTTTCTATGTTCTGTATAAGCCAACTAAATCCGCGTTCTTGATATGGGCGTAGTTGTGCTATTAGATTATTTGGTGTAGTAACAGGTGTGTAAGTATTAAGTTTATTAAATAAGCTTGTAAGCTGCTGGTCAAATGCTACTTTAGTTTCATTTACTTCTCCTGTTAGAGCAGCTTGCATAAGCTCTGCTTGACTTAAATAATCAGGCAATTTATCAAGTTTTTTTAATAAAGCTTCTACCTCCTTATCATCCAAAAGCACATACTGATCGACTATTCGCACAAGCCCTCGGGAATCTTTTAGCAATTTTTTAAATTCTGTAACGCTTAGTTTTTTATCTCCTATTGCTACTTTCCAATCAAATTTCAATAAATTTTCCAGCGTTAAAAAACTTTCGCGATCTTCTTTTATTTTATCCTTGGCAGACAAACTAAGACTTAATTGTGGTTTGAAGATTTTTTGCAAAGATTTCGGCAAGATAACTGTTATACCTATTGCTCTTAGTACTGGTACAATACCCAGGAATAAAGGTGCAAAATCGTCTAAATTAAATGATAACTTGCTATTGCTATCAATCGATCTTTCTAATTCAGGTATGTATTCAGATAAGAGTGCAAGATCAGATAAAATACTAAGCTTTACGTTTTGATTAGAAAGTGCTTTTTCCAGCTTTATGAATGACTTCTCATCATCCAGTGATAACTGTACCTCAAGTTCAAATTTTTCATGGTGATCTTTTATCATTAAATAGAGTTTGTAAGGTTTATCTGCTAAATAAAGACGTGAAAGCCAGAGATTAATTGCTTGCGGTATTTCCTTGTTGCTAAACTCAGTAAACTTGTATGGTCTTCCAGTAAAGAATAATTCAAAGATGTATTTATCTCTATGCTTATCCAGTGATGCAGGAAAGTTATCTTCTATATACCCTAAAAGGATGAGAGAGATAGCAACATTTACCTGTTCCTCTGGTTCCATAGCGATTTCTTGATATTTAATCAATAGAGGCGGACAAATAGATGATATCTTGCTATGAATTTCCTTAACTGACTCATTAAACAACGCCGGAATCCACCTAATTATAATTTCTCCTCTTTTGTTTTGTAATACTTGTGGTATTAGCGCTGACTTTTCCATCAGCATATGTGCAAACTGTGAAATCATATGCATGAAGCGAAGTTCAGGGTTAAGTTTGTGGAGTAACGAACTAGGAATATCATTTAAAAATCGTGCTACATCCCTCAATACATTTCCACTGAGCCTAAATAAATTAGTTGCACCATTGCTCACTTGAGTAAGGTAATGCTGATCATCAATGAATAGTTGAAATGTTTTCCAATTCTCAATATTTCCCCATCTTTTAATAAATAGCTCCTCTTCTGATAGTTCCTTCTTAGAAGCTGGATAGTACACTAACTTTCCTGCAGGATACTTTTGCCAGTGCTTATAAGCTATCTGTAAAATATTATGGAAGTTTTTTTCAAAAAAAAGTGGATTATCTGTTAAAATACTACTGATACAATCAAAAAGGTTAGGAATAGTTGATAAATCAATATCATTTAAAATTGCTTGGTTATGTATTCTAATTTTAGAACATGCCTTAAATATATCATCTATCTTTAAAATATTTTGAGCATTTTCTAATTTTCCATTCCCAAAATCATCGATAAGTGCTGACAAATTACAATTATGAATATTAAAAATCATGAAGGGGTTTTTATCAATTTCTGCAGCAATAAGATAAATTACAGCAGCAATATGTTTACAAGGCATAGCCCAATCAGGACAGTTGCAATTTGCATTCATCTCTTCCCAATTTGAAGGAAACAATTTAATCCCAAGATCATTAAGCTTATCAAACAAGCTGGTTGGTAATTGCCTATTTATTAATTTAGATAGTATAGAAGGTGAAGTTTCAATAATTTGACGAATGGTCTGTTGTTCTGATGAGCTTAATTCATTGAGTATAATTTTGACTTTATATGGTTGAGGTTTTGAACCACGATATGGGTAAGATCCTGAGCTATGAACTTTAGCTGTAACTATGTGACCATTAATTTTAATACCAAAAGCTCGACCAGTATTAGCACAAGTTCTACCACGTGGAAGACGGTTATCATAATCAATTCTATTGAAGCACTGAAGCCATTTTTCTCCCCACCATGTTCTTCCATAAATAGTCATCTTGTAAAACTATATATTTTAACCTAGATAAGCTAGATGCTGATTCTATGGATGATTTTCTCTGAATATGCAAAACTCATCTTGAACTACTACAAAATGTTAATTATAACAACAGAGAGGGCAAAAGCAATAAACACTTATATCAAAGGAAAAATTGATTAAGGGAAAAGTGAAACTTTTTAAAGGTTGTTTAATACCTTTACACCTGTGATTGTAGCACTAATGTTGTGCGATAAATGTACAGTGAAAATGTCATCAGAAGTTACCCAATTATTGAGTAGTTTTTTTTACGGCGTCAAGACTCTTGCCAGCATAGAAAATATCAGTTCCTATATAAATATCCTTATGGGCTAAAAGAAACTTCTATTGGTTGATAGAAAACAGAAAAAAACTATTTAAAAAGTATACTCAACAATATAACAAGGAAGCATAAGTTAGGGAAAGTAGTAGGCCGTTGATAAGGATTTGCCTATTTTCTCGATCAACTAGCTTTTGTATAAGTACTGATGGGTCAATATAAATGAGTAGTTCTGGGAAGCTTACTTTATCGGCTAATCTATATTAGCGTCATAGAGGATTTATATATTTCAAGCATGTTAATTATTTTTTCTGGATCATTTAGGAAACTATAGTAGACTTTACAACTCATTAATTATCACTTAACTTACCTCCTAGTAAGTTCTTGAGTTATGTATGGATAACACGTTGATAATATTAGCAGCAGGAAAAAGCAGTAGAATGAATTCACAGTACTCAAAAACACTACACCCAGTAGGAAATTTTACTCTTTTAGAGCATATAATTCACAATGCAAAACCGCTGAGTTTAAAAAGTCTATCAATTGTCATTAACAAGCCTTTTCTAAAGGAGTTAGAAAGATTTAGTACCTTAAAAGATATAATTGATAAATATAATATAAAATTGATAATTCAAGAAAATATTACAGGTACTGGCACTGCAGTTAAAATTGCCCTAGAAAGCCTGGAGCGGTTATCTGACCAAGACATAGTTTTAATACAGTACGGAGACACCCCGTTTATATCTAGTGATACAGTTATGAGAATGACTGATTGTTTAAAGTGTAATAATAAAAATTTAGTTCTTCTTGGATTTAATAGTCAAGATAAGCAATATGGAAGATTAGTAATTGATGATAATGACAATGTTCAAAAAGTCTTGAAAAGTGAAGATGAAATTCTTCTTGCAAACTCTGGAATAATGGTTTCATACGCTAAAGATCTTTATACCCTAATAAAAGAAGTAAAATTTAATGATTCGACCAACGAATGTTGTCTTAATGATATAATACCCATTGCAGCAAGCAATAACTTACGTGCAGGTTATGTAGTCGCTGACGAAAAGGAAGCAATGGGGGTAAATAACAAAGAGGATTTGGTCAAAGCAGAACGTTATTTTCAGGCAAATAGAAGAAGACAACCAACCCTTCTTTCATAACTATATTTTTTTATTCATTGATCCTTAATTTAAGTTGACATTTGTTTTATACTAGTTTTATAATGCTTTTTAAGTCTTACTTGTAAGATGATAGGTGTGAAAGATTTTCCTGGTTGTAGTGAGAGGGACACATGGGAATATTAATAACAGGTGCTGCAGGTTTGATAGGATCGGCTTTAGTAGAAAAGTTAGAAAAGCAGGGTTATGAAGTAATAAGCTGCGATATTAGGTTTCGCGACAACCCACTCAGTTTTTTTTCAGAAGATATAATGCCGCTACTCGCTAAGTGTACGGGGGTTATTCATCTGGCTGCAATTTCTAGAGTTATACATGGTGAGCTTTATCCTAAATTGTGCCAAAAAGTTAATGTCGATGGTACAATCCAATTCTTAGAATTCTGCAAGTCGCTTCCGAATAAACCATGGTTTATATATGCAAGCAGTAGAGAAGTATATGGAGAACAAAAGGAACTACCAGTTGCAGAGTCTGCTAGTATTAACCCAATAAATAATTACGCCAAAGGTAAAGCGTTTATTGAAGAACAAGTAATAAATTTAAAAGGTTCTAACTTTAATGTAGCAATATTACGCTTCTCAAATGTATATGGTGGTTTACTAGATCATAGTAGTAGAGTAATTCCTGCACTCTGTATCAATGCATTGAAAGGCGATCCAATTAGGATAGAAGGTAAAGAATGTGTTTTTGATTTTACCTATTTGGATGATGTTATAGAGGGTATATACTTAACTGTTAAATATTTACAAAACGAGAAATCTTCTCTTCCTGCTATTCATCTTACTACTAATAGCCCATGTACTTTAGAAAACTTAGCAAAAACAATATTAAAAGTCACGGAAAGTGATTCTAGAATTGATTTTTATCCTCCAAGAAATTTTGACGTAACTAAGTTCCATGGTGATTTTACTAGAGCTAAAGAGCTACTTGGTTGGTCTCCAAAGCATTCATTAAAAGTAGGATTAGGTAAATTTATAAAAAGTCTACAAAACAATACACAAGAATATCCTAACAATATAGATATGGTAATATATGAAAATATTAAAAGTTATTCATGGTTACCCTCCTTATTATAGCGCTGGTTCGGAGGTTTACAGCCAAACTCTTGCCCATGAACTAGCCAATAATAATGAGGTACAAATATTTACTAGGCATGAAAACAGCTTCTTACCTGATTTCCATTATACTACAGCTCTGGACTGTAGTGATTCCCGGATCTTACTGAATTTAATTAATATACCTACAACTAAATATCGTTACAAATTTATCAATGAAGAAGTAAATATAAAATTTAAAAGAATAATAGATAACTTTCAACCAGATCTTATACATTTTGGTCATCTTAATCATCTATCAATTACTTTACCAGAAGTTGCTTTTAAAGAAAATATATCTACAATTTTTACGCTACATGATTTTTGGTTAATGTGTCCAAGAGGAAGATTTATTCAACGTAATTCTGAAGATTTGTTACGGCTTTGTGATGGACAGAAGGATCAAAAATGTGCAACCCAATGTTACAAGGGGTATTTTACAGGAGATGAAGAATTCTTGAATTCAGACTTAAATTATTGGGAACAATGGGTTGCAACTAGAATGAAGCAAACAAAGAAAGTAGTGGACTATATAGATTACTTCATTGCTCCGTCAAAATTCTTAATGGATAAATTTACTCAAGACTTTAATGTTCCGATAAACAAAATTTCTTATCTTGATTATGGTTTTGATCTAAATCGTCTTAAGAATAGAAATAGGGTGCAAGAAAAAGAGTTTATTTTCGGTTATATAGGTACTCATACTCCCGAGAAAGGTGTTGACCTATTATTGAAGGCTTTTTCTCGCTTATCATCTAAAGCAAAACTTAGAATTTGGGGAGCGGCAAGGGAAGAAACTAAAACTTTAAAAGCGATTGCCGATCAGTTTCCACATGCTGTTAAAGAAAGGATAGAATGGATGGGAAGTTATAACAATAAAAATATAGTTACTGATGTATTTAATAAAGTTGATGCGATAGTTGTTCCTTCAATTTGGGGTGAAAATTCACCATTAGTAATACATGAAGCACAGCAACTGAGTGTACCAGTAATAACGGCTGATTATGGTGGCATGGCAGAATATGTAAGAGATGGAATAAACGGACTATTATTTAAGCATAGAGATACAAATAGTTTGTCAGAAAAAATGCAAGTCCTATCTACAGACCAGGAATTATACAGTGAACTGACCCAAAGAGGCTATCTTTATACTAAAAATGGTAATGTACCTTCTATAAGTGAGCATACTGAGAAACTTAACAAAATTTACCGTAATGTTATTGAAAATAAAGGCAAATCAGTGGCTACAAAACCTGGTCCTTGGAGAATTACTTTTGATACTAATCCAGATTACTGCAACTTTGCTTGTGTAATGTGTGAATGCTTTTCACCATATAGTAAAGTTAAAGAGGAGAAGAAAGCTAAAGGGATAAAACCCAAGATAATGTCAATAGAAACTATCAGGAAGGTAATTAAGGAAGCAGATGGAACACCTTTAAGGGAAATCATTCCTTCTACTATGGGTGAGCCTTTAATGTATAAAAGCTTTGATGAAATAATCAATTTGTGCCATGAGTTCGGCCTGAAGCTTAACCTCACGACCAATGGTTCTTTTCCTATTAAAGGAGCTAGAAAATGGGCTGAACTATTGGTACCAATTTTATCTGATGTTAAGATTTCCTGGAATGGGGCAACTAAAGAAACTCATGAAAGAATCATGAAAGGTTCAAAATGGGAAGTAGTGACAGAAAATTTAAAAACTTTCCTTGAAGTTAGAGATAAATACTTTAGCGATACAGGTGAAAGGTGTACCGTTACTTTACAATTAACATTTTTAGAAAGTAATTTACATGAACTTTACGACATAGTTGAGATGGCTATAAAAAATGGCATAGATAGAGTTAAAGGACATCATCTTTGGGCACATTTTAAGGAAATTAAGGATCTATCTATGAGGAGAGATGAATTAGCAATTAGTAGATGGAATACGGAGGTGGGAAGGTTATATGAACTTAGGGATAATATGCTATTGCCAAATGGTAAAAAGATAAAATTAGAAAATTTTACGATCCTTTCTCAAGAGGGTATCAAGGATTTGGCTCCAGGTGGTCAGTGCCCATTTTTAGGTAAAGAAGCATGGATAAACAATGAAGGCAAGTTTAGTCCCTGCTGTGCTCCAGATGAACTACGCAAAACATTAGGAGATTTTGGCAATGTTAATGAAGTTAAACTGGAGGAAATATGGCAAAGTAGCGAGTACCTAAACTTACAAAAGAATTATTTAAACTATGAATTATGCAAAACATGCAACATGAGAAAACCATTAGTCAATTAATGAAAGATAGTGAGTACCTTAAATCTATTAGGGTTTCCCCCTGTGAAAGGTTTCACCAATTGTCAGAAAATCCTTTGTACAAAAATAGATTTATTAGAGTTGATAAATTTCACGAGCCTGGCCTTGCACCAGTTTATGATGAGACAGGCGCTTATCACATCGATGCAATGGGAGAAGCAATTTATCGCGACAGATTTTTAAAAACTTTTGGATTTTACTGCAATAGAGCAGCCGTAGAAGATGACACAGGGTATTACCATATTGATCCATCTGGATGTAGAGTATACAAACATTCGTATCAATGGATTGGAAATTACCAAGAAGATATTTGTGTGATTAGAAAGCATGATAAGTTTTTTCATATTGATTTGAACGGCAATAGAGTTTATGAGCAAGAATACAATTATGTTGGGGATTTTAAGGATGGTATCGCTGTAGTCCATAAAGATGGTAAAGCTACACATATTAATAATCATGGAAAGTTAGTACATAATAAATGGTATAAAAAGCTTAATGTTTTTCATAAAGGATTTGCTATTGCAGAAGATAAGCATGGCTGGTTTCATATAGATATTAATGGCAATCCTGTTTACCGGCAAAGATTTAAAATGGTAGAAGCATTCTATAATGGCATGGCAAAAGTTGAAACTTTTGAAGGTGTATTAGGACAGATCGATATTACCGGAAACGTAAAGTTTAGTATTTTTGATTTAGATAAAGAATCTCAAGTGCATAAGATTTCTGCAGAACTTTCAGCCTTTTGGAAAACTTACCTCGCAAATGTTGCTATTGAACTTGATTTGTTAAATATCTTACCTGCAACTATGCCAGTTTTATCTCAAAAGTTAAATATTATCGTTCCAAATCTAGAAAGGCTGTTAAGGGCGTTGTGGGAAATAGGGTTTATTGATTACGATAAGAACAAGGACTTATGGCAACTATCATCAAAAGGTAAGTGTTTTAAGGAAATACCATTTTTGCCTAAAGCAGCAGCAATGTGGGCAAGGGTTGCCGCTGAAAAGAATTGGTTAAAAATTGCCGATATATTAAGGCAGGAGTCAATATCTTCATTTGAATCTTTTAAGGAGAAAGAAACATCAGAAGACAGGAAAATAGCGTTTTACCAAGCATTGCTAGGATATTCCAGGTTTGACACTAAAGAGTTTAATTCTAGGGTTAATATAGATGGTGCTAAAAATATATTGCTATTTGGCGTACACTCTTTATTTCTTGCTTATTCTGATATACACAATAAAGGTTCTATAGGCTTATATTATTACAACGAACATAAAGTGCCTAGGCAGGCAGTAGAAGATTTAAAAATTAAACTCATAACTCAAGAAGAATTATCAGCTACAAATTATGAATTAGGTGTCTTTTGCCGCTTTCTGCAGCATTATGATGATAATAAGGTATTGTCTTATTTAAAATTGGTAAAAAATAAAGGAATACCACGCGTTTTAGTGATAGAAACTATCCTAGATTACTACTCCCCAGTGGGAGGTTCTGTAGATATTAATGTAATGGTTGAAACAGGGGGTAAACTAAGGACATTGAGCGATTGGAAAAGAATACTAAAACAAGTAAAAGGGCTTAAAATTTTTAGTATTGTACCTTTAACAGATTATTTATCAGTTATTGACATTAGGTGTTAATATATGAAAGCATTGCAAAAAAATGGTTTTTTTATTATCAAAAATCTAGTTCCTTTAGAGTTAATAACTCAGTCTTTAAATGATATAATAAGCAAGATATCAAAGTTATCTCAAGAATTAGGTGTTTCAACTTCTGACTATTTAAACTGCACTGGAAGATGGGGTACATCATCTCAGGTAACTAGAATTGTATCTCAAGTATTAGATAAAATTATTAAAAATTATCTTGAAAAGTCACTTCAATGCCAGATACTGCAGAAAAAATCAAATGTTATATGTAAAACTGCTGATTTAATAGATGCAGTTCCCTTCCATCAGGACATCTCTTATAGCTTTAATGACCCTTATCATTTTTCTGTTTGGCTAGCTTTGAATAATGTCAATAAAACTTCAGGTGCACTACAAGTTATAGAAGATAGTCACAACTGGAAAATACAGCCTCTAGTTGATTTTTGGCATCCATACTTTTTGGATCAATACTCGGATAACCGGGAAAATTATAAAATTAAGTCACTACCTATTTCAGCAGGAGATGCGATAGTTTTTGATTCACGGTTATGGCATGGTAGTGATAAGAATATAGATGCTAAAGATAGGTTTGCTTATGTTACGAGATGGGTTGTAAAAGATAAAAGTCTTCCTTGTGTGCCAAAACCTCAGCCTTCAGTTTTTGGTATATTAAACTGTGGTGCATTAACAGAATTTATACTGAGAGAATACTTATCATTATTTCGTCGCCAGGAAAGTATAAAAACAAAAAATATGGAAGAACTTATTAAGAGCTGGTTAGCCTTTATTACAGACACAACTACAAATATTTCTGAGGTCAACACTGCTGAAGCTAAGCGAGATTTATATAAGCTACTTATTCTGAATCAAGCGTCAGCACTACATGATGCTGGAGACATTTCAGGAAAAATATACAAAAATTTATGGTTTTCACTGCTTGTATTTCTCAATAAAAAAGTCAATGTGGTGGAGCTAGCATTATAAATGAACAAAAGTAGAGTTGGTAGTTTCAAGTATATATTGGTGTTCATTTTGAATATCTTATCCAAGTTTAAGCTTAATGTGCTTGTAATGTTCCTGGTTGCCCTAGTAGTGGCTGTTGATTTATCTTTTAGAAAGTATTTAGTAAAAAATATCTTAGATACAGCTGTAAAATATCAAGAAGGTAATGTAATTGAAAATCTTTTATTACCTGTAAGCGCTTATGTTTGTATGGCATTACTTATTACTACTGCTTTTAGATTCTATGGCTATTTTGTTGACATTCGAATGTTTACCTCAATGCGTCAAAAAATAGCTGATATGTCTTTTTACAGGCTGCTTCAGCAAGACCATTCCTATTATCAAAACAACCTATCCGGAAGTTTAGTATATAAGGTCAGTAACTTAATGGATAGTGTGATAGAGCTAATAAGACTGCTTATAGACTGTTTCTTTAGTTATAGTATAGCATTAATCTTGGCTATTTATACTTTATCACTAGTAAATATAAAGTTTGCAATAGCTACATTCATTTGGGTGAACATTTTTATTTTGATTTCGGTTTTCAGTTTTCGGGTGCTTACCGGATTAGCCGATGATCATTCTAAACAAAGTTCACAAGTAATAGCGGGTATAGCCGACAGTATTTTAAATGTTATATCAGTAAGGTTATTTTCTCGGCAAGCGCATGAGAGGCATAAATTTTTTCAAGTATGCAAGAAAAAAACTATTGCAGAAAGAAAATTACAATGGGCATACTTTTGGCTTTGGTTTATATATGGCTATTCATTTGATATACTCCAAGCAGTAAACTTGTATTTTTTAATTCATGATTATCAATTGAACAAGATTGCAATAGGAGATATTGCTCTTGTACTTGGAATTAATATATCGATTATAGAGTTTCTTAACCATCTAACTAGGAATCTTACCCAATTTTCTACTCATTTCGGCAAAGTTTCAGATGCATTGCCAATCTTGACTACCGTACCAGAAATTCAAGATAAGGAAAATGCTAAAAAATTAAATTTATTAAGTGGAAGAATAACGTTTAATAATGTTTCTTTTTCTTATGAGGGTCAGAAGTCATTATTTCAAGATTTTTCAGTTACCATTAATCCTTGCGAAAAGGTAGGTCTAGTTGGTTATTCTGGAGATGGTAAATCTACTTTTATAAACTTAATCATAAGGCTATTTGATGTTAAAAAAGGTAATATACAGATTGATAATCAAGTAGTATCGGAAGTTACACAGAGTTCTTTGAGGCAACAAATATCTGTAATACCTCAAGAACCATTGTTGTTTCATGATACTATTTTAGCAAATATTATATATGGTAAACTTCAATCTACTATCGAAGAAATAATAAGAGCTGCAAAGCTGGCTGGTATTCACGATTTCATTATGACTCTACCCGATCAATATGAAACTGTAGTCGGAGAAAAAGGCATAAAGCTATCTGGAGGGGAAAGACAAAGAATAATCATAGCGAGAGCATTTCTAAAAAACGCTCCGATATTATTTTTCGATGAGCCAACTAGTCAGTTAGATTCTATAACAGAGAAAACAATTCAAATGAGTTTATTTAAGTTGATGGAAAATAAAACCACCATTACTATAGCACACCGTATTTCTACACTTTTACATATGGACCGAATTCTAGTATTTGACAAAGGAAAAATTGTCCAAGATGGTAAACATTCTGAACTAGTTTGCAAGAAAGGTCTTTATAAAGAACTTTGGGATGCTCAAATTGGCTGTCTAAATATCAAAAAAGAAAATGGAAAAAACTATCGACCTGAGAAGTGACACTACAACTTTACAAAGCTCCAACGTTATACACGCAATAAGTAGTGCAATCGTTGGAGATTTTGCTTACGGTGAAGACAAAAGCTGTAACAACTTATCGGAATATTGTAAACAATTATTCAAAGTAGAAGAAGCATTGTTCGTAACCAGCGGTATGCTTGCAAATAGGTTAGCTATTGCAAGTCAAACAAGTCCTGGTGATGAACTAATTACTCATTATAATTATCATGTTAATTTTTTCGATAGTGCAGGCAATGCAAAAGTAAATAGTATAGTGTTTAACTGTATTAGGAATAATACCGGAATCTTAGATATTGATGAAGTAGAATATGCTATTAACTCTAAACCGAGATATAAAATTTTTGCTCAGGTGAGTCTAGTTTCTATAGAAAATAGTATAAACGGGTTTAACGGTAAAATTTATCCTTTTAAGAAACAAGTAGAGTTATATAATTTCTTAAAAGCTCACAATATAAGTCTTCATTTAGATGGTGCGAGAATATTTAATGCTCATGCTGAAACAAATGTTGCTTTAGCTGACTATGCTAAATATGTAGATACAATGAGCTTTTCTTTTACTAAAGGACTTGGAGCTCCTTTTGGTTCAATGCTTATGGGTAAAAGAGAGATAATTGAAAAGGCTAAGAAGTTACAGGTTTGGTTGGGGAGTGGTTATCATCAAATTGGGTACTGCGCTAATGCAGCAAAATATGTACTACAGAATAATATCTCTAGGCTTAAAGAAGATAATAAGCTTGCTAAATTGTTTGCAGACAAGATTAAAGAAATTCCACATGTAAAGCTGATACTACCTTATCCAGAAACTAACATAGTAAGCTTTAGTATAAAAGAACTAAATGTGACTAATGAGTTTTTTTTGAGTAAATGCCAAGCTTATGGTTTATTGCTCTTTCCTTGGCTCGAATCTCATATAAGAGCAGTTGTTCATCTTGGCATAGAGGAAGCAGACATAATAAATGCTGCTGAAATTATAAAGGAGGTTGTATTAAATTTAGTATGAGGGTAAAAATAGATTTCTTTAGCGATTCAAACACTAATCCTTCATCTGAAATGAGGGAAGTAATGGCTAAAGCAAAAGTTGGAAATGAAGCTGCATGTGAAGATCCAACTGTAAACGAATTAATAGAAACCACATGTAAAATATTAGGTAAGCCAGCAGGAATATTTTTGATTTCGGGAACGATGTGTAATGTAATTGCTTATAAAGTGCACATTCAAAGACCTGGTGATTATTTGTTACTCGATGAAACTTCGCATCCATTAATAGTGCAATCTGGATTAATTGCAGCCCAGGCACATGCCACTCCTTTACCTATTAAAGGAACAAGAGGAATATTTACTGGAGAGCAAATCGTTGAGTTTATTACTCGTCCTAGCTTAAGGAATGTTCCAAAAGTTGGGCTTGTTTCTGTCGAACAAACAACGAATTTTGGTGGTGGAGCTGTGTGGCCTTTAGAGTATATTCAAGAGATCTCAAGTCTCTGCAAAAAGAACGACGTATCCTCTCATTTAGATGGAGCAAGGCTGTTCAATGCTTGTGCTTATGCTAAAATATCTCCAAAAGAATATGCAAATTATTTTGATTCGGTGTTTATTGATTTTAGTAAGGGATTAGGCGCTCCAATGGGTGCAGTATTGGCTGGAAGTGAAGAGTTTATTGAAAAAGCTTGGTACTATAAGTTTCAAATTGGCGGAGGTATGCACCAAGCTGGCATTATTTCAGCTGCATGTTTATATGCTCTCAACAACAACATGAATTCTTTAATAGAAGATCATAAAAAAATGCAGCACCTTATAAAAGGTCTTAGCTCTATAGATCAAGTTATAATCAATATTGACCTATACAAAACTAATATAGCGTATTTCTCATTACGTACTGATTGTATATCTGCTCAAGAATTAATAAATATACTAATGACAAATTATGGAATTAGGATGGCTAACATAAGAGGTAAAATCAGAGTTATAACACATAGAGATATAAGCTGTGAAGATATTAATACTACTATATCTACTATAAGAAAGATACTGAATAGGTAATTTCGATTGTTATCAATTTTCTACATTAATGGTTTGCAAACTTCTTGTAAAACAATATTATACCAACATAGTATTATGCTAGTATTTGCATGGAACTGTTTGGGGAATAGGTGTGAACTTTGTTTTCTTTCAATATTTACTATTCTTTTTTGGATATGTGCTACTTTACTTCTCAAGGCAGAGTATACCAATTGCTCTACCACTGTTAATAGATACTGACCATGTAAAATTAAGCTATTTTTTTGCCTGCTTTTCTTTTTTTTACGGAGTATCGAAATTCTTTAACGGGATAATCATGGACTTCAAAGATAATCCATTATTTATGTTTGGGCTATGCAATATTGTAACTGGAATATCAACCATTGGTATAATTTTATCATACAATAACCTAACCTTATTACTGTTAACATTGATATTATTAGCTTGGGCACAAGGAGTAGGTTGGCCAGCTATTACCAAGTTTATGATTACAAACTCTAGTATCTCTTCAATTGCATCATTGTGGGGGGTTATGAGTGCATCTCAGCAACTTGGTTCTTGCCTTACTTTAATTGTGTTACCAAGTATAATCAAAATATATGGTGTAAAAAGTGCATTTTTGTATTCTGGCCTCTTATGCTTACTTTTTGGAATTTACATAACATTAAAAGCATATTACAGAGAAAGTACTACTCCTACTATCTATAAGGTGCAGAAACCTAAAATTGGCATTAAGGTGACAAGTTCCATATGGTTTCTATGTTATGCTACTTTTTGTACTTATATTATAAAAATGGGAATCTTCTTTTGGTTTCCTATAATTTTAAAAGATAGATTACAAATCTCTCTTGTACAATCCTCACTAATCACAGGTGTCTATGATTTGGGTGGAATCCTTGGAACTTTAATCACAGGAAGAATTAGTGATATGTATTTCTTTCAAAATAGAAGTTTGCTAGCATTACTTTACATGCTGGGTATAGCACTCACTTTTATTGGAATGAACTTTTGTCAAAACATAGTTCTTATGAGTCTTGGTGCAGCTTTATCAGGATTTTTTATATTTGGAGTACAAGTACTAACAGGTGTTATAGCTGTAGACATTGCTCCACAAAATAATGTATGTACAATTGTAAGCTTGACAGGATTATTTGGGTATATTGCAAGTTCAATATTTTCATGTGTAGTTTTAGGGTTACTTGTGGAATGTTTTGGTAATAACATGATGTTCTCATTCTTCTTTATTTGTTCTGTTATTATATCCATTTGCTTTTGCGTATTATCAAGCAGGAACCTAAAACAACTGCATAAAGTTGACATAGGGAATATTTCTTAACATTAAACTTCCCAGGTAAACTTAGATTTTTTGCCCAGAGAGTAAACATTGTAACCATATCTTAGCAACAGTTCACTATCTAATAAATTACGAAAGTCAAAAATATTAGGTGTAGCCATAACATCCTTTAAAATTACAAAGTCTTGACTTTTAAATTCCCTCCACTCCGTTAACAATAACAAGGCTTCTGCGCCCCTTGCAGCTTCTATAGCGTTATCCGCGTACTCTATATCCTTTAGAACTTGCCTAGCATTATTCATTCCCACTGGGTCATATGCAGTAATTTTAGCGTTGTTATTCACTAACAATTTTGCGACATCTATAGCTGGACTATTTCTTACATCATCAGTACCAGGTTTAAAAGTTAGCCCCCATATCGCTATTTTTTTATTTTGAGCTCCATTTAGAGCATATTCTACCTTTTTAGCGATGTTTGTTATATGATTATAGTTAGATTCCTTAACTGAATTTAAAATTTGTAGCTTGACATTATGATCTTCAGCAATCCTTATCAAAGCTGACAAATCTTTAGGAAAACAGGATCCTCCAAATCCTGGGCCAGCTTTTAGAAATTCCCTACCTATTCTATGGTCCATCCCCATGCCATTAGCTAAAAGGTCGATGTCTGCTTCTAACATCTCACATAAACCTGCCATTTCATTGATAAAAGCAATTTTTGTTGCTAGAAAGGCATTAGAAGCATATTTAATCATTTCAGCTGTAACTGTATCAGTGACTATTAACGGAATATTCCTATCTGTAAATGATCTATATATAGCTTCTAGTTTTACTCTAGCTCGCTTAGTTTTTACTCCTATTATTATTCTATCTGGATATAAAAAATCTGATACTGCAGAGCCTTGCTTGAGAAACTCTGGATTAACTCCCAAATCAAAGTTGTAGCCCTTATTAGATAAATAATTATATATATTTTTTGTAGTACCAGGAGGAATAGTTGATTTTATAACTATTAAGCAATCTTGATTAACTCTCTCAGAAACTTTACTTATTGAATTATATACATTTTTTAAATCCGCATTTCCTAAGGAGTCTGATGGAGTATCTACAGTTACAAACACTACTTCTGTGTTGGGATTTATTTGAGAATACGAATCGAAGAATCTTATCCTTTGTAACTTTATATTATTCTCTAAATAGTCTGCTAATCCAGGCTCATATATAGGAATTTTTCCTAATTTCAATAATTCAATCTTCTTAGTATTTATGTCAATGCAATCAACGTTATGACCCTGCTCTGATAACATTGCACAAGATACTAAACCTACATACCCTATTCCTATAATGGTTATATACATCTTGTCATTACCTTAAAAATATCCTAATGTAGCTCAACTGCTTAAACATTTAAAAAGAACATCATTAACAATTAGAGTCATAAATTTTTACTCTAGCGTTGCATACATTATTTTTCTTAATTACTTTACTTTCTGAATAAACTATAAACAAAGTCGATGGTATTAATATTAAAATACCATACAAAGCACTTTTATCAGGCAACTCATTAAACATAACATATGTTACTATTGCAGAAATTATTAGCTCTATGTATCTATATGGTGCAAGTGCAGTAGCATCTGCAAGAGTAAAAGCTTTTAATATGAAGAACAGAATTAGATTTGAATTAATTCCCAAAATCAGTAGTAATACTAATTCTAACAAGGAAGGCAAATGCCAATAAAACAGCAAAGGCACAGTGGAAAAAATAGTTGTTGTTAGAGCTGAATAAAATAACATACTTATTACTGACTCTTTTATTGCGAGTTTCTTATTAAGTATGTCTAATATAGCAAAGATTAATGTAGATACAATAAAAATAAAAATTTTAGGATTAAAGTCTTCACTATAAGCTTTGGTAGTAATAGCAATACCAACAAAGCCAATAACAGTTACTGACCATCTTTGCCAAATTATATTTTCATTTAGTAAAGGGATTGCAAGAAGTATAACAAATAATGGTATAGAAAAACTTATAATTGTTGCAGTTACTATGGGAAAAATAGCTAACCCATAGGTCCACAAGGTTATTCCAACAAATAACAATACTCCTCTAGTTATCTGAATAGATATTTGACTTGTTTTAAAAGCTTCTCTTCCATAGTAAAGCATAAAAGGTACAAGGGTAATAGTGCTAAATAAAAAGCGGAAAAAGATTACTTCAAAACTTTGGAGATGTAAACTTAGATATTTTGATATAGTATCATTAGCTACACTACTAAATAAACTAAGTATAAACCAGATAACTCCAAGTAAATAAGCTCTTAGTCTGTAATCCACAAAACTCCTAATTTAATATACAAACTTCCATGATGTGCTCATATAACTTCGCTGCAAAAAAGGTTGATAGCATACAGGCTCTCTTCTACTTACTGTTCTAACCATATTCACAAATTTTTGCTAAAAGTAGCATTAGAAGTATTATACAAGATATGTCTTTAATTGCGTAATTTTAATAGATTTAGAATAGAGATTATCTGAGCAGGGAGTTACTGACTGATTTTTTTGTAATATAAGATAAGAATGATAGACATTCAATCACAACTAAAAGTAGCATCAGCTGAGATGGATAATGTAACACCTAAAAATATTAAATGTCTGCAGCAGGAGGCAAATGCAATGATAGAGGACAACCAGGAATTAATAGATAAATTTTTGAAATGCCAAGCAAACTAAAGAAATAAAGCAAAGAAAGGTTTAAAAAACATAGTTTCGCCCAAAAAGCATACTAAGGGGCAAGAAGCTAAAATTTCAAACGATAAGCCAAAACCGCTCTCTGAAATTGTGGTGAAACCTAGCCTATGCTCGGAAGTAACCTCTAAAGTAAAAAAAGATAAAAAAGGAATAAAAGAAAAAATAAAAAGCTTAAAAACAAAGAAAGCAAAACTCGTAGAAAAAGAGCTGAAAAAGGGCAACGTGTTCAAAAAAGGCTTCAAAAAGCTAAAAGGGAAAATAAAAAAATTAAACCCAATAAAGGTTAAGAAAAACAAGATAATCGGGAGCAAGAAGTTAGCATTTTTACTAACATCTGCTACAATTGTGGCAATTTTACCAACATTCAGTTTAGCTCCTCTTCCAGCCTTAGCCATAACTTCTGCATGTGTTTTCAGTATTAACTTTATCGCAGTCAAGACACTAAAGAAATTTATTAAACAACGTAAATTAGCAGCAGAATCTAAAGAAGAGTCAACTCTACTAGCTAAGCCAGAAGAAGAAATTCAAGATGTGTCTATAAAACCAGTAAGTAAAGAAAATTCAGAGCAAATTTCTAAGGAATAGATTTCTACATTAATATACTACCTTAAATACTTTTCTATTTCTATTTAAATATTATTTATTCAATATAAAAGTAGTAGTAAAGCTAGTGGCTTCTTTGTAAAATACTAACTAAACGGGTATGCGAGTTAATAATTTAAAAACGTTTCTCGCTGCATACTCTAATACAAACACACTTTTTGTGGGGTTGCTATGACAGTAGAAAAGATTTTACAAAAGGCTGCAAAGGAAATTTATCACTTCAGACATCCTAGTATTTTTTCTTTATTAGTTAGTGCAGTTTTCAAATGGATCATAAATAGTAGATTGGGTGTTAGTTTTTTACATTTTGCTGCAGAAAAGAACTTTTATAATATCATTCGATTCCTTGTCAAACATGGTGCTAACGTTGATGCTGCAGATAGAGAAGGCAATACAGTACTACACGTTGCTTCCATATTTGGCTTTATCGAAATAGTACAAACTGTTGCAGCAAGGACTGAAAATATTAACGCCTATAATATTTACGGTAATACTCCTTTACATTTTTCAATAAAGTATAAGCAATTGTATGCTATGCAAAGGCTATTACGATATGGTGCAGACATTAATCGCCTAAATGGTCTAGGTGAGTCACCTCTTCATATAGCTGTAAAATGTGCTGATGGGGTAATGTTGGGGTTACTGATAAAGGGAGGCGCCTTTCTCGAAACTAAAAATGCAGAAGAAAGTACTCCTTTGCACCTTGCAGTTTCATTAAATAAGAAAGAGTATGTAGAGCTTTTATTGCGAAGCTGGGCAGATGTTAACGCAATTGGGAAAAGTGGTTGTACACCGCTGCATCTGGCTGTTATGAATGGCAATAAAGAAATTGTGGAATTATTGCTGAGTAAAAAAGCAAATGTTCATCTGAAATGTTTTTATAACTCTAAAGAAGGTTACACAGCACTAGAGAACGCTGTAGCGGATGAAAACGAAGAAATTACAGAATTATTTCTGCTTTACGGAATAACCTTAAAATAGCGGAGTGCAACAATGTCCTACGAGCAGATTTCTATATGTGGCATAATACTAATCATTGCTATTAAAATATTTTCCTTTTTTAGGAAACGAGCGTATAAAAGTCTTATCAGAAAGATGTCACTAAAAGAGCGTGAAGAGAAAATTGAACATAACCTTCAAGTTTATAAAGAAAATCTAAAAATAATTGGTGTTGCAAAACCGATAGGTAAATGGACAAAGATGGCTATCCTCAATAATGAATTGATGCAGCGGTTAGCACGATTGATACAGGAAGAAGGCGATGAGAAGGGATATTGGGAGCTATTTGTAAAAGCTCAGGCTTCAACTCAAGGCAAATATAAGGGAAGAGGGCGGTAGCTCCGAAAGTTTCCCATTGTTGTTGGCTTCCTGAATTACATCCATGTCATACAACTTGTTTCTCTTTCGCTGCTGAACCCTTTTTATTCTTTATGAACAGTTTTACAACAGCCAACATTTGTGCAGAGCCATTGCTACTGCATTCATTAGAATCAGCACCTTTTTTTTAGTAACGACTTTATTTTACCTAAATCTTTGCTTGAAACAGCCTTGTATAATTCGGGTTCACAAAATAACGTATCGCTCTATAGAGATACCTTTTATAACTCTTATTATTTTCTGTAGTTTTCTCACCTTCACCCTCCTTTAAATTTAAAACATGTAAAATTTTTGTTAAATATACAAATGTCCATAAAGATATACCTTTTCTATAAAAATAAGTTTTATTGATTCTGCTTCTCTTCGCTAATTTTTACTACCTCTGATAAAAATGAACTCAATAAATCCTGTAATCTTTGATCTTCAATTTTTTGACATTCTTTCATTATATTTAATATTTTCATTTCTCCTTCACTATCTTCATCTTCGTAATAATTTTCTTCTGTTGGTCCACAGAATAAAACTCTAGCATTCACTAATGCTTTTTCTGCTTCAGATAGCTTTTTAAATGACATGCAATCTACACCTTGTTCATATCTGTGTATTTGCTGTTGTGATAATCCGATTTTATTCGCTAACTCCAACTGAGTACATCCTCTTACGAACCTCCAATCTTTTGCCATTTGTCCAATTTTGTGCTTTATAGACTTTGTACCTATTATACTCTTGCCAATTTGAATTTCCCCTGACAAAAGTTTTACTAATACACAAAATGCACTGCGAAATTCTTGGTCCTTAATTTTTTTTAAATTTTGCAGTATACTCAGCATCTTTTCTTCCTTGTAATTAACATAACCTGTTGTAGGAAATATATCTTTAAAACTAGCCGATAATACTTTTAGCATCTTTTCTGCATTTTCAGGTGAAACAGCATCTATCCTTTGTTCATATCTTCGTATTTGTGACGTTGATATACCAGTTTCCTTTGCTAACTTCGCTTGAGAATATCCCCTTAATAACCTCAACTCTTTTATCTTTTGAACTACTTGGTAGCTTAAAGAGTCGATAGCAATTTTCTCTCTGGTAGTGGTCATTTTTTGCACAATTGCAGAACAAACATATAATACAGTATTATTGAGTTTGATTAAAGTTTTACTACTTCTGCCAAAACAATAGGCATAAACTTCAGGAAATTGATATCTCACAATGTAGCTAAGGCTAGAAGCGAGCAGAAATCTCTACTAATTAAATATTTTTCTATTTCTATTTAAATATTATATATTAAATATAAAAGCAGTAGCAAAGCTAGTGGCTTCTTTGTAAAGTACCAGCTAAACGAATACAACGGTCAATAATTTATTTACAATTGTCGCTATATACTGAAACAGTGGTTGAGGTAAATTATTATGAGTGAAAATGCATTACAAGAAGAAATAAAACGCTACAATGAGTTGTACTATCGGGAAAATATATCAGAAATAACCGATGCAGAGTACGATGAACTGGTAAAAAAAGTAGATATTCAAACCGTTGGTACTGCGCCTGATAGAAGATTTTTAGAGGTGGAACATATTGTACCAATGCTCTCGTTGGACAAGGCTCATGGACGAGATGAAGTTGAAGAGTTTCTTGCTAGGGTTAAAAAACTTCTGAATGTGCATGAGTTGGAGATAGTATGTGAGCCAAAAATTGATGGGGTGTCGTTTTCTGCGATTTATGAGGATGGAAGACTTGTTAAAGCTGCAACACGAGGTGACGGTTTTGTAGGAGAGGATGTTACTCACAATGCTGCAACAATAAAAGATTTTCCTAAAGTTTTACCTGATGTAAAGGGCAGATTGGAAGTTAGGGGCGAGGGTGTGCCGTAGAGACGCAAGGGATGTTCAGAAATGAGCAAACTGAGTGCTTAAGCTACGCAATAGATGAGGGTGGGCCCCTCGGAGCCGGTTTACAAGAGCAGGCTTCAAACAACCATAAGCTGCTTTGGTAAAGAGCCAAGGTGGTGAGCGTTATGGAAAAGGCACAGTTATGTGTCATGTATGAAATAGAGAGGTGAACGAAAGTGAACCACTGATGAAGTGTCGAAACTGATTTAAATGACGTCAAAACCAGGGGTCTTCTCTAACCTGGGATAAGTCTATCGGGAGCTTGTTTACTGGGTAGATGGCGTCCGGCATAAAGGTGGCACGAATCTATTTTGGGCTATTGTGTGGAACTACGGGAACCTGTCGTTTCGATGAAAAGGGAGAAATCCAAGGAGCTAAACTCCAAGGGTGAGAGTACCGATACGAAAAACAGGGGCGGATCAGTTCGTAGTAGTGAAGAAGTTTCTGTAACGGAAATGAAGCGAAGGGGCTGGGTTATTTAGTTTTAATTGTTTATCAACCGAAAGGGAGGAGTTAATGAATAAAACAAAGTCTTTTGATATACCGAAGCAACTTATTTGGAGAGCTTATAAACAAGTATCGAAAAATAAGGGTGCTGCTGGTGTGGATGAGGTTTCGATAATAAAGTTTGAGGAAAATCTAAAAGATAATCTATACAAACTATGGAATCGGATGTCATCTGGAAGTTATTTTCCAGAGCCGGTAAAAGCTGTTGCGATACCAAAAGATACAGGAGGGCAAAGAATTTTATGTGTTCCTTCAGTATTCGACAGGATAGGGCAAACGGCTGCTGCTATGTATCTGGAACCGCTAGTAGAACCAAAATTCCATGAGGATTCATATGGTTATAGACCAAATAAATCTGCACTGGATGCGGTAGGTACGGCGCGTGAAAGATGCTGGAGGTACGATTGGGTGGTAGATCTAGATATATCTGGATTTTTCGACAATTTGGACCACGATCTGGCATTGCAAGCTATCAAAAAGCACACAGACTGCAAATGGGTCATACTGTATGTTGAAAGATGGATGAAAGCTCCAATTCAGCAAGCAGATGGCAGTAAGGTAGTTAGGGAAAAAGGAGTTCCGCAAGGAGGTTCAGTTAGTCCAATCATCTCTAATATAGTCATGCATCATGTATTTGATGAGTGGATGAGACAAAATCACCCAACAAAACCATTTGAGAGATATGTAGATGATGCGATAGTGCATTGCAAAACTAAGAAGCAAGCAGAATTTATGCGAGACATAATTGGAAAAAGACTGGCCAAGTATAAGCTAAAGCTACATCCAGAAAAGACACGAATAGTGTATTGTAAGGATAATAGAAGGAAAGGTGAATATGCTTTACAAAGTTTTGACTTGCTAGGTTATACATTCAGGCCTAGGATGGCAAAGAACAGTAAAGTAGGGGATTATTTCCTCTCGTTCATACCTGCAGTTAGTAATAAGGCCAAGAAGAAGATTAGTCAAACCATAAGGTCATGGAAAATACACAGACAAACATCTACAACTTTGGAGGAGATATCAAAGAAAGTGAACCCTATAGTCAGAGGCTGGTATCAGTACTACGGTAGGTTTTACAAGAAAGAGATATGCAAACCTCTGAGGAACATAGAGCGGCATCTAGAAAAGTGGATCAGAGCAAAGTATAAGAAGCTTCGAAATCATGGAAGACTAGCAAGGCAACTTCTAGGAAAAATGAGGAAAGAAGGGCCAAATACTTTTTATCACTGGACATTAGGTGTGGGTCAAAAGACTGAATAATGGGAGCTGTGTGAGTTGAGAGGCTCATGCACAGTTCTGCGAGGGACTGGCGGGGAAGGTCCGCTGGTCTACTCTCCTATATATAAGAAATGATGATTTTTTTAAATTAAATAAGGATAATCAATTTTCAAATCCACGCAACACAGCGTCAGGTTCATTAAGGCAATTGGACCCAGAAGTTACCGCTAGGAGACCGCTGAAATATTTTGCTTATTCTTTGATTGGCGGTACAGAAAAGACTCAATTTGAAGTATTAAATAGACTGAAAGAACTTGGCTTTTGTGTTAATGAATATAAATTTTTAGCAAACAATGTAGGCGAAATGTTGGAGTTCTATGATCGAATCTATAGTAATCGTCATAATTTAGGCTATGATATCGATGGCGTAGTCTACAAGGTTAATGATTTGAAATTACATGATAGATTAGGAAATACTAACAAGGCACCACGTGGATCTACAGCACACAAACTTCCTGCAGCTCAAGGAAAAACCAAGATAAAGAAGATATCAGTACAAGTAGGCAGAACCGGTGTGCTGACACCAATTGCAGAATTAGTTCCGATAAATATAGGAGGGGTTCTCATTACTAGGGCAAATCTGTATAATAAAGATGAAATTAAGCGCAAAGACATAAGGGAAGGTGATATCGTAGTAGTAGAACGAGCTGGAGATGTTATTTCCCGCATTGTAGAAGTGGATAAAAAGTCTCGTTCTCGGAATACACCAAAGTTTATATTTCCTGATACTTGCCCGGAATGCGGAGTGCGATCCGATGTTGCGGTTTTTGTGATGGTTAAATTCCATCTTCCCCAGACATCAGGGATAATGTATGTCTCACATTTCAGAGAGTGGCAACCTTTGAGATGCAAGCATGAGGCAAAAGCGGGTAATGTTAAACCTTATGGCAAATCCCCGCAAACAGAGTTAGATATGATTACGAGAGAAACCTATGTCAGAATTGTCGTCACTGGGAATATGCGAAAAGAGGTTGAATACGCATAAACCAAAAGGTATGAAGCAAATGAGGAATTAAGATTTCCGCAGCTTAATTATAGATGTTCTCAGCTTCCGGCAAATAGTAGGAATCTAAGTCTAACGTGAAACAAAAACCGTGGAACGGAGTAACCACATGAATGTTCTTATATTCAATTGAATATAAGTAGGTAGCCAGCCATAAGCACTCATGTTGGAGGGATTGTCCAAGAAGCAAACGCCTAGAGTAATGTCTAGGATATGCAGACGTGGACACTGTAGTTTGGAAGGTAAAGTTGTGAATAGTAGTGAATATGTTATGAGCCAACAAAATGTTAGGTATGAATGGAATGAAACACCCTGGCGTAAGCTGGAAAAATCTTCATTTAAGCTACAAAAACGAATTTACCGAGCTTCTAAATGTAATGATATCAAGAAGATGCATAAACTTCAGAGATTATTACTAAAATCAACAAGTGCAAGAATGCTCGCTGTGAGAAGGGTAACTCAGGACAACAGAGGGAAAAAGACTGCAGGTATTGATGGAAAAGCGAATCTTAATCAGAAAGAAAGGTTGCAATTAGCATGTTCTTTAGATATAAAAGAAAAGCAAAACCATCAAGACGGGTCTGGATCCCAAAACCTGGTAAGCCATCGGAATGTCGTCCCCTTGGTATTCCCACTATATCGTGTCGAGCAAAACAAACACTTGTAAAAATGGCGCTAGAACCTGAATGGGAGGCAAAATTTGAGCCGAACACTTATGGTTTTAGGTGTGGTAGATCCTGTCATGATGCTATAAAGGCCATATTTTATGCGCTTTGTAAGAAATCCGCATTTATTTTAGATGCAGATATTTCTGGATGTTTTGATAATATAAATCATCGCGCTCTGTTGGACAAACTTAATACCACTCCAACCCTTAAGAGAACTATAAAAAAGTGGTTAAGAGCAGGTGTGATGGAAAATGGAACTTTCCAACCAACCAAAAGCGGTACAATTCAAGGAGGGACTATTTCTCCTATATTGGCTTGTATAGCATTAAATGGGTTAGAAAGTCATATTAAAAAAGCATTAGCATGTGAACTTTTTCAATACGTAAAAAGGAAATACGGCAGCAAGGCATCACATACAGTAGCACAACAATCAATAAGTGTAATTGTTTACGCTGATGATTTTGTTGTCATACACGAGAGTGAAGAGATTATACTTAAGGCTAAAGAGCTAATCGAAAGTTGGTTAAAAACTGTTGGACTAGAGTTAAAGCCTTCAAAAACAAGAATTTCACACACTCTCAAGTTTTCTAATGGACAGAAACCAGGTTTCGATTTTCTTGGATTTACAATACGACAATATCCAGTAAAAAATAAGAAAGGTTACAAGTTGTTAATCAAACCAAGTCGCAATTCTGTTAAACAGCACACACTGGTTATTAAACATAAGTTAAGGAAAATGCGAGGCGAATCGCAAGAAGCTGTAATAAGCAACATTAATCCAATTGTTAGAGGATGGTGTCAGTATTACACTTCGGTAGTCTCAAATAAAACCTTTCACTTAATGGATATGATCATGTACACCCAACTTTGGAGATGGGCAAAATTTAAACACCCAAACAAAGGAGGACACTGGATTAAGAGGAAATACTTTAAAAAGTATGGTAATGACAATTGGAGATTCATGACGAGTAACGAAATACATATTAGAAAACACGGAGATCATGTCATTAGACGGCATATCAAAGTGAAAGGAACCAGATCTCCTTATGATGGGGACTGGCCATACTGGGGAAGTCGTTTAAGTACAATTCCAGGAAAATCGCCACAAGTAATAAGATTACTGAAGATACAGCAAGGCAAATGTAATTATTGTCACCTATGGTTTAAATTTGATGACCTAGCACATGTGCATCATCAGGACCACAATAGATTCAATAATAACATTAAGAATTTGTCCTTGCTGCACAAGCATTGCCATGACCAGTTACATAGAAGTTTGCGTGACAAGCACCGAATTACAGGGAAGCCGGATGATGGGAAACTATCAAGTCCGGTTTTGAAGTCGAGCGGGGAGAGGTGACTTTCCTCGCTTAGATAACAGTGCAGTAGATATATTTGAAGATGAAGCTACAGCTAGATGTTCCGAAGAAAACGGTTGCCAAGCACAGCGAATAGGAAAGTTAAAATATTTTGTGGAAGTTCTTGACATTAAAGGTTTTGGCAGTAACCAAGTGGAGTTCCTTTATGACCTTGGTTTGATAAGGAAAATATCTGATATTTTTGCTCTCGAAGAAAAACTAAAAAATTTCAACTTAAGTGAACAAAGGGGTGGGATCATATTTAATTTATTGCACTCTATCAACAGCAAAAGAACTGTAACGCTTGAAAAGTTTATAACTTCTTTGGGAATTAGACTTGTAGGACCGCGTGCAGCAAAAATACAAGCTAATCATTACAAATCTTATGATGGTTGGTATGAAGTTATGGCTCAATTACCTTATGATAGAGAAGCTCCTGATAAATTAATGATAATAGGCGTAGGCGAAGAGACCATAACTTCCTTGGAGGAATTTTTCTCTGATGAGGACAATGCTGAAATGGTAAAGAATCTTGCTTCTCAACTAAAGATTGAGCCTGTAAGTGCTAATGTTAGTAATTCCCCTTTTAGCGGTAAAATAGTGGTTTTTACTGGAAAACTTTCAAAAATGGAAAGAAATGAAGCGCAAGCACTAATGGAATCCTTAGGCGGAATTGTGAGTTCAAGTGTGTCAAATAAAACAAACTTTGTGGTTGTCGGTGAAAAACCTGGGTCAAAGCTCGAAAAGGCTAAAAAGCTGGGTGTTAAAATTTTAACTGAAGAGAAATTTGTAGCCCTCCTCCAAAAGAGGTAATCTCTATATGAAATTCTTGCTATGGATGCCTATTTGGGTTTCAAGTTGCTCAGCCAGTTGTTCGCAAGATAATATCAATAGCAACACCTGCCTTAACTAGATCCTTTGCAACCCTGATTTTCTCCGCTTTTTTAACCTTTTCTTTGCCAGTCTGCATTCCTTCAGATAGAGATTTGACTAACGCATCCAATACATCCCTTGATCCTTGGTCCTCAATTTCTTTGTATCCACCTATGAACCTCAATAGCTCATTTTCATATTCTGTTGGTTCAAGAAATAGAGCTTTAATGTTAACTGATAATGCCTTTGCTATCTTATCTAATATTTCAATTGGAATGTCTGTGTATCCTTGTTCATAGTCGTGTATTTCCTTAAGTGTTGAACCGATTTTATTTGCTAACTCCTCTTGAGTGTATCCCCGTATTAATCTCTGCTCTTTTATCCTTTTTCCCACTTTGTAGAGTATAGAATCAGTACAAATTTCTTTCTCTGTATCATCATATTCGTAACTAGACAAGCGAGTCGCTTGGGAAATAATATCAACTGAAACTCCTTCTTTAACTAGATTCTTTGCTACTTCTATTCTAACTTCTTCTTGACTAATTTTTTCGCTAACATATACAAATCTTACTAATGGATAAAGCTTCTTGCGTAATTCCTGATCCTTAATTTCTATATGTATTTTTGTTAGATAGACTATTTCTTCATCCTCATCTTCATACCAACTGTTTTCCTTCAGTTCTGTTGGTCCTGGAAGTAGATCTATAACACTAACTGATAGTGCCCCTGCTATTCTATATAATTCTTCAATTGGAATAGGGCTATACCCCAGCTCATAGTTGTTTATTTCTTGGTACGTTGACCCAATCTTACTTGCTAACTCTCTCTGATTGTACCCTTGTATTAACCTGCAACTTTCTACTTTTTGTCCTATCTCGTAGTTTATAGAACCAACCGGGTTAAAATCGCTTTTTCTTACAGAAGTAAACATATATCCTCATCTACAGAAACAAACCTATATATACAGCACGCTAGACTATTTTACTATAAAAATTTTAACAGATAAACCAGCCGTTTGCGAGATCAGAAACCCCTTCTTTAACTAGACTCTTTGCAATTTTTTGCTTCTCTAACCTTTTCTTCGCAAACCCGTATGCCTTCAAATAAAGATTCTGTTAGTATGCGGCGTAATTCTTGACTCTCAATCTTTTTGTATTCTTCTATTAAACTTGATAGCTCATTTTCTCTCTCATCTTCTGTCGATTCGGGAAGTAAATCTACGATACTAATTGATAATACCTTTGCTATTTCATCTAACGTTTCGAGTGAAACGGCAGCGCGTCCTTGTTCATATTCGTATATTCCCTGATTTGTTATCCCCCCGATTTTATTCGCTAAATCTTCCTGAGTGTATCCTCGTCTCAACCTCCACTCTTTTATCCTTTGTCCTACCTTGTATGGAATTTTTTTCTCCTCATATTCACCAATAGATAAGCGCGAAACAGAAACTCCTTCTTTAACTAAACCCTTTGCCACTTTCACTGCTTTTCCACTACTTTCTTCATTAACCCGGATGAATTTTGTTAATAAGTAAAATATTTTGCGTAATTCTTGACTCTTAATCTCTTTATATCTTCTTGCTATCTCTTCTCCTTCAAAACACCTTTTTGATACTGCTTGTCCGGAAACTAGATCTTTAACACTAACTGATAATGCTTCTGCTATGGCATATAATTTTTTAATTGGAATTCTACGTCCACCTTTTTCGTATTGCAATATTAGCCAGTACTTTACACCGATTTTATTCGCTAGATCCTTCTGAGTATATCCTTGCTTTAACCTACAATTTCTTACTTCTTGCCTTACTCTGTAGTTTATAGAATCAGGAGCCACTCTTTTTTACACGAACTTTAAAACAAATATATATCCTGTTCTAAGATTTTATTAAAGTTCTTCCTTAACTTTTAACTGCAAAAACTTAAGACATCCAAATCGGCCAAGAAAGAGGTAAGCGCTCGGAAGCTAATCTTAGAGCTTTTTTTATACTCTTTTATCCATCGCCCTAATCCACTAACCTAGCTTTCTTGCTGTCCCTGCTATTGGCATCTCCGATTTTTTAGCTAGTTCTACAGCTCTCACCTTAAATTCTACTGTAAACTTTTTTCTATGTGACACATTATACATCTTATAAAAATTAAAAACTTCCTTCTCCACTCTTTTTAAGTAATCGTTGTAAGTGGAGAAGGAATTCGGTTGTTTAACGTTCCACAGAGGTTGCTTTACTACCCCCATGTACTCTATCCACCCACGACAATGTTTCATTCTTGCCAACTGCCTTTATTTCTTCTGTGGCCCTCTTTTCACTCCATATGCCACACCGTGTGAAACCTCCTTCTCTTATTGCCTTTTCGATCGTCTTTCCTCCTAACAGACAATTTTCCATTATTTCTCCTCCTTCTTCTTGTAATTTCTCCCACGTTTCTTTGTCTTCTACTATTACTTGTACTTGACCGTAATTTTCTGCATCGTGGCACAATCTAATTTTTAGCTCACCAAGGCTTGAATGAAGCGTCATTTGAAAATCGCTGTTATCTGATAGATCAACATAATTTCTTGTACCTCCTTTTTCGCTTCTTACTTCAATTTCACCATTGTCTATTTTTATTATGTAACTTCCTGATTCTATCCATCCTTTGTTTAGACCCAAATTGCTTGTACCTTCTATTACTTTCGCAGGCTCTACTCTACCACCAGAAAATTTCATATAAAATGTATCGTTGTCTATTTCTACCTCTTCTACGCTTCCTCCTTGAACAGCATTTTCACCAGCTTCTTTCAGCTTTTGAAGTCGCTCATTTATCTGCGGTTGAATATTTGGTTGCAGTTTGCTGTAAATTTCGCTTGCAAGTTTATCATTTAACAGATCGTAACCAAATGTTGCGCCTCTCAACATTAATGCACCCACAATCTTTTTCTGCTCATTTTTTGTGAATTGGTTCGAAAGTATTTTACACATCACGATATCAGCAAAACTACGCTGTCCATCATAATATGCATTCATCCTTACTCCTTTACCTATTGCTTGTTTTAAGGCTTCAACCACTTCATTTATGTTCTCTGCTTTTATTACTGCATCTTTAAACTGGTTCAACTTCTCATTTTCATCCCAACTTGGCTCTATCTTTTGCAGCGGTGAGATAAATGGATTTGATTTCCTTGAACGACCTTGTCTGCTATAATGATTATTAAGTCCTTCTTCCGAGTTGCTTGGTTTGTCACGACCATCTTGAGAAGAAGGCTTTTTACTTTCAAGGTTCTTAGCCTTCTTATTAGTCGTTTTACTTGAAAAGGCGGACAACAGGTTTTTCTTTCCAGCAATAGCATCTAATATCTCCGGTAATTTGCTAAGATCATCGCCTGCAGGGATAGACTGCTGGTTTTTCTTAAAGATGCCTACAATAGCTTTAGATATGCTATTATCCTTCGACAATACGTCAAGATCAATGTTTAATTCGTAAGTATTTCCCTCTTTATCATTAAAAGGTACAATTATTTTATTACTCATATTAGCCTCCGCTATTTAAAATACTTTCTAAGTTTACACCGAGCTTTATTACTTTATTGTTAACTAGATGTATGCTTTCTCATTAATTATAAGGGTAATTAATGTGTTTGCAAATATTTTCCTGCATTCAAAAGAACAACTTTTGGGACATCAAAAAGCTGCTCAGTACTTCCTAATAACGAATTTTTACTTCAAATTACCTTTGAGCAGCTCTTCTTTTCGGACTATAACAGTCCTTCTTTCTTAAGACTAAGATAACTTGCACTTGTAATGATAATGTGGTCATATAACCTAATCTCTATAGTCTTACAGGCTTCAGCCAATTTTTTAGTTACAGCTAGATCCTCATCTGATGGCTTTAAACTTCCGCATGGGTGGTTGTGCGACATTATCATTAACTTTGCTTTTTCTATTATTGCTTTTCTTGCCACTTCATGTATGCAAATAGGTACACTATCCTTTTTACCAACATACACTGTTTCCCCTATTAAATGGAACTTTTGATCCAAATATATTATTATTGTACATTCCTTTTCTAAGTGCCCTATACATGCCTTTAAATATTCTACGAGCTTTTCCAAGTTACCACCTATTACAGGTCCTTTCTTTAACTCTTCTCTCGGCACCCTCTTTAAAGCTTCCTTAAGACATAAAATTGCTGTAACTGTAGAGTTGGTTACCCCTTCTATAGTTTTCAGGTCATCTATTTCCAGACTTGAAATCCTTCCTATTCCTTTAAAACGATCCATTAGCCTTTCAGCAATAATGCTAGCTTCGACCCCATCATGCGCTCCACTCAGAAACGTTTCTATTATTTCACGATCTAGTAAAGCATGTCCTTTGCTTACCAATGCTCTGAACTCTATTTCTTCTCTACGATCTTTACTTTTATTGTTATTATTCATATAATATATCCTTCACTAATAATAAATTATTTTTAAATGTTTACTGCTATTTTTTTAGCAGTATTGGCATAAGGCCATGGCTTTCGCGGGAAGTCAAGTCAATTTTTAAATTTTTTTTTGTTTATTTTTTTTATGGAAATGCAAAAGATATTAATATTTCGTTTAAAACTTATGGCCAGTCGTTTGTAAGATAATATCAACAGAAATTCCTTCTTTAACTAGACTCTTTGCAACTTCGATCTTCTTTGCTTCTCTAACCTTTTCCTTACAAACACGTATGCCTTCAAATAAAGATTTGATTAGCACATCGCGTAACTCCTGGCTCTCAATCTTTTTGTATTCTTCTATCAAATTTGATAGCTCCTCATCTTCTGTCGATTCGGGAAGTAAATCTACGATACTAATTGATAATACCTTTGCTATTTCATCTAACATTTCGAGTGAAACAGCAGCGCGTCCTTGTTCATATTCGTATATTCCTTGATTTGTTATCCCCCCGATTTTATTCGCTAAATCTTCCTGAGTGTATCCTCGTTTCAACCTCCACTCTTTTATCCTTTGCCCTACTTTGTACGGAATACGAATCTTTTTCTCCTTATTACTATATTCATCAATAGATAAGTCAGTTGTTCGCGAGATAATATCAACAGAAACTCCTACTTTAACCAAACCCCTTGCTACTTCTATTTTCACCGCTTTTCCGCTTCTTTCCTCACTAATACGGATGAATTTGGTTAATAAATAAAATATCTCGCGTAATTCTTGATCCTTAATTTCTTTATGTCTTCTTACTAGATTTAATATCTCTTCTCCCTCATTTTCAAAATACCTTTTTGATACTGCTTGTCCGGAAGCTAGATCTCTAGCACTCGTTGATAATGCTTTTGCTATGGCATATAATTTTTTAATTGAAATTTTACGTGTTCCTTTTTCATATTGTAATATGACCTGATATTTTGTACCGATTTTACTTGCTAAATCCTTTTGAGTATACCCTAGCATTAGCCTACGATTTCTTACTTCTTGTCTAACTTTGTAGCTTAGGCTTTCTGCCAATTCACACACTAATGTCTTCTACTAGAATTGTTGCTTAAATAATTTCTCCCTTTCGCTTATTATTTGGTCGCTTTTGTCCTCAACCCCTCTCATCTCTCTTTCTCGTTCTTCTATAATAAACTTCATAACCTCATCTGAATATTTGCTCTCTCCACTTGCAAGTTCTGATTTTAACCTTCTTACTTTATATTCCAATTCCATAAACCTTTCATGTTTTTTCAGCGTCTCTATCATCTGATTTATTTGTGATAGTAATTCTCCTTCTTCTAAGCCTTCTGCTATTTTTATCAGCAATAACTCATCTATTTTATAATTTACTCCAGATTGAACTATAAATAGGTTGATCATTGCTCTTATATCAACAGGCTTTGCTATTAATACGTCAACATTATTACACACAAAACGTTTTAAACTTATATTTTTTTCTAGATAATTTTTCATATCCTGCGATAATTTTTCCTTTAATTCTTCATATGCTCCTGACAGCAACATCTCTAATTCCTTAAAAAACTCAATCTCTCTATCACCCGCCACAAGAATCATTAGCAGATGTTTTACTAACTCTCTATCGTTTGATTTGATCGCCTGATAAATTGCTTTTTCTCTATTCTCTTTCAAATCATAAAGTTCTGATGAATCACTAAGGCTAAATAAATAGTTTGTAGCTTCTCCAGAAGCATAGGCAATATTAATTTCTCTTAATGGATGACCATCATTAAACTTTTCTAGTAACTTACTATCAATAGTTTCTTCTATCGCAACAGCCACTTTACTCAACTTCTTTAGCTGATCTATACCGTCTCTTGAATCTCTGGATGTATTTTTAACTTCATTTAGCACCTTGCTATAAAGACTTTGCTTTTCCTCACTGCTTAATAATGCACAATGCTCCTTCAGTTGTTCAGAAGTTTTAGATAGAAGTTGTATTAACATACGTTTTGTTGAAAATGCTCACGCTATATTATAGAATTTTTAATTGAAAATCATGCAAAAATTTATATTGCTATGGTCTTCAATTTATGTCTCTTTTTTGGTAGTTTTTGTATTTCAGCTTTTTAGTTTCTTTTCTAATCTGCTTCCTCGTTTGCCAGTGTACATTACTACTTTTTTTGTATTCATACTTACTCAGATATAACTTCAATTGTAAAATTTTCCACTAAAAATTATTGAATACTATTTTTGAGTTATTTATAATAAGGGTGTGGGAGGTTAATCTCACGGTGTTAGGTAATTGAGTTTTTACGCTCGTATTTTTATTAGGCTCTCACACCAAAAATAAGTGTTTTTAAAGTTCTTTATAGCTACTAAATTCATAAGTTCATTTGCCGTGGTTTTTAGGCGCTTTATGAGGGGGTTATAAAAAGATGTATAAAAGGATGTTCAAGACCTAAAATCCCATTCTAAGGTCATCTATGGAGGTCGTTTTTTCATCGACACTCTTGAATCTTACCTAAAAATAAAAACGTTGAATATTTCTTCAGAATTGTGTATAATTATTAATGCTTTTTAGGTTTTTTTCTCATGGCTCTTTCGAAGTTTCTCGACCCCAAAAATGATATATCTTTTCGCCGTATCTTCGGTACTGAAAAAAATAAAGATATTCTTATTCACTTCCTCAATGATATCCTTGGCTTCACTGACAAAAGTGCAATAAAGGATATAGAGTTTCTAAGTACTATTCAAGACCCTGATATTGCTGCTAAAAAGCAAAGTATTGTTGACGTTCTCTGTAGAGATGAAGATGGGGTGCAAGTGATCGTCGAGATGCAGGTCGCTAAAACTAAAGGCTTTGAAAAACGTGCCCAATACTATGCAGCTAAAGCGTATTCAAGACAAGCCGATAAAGGTGATCAATACCAAGACCTTAAGGAAATTATCTTCATTGCTATAGCAGATTGTATCCTGTTTCCGGACAAGTCTGAGTATAAATCAAAGCATACTATTCGGGATGAAGATACTAATGAACACGATCTAAAAGATTTTTACTTCATATTTATTGAATTGCCAAAATTTCCAAAAACCAAAGAGGATCAGCTTTCAAATATAGTTGAAAAATGGATCTACTTCTTTAAATATGCAGATGAGACTAGTGAAGAAGAGCTGGAAAAAATAATAGGTAGTGATGTAATAATTAAAAAGGCCTATGAAGAACTAAATAGATTTAACTGGTCAGAAAAAGAATTTATTGCCTATGAACAGGAAATAAAACGTATTCTTGATGAACAGGCTGTCCTCGCTCAAAAACTTGATGATGCTACTGAAAAAGGTAGAGAAGAAGGCATCCTTATCGGACATGAAAAAGGCAGAAAAGCAGAGAAAATTGAGGTCGCAAAGAATCTACTAAAAGCAGGTGTTTCTATTGATATTATAGCTCAAACTACTGGTCTTACAGCTAATGAAATTAAAGACTTAAGCTGATTCTATCTTTGGATGTTTAGATGAACATCTTTGTACTAGATGAAAACCCAGAGATTGCGGCAAAAATGTTATGTGATAAGCATATAGTAAAAATGCCATTAGAAACTGCTCAGTTATTAAGTAATGTTTTTTCAATAGCATTAAAAGCGCCAAATCCTTTTGTTAGTGTCATAGATCAGGATATAGAAGTTCCATATAAACTCACTCACAGCAATCATCCTTGTTCTTTGTGGGCTAGGCAATCGAAAGGAAACTTTTGTTGGTTGATAGAGTATGGAAAAGAATTGTGTAAAGAGTATACACAGCGATACAAAAGGAAGCATAAATCAGAGGAAGTAATAAATTGGTGTGATAGTAATAAGGATTTACTCATTTTTCGATCAACTGATATGCAAGCTTTTATACAAGCACTGCCGGATCAGTATAAATGCAGCAGTGCTGTGGAAGCTTATAGGAGATATTATCTCAAGGAAAAGATGAGATTTGCTAAGTGGGAAAATGGCAGAGAAGCACCAGATTGGATAATCTGCTACACAACACCACAGCTAATACAGCTCATAAATAGAGAAGCCATCCAAATCGGACATGAAAAAGGCAGAGCCGAAGGCAGAAAAGCAGAGAAAATCGAAGTTGCAAAGAATTCACTTAAGGCCGGTGTCTCTATAGATGTTATAGCTAAAATGATCGGCCTTTCTATTGATTACATTAAGGACATTCAAGAAGAAAAGTTTTAGCCATAACGTTTTTTTTATTAAGTCCTCTATTCTAGTAATTTTTATGTTGCAATCCATTCTAATGTATGTACAATGCCTTTTTTATATAAATACTTAATAGGAGGGGTTAATGCCAACACAGAAAGAGCTTCGGGCTACGATGTCCAAAAAATTACAGGAAGCTATTAAACATCCAGATCCAGCAGTTGCTGCCGGGAGGAAGTCAGCTATCAAGAGATGGGTGGGAGTCCTTCAAGATAACTTTATGGAGCACATAAAATACTTTAAGGGTGATAAGTTGAAGTTTTTGCACAATGTATTCCAAGATGAAGGTTGCTGGTCAGGTGTAAGGTTGGATAATGCTGCTTTAGGTCAAAGGTTTACTGAAGAAAAAATAGGTGGAATAGATAATCCACTTCGCAAATATGAGATGGCTTGTAGTTACTGTGTGGTAGATAAAATTCATCCACTCTTTCAAAAAAGATTTGAATCTTATAGGAACAATTTTCCTCCTGGTGCATTTGATGGTAAAACTGAAACTGAAATTGGCAAATACGTACGAAAATCGTTACTAGATAGCATAAAGAGGAAAGGTCCTGTGTTTGATTTCTGGATCGATAGAGAATCTGGGGGATTAAAGCAACCAAGTAACGCGTCAGAAGGTTTTGACAGTGCTGTAAAACTTAAGTGGAGTGAAGGAGTAGAGTATTTTTATAATCATTTAAAAGAAGAAGATAAGGAAAAGAAACTTACAGAAGCTATTATTGCTCTGTCTCGCGTTCAATCTGTTGAGAAAGATGCTCCTATTTTAGATTTTTGTGTAAGGAATATAGGTGATAAAGATACTCTTTTACAGAAATTGCTGCAGAAAGATAAGGGAGTATATTCCCTTCTTGCTGAATTAATAGAGTCATGTTTTTTTGATACGGTTCATGATTTGGTACAGTGCTGGTGTTATGAGGAAGCTTCAGCACGAGGTGATCATTCAAAGGAAATACTCTCACAGGATGAGTATGACCTCCTTCTTTACTCACTTTCAAATGTAATGTTGAAAAATCCTGAATCAAATGTTCAAGCTAGATCTCTTATTATGAAGATTTGGAAATGTGACTGCTTTATTGAATACAGAAAGATTTCTGTTAATATTTCTAATTGTATAGTTCCTATACAGGACATGCTTGCAGGGTTAATAATTAACTGGAAACGAGAAGACATTTATAAGTCTGATGAGGAAAAAGAAGTAGAGAAAAAAGAAATATTAGATGTAATATTATTTGCTAAAGATTGCTTTCCTGAAAAGTTTGAGTTCTTTAAAAAATTAATAACAAAAAATCTTAGATTAGCTGGAAGACCAGGTAAAAAAGTAAATGTGGATTACGGTCTATTTGCGGAAGAATTATTCTCTGAGTTAGAGAAAACAATTTTACCACCTGTAGGTGATGGTCCTTGGAATAATTTACGGTCACGATCTAAAGCTCATGGTAGTAAGGAAACAACTTTGCCAGTTGATGATGGTCCACAGTCTGAGCTTGGAACTCCTAGTGTAAGTGGTGTTTCTTCTTATAAGAAAAAAAGCGTCTTTACGCTTAGTGGTAATAAGTAATCCACTTATGAACTCTTGGTGTTTCTGGTCGTAGTAAATAAGGGGTATTTTGTATGAGTAATGGTGATGGATTTATTAGGAGTTTGGTGGATGGAGATCTTGAAGGATTCAGACAAGGATTTGAATCTTTTTTAGATCAATGTCCATCTTTTTTGTATCATGTGAGTGCAGGTCGTTTCCTTCCTGTATTCTTTTTTAGTATGTTTGCTACTGCACATGATGCTGGTATCTTAACTGCAAATGAGAGAGTCTATTTTCGTTTTGATAATCATGGTATTGATACAGGTGGTAGGAATAGAAATACAGGAAACTTAAAGGTTGCTGTTTCAACTCGTAGTCGTGACGGACAGCGAGTTGTCAAGTGTTACAGCATTTCTGATCGCCCTAACAGTGATGGGTTAAGGTTTAGTACAAGGGAGAGAAATGCTCTAGTGCAAGAGATTAGACGGCAAAATCCGAATTTAAGGGCAGAAGACCTAAATTTTGAGCAATATAAAGTATGCATGCATGGAAAGGGCAAGAGTCAGGGAGAGGCAATTGCAACAGTATTCGAGGTGATTCGTGAAAAGGATTTTAGGGGTAGAGATAAATTTGCCAAATATTCAGCATCTGAGATTAGTCTTCTTAGACAACTCTTAGGAGATCACAGATTGACAATTCAGGAAATAAAAGGAAGACAACTCAATCAAAATCAGCTCAGACAACTTGATAGATCAGTCAATTTTGCACAGGTAGCACAAGGTCAACAAAGGATTGACAACTTTATGGAAATACTAGCAAATAACCAAAGACAAAATGTAGAACGTAGAATGCACAGGGAAGTTTTGCCATACATAACTGACATCTATGATAATTGCAGACAAGCGCTAGAAAATAATATTGAAAATCGCAATCAAAAATTTGAGAGTCACGGGTTTTTATTAGGTTTTTTAGCAAATTTTAGTCATCGCTACACAATAGGCATCGATCTTGACTTATCTCCTAGAAACTCACATGTTGCATTTCTTGTACGTCACCAAGCAGAAAGAGAAAATATTCCTATTGTTGTTAATCTTGCTACAAGGGCACCGTCCAATATCGCATTAAACCGCGCCAGAAGTCACGCTGAAAGATTGCATGTTTTTTCATTTATACCTATCCATACTGAATCAAGAAATACTGTCTGTGTTGGATTAAATTTTAATTTAAATCTAGATCCTTTTAGTGTTGATACAGTAGGGCTTCAACAGGATAGATTTCCTTTAGTACAAAGATTGTTTGAGTATATAGAAGATGAAGAGGTTGGAGAGAATATTAGAGATTTCTTGCTTCAACATCTTCCTGGTGAAATACCAAGAAATGCAGATAATTATAACAGAGTATTTGATTGTATAACTGGTTTTACTTTTGGAAGTAGTGCTTTTGATAGGCACCCTTTAGAACTAGAAGAAGAAGACGAAGCACCTATAACAAAATACATATTTAGACATGGTGATGAGGGTTTAAGATGTTTAACTATGGTCTTTCATGCTGAAGGTTCTGATATAGTTATACTTCATATTAGAGCTCACGATGCACAACAACAAGGAGCAATCAATTTAGAAAATCTTAATATTAATGGAAATAATGTTCATGTATGGGAAGTTTCATGCACACTTAATGACCAATTTGAGCTAGATATTGATCAACCAAATGACCTTGGTTTATATCACGATTACCAAAATAATAATGCAAATAATTTTCTTGATGGTGATCTTGCACAAGTACCTAATGCTGAAAATGTACATGGTATTTCAGAAAGGGTTATGAATGATGGCTGGCAAGATGTAGGTCATCATGGAGAGCTGTTTCAAGAGATCTCTGGAATATTGATGCCACTTAGGGACGCAATAAATGTTAATAGTGAGGATAAGTTTCGTTCTATACTACATGGTACATTTTATGCTAGTGATAATCCTTATAAAGTGCTTGCTATGTATAAAGTTGGTCAAACATATAGTTTGAAAAGGGGTCAGGAAGAAGAAGGAGAAAGGGCAATACTCACAAGAATTACAGAACAGAGATTAGACCTTTTATTATTAAGGCAACCTACAGCAGATACTCATCCAATTGGATATATATTAAGATTTGCTGGTAATGCAGAAGAAATAATACAAAAGGAGAATAACGCAAAAGATCAAATAAAAGAACTTATAAACAAGCAGAGAGGATATGTGCCTATTACTTCTGGAAATGAGGTGGTTTTACTTCCTCTTATATTTAATGCAGGTGCAGAGAGAGTAGAAGGTCTTATATCTATTCCAGAAGGAATAGGAAGAGAAGAGTATGTACATAGACTTGATCGTGGTGGTCGTGACTCAAGACCAGGAGTATTAGTGGGACCTGAAAGTGTTATTGATGAAAATCCACCAGAGGGTCTATTATCAGATCAGACTCGTGAAAATTTCAGGCGCTTTTACACGGAAAGAAAACCAGGACAGAACTCGATTTTTTTGCTTGATATAGATGATAATCTGCACGTTCCATTTAGTTACTTGCAAGGTACTAGAGCACAGGTAATAGAAACATTAAAGTCAAGAATAAGGAGAGGTGATAATTCCATTCCTACAGCACAAGAGATAAGAAGACAAATAAGAGATATTCTTAGAAATCAAGGGATAGAAGTAAATGATCTACTTACGCTAGAATTTGCGACGAGAAATGGACATTATGATTACTGGCTTCAACAAATTGATATAGCTCACGCTGGAAGATTGCGATATCAGCTTCGTACTGAAGGTAATCACACTTTTGAAGTAGCTAATTTGGCAAGGAATGACGGTAACGAGCACATTGTTAGAGTATTAAATCAATTTAGGGAAAATGAAAAACAACAGCGTTTAACTTTAATCATTACTTTAAATAATACTCATTGGGTTACACTAGTGATTGAACGTCAAAATGGGAACTATGTTGGGTACTATGCTGATTCAACTGCTACTGCTGTTCCAGGTGGTATTACTGATATCATTCAAAATAACTTAGGAAATAATATCAGGATTAATAATGTTTCTGTTAGTCAGCAAACAGATGGTTGGAATTGTGGTTTATGGGCATTAGAAAATGCTAGTGATATTAATCGAGTTCTAAACGAAAATCCTGTTGGGCAAGTGCAGAATATCATAAATATAATACGCGATTTTCTTGGAAGAGGCCACCCAAACAGAGATAGAAATTACTTTCAGAACATAAGAGTGGGCATTTCGCAATTATTCAGGAATAATCCGGGATTTCAAGATGTGCAATTGCAAGCATACATTCAAAATAGAGAACAAATTGATCCATTACTACGTACTTATCTAGAATTAGGATATCACAGAGTGGGAGGAGGGTGTGGACCAGTAGAAGCACCTATATCGCTTGGTGTTAGTGATTCCAGTAATTTTGGTGACCTGCCACAGTCAAGCTTAGAAAGTCCTGAAGCTAGTCGTGTTTCTGACCTTAGCCAAGGTAAAGGCGGTAGGTAGAGGTAATCGGTAGATGAAAGGAGTGTAACAAAAACCTTATGCATCAAGTAAAGATTGTGAGCAAATTTAAAGAAGTTAAGGTGGGTAACCTGTTTTTTTCTACTTGCAGCAATGTTTCAAAAAGTATATGTGTCGAGTTGGGTAAAGTTGAAGGAGGTTCTTAAATGAGCAACTATTAATTTGGTAGTGTATAACATTAATAAATTTAAACGATGCAACCATTTCCAGCAACCAAAACCAGCCAGCGTGAGAACAATTTTTTTTTGGAATGGGTAGGTCTTGCAGCACACTACCCCTAGATTTTTCACTTTTTCATATAGCTTGAACAAACTTTTTCTAACTCATTCATGTTTGTACTTTAACATATTTAATAATTGAAACGACGTCTATGAGTCAGATACCGCCCATACCACTACACTTTGGGGATGCACATCAAGCCGATAGTAGTTGCATATTCCATACACAAGGAGCTAAACTTCAACAAGCCTAAGTTCTGCAGATGTATGTTTCTTCACATTCGATTCTCTCTATTTTAGCACTGGGCTTTAATATCATATATGTAGTCCCACCAACCGCTAACGCAAGTGTTGTGGCTGCAGCAACCGCCCCTACTATAGGCAGAAATCCAATTGTAAATACTGTTGCAAAAATGGTTGTCGCAGCTATACCTAATACTGCTGTTGATCCGCCACTAACAAGACCCCACTTGGTTGCATTATATTCTTGTTGTTTTATTTCTGCTTCCCCGAAAAGCTGTATTAAACTTTCATCTGTGGCTAACTCTCTTGGAGTTTTACCATTAGTGTCTTTTAACAAAGGATTTTCCCACTTTTTCAGTAAAGACTCTGCTACTTCTGTGCAGTCATAAATAGCAGCTAAATGTAAAGGAGTACGACCTTTTAGTAACGTATGTGCTCTATCTTCTACTACACACCTCACTAGATGCTCTACAACTTCTTTCATACTTGGTTCTTTTCCTATTAAATACTTAACTACCTTTGTGCAATTATTATAGAAAGCACTATGTAAAGGAGTATTTCCGTCTTTATTCACTACATTAAGATCTGATCCTTTTTTCACTAGAAGTTCTATTATGTCTATATGGCCATTTGCAGCAGCTAAGTGCAAGGAAGTATTTCCGTCTTTATTCACTACATTAAGGTCTGATCCTTCTTTCACTAGAAGTTCTATTATGTCTATATGGCCATTTGCAGCAGCTAAGTGCAAGGAAGTATTTCCGTCTTTATTCACTACATTAGGGTCTGATCCTTCTTTCACTAGAAGTTCTACTATGTCTATATAGCCATTGGATGCGGATAAGTGCAAAGAAGTATTTCCGTTTTGATCTTTTATATCAACACCTGCTCCTCCTTCTAACAGTAATTTTGTAACATTTATATCCCCAAAATTTGCAGCAAAATGTAATAATGTATATTCTTTTGTATGGTTAGAATCATCTTGTACTTTGAAAATGTAATTTATATCAAACCCATGTTTTTTCCACTGATTACATTCATGCATTATATGTTTTATACTACAACGCTCCTGCTCTAACTCTCTGAGCTCATTCTCATATTTCTTGAATTCCATATTAAATTTTGCTTCGCTATCTTTCAAACTATTATTATACCTTTCATATTCCCAATCATAATCAGGTATAGCATGTCTAGAATCATAATTGGATTTACTACTATTGGCATTGTTATGCAGCTCCTGTAACAATTTACTATTGTACTGGTAGTTTAACGACTGTATCTTTCTGCCATAGTTTTCACTCAATAACTGTGTCTCTCTGTTATAGTTTTCATCCAATAGCTGCATTTTGTGGTGAATAGATTCACTAGATTCATTAATTTCGCTTGACCTTCTTGAATTATATTCTTGTAATTCATTTGCTATTCTTGTAGTTGTGTTATTGCTGTATATACTTGGATTTTCCTCTATCCCCTGCAATATTATTTCAAATTCATTCTTCATAAAGTCTATCATACCTATACCTCAAAATTAAAAACACATGCCTAAATTGTACACGTATTTAATAAAAAAGCAAGTTTTTGCTTGTCAGTTCTAATTTCTTATATTCTTTTCTTCTGTCTTTTTCTTAATTATATGTATGTCTTTATGTAGATATTAAAACAATATTTCTACTATTCCACAAACCAATAAATGCAACAGAGAAGAAGTTGCTTTGGAATCGGAAGGTCCGCTGCGGAGGCTTAAGACCTGCTGCAAAAGGAAAGCCCAGTTTTTGTGGTAATTATGATCTTTAAAAAAACCACGTTTAAAAATACTTCATACAAGCGAGGAACACCTCTTCTTGTTTTCGCAGCAGGTCTCCATGTATCCTTCTTTAATTAAGAGACTGACTAGCTCCTTGAGTTTGTTCAGTGCTTGGGCACTCAAGGTTACTATTTATATCTTTATTTTTAACCATCTCTGCAAATGTCTTGACTTTCAGTGTAGGAACATGTCTTGTTGTAACATCTTCGAAGTCTACAAAGTAAATTAGTGTATTATTTCGTACTCCTGTTCTTTATACCAGTAAATGTCATTGCTTGAAAATTACTTCCATAATGCGTCGATAAAGCATCAATCAATGGTTTATGATTATGTAGAAATATTCTTTTTTCTATTTCTGGCATTATCTGAGCTTTAAGTTGTATATTCTCTGGACTGACATATAAGCCAGTAGCTTCCAGTTTTGCTATGTGATTTACTATTAACTCAGCATTGTCTATTTTATTCGAGATAATAACGCAATTTAAAGGAGTATTGCCATCACCATCTATCACATCAATATTCGCTCCTTTTTCAAGTAAAGACTCTATCACACCTTTTTGGCTATGTTCAGCAGCCCAACTTAAAGGAGTATTGCCATTATCATCTATCGCATCAATATGCGCCCCCTCTCCGATTAAAAGCTCTACCACTTCTCTTTTGCCACTTAAAGTAGCAGCATGTAAAGGAGTATTTTTACTCTCATTCACCGCATTAATATTCGCCCCTTTTTCGATTAAGAACTCTACTACTTCTCTTTTGCCACTTAAAGCAGCAGCATGTAAAGGAGTATTTTTAACCTTATTCACCGCATCAACATTCGCCCTTTTTTCGATTAAAAGCTCTACCATCTCTCTTTTGCCACTTAAAGCAGCAGAAAATAAAGGAGTATTGCCATTATCATCCACCGCATCAACATTCGCCCCTTCTTTGATTAAAAGCTCTACCACCTCTCTTTTGTCACTGAAAGCAGCAGCATAATGTAAAAGAGTAGGTCCATCTTCACTTACCATATTAATATTTGCCCCTTTTTCGATTAAAAGCTCTACCATCTCTCTGCCACTTAAAACAGCATAATGTAAAGGAGTGAGTCTAAGTTGCTGAATATTCGCTGCCTCTACTACCCCTCTTTCCCTTGTATTACTTAAAGCAGAAAGACGTGAAAAAGCTTTTTCACCCTCATCTACCGCATTAACCTCTGCTCCAGCTACTATTAACTCCTCAATTTGCCCTATATTACCCTGTACAACAGCATTAAAAAGTTGTTCATTTAACTCTCTTTGTTGTATTTCGTTCATAAATTACCTCTAATTTGTTAGTATGCTAGATGATAATGCAGTATAAATATTTGATATTTATTAATATTACTACACTTACATTATATATAAAATTTTTAATTCAATTCATCATCACCTGCAACATCAGCAAGCCAAACGCCTCCCTTTTTTCGTTGAGCGTCATAAAGCTTTTTCTATATACTTCCACAATCTTTGCCTCTTTTCCATGAGAGTTTCTATTGCATCTTTGTCATAAGATGAGCACAAACCTTTTTTGCTATAAATTTACCTTAGTTTTCCTTTTTATCCTCAAATGAATTGGTATTAATTTAGTAAAATATATTACTAATAACCTAACCGATACAACCACTTTCAGCAACTTAAAATAACAAGCGTGAGAACAAGTTTTTTTGGGATCAGTTGGTCTACCGCTAGATCCGTGCAAACTTTTACTTATAATGATTTTACTATACCACAAAACCAGCCATTTTAGCCTATTTTACCACATTTAGATATGAACTAATTTGCTTAGCTTTGTTGCAACAATTTTACGTTTTTATTTTCACAACGCCGCTTTTATTTGAATTGTTCTCACAAACGTACGTACTATTTTTATATTTTTTGAAAAAGTAAATAATTAAATTGTTTGTGACGCTATGGAGCCCAGCGTTTTCTACATGAATATGGATTTTAGCCAACTGCCCCTTATCCACTCTGAGAAGTTATTATCTTCTCTTACTTCCAACCGAACAATAACAATTTATATCATCTGGGTAAGGTTAAAATTTTATTGAAAGAAATTAGTTGACATGAACAATGGTTCCCGTTACAGTTTTACTGTTATTATGCGATTTTATAGGAGATGATATGAGTAAAAGGGTTTGTCTTATTACGGGAGCTTCATCTGGAATCGGAGAAGTCATGGCACGTCAGCTTGTTCAAGGTGGATGGCGTGTAGTGGGTGTTGCTAGGAACAATGAAAAACTACAAGGACTAGGAGCAGAATTGGGTAAAGATTTTACGCCTATGGTGTGTGATGTTAGTAATGGTTCCGACGTTAAAAATACTTCTGATCAGCTAAAAGAAAAAGATATTATACCAACTTATTTCTTCCTTAATGCAGGATATGGTGAAAATGAGGGTGATGGATTAAGCGCCAATGTTCATGAGAAGGTTATGAAAACTAACTACTTTGGTGTTGTGAATTGGCTTGAGCATTGGCTTAAGTATTCCCTTGATCGAAATTCTCAAGCAACTTTTATTGCTACATCTTCTATGGCGGCTTTATATCCATTACCATACAATGCTGCGTATTCTGCCAGTAAAGGAGCATTAACAGCTTGTTTTGACTCACTAAGGATTCAGCATGTTGATAATAATGTAAAATTTGTTACTGTAATGCCAGGAGGAATAAAAACAAATATATTAAAGAATTTGAATAAATCTATAGCGAAAGCGAATAATATGCTTAGTTGGTTTGTGTTGAAGAAAGAAGACGCTGCAAAACGTATTTTAGACGGTGTTCTCAAGGGAAAAAAAGAAATTATAATTTTGCCGACTTCATTACTATGCCTTGGTCGTATTATGTCGTTGCTTCCTACTAAATCATCTACAAGAGTTTCTGCATGGATACATGGCAACAAAACGAAACAACAAGCAATCATAGGTCTTTTTGCTGGTGGTTCAGTTGCAGCATTAGGCGCTACAATAGCAGTGACACTTTTTATAACTGGAGTGGTTGCAGCTGAACTAATATCTATAGCAATAGCAGTAGTTGCAACCACAATAGCAGCACTAGCAGTTGGTGGTATTACATATATGTTGTCAAAGCCTAGTACTAAAATAGATGAACCGAGAGAAGAGCAAAGCATAACTGGGAATTGGAAAGCATAGCATTAGGCCGGCTTTTTGCATAACTAATTAACAAGCAGAAGTATAGCAGGCTCAGGGGTGTGCACATCAACGTCAGTGAAGTTTATTGGAGTAAAAAATACTCAAGTTAGAAAAATTATGCTTGCATTAACTTTTATTCGTGCTATGTATTATACATAATATCTTTACAGGCTGAGTGTTAATTGAAGATATTTTTAAGCCTGGACAAGTTTATGATAAGGCAGAAGTAAACGAAACAATCAAAAAAGCCAGAGAAGGGCAATGGTTTTAATGTGGTTAGCTAAGGGGCTTTTATTATGGTATCCGTTTATATAATGTTAGGCGTGCTCTTTATTGTTATTCTCGATAGTTCATTAAACTCTTAATAAATAGGGTGAAAAGCTCCATAAGCTCAAGTTAAGGAGAAATGGCAGTGGGATAAAGGGAGGTAATGTTGGATTAATAATTCTTCTAAATAAATTATCTTATTTAAAAAATTACTTTGCTTATTGTCTTTTAAGCATGCCACTAGCTTTAAGGTTTTGTGGTCCAGTTGCCTGATGTACTACATTAATAGGAACACCTACCTCAAGTAGATTCTTTGCCATTTCTGTTCTCCCTATTTTTTTACCCTTTTCTTTATCAATCTGTATTCTTTTAGATACTGACATAATTAATGAATAAAATTTATCACGTATTTCTTGATCATCAATTTTTTCATACTCTCTCACTAAATCTAGTACCCCATTTTCTCCCTCTCTATCCTCATTACTTCTTTCAATTTCAACATTGCCTTTTTCTATTAGTTCACTAATTTTCGGCAGTAGAGCTTTAGCGTGCGTTGATAATTTGTCTGCTGTGTTACATAGTTTTCCTATTGTCATGATATGGGTTCCTTGCTCATAGCGTCGTATTTGACCACCTGTTAAATCGACTTCATTTCCTAAATCCTCCTGACTACGTCCTCTTGCTAGCCTCCAGTCTTTCATATTTTCCCCTGTTTTATAGGCTATAAAGTTAACTATCTCTGTTTTATCATGTTTCTTAAGTTCATCTTCAGACAAGCCTGTTGTTTGGAGAATGACATCAACAGAAATACCCGCTTTAAGTAAATTCTTTGCCACTTTAATCTTTCCTGCTTCTCTACCCTCTTCTTCTCCCATCTGGATAGATTTGTTTAATGCAGAGGCTATCTTACATAATTCCTGATTCCTAAATTTTTTACATTCTCTAACTAGATTTAGTGTTTTTTCTACTTTACCTTCAATTTTCTCTGATATCGTCGATTCAGGCAGTAGTTTTGCCATATCAATCATTAGTTCCACTACTATCATACAGAATATAATGATTGAAATCGGATTTTCCCCTCGCTCATATCTGGACATTTGCTTCTCTAATACTCCGATTTTACTTCCTAAACCTGCCTGAGTACGTCTTTGCTTTTCCCTCTCATGTTTTAATTTTTTCCCTACTTCGTAGTCTGTAGACCTTGTATCAGTAGTCATGTCTCTTTAAAATATTTTGAGACAAAGGTATACTCTTTTATCTAAGATTCTATTAACTCTCCTACCTTGCACTAGAAATAGGAGAGCTGAGTAAAAGAGGTTTCTGCTTTCTCTAAATATGTGCACCTCGATTGATAAGGTACTCCTTCACGTCCTCTTTAATATCTTTATCTTGATATTCTCTATCTTGAGTAGCCAAATATAGCGGTGTATTATCATTCTTGTCTCTGGCATTTATATTTGCCCCATTTATTACAAGACATTTGACCATGTCAAAGTTACAATCTTCAGCAGCTATGTGTAGTGCAGTAGTGCCATCTTTAGCTGTAGTAGTTTTGGCTGTTACAACAGTGGACTGCTGGGTTGCTCTCTTATTAAGAATATTTCCCAGTTCTCTTACAGCTTCACTATTTTCACACACTTCAGCATAGGTGAATGGGGTGTAAGTCATTTCCTTGCCATTTGAATGTTTTATCGTTATTCTTTTTTTGACAATCTCTTTCAAGATACCATTTTCCTCAGAGATCTTTAACACTGCTCTAATCATGTCATTGTCTCTACGTGATATAGCATCTGTAAGTATTGTATGATTTTCTTCTCGACCATCTGAATGTTTTGTGGTCATTTCTTCATTAAGAACTTTCTTTAATAGTTTTTGTTTTTTGGCTTCTTCTAAAAGATCCTTTACAGCTTGATTATTTTTATGACTTATAGCATACTGTAGTAGTGACAATGTCTCCTCTCTACCCTGATATTTGTAAGCTATTTTCGCTAAAAGAGTCGTACTTGCGTTATAGCTGGACTTTTTGAATATTCCATTTTTGAACTTTTCGGCAACACCTTCCCCTTCTTCTATTTTTCTTGCTAGTTTTTGTATATTCTTTTCATCTTTATTTGTTAATTCATATATGTCGCATACTAATGTCAATTTTGACGTTTTCATAATGTTTTTCCCCCTATTAAGATTTATTGATTTAGTTGTAGTAGTTGAAATAGCAAACCGGTTAAGTTGCCTAGTTTGGTTCTTTCTTTCAATCGAAGGTATTCTACTGTTTTAAATTCCCTGTAAAAATTTAGCTTATCTTTTACATCTAAACAGAATTAACACGATTTGGCTTTTTGTAGATGAGTAATTCTCTAGGGATTATCCTATTGAATTCTATGATATTATTTTTTGTAACATTGTTATGCACGTCAATACTGAAAATAGACAATGACTAGGGCTTCTTTTGCCTTTTTTTTGCTTGGTAAATTTCTTAATATTTATGGCAACATGAACTGGGCAGGAAGGTGTCATTCCAGTGCTTGACACTGGAATCCAGTTTTCCATATAATCTCATCGAAAATGTTGTAACCACTTTCTGTGCTAGTTTGCTTGCTTACAAGCAAACTTTTCTGGATCCCAGTGTCTGGGCACTGGGATGACAGGGGAGGAAGGCTACTTGGATGACACCATTCTTTTTCCTGGATCCAAGTAGTCAGGGCACTGGGATGACAGGAGAAGGTACTAGGATGACACCCTGACCTCGTCGTCCCGCTACGTGTTAGCGGAATCTAGAGATACCGTGACGGTATGACGTAAAGCTCGCATTAGCTATACTTTTATGCTCACCAACTTAGCTGGATCCAAGTAGTCAAGCTACTTGGATCTGCAAATTGCAATGTTCGTACAGCTGCGTGCTTGACACTGGGATTTAGTGCAGCTACCCTAAACTGGAAGCTCATCTTGCTATTTTTGGCTGAAAGAAACATATTTTTAGAATAATGAAAACAATCAGCACTTTAATTCAAGAAGGATCGGAGTTATTATCGTCACATAAAGTTGAATCACCACATTTAGATTGTGAAATCATCATGCAGCACGTACTTGGAGTGGAAAGATCATTTATAATTGTGAACCATGCTGATCAAGTGCCGATGGAGAAAGAACTTTTATTTTGGAAATTAACAAAAAAAAGAGCGGAAAGATATCCAATATCGCAAATAATAGGTAATCGTGAATTCTGGAGTAAAAATTTTATAGTTAACCAGCATGTTTTAGATCCAAGGCCAGATAGTGAAACAATAATCCTAGCAGTGTTAAAATATTACCCAAACAAAAAACAGAAACTAAAAATTGCAGATTTTGGTACAGGCACAGGTTGTTTATTGATATCCGTACTTAGTGAGTATGAATATGCTGTTGGCGTCGGTTTTGAAAAAAGCTTGGAAGCATATAAAGTTGCCTATCAGAACACAAAAAAACATGATCTTCTCAGCAGAGCCAAAATATTTCCAAGTTCGTGGACAGAGTGCAGAGGTTCATTCGATCTTATAATCAGTAATCCTCCATATATTAAAAGAAGCAAATTGAAAGACTTGCAAGCTGAAGTGCAAAAGGAACCAAGAATTGCCCTTGATGGTGGTATTGATGGTTTGAGCTGTTATTTGAGTATTTTTCCAATATTGAGAAAGTGCCTTAAAAAAAATGGGTTTGCGATATTGGAGGTAGGTGAAGATCAAAATGATATTGACAAAATAATACCCTTGTATGAACTAGCTTTTCAGGAATATGTATATGACTTAGCGGGAATGAAGAGATGCATTGTTGTGAAAAGAACATAGCTAATGTTTTCTTGTATTATCTCCTTCATCCCATATTATCCTATATCATCCCAGTACCCTCTACCTCATCATCCCAGTACCCTCTACCTCGTCATCCCAGTGCGTGACACTGGGATCTATATTTACTATGGTCAAGCCATAGGATGACAGGAACGGTTTTATGCATTTTTTAAAGGGCAACATGTTTAAGCTTTACTAGCAAAGTGGAAAGTAAGGCCAGCCTCTATGCCGTGTGTGTGAAATAGTTGATTACCTATATTTATTTCCTCAGTTACTTTGTTACCTGAGCTAGGATCAAGCTTCTTTTTTCCAGCATTATGGCCGTCTACCACTTGTCCTAACCTTTTTGCTGTAAGCTTAATATCGCTACCAATAGCACCAAAACCTCTATATCCGATATGCATATTTACATCTTCGTTTATGCGATAGTCAAAGCCAGCTTTTAATTGACCTGCGGGTCTTATTGACGGTTTTTCAAACATCGTCATTCTTGTTGCACCGATCCCAATACCAACGTAAGGAGAAAAAGAGAAACGGTCACTTTTCCAATGATGATAAACATTTGCCATTACAGATATGTTCTCAATTTGGTCATGACTAACTGCAGCACTATAGAGATAAATTTCTTTATTAGGAGTCTCCTTTAGGTATGAAACAGTTATTTGGCTACTTGTTAAACCAATATTATCCACTTTTACAGAAGAATACATTCCTTCCAATTCAGCCCTATAGCTGTTGTTACCCAATTCTCCTGTGTAACCAAATGCCACATTTGCAGCAAAAGGTGGATTATAATCTCCTTTATACTCACTTAGTGACTGACCTTCTGTGTTCTGAGCACCCCTGTCATTTATAGACAAATTTTTGATACCTGTAGTGCTTGTTTTTAGTACGCTTGTGTTATTTAAATATTGACCGTAATACCCACTACCAAAGTAAAACCCTTCTGTTTCACTTGCAAAAGATTGTTGTGACAACAATAAAGCAAATGCTGTAACCGCTAATGTTTTTTTACTAATCATTACTACTCCCCTAGTTAAAATAGCTAATCTAATACTAATTAATTAAAAATGGCTTAATATGAAAAACCTAATTATTTGCATAACTTGCACTTTTCTGAGCTAAAAATAGGCAAAGTTAACCTTACTTCTCGTCATTTTTTAATTTATCTTCATCTTCAAATTCATCCTCCTCTTCTTCGTCATCAAACCCATCATCGCTCCTATCCTCATCTTCCTCGTCATCATCTTCAAACTTATCGTCGATATCTTCATCATCAATATCTTCGTCTGCAAATTCATCTGATTCATCATATACTGCATCTTCGGTTTTAGTTTCAGCAGGATAATCAACTGAATTAGGTCCCTCAAGAACATTATTCCCCTCGTTATTAACCTGATCTTTGCTCGCAGCGGCAGAAAGAACTTTGTTTGGGTCATATGGTTCTTGTGTAGGCACACGAGTTTGTTTGAGCAGCCTTCTTGTGAAGGTGGTATCACTGTAGTACAAAATTTTCTTTGATTTAATTGGGTAAGTCGACTCTATTAAAATTATCTGATCGTCACGTGGCAACATAATAACTTCTTGAGGCAATAGCAATGCTCTCTGTATTTCAGAGATATGTAATGACCTTGAAGCAGGATTTAAATCTAAAAATTTAGGCTTATTCAACGATTCTTGTTGTACAGTTTTGTTTCCTATAAGTTGCGATATTAAATTAGCTGTTTCAATATTATTGGCTGCAAAAGTTATTCTGTAAGTCGAGTTTGACAAAAAGGAGTTCATCCCTGCTTCTTCGTATATTCCTTTGAGCTGCTCAGTATCTTGAACAATTAAGAATAACCTAACTCGATAACCACGAAAATATGCAATACCTGTTTGAAATTGCTCCATTTTTCCAAGTGTAGGAAACTCATCCATTAAAAACAATACGCCATAAGGCTCGTCATCCGATGGCAATTTTCTACATAAAAACTCAGTTGCCTGTTGGTAAAAAACCTGCATTAAAGGCCTGAGCCTAGTCAAGTTGTCAGGAGTTAAACCAACATAAACTGTAATTTTCTTCTTTTTAAAATCTAGAATATTAAAATCACTTGACGCAGTTGCAGTATCAATCAATGGGTTTGCCCACAATTCAAGTGATGAGTTCATGGTTGATACAACACCTGACCTTTCTTTATCAGCTTTTTGTAAAAAAGCTGCAATATTCATATATGCTACAGGGTGTAGTATTTTACCCATTGTATCAAGAGCAACAGCAAGATTATAAACCACGTCATCACTACGCATCGTACGCACAACTTCACCAAAAGATTTAACTTTCTCTGGTGCAGCAAGTAAGTATAATACCACTCCAACAAATAAGCTTCTTGCTTCATTCTGCCAAAAGTCTTGTTCAGGCATGATTAGGTTAGCTATTTTCTGCACATCGTCAACCATCTGCCCAGGTTTTTCACTAATCCATTGTAATGGATTGTAACAGTGACTTATTCCATCTGGCTGCGCTGGATTCCATACGTATACTTTTTGTCCTTGTCGTTCTCGCCAACCACTTGTTATTTCATAGTTTTCTAATTTTATGTCGTGTACAATTATCGAGTCAGTCCAAAATAATAAATTAGGAATTACAAAGCCAACACCCTTACCAGAACCTGTAGGTGCAAATAACAATGCATGCTGAAACCCATCAGAAATGAAGTATCCTCTTTTATCTTTACCAAGCAATAATCCCTTTTTGCTTCTTAATCCTGCTTTTCGTATGTCTTTCTCTGATGCCCACTGCGAATCTCCATGAAGTGATTCCTTCTTTTTAAATGGTCGCCACTCAATTATCCTTTCTCTTAAATTCCATAAGATAATCATTAAAACAATGATAGGCAGTGCAGAAGATATAATTAATGTGATTTTGAGCTCAAGGCTATATAACTCTGGATGATGCCAACAATATTGTATATGATCAAAAATCGTTGGCCAAAGAGCTTGAGGGAAAGGCGTCAAACTAGGATTAATTGCCTTAAAATCCACAGCATCCGGACCATCAGCAAACAGAACAAACAATATACCAGATAGATAGAAGCAAAACTCAAGTACGCTAAAAGCTACTACACCTCCTATGAGAATATTACGTAGGTGATTTCCATTACTCATAAACTACTCTTCCTTAACTTATGTATAAATTTAAGCATTTTCGCTCGCAGATCTAGTAAATAATATCTCAGAAATGCTTCTTTTGCCCCCACCGGTTCTTTTTAGCTGAATAACAATATCAATCACATTTTTAATGTATGGTATAATTTGGTCTGGAGGAATGCCAAGATTTGCCTGCATAACCATCAATTTTATTTGCTCAAGGGCCATTGTTGGACTATCTGCATGAAGGGTTGATATTGATCCAGGGTGACCAGTATTTATCGCCCTGAGAAAACTAAAAGCTTCCGCTCCACGGAGCTCACCAACTATTATTCTGTCTGGCCTTAAACGTAAGCACGCTTCTATCAAATCTTGAGTGGTTACTTTTGCTCTGCCCTGCCCTCCTTTAGAGGCAATTAGATGGACTTTATTGGGATGATCGTTCAAAACGATTTCCCTTGCATCCTCAACAGTAATAATTCTTTCCTCAGCTGGAATAGCACGCAAAGTAGCATTAGTAAAAGTAGTCTTACCAGTGGAAGTTCCACCACTAATTATAATATTTTTCTTACTTATTACAGCGTATTCTAAAAACTCTTTTATTTTTTTTTGCCTTAACAATAAATCCAAATGACGGTCAACTGGATTATCAGTTGCTTCTGTAACAGTTTCAGAAAAAGCCCCCATTTTTTCGTAATCATCGAGTGCTAACTGCATGCTAGAAGGCTTACGAATCGACATGACTACTTTATCAGGTTCACATGCTGGCGGAAATACTATCTGTATACGATAACCATTTGGTAATGTTGCCGAAAGTAACGGCGCTTCTTCGCTAAGTTTTTGTTCTGTAGCTTGAGCAATCAGTCTGCCAAGAGATTTCAAATGGTTAAGATCGAATACTTCTAATTTTTCACACCTTATTTCACCGCGATTTTCAATCCATACTTCCTTTGGCTTATTTATTGATATTTCATTTACGCCTTCTTCTTGAAATATGCCTTGTAATGGCTCCAAATATGTATCAAGTGCAGCATAGTTCATTTCATTGATTTAATATTGCCTGTGGAGGAAATACTATATCTTGGTTAACAAATACTTTCAATGCAGTGCCTTGATCAACATAAATAGTTGGTTTTTTATCTGTATATCTGCCCACTACATCCCGCATATCTTTAGAAAAATCCTCGATTGATTTCCCGATTGCTTCATCATAAACAGACTTGCTTTTTCTTTGAATTTGTTCTAACAGTTGATTTACAATTTCCAGGCTTATATTTACCTCGTCTTCTTCAATTCCTAGTGCTTTTGCTATTTCCTCTTTCATTATTTTTAGTAAATCTTGTCTGCTTTTGGCACTCCGAATTCTTCCGATAGCCCCAAGGCCTAATTTCCATTTGTCACTAGATATCTTCTTTTCTGGGTCAATAATGAGTTGGAGAGAAGAAAAATCTATTTCGGTTGCAGTGATAGACTTTACTGCATCTCTGATAGTTAGCGTATCAACAAGATTAGAAGCCTTTTGCCCTATAACAGCAGAACCAATCGAAACACCAGCAAGTGTCACTGAAGAGAATAACGCACTTACTATTTTGTTATCAACTATTCCTGCTATTCCTGCTCTACCAAGCTCGTCAGTACTAAGTGATGAGATTGCAATATCTATTCCATGTGGCAGAATCACTCTATTCCAGTTTATATTTACACGAGATTTAGCAACATTCGAGTCAAATGAATAACTGCCTATCAATCTTGAGCCTTTAGGTATTAAAACTGTATCACCAGTTTCTGCATAAACATCTCTACTCACCATAGCACGCAGCATTCCTTGCAGATCAGAGTTTATTGCAGTTTCAAGAACAGCATCAATAATTTTACCTTGAGTAATCATTAAACCAAGCTTTCCTACTCTGGTAGCTTTGCTCGATTGTGCTGAAGTGTCGGATAAAATAGCATCAGCAGCCTTGTTCTCTCCACTACCACCTGAAATTGTCAACATCTGTGCACTACGTCTGTCTCTAGGATAACCGCCACCCCCTATTGTAGGAAACGAGGTAGGTAAATTGCCCATAACATTACTAGAAGGAAAATTTTGCTTTGGCAAAATAGGTATATTTGACACAGGAGTTTCTTTTGGTTTCTCTTCTTCTTTTTTCATCACTTCTTCTTTTCTAATTTGTTTTATTTCTGGTATGATTAGTGGTGTAGGAAGAGGAGGTAAGGGTGGTAAGGGATCAGTTATTATTCTTTCAGGAACCATTACATTATCTGGAACTTGTTCCAACTTTCCTTTCAATTCTTGAACGTTTTGCTTTGTTTCCTCTTTTTTAATAACTTCTGAACCCTCTTTAGGAGAAGGACTAAAATAGAGATAATACACTCCACCAGCCAGAAGCACTAAAATAATGACCATCAATGCCCTATGACCTTGATTAGAGCCAACTGTTACTACCTTATTCTCTATTTCTGATTCATCTTCTGAATTGTTACGCCTTTCTTTATTCATATTGCATGTACCACAGCTAAAGTGACCTATTTATAATTTCAACTTCACCATCTTCATAACGCATAAATAGCTTTTTATGTACTCCTTTTATTATAACATAATCATCAAATAACAGCCTTTTACAAGGTTTATCCTCCCCTTCTACAAAAACCTGAGGTATTTTATTATTATTTCTAAATTTTAAATAGGTTAAATAACCATCATCAAATAACTCGATCGGAACTATATCCGCATTACCACCTTCATCAATATATGTATAATTGTACTTCGTATCATTTTCTTGTATTATTTTTTCTAGCTTGTCTGTAGTATATTGCATTTGAGTAGGTAAAGAAACCTCATCTAAATCAACATCAAATTCACCTTCTTCTTGAGGATAATAAAAACGTACTACGTAAGATATATCCTTTTCAGCAGAATAATCGTGATCTACTTTCTTAGCATCAGTATCCGGGTATTTATCGTAGTTTGGCCTTGAGATTAAATCAAAAATGTAATTTCTTTTTTTAGTTGTCGTAATAATCATGTTAGTGCGACTACTAACTTCAAATGGCATGATAAGCAATTTATTGTCATAAGGATTAATTTTCCAACTTGATGCATCACCAACAGCGATATTTTTAACTTTTTCTCCTTCCGCAAATTCAATATAAGAATAGTAACCCTGACTAAAAACCACCGTAAATACTTCATTAGGGCTATACACAAAAGTCTTTATTCTACTATCTATAGAAATAGGCTCATTATAATTAATGGATGCGTTTAAATTGCCACTTACAAGTAAAGCTAAAACTAATAATATCCTATACATATTCATCATCTACTCTATATGAAATAACTTGAAATCCTAATGGGTTAATATATCTTTGCTGATCATCCATTTCAAGCGATGCATATCTATATGACATAATAACTATCTTATTTTTTCTCGTAGAACTTCCATCTTTCCGTGTAAATTCCACAAAAAATCTCACCTGAAGAGCATCGTTACCCAACTTTTGAATTGAGCGAATTTTAAATTCACTTTTGGTATCTGAATATAAATTAAAAAGATCATCCATATTCTGCGATCCTACATAATTTCTAAATTCATTATACACATTAGGTGAGGAAAACAACCTCACCTTTGTATAATAGTTATAATTATAATGATATGGATCAAAAACCTCCCTTGCTTTTATATACTCTGAAATAAAATAATCGTTTAGCGCTTCATCTGCAGAATACTGTTTTACTGTGACAGGATCAACCAATTGCACTATTCCTGATTTCTTGTCAATTTCTATAACAAATGGCTCAATAGTGCTACTTGTGCTAATTTTAAATATGACTAATATGCTGATAGAGATCGTTGCTAATAATATTAATGCAAATAAAAGTAGAATATTCCTTTGAGCAATAACTGTGCTGTAGCGGTTTGAATTCCAATTTATATCCTTATCTAAGGATTCAGTATTTTTTTCTCGCTTAAAAAATCTTAGCATTTTAGTATTCCTAAAAATCTTAACTTATGTTAATAAACATAGCAAATTAACAAAGTAGTTACAGCAAAAAAGCTAAAAAACTCTTAATCTATGGCCTAATTTACCAAACTTTGTCTCCATATATGAATCGTTATATTTATTACGTTCCACAATAAGTGGTAGACACTTTGTAACTCCTATACCACTACTTTCCAATTCTGACAATTTCCTATCATTGTTTGTAAGTAATTGGATTTTGTTAATGTTCAATTTCTTAAGCATTTTAGCTGCAACAGCAAAACTCCTTTCATCATCTTCAAAACCCAATATTCTATTTGCATCAACAGTATCAAGATTATGTCCTCTTTGCATACTGTACGCTCTTAACTTATTAGTTAAACCAATGCCTCTTCCATCTTGCATCAAATACAATATAATACCACTTCCAGAGTCAGCTATCATTTGAATTGCTTGATGTAACTGACTTCTGCAATCGCATGACAAGCTATCTAACAAGTCACCCGTATAGCACGAAGAATGAATTCTCACTAATGGTTCGTCATCTTTATCTGGATTGCCAATGATAATTGCATGATGTTCTCTTCCACCACTTTCGGTTCTATAAGATATGATATTTACTTCTTGAGTCTGTTTTAAAAATAATGATGTTTTGCACACTTCATATACATCCTGATTTTCTTGAAAATTATTTATGAATGACGTGTCCAGTGCAATAACGTCATTTTTCTCGCACCAATTTCGCATTTCATGGTTATTCTCAAAAGTCATATCAGCCACTAACGCGTATGGCAATAATTCTGAGAACTTAAGCAAGGCAATAGCACATTCATCTATTGTCTTTGAGCATTGCAACTCTTTTATGCAATCTTCCTTTGAACAGTTTATTAAATAGAGCAGTTCATCAAAATTATTCACCAACAGACGTTTGCTGTTATGTTCTTTATTCTGAGATATGTATTTTACCTTACTTGAAGTTAAAGTAACATATACATTACTTGATGTAAGCTTGTATTGATTAAATAAATCTCTTTCTAAAGCCTCAGCAGCAGCAAACAATAGGTAATTACTTTCATCATATATTACAATTGGCCGACCGCGCCTGATTTCGCTGATAGCTCTTTCTACCTTATTGCTACTCTGATTTCCTATAAACATTTTTACCCATATTAAACAGCGATAAAAACTGGTGCGGCCGAGAAGACTTGAACTTCCAAGGCCTTATGAGCCACAGCGACCTCAACGCTGCGTGTCTACCAATTCCACCACGGCCGCACTATATTCTAGTTTTTATATAATTATTTTAAATTACTTAATCATTTTAGAATTTTTCATCTAGAGTGTCAATCTGATACTAGAATAATTTAGAAATTGTTTGTATAATTTGATTATGAATTTTGTGATTATAAATTTTAATCATTTAAGATAACCTTACTACTAATTTTTAACTTAGGTTTTTATACAAATGAATATAGCTAATATCTTTATTTTTTTAGCTCTCTCTCTTATAACTAGCTTTCATTTCGTCCATGCACAAATATTATACACATGGTCTCAAGTTATCCCAGAAAATAAACTAAGCATACGCGCAATTACGGACAATGACATGTGTCCCATTGTTTATGTTGATGGCGAGGAAACAGAAATGCTGAATCGCAGCTCAATTAACAATGGTGGTCATAACGAAACAGTTTGTGAACTGACAGTACAAACAAGTGCCAAAAACATTAGTATTGAGGATCTACGGGTTCCTATATTACCAAAAAAGGTTAATAAAATTGCTTTCATTGGTGACACGGGCTGTAGAATAAATATGTTATTTCAGCAGGAATGTAATTCGGTAGATAGCTGGCCTTTAAAAAAAAATTTAGATTCAATCGCCCTTCATAAACCAGATTTAATTATCCATGTTGGTGATTATCATTATAGACAAACAAAATGTAGAAATACAAAAAAGTGTGGCGATATTTATGGATATAATAAAGAAGTTTGGTACGCTGATTGGTTTGAGCCTGCAAAGGATATTTTATCACAATCCCCTTTCCTTTTTGTTCGTGGAAACCATGAGAGTTGTGATAGAGCTTATGAAGGATGGTTCAGGTATCTAGATTCATACCCCTTTTCGTCTGAAAAATGTGGAAACTTCGTTTCTAGTTGGTCCTTAGATGCTGGACCGATGAAATTTTTTATCTTCGACTCTTCATCCGGTGAGGATATTTTTACAACCCAAAGCACAATTGATGCTTTTGAGAGGCAATTTGATAAATTGATACAAAATAGTTCTGACAAGCCCATGTGGTTTTTAACTCATAAACCGCTTTGGAGATCTCCAAAAAAAGAATTTTTGACATTAAAAAGCCATGGTAATCTTACACAAATCGAAGCTTTTGGAGATAAATTTCCAAGCAATGTTACTACCATAGTTTCTGGCCACATTCATATAGCCCAGATTTTATTAATGGATAATGTTCCAGACCAAATTATAGTTGGAAACGGTGGTGCATCATTACACGCTCAAGATCAAGAATCTGTTTATCAAAATGTAGAATTTGACTATTTAAATGGTAAAAACTACTTAGCACACGAGGTTAGAAACTTTTTTGGCTTTGGCTTTGCAATACTAAATTTAGATGATCACGAATTTACCTTCTATAATCAACACAATAAGGAAATGTATTCTGCGAAGCTAACAGAAGATTTTAAACTTAAACGGATTAAAACTATAGTCGATTCATTTTAGGATTTGTTATTAGCTATTTTAAAAACGCTACTTAAACAGTTTTTTTAATCGATTGATTTCATCAGCAAATTTTGAGTCGGTCTTTATAAAATTTTCTACTTGTTTTACTGCATGTATAACAGTAGCATGGTCTCTGCCACCAAAGTTTCTCCCAATATCTGGTAGGCTTTTTTGCGTAAATTTTTTGGCAAAATACATAGCTATTTGTCTTGGCCTTGCAAGACTGCGAAGCCTTCTATTGGATTGCATATCTGCAACCTTTATATTGAAAAATTCAGCTACTTTCTTTTGTATTTCTTCTATTGTGACTGACCTATGATTTGACCTAAGAAGATCGATTAGGGTTTCACTAGCTGATTCTACCGTCATACTTCTTCCAATTAATGAGGTATGGGTAACCTTATTTAATGCTCCTTCTAATTCTCTTATATTAGATTTTATGTTCCTTGCTAAAAACTCTAGGACATCTTTCGGAACATACATATTCATCTGCTCCACTTTTGCCTGCAATATACCAAGCCTTAATTCAAAAGTTGTTTCATTAATATCTGCCACCAACCCCCAACCGAGTCGTGATTTTATTCTTTCTTCCACTCCATCAAGATCACTAGGAGACCTATCAGCTGATATAACCAATTGTTTATTTTGGTCTATCAATGCATTGAAAGTGTGAAAAAATTCTTCTTGTGTACTATCTTTACCACTGATAAATTGCACATCATCTACCATCAATACATCTACTGATCTAAATTGCTCTTTAAATAACATAATATCTTTGCTTCGCAGCGCTGTAATATATTGGTACATGAATTTCTCTGCTGATAAATACACCACTTTTCTTTTTGCTGATGGGGAATTGACTATGTGCCAAGCTATAGCATGCATTAGATGTGTTTTACCAAGTCCCACTCCACCATATAGAAACAAAGGATTGCTGCCTAATATTGGATCTATAGATTCTGCCACACGCTTTGCCGCCGTAAATGCTAATTCATTTGGCTTTCCCACTACAAAATTATCAAAGGTGAACCTTGGATCCAGCGGCGAACCAAGATTATGATTACTTTCCTCTCTGTTTTTTAGTATAACATTAAAATTTGAATTCCTCTCCTCAATTACTTGAATATCAATAGAACGTATACTTTTATCTTCGCTTTGCCATAATGATAATATTTTTTTCATGTAATGAACTGTAATCCACTCTTTTATAAACCTTGTTGACACGGATAAAAGAACTTCCCCATTTCTGCTACTGACAAATTTTAGTGAACTCAGCCAGCTATTATATGTTGCTTCTCCATAAAGATTATAAAGACAATTTTGGATTTTTTCCCAAGTAACATTGTGATCCGTTACTGTAATAATCTGATCAAAAAACATAGTAGAAACCTTAGGGCTAGTTAAGTTCATATACCACACCAAGAAAAAAGCAATAATTAGAAAAATATAAGATAATCAATAGCTTACTGCAAAATGAAAAGCTAATACTACTTAATACATACTAAAAATTATGGTGATTTTTTGATGGGTTGTAAAGGGTATAAAAACATTAAAATTGATCATTTTTATTTCAAAAAAATGAAAAATTTGTAAATGTCGCTTGTATCGAGGATTAGAAGCATGCTATTAAAAACAGTAATACATTATGTATAAATAAGATGTTAAATTTACTGGCAAATAAGTAAAGTATTCATATAAATATAGCTAACCTAATATAGATTTACTGAAGCAAATTTATGATTATATTAAGTAATTTGAGTTGTTATGCTGTATTCGGTATTGAACTAGAGTTTTACATTGAAGGAATAGAAAAAGAATACTTATTTCTGAATAGCATCAAAAATAAAATAGCATCTCTTGAATTTTCTTGCGAGAAGGAGAATTCTACACATCAGTATGAGATAAAAAGTGGTTGTTATACGAACTCCTACAATTTAATTAAGCATTTTGAGTTAGCAAAACAATCACTTACTGAAACAGCACAAAAACTAGGTGGGAATGTTTCTTTTAAAGCAAAGCCTTATTTGGATAGAGCAGGCAGTGCATTAAATGTGCATGTTAATCTCGTGAATTCAAATAACGGTAACTTATTTTATATCAATGAGCAAAAGTACAGTGACTATCTGATTCATAGTATTGGTGGATTATGTGCAATGATGAAAAAACATATGTTGTTTTTTGCTCCAAATGATGATTCATATTTAAGATTTCAGTATCCGGATATTCACACTCCAACTACGATTAGTTGGGGAGTAAATAACAGAACTGCTGCGATAAGAATTCCCTATTTTGGCAACGATTTCAAAAGATGCCGCCTAGAGCACCGCGTTCCCGGAGCAGATTGTGACCTTGAAAAAGTACTCACAGCAATAATTGAAGGTATGGTTTTTGGTATAGAGAACAAAATTGCTCCGCCAAATAGGGTCTACGGCATTGCATCTGATCCTCAATATGAGATGGAGAGGTTAATATAACAACTATCTATCAAATCCTAATCCGTTAAACCCCTTTTGGGTAATTGGCTGTTTTAGCATTTTTTTTACATCATTATCTACATTTTTGCACTGTAATAGCAAGTCTAAAGCAGATAGTTTCTGCGTGCTTTTAGATTCAAGCTCTAGATTGCTTAACACTTGCCCAGGAAGTGGATTACCAGGCACATCCATGTGCTCAGGAAGAGGTTTCATCTGATTCTTTATAGAGCTAGAGTTATTTTGTGTAAGAGTTTTATCATTTAGCATGCTAAGAATAATTTCCTCAGGCACTACCATAGTTTTTGTATAATCAACAGGATTACTATTTTCAGCATCTATAGTCACATGAATTGGTTCGCCAAACGCATTTATAGGACCACCAAGTGATCCTTTCTCCATGCGTTCTTGTGCTCTTTTCCTTATTATTTCTTCTTCTAACTCAGTTTCAGTTCTTTCTGGTTCTTTTGCGGTATCTTTTTCTTCACCTTCATCAACACTGCTATACCCTTCATCTTCTGAAACTTTCTCTCCTGAAACACCAGTAATTTCAGGCTGTTCTTTTTTAGTTCTTATTTTATGAATCAGCGAAAGTAATAAGTAAGTAACTGCAGCAGCAGAAACGATAATGGCTATCTTTGCGGCAATGTGGATTGCTGTTAAAAATATTAAAGCTGATAAAGCTCCAGCTAATCCAGACACAATAACTTTATTTTTGCCTTTTGTTATATTTAGAATTGCCACCATAATAACCTCTCAAATACTGTTCTAGAATTATTATACAGGAATTTTCTTATACTTGCAATTTTGCGAAAATTTTAATTATTTGCATAAAGTTTTAAAGCTACACAAGGATTAATTAATATGCAATGTATCTCGACTATAATATTGTACAAACACACATATTCAGCTAACATTCAACATGCAGAGCTTACTCATAGAGCGAAACAGGGCGGTGGTATTATTACTTATAGTAATTTTTATCTTCGGTTCATACGTTTATGTAAAAATGCCAAGGGAAAGCAATCCTGATATACAGATTCCTATAATCAGCGTGTTTGTTGGACTTCCTGGGATTTCTGCTCAAGATAGTGAAAAGCTATTAGTGCTTCCTATAGAAAATGAACTAAGATCCATCGAAGGTGTAAGAGAATTGAGAGCTTTTGCAACTAATGATGGTGCTCACATGATACTCGAATTTGGAACAGAGTATGATAATAAAGAAGTGCTCGATAATGTTCGTTCAAAGCTTTCAAACATAAAATCGAAGTTACCTGTTGAAGCGGAATCTCCGATAATCAATGAAATAAACTTGAGCTTATTTCCGATACTCAATGTCGGCTTAATTGGTAATTTGCCAGAAAGAGCCTTAACTGAAATAGCACGCAAGCTAAAGAAAGAAATAGAATCTCTGCCAAATGTTCTCAAAGTTGAAGTGGCAGGTATGCGTAAAGAAACAGTGGAAGTGATAGTTAAGCCCACAGTTCTAACAAAATATAACATTCAATCAAACGAAATATTCCAAGCTATATCAAGCAATAACAGACTAGTGGGAGCTGGGTCACTGGAAAATGATACCGGTAAATATTCGATTAAAATATCAGGGTTATTAAAAGATATAGAAGATATTATGAATATTCCTATTAGATCTCAAGGCGATGCAGTTTTGAGAATCAAAGATATAGCAAAAGTATACCCTAGGTTTGAGGATCACCAAGGATTTGCTCGCATTAATGGATTACCTAGTGTCATGCTAGAAATTTCAAAACGTAACGGAAAAAACATAATAGACACAGTAAATCAAGTAAAATACTTAATGGATAAGGCAAAAGATCAATTACCTGAAAATTTAAAAGTGGTGTACTTAAACGACCAGTCAAAAAACGTCCGCGATGTGCTTGATGACTTGGAAAACGGCATAATATTTGCTGTGTTGTTAATATTGATCATAATGATGCTTTCTATGGGAACAAGGATTGCTATTCTTGTGGCACTCTCGATACCCGGTTCCTTTCTCATTGGGATAATAGCTCTTTACTTTATGGGTATAACCTTAAATATCGTTGTGCTCTTCAGTTTAATTATGGCTGTTGGCATGCTGGTTGATGATGCAATTGTGATCAGCGAATATGCCGATAGAAAGATGATCTGCGGAATGGACAAAGTAGAAGCTTTTTACACTTCAGTTCGTGATATGTTTTATCCGGTTCTATCATCAACGTTAACTAAATTAGCAGTGTTTTTTCCTCTATTATTCTGGCCTGATACTGTTGGTAAATTCATGCAGTACATACCAATTACAATAATCCTAACTTTGACTGGATCGCTCATTATGGCTTTGGTTTTTATACCAACACTTGGTGCAATATTTGGTAAGCCTTCGATAACTTCAAAAAAAGAAATAAAAAAAATGAGTGCTATAGAAAGTGGTGAAATAAAAAATGCTGGGCCTATAATAAGAGCTTACGTACGCATGCTAGAGAAGGTTTTGGATCATCCTAAAAAATTCGTATGTGCTACTGTATTCGTTTTGTTTTCATTTAGTGTGCTGTACTTTACTTTTGGTCCTGGAGTAAAGTTTTTTCCGAAAGTGGATTCAGATAATATTTTAATCAGTGTTAAAGCAAAAGAAAGCTTATCAGCCAAAGAACGAGATCTGATACTCAAAGAAGTGGAAGAACGCATTTTGAGCATTGAAAAAGAAATTCATGTTTCTTATGCTAGATCAGGAGCATTTTCAGACAACGTTATCGCCAGAATACAACTAGAACTTATGGATTGGCGCTTCAGGCGCAAAGCTAAGCACATACTAAATGATATAAGGAGCAGTGTGCAAGACATGAAAGGAATAATAATTAATGTTCAAGAGGAAAAGCCAGGACCGTCGGCTGACAAGCCAATACAAATTAACCTCAGCGGGAGTGTATCCAGTTTGAATTTAGCAGCAGAGAAAATTCTAGAAATTATGAACCAACCTTCATCCGGGTTTATAAATATTCAAGATAGCAGATCAGCACCTGAAATAGAGTGGAATATGAGTGTTGATAAGAATAAGGCTACAAGCTCTGAAGTAAGTGTTGCAACCATTGGCGATTTTATAAAGATGGTTACAAATGGAGTGTTGATTGGAAAATATAGACCAAATAACACGGATGAAGAAATCGATATTGTACTCCGTTTCCCTGGAAAGGATCGCAACATGAAGACTATAGACAATCTTTTTATCAATACAGTTAATGGCCCGTATCCTATGAGCAATATAGTAAAATATGCTCCCGAAAAAAAGGTAAACAAACTAAACAGGATTGATGGATTACGCACAGTGACAATCTCTGCTGACGTTGATACTGGCTATCTTGTTGATGAAAGAGTAAAGTTCATTCAGAATTCTATTGCCCAGGATTGGGACAAGGGAGTAAAAATTGATTTTAAAGGCGACAAAGAAGATCAACAAAAATCAGGAGCATTTTTGTTAAAGGCTTTTATATTAGCGATTACACTAATGATATTGGTATTAGTGACACAGTTTAATAATGTATACCATACATTTATCGTAATGACAGCAGTGTTTTTATCCACAACATGTGTGTTTTTTGTTTTCTTTCTTATCCAACAAGTTTTCGTAGTTGTTATGTGTGGAGTGGGGATAATTGCTTTGGCGGGAATTATAGTAAATAATAACATACTATTGCTTGATGCCTTTCATCACCAAATTAAGGTACACAAAAATGACATCAAGCGATGTGTAATAAACGCTGCAATTTCTCGCGTTAGGCCAATATTGCTTACCGTTGCAACCACAGTTCTTGGTTTAATACCGATGATTACCAGGTTAAATATCAATTTTTTTACGCTACAAATCACATATGATGCTCCATCAAGCCAGTGGTGGGTTGACATTTCAACAACCATAGCAAGTGGAATATTGGCTGCAACGGTTTTAACTTTATTCTTTACTCCTGCGTTGCTTGTTATACAAAAACATGAAAAAACTTGACTTAAATTAGCAATCATTTAACATTTAAGATAGTGTTCTTTGCCCGTTGGAGCTATAATTATAACTAATTACATTGGATTTATTTATTATGATTGCTAATCGTAAAAGCAGTGTTAAGCAGAAAAGTAACAAGAATAACATAGTTGGAAGCCTTGATGTAATAAAAACAGCAGGAGAGCTTTCACTTCAAAAAGGTTTAGATTTTGATGTTGTAATAAAGGCACTAGAAAGTGCTATAGAAGCAGTGGCTCATCAAAAATATGGTAGCAAAAGTAAAATTGTAGTTGATATAGATAGAAACACAGGCAAAGTTACTTCATATAGAAAACTAAAAGTTATTGATGATGAATCAAATGAAAAAGAGAATACTGAGTGTGAATCAATTACGCTTACACAAGCTAAATTAATAAAAGGAGATGCAAAAGTTGGAGATACTGTTAGTGAATTGCTCTCTCTTAACACTGATCTTGCTTCAGCAAGAATTGCCCAGCAAACGATTGCTCAAATAATTAAAGATGAAGAGTCAAAAAAGCAATATGAGGAATTTAAAGATAAAGTGGGAGAAATAAGGTATGGTATTGTTAAACAAGTAGAATATTCAGATCTTATTATAGACATAAATGGCACTAGGGCATATCTTCCATTGCGAAATTTAACTGGTGGTGAATCATTTCGTGAAGGTGATAAGGTTAAAGCTTACATACAGACTGTTAAGCGTTCTGATGATGGACGTCAAATTATTCTTTCTAGGACTCATGAAGGCTTTTTGGAGGCATTATTAAATCAAGAAATACCAGAAATTGCTGACGGATTAGTGACAATTAAAGGTATAGCTAGAGATGCTGGTTCAAGGTCTAAGGTTGCCGTTTTCTCTCCCGACAAGAACATTGATCCAGTAGGTGCTTGTGTTGGAGTTAAGGGAGATAGAATAAAAACTATTATACACGAATTAAATGGTGAAAAAATTGACGTTATAAATTACTCCTCAGATTTGGGTCAATTTGTTATCAAAGCCATTACTCCTGCAGAAGTATCGAAGGTTATTATTGATGAAAATGAAAATTGCATAGAGTTAATAGTTGCTGAAGATCAATTGAGTTTAGCTATAGGAAAAAAGGGCCAGAATGTAAGATTAGCTTCAGAGCTTGTTGGATGGAAAATTGAGATATTAAGCACTCAGCAAGAATCAGAAAGGCGAAGTAAAGAACTTAGTCAATGTTCAGCTTTATTTGCTGAAGCTTTAAACTTAGAAGAGATTATGGGTCAGCTATTGGTAACAGAAGGTTTTTCAAGTGTAGAAGACATATCTAGCGCTTCAATTAAAGAGCTTGCTTCAATAGAGGGCTTTAATGAAGATATTGCAAACGAACTTCACAATAGAGCAAATAAGTACCTGAAAGCAGAAAATGATAGAAAAATAGAAGAGCTAAAAAGTTTAGGTATGGAGGATGATGTAATCAATTTAACTTTATCAATAGACAATAAAATTGCTCTTAGTAAGCATGATATTAAGACTTTAGAGGACATAGCAGATTTATCAAGTTATGAGTTTTGCAGCATACTCTCTTCCTCATCCGATAGCAAAGAAGATCTAAAAGATACAGTAGATTCAATAATCATAGAAGCACGTAAAAAGCTTGGATTAATATAATAAAATAATATGAATAATGAAGATATCAGTGATAAAAAATTAACGCTCCAAGGTTTAAGCAAGCTTAAATTAGACCTCAATTTAAACTCTTCAGCTAGCCCAAGTACTGGAGCTACAGTAGTAAAAAAAAGAAGAAAAAAATCTCATGATGCAGAAGAACATAATTTATTTGACGAGAGTAAATTAGGTTCTTTAACAGAGAAAGAACAAATTTTTCGCATTAATGCTGTGCAGAATGCTGCTTTGCTGAAAGAAAGAAATCAGAGAGAAGAAAAAGAGAAAACAGCAAAAGAAGACAGCAATAAAGAGACTGACGAGAAAAATGAAGCGGACGCTTTATCTAAGGAAATAAATAAGCAAGTTTTAAGTAATACCCACTTAGTTGAACCAAAAGAAGATAGTATTGACCATGAGGACAACGATAAAAAGTCTTTTAAAGTCAACAAAGATATATATTCTAAGCATTCTAAACTGGTAATTGCACAGGCAATAGATGAAAAAACTGAACAACCCCCTGTATTTAAGCAAAGGTTTGGTATAAGAGGTAGAAAGTCAAAGTTTACTAAGGGTAAAAATATATCAAGAGAAGTTATTATACCAGACAAAATAACTATCAGGGAGTTATCTATTCGCATGGCAGAAGATAGCAAGAGTGTGCTAAAAATGTTCAAAGAAGAAGTCGGTGAGAGTTATAGAGTAGATGATCTGATGGATCCAGATATAGCATGTGAAATAGTGGAAAAATTTAATCATACGGCTAAACGAGTGAGCGATGCCAACAAAGAAAAGGATTTATTTTTTATAGAAGGCAGAGAAAGCCTGCCTAAAAAACCTAAACCACCAATCGTCACTTTTATGGGACACGTCGATCATGGTAAAACCTCATTGCTCGATGCATTTCGTGAATCTAATGTTGCAGAAAGAGAGTCAGGTGGCATAACTCAACACATAGGTGCTTATCAAATAATAACAAAAGATAAGCAAAAAATTACTTTCATTGATACACCAGGACATGAAGCGTTCACTGCGATGCGTGCATGTGGTGCCAATATTACTAATATAGTTGTAATAGTAGTTGCAGCTGACGATGGAATCATGAAACAAACAGTTGAAGCAATAAATCATGCAAAAGCAGCAAATGTTTCTATTATAGTTGCTATTAATAAAATTGATAAATCTGAGCCTGGTGATGTGGAGAAAGTAATGAGTAGCTTACCTCAATATGATCTCATTCCTGAAGAGCTTGGTGGTGATGTTATGATTGTGCCAGTATCAGCAAAAAAGAAAACTAATTTAGATAAACTAGAAGAGACGATTTTGTTAATCGCTGAATTAATGAAGCTAGAAGCAATAGAAGATTGTCGAGCACTTGGATGGGTAATAGAATCCAAAATAGATAAAGCGAAAGGAATATCAGCTACATTGATAGTTGAGGAAGGAACGTTAAAGGTTGGTGACATATTGGTAGTTGGTACAACATACAGTAAAGTACGTAGTATGGTTAATCACCTTGGTCAAAGAGAAAAAGCAGCACTACCCTCCGCTCCAATTGAAATTACTGGTCTAAATGGTGTACCAAATGCTGGAGATAAATTTGTTGTTGTAAATTCTGAAAAGCAGGCGCGTGAAATTGTTGAATACAGGCTAGAGTTGATCAAGAAAAAGAAAGAAGATTTGGGCGACAATAATTTAGATATATTCAGTCGTAATAACAGCGAAACAGAAGAACTATCTGTAGTTTTAAAGTGCGATGTAACTGGTTCTATTGAAGCAATATCAAGTTCAATTGATAAACTCGGTAAAGACCAAGTGAAATTAAATATCCTACACAAAGCAGTAGGAGGGATAACAGATTCAGATGTGCTGCTTGCAGAAGCATCAAGTGCAGTAATTTTAGCTTTTAATGTAAAAGTGGACTCAAAAATAAGGGACTTGGCAAAACAAAAAGGTATAGAAATACATACTTATAACATAATATACGAGCTCATTGACGACATGAGAATGTATTTAACTAAAATGTTAAAGCCTGTTACACGAGAGGTTCGTGTTGGTTCTGCATCTGTAAGGCAAATATTTAATGTATCTAAAGCTGGTAATATCATTGGATGTTATGTAAGTGATGGAGTCATAAAAAAAGATTCTTTAATTAAGGTAGTGCGTGGTGGCAAATTGGTGCATGAAGGAAAGTTAAAAGCACTACGTAGATTTAAAGATGATGTTAAAGAAGTAGGTGTAAACTTTGAATGCGGAGTATCACTAGAGGGTAATGTCGATATTAAAGTTGGAGATATTTTGGAAGCTTATCAATTAGTGCAAGAAGAAAGGGTGTTATAGTAGCTGGATATGAAAAAGGAAATTAGAAACCTAAAGATAGCATCGGTATTGCATAGAGCAATATCAAGAATTCTAATGGAAGGTAAGGTGTTCAATAAAAATGTAGCGGTATCTGACGTAAAATTAAGTAAAGATTTGAAAAAAGCAGATGTATATATTGTGTTATCTTCATTGAATATTCAAGTAGCTGACTACTTAGATCCAGAAAAAAGACGCACTGGAGATCCTTCTGAGAATAATTGTGATCTTAACACCGTTGTTAATGAAATGAACCAATCTGCATGGTCAATACGTAAATCTATACTGTGTTATGTTGATTTGCGATTTATACCTGAACTAGTTTTCAAGCCTGACTTAGCGTTCGATAATTTTGTTAATGTAAGCAAAATATTACATAATCACACTTAATTAATGCATTTCAATCGTTACTTTTCATTAATGAGGTTGCACAGTTTAACGGGTTTGTGGCTTGTGCTATTTCCCAGTTTGAGCGGTATTCTTTTAGCCTCAACTTCTCTATCGTATCAGACTCTTTTTCTCCTTGTTTTGTTTACTATAGGTGCATTTTTAATGAGACCCGCAGGGTGCATAATCAATGATATCTTCGATAGAAAAATAGATGCGCACGTTGAACGAACAAAATATAGGCCACTTGCAAGTGGTGCATTAAACATAAAGCAGGCTTTGGCTTTACTTTCACTGTTACTGTCTATTGCCCTGGTAATCTTATTATTAACTAATAAAACTACACTTATACTTGGAATAATCTCAATGTGTATGATAGCTACTTACCCTTTATTAAAGCGGTATGTTTGGTGGCCACAATTGTTCTTAGGGTTTACCTTCAATATGGGATCGCTCATGGGCTCAGCAGCAATAATAAACCAGATCAGTATAGAATCCTTGCTGTTTTATATAGGATGCGTCTTTTGGACGCTTAGTTATGACACCATATACGCCCATCAAGATAAAAAAGATGATGAAAAACTCGGGATGAAATCTACCGCATTATATTTTGGTGATACAACAAAATCTTGGTTGAAAAGATTTTATTTAATATCTCTTATGACGTGGCTATATGCTGGTATCTTATCATCATTAAATAACATTTTTTATATTGCTCTACTTGCTGTAGGGTTCATATTTCACCGCCAATACAAAAATTTCAATCCTGACGATCCCAGTCAATGCATGTCCATATTTAAAAATAATTCCTACGTAGGGTTGCTTCTCTTTTTTGGCATCCTTTTAGATAGAATTATCACCTAGGTCTCAAGAGTTTTGGCTCTAATGAAGTCAATAAACTCAGGTACTCGCAGAAACGAAAATTGCTTGACAAACTCCGCCAGCCCACTTATCATGAAACTGAAGCTATTGTATTTGCTTTCGCCAATCTGCAGATTAAAAGGTAAGGATTACTTAATGTATCGGCGTCTTATGTTCAATTTTTTGCAGTATATAGATACTGTATGTCTTTACAAAACTTCATCTACATCTAGATTTTTATCTAAATAAGCTGAACGCGCTTATAAAGCGTTACAAGACATCAAAAAATGCCAATACTCGACAGAGATAGTAAAAGACTAGCTAACTCGGGGATTCTTTGTCTTTTTTTCTGCTTAGTAAATTTCTTAAACATTTGCAGCGTAGGTTAGTTGCAATTAAAAGCGGCTGAATCTCGCTTGTCAAGCGTTTAAAACATAAAAAACGCCAATATTTTAAAGCGGATAATAACCCCAGGGCTTCTTTTGCCTTTTTTTTCATTTGGTAAATTTCTTAATATTTACAGCTAAACAACAACCGTCATCCCTAAGTATCCCGCTGCTTGTTAGCGGCTGAGATACCGCGAATGAATCGCGGTATGACGGTTCGCGGCAGGATGACGATAAGCTCGTCATCCCACTACTTGTTAGCGGCTAAGAGATACCGCGGCGGTATAGCTATATGATGACAAAAAAAGGGCACTGTGACGAACTTAAATCACAATTATCAGTTAATGCTAATTACGGCATTATAAAAAACGCCAAACTTTTTTCTGCTTTTATGCAAGAAGTCTAGTCCATATATTCCTCCCACTTCTCCGCGACTTTCCTTACTATTTCCTCACTCATCTCAATTTTCTTTCCCCACTCTCGTTTGGTTTCAGGCGGGATTTTATTTGTCGCATCAAATCCCATCTTACCTCCAAGTCCACTTTCAGGGGAAGCAAAGTCTAAATAATCAATAGGTGCATTTTCTATCATGATTGTATCACGCACAGGGTCCATCCTTGTTGACATTGCCCACATCACTTCCTTCCAATCACGTATATTTATATCATCATCAACAACGATAATAAACTTCGTGTATAAAAACTGCTTTAGAAAAGAAAGTATGCCCATAACAATTCTTTTTGCCTGCCCTGGATAGGATTTTTTTATCGACACTACCGCTATTCTATATGAGCAACCTTCCGGCGGCAGATAAAAGTCCACTATCTCTGGAAATTGATTAATAAGAATGGGCACAAAAATTTCATTGAGTGCTTCACCAAGAATCGATGGTTCATCAGGTGGCTTGCCGGTGAAAGTGCTGAGATAAATTGGATTTTTACGCATAGTAATTGCAGTAATATTAAATTCAGGAAATTGCTCAACAGAATTATAGTAGCCGGTGTGATCTCCGTATGGCCCTTCGTCTTGATATCTATCCAAACTCACATAGCCTTCCAGAACGATTTCCGCGTGAGCTGGCACTTGAAGTGGAATAGTCTTACAATTTACCAGCTCAAGCGGCTTCTTTCGCAGTAGTCCAGCAAATTGGTATTCTGACAATGTTTCTGGCACTGGAGTTACCGCAGCAATAATCGTTGCAGGATCACTACCGATCACAGCAGCAGCAGGAAATTTCATATTTCTGCCTTCTTCCTTCCAACGCTTATGGTGAGTTGCGCCACCCCTGTGTGCAAGCCAACGCATTAGTGTTGTTTTTTTATCTATAACCTGCATACGATATATTCCAAGATTAAAATTATCTTGCTTTTCTTTCGTGGGTCCTTTCGTTACCACAATTGGCCAGGTGATAAGTGGTGCAGGTTCATTTGGCCAGCATGTTTGAATGGGCAGTAGACTTAGGTCCACTTCATCTCCGGTTAGCACTACCTCTTGACATGGAGCCTTGCTCACTATTTTACTTCGCATCGATAACACAACTTTCAACAAAGGAAACATTTTTATAGCATCCTTAAAGTTTTTTGGCGGCTCAGGTGATTGCAAAAATGCTAAAAGTTTACCAAGATCTCTTAGCTCACCAGGATTTATGTTCAGTCCCAAGGCAATTCTTTCAATAGTACCGAATAAATTCACTAAAACTGGAATCGAATTTTTGCCGTTTTCTGTGACAACATTTTCAAAGATGATAGCTGGTCCTTTGTTTGACAAAACTCTGCGGTGAATTTCTGTCATTTCAAGAACTGTTGAAACTTCCTCCTTAATCCTAATCAGATCTTTTTTTTCTTCTAAGGCTTTGATGAAGTCGCGTAAGTTGTTGTACATATTTTAAAGATTTTAAGTCTTTTAAGAAGTGTTTTTCCCAGCACAACCTATTCACTTATTATTATAGAGGCTCTAGAAAAATTATTCTCCAGCTCGCTTTTTAAGTTTTTATATTCAGTAGTGTTTAACTCTTCATTGGTAATAAAGCTTTTCTGTATAGCTACTATATCATTTAATTCTGTGCTGCCATTTTGATGTTTACATGACCTATTTACATATAACCATGGAGAATTTATTTCAAAATTCAATTCTGCACAGTTTTTAATCGCAATGTCTTTTATTACCGTATGCGTTTCACGAGTATGAGGAGTACCTATAAAAATGTCTGACACTTGGTCAGAAACTGTATTTACGACACCATTAAGCAAATTATTTTCTAAAGTTAAAACAAGTCCTAGGTTCGTCCTAAAAACTTTATTTTTTTGTTGTAATTCATACTTAATTGTAAGATCCTCTACATTACGCGAAGTAAGATCAGGCAATTCTAAGAATTTCTTTTCTTTTTCATTAAGATATACCCCACTAATTATATAAAAAACAGAATCTCTTAACTGCTCGTTTGAGTAATATAATCCAGCACTTGCTAAGCTCATAGCTGACTCCCCTTGCATAGTAAGCTGACCACGTTCGTTTACAACATTATCTTGTATAGTTAATTCACTATGGGATATAATTTTTGAATTTTCAGCTTGTACAGCAGGAATTTTTGTGTAGCTAACTTCTTTAGAATCCAATACTAAAGCAACTTTGTCAGCAACATCTGGAAAAATACCTTGTGCCATACTAACCTTATTAGTCGGATCAATCCAATATATTTTTCCACCTTTATTTGTTACTCTGAGCATCGTATGATTAAAATTACCCAGATTAGGTAATGCTTCGGAATTAGGAATGCTAGTAATTCCTCTCATAACTAGAGTAGGTTGAACTCTGTAACCAAGTTTTTGTAAAATAGCAGCCGTACTAACAGAAAAATCCTTACAATCTCCAGTTTGATAATCAGCAATTTTCTCTAAATCTCTTGGAAAAAATCGTCCTGACACTGTACGCCAATCTCCCGTGTATTGAATTTTCTCATTCAACAAAGAAGTAACAACGTTAATTTTCTCTTCATCAGTACTCTCATTGGCAGCAGATTCTGCTATGGCCGTAAAAATTGTAGGAAGTGGCTGAGTAATGACGTTATAATATCCAGGAGCTAATTTTTTTGCTAAATCCTCCCATTTAGATAGGCTTGACAGTGATACCCAAGTATTGTGCTTAAAATTCAATATTCCATTATGTGGCTCATTTATCAAACCTTCATAAATTGCCTTTTTTAAAGTAATGCTTATAGAATGTACACCATTCTTTTTCTCCTCAGCGATCTTTAATACGTTTCTTGGATCATTCACTCTAATCTCTAGAGGCAACTCAGAATTGATTTTAGTATTCTCTGCTTGAAAATACCGCCCATAATAAGAAAAGTGCAAACCATAAAAATTATCAATAGGAACTTTTTTATGAATTTGTTTATATTTTAGATATACTTCTGCACCAATTGTCATTTTAGGAAATGATATGGTTACTTGCCTTAGCTGATCGAAACCTTGAGGACTAGCCAACGCCTTGTCCTCTATCATGTTTTTAGCGACTACGTATTCCCTCCCATTGTAAGCTGTTTTAGCTTCTAAAATAGTGAGGTCTGCACTATCACCATTATAAATAAGACTGTATGGGGAGAATGCACTACGCCCAGATTCCTTGAGTACTTTTGCTTGGAGTTCTGATTCTAATTCATAAGTACCATCCCCATTAATATTAATGGTACTATTAGAAATTTTGATCTCAATGGGAGCATCTTCATACTTAGTCCACCTTGCTTCAACTGGAGGAGTTATAAAAAACACTAACAATGTTAAGTTAAAAAGAGTTTTTAAAAATTTCATTATGACACTCATATAGAATATTTAAAATTATCGGCATATTGACTGAAAAATTGTTTTATTACACCCACACGACGCGACCATACACTGCAATAAACTCAGCAAATGGGAAAAAGAGAAGCTTACTTCCTAGAATGGCTATTTCCTTTTTTTTACCAATATTTATCGCCGCGTTTGTTAGCATTATACATGGCAGTTATAAGATAATCAACTACCAAAATGTTTCACCACCCTCATCACCAAGTCTTCTGATGAACTTTGTGACAATATACCTAATCATTGTACGTAAAGTTTGTATTCGAGGCAAAACTGACTATAAAATACACTTGATATAAATGTTTTTATATATTAACATTAGATGCTTCTTTTAATATATAGATAAATGTGTACTAAAAGTTTTATATTGTAGGTTCTTTAATAAGTATATGTCTAGAATATCGTTTTTATTGATTCTTATACTGGCAGTAGCAAGTTTACCAGTAATAAACAATTGGCTTTCACACCGCGGTCAAACCCTAACCGATGACCAAATAAGTACGAGATTAGATGATTATATCAGTAGAAATTTTGATAAGATCGTAAAAACTCTCAAAGAGGAGTCGATTAAAAGTAGTTACGCTGCTCGAGATAATGTAACCAAAAGTAAAATTTCACAATACAAGGATGAAATATTTGACCTTACTTATCCTTACTCCGGAAATGAAAATAGTAGTGTTATAGCTGTAGGCTTCCTTGACTATTCTTGTGGACATTGCAAAGCTATAAAGAATGATATAAAGCAGTTAATTAACGACGGCAAAATTAAGTATATCTTTAGGGATGCTCCAATACTTGGTAACGCTTCTTTAAAGGCAGCAAAAAGTGCTTTAGCTGTCTATTTTCTCGATAAAGAAAAATATTTCGATTTTCACCATGCTGCTTTAAGTCACAAAGGAGAATTTTCAGACGAAAGCATATTGGATATAGTGAAAAACATAGGGATTGATGAGGACGATTTTAATGATTCCATAAAAGATAACGCGGACAAAATTGAGCAAATGATAAACAACAGTAGGCTTCTAGTAAGAGATTTGGGAGTAGGTGGTACACCTTTTTTAATAATTGGAGATAGCCTGTTTGTAGGAGCAACTGATTTGAATGTATTACGCAAAAAAGTAGATGAATTAAGTCACAAGCAAGGCTAGTTACAGTTTGCCATAAAATTTTATTTTTTTTGCTTGACAACTCAAATGAACCTGAGTATAGTAACTGTGGGTGTGATAAGTAACGGCACGTAGAAGTGACACAGTAGCTCAAGAAAAGCAGGTGATGCCTATAGTCAAGCATAACCTCAGCCTGCAAAGATTGACTAATCCATTAAAAAGTGTTAAACTCAATATATAATTACCATTCTGGAGTTACAATATGAAAGAACCTAATTATACAAGAGAACCAATTGCTCTTTTTCGACAAATCAAAGAAAAGAAAAAATCAAGTAATTTATTGCATAATTTAAAGAGTGCTTATTCTAAAAAACTAAAGATAGGGGCTGCTCTAAAGACAGGGGATTGCTTTTTTGACTCCGTGGCTCAAGGGTTGAATGAGTTAAAACCTGGTCATCGTTTTACCGCAAAATCATTAAGAAAAGATTGTGCAGATTATGCTGAAAACAAAAAGGACTCACGATGGGTTTTTGATGAAATAACAAAAAATATTGCTGAAGGATATGCTGTACCTATGATAGGTTCAAATGGAAATGTAATGAAAGATAACCAGAACAATATTATACCAGACAATATTGCATCTTTTGATAGATATTTAAAAGATATTAGAAGTATGGCTACAGAAGCTAGCCTACCTATATGGGGTCGCCCAGGGATTGAAGGGAGAATGATATGTGATAAGTATGAAGTGGAGCTTGATATTTATTCAATAGAGGAAGATAGTCAAAAAGTTACAGTAACTAAAATTACAGCACATGATGATGATCTAGAAGTTTTTATACAAGGTGTGAATCTTGATCAATTAAAGATAGATAATAGTAAAAAAACTGTAGGAGTAGTGAATTACATGCAACATTTTGTACCACTCCTTAGTGGAATTTCTGAAGATATAAAAGAAGATCAACAAGTTTCTAGTGAAGCAATTCTTGGCACAGGTAAAAGAGTTCCTACTTCTGATCAATCAGAGAAAGAAGTACAACAAGAAATAATTAATATCAGTACTAGTGCGACTGTTTATACGGATAAAGAAATCCCTTTTTCTCATCAACTAGAGCAAAAAACACGACAAGAAGGAATTAATGCCAGCGCTAGTGCGACTGTTTATACGGATAGAGAAATTCCTACTTCTAATCAATCAGAGCAAAAAGTACAACAAGAAATAATTAATACCAACACTAGTGCGCCGGTTTTACAAATTTACACAGATAAAAAAATCCCTTCCTCTCATCAGCAAGAACAAAAAACACAACAAAAAGAAATACAAAAAAAATTAATCAATAGTTACAGGAAAGAGGCTATTTATGTAATAGCTACTGTAATAACAGCTATAGCATTCACAGCATCTGCTATAGCTGCTATCATTACTCAAGCAATTCCTTTTGCATGTCTTGCTGGAACTGCTTTAGTCGCTGCATGTGTTTGTGTATATCAATTAACGCAGAGTCATAAAGACATTAACGAACTGAAAAGCGAGTTAGGAAAAGGTCAAGAAGATAATGCCCACACTTTCTTAGAGAAGGTGGGATTAAAAATGCACAGCCTTATTGATAAGGCAACATTAAGGATTTAAGACTTTTTAAACTATCATCTCAATTTCATTTTCACAGGAGGACATATGTCATTCACAGAAATTAGATTTCCAGAAAATATATCTTATGGTTCCACTGGAGGACCGGAATTTTCCACTGACGTTGTAACAACTCACAATGGTTGTGAACAGCGCAACATCAATTGGTCTCATGCACGCACTAGATACAACATAGCTTACGGGGTCAGATCAAACGAGCAGCTACTAGAACTAATAACATTTTTTCATGCACGAAAAGGTAAAGCAATAGGGTTTCGTTTTAAGGATTGGTCGGATTTTATAGCCATTAATCAAGAGATTGGTATAGGAGATAACAAAAAAACGACTTTTCAGCTAATCAAAACTTATGTAAGTGGGGAAGATAAGCATATACGTATGATCAAAAAGCCAGTACATGGGACAGTAAAGATTTATTTAAATGGTAAAGAAGAGAGTGAATATTCAGTAAATTATTCAACGGGAGAAATAACATTTATGAAGCCACCAGTAAAAGATGCGATAATCACTGCGAGCTTCGAATTTGATGTGCCCGTACGCTTTGATACAGATTACTTAAACGCTTCGATTGATGACTATGGAAGCAATAGCTGGAATAATATCCCCTTGGTGGAAGTGAAATTTTAGTTATAAGCGAGCATAGATCCACATCATAGTAGGGCTACTAGTCTACCATAAATTGAAAAATTAAGCACCACTGAGGCTCTATACCTAAATGAGCCTCAGTATATGCAATTATTTTAAACTTTATCACCAGCTATATACTACAATGTTGCTGAGCTTTGCTAACATTTACACTTGAAGCTTGGGGAGATTCTAACTCAGTGCTTTTTTCTTCCTGCAAAATAGAAAGCTTCAACAACTCCTTTAGAGTTGATTTTGCAAGTGTTGTATCATCTTTGTTTAAGATGTAGTCTAGCATGTTGTTTTTCTGTAAGCGATTAACAAAATATCTATCTTCCTCATTAAGAACCTCTATCTTGTTAATACAAGATAATACTAAATCCGAGCTCTTTATTGCTAAAATTCCATTTACGAAAATATCTAATTTTGTTTTGTCTTCAGTCAAGTCTCTAGCTAACCTATTTCTGATGTTATCATTATCAAGCACAGTGTACTCGAGGTACGAGCAAGGCTCAATAAGTATAAAGTCCTCTAAAGGCACTAGTTCTGGATAGGTGCCAGCGTAATCAAGTATGCCACACTCAGTAATACACCCTCCTTTTCTTATAACACAGCAATTGAGACGACCATGATACATTGATAACAAAGAAAAAAGACGTATTATACTTGTACCTCTATCTTTCATTTCCTCGAAAAGCTTCCTATCATTTATTAATTTGTGCAAAATGTAATCCATAGCAGGACCTGGTTTGCGGAAATGAAACATATTATTCTCTTCAAAAATGGCCTCAGCTAATTCGATAGATTCTTTATCCTCATCTACAAAAGCTTTTTCATTTCTATTTAACTGTATGATCTCAGCTTTGCTATCTCTGCGTAGACCAGTTCTCCTTATTAACATCTCAAATATTTTTGTATTCATATATATCCTATATTAATTAAAGTAAATATTAATAATGTTTACTTTTTAAATAAAAATAAATGAAAATTTTAATAAAAATTATATTTTTTTTAATAGAATAAAAATCTTTTATATTTGCTTGAGTACCAAAAGGGCTTTATTGGTGTAATGCGTTTTCTATTGCGCCTGGCTGCAGCGCGTGATGCAACCGGATTCAAGTGTCAGCTACTTTTATAGCACCACTTCTGCTTCAATAACTGTAAATACTAAGCGATCTGTCTTAAAATCTCCTCTTGTTGCTGAGCATGGACACTAACATAACCACATGCAGGAGATGCAGCAGCAGGTCTTGCGATACACTTAGGTCTTTTTGCTTGAATATTGAGATTGGATAACACTTCCTCTATCAATGGGTTGACAAAAAACCATCCTCCCATATTTTTTGGTTCTTCTTGACACCATATAATTTCAGCGTTCTCGTATTTCTCAAGTTCACTGCTTAGTTTATCGGCCGGAAACGGATAGAATTGCTCCAAACGTATTACTGCTATATCGTTTATTTTTTGTGTTTCAAGCATTTCAATTATATCGTAATAAACTTTACCGCTGCATATTACAACTTTTCGTACTTTATCACTTGAAACTAAACCTTTTCTACATTCTGGAATCACCGTGAGGAATTTTCCTTCAAAATCGGATAGGTTAGAAACTGCTCTTTTGTGGCGCAGTAGCGATTTAGGTGTAAACACTACCAGAGGCTTACGAAAGTCTCTATGCATTTGTCTGCGTAAGACATGGAAGTAATTTGCCGGAGTGGAACAATTAACTACCTGCATATTATCCTCTGCGCAGAGTTGCAAAAATCTCTCTATACGTGCGGAGCTATGCTCAGGTCCCTGTCCTTCATAACCATGAGGCAGCAATAAAACTAGACCGCTTGATCGCAACCACTTTGTTTCTGCAGATGCGATAAACTGGTCGATCATAATTTGCGCACCGTTTGCAAAATCACCAAATTGTCCTTCCCAGAGCACCAGTGAATACGGGGAATCAAGGCTATATCCATATTCAAAGCCCATTACAGCATACTCAGATAGTGCGCTATCTATGACCTCAAAGTGAGCTTGCTTTTCATTTATATTGTTTAGCGGAATAAACGCTTCTTCTGTTACCTGATCAACAAGCCTTGAATGACGGTGCGAGAAAGTTCCACGTCCAGAATCTTGTCCTGATAAACGCACTCCTATTCCTTCTGTGAGCAGTGATGCAAATGCAAGACTTTCAGCAGTTGCCCAGTCTATATCGTGACCGGAATTTATACTGTCTATTCTGCCATCGAGTATTCTTCTAACTTTATTGTTGATATTAAAGCTACTTGGGATATTGCTATTTATATGAACACCCAATTTTTTCAGCTCATCTGGCGGAACACCAGAATCCGTGTAGTATTCGCTCAAATCGTTCAGCTTTGCTCTTCTTAATTTTGACCACACTCCACCGAACCAGTCAGCTTTTTTTGGAGTGTAAGCCGCTGATTCAGCAAGACTTTTATCTAATTTTGCCCTGAATTCACTGCGCAATTTATTTACTTCATCGCCATCTAATACTTTCTCTGCAGTCAATTTTTCTTCATACAATGTTCCAGGAGTTTTATGCTTTGATATCGCCTTATACATAAGTGGCTGAGTGAAATTCGGTTCATCACCTTCATTATGGCCATATTTGCGGTAGCACATTATGTCAATTACTACGTCCTTTTTAAATTTCTGCCTATATTCCATCGCCAGACTTGTAGCAAAACTCACAGCTTCCGGGTTATCTCCATTGACGTGAAACACTGGAGCTTCTATTGATTTTGCTATATCAGTGCAATAAAAAGAGGATCGTGCGCAACATGGGTTAGCAGTAAAACCAACTTGGTTATTAATGACAATGTGCACAATGCCATCCACTTTATAGCCTTCAATATTGCTTAAGGTTAAAGTTTCAGCAACCACTCCTTGACCGATGAAAGCCGCATCACCATGAATTGATATGCCAAGCACAGATCTTATATTCTGTTTTGCTCTTATTCTTCCAGCCAAAACCGGATTTACCGCTTCAAGGTGAGATGGATTAGGGCATAAACTTAAATGTATTTTTTTGCCACCTGAAAGTGCTCGATCAGAAGAGTAACCAAGGTGATATTTAACATCACCGGACACCTCAAGACCACTTGGGTATGCAAGATTGCCTTGAAATTCAGACAGCATTGCTGCATATTCTTTTCCCATAACTTTGGTTAGAACATTGAGTCGTCCGCGGTGAGCCATGCCAAGGACTATTTCTTCAATACTAAAAGCTGCAGAATCACTGATGATTCTCTCAATTGCAACAATAGCTGATTCTCCACCTTCAATAGAAAAGCGTTTATATCCAGGAAATTTCATATGGAGAAATTGCTCGAACATCTCAGATTCGATCAAGTGCCTCAGTATTTCTTTTTTGTCTCGCGAATCCAGTTTGTAGCTCTGACTTTCTATTTTTTCTTGCAGCCACATTCTCTCCTCATAAGAGGAAATATGCATAAATTCAAAACCGATATTCTTGCAGTAAATATCTCTATAGATTCTAGTATCATCCGTAGGAGAAAGATTCGAATATTTCTGATAATCTATTTCTTTACTTACATTTGGCGATAATGGATTTAAGTCTGCAAAAAAATGACCGTAAGACCTAAAGAAATTTGCCAAATCAGAAGCCGAATCATCCGTCTTGGTTACATTGCAGGTCTCCGTTTTCTTAACTTCTAAATTACTTGAAAAAATTCTGTTCCAATCTTCCCCGATTGATTTATCGCCCTGCAAATAACGGCTATACATTTCTTCCACAAATTCTGCATTATCACCATAAAGGCAGCTTAAACTCGACATAATTACTATATAAGATATCAAACACTTATAAGTATAACTTAAGTTTTTTAAAAAAGAACTTTTTTAGTTTCTATACGTCATACCGCCGCGGTATCTCTTAACATAGATCCCGCTAACACGTAGCGGGATGACGATTGTCAGGGTGTCATTCCAGCGCGTGACGCTGGAATCCAGTTTTTATTTGCAGCCTACTTGACTCGAAGCTAAGTTTTCTGGATCCAAATAGTCAAGGCACTGGGATGACAAAAAAAGGAGCACTGGAATGACAAAGCTATAGGTTGCAAGCGAGACGTCATACCGCCGCGGCGCTAACAAGAGATCCCGCTAACACGTAGCGGGATGACGGTTGTCGTTTAGCTATAAACATTAAGAAATTTACTAAGCGAAAAAAAAGGCAAAAGAAGCCCCGTGGTTGGCTAATTACTTACATTATACTTTCAAGTATGGCGTTTTTTTATTCTAAACGCTTAATAACCGCGATTTAGCTGCTTTTTAATGCAACTAACCTTTAGTCATAAATGTTTAAGAAATTTACTAAACAGAAAAAAAGGCAAAAGAAACCCTAGGGTAGCTAGTTATTCACTATCCATTTTTTAAGTTGGCGTTTTTTTATGTTTTAAATGCTTTATAAGCGCATTTTAGCTTATATTAGGTAAAAACCTAGAAATTTTATAAAGACATAAGGTGCACATAGTGCAAAAAATTAAACATGAGACGCCAGATACGTGAGTTTTTTTGTCATTTAATCTGTACAGAGAAGATAAATAAATAGCTTCAGTTTCATGATAAGGGGGCTGGCGAGGTTTGTCAAGGAAGTTTTTTCGTTTCTATGAGCTACTTGGATGACGAGAAAGGAGCACTTACATATTTATGGCAACCTCATTACCTACGCTCAAAAAGTTTTTCAATATCACTGAGTTTCATTTCTATATAAGTTGGTCTTCCGTGGTTGCATTGCCCGTAATATGGGGTTTTTTCCATTTGTCTCAGCAGCTCATTCATTTCTTCTAATCTCATTTTCCTGCCTGCTCTAATTGATCCATGACAAGCGATAGTGGCCAATATTTTGTTCACTTTATCTTCTACTGGCAATGTATCTTCTATTTCCGTTAATCTATCAATTATGTTAATTAGCATCTCTTTCACATCTATTGCTCCCAAAATTGCAGGGATTTCTTTTACTATCACTTTATTCTCTGATTTGATTTCAATATCAAAACCCATTTCAAATAACTTATCTTTATAGATTTCAATCATCTCCATTCCGGCTTGATTTTTGATTTCAACCGTTTCAGGAAGAAGTAGTTTTTGTCTTTTTATACTTGATTTTTGTTTTAGGCATTCATATACTAATCTCTCGTGGGCTGCATGCTGATCGACTATAATCAATTTGTCTCTTACCTCTGCAATAATATAAGTATTATAGACCTGACAGCGTGCAAACCCGAGCGGGTGGCTCTCTATCAAATCAACTTGCTCTAACACCTTTTTTTCTAGAACCATAGCCTCCGCTTGTGCTGGGAATTTCTGTATGCCGGTATAATCAAACGATTTTGACTGTTCTGATAAGCCTTTTGCTTTTTCATTTGGAGAAGCAAATTCTTTTATTAGTTGATTTTCAAAAGGACTTGGCCTTCTTTCATTTTGAACATCAGGTTTATCAAAAGGATCTGGCAATGTTGAATCCATTTTCTGGTCATGCGCTGGAAAGGTGCCTATCCTTCTTGACAATGCTTTAATTAATCCTCTTGTCATTATCTCATATATGAGCTTCTTATTCTGAAACCTTACTTCTGACTTATTTGGATGCACGTTTACATCTACTTGATCATAAGGTATCTCTAAATGTAACGCTGCAAAAGGATACCTATCGCTTGGAATAAAATCATGATATGCATACCTAACTGCGCCAATAAGTAAATTATCTTTAATTGGCCTTCCATTAACAAACGTATAGATCTGAGTGGACTTACCACGATTGACGGTCGGCTTACAGATGTGTCCCGTAAGTTTAATGCCGTCTTCTTCTTCATTAATCTCCAGAGAACTGCCCTGAAATTCTTCTTCTACTTCACACAATCTATGAAATAACGAAGTCTGCTTAGCGTATTTTAAGAGCTTTTTATTACCTGAAGTGAGAGTAAACCCTATATGATAGTTAATCATTGCTAGGTTGTTTACAATATCAACAATGCTTTGAGTTTCTGCTCTTTCAGTTTTTAGAAATTTTAGTCTATTTGGAGTGGCAAAAAATAAATCTCGTACTTCAATATGTGTGCCTTGTGATAAAGAGTAAGGAGTTTGCTCCCCTATTTTCTCTCCACCCTCATAACTTATAGACCATGCTTCATTTGCTTCTCTTGCCTTAGACGATAATTTTATCCTACTTACTGCTGCAATTGAAGGCAGAGCTTCTCCTCTAAAGCCAAGATGCTTGATTTCTATCAACTCATTGTCGCTCAATTTTGAAGTAGCATGGCGCATAAACGCAAGTTCTAAATCGTTTTTTTCTACTCCGTTACCATCATCTGTCACAATAATAAGGTTACGCCCACCACTTTCTATTTTAATCTCTATTTCTAAACTTCCAGCATCTATTGCATTTTCCACTAATTCCTTTACTACACTTGCTGGCCTTTCTATCACCTCCCCCGCTGCTATACGGTTTATGGTTTTTGTGTCTAAAAGAATTATTGCCATAGATTTATTATGAAACTGGTTTTTCTTTTACTTCTTTGGTCTGTTTCTCTCTCCACTTTTTTAACCTACCTGCAATTTCACTGTTGGAAATTGACAATATAGATACGGCAGTAATGGCAGCATTATATGCTCCATTTTCTCCTATAGACATGGTTGCAACTGGAACACCCTTTGGCATTTGAACTATAGAGAGTAGGCTGTCCAGCCCATTTAATTGTTTACTATGCACAGGAACGCCGATAACTGGTAAACAAGTTAGTGACGCAACCATACCAGGTAAATGAGCTGCACCTCCTGCACCAGCTATAATAACCTTAAAACCTTCTTCTTGTGCAGATTTAGCAAAATTGAAGAGCCTTTCTGGTGTTCTATGTGCAGATATTATGAATATATCATGTGAAACTTCTAATGCTTTTAACATATCAACAGTATGGACCATAGTGGTGTAATCTGACTCACTTCCCATAATAACAGCAACATCTTTTTTTATTTTTGTCATATTCAACACAATTTTACTTACTAACTAAATAATGTTCCAGCTAAAAAGCAACAAATATTTAAATTATATTATAAATATAATATATAGAATTCTCGTTAAAATAGAAATTTTAAAAATTTAAATAAATATTTATATTAAGATATAGAGATATAAACTTCTTATGTAAGATAAATTTATAAAATAATTATTTTTGTATTTCAAGCTTTGTAATCTTAGCTTGTTCTTTCTATAAATGGTTTTTTCAGATAGACTGATGGTAAAATGGTAATTTAAAATTACTAGAAATTTGATAAAAATATTAATATATAATCAACTTAAAGTTTTAAATATTGATATCATATAATTATTGACAAGTTACATGATATTAATATCTTGGTATATTAAATATTATGTTATAATATTTAATAAAGTTAATTGATATGTGAGTGTAAGAATTATGGAAATAATATCGTTAAATAACTTAGACAGTGCAGGAATAAAAACAAAGTTGCTTTATATAATAAATAAAATTGTAGAAAAAAATGCTTGGACTCAGGCTTTTGCAGCTGAGAAACTTGGTATTGATCAGCCAAAGGTATCGCAAATTAAAAATGGTAAAATAGATGGTTTTTCTTTAGAGCGATTGTTAGGATTTCTAAAAAAACTTGATCATGAGATAACAATCACGATGACAGAAAGCCAAGAAATAAAATCTGAGGCAGAAAAAGTAAAACATGAAGTTGAATCGCAATAGATACAAAGTTGACAACTTGTTTTTTGTGATATAGTATAAAACTTATTAAGGTAGTATCTTATGGCTGAGTCTATTGTAGAAAAGTGTATAGAACGGGTAAGTAACCGTTTCAAATTGGTTCTGTTGGCAAGTCAAAGAACACATGATTTAAATACAGGGGCAAGTAATCCAATTCAAGCAGCTAAGTTTAAAGGTCATAAAAATACCATAGTTTCCTTACATGAAATAGCAGGAAAACAGGTGGATACTCATGAGCTGTTTAGCCTTTTGGTAGGTAGATGCAAGGAATACATGAAAGGAAATATGAATAATGTTTACAGCAGTAATACAAGTAAGCTAGCGAATTTATTAAATTTTTCTGATAACACAGATCTTGATGCAAGTCAAGAAAGCCAAGATTATGAAGTGGATGGTGAAATAGATGATGAAATAAATGATCAAGATGGCGATGAAGAAGTATCCGTTTAGAAATCTACTGAAGTCACATAGTCTTTAAATGATTTGCATTGCTATCTATACACTGTTGTTCTGTATGAGTGTAATGTTGTGTTGCATAGTGTCTAAGTCAAATGATGTGTACAATAAGGTTTTAGCGTTCAATAATTTCTCAACGCAAGTAGTTGTACTTATAACAGCAATATCAATCATTCTGAATAATTTTTTTTTAATTGATATAGCATTGTTGTATGCTAGCGTTAGCTTTATATCAACTATAGCACTAATGAGATTAATGTTGTTTTGATAATTTATGATAGGATCCATTTTCATATTTTTAGGTATTTGTTTGATAATTATTTCAAATATAGGGGTGATCAGATTTCCTGATTTCTATACTAGGTTACATGCAGCAGGTATTACAGATTCTAGCGGTGCAACGTTATTGTTAATTGGTTTTGCTTTGCAGAATGGATTTTCAATCAATACTGTTAAAATAGTATTATTAATTTTTATAATATGGGTAGCTAACTCAACTAATAGCTATATTTTAGCGCGCACTCATTATAAAGTTAAGAAAAAAACTGTTAAAGAAGGCTAAGGTGTTAGAAATATTAAATGTAGTGTTACTTTTGTTGTTACTAACAGTTACGGTTTTTATAGTTTTCTCGCGACATTTAGTCGTAAGTGCTGTTCTAATGTGTGTATTTAGTTCACTGATTGCGCTTATATACTTAATTATGAATGCACCTGATGTTGCAATTACTGAAGCTTCTGTTGGTGCGGGGCTCAGTACAGTTTTTACGTTTGCAGCACTCTCCTTGATAAAGAATCATAAAGTAAATCTATCTCATAACCCTATAACGCTTTTTTTTATGTTATTTCTGGCTGTATGTTTGTCATATTTTATGATTCAATTGCCAGATTTTGGCAGCCACAATGCTCCGATCCACTTGCATGTTGCTCCTTATTATGTGGAAAATACCGAAAAAGCTACCGGTATTCCTAATATAGTGACAGCTATTTTGGCAAGCTTTCGTGGTTATGACACGTTTGGAGAAACTATAGTAGTTTTTACTGCTGCGCTTTGTATAACGTTGATATTAAAAGAAGAAAAAGAAAATGATTAAAGATCCGATATTAAATGCAGTAACATTTTTGATGATACCTTTTATCATTTTATTTGGTTTATACATACAATTTCACGGTGATTACACTCCGGGTGGAGGTTTTCAAGCAGGAATAATTATTGCCTCCGGGATAATATTATATTCAATGCTATTTGGTGTATCTACAACTCTAAAAGCAATACCTTATTCTGTGATTAGATTGACTAACGTGTTAGGTATTTTAATTTATGGAGGAACGGGCGTTGCAACAACTTTACTTGGCCAAAATTTTTTATCTTATGATATCTTGTTAACCAATAATAGAACCGGTCAAAAATTAGGTATTTTTTTGGTGGAATTAGGTGTAGCATTTACTGTCTGCTCCTCTATGTTAATTATATATATAAATTTTGCTCGTAGGAAAAAACAATGACTTTATATAATTATACGATTATTATTGTATTAATGGTGCTAGGTTTATATATTATTATAAACGATAAAAATTTAATCAAGAAAATGATAGGGGTAAGCGTCTTCCAAGCATCTGTTTTGTTATTTTACATATCTCTAGGATATATAAAAAGTTCCTTGCCTCCTATATTGGTTTCAAATTTTTATTCATATAGCAATCCTATACCCCATGTTTTAATGCTTACTGCTATAGTGGTTGGAATTGCAACATTTTCAGTTGGATTATCCATAGCAGTAAAAATGGAAGAAAAGTATGGAACAATCGATTAAGACAAGTGTACATAAATTAACAGTATCTTAAACTATATGAAGTAACAAATAGCCACAAGTTAAAAGTAAAATTATAGACTTGCTCGTTGTAAGTTTGTTTGTTAATAAGAAATAAAATTATAAACTATAAAGGTAATGATGTCAACTATTAATGATGCAGAAGATAAGAAAAAAATTATCAAAGATCTGGTAACTAAGAGTATAAAAAAGGGTGGTTTTATCACCTTTGATGATATAAATGATAAATTATCAGATGAAAATTTTTCGTCTGACTTTATAGATGATGCTATATCTTTATTGCAGGATTCCGGAATTAATGTGCTTGAAAGTAGCGAAGATGAAGAAGATATTCCTTCCAACAGTGATGATAGTAAACTTGATGATGATGACACATCGCCAAATGTTACTGCAACTTTAGTACAAAATGATGATCCAGTGAGGATTTATTTACAAGACATGAGCTCCGTAAAGCTTTTATCAAGGGCAGATGAAATCGAGATAGCAAAAAAAATTGAATCTGAAAAGCATAACATGTTACGTGCAATAATTGAAACATCAGTAACATTAAAGGTGATAAAAGTATGGCGTGATGATTTAAGTAATGGAGCTCTCTTACTGAGAGAAATTATAGATCTGGATGCAATTTATAACTCTGATTTTAATGTGGTACCCAAAGAAGAAAGTGAAGAGAGTGAAGAAAGTGCTGAAGATGTTGAGGATTCTGAGGATGTTTCTGAAGATGCTGAGTACTGTAGTGATGATGAGAAAGATAGTAAAAAAAGTGATGATGAGAAAGACGGTAATAATGAAGATATAAGTTCAGTCAATTTAAATGTTTCTATTCTTGAAATGGAAAGTGACTTATTGCCAAAGGTCATAGTTGCATTGGATGAGATAATTACTTTAACAAATGAAGCGTTGATATTAAGAAAAAATTCTAAAAATTTCTCTAATGAGCTAGAAAATTTGTATAATCAAATATGGTCTATAGCATTACAAATTAAGTTAAGTGATGCTGCTGTTGCCAGAATTACACAAGAACTTTATAAGATAAATAGATCCATTACGCTTGAAGAGGCTAATCTTATTGCTGAGGCTAGAAAATACGATATCGATAGAGAAAGTTTCTATAAAGTTTATGATGACGTGCTTTTAAAGCACGAATTGAAAAAGATAAGTCTTTTAAAGATCAATGAAAATCAGTCCTCTTTTACAGGTGAATTAAAAAACAAATTTTTAAGGTTTATAGACGATAACTCTGAACATATAGCTAGTACCTTGAACGGTATTAAGCAGCATATACAGGAAGATAACGTACAAGAATTTAAGGAGCTAATCAAGAGAATACAAAAACACGAACGAGAAGTCTCTGAAGCAAAGCAAGAAATGATTAAGGCTAACTTAAGGCTAGTAGTTTCCATTGCTAAGAAGTATTCAAAAAGAGGCCTTGATCTGCTTGATTTGATACAAGAAGGCAATATTGGTCTTATGAAGGCCGTGGATAAGTTTGATTACAAACGTGGATATAAATTTTCAACTTATGGCACTTGGTGGGTAAGACAATCAATCACTAGAGCAATACCTGAGCAGTCTAAAGTAGTTAGAATACCAGTTCATATGGTGGAAATTATCAGTAAAATCAACAGAGCATTAAGAAAGATGACTCATGAGATGGGAAGAGAGCCGACGTTAGAGGAATTGAGTGTAGAACTGACAATGCCACTGGAAAGAATACGCAAAGTTATGAAAATAGCAAGGGATCCAGTAAGTCTTGAAGCTCCAACAGGAAAAGATGATAGTAGTACCTTTGGTGATTGTATAGAAGACAAGCGAGTCTCCAGGCCAGAGGATGCTGCAATACTTGCTGACTTGCGTGGCATTACAACCAATGTTCTTGCAACTTTAACACCAAAGGAAGAAAGAATTTTAAGAATGCGTTTTGGCCTTGGTAAAGATGGGAAGGAACATACCTTAGAAGAAGTAGGAAAAATTTTTAATGTAACACGTGAGAGAATTAGGCAAATAGAGGCAAAAGCACTGCGCAAGTTGAAACATCCAAGCCGTGCTAGAAAACTTAGAGGGTTCTTTTAAGTATACGTGTCAAGTTAAGAAGAAGCTGATTTTGCCCGGAAAAAGTGGAGAGCAAGTTAGGCCAAAGTTGTATAATTTCACCGCTATTTTTCTTTTTCTATGAATCTAATGAAACAACATGCTAATCTACAGTAAATATTATGACAAACAAAAATGACAATTCTAATTCAAAGTATAGAAATTTTTATGTTCTGGGTGATAGCTTATCCGATAATGGCGCAATCATTGGAATTTTAAATAATTTATCCTTTGCAAAAAGCGTAAAATTTGATGATCCTTTTTATCAAGGAAGATCTTTTAGCAATGGCCCTACTGCTGTTGAATATATAGCAAAATATTTAGATTTAGATGAATTTAAACCTGGGTGGAGTTATTCATTTTTTGGGAGATGCCACGAACAGCAAGGTCAGAATTACGCAGTTTCATATGCAACAGCATCTGAAATTTTTGACCCTATTTTTTCTTATTTCTTCAATAAATTTCGTTTAGCTAACCAGCTAGATGCGGTAATTAAACATCATCCAGATATAGGTAAAGAAGATTTATTTTGCATCATAATCGGCGGAAATGATGTTATGGTTGCCACTGCTTATGACGATACTAAAGCGGAAGAAGTGTTGGAACAAGCAGTGAGTGAAATATGTAATGCACTTAAGGTTCTAAATGAACATGGTGTTAAGCATGTAGTTGTTGCAAATGCACCTGAAGTTGGCTCAATACCAGCTTTTAATAGAGATGAAGAAGCAAGGGAACTAGCTACAAAGCTCACGGAGAGTTTCAATGCAAAACTGGCTAAAGGCTTAGATTATATGAAGAAAAGTACAAATCTTGAAATAAAAGCATTTGATCTTAACTCTAAAATGAGAAGTATGTTTAGCGAATACAAGAGCAAAGGTTTAAATTGTCAAGATGCATGCACATCGAACATTGCAGACCAAGTTGGGAGATTTAAAGAAAATATAAAAATACTCTTAAAGTTGATATTTAAAGGGGAACTTGACGTTCACTATAACCCTGGGTGTAGCAAAGAAACACTAAAGGATTATTTCTTTTTTGATTATTTCCATCCAACTGCGGAACTTCATCATGAAGTTGGTAATGAAGTGTATGAGTTGATTTGACACAGTTTTTTTGAACATATCCTTTTAAATAGTAACCAGACTGCATTCTGTGATTTTTAGCAAAACACGATCTTTCATTTGAGCTTTCTTCAATTTAAAATAAATACAGAAAATTGCTGCCTATAGCTAAACTAACTTAGATTTACCGACAATTTGAAAAACCGTCATCCCGCTACTATATAGTTATTGATATATATTTTCTTTTAAGCTCTTGGTTTTGATCGATAAATGTAATCATTTCATCTTCTAAAGTTTTAATTTGATTACGTAAAATTGCAAGAAGTTCCTCTATTTGTTTGATTATAGATGTATCAGTTACCTGTTGGATTTGGGTTTTTTGTATTTTTGCTATTTCTACAAGTTGGTTTCTACGAGATAATTTTTGTTTCAAGCAATCAATATTACCATTACTAACTGTTAAAGGAGTAACACGCATATCTGTATTATTAATATAACGTGAGATGATACTGCAGTCTATTTTATCAGTTTTTGTAGTAATACCAAGGCTTTTAGCATAGTCTCTCCCACCTTGGTTGAATGACGTACACCTCAAAACCATTGCTTAGTAAAGTATAGGCACATAATTTTTCGTATCCACCAGTTGCCTCAAGACCAATTTTGGTTACATTATGCAAACGTAAAAAGTCCAGCATTTCATCAATGGATTGTACATTGTTTTCAAATATTTTATAATGCTCAAGTGGGTGAATGTGGAGATCTAATTTACTTTTGCTAACATCAATGCCAGCAATAATGTTTGATGAATTCATAATTCCTCCGTAATAATAACATATACTGCATTTTCCAGCCTTATATACGAGCCTAAAAGCTCAATCAGTTGTTCGGAACTTTCAGTATAATAAACCAGAGAAGAGAACCTTGCTGAACAACGATTCTTATAATCAAGGGGCGTGACGGTTCCTCTTCTCTGTGTGTCTTTAATATCACTACTTTGATATTTATAAAGACCTGTTCTTAACATATAAGGGAAGTGTCCTCTAGGTAAGATTGTGGAGTATTCGTTGTAGCATTTGGCTGTTCAATTACGCTAGTTGATTCTTTAGGTATACTATTTCCTTCAAAATTTCCATCTTTTTATTATGTTCTCTTTAGCATTTTGAGAGTGAATTATTCTAGTTTTGATATTTAAACGTTTTGTATCTGCTGTAATGATTTCACTTCCAATTTGCTATTCTTTACATATTGAATTGCAAGCACTAACGCTTTACTCCCAGAAGCTGTGGTACTGTAAGCTATATTTTGCAAAATAGCAGTTCTCCTGATATCTTTGCTATCTGAGACTGATTTCACGCCTTTTGAAGTATTGATCACTAGATTTATTTTTCCATCTTTGAGCATATCAACTATGTGAGGTCTGCCTTCTCTTACTTTATTTACAGCTTGTGCAGCAATGCCGTTATTGTTCAGATACGAAGCTGTGCCTTTGGTGGCATATATTTCAAAACTCAGTTCTTTCAACATTCGTGCAACTGGCAATATATACTTTTTATCATCATCTTTTACTGAAACCAGAGCTGTTCCTTCTGTTGGTAACTTGTATCCTGCAGCCATGTGCACTTTTGCAAGTGCAGCTTCGAAAGATGAGTCGATTCCCATCACTTCTCCTGTTGATTTCATTTCAGGACCAAGTAAAGTATCCACTCCTGCAAAGCGGGTAAATGGAAAAACAGCAGCTTTAACTGCAAAATGATTGAAAGGCTTGTTTTCCTGATTCAATTTTTTACCCAAAATAACTTGAGTGGCAAGCTTTGCAATAGGAATATTGATTACCTTGGAAATAAAAGGAACGGTTCGACTAGCCCTTAAATTCACTTCAAGTATGTATACATCACTAGACCTCTTGCATAACTCGATTTCTGAAGGCAATTTTGTCGTCAAAGCTTGTCTGCGCTCCTCAAATACATTCGAGTATTCTGTGGTGCTCATCTGCATTTTTTCTAAAAATTTCTCATCACAAACAGGTTCTGCAAGAGGTCTATTCTCTTGAACAGCAAACTGAATGTTTATCAGACCTTTCACTTCTAGTGCAAGAGCTATTCTTTCAGTTTGTAGCTTAATCTCTTTTATTACTTCGTCGCTCAATGTATTTGTCGGTATTGAGCATGTTGAATCGCCAGAGTGGATACCAGCTTCTTCAATGTGCTCCATGACCGCTGCAATGAAAACTTTTTCCCCATCACATACAGCATCAACGTCAACCTCAACTGCATTGACTAAAAATTTATCAAGAAGCAGCGAACCATGCTCAAAGATTTTAGTTTGATCCAAGACGTACTCTTTAAAGCTCTGAGTATCGTGTCTAATCGACATAGACTGACCGCCGAGGACATATGATGGCCTGACTACTAGTGGAAACCCCACCTTTTCTGCGTTGGTTAACGCTTCTTCTACTGAATGGCAGATAGAACTTTCAGGTTGTTTTAAATTAAGTTGCAAAGCAAGATTTTTAAATCTCATGCGATCTTCTGCAAGGTCAATAGAATCAAACGGAGTTCCCAGAATTTTGAAACCTCTCTCGTTAAGCACTTTGGCTAACTTTAAGGGCGTTTGACCACCTATTTGAACTATTACACCAACCAGTGTGCCATTTTCTTGCTCTTTACTTAGTATTTCAAGCACATCCTCTGCAATCAGTGGGGCAAAATATAAACGATCAGCAGTATCGTAGTCAGTTGAGACAGTTTCTGGATTACAGTTGATCATTATTGTTTCATACCCCATTTCTTTGGCGGCAGAAGCTGCATGTACGCATGCATAATCAAATTCAATACCTTGACCAATGCGGTTTGGACCACTTCCTAAGATGATAACCTTTTCTCGGTCAGAAATGTCCGCTTCGCATTCTGTCCTATTTGTAATGTCTCCCTCATAGCAGCCATACATATAAGCAGTGCTCGATTCAAATTCAGCCGCACAGGTGTCTACACGTTTATAAACTGGATGAATGCCAAATTTTTTCCTTATTTCCTCAATTTGTTTTACTCGATCTCCAGCGTATAACGCTGGCTGGATCCCAGTGTCACACACTGGGATGACATTAGAGGGTACTGGGATGACAGAGGTAGGTCTATTACTTAACTTTGCCAACCTTGCATCCGAGAATCCCATCTTTTTTAGTTCTAATATTTCATATGCAGTTCCAGGAAGGCCATTTTCCTTGATTTTTTGTTCAGTTAATATAATTTGCTGTATATTTTGCAGAAACCATAAGTCATATCCTGTAATCGAATTTATTTCTTCTATGCTAATTCCGTGGCGCATTGCGTCAGCAGCAATCAGTAATCTGTTTGGTAGCAATTTTGCTAATTGAGATTTTATGTGATCAATATCAATGTTCTCAGGAAATACTTCATCAAGTCCTGTAAAATCAGTTTCAAGTGAACGAAAAGCTTTCTGCAGTGACTCATTAAAAGTGCGGCCTATAGACATTACTTCTCCCACTGATTTCATGGAGGTTGATAGTTCACAATTCGTTCCTTTAAATTTCTCAAACTCAAATCGAGGAATTTTAGTGACGATATAATCAATCACTGGTTCGAATGCTGCTGGTATTATTGGAGCACAGTCGTTACGTATTTCATCGAGCGAATAGCCAATAGCAAGTTTAGTTACAACTTTTGCAATAGGATAGCCTGTTGCTTTCGAAGCAAGTGCAGAAGAGCGAGAAACTCTTGGATTCATTTCAATTACAACGAGGCTTCCATCTTCTTTAGGATTCACTGCAAACTGAACATTTGCACCACCGGCACTAACATCAATTTCTCTCAGCACTGCTATAGATGCATTTCTCATCTGTTGGTATTCTACGTCACGCAGAGTCAAAGCAGGAGCAACAGTTATGCTATCCCCAGTGTGCACTCCCATCGGATCAACATTTTCTATCGAACAGACTATTATGCAGTTATCTTTACAATCGCGGATAACTTCCATTTCATATTCTTTCCAGCCGATAATTGATTCATCTATCTGAACTTCATTTATTGGCGAAATTTTGAGAGCACTTTCTGCGATATTGAAAAACTCCTCTTTATTATATGCTATGCCACTACCTGCGCCACCAAGAGTGAATGATGAACGAATGATTGCTGGTAATCCAACGTAATCCAAAGCCTTTTTTATTTGTTCTTGATTTTTTATAATGATACTTTTGGGGTATTTCAGTCCTATTCTATCCATGGACTGGCGGAATAACTCTCTATCCTCTGCTTTTTTTATTGCTTCTCTATTTACCCCTATTAATTCTACGTTGTATTTGTCTAACACTCCATCATCTGCAAGTTTTATTGCACAATTGAGCGCTGTTTGCCCGCCCATTGTTGGCAATATTGCGTCTGGCCTCTCCTTAATTATAATTTTCTCTATGATTTCAGGCAGTACCGGCTCAATATACGTCGCATCAGAAAACTCAGGATCTGTCATTATAGTTGCGGGGTTGGAGTTAACCAAAATGACTTTATAACCTTCGCTTTTTAATACTTTACAGCTTTGCGTTCCGGAATAATCAAACTCGCATGCCTGACCTATAACTATTGGGCCTGCTCCTATTACTAATATAGATTCTATATCTGTGCGTTTCGGCATAATTACAATAACGGTCTCTATTCAAGTAATGTTACCAATCTTTCCTGTATATGTGAATTTTTATTAAACCTATTAGCTAATTACTTTTAGGCTTGACGCATAACTGTACGAACATTGCAATTTGCGTGGCAGATTCCAGTGCTTGACACACAGCTGTACAAACATTCATTTTTGAAGGTAAATTGCACAGCAAATGATGTCATTCAAGTAGCTGACACTGGTTCCTTTATGACGGCAGTGCCCAGAGGTGTCATCCCAGTCTGGGATGGCTTTGTTGCATCGCTACTTATGAAAGGCTAACTATAATTAGGATTATAAGCAACTTATTGAAAATCTTGTTTTTTTTGCAATCAATCTGATCAAATTTAAGAATAGTAACTTGTTATTTATATTAATAAATTTAATTCTATTGAAAATAGCTAAAGCATTGAAATTCTTGAATTTTAGCCGGATTAGTGAGTGGTAGTGAAATTTCTTTTACTCAAATTTAGGTATTCACTGACCGTTCTTGTTATAAATACCAGAATAATAAGCTACTGATATTCTCCACCTTTTTTATCTTTAATCCATCATAGCTAGCGATGCAACAAAGCCGTCTGGGATCCAGAAAACTTAACTTTAAATAAGTGGCTGCATAATAAAGACTAGATTCCAGACTGGAATGACACCATAGAGGCACTGGGATGACATCCTTCCTAGTGGACTCAAATCACAATGTTCATACAGTTGTGGGCTTAACGGTATCTTTGCAGATACTATGGTAATTTATTCGGGAGATTTGCTGAGCGGTAAGATTTTTCCTGATACGCTGCAGTTTTCAGAAGCTAATTCCACGAATTCATCTGTTAGTTTATCGGGTGACACTAATTCAGATCCAGGAAACGCCTGCTCACTACCCACAGGTCCTTCCGTGTATACAGCATTTACACATAATTTTGTATGTTTTGTCTCAGATGCATATATCTGCACCATTATTTCTAGTGCAACTTTACTTGCAGCATACGGCATCCAATATGGATAAGAGGAAGGAGAAAGTGTCACTTCTGAGGTCATGAATATCGCTCTTCCAGCATTAGACTTTTTTAGCATTGGATCTAAGTTTTTTAGTAAGTACCAATTGGCAGTAAAATTTGTATTCATTACGTTCTGTAGCTCTTCAATCTCACAGTCATGAATGGGGTTCAGTTTGCCTAAAATTCCAGCACACGCAACTAATATATCAAGTGCTCCAGATTCTGATAATTTCAGGCTTTCTATCATGTTTGTCAGTATCTTTACATTCTCAAAGTCTAAAAGATCAAGCTGAATTAGTTTCACAGAGCCTTCTTTAAATTCTTCAAGCTCTTCAATTTCATTATATAGTGGCTTGAGATTATCAAGAGATCTTGAAATCAGAATCACACATGCACCTTCTCTTATAAACCTTTTTGCAACAGCAGAGCCTATTCCACCTGAAGCTCCGGTGATTAAAGCTACTTTACCTTCTAACTTACCCATTTCTTTCTCCTTAGCGAGATCCATTGAAATATTTTAGCTGAAAATTGAATTTTGCTCCATATATAAAAATCAAACTTAGCATATAAAAAAATAGTAATGACACTACCACACCACCTAAACTTCCATATATCAAATCCAGTTGGTCAAAGGAAGCTTTTAAGTATTGCTTAAAAGCTGAAGCAGAAATCGTCCAAAGAATAACAGCTACACAAGATCCAGGAAATACGTCTGATAAATTTTGTTTTATGTTTGGTAACATAAAATATAGCCAAGAGACTACTGTGAAAAGTACAAATTCAATAAGTAAATACCTAGTATAACTTAGCCCCTGATAGGAAAAATCAATTAGCATTGGTACTAGTGTAGAAAACACTATAGTTAGAGTTATAATAAGCGTGATTACTAAAAATTGTAATATACTTAGTACTCTTCTTAATATATAAGGCGGCGAAACCGGAACTTTATAGGCCTTATTGAGTATTGTTCTAAGCCCTTCAATTGTCGATGAAGCGGTCCAAACAGCACCTACAATTGCTAAAGTTAGTAAGCTTTGCGGCGGGCCTGATATTATCTCCCTAATACGCGGCATCAAAGATGATAAAATATCCTGTGGCATGTTATCAATGATAAATACCCAGCCAATGTTGTACTGGTCTAAAAAATTTGCGAATGTTGACGCCACAGCCATTAAAACGATGAGAAAAGGAAATATTGATAACAGAATTAAAAATGATAAATACCCTGCATGCTCCACTCCATCATTATAAATTGTGTCAATCAAAGCACGATAAAGACAATAAACGATGCTGTAAAATTTCTGTAGCACTGTAATATAAACGAACCAAGAAAAGTATTCTAAATGAAATAAAGGATACTTTTAAGCAAAAAAATCCTCACCATTTACTTAAATTTAATCAAAATGGTAGATAATCCAGCATTAAATAGAAATTATCGGAGGCATAATGAAAAATTTTCTTCTACTTGTGGCATTAATTCTCTCCTTTGCATTTGATGCAAATGCTGCAAATACTTTTGTTGATAAAAATGATACAACATCATCGGTGATATGCAAGATAATAGGCTATACTCACGGCATAGGTGGACCGATGATCACAATAGTGATAATTGGTGCAGCTTTGCTTGCGATATTCGGCAGAATGCCATGGCCGGCACTTTTTGCACTTGGTGCGTTCACTGCTGTGTTTTTTGGTGCTCCTGTAGTCGTTTCAAAAATAACACCAGGAGGTGTGATTTGTAAAGACGGTGTAGTAACCGAATAAGTAATAGAAATTATTGGAGGCATAATGAAAAATCTTCTTCTACTAGTGGCGTTAATTCTCTTCTTTGCATTTGATAATGCTTTTGCTAGCAGTGTTACTGATGACGCAACGTCAAATACAATATGCAAAATAGTAGGCTATACTCACGGCATAGGTGGACCGATGATCACAATAGTAATAATTGGTGCAGCATTGCTTGCAATATTTGGCAGAATGCCGTGGCCAGCGCTTTTTGCACTCGGTGCATTTACTGCTGTGTTTTTTGGTGCACCTGTAGTTGTTTCAAAAATAGTACCAGGCGGTGTGATTTGTAAAAATGGTGCAACTGCTTGCCCTGATGGTAAAGCATGGGATACAACAAATAATGTATGTAAATAGGTACTAAATTTAGAAAAACATTAGCTGAATGGTGCTTCTTAAAGGAGCACCATTATTCCACAATTGTATAAATGTTGTCCAAGTGAATAACACTGAGATCCGGGAATTTTTATAAACTGATAGGATGACAAATTTACTAGAACCCTCACCATTTACTTAAATTTAATCAAAGCGATAGATAATCAAACATGAAACAGAAATTATAGGAGGCGTAATGAAAAATTTTCTTCTACTTGTGGCGTTAATTCTCTCCTTTGCGTTTGATGCAAATGCTAATACTAGTGGTGGCACCACCAACACCGTTTTTGTTGATGAAAATGATACAACATCATCAGTGATATGCAAGATAATAGGCTATACTCACGGCATAGGTGGGCCGATGATCACAATAGTGATAATAGGTGCAGCTTTGCTTGCGATATTTGGCAGAATGCCATGGCCAGCGCTTTTTGCACTCGGTGCATTCACTGCTGTGTTTTTTGGCGCTCCTGTAGTCGTTTCAAAAATAACACCAGGCGGTGTGATTTGTAAAGACGGTGCAGTAGCGGATAAGTAATAGAAATTATTGGAGGCACAAACGTAGTTTTCTTTACTTGAAAGTGGTCAAGCTGACCACTTTCAGTGTCTATGAATACCTAATAAATTCTCTTTCTGTAATCATATCAGTTAAAGTTTAGATTCCAGCGTCACGCGCTGGAATGACAAGGCTTATCGTCATGCCGCCGCATACCGTCATACCGCGATTCATTCGCGGTATCTCATCAGCTAACAAGCAGCGGAATAACGGTTGTCGTTTAGCTATGAATATTAAGAAATTTACCAAATGAAAAAAAAGGCAAAAGAAGCCCCGTGGTTGGCTAATTACTTACATTATACTTTCAAGTATGGCGTTTTTTTATTCTAAACGCTTAATAACCGCGATTCAGCTGCTTTTAAGCCGCAACTAATCTAAATTATAAACATTAAGAAATTTACTGAGCGAAAAAAAAGGCAAAGAAACCCTAGGGTGGCTAGTATTCAAATTCTCCCTTGTCTATTTGACGTCTTTTACTGTCTTAAACGCTTTATAAGCGCGTTTCAGCTTATATAGGTAGAAACCTAGAAGTTTTATAAAGACATGAGGTGCACATAGTGCAAAAATTAAGCATGATTTACGCCAAATACATTAAGTTTTTTGTCATTAATCCACTGCAGAGATTGCGAAGATAAATAAATAGCTTCAGTTTCATGATAAGGGAGCTGGCGAGGTTTGTCAAGGAAGTTTTGCATTTAATTCATTTGATAATTCAAAAAACTTGAAAGAATAAAGATAGCTATTGAAATTATCTTGATTTACATCAGTTATCCAAGTTTGACATTGAATACTTAACACTTCCTCCATTAACGCCTTTCTGTAATGTTTATCCAGATGAGACATTATATCATCAAGTAGAAGAAGTGGTGCCTTATTGTAATGAATACACCTTGCTTTTACACTGGATAAAATAATAGAAAGCAGTAATAACTTTTGTTCTCCAGTGGAGCACAGATTTATTGGTACGTTTCTTTTTTGACAAAAAACCCGAAAATTATCGTTATGCACACCAAAGGTTACTCTACCAGTCAATGAATCTTTTTCTCTGTTTTCCTTTAGACGATTCTGAAAATATTCTGCAGTATCGTCCAAAGTTAGCTGGCTGCTGAATTTCAAACTTGCCTTCGGAAAAAACTCACTGGAATGGTTATCAATTGTGTCTTGTAGTGTCTTTAAAACAGACGATCGCATACGTAAAATACTAACTGCATTAACGGCCATTATGTTTTCAAGACTAGAGAGCCAATTTTCGTCCAAGGTGTTCTCTCTCAACAGTTTACTTCGCTCACGTTTAGCTTTTCTGTGTTTCATGTAGCAGCAAGTGTAATTTTCCTCAAACAGTGAGACTATACGGTCTAAAAATTTTAATCTGTCACTTGGAGAATTGAGAAGAACATAGTCCATTTGTGGAATCAGCCATATTACATTGGATATCTTATACAAAGATGAATAACTCGATTGCGTTTTTCCATCAATTTGTATTAGTTTCTTATCAAAACTCTTTGCGATACCAATTGAATTAAAATCCATTCCATTAAAAAAATCATAGTGCACTACCCAATCTTCATTACTGAATCTATTTTGTATCTCACTGGCTTTTGCTTTTTTCATTCCATTGCTTTTAGCAAGCAACGAGATTGCTTCAAGTATATTAGTTTTACCAATACCGTTTTTGCCAGTTATTACAACTGAGCTATCATCTGAATCCAGTTCAAAGTTTGAGTGGCTACGAAAATTATGTAATTTCAGCTTTTTTATGTAGCAATGGGTAGCCATTAACCTATTCTTTAGTTTATATTCTCTTTACTTCTTCCAGAACCTCATCAACATGTCCACTAACTTTTACATTTTTCCAGATCTTCACTATTTTACCTTTTTTATCTATTAAAAAAGTAGTGCGTTCTATTCCCATATACTTTTTGCCAAACATACTTTTCTCTACCCAAACACCATATTTTCCCAACATTTCAGCATTCTCATCAGAAACTAAAGAAAACGGCAGAGAATATTTTGCTTTGAAGTTAGTGTGACATCTAACACTATCTTTTGATACACCAATTATCACTGTGTCAAGGAAAGAAAAATCATCTATTTTATCTCTAAAGCCTTTTGCCTCCATTGTACAACCCGGAGTATCGTCTTTAGGATAAAAATAAAGAACTACATTTTTTTTATCAAAAAATTCACTCAGTGATAAATTTTCACCAGAATCTGTTGGTAAGCTAAAATCGGGTGCATTATTTCCTACTGCTAATTCCATACCTTGCTCCATTAATAACACTTCTATCTATAGTAGTATATTGTAGTCAGAGTATCAAATTTTATATATAGCTAACAGATAAGATTCTTGACGGGGGCTTATTGATGAATTTCTGCCTACCTTCTCGGCTTGCCGCTTTTGATAAAGTGTGGTTTTCGTCTGATGTAAGGCCATATCAAATAGATCCTATTAAAAATCAATCGAATCTTCACATGTTTGTTCTTCATAAAAGAAGTTCAATGTTATCGTAGTACCAAGTTTTGCTTCACTTTTAATGTCAAAAGTTCCACCCATTAACTCTACTAATTTCTTGCTTAGCGGCAATCCGATGCCCGTACCTTCGTTTCTATACCCCGAATCTGCTTGGCCAAAAACAGACATAACTTTATATATGTCCTGCTGCATTATCCCTATTCCATTGTCATGAAACTCAATAGTTAATAAGTTTTTTTCTATATTTTCTTTTACCACCATTCTTATTAAACCACCCTTTGGGGTAAATTTGATTGAGTTTGATAATAAATTTATTATAACTTGTTTCATTCTCTTAGGATCTGCAATAACTAATAATTGCTTATTAGGTATCTCTTTTTTTAAATTAATCTCAGTTTCTCTTAATTTAGGTAATAGCATATTTATGCATGAATCCATTATTTTGTTCAGGTTAAACTTCACTTTTTCTACTGTTAAACTACTTGATTCAGCTTTAGAAAAATCGAGCACATCGTTAATTAAAGCAAGTAAATGCGTCCCTGCATTATATATATCGTCTGCATACTCCTTGTATTGAGAGTTATCCATTGAACCTAAAGTTTCATTTTTGATCAACTCTGCAAATCCAATAATAGCATTAAGAGGTGTGCGTAACTCATGTGTAACGCTTGCAAAAAACTTTAGCTTGTTTGCATTTTCTTGCTCTAATGCCTCTTTTATCTGCTGTAATTCAATGTTAGTTTTATGTTGCTTGGCCAGCATTTTGGTATTAGAAAAGTGCAAATAGAACATTATTAATATTAAAATTATTAATAATAAGCCTAAAAATAGGCCATATGCTATAACATAAGAATTATTGTAGCTTCGAAGAATCTTCAAAAAAAACGACGGTTTAGCGCTATTTTCATGGAATATAGGGAAAATAGAAGTTAATGTATTTCCTGTAGTATAAAATATTTCTTGGTTACTTAATAGTTTATCAATTGCATCGTTTGTAAGTAACTGTTCATAATCATAATCTTGAGTGTTAAAATTACTGAATATTATTCTGCCGTTTTGATCATACAGTATTAAGCTGAAATCCTTTACTTTGCTCACTGATTGTAATAATTCAGCACTTAGTTTTACTAGTTGGTTTATGTAGTCAAAATTTTTGTATTTAATGTGATGCTTTTCTATTAGTAAATAATGGTATTTTTTTATTATGCCATTTTCCAGTACGCTTTTTAAGTTTACACTTGAATCACGGTAAGAAGAAAGGAAATTACTCCTTAGTAAATGATTACAATATATCACACTGAATAAAATCATAAAGATCGATGAGAGTAATACAATAACTTTTGTGTATTTGTTTTTCTTCAACGCAGAAAACATCAATTTACCTAGCTTATACATATCCTTCTTATTGTGAAACAACGGTTTTTATGTTATTAATAATAAAATTTAGCATATAATATTTTATGACAATTTCTCCTATTTTGCCAGTTTATTCTCCTGTTAATATAAATTTTTCTCATGGCAAAGGTATCTACCTATATGATGTTGATGGTGAGCGCTACGTAGATTTTCACTCCGGAATAGCCGTTAGTAGCTTAGGTCACACTAATTCGCGATTAATTAGTGCTCTTAAATTGCAAGGAGAAAAATTATGGCATATATCAAATACCTATAATATACCTGCTGCCAATAATTTTGCAGAAAAATTAATAAACAACAGTTTCGCTGACACTGTATTTTTCTCAAATTCTGGATCAGAGGCAGTAGAATGTGGGCTTAAGATTGCTAGGATCTATCAAAATGGAAAAGGCAATAAAAATCGTCACAGAATTTTAACATTCCATGGTGCATTTCATGGAAGAACCTTTTTAACTTGTGCTACAAACGATAAACAGAAATTTTCTGAATTACTAAATCCCTACATTGATTGGTGTGATAACATCGAGCCCAATATTGAGAGCGTAAAGAAAGCAATTTCAAGTGGTATAGGCGTTATATTAATAGAACCAATACAAGGGCAAGGTGGTATCAAAGTAATGAATGAAGTCTTTATGAAAGAACTAAGAAGGCTGTGTGATGAAAATGACATATTGTTATTTTTTGATTGCGTACAATGCGGTGCTGGTAGGACAGGAAAATTATTCGCATACGAACATATAGGAGTGGAACCTGATATATGTGCTCTTGCAAAGGGAATAGGCGGGGGGTTTCCGCTGGGGGCTTGTCTTGCAACTGAAAAGGCTGCTAAATATATGGCAGTTGGTATGCACGGTTCCACTTTTGGTGGCAATCCGCTTGCAACCTCAGTAGGTAATGCTGTGCTCGAAGAATTGCTCAGCCCCGGCTTTTTGAAAAATGTTGAAATTAGAGGTAAATACTTAAAAAATAAACTAGAAGACTTAGCAAGTAAATTTCCAATAATAGAGGAAGTAAGAGGGAAAGGGTTAATGCTTGGAATAAAAGTGAAAGCAGACAATCAAAAGTTTGCAGAAGAGTTAAGTCATCGCGGCTTGCTTACTGTTGGGGTAACATCAGATAACGTTGTGAGAATTTTACCTCCACTCATTATCACTGAAAAAGAGATTGATGAAGGCATCGAGATTTTGACTCAATATTTATCTGAGAAATCTTCTGATTAGATACTTGCATTAATATGAACGACAATCTGGTATGCTTAGGAATTATTACCTCTCCTCACGGAATTAAAGGAGCTGTTAAAGTAAAAACCTTTACTGAAAAGCCTGAAAATATCTCCTTATATGGTAAGCTAATAAGTGGTGATGAGAATTATAAAATAGACTCAGTATCCGTCATAGGTGATAATTTAGTAATAGCTACAATAAGCGGAGTAAATTCCCGTAATGAAGCAGAGCTTTTAAGGAATAAGAAGCTATATATAGAAAGAAGCAAGTTACCAGAGCTAAATGATGAGGATGAATTTTACCAAAGTGACCTTGTAGATATGGAAGTAAGGCTGAAAAGTAATGAATTATATGGCTATGTAAAATCTGTGTATAATTTCGGCTCAGGGGATATATTAGAAATTTTAGTTATCAGCACAAAAAAACGTATTATGCTGTCTTTCACTAAAGAGATATTTCCACATATAAATATAAAGGGGAGGTATATAGTATTAAATATACCAGAATTTATTGACTAATAAAGACTTTGATATTTATATAAAGCTATTTATAATTGTAAGATCAAACTGAAAATGTAATTATGGCAGAAAGAGCTAACGATATTAGACCAGGTCAGGTGTTGGAACATAACGGCGGATTATTTTTGGTTGTAGGTATTATGCATACTCAACCTGGTAAAGGTGGTGCATACATACAAGCCGAAATGAAAAACATCAAAACCGGAGCAAAACACTATGAAAGATTTCGTTCTGATGCAACAATCAGAAGGGCAATTTTAGATGAAGAGGAATATGTTTACCTTTTCACTGAAGGAAACATTGTAAATCTTATGCATCCAAGTAATTACGAGCAAATCACTATAAATTTGGACTTATTGGGAGAAAAAAAAATTTATTTACAGGATAACATGAAAATTAAAGTTGTAGCTTATCAAGACAAAATAATTTCTGCGCATGTGCCTGATTATGTTACACTTGCTGTGAAAGAAACAGAGTCTGTTATTAAAGGACAAACTGCTACTGCTTCTTATAAGCCTGCAATTTTGGAAAACGGAATGCGCGTTAACGTGCCTCAGTTTATAAAAGAAGAGGATAAAATTGTAGTATATACTCCAGATGACAGCTATTATGAAAGAGTGAAAGAGTAAAAAGAAGAATGTCCATCTCATCACCACGAATTAATGTGATGCTTGATTCTGTGCGTAATGCTTCCAGGCAGCTTATGCGCGATTTTAATGAATTGCAAATTTCTAATGTTAAATCAGCAGACTTTATTAATAAAACTTATTCAAAATCCAAGCAAACCATATACGATTGCTTGCACGACTACAAACGAGACTATGGGTTTATTTCCGAAGATGATACTGATCAAGAAGTAAAAGATGACACTTATACCTGGTTTATTATGCCTATAGAGGGCAGGGAGAACTTTTCCAGTTGTATGGTTTATTTTGCAGTATCAGTCTGTCTCATTCATAAAAATAAAGTTGTGGCGGCTGTAATTGATGCTCCGGCTCTTAGAGAAACTTTTTGGGCAGAAGAAAAGAAAGGTGCTTTTCTTGAGGATTTTAGATCTCGTCATATAAAAATGCGAGTGAAAAGCCGTGAAGGGGGTCTAATAGATGTAAGTGGTAATTTATTAAATAAATTGCTGCCTGGTAATAGTAATGTACGCTCCATAGGTTCAACAATTTTAGGCTTTGCATACCTTGCAGCAGGAAGGCACAGAGGAACAGTTTACTCTGGAGTTAACAAATATAAAGCCTTGCTCGGTAGACTTTTTCTGCAAGAAAGCGGTGGAAGGCTAACGGAAGACAACGGGCTAATCATTGCTGGAGATATAAAACTATAGCTAAAGTAATTTATGTTTACCTACAATTTGATAAGCGTAAAACTCGTCATTCCGCTACTTGTTAGCGGAATCCATGCTGAGATACCGCGAATAAATCGCGGTATGACGTAGGGCTGTACTAGCTATAGCATAAACAGGCTAAAGGGATAGACAATTTTTCGAAAACTTTTACAAGAGATTCTGTTAAATGCTCTATCATTTCATCTGTATGATAAGGTGTAGGGGTAATACGGAAACGCTCAGTTCCTCTTGGAACTGTCGGGTAATTTATATGTTGAACGTATATTCCATACTCATCAAATAATAATTTTGATGCTTTTTTGGATAACTCTGGGTCGCCAATTATTATTGGAATTATATGAGTTTCTGTTGGAATGAAGTTAATTCCTGCATTTCTCAGCGAGTTTTTTACTTTTTCAACGACTTGCTTTTGCTTTTCCCTTTCAATGTTGCTCGATTTTAGGTGCTCAATGCTTGCCTTTGCTGCCGCTGCTAAAACAGGCGACATAGCAGTGGTAAAAATAAATCCTGGAGCGGAACTTCTTATTACATCTACCAAGCTCTTTGAAGACGCTATATACCCACCCATCACTCCAAAAGCCTTCGATAGTGTACCTTGAATAACGGTTATTCTATCCATCAGACCTTCTCTTTCTGCAATTCCGCCACCATGTGAACCATACATGCCAACTGCGTGCACCTCATCCAAATAGGTAATTGCATTATGTTGATCTGCAAGATCACATATCGCTTCAAGCGGCGCTATATCGCCATCCATTGAATATACGGATTCAAGTGCTATGATTTTTGGTGTTTTTGTGTCTACGGACTTTAACAACTGCTCTAAGTGATCAACATCATTATGTCTAAATATATGTTTTGGCCTTTTTCCTGATTTTATGCCTTCTATCATCGAAGAATGGTTCTTCTCGTCTGAAAAAATTACTACGCCAGGAATAACAGACGATAAAGTGCTAAGTGTTGTCTGGTTAGCGAGGTAGCCACAAGCAAAAGTTAAAGCAGCCTCTTTTTTATGCAAACAAGCTAAGGATTTTTCAAGTTCGACAACCTCTTTTGTTGTACCAGATATATTTCTTGTTCCTCCAGCGCCAACAGATGAATTTTGAATAGCGGCAATAACTTTCTCATTCTGCGACATTCCCAAATAGTTATTACTGCACCAAACAATTACTTCCCTATTTCTTTCGTAGTCCATAATGTGGGGGAGCCTACCTGGCAATGACGCAAAGTGCGTAAATTCACGGTAGCGCCCCTCATCTTTTATATCTTTTATTTTATTCAAGAATATTTCTTCGTAGTTTACCAAGTCCTTATTTACCGATAATTAACATAATTATAATAAATTATTAAATGGTAAACTACTATATTTATTATACATGTACGGCAGTAGGTACTTTCCCCGTGTTGAAAGATTTTTCAACCTCGTTGTTTTCAACTTGGCTTTTAGGTGTACAGCAGTATATAACTGCAGCAGCAACCAGACAACAAGCTCCAACTGCTATCCCCACTGCTAACATTTCTAAGTAAACAGAGATAGCTATCGAAGCTACTGCAGCCACGACTAGTGTTGAAACAACTATAGTAGACAATGTGCTTTTTTTGATATTCTGTGGAGAATCATTATCTTCTTCACTTGGATCATTATCATTTTCTATATCTTTCATGAGAGGCTTGTGATCATCCAGAGTTATAGTGGAAGCACTATTAGATTGACTTATCACCATACCTATAGACTGCACAGATACACTACTATCATCCACCCCTTTGCTATTCTGCTCTAGATTATCGGCAGGTAGTTGATCACTACCATTCTTTGACACTACACCTACACTACTATCACCTGCACTTTGCAAATTAGTATTACCTTTTTCACTTGAATCATAACTCTGTACCATAGGTTGAGCTTCCAGCAAAAGTACACCATTTTGATTACTTGCAACTTCATCAGTATCTTCACTAATAGTTTCAACCAGACAACTCACATCCCCTGAAACCTGCGCATCAACATGAATAACATGCTCTCTATCCACAAAGGATAATACTGTGCTATTGTCCACATAGCCGCTGCTTTGTAAACTCACACCACTTTTTTCCACTTTATTGTTTTCAGTATCACTACTCACAGGAGTTACCTGATCACTTATAGTAGCGCTAACATCTTGTATATCTTTATTGTTTTGATTATCAGACTGTCTACCATTACTTTGAACATTATTCACCTGCTCAGATTTGTTGTTAGCTACTGAAGGTATTAGTGTTGGCTTCAGTGCCGGTGTTGGTTGTGGTGTTGGCGCCGGCGTAGGTATTGGAATTGGATTCGGTGTTGGTGTTAGGTTCGGCGTTGGCACTGGCGTAGGTGTTAGAGTTGGATCTTTCTCTGAAAATAGCCTATAATCGTCAATATCATCATGTGTCTCAATAGCATTGCGAGTTCTATCATTAAGTGCACCATTCTCATACGAATCTGTAAGTACTTTTACTATATTTTGCAATCCTTCTGAACCTGCTTTGTTGATCGTATTCAAATTAAGGGTAATGTAACCATTAGAGGTAGGAAGTTGGATTTTTGATATTCCATTGCGAAGAAACTCCTGTACCACAAGCTTAAGCGAAGTAAAACCCTCTCTACCATGCTTGTTGAAAATTTCAATGACATTGCGGAAAGCAAGCTGTTGACTACTTAAAACTGCAGATTGCAAATTCTGTGTATTTCCCATTTCGGTAATAGGGTTAAGACTTCCACTTGGAAGCACATGACCGTTCTGCATATAAGGATAAAAAGGAAACACTTCTTGCTGCCTGGTGCTAGTTTGAGTACCATCTTTTTGTTCAGAGATTTTATTCTCACTTGAAGAAGCATTAGGTGTTTCAGGTGTAGTTGGTTGAACAGGTGGTACAGTATTGCTTGGATTAGTAGACTGCTTGCCATTGATTTGAACATTATCCGCTTGTCCAGAGCTTTTATTAGTTACTGGAGGCACTGATGTTGGCACTTGGTCTGGTATTGATGTTAATATCGGATTCGGCGTTGGCACTGGCGCTGCATTAGCAGAGGCTTTTGTACCTTCAACATTACCACTCGCAGAACTCTGTGGTGAAAGTGGTGGTGAATCTTGTTGATCACCTTGTTGCTCTTGAGTATTAGAAGGCTGTGCCTTAAGTTTTGCACTTTCTTCTGGTACATGTTCAGCAGGTTGGACAGGAGCTTGTTTCCTCTTACTACTATCAACTTCAGTGATTACCTTCGAGCCATCATTTTTACCAACATATAGTTCTCTAAATTGCACTTCTTTTTCTTGTTCATTTTTCTTTTTTTCTTCTTTAGATCGTTTTATGCTCTCTTTACGTTTTTTAGCACTATTTTTACCCATTTCACCCTCCTCATAATTATTACCTATAGCTTCCTCTATTGAAGCCTCTTCATTGTTCATAATATTTTTTCCTCTGTCCACAATATTTTTTTCTGTCTGCTTACTGCCAGCACTTTCAAGTCCTGGATTTTCTGATAGAATGTCACTTGTTATAACTGGAATTTCTAATTCATCTGCAACGTTATTACTTCTTTTTCGTATTATAAAAGTTCCAGGAGTTTGGCACATTTCATCCCACAAATCTTGACGTTCATGACAGGAATATTTTTGCACATCAATAGAAAATTGCAGAATATTTCTAATTTGCATTAAACTGAATATTAGATCAATATTCTTTTGACGTTTATTGTCTTTTGGATCTTTAGTGTATTCATCATACACTATGCAAGCAGTCTGAACTAATCCATTTACAATACCTGGAAGACAGCTGTTATATTCACGTAAAGCTTCAGATTGCAATAATTTGTTTTCCTTTTCCAGATCTTCTATGCGCTTTTCTATGCTAGATTTAAAAATCTTACACTCCTCTTGAAAAATTACGTTAATTGCACCCTCTTCTGTGTATAAGTAACATACTTCCTTGACTAAGGAGTAATCTTCTTGGCCTATTGAGTAGTGTGTTGCATTTTTCAGTATATTCTGTATGACCGGCCTAATCACTTGCTCATTATGTGATACGTTTTGATGGATTTCTTTAGTGTAAAAAAGCACCTCGACTATAACGTCTGTGTTTGTGTATTCAACATTAGACAATGCAATGAGGATTGATTCGTGTATGTTATCAAATTCGTTATTTTTAAATTTTTGATTGAGATAGCCGATAACATCATTGCTGCATTTAGCACATTTTTCACACAAGTGCTCGATAAATGCAATATTACCAGCATCCAATGCAGTTTTCAGAATTAAATCATAAATTTCTTTTCTGCCACGAGCTCCTATGTTTTTCAGGATTTGTTGCCCTAGTATTGTAATAACTTTATCATCCGCAAATGCTTGTTCATATACATCGTAAATGGCATAATCTGCACTATTAGTGTATCGTTTGCACAGGTATTCAATGACAGATGTGTGTTCCTGGCTTATCGCAGTTTCTAATAAAGTAACAAAACTCTTTTTTAATAACTCTTCTGTTGAGGCTTTTTCAGTTAGCTCATTAATATATTTTTCAAATGCATCTAGCACTATCGTGATGAACTCTTCATTTTTGATCAGAGACGCTGTTTCAAGCACACCATACAAAGGATCAGGTTTACTTGTTTTTAACACCTGTCCAAAATCTCTTAAAACGTATTTGACAAAAACTGCATTTAATAATTCTTGCTCTTTTCTTAGTGCTATAACTGAGAAAAAGTCAATCTTATTAGGTTCAACAAGTTGTATAGTTTGATCTTTTAATCTTCCATAAATCCCATCAGTATCATGGAATCTTCCTATAAAAGCTTTAACGTATTCTTGACCACCAACAAGTATAGGTAAAAGACTTAAATTTCCTTCAGCAAAAAGAAAATCCTGATATTGCTCTACTAGCTTGTCATTAGCTGCAATTGCCAATAGTACCAATTCTTTTACTGAATAATCATACTTGAAACCCTCTTGATCAAATTTATATTGTGATAGTACATTTGAATATATATGTTGATGGTTGCTTCCGTTTTGTAACTCCAAATTAAGTTGATTTGAACAGAAATCTTTGAGATTTTCATTATCCAGCGTAATAGACCTGCCTTCATAATCTTCAATATTTTGTACAACCTTGTCTAATTCTTCACAATTATCTTCTTGTATAGCTTGATTTAAGATATTTATAATCTCAGCAAAAGTTAAGTTTTTAGGAATGATACCATATGAATCTTCATCTTTTAACTCTACAGTAAACGACCTATCACAACCATCAGGAAAGTTTGCAAGTATTGCATTCTCTAAACTTAGATCTTCAGGAAATGTACTGCATGGAGTAGCTGGTATCTCTTGACTTTCGCTATCTAAAACTTCAAACTCTTCTTCAATACCTGAATCTTCAGAATCTGGTTTTTCAAAACCATGCCAACTTTTGATTAATCTTTCAGGATTTGATTGGCCATGTGAAGTTGTATCCTGTGATACAAAGTCTCTAAAACCTGGACCAAACATGTTTTACCCCTAATTAATAACTAAACTAAGTATAGCATTAAACAGAAATCTTGCCAAGCAAATTATTCAATCTCTTAGCAAACAGACTTACATCATCCATCTCTTCACCTTCCACGATGCAAGCTTGGTAAAATAATAAATGAATCATGTCTTCCAATGTTGGGTTTTCACCACTTTCAGCATAAGATTTCATTATACTCTTTATTACAGGATGCTTAGTATTAATTTCAAGCACCTTTGGCGTGCGGTAATTTAGCTGCTTTTGTTCACGCAAAAAACGCTCCATGCGAAGATCCATAGCACCTTCATCAACCGCTAGGCATACGGGACTATCAGTCAATTTTTTGGAAATTTTTACGCTTTTTACTGAATCTCCAAGCACTGTGGTAAAATATTGCAGTATAGTTTCCTCAGTTTTTTCTTCATTCGATTTATTTTCTTCATCTGTCTTATCTTCTTCTGAAGAGAATTTTTCCAAATCAACATCTGCACGGGTTACAGACTTGATTTTCTGATCTTTGTATTCATGAATTACACTAGTCCAAAAGTCATCAACTGGATCAACAAATAGGAGCACTTCTAGTCCTTTACTGACGAATCCCTCAAGTTGCGGACTGTTTTTCACTGAATCCAAGCTATTTCCAGTGAGATAATAGATATGCTCCTGCTCAGGCTTCATTCTGCTTATATAGTCATCAATGCTGACTAATTTCTCATCACCAGTGCTATGAAATCTGCAAATCGAGAGCAGCGCTTCTCTCTCATCAGTTGGCATAGCTTCACAAAGACCCTCTTTTAATACTGCACCAAAATTGGTCCAGAATTTTGTGTACTCCTCTAAATTCTCTTTTGCCTTTTTACCGAGCTCTGATATCGCGCGTTTAGTGAGGGATTTCCTGATTTGCTCAACAACACGATTATTCTGCAACGTTTCTCTGCTGATATTAAGAGGTAAGTCCGGTGAATCAACAATACCTTTCAAGAAACGTAAATACTGCGGTATGATCTGTACATTATCTTCAGTGATAAATACTTTATTTACATATAACTTAACAGAGCAACGTCTATCTGGATGGAATAAATCAAAAGGTTTTATAGAAGGAACATAAAGCAAATTTGTATATTCTATTGCACCTTCATTTTTATTATGCAATATCATCCAGGGCTCCCCGCCAACGTGGGCAACACTGCGGAAAAAATCGTTGTGCTCCTCTTGAGTAACGTCATTTTTTGGCTTAGTCCAAATTGCAGCCTTACTGTTTAACTTTTCACTTTTTCCTTCTTCGTCTATAAATTCAACAGGAAAATTTATGTGATCAGAGTAAGTAGTGACAATATTTTCAACACGAAATTTATCTAAAAACTCGTTTTCTTCAGGATGCATAATGAGCGTAATTTTGGTTCCGCGAGGGACTTGATTATCTGACTTGCTGATTGAATATTCCCCATCTCCTTTGGATTGCCAGATCCAAGACTCCTCTTCTCCAGCTTTTCTCGATTCTACTATTACTTCTGATGCAACCATAAAGCTTGAGTAAAAACCAACACCAAACTTCCCAATCAGCTCCACAGTTTGGCTTGAATCCTTGCTATTCTTAATCGCATCCAAGAACTTTTGCGTACCAGAGCTTGCAATTGTACCAAGATTGTCTATTAAATCCTGTCTATTCATTCCAATGCCATTATCAGTGATATATAGCTCGTTCTTATCTTTATTGGAGCTGATAGTGATTTTTAATTCGTCACTCAAATCTAGCAAATTAGGGTTTAGTTGAGATTCATAGCGCAACTTATCACATGCATCTGATGCATTTGATATTAATTCACGCAGAAAAATGTCTTTATTGGTGTAAAGTGAATGAATCACTATATTCAGTACTTTCCCTACCTCAGCGTCAAATTTTAAATTTTCAGTTTCTTGTACATTATGCATTTTGAGCTCCATTATTTGCCTACTACCCTAATAATTTAAGTATTGAATCACGATCTTTCAAGGTCACGTACACCAAAATTAATGTGGGTGTAGTTATTATGACACCCAATTTATGGGATCTCTTGCATAACAAACTTTTGGCAGCGCATTGGATGAAACGAAAAACTTCCTTGACACCCTTCGCCAGCCCCCTTATCATGAAACTGAAGCTATTTATTTATCTTCGCAATCTCTGCAGTGGATTAATGACAAAAAAACTTAATGTATTTGGCGTAAATCATGCTTAATTTTTTGCACTATGTGCACCTCATGTCTTTATCAAATTTCTAGCTACACAAGCTGAAATACGCTATTTAAAACATCAAAAAACGCCAACTTAAAAAATGGATAGTGAATAATTAGCTACCCTAGGGTTTCTTTGCCTTTTTTTCTGTTTAGTAAATTTCTTAACGTTTATAATTTAGATTAGTTGCGGCTTAAAAGCGGCTGAGTCACGGTTATTAAGCGTTTAGAATAAAAAAACGCCATACTTGAAAGTATAATGTAAGTAACTAGCCAACCATCGGGCTTTTTTTGCCTTTTTTTTCGCTTGGTAAATTTTTTAATACTTAGATTAGTTGCAATTTAAGAGACCAGAAATGGTCAGTGCTTGGCACTGGGATGGCTTTGTTGCATCGCTACTTATGAAAGGCTAACTATAATTAGGATTATAAGCAACTTATTGAAAATCTTGTTTTTTTGCAATCAATCTGATCAAATTTAAGAATAGTAATTTGTTATTTATATTAATAAATTTAATTCTATTGAAAATAGCTAAAGCATTGAAATTCTTGAATTTTAGCCAGATTAGTGAGTGGTAGTGAAATTTCTTTTACTCAAATTTAGGTATTCACTGACCGTTCTTGTTATAAATACCAGAATAATAAGCTACTGATATTCTCCACCTTTTTTATCTTTAATCCATCATAGCTAGCGATGCAACAAAGCCCACTGGGATCCAGGAAACTTAATTGCAAGTAATGCATTGGATTTGGTGAGTATGGGTTTTATGTTATAGAATGAAACACTTTTGGTGAATTTGTAAAGAAAACTGGATCCCAGTGTTTGGGCACTGGGATGACAAGGTATAAACCTTATCGTCATGCCGCCGCGAACCGTCATACCGCGATTCATTCGCGGTATCTCAGCCGCTAACAAGAGATCCCGCTAACAAGTAGCGGGATGACGGTTGTCGTTCAGCCACAAACATTAAGAAATTTACCAAACGAAAAAAAAGGCAAAAGAAGCCCTGGGGTTATTATCCGCTTTAAAATATTGGCGTTTTTTATGTTTTAAACGCTTGACAAGCGAGATTCAGCCGCTTTTAATTGCAACTAACTTACGCTGCAAATGTTTAAGAAATTTACTAAGCAGAAAAAAAGACAAAGAATCCCCGAGTTAGCTAGTCTTTTACTATCTCTGTCGAGTATTGGCATTTTTTGATGTCTTGTAACGCTTTATAAGCGCGTTCAGCTTATTTAGATAAAAATCTAGATGTAGATGAAGTTTTGTAAAGACATACAGTATCTATATACTGCAAAAAATTGAACATAAGACGCCGATACATTAAGTAATCCTTACCTTTTAATCTGCAGATTGGCGAAAGCAAATACAATAGCTTCAGTTTCATGATAAGAGGGCTGGCGGAGTTTGTCAAGCAAGTTTTTTCGTTTCTATTCCCAATAAAAGTTTGTTATATGGTTATGCAAGAAGTCTAATGAATCGCGGTATGACGTCTTAGCTATAGATGCTGGTTTGTGTGATTTCAAAAGAAGTTTAGTAGATAAGTTGTGTTTTAAACCAGATTCGGTATTTTAAACTGAACATTTTCAGTAATACCACCTGGCATAACTGAAATTTTTACACTCAGGTTTACTTTTAGGTAGTCCATTAATTCATCAACCAATATGTCAGGAGCGGAAGCACCTGCGGTGATTCCTATCTTTTCTACGCCCTGAAACCAGCTTTTATTCACACAGCTGTAATTATCAATCAAGTAGGCTCTTTTTCCTCTAGCAGTGCACAGATCTAATAAGCGGTTTGAATTTGAGCTATTTTTACTTCCTACAACTAACACCATGTCTACAATTTCAGCTAGCTTTTTAACAGCATTTTGTCTATTTTGCGTTGCATAGCATATGTCCTTTAAATCTGGACCTGTTATGCCTGGAAACCTTAATTTCAAGGCAGCAATAATGTCACGGGTATCGTCGATGCTTAACGTAGTTTGTGTAACATAAGACAAATTATCTGGATCTTTAACCTTTAAATCATATACATCCTGCAAAGTTTGCACTAAAGTGATAGGATTGTTTACTCTTCCCCTAATTCCCTTAACTTCTGGATGGTTTTCATGCCCAATGAGAATTAATTCTTTACCACTGTTTTCATACCTTTTTGCTTCTTTATGCACTTTGCTAACTAAAGGACATGTTGCATCAATCACTTGAATACCCTTTCTTTTTGCCTCATCTTCTATATTTTTTGATACTCCGTGCGCGCTGAAGATCAGTATTCCTTCATTATCTTCAATTTCCTCGATACTGCTTACAAAAACCACTCCTTGTTTCTTAAAGTCCTCTACTATATATTTATTGTGAACAATTTCGTGTAGCACATAAACTTGGCACTCGTTTTTGTATTTTTCTAAAGTAATAGCTAATATGTCCACAGCTCTTTTTACCCCGGCACAAAAACCTCGTGGTTCAGCTAAGATGATTTCCATTTTTGTCAAATCAAGTAAATATGCAAGCATTACTTAAAAATAAGCTCCGCTCACTGTGTTTTATAGTACCATTATTTATATTTTATATAATAATTATTTTTCGCATATTCTCTTTAACATTTGATCAACCTACTACTTCAGAAAATTTTAGAAAAGATAATATAGTACATAAACAACCTGATATTTTAGATAGAAATGGAGTGGTAATAGCAACAAATGTGCCCACAACATCACTATATATAGATGCAACCAAAGTAAAGAATCCGGAAAGTATAGCAGCACAACTGTGTTCTACTTTGCATGACCTCGAATACAAGAACTTATATAGAGTACTTACTTCAGAAAAGAAATTTGCTTGGATAAAGCGGCACTTGACTCCAAAAGAATTACTAGCGATCAAAAACGCTGGTGTACCAGGAGTAAATTTTTATGACGACATAAAGCGTATATATCCTCACAGTAATTTATTTTCACACGTGCTTGGTTACACTGACATAGATGGCAATGGTATTGCAGGAGTTGAGGCGTATATAAGTAAAAACAATGAGCAAGAAAAGCCCATAATACTATCCTTAGATACACGAGTGCAAAGCATAGTGCATGAAGAGCTAACTAAAGCTGTAAGCAGATATCAGGCACTTGGCGGAGTAGGAATTGTTTTAAATGTGAGAAATAGTGAAGTCATCTCGATGGTCAGCCTACCTGATTTTAATCCCAACTTACAGAATAAGGCAGAAGACGTACAAAAGTTTAATCGCGCCAGTCTTGGGGTATATGAGATGGGGTCGGTATTAAAATACTTTACAATAGCCGCAGCGCTTGATGCGAACGCTACAAAAACTAGCGATTTATATGACGTATCAACACCAATCACCATTGGAAAGTATAAAATTCAGGATTTTCACAAATCTAAAATTCCAAAAATTACTGTGCAAGATATATTCGTAAAATCATCCAACATTGGTGCAGCAAAAATTGCAGTCAAATTAGGTATTGAAAAACAGGTAGAATACTTTAAAGCTATGAAGCTATTTTCTCCTTTGAAAATAGAAATACCAGAAAAATCCACACCGATAATCCCGGATAAATGGAGTGAAAACACTTTAATAACAGCATCTTATGGTTATGGCATAGCTGTAACTCCTATACATCTTGCACAAACTGCAGCAGCATTAATCAACAATGGGATATTTCATAACGCAACCTTGATGTTGAATAAAAGAAGTATAGGAGAGCAAATTATCTCAAGAAGAACTTCCAGGGAAATGAGAAAATTATTACGTGCAGCAGTAACAGATGGCACTGGCAGAAAAGCAAAAATAAAGGCATATTCAATAGGAGGAAAAACTGGATCGGCGGAAAAAGTTGTAGATGGTAAATATAGCAAAGATGCAAACATAGCATCATTTATAGGAGTGCTAACTATGCTTGACCCAAGGTACATAGTGCTAATTGCTATTGATGAGCCTCAAGGGATGCACCATACCGGGGGAGTAATTGCTGCGCCTATAGTAAGAAACATTATAAATAGAGTAGCACCTATACTAAATGTTACACCTGAGATGTAAAATTATGATTGCTTTACTATAATTTCAAATTTATCATTACCAAAATCCTTATTAATATACCAAGAACCATCATCTTTAGTTACAAATTCAAGACCTTTAAGGTCTTTTTTTATTGTCTTTCCATTTTGACCATCAATAGCGATATTAATATCGAATGTAATAATGTCTAGATTTATCATAGCTTCTTTCCCGCTGCACGAATTTAGACTGAACTTGCCTAACATGACATCATTAAAACTCACTTCCCCTGTATAGACATCACACTGACCGTCCACACAACACGTAGTTTCAATATAGAAAAGATCTGACATACAAAATACCTTAAAAAAAAGAACTAAACATATATGGCCACTACACCACACCGCTAACAAGTAGTAAAGCGTCGATAAACCTAAGTTACTTTAGCTACGTAGCCATAATACAGCTAGAAATGTAAAATTCAACAGTTAATTGTGTGATTAATAGAGAAGTCTTATTTAGTACACCTTATAGGAATGGCTGTTTAGTTTTTTTGTTAATCTTTTTTACCATGCTGTCAATCATATGCTTTATCCCTTGATATACAGAGTATGTACTTTCGTCGCTACGCATATAAGCAGAACAGGAAAATACATTATGTTCTTCGTCTTCTATTGATAACTCTGTATCGCATTTTATGTGCTCGCCGCCAAGCCTTTCTATCAACTGTTCTCTGTCATCTCCTATAGTTACCTTAACCTTACTTTCTTCTTTACCTATCTTGCTACTTAAAATTGAAACAATGATGGCTGGAGATATGCATATCGCTCCTATTGGCTTTTTTGTAACAAAAAATTCTGAAACTAATCTTTCAAATTCAGGCATTACTGTCACCATGTCTTTACTTTCAGCTAAGTCAGATAAATTTTTCGCAACCCCGTATCCACCAGGTACAACTAGCATGTCAAAATTTTCAGCTTTGGCTTCTTTTAAGTCATATATTTCGCCTCTTGCGATTCTTGCTGCTTCCACAAGTACATTCCTTTTTTCTTTTGTTGCCTCTTTTGTTCTATGATTCATAACTTGTGTGATATTGATATCAGGTGCAAAGCATTTAACATCCACTTCCTGCTGATCAAGCACAAGCAAACTTAAAACCGCTTCTCTTACCTCTGCACCGTCAAGGTGACCACACCCTGATAAGACCACAGCAGCTTTTAATTTTTTTTCACCCATAAAGTACCTTGATTTCATATAATCTAGATATTTTAATACAAATTCTATATTTGGAAAGGGGTATGTTATATCAATTATAATATAATTAATGATTAGTATGTATAATTAGGCATATTTATAATCAACGAAGCTGAATATGGAATCTAGCAATAGTATGTTTTTTGACACTGACTATCCAGAACTAAGAAAAGCTATTTCAGATATAATAGAAAGTATTGCACAATCCTCACAAGAGGGGAAAAAAGAGTTATTTACAACCCTATCAGAACAAGTTAAAGGGATGAACCTCAAAGATTTAGGTTTAGCGATTAATGACCAAGGCTTGCAAAAGGAGGTCAACAAAGAATTATTTATAAAATTCATTGAAGAAGCGCTTGAAGGTTTAACTTCTGAAAATGTTAACTCAAAAATAATAGAAGAGGCGTTAGAATCTGTTAACCAACAAGCAATAAGTAATGTTATAAATAATAATAAAGGTCCACTGGATAATCTAGTCAATTATTTTAAATCAGCATCTGCAAATAAAAAAATTGGAATAGCTTCTGCCGTAATGGTATTAGGAGCAGCATTTTCTCCGCTTATTGTGCTTGCTACATTAGTAGCGCTTGTAGCTATTGGAGCACGTTATGTAGGAATAGGTATAGGAAAGGCAGGGGAAAAAATAAAAGAAGGTGCGATTGAAACAGGAAAAGCAGTGAAAAGTTCATATAAGGATTTAATAGATAAATTACCTACAGTTCAAGCAAGAGAGAATAACTTTAGCAGATTAAGAACAAACGTGCTTGAAACTATTGCAAACATTAGTCTTAAAGATAACAAAAACGTTGACACTAAAAAAGGTTTTGATGATGGGAAAAAAATATTAGAAATGCTTCAAAATGAAGGGCAGCGATCTGCTATACAAGAGTTAGTAAAGAATGGAACCATTCAAAATTTTTCAAAAGATGATATGAGCAGACTTCTGGAAAAGGGCCTCAGTACTCATGTAGCAGATATGAAAGCACTTAATGACCTTATAAATAAATTTCAACCTGTAATTATGGCAATTGGTAGTGACATAAAAGAGGTAGAACAAAAAGTTAATGAGAAAGCTCAGGAAATGAAGCCAAATTCTCACTTAGGTATTTCAAGTGCTGCACGAGTTAGTGAAGGAGGAATCACAGGACCGAGTTGATGCATTTTTTGACGCAAAAATTACTATCAGAAAGAGGGATTGCGCTACTCCTTTTTATCCACTTTTTTGAGCAATCCACTTTCAAATCTAACACACATTTCAGTGATTATAATATCCAATTTTTGATCATGTTGTTCTACAGGTAGATTTTTACAATATTGTTTCTCATAGGCTACACCTATAAATATTTTTCCAAGCGGCCGTAATTTTTTTATCATTGTATCATACCAACCACCGCCAAAACCTAATCTATTAAAATGATCATCAAAAGCAATAACAGGAGTAATGATTGTGTCAGGAATTACGTCTTCATTTGTTTTGTTCCATTCCTCAAATTTTAGTAACTTATTTTTATTAGGAATTGCTACTTTATAATCTAAATCGAGTAAACTATGCATCAAAGGCACAACATCTATTTCCCCATCCATTGGAATGTAAGCCGCAATTGTTTTGCCTTTAACGTAGCTTAAGTTCTGATTAAAGAGATTAATAAGGGAATTTGCTGCATAACTGGAATAACTTTCATCAATATCTTTTCTTATAGCTCTATATTGCTCTCTTATTTCCTTTTTGTGCTGTTTAATATCTTTGAACATGATCTATCCATTTCGCAGTGAGTTTTTCTTGTAAACTATTTTGCTTCAAGCGCTCACTTAAAAAATCAAAGTCAATAAATTCCATATCCTGGTCTTGATTACTGCAGCTATAAACAAAACTCCTTTCTCCTGTTTTCGCATTTATATGTTGCTGCACACACTGAGCACAGATTTCTTTCATCATACACTGCATAGGAGAATTAACTGATGATATTGCTATATGACTTGACTTCAGATATGGCTTTAAAATTGTTTTTCTAGCTTCATTCACAGCTTTCATCATTTTATCAGAACCAATAGTGATAATTTTATCTATAACGTTCAAATTAATACCTAATCTTCCTTGTTGATAAGAGACTATTGCATCAACTATATTACCATGAAAGGATTTATCTTGATCTCTGCTTGTTTCTATCAATCCTTCTTCACATGCCCAAACTACTGCATTTGATGCACGCTCTATCAGTGCTCGTTTAAATACATCACTTAACTTCTTATAGCCAGCGAAGTACAAAACCTTGTTATTATTTTCAAGACATGCCTTCCCTATCGAAAATAACACTGCATTTCCAACTCCACCACCAATTAGCATTATATTCTTCATGTGCTACTTTAACTACATTTGTTCAAATTTTTCGAAATTTTGTAGAACAAAGGCACACAAAGACAGAGACAAGGACACTCTCTGACTTCAACTATACCGATAACTGATAGCTGCATTTTTACGCATATCATCTAATAACAAGTTGCTTTGTATCATAATCTTTTGTTGGTACATTTTCTGTTTGATTGCTTCTATACCCGCTACATTACTCTTGATATCACACAACATCATCAACTTTGCAGTGCCATTTTCTCTCAATTCTACTATTTCATTCACACTTGTTTTACTAAATAAAATCTGTAAATCAGGATTTAAATCTCGCATTTTTATTTCAAATTCTTTTGCGTTTGGCAGCTTAAAATTATCTGCTAATTTATCAAAATTTAAACAATTAACTTTTTGCTCCTTGAGATTATCTAATAAACTTTCTGAACCTTCAACCACAATCTGTTTTAATTTTAAAGTGCTTTCCAGCAGTGCATGATTAAGTTGTACTTTATCTATTACTTTTATAACGGAGTAACCTTCACTGAAACTGAATGGACCTGCTATGTCGCTGGTTTCTAATCCTTCTAAAACGCTCTTGAGTTTTCCTTTTAGCTGACTTAAATTAACTGTTGCTTTACGCATCTTTATTGGAGATTCTGGGTTATTACTGTTGCGTAATTTTTTTACTAAATCTTCAGCTATACCATAAACGTCCTTGTCTTTTTGATCAGGAATTATAAACTCTTGGAACGTGATAAGATAATCCGGCTTTTCTGTTTGCCTTTTTACATCATCTACTTCTTTATCGCTTATATTAATAAATGGCACAATTCTTACTTCAATAATTTTGCTCCACAGTAACTGACATTTTATTTGTTTTCTTAAAATACCAAGATCTATATTATGCTTCTCTATGTATTGATCAACTTCATTAGCCTTAAGTTTAAAACTTTGGGTTAAAAATAACATGATAGCATTATCTAACTCCTCGTTGCTCAATTTTATATTCAGCCTCTGCGCTTCATTGATAATGATAATTTCGTCTATTAGCTCCCTAAGAATTTGAGGCTTTGCTTCTTTTTGATTAACGCTTTGAGTGCCAAACAATGAATTTATAAAGTTGATGCGCTTTTCGATATCTAAATTTGAAATTGGTTCACCATTTACATCTGCAACAATTTCAATCTCGGTTGCAAGCAACCTAAGTGGCAACACTATTAACAGTAAAATTAGTATTCTATACATACAAGCAAAGTTGTTTAGTTAATGACCAATTCTATAATAAATACTGAGTCAATGCTAGCCAACTTTTTAATAGTTAAAGATGGAAATAAAAAAAACATTACAATAAGATCAGGTAAACATGCTAATATAGCGAATTTAAACCGTGCTAAAAACAGTATACGGAAGGAGAGGGATTCGAACCCTCGATACGACTTTTGGGTCGTATAACGGTTTAGCAAACCGCCGCCTTCAGCCGCTCGGCCACCCTTCCAAATTTAGAACCTAAAGATTATATAATACCAAGACCTCTACCACCTGTCTAATGCTTTTAATTGCAATATTTGTATCTGTTCAGATGCATGGCTAATGCTGAAACAAAAATTCCAGTGCTCCCTTTCTTGTCATCCCAGTGTCACGCACTGGAATGACATCGTTTACTATGTGCCATATTGCAATGTTCGTACAGTTGTGCGCGGTATAGATTCCGCTAACAAGTAGCGGAATGACGAATTTGTTGTTTTTCAAATTGTGGGCAAACCTAAGCCACTTTAGCTATAAATCAATAAAAACTAATTTCTGCTTTTTTCAATGATTTTCTTTGCTTCTTCCACACCAACCCATTCTCCAACTGCTACCGTTTTTCCCTTTTCTAGATCTTTATAATGAGAAAAGAAATGAGTAATTTTATCTAGTAGGCTTTTAGATAAGTCAGAATAGTCCTTTATATTGTCATAATAGCTATCAACACTGGAAACAGGCACAGCTAATATTTTCTCATCTTCTCCTTTTTCATCTTTAGTGAGTAATGCGCCTATCGGACGCACCGATATTAAAACACTAGATGCTAAGGGAAACTGAGTTAGCACCAAAACATCCACAGGATCACCATCACCTGCGCAGGTATTTGGTACAAACCCATAATTGCAAGGATAAGTCATTGAGGTAGATAAAAATCTGTCAACTTGTAACAACCCAAGCTCTTTATTAAATTCATACTTTACAGGCTCAGCATTTGCACTTATTTCAATTACCACATTCACCGCATTTGGTCCTGCTGTTATTTTACTTAAATCCATAAATTACCTCTTAACTTAAGAATAAGCATTATACAATATGTACTTTTAAGTTGCTACATTTATGTAGTTCTAAGCTTGTTTTGCATGGAGCGGTCCTAAATTTTCATTCGTCATCTTATTGACTGTTGAAAGTGGTGGTTCCTGTGGTGGTTCCAATAATTGAAATAAGGCATATACTATTACGATAGTAAGCACCGCACCAACTATCAGGTTAGTAAGGTTGTCTTGTGGCAAAACATTTTTTATTGAGTTGAACAATTTTTGCTCCATAAAGAAATAATCAGCAACATATAACCCAACAGATAATACAAACATACCTAAAATAAGTTTACAGACTGTGTTTTTATGGTCTTTTTCTTTTTTCTTGCTGGTGATAGGATTTGGCCTACATTCATTCTCTTCTTGCAGCACTGAGTAGTATATATTATCAGGGCTCGTTATTAATTGTTCAAATTCATCACTATTTTGGTTTTTTAACAGTTGCTCTAGGGTGTTTTTTGTATTTATAGGATATATTAATCCATCCATTTTCAATGCTTTCTCTTGCCGATCCACATTCTCATGGTCGATTGTATATTTATCTCTACTTGATAATCCGATCATGTGTAGTTTGCCAGCTAAGAACATTATATAGCTCTCTATTAACTGATTCTCACATATCTCTAATACTTCTCTTTTTACTGTTTTGTTAGATGACGAAAGTTCTTTATAGTGACCACCCAAAGAAAAGAACAATGCTATATCTTTATCTGCTTTTATGTCATGAATGGAATAATAGCTGCTGATAACGCACTTATTTAATGCAAATTCTCTGTCATATTTGTTTAATGTATTTCCTTCACTTAGTAACTTTCTAAGACCAATGAGTACTTTATTTTCAAAATCTTCTTCTGTTTTAAATATTGGTTCTCTCTTTGGATTTGCTAAGATGTTAAGTAAATCTAATTTTCTTCCATCTACTACTTCATTTATATATTCATTTAACTCAGATCCTTTAATAACTTCATATATTTTATCTATGACATCTTTAGTATTCAGGTTATTGTTTTCACTTAGAATTTGATAAGCTTGAGCATAAATTAAAAACAGCCCTTGTAGACTAAATTTTAAGTTAAAATATTTATCTAATGGTTCCTCTTTTTTTCTAATGAATTCAGACAAACCAAAATGATTTCTGTGATCCATAAAACGACCTAAGTCAGCATGTTGAAAGCTACCTAAAAAAATAAATAACGTCTCTAATAAATTACCCTTACCAACAATTTTTATTAGTTCTTCAATTTCTTTTATCATTGCTGAAACCTATAATGTTCTACTTTATAGTATAAGGGATACATGGCAAAATAGCAACAAATGTTATTAGACTTCTTGCATAACCCAAACTAAGTAGAAAAAGGTATAGCTATACCGCCGCGGCACTAACAAGAGATCCCGCTAACACGCAGCGGGATACTATCTACACCGTCATACCGCGATTCATTCGCGGTATCTCTCAACATAGATCCCGCTAACACGTAGCGGGATGACAAGGCTTATCGTCATGCCACCGCGAACCGTCATACCGCCGCAGCGCTAACAAGAGATTCCGCTAACACGCAGCGGGATGACGAGACTTATCTTTATGCCGCCGCGAACCGTCATACCGCGATTCATTCGCGGTATCTCTTAGCCGCTAACAAGCAGCGGGATGACGGTTGTCGTTTAGCTACAAACATTAAGAAATTTACCAAATGAAAAAAAAGGCAAAAGAAGCCCCGTGGTTGGCTAATTACTTACATTATACTTTCAAGTATGGCGTTTTTTTATTCTAAACACTTAATAACCGCGATTTAGCTGCTTTTAAGCCGCAACTAATCTAAATTATAAACGTTAAGAAATTTACTAAACAGAAAAAAAGGCAAAAGAAACCCTAGGGTAGCTAGTTATTCACTATCCATTTTTTAAGTTGGCGTTTTTTAATGTTTTAAATGCTTTATAAGCGTATTTCAGCTTGTGTAGGTAAAAACCCAGAAATTTGATAAAGACATAGAGTGCACATAGTGCAAAAAATTAAACATGAGACGCCAGATACGTGAGTTTTTTTGTCATTTAATCTGTACAGAGAAGATAAATAAATAGCTTCAGTTTCATGATAAGGGGGCTGGCGAAGTTTGTCAAGCAAGTTTTTTTGTTTCTATTCCCAATGTTATATGGTTATGCAAGAAGTCTATTGTATGTTTACACTCTGCATTAAAGCTTTTAGTTAAGAGCATATCCATCCACCGCCGATAACTTGCTCATCTTTATACGCTACACAGGCTTGACCTGGACTGATGCCAAAGTAATCGTCGTTTAAAATGACACAGGCTTTATTTTTTTCGTCAGCTGAATGTATTGTTGCTAAACTTCCCGCATGTGATGATCTCAGCTTCACAGTTACTTCCATACCTTCCTTTGGTTGTTCTAACCAATTTAACTCCTTGATCAATATTTTTTTTTGCATTAATACGTTGATCGGACCTACTATAACCTCATTATTCTCTGTATTAATTTTTATCACGTAAAGAGGTTCATTGTGTGCGATACCCAAGCCCTTTCTTTGCCCCACTGTAAAATTTACTATGCCACTGTGCTCGCCTAGCACTTTTCCATTAACATCCACTATTTTACCTTTCTGTACAGATTGTGGAGCTAATTTAGCTATTGTTTTACTATAGCTTTCGGAAACAAAGCATATATCTTGACTGTCTGGCTTTTCAGAAATTTGTAAACTGAAATATTTTGCTAATTTTCTTATATCACTTTTATAGAACCCACCTAGCGGAAATCGCAAAAGCTTTAACTGCTCCTCAGTAGTTGCAAACAAAAAATAACTTTGATCTTTACTTTTATCAATGCTTCTGCACAACTTTACCTCACCATTTTTTTCTAACCTTCTCACGTAATGTCCTGTTACGAGCACATCCGCACCAAGATTTTTTGTAACTTGCAATAGATCACGAAATTTTACCGTTTGGTTACATCTCACGCATGGTATGGGAGTTTCCCCACGCATATAGGTACTCGCAAAATCCTCTATTACTTCCTTTTTGAATATTTCCTCATAGTTTAAAATATAGTGAGGAAAGCCAACACTTTCAGCTACACGCTTAGCGTCATAAATATCCTGTCCAGCGCAGCATGCACCCTTTCTTGCGTTAGCATTACCGTCAGTGCCATAGAGTTGAAGAGTCACACCTATCACCTGGTACCCAAGGTTATGTAGCAGTGCTGCAGCAACCGAGCTATCAACTCCCCCGGACATTGCAACAATAGCCTTGGTCTGGTGCGGAGCTTTATCTTTTAGCAGAGGTTCAATTTCAAATTCTTTTAGCATAATCGCCTTAATTTATAAACGCAAATCTTGTGTCATTCCAACATACAACTGTGCAAACGTTTTGATTTGGGGGCAATTTACATAGTAGATGATGTCATGAAAGTAGCTGACACTGGAATCTAGCTTCTATTACACAAATTCATTAAAACAGCATATTTATTTGTAATCAAGTTTCCTGGATCCCAGTGTTAGCTACTCGGATGACACCCTTTTCTGCTAGAAGTTGCCTTCAAATTACTTGGTGCATGACACTGGGATCTCATTTATATTACATAATTCCATCAAAACAATTCGATAAACTACCTTCAAAAATAATTTAATCTTGCTTGAATAAAACATGGCCAAAATAATCCATGTTTTCAAGCACTTTTCCACTACCTAAGGCAACACAACAAAGTGGGTCATCTGCAACACGAACCGGTAATTTTGTTGTTTCACTGATAACTTTACCTAGATTACGTAATAATCCACCACCACCGGATAAAACTATTCCTCTATCGACTATATCAGAAGAAAGTTCAGGTGGAGTGCTCTCCAGCGCAGTCTTAATAGCAGAAATTATCTGATGTACAGGCTCTATTAAACTCTCTGCAACTTGGTATTCTGATAAAAGCATTTCTTTTGGCATGCCACTCACTAAATCCCTGCCTTTAATTATCATTCCCTCTTTGTTATTTTCACCTGGCAGACTAGCTGAACCTATGCTTTTCTTAATTTTCTCAGCGGTTGTTTCACCGATTAATAATTTATGATTTTCACGAATATATGATTTTATTGCTTCATCCATAATATCGCCACCTACTCTGGCAGAACGTGAATAAACAATTCCACCTAAAGAAATAATTGCAACTTCAGTTGTACCGCCTCCTATATCAACAATCATAGAACCCTCAGGTTCAGTAACCGGGAGCCCAGCTCCGATTGCTGCAGCCATTGGTTCTTCAATTAAAAATACTTCATTTGCACCAGCACTTTCTGCTGCATCTTGTATAGCACGCCTTTCAACTGGCGTGGATCCAGATGGAACGCATATGATAATATTAGGTTTATTAACAGTGAATTTTGTGTTTGCACTGCGTATGAAATATTTTAGCATTTCTTCCGCACTTTTAAAATCAGCAATAACTCCATCCTTTAAGGGCCTTATCGCCTCTATTTCTCCAGGCGTTTTCCCAAGCATCATTTTAGCTTTTTTACCAAAAGCATAAGGAACGTAGCTTCCTTTTTCTTTTATTCTTGCTACAACTGAAGGCTCATCAAGCACTATTCCCTGATTTTTCTGATAAACTAAAGTGTTTGCAGTGCCAAGATCTATAGCAATATCGCTAGCGAATAAACCTTTGAAAGTGAAAAGGCTACAAAACTTTCCGGTTAATTTTCGAACAAAATTCATACATAACTCAAGAAAACCATTTATTAAGACAAATTATACTTTTCAGATAAGTAGTAAGTAACACACTCAACGTCTAAACCCTTACCTGTTACTTTTTTTAGCAGTTCCAGGCCACACTTTGCACTGTATATATTTTGAGATAACCAACTGATAAGTAAACTAAAATCTCCTTTTATTATAGCACTTAATGATTCGTAATGATTCTTTTTAACGCAAGAGAAAATCTGCACAGCAGCAATTAAAGCAATAATTTTTATAGGAAAGTAGCCCATAACACCGCTTGCCCAATATTCATCTTGAAAATAAGTGTTTAGCTCATTTTCAGCTTTTACTGGAATTTTATAGTGCTTCATACCTTCCAGCCACGCATCATGCAGGTCTTTGACTTCCAATGTACCATTTATTATATCTTGTTCTAACCTAGTTCTCAACATAATATGAGCTAACAGACTAAATTCATCTGCATTTTTTAAAAAAGAAGAAAGGTTTATTTCATTGAAAATCAAGTACAAATTTTCAACACTGCTAACTTTCTCGTTAGTTTTGCCTTTTATAGCAAATTTCTCTTTTATGTGTGGTTGAATAAACTCAATAAATTCTCTGGATGTTCCAATCATCCTTTCCATGAATAACCCTTGAGTTTCATACATAACATGTCTCGTAATTGGACTACTTATAGAATTTTGCGCTAAACATTTTTGATAAATTGCATAACCACTATGCCGTAAAAGTGAAAATAAACCATAACAAAAATCAGATTCATCATAATCTATAGGGTAGTAATAAGAAGTACGAATCTCATTTAGTGCAATACCCATTTGCTGTAAACATAATGAGCCAAGTTCAATCTGTTTCTGAGTAGCAACTTTTTGTATATTAGTAACCTTATCCTTTTTCTGCTTTTCAATTATTTTATCTACATTTTCGCTAAAAAATTTGCCTACCTTGGGGAATACTTCCCTTATATTCTTTTCTGTGATATCAGAGTCATAGTCAGCAAGCAGTGAGTCGTATTTTGAGCATTTTAATTGCTGCGATTTTATAGAAGCTACTTCGCGAATGAGTGTGATTAAATCAGTAAAACGTTCTTTTAGTTTTTCTAAGTTACTGGTTTCAGAATGAGATAGCTTCCATAAATTTTGGCATTCAACCTTAGCTTTGGATAAAGACTTTACTAAATCAATAGGAACAGCACTGTTGCTTTTATGTATTCTCTCTATTAACTTTAGCTGCTGAGTATTTGCACTTTTTTTGTTACCAAGAGCATCTGCTAATGATTCCTTTATTGCGTCATGAGAGATAATTTCATGTCTGATTTCTTCTAGAAGACTCATTTGTTCAACTTTGTCCTCTATATTCAATTGGCTTTGGTTTAGTACTTTTAGCGTATTTTCGATATTCTTTACCCTATATAATACTTCCTCTAAAAACTTATAAGATTGCATATTTGTTCATTATTTTAGAAAACATCTGTTTAATACCGTAATAGATTAATAATAAAGTTAAAAGTATATTTGCTTAAAGTACAATAAAAAATTGTACTTTTTATTCTTTTATTGGATTTTTCTACTCAGAGTCCAGCATATTATAGGAAAATTAATTGTAAGGTTGTAGAAAAAGTATTTAGTATTTTATTTCTCTTGACTATATTACAATATGGAGAGATATTAGCTACTGAAATTAAAGTTACGCACTATTTAAAATTTATGGAGGTTTAGTAATGTGGAGTAGACTGGTTATAATGTGCTGTTTTTGTTTATTACTTACTGGTGTAAGTTCTTGCCCAAAAAAAGGAGCAAATACAACAAATAAAATAAATTCTGTTGTTAAGCAGATAGGTGATAAAAGAGTTTTCTTTGGTTATGATGAATCTAGTATTGCTGAAGTAAGTGCAGATGCATTACTTGACGTAATGGAGGTGTTACAAGATAACCCTGACGCGAAGGTTACTTTAACTGGTCACACTGACAACCGTGGTTCTCATGAATATAATCTTGCGCTAGGCGCTAGAAGGGCAGATGCAGCTAAAAAATTTATGGTTAGTTGTACACCCTACATAGAAAACAGAATAAAAACTGCTTCTAAAGGTGAAACTGAGCCTTTGGTTAATGTAAAAGATGATTCTAGAAATTCTAAATATGAAAAAGAGCATGCTAAAAATCGTAGAGTGGAATTTTCATTTTCTGGAATAAAGAAATAGTTTCTTGCATTAAAACCTGGATCCCAGTGTCAAACACTGGGATGACATAAAGAAAGGGCACTGGGGTAGACAAAAAAGGACAAACTTGTCATATTTCGTTGCTTGTTAGCGGGATCTATATATACCACAAATAAGTCGCGGTATGACGTAAGAGATCTGACCTGTCTGGCCATCAAGAGACATAATGGAATTAGAGTTATTATTTCAAAATGTGGTTAATAGTTTTGCTTTCTATAACAATCAAGTTGCAGTTGCAGTATCAGGTGGTGTAGATAGTATAGTCTTACTGCACTTAATGACTAACTGGGCAAAAAAAAACAAGCTTTCACTTCCTACAGCATTAACAGTAAATCATGGGTTACGTCCAGAGTCTCAAAAAGAAGCTGATTTTGTTGTAAGTTATGCAAAGGAACTTGGAGCAAAGGAATCGTTCATATTAAATTGGGAGAAGCAAAATATTAAAGGCAATATTCAGTTACAGGCACGAAAAGCACGGTATAAGTTACTAGCAGAGTGGTGTAAAAATAATAATGTTAAATATTTACTTGTTGCTCATCACAAAGATGATCAAGCAGAAACGTTCTTGTTAAGATTAGAGCGAGGTAGTGGCGTAGATGGATTATCATCAATGGACTACAAGTCTTTCCTAAATGGTATTTATATATTTAGGCCATTGTTAAATTTTAGTCGTAGTGAAATAGAAAAGTACGCTAAGCTTCATCGGTTAAAATGGATCGAAGATAGAAGCAACTATGACTTAAAATACAGGCGAACTTTATACCGTAACTTACTTAAAGCAAGTGATAATCAAGAGATTTTAACAGAGCGAATATGCCTCACAGCCCTTCATATGAAAAGAGCTGCAAAAGCGTTGATGCACTACACACGCCTTGCGTTTAATGACTGCGTTAATGTGCATGATCTTGGTTATATTGAAATTAAACTAAGTGAGTTTTATCAATTGCCAGAGGAAATAGCCTTGAGGCTTCTTCTTTACTCCATAATGGCAATTGCCAGTAAACATTATAAACCAAGGTACAACAGCCTTATCGTAATATTTAATAAAATATTGCAAAAGGATAGTAATGTTAACTGTACACTTTCTGGGTGTAAAATAAGAAAACATGGAGAAAATATCTTGATAATTAGAGAATCGTCAAAGATACAAGAAATTACCTTAAACCTACCTTTAAATGAACCTACTCAATGGGATAACAGATTTAGCTGCACAATACTCGGAAATCAAGAGTGTTCAGTTATCATCGCTCCATTAAAAAAAACACAAAAAGTTCCTGAATTTCTGAAGGATTACAACTGCTGCCCTGAAGTTTTCTATTCTTTGCCTGTAGTGCTAAAAGATGGAAAGGTGCTTGCTTATCCTGATGTAAATTATAACGGAAAAAATACCAATGACGATAAGGTTCAATGCATTATTAATAGCACGATAAAACAAAATTTGGTAAGCTTGATTAGTATTTAGTTAGAAATAGAAATGAAAAAATTTTTAGAAGGCTTATTGATCTGGTTAGTAATTATTGTTCTTATTTCAGTTGCTTATATTCAGTTCAGCGGAAATGTAGGTAAAAGTAAAACAATTATACCTTTTTCGGAATTTTTAACTAGACTAGAAGACAATGATGTAGAAAATATTGTCATAAAAAACCAGAGCATTGAAGGCAAGTTCAGGGACGGTTCAAGTTTCAATTCAAGCGGTGTCATATATAGCGACCTAATAAAAAATTTACATGATAGAAAAGTGAGATTCTCCTTTTCAACTGGAGATTCTGCCATGAACGTAATTGGTGGATTACTTATCTCATGGGTCCCAACATTTATCTTTATTGGCTTCTTGCTATTCTTTCTTAAACAAACACAAGCGGGGGGCAACAGAACTATAAGCTTTGGCAAGTCAAGGGCTAGACTCATGACTAGTGGAAAAAAAGTAACATTTGATGATGTTGCCGGAATTGATGAAGCAAAAGAAGAGCTAGTAGAGATCGTTGATTTTCTTAAACAAAGGCAAAAATTTCAAATATTAGGTGGAAAAATACCAAAAGGGTGCCTTTTGATTGGCTCTCCTGGAACTGGTAAAACTTTACTTGCTCGTGCAATTGCAGGAGAAGCTAATGTGCCATTCTTTAGTATTTCTGGATCTGATTTTGTTGAAATGTTTGTGGGTGTTGGTGCAAGTCGTGTTCGTGATATGTTTGATCAAGGCAAGAAAAATGCTCCTTGTATAATTTTTATAGATGAAATAGATGCGGTGGGTAGACATCGTGGCATTGGTCTTGGTGGCGGCAATGATGAAAGAGAACAAACATTAAATCAGTTATTAGTTGAGATGGATGGCTTTGAGTCTAATGAAGGTGTAATAATAATTGCTGCGACTAACCGTCCGGATGTCTTAGATCCAGCACTGCTTAGACCTGGTCGTTTTGACCGACAGATTACTATTTCTTTACCCGATATAAATGGGCGTGAAAAGATATTAAATACTCATATAAAGAAAATATCAATAGCACCAGATGTAAACGTGAAAACAGTTGCAAGAGGAACACCAGGTTTTTCAGGGGCTGATCTAGCAAATTTGGTGAATGAATCTGCACTTATCGCTGCAAGAAGAAACAAGAAGATTGTTACCATGGATGATTTCGAATATGCACGTGATAAAGTGATGATGGGCGTAGAAAGACGATCCCTAATTATGACAGAAGAGGAAAAGAGACTGACTGCATACCATGAAGCTGGTCATGCAGTAGTTGCTATCAACATGCCTGCCTCTGACCCGATACACAAAGCAACTATTATTCCAAGGGGTAGAGCCCTAGGTTTAGTGATGAGACTACCAGAAACAGATAGAGTGTCCCTCACAAGAGAAAAGATGCTAGCAGATATAACTGTTGCAATGGGTGGACGTGTGGCAGAAGAGCTAATTTTTGGCTATGATAAAGTCACAAGCGGTGCATCTTCGGATATAAAACAAGCATCAGATTTATCACGTTCTATGGTAACAAAATGGGGAATGAGTGACAAAATAGGTCCGATCTATCACAATCGCGAACAAACCATGCATGGTTCTGACATAATTTCTGAAGATACGTTAAAACTTATAGATGAAGAAGTGAAGAAAGTTGTGTCTTCTTGCTATGAAAAAGCAAAAGAGATTTTGACCAAGCATAAGAAAGGCTTAGATCTCATTGCCGAAAATCTACTGGAGTTTGAAACTTTAACAGGAGATGAAATAAAGGACATATTAAATGGAAAAAAAATTGTTAGATAGGAAAATGAGAAGAATGAGAAAATAAAAAAATCCTCTCTCTATGAGAGTTGACCTCATCTTAAAAATGTTAATCAGCTAACGCTGCAATAAAACAATTTAGAATTGTAACTGTCAATATAAATTGTATTAAAATATTCATAATATTGCATTTTCATCACAATAATGCTATCATTCAGTTAGTATTAATGTTTAATGAGGTGTGAGTAATGATTGATATAGCTTCTATTGGTGTAAGTACAGTTATTGATCAGAATTATAGAAGAAAAGCACAATTATGTTTATCAGGATTATTTGTAACTGTGTCAATAGCAACTGTTACCTGGTTTATTTTCCCTGCGTCACAAAATGTATTAGCTCCGTTTTTACTCCCGGCTATGTTCTTGCTCTTCACTTTATCGATGGGTTATTACATGTTCATATTTAGTTGTGAAGAAAAATCTTTGGTAAAGAATGTTCTTGGTATGGTTGAACCGGCTGAATCGGTAAAGAGAGTGCATTGCCAAGAAAATATTAAGTCCTTATTAGCAGAAGTGAGAAGTACTACGAAAGATAGGTTTCGCAACGTGCTTGTTAATCTTTGTTTTGAAGATCGTAGTAAAGCACACAAACTTGCATTATATGTGAAAGAAATTGACGATATTGTGTCTTCAATAAAAAATAAAGACCTCTTAGACCATTTTGATCAATTTTTTACTATTACTGAAGTAAGCAATAAAAAAAATAGAAGTGAATTAATGAACCTCGCAAGGGCATATAAGATGATAAGTGAAGAAGATCCAGACAAAATACAGGATTTTTTAGCTACTCAAACAAAAAGTTATTCATATGAAATAATGTTACCTGAAATTGATAATTTTCTATCACAAGCTAGGTGATTTTATCAATAATTTCATTGTGTACGTGATTATCATTTTTTATTTCAATTTTAGTGATAACATTGCACCTAACGGGCTCTTTTATGGCTATTTCCTGAAATCCTTTTCTGACCTTATTGTAAAAATTAACATTCATTTCTTCATATTTATTCTTGTCTTTTGCTCTACTTAACCCAACTTTAACATCAATATCTAGAATGAATGTAATATCTGGATATTTAATTTCCACTAGCTTATGTAAGTCCCTTATTAGCCCTAAGTCAACTCCAAACCCATATCCTTGGTATGCAATAGTTGAGTCAATAAACCGATCACAAATCACTATTTTTCCTTCTGCAAGAGCTGGTAATATTAATTTTTTCATATGTTCGTGCCTCATCGAGATAAGCAGCAAGAGTTCAGAAATAGGATCAATATTATTTGTTAACAACACTCCTCTTATCTTTTCTGCAAAATCAGTGCCGCCTGGTTCCCGAGTCAATACTACGCTATTTTCACCGCGAATTTGCTTAAAATGATTTGCAAGTAGCTCAGATTGTGTTGTTTTACCAGAGCCGTCTATTCCTTCGAAAGTTATGAACATAAGTTTTATAATTATAATACTAAAAAAGAATATGCAAACAGTATACATAGAAACCGTTTGACATTTAAATAATAAGACCGTAAATTACATATGGTATAATAATAGTCTATGGTTGCTCTGAATACTCCTAAAGTCGATTTTAGTTTTACTGCAAAAGATTTTAATCTTTTGGGAGTAGACAATAAATATTATGCATTAAGTGACTGTTGTGGAAAAAATGGTCTTATTATAATGTTTATATGCAATCACTGTCCTTACGTTCAGTCAATTATTAGCAATCTGGTGAGCGATGTTGATCAATTGAAAAAAGATTATCAGGTAAACACCATTGCAATAATGCCAAATGATGTAAATGAATATCCAGAAGATTCCTTTGAAAATATGATTAATTTTGCCAAGGAAAATAAGTTTACATTTCCATATTTGATTGATAGTACACAGAAAATAGCTAAAGAATACGGGGCTGTTTGTACTCCTGACTTTTTTGGCTTTAATTCCAATTTAAACCTTTGCTATCGTGGACGTTTTAACGACACAAAAAAAGAAAAGGTTCAAAGCTATGAAGTAGGAAGTAGTGACTTATTTCAAGCTATGAAATTTATTGCAGAAACTGGTAATTCTCCAATTGACCAAGAATCAAGTATTGGCTGCTCAATTAAATGGTCTAATTCTACAGGTTAAATATCATGCACAGTGGCTCTCAGCATTTGTTTGATATTATAATTTTACTTTCTGCTGCTGTGTTTATAGTCATAGCATTTTGGAAAATGAATATTAGTCCAGTGCTTGGTTACTTCGTTGCAGGTGCAGTTATTGGTTCTCATGGATTTAATCTGATACACTCAGCTGAAGCAATGGATAATCTTGCAGAATTTGGTGTAGTTTTTCTATTATTCATTATAGGCCTTGAATTGACATTTGAGCGCCTGATCGCTATGCGTATTCATGTATTTGGGTTCGGTTCTCTTCAAGTTATAGTTACCATGGTAGCAATATGGTGCATCGCTCTTGCTTTCGGAGTGAATACGAATATAGCAACAGTTATTGGTGGTGGGCTTGCGCTATCCTCAACAGCAATAGTGTTGCAGGTTCTGCAAGAAAAAGGTTCTCAAGCAAGTCAGGTTGGTAGGTTGTCGATAGCAGTGCTATTAATGCAAGATTTTGCAGTGGTACCATTAATAGTATTGGTACCTTTACTTGCTGGCAATTCTGAGCACAGCCTGATAAGCTCATTGGCAGGTTCATTGATGCAAGCAGCTATTGCATTAGTGCTGATATTTATAACTGGTAGATTATTGCTTAGACCTTTATTTTCGATTATTGCTAAAATGGAAAGTAATGAGGTCTTTATATCAACAACGCTTTTAATAGTATTAGGAGCAGCGTTTATTACTGAGCAATTTCATTTATCGTTGGCATTAGGTGCATTTGTTGCTGGATTGTTAGTTGCAGAAACAGAATATAGACACTCAGTAGAACACGCAGTATTGCCATTTAAAGATTTGTTTCTTGGTTTATTTTTCATGACTGTTGGTATGTCCATCAATACCGAACTTTTACTCAATAAGTTACCACTAATTACTTTATTATCGATTATCCTTATCGTTTTAAAAACATCTATCATATATATATTGTGTAGATTTTTTGGGTTTAAGAGTGCACCTGCTATACAAGCTGGGTTACTGCTTTCACAAGGCGGTGAATTTGCGTTTATTTTATTTCGCTTAGCAGATGAGCTAAATGTGCTACCAAGTGAAATCGCTCAAGTACTTATGATGGTAACTACAGTAACCATGGCTTTCACTCCTCTTTTATCGGGGCTTGGAGATTGGATAGCAAGCTCATTTAGCACTGAGAAAACAATATTAGATGATGAAGCTGTTGAAACAGATACACAAGATCTTTATAACCATGTGATAGTTGCTGGATTTGGTAGAGTGGGATATATGGTAACAAAAATGCTTACTGCAGAGCATTTAAGTTACGTTGTTGTAGATATTCAATCGAAAATAGTCAAAGAAGGAAAAAGTGATAGTTTTCCTATATATCTTGGAGATGTTACAAGATGTGAAATTTTAAAATCAGTAGGAATAGAAAGAGCTCAAGCTCTCGTTATTTCAATAAAGAATGAAGTTACTATAAAAAAAGTTGTTTCTTTAGTTGCAGCAAATTTTCCGCATGTAAATATTGTAATACGCTTACCAGATCTGAGTAATGTGGAGGTTTATAGAGATCTAGGAGCTAGTAAAATTATTCCTGAAACATCTGAGATAGGATTGCAGCTAGGTGGAGCTGCACTGAGCCTTAGTGGTATTAGCGAAAGTGGAGTTACGTCTTTAAAAAGTAGATTCAGAAAAGGCAATTACAGTATGTTAAAAGACCTTGGTAGTGATAAAGATGAATAACTACTTCTCTAATTTTATGTACAGAAAGCTTCAAGCTTTATTGAGGTTTTGCCTATGGTAAATTATGCACATAATCAACCAAGTTAAGGAAAGTGCAAACCAAGTGATTGCATATTCCAAATGCTTCATTGGCTGTATAGCTAATTTGCTGCCAAAATTGTTCGGCCACAATATACACTTCTCTAGCTTAATACCTAACTCATTGGAAATTTCCTCTGTACTCAGGGTAAACCATGTATTCGAAGCAGTATCGTTCTTGATAAACCAATTTTTGCTTTTACTGCTATTGCAATATAAAACTCCACCTGCAGCTACTTTTTCAATTTTTGCTCTTTCCTCTTTTTTTTCTTTAACTATTCCTTTGTTCACTAGCATATAATTTCCAGTAGTAAGTAGCATAGGAGATAACACATGATAGCCATGTTGTCCTGCAAAAACATATAGTTCTATGTCACTTAGAATCCCATCAATCTTGACATGCCTATAGTTAAATTTTTCAAGGTCGTTATTGGGCAATAGATGAACAACTGGAAGACTCATATTTTTGATAATATTATTCTTCCAGTTCAATCTGAATACTTGCCATAATCCTAATAAAAAAAGGAGCAAGCAAGGTACAATTAAAATAAATACTATTTTTTTTAACACTCTATATTTGTGTTCTTAAATAGTTTTCAACACCCATTAGTTCAATAAGGTCAATCTGTTTTTCAATCCAATGGAAGTGCTCTTCTTCATTTTTTAACATCTCTTCTAATAACATTACACTAACAAAATCTTTTTCTTTCTCAGCGATAGAAATCGTTTCTTTGATATCCTTAATACCTTTTCCCTCTAATTTCAAATTAGCTTCTAAGATTTTCCGTATTGTGTCTTTTGTAAACTTTCCATCATGCTTTGATATTTCGTTTGTATCCTGAAAATTTGGAACTCCTTTGAATAACAAAATTCTTTCTGCCAACTTGTTTGCATGTTCAAGTTCTTCATTAAGCTCATTTTTTACCTTTTCTGCAAGTCTATTAATTCCATTGTTTTTGAGAATCGCAAAATGCAAAAGATACTGGCGTACAGAAGTCAGCTCATTGGTCAATAATTTGTTCAAATGTTTTACTATCTCTTCATTCATAATCTTCCCTTAGTTCAATTCATCAGCATAATTTATATGATAACGATAGTTATAGCAACTCATTTAATAGTTCCTTTGATAACAACCGTATTAAATAGCATGTCGTGGTATGTCTGTTTTTTCTTAGAGAAGCAAGCAACTAGATACCAGCAGAGAGTGAGCAGCACCGTTAATATAGTGAGTAGCACTATTAATATATCGAAAGCGTTTATTAACACGTCCTGTTCTTGGAAAAGCTCGATGAGGATAACTATTATGTTATATAATAGAGAAAGAAAAAACTGAGAAATGCTTCTATCAAATGCTAAACTCAAATCTATTTTAGAACCGTCCAAGCTTATGGTATGTATGTTCATTAATTGCTGACCAGGAGTTGCTTGGGCTTTTGAAGATATAAAATATGTGAAGTAACTGCAATCTATACACATAGATGAAATTAACGGAAAATTCTTTAACAATAGTCTGATTAATAAGTTTGGAATTAATAAAATTGCTCTATCTATCAAATATGCGCAAAAGCGTCTTATTATACTGGCAATCTCTGTCATTACCTATCTTCCAAATATTTTATTATGAAATCTGTAAGCTTATCAAAATGTTGAAAACATAACAAATCTTCATAACCGCTTATTGATTGACCGTATATAATAGGTAAACAATTGGCATTTTGTGCACACAGAACATCTGTGATGCTATCACCAACGAAAAACACATTTTCTCTATTTATAGGCAACGTACTCTCTTCTAGTGCAAATAGCAGTGGGGTTGCAGATGGTTTATCTTCTGCAGTATCGCATGACCCAACCACTCTTTCAAAGTAAGAATCTAGTTTAAAATAGGCAACTTCTTTACGTAAATTAGTATTTTTCTTATTACTTACTATTGCTAGATAAACATTGTGGCTTTTCAGTGTCTGCAACATTTTCTCTACTCCTTGATTCAGAGCAATGTTTTGCAATAGTGCATCATCTAAATATTGTTGATATATCTGATTCGCTTTTTTCCACTGATCGCCAAATAAATTGACCATATAGCTCTTTCTCGACTCATGGGAATTTCTATCAGCAGCTTTATTACTATACCCCATTGAGTTTATGGTATGCTTAATAGCATTAAAAATATTATCTTGAGTGTCAACTAAGGTATTATCCCAATCGAATACTACTGCTAATGGGCTGTTTTTCATTTCTATATTGTTATATATTTTAAGTTAATAAGTAAATAGCATTTTAATGAAAAAGATATAAATAGGACGCTCTACCACAAGTTATGTTAACTGTTTTTTATATAATTAGCTAATATACTGGTTATATGATATGTTTTAATAGGTAATAGGTATGGCCCAGACATCTCAAGAAAGTGTTGAAAAAAAGTTTAAGACGTCTTTGAACGTTCTCCAGGTGCTTTTCCAGAAGGTACCTCATTAGAAGAGAAGGTTAATTATATCGCAAAAGGAACAAAGGCTCTAAAAGCTGTGAAAAATAAGGAGCTTGAGAACAAAATGAAAAACGTTGCAGAATTGAATCAGAAACTTGAAAGTCAAGAAGGACGTGTAGATGAAAAAGCACGTCAAGATTTTGAAAGAATTGCTGAGCTTGACCAACAATATAAAGGGAAGGGCATCTTCACAAGTGAAAAAGTTGCAGAATTAAAAAATGACAAAAAATTTCAAGAAGCAGCTAACACTCTTAGAGAAACTACAACAGCAGTTAAAGACCTTGAACATAATACACAAAAAAAGACTACTGAAGCTTCTGTGCAAACAGCATCAGAGCACGATTCACAAACCGTTAATCCCTCAGTGAGCAAGAGTTCTGTAAAAGAGAAGCTCAACACTGAGCCGGACAAAAAAGATAACACGCCTCAACCACAAGAAAATCAAAAAGAAGAAGGGTTTTTGAGTCTTCTGAAGCGCTTTGTTAAGAAAATATTAGAAAAATTTTTAGGTGAAGGTGAAAAGGATGTAGAGAATGCTCGTGGCATGAAAGAAGATGCTCAAAGAGATACGTCAAATAACGAAGAGCAACAAAAGAGTAAGCAGCTTGATGAAATTTTAAAGGACAAAAGTGTAAGCGAGGGTTTGAAGCAGGCAACAAAGCTTGAGAACCCGGCAATAACGCCTGTTAATACTCCTAAAGTGAATGAAGTAAACACGGGTCGTGAAAGGTGATCCACTTTCAAGCTTCATTATACCGCCACGAACCGTCATACCGCCGCGGTATCTCATCCGCTAACAAGTAGCGGGATGACGATTGTCAGGGTGTCATCCCAGTGTCCCTATGATGTCATCCCAGTGCCCTGACTACTTGGATCTAGCAAGCTTTGCTTGCAAATAAGTCTAATACGCGTCGCGTTTTATGCCAAAACACAATTGGAGTTACATGCAAAATAGATCCCAGTATCAGCTACTCGGATGACAAAAAAAGGAGCACTGGGATGACACCATTTGTTGTATTTAACAAAGTTCGTACTTAGCTTCATGTTAGCTATAAACATTAAGAAATTTACCAAGCGAAAAAAAAGGCAAAAGAAGCCCCAGCTAATATCTATTTTAGAACATTGGCGTTTTTTAAGTCTTAAACACTGCAATTTAGCTGCTTTTAAATGCACCTCACCTTAGTTTAAATGTTTAAGAAATTTACTAAGCAGAAAAAAAGGCAAAAGAAACCCCGTGTTAGCTAGTTGTCACTCCCTAATCCTGCAAATTGGCGTACTATACTGTCTTAAACGACTTATAAGCGCGTTTCAGCTTGTGTAGGTAAAAACCTAGAAATATTGTGAAGACATAAGGTGCACATAGTGCAAAAAATTAAAAATAAGACGCCAACTACGTTGTTTTCTTGCTGTTTAATCTGCACAGATGAAGATAACTGAATACCTTCAGTTTCATGATAAGGGGGCTGGCGGAGTTTGTCAAGTAAGTTTTTTCGTTTCTAACGGTTGTTGCCAAAAACTATGCAAGAAGTCTATTGACAGGTGATTAAATTATGATGTAGCCTATCGCCGTATATCCGGGGGTGGGTTGTTGTGAGGCTTTTTCACTTTTTATTCTTGTTAATGTGTTTTTCTCTGTATTACTATGCGGGTTTTATATTTTCGCCCTGCCCAAAAGCTACGGTTTGCTTTTCACCTGGAGAAGATTGTGCTATGCCGATAATCAGCGTAATAGATCAGTCTAAAAAATCTATCTTAGTTCAAGAATATACATTTACTCTTGGAACAATTGCAAAATCTTTGATCAATGCTAAAGAACGTGGCGTTGATGTTAAAGTCATCTTAGATAAATCGCAACTCTACTCAAAATATAGTGTTATAAATGAATTATTTTCAGGTGGAGTACCAATTTGGATCGATGATAAGCCAAAGATTGCTCATAATAAGATAATGATTGTTGACAATCAAAAAGTCATCACAGGGTCGTTTAACCTGAGTAAGACAGCTAAAAAAGGAAATGCTGAAAATTTATTAATTATTACAGATTATCCTGAATTGATTCAGCAGTATGTGAAAAACTGGGAGGCACGAATGTCACAATCTTATAAATATGCTCCCAACTAATCAAAAGCACTTGCTTAAAATCAGCTCTAAAAACAGCAAGGGAGAGCTTTTTTTATTGATTGGCGTAATGATTATGATATAATAAACTAGAAGTTTAAGGAATAAGGTAATGGATTATATAAACGATGCTGCCGGTAGCTACACTGCCATTCACGATTTTTTTCAAAACAACGGTGTTGGAGATTATAAAGTTCAATGCAGTTATGGTGGGGTACCGTATGCTACTGACGAATACGTACATTCTGGCGATAAATTTTGGAGCAATAATTTCATAGACTCACATTTTGGCAGGGAAATAAAAATGTATCCTCAAAGTGAACTTTTAGCTAAAGAATACGCTGGAAATACGCTGCCAGTTTCAATATCACTAGATAAGGATTTAATAAAAATAAAGGAATGTCAGAAAAAAACGAAATTTGTAGAACTAGAAAGAGAGTCAGGTGATCTAGTGTATGATAAACAAAAGCATGTAAAGTGTTACACAACGAAGCTATCATATGATGATGTGAATATTTACAATAACGATAAAGTTTCAACATTTAGCATTAAATACGACGTGCCAAACGATCCGAGATACAGTTTAAATGTAACATTTACAAAGGTTAATGATAGTAAACCAGGGTTTTGGCAAAAATTTAAAAATATGTTTTAACGTGACCATTTACTGGTTTTTACTCAATCAACCAACAACAGTTAATATCAAATTTTTATAATTAAAAAATATGCTATTTTTTAAAACTTTCATTCTCCTTGACTCTGTCAACTTCACAAAACAACTCTTGGACCAAATGTATCTGGCATAACACCTTTTGGTAACTTGCTACTTCTTTTTTTTCCGCATCTCCGACAACGGCCATTGATATTCCACTACATAAGGCTTGATTTTTGGTAGATCAACTTTTTTATGAATAATACTATGCTTCTCCTTAAATTGACCATTTCCCCTAAACGCTATTAGCTTCCTTAAAACTTACATTAATGCCTATTTTGCCTAAACTGAAGCGTCTTTTTCAATTTTTTCTAGCATCAACTCAGCAGCTTTTTGTTCAGCAATCTTTTTACTAGAAGCGCATGCAGAAACTTTACCATAATCTTCTATGCAAACTGACATAGTAAATTCAGGATTGTGCGCTGGTCCAGTTTGTTTTACAAGCTCATATTCTGGTAAAGGCAATTTGTTTTTCTGAGTCCACTCTTGCAGTGAGGTTTTAGGATCTTGAGGGGGATCAAGCATGCTTTTAGCTAGCTTTTCCCAATATTGGATAATAAACTTTTCAACATTTTCAAGTCCGCCATCAACATAAATTGCACCTATTAGTGCTTCAAGCGAGTTTTCTAAATTTTTTAAGTTACATCTTCCTCCATTGCAGCGTTCACTATTATTCATGATGATAAAGCTGCCTAATTTTATTTCTTTAGCAACATTAGCAATGGTGTTGCCACAAACTAAATCCGTCTTTCTTTTTGCCAATGCTCCTTCTTTTTCTTCAGGAAATAGTTTAAACAGTGTGGCAGATACAACCATATTCAAAACACTATCGCCCAAAAACTCTAGTCTTTCGTAGCTTACAATCTGGTTTTTGCTATTCCTTTTATTTACGCTTGGGTGAGTTAGTGCCTCTTCTAATATTGCATAATTTGTAAATTTATAATCAATGATCTTAGATATTGCATCATTCAAACTCTTCATACCCATTATTTAAAAGAATAACACTTCCTACCACACCTTTATACCAAAGAATTAGTTTTGTTTTATTAAAATAATACCAACAACTTCCAAAATATACATTTTAATAGACTTCTTGCATAACCATTATTTGAATAATGATTCATCGATGTTATTCCAGTGTCGGCTACTTAGGTAACAGAGAAGATGTTTAATGTATACAACCCACCACCTCACTAATGTTACTAAATCCATCTCTCCTTATTAGTTCTGCAAGTTCTAGATTAATTTTGTTTACAACTTGAGGTCCGTGGTATATGAGAGCAGTGTACAACTGCACCAAAGAAGCTCCTGCCTTTATTTTTTTATATGCATCAGCACCACTTGAGATTCCTCCGCATCCTACCAACAATATTTTGCCCTTAGTAAGTTTGTACATATCGCTCAATAACTCGGTTGAAAGTTTAAACAGCGGTTTGCCACTCAACCCACCACTCTCGTTGTGGTGGGAATGTAAGTTATTCCGACTGATCGTAGTGTTGCTCACTGTTAATCCGTCAATCTTATATTCCAACGCAAGCTCAGCGATATTTTCTTTCGTTTGCTGATCTATATCTGGTGAGATTTTTAATATTATTGGTATGGATTTAGAATTATCAATTGATTTCCGGGTTAGAGTTACGGATTTCAACAATTCCGATAATTCTTGCTTATTGTGCAGATTGCGTAAATTAGGCGTGTTTGGGGATGAGATGTTCAGCACTATATAATTGCTTTTTCCATATACTATCTTTATTAAGTCAACATAATCGCTGATTTGGTCCTTTGATGTACTGTTTTTTCCTATGTTGATGCCAAAAATGCAATCATCAAGCTTGGTTTTATCTATTTGTTTAAGAAAGTAGTCTATTCCTTTATTGTTAAATCCCAATCTGTTAATTACCCCTTGATCTTTAATTAACCGAAAAATTCTTGGTTTTTTGTTTCCATATTGTGGATTACGAGTTACAGTACCAGTTTCAATAAATCCAAAACCAAATGAAAGCATAGGCCTTATAACTTCTGCATTCTTGTCAAAACCTGCAGCCAGACCCACGGGGCTTCTGAGCTTATTACCAAAAAAATTTACACTCAAAGATTCTGGTAGCTCTATAGGATTCTTATAAGGTATTTTCTTTAATGCCATAATTGCCAAAGAGTGAGCAACTTCGGGCGGCAGTAAAAACAATAAATCACGTAATATCATTTTGTAAAACACTTTGCTTATTTTTAGTTTATTTTTTACCATGAAACGCTATAAGAGTATAACCATAACTTGAAAAGAAATTGATTTTACTTATAAATAATTTTCTCTATAGGTTACACACTTAAAGCTACTGTTAAATTGAGCAACTTTTACAAGATATAGAAAATGAAAGAGGCCGGGACCGGAATTGAACCGGTGTAAAAGGATTTGCAGTCCTCTGCATAAGCCATTCTGCCACCCAGCCGTTTTTTATGTGTAGATATCCATTATATCTTTTAGCATAGATAAAGCTTCCTCCCTTTTGCGTTGGAAAGTGTTACGTCCAATAATTGAACCATTACCACCACCCTGCTTAATTTCTTTCGCTTCATTGCATATGTCATTCACTGATTTCGACTCGCCACCAGAAAAAACTACTATTCTTTTTCCTGCAAAACAAGATCTTTTAACATATTCAATTCTTTTAGGTAATGATTCAATATTTTCTGTTTCTATTTTCTCCCTTTCCAAATATTTAGTTGGAAGTTTTACTTTTATTATATTAGCGCCAAGCAAAGCTGCCATGTGTGCAGCATAGGCAATAACATCAACCGCTGTTTCACCTTCTTTGGAAATTCCTTCACCGCGTGGATAAGACCATAACACTACTGCAAGCCCATAAGATTTGGCTTCAGCTACGATTTCACGGGCTTCTTCCATCATATCGAAACACTTAGCAGAACCAGGATATATAGTAAATCCAACAGCCAAGCAGCCCAAACGCAGTGCATCTTTCACAGAAGAGGTTATTGCTTGATCAGAAGTCAGATTCTTCGAATGTAAGGAGTTGGAACTATTAAGTTTCAAAATAAGTGGGAGCATTCCAGCATAAGTTGAAGCACCAGCTTCAATCATACCAAGTGGAGCAGCATATGCACTTACTCCCGAATCAACTGCAAGCTGAAAATGATAATGTGGGTCATAAGCATCAGGGTTAACTTCAAAACTTTTTATTGGCCCGTGTTCAAACCCTTGGTCTACAGGGAGAATTACTAATTTGCCAGTGCCGCCAAGCTTTCCATGCATGAGAATACGAGTAAGATTTGCTTTTACCCCGGGGTTTTCACTTTCGTAGTGGTTTAAGATTTGTCTTATTTCTTTACTCATTAACGCTATGAAGTTCATTTAAAGTATAGCAAAAACCACAGTTGAAGCAAAGATCTTTTTATGGTTCTTGTCCTGCAGGTGTACCTAAAGATGTAACGTTAGGATCGGTGGTGTGCTGTCGTGACTTTTCTTGGATTAAATCTCCAAAACACATTTTGACAATAGGAAGAACAAGTGGCATAAGCACTAACTTGTAGTCATACCATGCAAATTTTTCTTTATAGCTAAATTCTGTATCTTCTTCATATAAACGCTGAATGCAATGTTCACTATATAGTTCAGATGCCTTTGTAAAAGTTCTAAGTAAAGCAATAAGTAATAAATCTAATACTAAATTAATCATCAGCATTGTTCCATATTGAGCAGGCCAGCCATTTTGTGCTACCTCTGACACTAGACCACATATAGCAAATGTTGCTGCGATACATATCACATAATTATCAGCAGTAAGAAGCATATTTACTCTTCGGTTATATTTATCAGAATTTTCTTCTTGCAAACCTTGTTGTTTACTTGCTGCATAAATAACACCAAAAAAGGATATAATAAATAACAACGGCCAAATCCCTATGCTAAATGCATAAAATTGATAAGCGATGCTTTGCACCGTGCCACTATTAGCAAGTTGCGATAAGCAATATTCGACTTTCAGCGATGGAGTAAACACCACATTTGCTAATACAAAGAATAAAAGTGCTCCATTTATAGCTTCACTTCTACGTGATAAAATCTCATCGACTTTTCTCTGCTTTTCTGCTATTTCTTCTTGTAATGTTGTAGGTCTACCAGGAGTTCTTCCTGATCTTAAGGCGTTAAGATGTTGCTCTAATTTCCTCTTGTTATCAGTAAGTTCCTGAAACTTTTTCTTTGCCTGCTCTTCATTACCTTTGTTTTTATCAGGGTGGAATTTCAATGCCAGTTTTCTATAACGCCGTTCAACTAACTTGAGTATATCGTCAAACTCCTGGCTTATTACTTCTTCCGCTTTTATTCCTAGTCTTGAAAATAAATTCTGTAAATCTTGATTACTGTAATATTGATTTCTAGTTAAACTTGCCACTATAGCCTCATTATTCTTAAAATAAAACAAGTATACTATAAGTGTAATAAAAAAACAAGAATTTCAAACTATATCAAAAGCAATTTTATTTTCTACTTTATTCATATAGATTCTTAATTTCTTTCCTTTTATTAATTTACGATTCAGTATTTCTTCCGCTAAGTAACTTTTTATCTCTTTTTCAATAAGTCTCTCTATCGGACGTGCTCCCATTTCCTTACTATAACCTGTTTGTGCAAGATAAGATTTCACTTCATCTTCTACCAAGCAGTTTATGCCTTTTTGCGTCAGCTGCTTTTTCAGTTCCTGAATAAATTTATCTACAATATGCAGAATTATATCCGCATTTAAGTCAGAAAAAGAAATAATCGCATCAAGACGATTACGAAATTCAGGGCTAAAAACCTGTTCTATCGCTTTTTCACTATCACCAGTGTTAAATTTTTTATGCCCAAAGCCAACAAAACTTTTGCTGCGTTCAGCTGCTCCTGCATTAGTTGTCATAATTAAGATTATATTGGAAAAGTTAACTTTACGTCCGTAAGTGTCTGTAACGCAACCATAATCCATAATTTGTAGCAATATATTATAGATATCGCTATGAGCCTTTTCAATTTCATCAAGCAGCACAACACTATATTGATTATTAGATACAGACTCTGTGAGTAATCCACCCTGATCATAACCTACATATCCAGGAGGAGAACCAATCATCCTTGATATCGTATGAGACTCAATATATTCGGACATATCAAAGCGTATAAGATTCATGCCCATGCTTTCTGCTAATTGTTTTGCTAGCTCGGTTTTACCAACACCGGTTGGCCCTGCAAAAAGATAATTTGCTAAAGGCTTATTGTAATTTCTCAACCCAGATTTAGCAATTTTAATAGAATTAACAAGAGATTCTATTGCCTGCTCTTGGCCAAAAATCACCTTCTCTAGATTAGCTTTTAAAGACTTTACTTTCTGCAAATCATCAGATTCAGATCCGCAAGGCACATTTGTAATTCTAGTAATGGTATTCTTAATATCTCTACTATTTACAATTTTACCCCTGTTTCTTAGCAATTTACAATATGCCCCTGCCTCATCAATAACATCAACCGCTTTATCAGGTAATATTCGCCCAGTAATATACTTATGCGAAAGTTCAGCCGCAGACCTAATGGCATTCTTTGTATAATATACTCCATGATACCCTTCATAGTAGTGCTTTATACCATCTAGTATCTTTATCGTTTCGTTAACAGAAGATTCCTTAACATTAATTTTTTGAAACCTCCTCGCTAATGCTTTATCTTTTTCAAAACTATTGCTGTATTCTCTATATGTAGTTGCACCTATACAACGCAGTGTACCTCTTGCAAGCGCAGGTTTGAGTAGGTTACCTGCATCAAGAAAGCTACCACTTGTAGAACCTGCTCCAATGATAGTGTGTATTTCGTCAATAAAAAGGATAGCACCTGGTTTTGCCTCAATCGCTTTTATTATAGATTTTATTCTCTCTTCAAAATCACCTCTATAGCGTGTCCCTGCAAGGAGTGACCCTAAATCCAAAGCATAAATTATACTGGACCTGAGCGCACTTGGAACACTGTTTTCAATGATTTTGAGTACCAAACCCTCAACTATTGTGGTTTTGCCAACACCTGGATCTCCAACATATAAAGGGTTGTTTTTTCTACGCCTCAATAATATTTCTATAGTGCGATTTAATTCATAATCACGACCAATAACATAATCTATTTTTTTGCTTCTTGCATAGTCATTTAAATTTTTACAATAACTTTGTAGAATTTCCTCATCTTTTAGTAGCTCACCTTTATTTACTGTAGTAGGAGCATCATTATTTTTATCAAGTTTTACTTTATGATTAGTGGTGTATTCATCTATATCGTTAGAGTATTTCATGTTAGATATGTGGTAAATCAAATTGGAATCTTTCGCACTTTGTTTCTGCAATAGATCTTCAACGTATAAATCTTGCCCAGACAAAATTTCTACTAGAACACTTGCTCCATTTATTTCTTTTTTCCCCAAGCTATGAGCCCGTATTATTGCTCTGTGTATTATGCATTGAAACATTGAGCTAGGTTTAACTCCACTGATAATCAATTCAGAACTGCTTTGTAAAAACCCTTTTATATTATTATTATAATCATTAGCCTTAATATTGCATCTTGATAGAATGTTATCCATACTGATGATTTCATCGGCTCTGATATTACATCTTGATAAAACGTAATTTACATCCACGTCTTTAGTTAACGCCAGCAATAAATGTTCTACTTTCGCATATTTAAGATTAAAATTAGAAGCAATGAATAGTGCTCTATTCAAACTTGCCTCTAAGTTTTTGGAAATCATCTCCTATTCTCTTTAAAAGTGGGAACTCATATATAATGAATAGCACACAATTATTAAAAAAATTGAAATCCAGCAGTTCGCTGTAGCCAATTTGAATCCCACTCTGGATCTACGTCATAGCACCGCAATATCTCAGCATAGATTCCGCTAATGAGTAGCGGAATGACGAGTTTTACGCTTATCAAATTGTAGGTAAATCCTATTTAATACGCTTTTTCTAGTACTCTGCTTTTCTTCTTAAATGCATTGATCTTTTTTCTACCGTATTTAGTCTTTAACGTACTTGGCCTTTTAAAGACCTTTTTGCTGTTACGTTTTTTAAATTGCACACTACAATCAAAATTTAGCTCTCCTTCTTTGTCTGCCAGTGCAGGCAGTCTTCTCTTATCTTGAGGTGTAACAAAAGATAGCGCATACCCTTCAGCTCCAGCGCGTGCAGTTCTACCTATACGATGAATATAGTCAGCTTGCGATTGTGGTGCATCATAATTGATAACATGTTGAATGTGGGGAATATCAAGGCCGCGAGAAGCAACATCTGTTGCAACCATGATTTGATTACGGCCACGACGAAAAGAATTAATGACCCTTTCGCGCTTGTGCTGCCTTAAATCACCATGAATTGCTAAAGCGCTATAGTCATCTTTGTGCAATCTGCTAGCTAGCTGATCCGCTCCTTGCTTTGTTTTGACAAAGATAATGATTGATCCTTCGCGCTGACATAGTTGTATAACAAGCTTCCCATATTTTTCTGATTCTGATGCATAAACAACTTCTTGCTTAATTTTTACAGAAGTTGTAGCCTCACAATCAACAGAAATACGTTCTGGTCGATTAAGGTACTTCTCAGTAAGTTTAACTATATCACTAGGAAGAGTTGCAGAAAACATAAGAGTCTGCCGTATTTTTGGCAGATATTTCATGATCCCTTCAATTTGAATTCCAAAGCCCATATCAAACATACGATCCGTTTCATCAAGCACAAGAACGCTAACATTGCGAGTAATCAAAGTTTTACGCTCAATATGGTCCATAATACGACCAGGAGTACCTATTACAATTTGTGGTTTTTTCTGAAGTTGATTTAGCTGCCTAAAAATAGGCTCACCACCAATCAACAAAGCGACCCTTAGTGCAGAATTTTGAAATAAGAGTTTTTTTATCTCATTTGTTACCTGATGCGCAAGCTCCCTGGTTGGCACAATGACTAAAGCTGAACCAGCGTTAGGCTCATTCAGCAACTTAGCAACCAACGGAATAGCAAATGCCAAAGTTTTTCCAGTTCCCGTTTGAGCAGATCCGAGAATATCTTTACCTTGTAGCGCTAAGGGAATCGCTTGTATTTGAATCGGAGTTGGGACGAAAAGATTATTTTTATCTAGAGCTTGTGTAAGCGAAGCTGGTAGACCCATCTCATGAAAATTATTCACAATACGTTAATCCTATTAAAAGACTTCATAATAGATTAATCTTCCAATCTTAAGTTTATTGCAGATTTTTTATCTTCTCCGTTTCTACCGCGCTCTTCTTTAACTTCATAACTCACCCTTTCCCCTTTTATTCCTTTCTCTTTATTCTCTCCTTTAAGTGCCTCAGGCCTTATTCCTGAACGTTCCAATGTGCTAATATGTACAAAAACGTCACCCCCTTTACCTTCTGGCTTGATGAAACCATAGCCTTTTTCGGCATTAAACCATTTTACATTACCAAATTCCATTTAAACAACTCCTAAATTATTAACTAATATTACTAATGTGATGAAAAACTTTGAAATTACGATTGAGAATGCTTTAAGCTTAGCTATTGAAACTAAACCTTTATACTCCATAGTCTATTCTTAACATTACATGACAATAATACACAATTGTTGCACTTGATGCAAATAAAATTTTTAATCGTTAAGCGAACCTGCAACCGTCATTTCGCTAACTTTAATCGTCGGTGAATTAAATTGCCCACAAAAAGTTAGATCATCTGCAACGACTAAATTGCTAAACATATCCTTCAAATTACTAGCAATGGTAATCTCATGTATTGGATACACTATTTTTCCATTTTCTATAAAAAATCCGGAAGCGCCTTGGCTGTAATTGCCATTGATTAAATTGACACCAAAACCAAACAAATCAGTTACATATATTCCTTCTTTCACTTCCTGAATTAATTCTTCAAATGATACATTACCATTCTCAATGTAGAGGTTACTAGCTGCAGGAATAATTGCAGCATTACTTGCACGAGTTGCACTTCCGGTTGTTTCTGAGTTTAATTTTTTAGCCGAGTATAAGTCTAAAATCCAATTTTGTAATATTCCGTTTTTTACAAATATATTTTTCTTGCTAATTATCCCTTCTCCGTCAAATGGTCTTGATGCTATGCCTCTTGGCAATAACGGATCATCGATAATGCTAATTCTATCATTAAAAATTTGAGCGTTTAAACTACTCCTCAAGAAAGAACTGTTGCTCACAATGCTGTCGCCATTTATAGCAGAAGCGAAACTTTTTACTAGCCCCTTTGCTGCTCTTTTTTCAAAAATAACCGGAAACTTACCAGTTTTAATTGTACGTGAATTCAATTGATCAATTGCTCTTTTTGCTGCTTCTTTTCCTATTAACTCTGGCAACTTTAAATCACTAAAATTACATGCTATATCATAATCGTAACCAACCTTCATTTCACTTTCTCTTCCAGCAACAACAGAGACCTGATTAACAAAGGTTGATTTACTAAACGAGCCAATAAAACCAGAAACAGTTGATAATACTGTATTCACTAAAGCGTATGAAGAAGAGGCTCCTTCAGAATTAGTGATACTCTTATGTGCGAGGGCTGAATTTTCTGCAGCTTCAGCAATTTCTTTTAGGTTATCAACGGTTACAACATTATTATCTGAGATACTTAAATCTACAGAAGAGGTATAATTACTACCATTTACAGCAAAATTAATGTGAGGATCTTCTGGTGCATTCTTTGCCATTTCTACCACTTGGCTTACTGTATCACTCAGATTATTCAAATCGTTTGTAGAAATATACGCAGCTTTGTTTTTACCTGCTATAGCTCTGATTCCTACAGTGCAATTTTTAGATTGTGATATTTGCTCAATTTTTGATAGACGCTGAGAAACTGAAGTCTTATTAGTTTCATATATTGTAACTTCCGCATCTTGATTTTGCTTTTTTATTAGTTTAGTAATATCTGCTGCAATATTTAATATATTCATTTTCTATTCCTTAGATTTCTATAAAGATTCTGCACCACCTATAACTTCAATTAAATCAGTCGTAATCGCTGCTTGACGAGAACGATTATAAAGCAATGCTAATTTGTTCAGTATCTCTTTAGTGTTTCTGTTTGCTGATTCCATAGCAACCATTCTAGCACTATTCTCACTCGTTGCACTTTCAAGTAAAGCAGAGTAAAGAGCAATTACAACGTAATCTTGAACCAAAGATTTTAAAATAAATTCAATATTTTGTGGTTCATACTCATAGCCGTAATCTGTTATTGGACCAGCCAGAGAGTTATCAATCAAGGATGAGTCTTTACTCCATGGTTTTATTGTTTCCAACATTGGTTTTTGCGTGAAGGTATTATAGAATTTGCTATAAAAAACTTTAACTTTATCGTATTTACTTAGATCTATACCACCAACCAAAGCTTCTACGTGCTTTAACGTGATTCCCTTACTATTTTCAATTTTTAAGATACTTTTAGAGTCAAATCTATTTTTCCCTATATCAAAAGCTTTTTTACCAAGAAATACAATATCTACTTTTTTGCCATTTGTGATTAACTTATTTTGACTAAATTTGACAATAGAAGAGTTAAAGTTGCCGCACAAGCCACGATCAGACGCAACAATGAATACTAGGTAAGAACCGTTGTTACTGACATTTAGAATTTTTGCCAGTAATTCTTGATCAACTGATAGCATTAATGAAGAAATAATGCTATGCAGCTTAGATATATATAATTTTGAATTTGATAATTTCTTTTGGCTTTGTAATAACTTTGCTGCAGAAACCATTTGCATTATTTTCGTGGTTTTCTGGACAGACCTAATATTCTTAATTCTTAAGGAGAATTCCTTTAAGCTCTTCATTTTGTATACAACTCTATTTATTAAAAATATATAACTGTTAGTGTCTAAAAGCAAGTTTTTTTGACATTAAAACCAAGTCTAGCTAAGAAACTTGCAGGTTTATTGTTTGGAGATAAGGATTATATTAAGAAAGTGCTCTAACTTCAGCAATATCAATGTGAAAGTAGCCTAATGGTAATTTCTACACTTTGTGGAATTTTATAATATATAATAAACACAATTAAAACTATTACAACTTGAACACTTATGATCCCATTGTTCTAGTTCCCTGTTACAATTTTTACATTTCCAGCCTGGATCAGGCAAAGCTTCTGAGCCCATCTTGTTTAGCCAATAAATTACCTTGTCGTGTTCTTGCAATGTAACCTTGAGCTGTATTACAATAAAGTAGATTGACATGTAATTAGCTTTTTTCATAGCAGTGTCTAAATATTGACTTGCAAGATCATATTTACCTGAACTCATTGAGGACAAAGCAAGTAAACAGTAACTAAAATAATAATCAGGGCGTAAGTTGTATAGTCTTTCAGCACCTTTACTATTTAAATTGATGTACATTCTAGCTGACTGAAGAGTAGGATTTACTGCATATTCTGCCTCTAGCACTGCAGAAGCTTTTCTGATTTTTCCAAGTTTAATATATAATTCTGCCTTTAAATAATTGATGGGCCGAAAAGTTGCATAATAACTTTGTGCTCTGAATAAAGACTTTATAGCCCCTTTAAAATCCCCTTTACTTTCATATTGTTTTGCCAAAGCACAATAAAAGACTGCAAACATTTCTTTATGGTCAAAGGGAAGAAAAATATTGAACTTAACTGCTTCCTTCAACCTTAAAATTGCATTAATCCAATCTTCTTTCAATATGCAATGCTCTATTTGAAAGGGAATAGATAGCATTTTATCGTTAATTGAACTAGAGCAATATTCTATAAATTTTTGAAAGACTACTTTTTCTTGTTTGAGGTGGACAATCAGCTTATTGGCTAGAAGTAGAGCTAAGTTACGATTTTTATTTGCAATATTTGTTAAACCGTTACTGAAAAAGCTGTAATTTCCCGTCTTAGAGGTTGTCCACAAACCAAGGAATACGTAGTATATAAAGAAAGAATATTGAGGTAAGAGATGAGGAAAAAATATCCAACAGATTTAAGTAAAAGGGAGTGGGCAAGAATAGAAAAACACTTCAGAGTATCGTACAAGAAAGGAGGAAGGCCACCAAAATACAGTAAGTGTGAGATAGTAAATGCAATTCTTTATATACTGCGCACAGGATGTCAATGGCGCTATTTACCACACGATTTTCCGCCGTGGAAGGCTGTGCATGAACAGTTTAGAAGATGGAAAAAGCAGGGAATTTTTGAGAAAATGAACTATGATATCACTAAATATAGTAGGTCAAAAATGGGAAGAAATGAGGAGCCGAGCGCATGCATAGTGGACAGTCAATCGGTAAAAACCACGGAAAAAGGGGGGTCAAAGGTTATGATGGTGCGAAAAAGGTAAAGGGGAGAAAAAGACATATAATCACAGATACTCAAGGATTTGTGCTTGGTTGCTATGTAGGAGCTGCAAGCGAAAATGACAGAGATGGGGTGAAGATGGCATTGGACAATATGAAGGAAAAATACAGCAATATTAAGAAAATGTGGGCTGATATGGGATACCAAGGAAAAGATTTAAAGGATTACGTAAAGAGAGAATATGGGATAGATATTGAAATTGTCAAAAGGCCTCCATGTAGGTTTTGGGTGCATAAAGATACACCACTAGAACTATTGCCACAACGGGATCCTGGATTTTCAGTACAGCCGAGAAGGTGGGTGGTAGAGAGGACTTTTGCTTGGATCAATAGAAATAGAAGGCTATCAAAGGAGTACGATTTACTTACAACATCTACTGAAAGTTTCATATATCTGGCTATGAGTAAAGTTATGTTAAGTAGGGAATATGCTTGATTTACTGGTTTGTGGACAACCTCTTATACCAACTCTCATTGTTGGCCAGTCAAATAGGAGACATTGCAGAGTTGTTTAATTGTGGAGCTGGCAAGAGAAGTAATAAATTTGCACAAAGCACCCTCAAGCAGAGCAATTGTATCGTATATTTTATTGCGCAAAATGTTCTGTTTTATATATAACCAAAGCCTCTCAACAGGATTTAGCTCAGGTGAGTACGGAGGTAGGTATATAATATCGATATTTTTAGGTACCTTTAAATTTTTTGACCTATGCCAACTAGCACAATCCATAACAAGAAAAGCCTCTCGTGTTTCTAGATATTGCGACATCTGCTCAAGAAATATGTTCATGCAATCAGTGTTGACATTTGGTGCAAATAAGCTAGAACTCTCTCCATTTCTAGGATTAACCGCACTATAGAGATAGAAATTTTGCCTACCTAATTTTGTTTTAACCTGTGTTCTAATCCCCTTTTTAAACCACCCATGTCCAACCTTTGAATGTGTGCCAAACCGTGATTCATCAAAGAAAAATAGCTCTTTTTCTGGATACTTGCTAATAGCGCCATTGAGATTTTTTTTTGAATTCCTCTTGTTTGCTTTTATCTTGTCCATTATGAACTGGTCTTGGTGTAATATATGAGAATTTCATCTTTTGCATATAGCGGTGTACTGTAGATTTGCTGATATTTAATCTGAACTTTTCCTGGATTCTTATTCTCATTTCTTTAATGGTAATATTAGGATTTTCTTCTATCCACTCTTCAATTTGCTGTAGTTGAACCTGATTTAATTTAGTTTTTCTACGGCGTTGTGGAGGAGCAAACAGTTTTTCTTCTCTGCCAAATTTCAAGAGTTTTACCCACGAAGTTAGTGCGCTTCTTGAAATGCAATATATTTTTGCTACAGCCGTTATACTGTACTTTTTTGCTGCAATTACAGCATTTAGTTTTTTTGAAACATATGCATTATTCCTTACTTTCTTCAGCATTTCTTTTGCTGATTCTACTACTTTTTCATCCAATAATTTTGATCTTAATGCCATTTATACCTCAACTATTTTACTTACTTCATTATGGCTTTTCTTCCATCTTTGTCCATCTGTTTGCCGTGTAATGGGAATTGGTATTAGAGGTTGTCCACAAACCAGTAAATCAAGCATATTCCCTACTTAACATAACTTTACTCATAGCCAGATATATGAAACTTTCAGTAGATGTTGTAAGTAAATCGTACTCCTTTGATAGCCTTCTATTTCTATTGATCCAAGCAAAAGTCCTCTCTACCACCCACCTTCTCGGCTGTACTGAAAATCCAGGATCCCGTTGTGGCAATAGTTCTAGTGGTGTATCTTTATGCACCCAAAACCTACATGGAGGCCTTTTGACAATTTCAATATCTATCCCATATTCTCTCTTTACGTAATCCTTTAAATCTTTTCCTTGGTATCCCATATCAGCCCACATTTTCTTAATATTGCTGTATTTTTCCTTCATATTGTCCAATGCCATCTTCACCCCATCTCTGTCATTTTCGCTTGCAGCTCCTACATAGCAACCAAGCACAAATCCTTGAGTATCTGTGATTATATGTCTTTTTCTCCCCTTTACCTTTTTCGCACCATCATAACCTTTGACCCCCCTTTTTCCGTGGTTTTTACCGATTGACTGTCCACTATGCATGCGCTCGGCTCCTCATTTCTTCCCATTTTTGACCTACTATATTTAGTGATATCATAGTTCATTTTCTCAAAAATTCCCTGCTTTTTCCATCTTCTAAACTGTTCATGCACAGCCTTCCACGGCGGAAAATCGTGTGGTAAATAGCGCCATTGACATCCTGTGCGCAGTATATAAAGAATTGCATTTACTATCTCACACTTACTGTATTTTGGTGGCCTTCCTCCTTTCTTGTACGATACTCTGAAGTGTTTTTCTATTCTTGCCCACTCCCTTTTACTTAAATCTGTTGGATATTTTTTCCTCATCTCTTACCTCAATATTCTTTCTTTATATACTACGTATTCCTTGGTTTGTGGACAACCTCTTACCTGAGTTAAAGAGCTTTATTAAAGACAACCTATCGCTCTCCTCACTCAGACTTTTAACTAGCTTTTGGGCATTCTCTATATTGTCTAAGTCTATGCTAAAGAAAGCTTCAAAGAGAAGCAATTCTTCCCTATCCCTTCTTCTATTTCTTATGTTGGCAAATGTTGATGAAATGGAGGAAAAAAAGCGTACAAGTGTAATTAATAAAAATAATAAAACTACACAAGTAAAAATAATGAAATATAGATCAATACTTATAGTGTAATTGCCTAATTCCAATTTTATTACTTCACCACTTACCTTGACCCATATACCAAATAAAAACGAAAAAGCGAAAATTATAAAATAAATCATGAGATATATTGTAATAAGTGATGATATATTGTTGAAATATTCTTAGAAGCTACAATAAAACCATTCAATTTATTCAGCCATGGCTTGAATTCTGAATGCGTTAAATTGCTTACTGTAACAGTTATATTTTGCCAATCATTATCATTTATTGACTCCTCAATTTCTGCGAATTTTACTCTTAATGGATCATTTCGGTCGTCTACCTTTATCCAGTTTGAAATGATTTTTTTAGACAATGTACTTTTGTTGTAATCGATAGTATCAATAGTTTTTTCAAAAGATAACTTCAATTCGTGTAAGGTATTTATCTCTTTCAAATTTTCTAATTCATCTACTGCATTTTCTATCTCTGGATCGTCAAGCTCTGATATCAAAGGCTTTATTGAATTTATATGGTTATCAAATTTTGCTTCTCGCAATAACGAATTCTTCATTTTAACCACAAGTAATAGCAATTTTGCAAGGTTCTTACATCTTGAGTTATTATCACCTTGCTCACATTGAGTATGCTGACTTCTCTTGAGGTCAAATATCTTTTTTTCTATTCTAGATTGATTAACTTCAAGCAACATTCTAAATTCATCCATGTTTTCCGTTAAAGCTTTCACATTGTTTTCACTCTCTTGCTGATTTATTTTTAAAAAGATTATGTTATTTATTGTGATGTAACCGGTAAATAACAATACAATTAAGAACCAACCTATGTACTTTTGCTGAGTATCATTCATAACGTAGTATCTCCGCAGGATCTTGTGCAGCTGCCTGCAACGCAGGAGCAATTGTCGCTAAAAATGATAAGAGTAACGCAAGTGCAGAAATATTTACTACGTCTTGGGGTACTAATATCACTGGCAAACTTGAAAAAAAGTATATCATAGGATCAAACAGCTTGACGTTAGTAATGTTTTCTAAAAACACTCTAATGCTTTCGATATTGAGAGAAAAAACGACACCTATAATACAGCCAAGACAAGTTCCCGTAAAACCGATTAATAGACCACAAGCGCAAAATATACGCATAATGCTTCCACTTGTTGCACCAAATGTACGCATAATTGCAATCGCGGATTTCTTTTCTTGCACTATCATCATTAAATTTGAGATAATATTAAACGCTGCTACAACTATAATCAAAGTGAGAATTAAAAACATCACATTTCTTTCAGTTTTTAAAGCACTAAAATAATGGCTTTGCTGTGATTGCCAACTTTCAGCTTCCATTCCTATTTCTTTTTCTATAGCATCTGCCAGCTTATCAGCTCTAGTAACGTCGTCTACAAGTACTTCTATATTTTTTATGCTATTTTTATAATTAAAAAAGGCTTGTGCTGATTTTAGAGGCATATATATCAAGGTATTATCATACTCAAACATACCCATATCAAATATTGCTATAACTTTATATTTTTTCATTCGCGGCATTTCACCAAGTAATGCATCAAATTCTTCAGATGATATAAACGTAATTTCGTCGCCATAGTCAACGTTCAAAGCTTCTGCTAAGCGTGCTCCTATTATTATTCCTTCATCAAATTTTTTTACATCACCTATAATTACATTATTTGTAACGGCAGTACTATCAAGCAAGTCTTTAGTTGATACACCTCGCACTACGCTACCTGCAATTTTACCGTTTGCTACAATAATAACTTGATCATTGGTCATAGGAGTAGCTTTTAATATACCAGGAATTCTCTCAATAGATTTTGAAACTGCGTAGTAATCTGAATTTATGTTCCTATCAAAATAAACATTAATATGGCCATCAATGCCAAGTATTGAGTCAAGCAACTTTGCTCTGAATCCGTTCATCACAGACATCACCACTATTAGTGTTGCAACTCCAAGGGCAATGCCGATAATAGAGAACAAAGTCATTATAGAGCAAAATCTGGCATTTTTCGCTCGCAAATAGCAAGCAGCCATAGTAATTTCAAAGGCAATGGACATTACAAAATATTTTGAGGTTAAACATTATATTTTTGAAACTTCGTATAATTGTAGACTTTTCTTTATTTGAAAACTAGAGATTTTTGCTTCCTTAAATTTAGCAGGCTTATAGAGTATCTTTAACATTAGAATTTCAAAATCTTCCATATACATCATCCAACCTCACTATATCATTATCAGATAAATGCTCTCCTATCTGAAATTCAACTATTTCAAGTGGAGAGCTTATGCTTCTATTTTCAATCCTATGGGAAACTTCCCTTGGGATTTCTATCATATGGTCTTTTGCTATAGCATATTCTTTGTCTTCTAAACTAACATACCCAACTCCTGATAGCACTATATGGTATTCATCTCTATAGTGATGGAATTGCTTAGAAGTGCAGCTTAATGGATTTATAAAAAGATATTTTATAAGAAAATTTTCGCTCATTAAAATTATACTACAAAATCCCCATGGTTTAACTTCTTTCCTTATCACCTTTACTTTCTTAACTTTATGAATAAATGAAATTAGACTTTTGTTTGGTTGCTTACAAGCTCCACCCAATAAATTTTTATTACTTTTTGTCGTTGAAACTGGTTCTTTTTCTCTAATCACATGCTGAAATGACACCGGTTCTTTACTAAACTTCTCACTCAATTCTAAAACTGAATTCCAAGTTCCAACATCCAACCAATCGAAATTAGCTTCTATCATTGCAACGTTTTTTGCTTTCTCCATCACCAAGTAATCAATGGATATGCCTTCAATTCCTGCAAAATCTCGTTGTTTTAAATACAGAAATCTCTCTTGCGGTGTGAAATATTTAAAACATAAATTGTAAAGATTCGGGGCAGATTTTTTAATCTCATCTATGTAGCGTTTTGCTTTAAACACAAATATTCCAGAGTTCCAATAATGATCGTTACTTAACTTACGCTCGGGCTTTTCTGTAAAATCTTTCACTATATGACATTTTTCTTTCTGATCATATACTGCATTTATATAGCCGTATTCAGAATTGAATTCATGAGGCTTAACCCCAAAAGTGACTATAGAGTTAGTTTCAGAGGCTAACTTAGACGCTTTTTGAGTAGAAGCATAAAAACTATTCAAATCACCTATAAAATGGTCTGAAGGCAGAATTAACATTGTCTCGTTTTCATTGCAGAGAAGTGCAGCAATTAATATTGCCGCTGCTGTTCCAATTTTCACTGGTTCGAAAATCACTTTATATTCTTGCAGTGCATGCAATTCCTCCATCACTAATGACTCGTACTGTATATTTGTAGCAATTATGGGCGGCATATAATCGCTTTTTAGCCTCAACAAAGTGTTGTGAAACATAGTGTTCTGACTAAATATTTTCTGAAATTGCTTTGGCTTAGATAAAGGCCAAAGTCTGCTACCACTACCACCACACAATATTACAGGGCGCATTTAGTTAAGATATTAATTAAATAATTAATATCTTATACTGAGGGCAAAATACATGCAAGTTTTTGTTGTGGAATAGTTAATAAAGAAAGTAAATGTTGATTTAAAGTAATTGCTAATGAGAGTGATCATGTGTAGCGCCTTGCCCTTGCTGTGAATTTCTTCTATTTTGTAATTCCTCAACATGACCTTTTCTTTTATCACTTAATATTTCATTACCCTTATTTTGTTCTTCCTCAGGACTCTTTAGTATTTCATTACTCTTGCTAACTTCTTTATCATCCCCTTGTTTCTTTGGCCTTCTAGCGTTAAGCTCATCCCATGTGCCCACTAGTGAATCACGATTCCCATGATCCGGCTTTAGCCTTTCTTCACCTTTAATAACATTAAAGTCACTTTTTGCTTCTTCCAAACATCCTTTCAGTTGGTGTTTCCACATGGTGTAGTAAGCATCACCATATTTTTTCTCATTTGCTACAAACAATAAAATTGGAGCCTTAAGTATAGTAGCTCCCATATTCACTAAATTTTTTATTGCCATTGCAGGAGTAAATAAAAGATAACCAAAAGACTTTGCAATTGGGTTTTGTTCGCTTATTAAATACTTCCCTAACTTTATAGGAAGAGAAGTCAACAATTTAGTACAAACTTTAGCCAAGCTTGTAGCAAAAACGATAGGAACAGATATAAGACTTTTATCTAGCTCTAGATTACCATTCTGATCTCTAATTTCTGAAAAATGGGTGCTTAGCTTTTTGTCATCACTAGTGTATAATAATTCTCCATTTCTTCCTTTTTCATCAACAACTTCCTGAACTTTACCTTCTTTATTTTTCACCTCTTTAGTTAGCACAGAAGAGTTAGTTAATTCAAACGGATATTGAGGATTCTTAGTTTTTTGAGCTTCGAAAATTGGCGCGTGTTTTTTCAAATCCATTCTCGAAAAGCCTAATGGCTCAAAGTATGACTTATTTAACCAATCTATAGGAATTTGCTTACCCTGATTGTCTATATAATTGATAGTAAAATAAGATCTATCATTATCTTCATTTTTGGGAACTAAAGATAATCTGAAACTTGGTTGTTTTCTATTCTCATCTTTTTGACCATACAAAAGTTTATAGGTTGGATTTTTATCTTTATCTAGTATAGCATTTCCATGCATATCCCTGTTTTCTATGATTTTAGCAGACTGTACAATTTGATCATAATTTTTTGGATACTGGCATTTCCTTCCATCATACATCATTACCTTTCTAAGGTCTTCGACGTAAACTTGAGATTCAGGTGAAGTAAGCAGACCTTTTGCTTTAAGTGTAAGATCTATTGCTCCCTTTTTTAATGCTTCAAACATATTGTCAAACCAAAATCGCTATAATGCTATAGTTCAATAATAAAACTAGTACACTAATAATATATTAACACAGCACCGGTGATTTTACAAGAAAATATGCCTGTAGAAGATAAAGATTGTAAAAGCGAGGGTTATATAAGTAATGCTTGATAAGTACTTTATGCATGTAATTGTAAAAATCCTCAAAGGTACGCTGTGTATATAATCTTCGCATACTACCTGCATTCCAAGAACTGCGTGCCAAAAAATGCAAAACAACAATACAACAAAAAATAAAAGCTCTAGAGGGTGATTAATAAATTTTTCACTAAAAGACAAAGAGCTATCAGTATAAAATGTGCAAGAAAATGAATAGATAAACCAAGGAAACAGGAACAGTAAAATTACCGCAGAAACACGCTGAACCCACCAATGATGTACTGAATTTCCAGACTGACTCATATAAACATAAATAAAAAAGCCATAGTAGAAAGAAGTAGCGTTACTGTCAGCAGTATAGCACTCCTTGAAACGCCAGTAATTTCTAAATTAAGCCCAACATCCCACAATAAATGACGAATACCATTAAGAAAATGATATACAAAACTTATAAAACATAAGACATAAGCTAATTTAGCAACAGGAGTGAATAATAATGCATTTAAGTACCTTACTATAAGTAACTCAGGAAAGTAAACATGTAATATGAAATACCAAGAAAGTATCATTAATAAAAGGAATAGCAAGATACCAGTCAATCTATGCATAATAGAGAAAAAACTAGTAACTTGTACTTTATATATTTGTAAATGTGGAGAAAGAGGTCTATCACTCATAAAATTCCGTTATCGGGAAATTAAAATAAAGTAGAAGTAAAGACAGCAGTATAGCACATAACAACACCATCATTAAAAATGGTAAATTATGTGCAAAGCCTAAGGAGGTAATCCAGCTGCAGATTCCCCTACTGCTACCTTGTTACGACTTCACCCCAGTCACCGATCCCACTTTAAATAACTCCCTCCTTGCGGTTAGGTCGTTAGCTTCGAGTGAAACCAATTCCCATGGCGTGACGGGCAGTGTGTACAAGACCCGAGAACGTATTCACCGTGGCGTGCTGATCCACGATTACTAGCGATTCCAACTTCATGCACTCGAGTTGCAGAGTACAATCCGAACTGAGATGGCTTTTAAGGGATTAGCTTAGCCTCGCGACTTTGCAGCCCATTGTAGCCACCATTGTAGCACGTGTGTAGCCCACTCCATAAGGGCCATGATGACTTGACATCATCCCCACCTTCCTCCAGTTTATCACTGGCAGTTTCCTTAAAGTCCCCAGCATTACCTGATGGTAACTAAGGATGAGGGTTGCGCTCGTTGCGGGACTTAACCCAACATCTCACGACACGAGCTGACGACAGCCATGCAACACCTGTGTGAAACCCGGCCGAACCGACCCTATCCCTTCGAATAGGTATAATTTCCATGTCAAGGAGTGGTAAGGTTTTTCGCGTTGCATCGAATTAAACCACATGCTCCACCGCTTGTGCGGGTCCCCGTCAATTCCTTTGAGTTTTAATCTTGCGACCGTAGTCCCCAGGCGGAATGTTTAACGCGTTAGCTGTAATACAGAAAGTAAAACTTCCCATATTTAACATTCATCGTTTACAGCGTGGACTACCAGGGTATCTAATCCTGTTTGCTCCCCACGCCTTCGCGCCTCAGCGTCAGATTTGAACCAGATAGACGCCTTCGCCACTGGTGTTCCTCCTAATATTTACGAATTTCACCTCTACACTAGGAATTCCTCTATCCTCTTTCAATCTCTAGATTAGCAGTTTTAAAAGCAATTCCAAGGTTGAGCCTTGGGATTTCACTTTTAACTTACTAATCCGCCTACGCGCCCTTTACGCCCAATAATTCCGAATAACGCTAGCCCTCTCCGTATTACCGCGGCTGCTGGCACGGAGTTAGCCAGGACTTCTTCTGTGAGTACCGTCATTATCTTCCTCACTAAAAGAGCTTTACAACCCAAAGGCCTTCTTCACTCATGCGGCATGGCTGGATCAGGCTTTCGCCCATTGTCCAATATTCCCCACTGCTGCCTCCCGTAGGAGTCTGGACCGTATCTCAGTTCCAGTGTGGCTGATCATCCTCTCAGATCAGCTATAGATCATTGCCTTGGTAGGCTATTACTCCACCAACTAGCTAATCTAATATAGGCTCATCTAATAGCAATAAATTTTTCCCCCGTAGGGCGTATACGGTATTAGTTGCCGTTTCCAACAATTATTCCGTACTACTAGGTAGATTCCTATACATTACTCACCCGTCTGCCACTAAGTTATACCATAGCAAGCTACAATATAACTCCGTTCGACTTGCATGTGTTAGGCCTGCCGCCAGCGTTCATTCTGAGCCAGGATCAAACTCTCAAATTTAGACTTCAACCTATAAAAGGTTGAGGGTACATCGGATAAATCCGACAAAAAATAATTTAGCTTAATACTGCTGTCTTTATTTCTACTTTAGAAATATTTTAATCTCCAACTATTCAAACAACTTTAAGAATATTATTATGTGATATAATCACTATGTCAATATGTTTTTGCAAATCAAAAGCATTAATGTATAAATATATAACTATTTGGAATATTACCATGAAAAAATACATCTTTCTGCTTGCACTCGCGCCAATGTTAGTTGGCATCACATTATACTTATTGCGCAACATTGATAACACAAAACAATCTATAACTGCAGGTGACAAGTTTTACGAAGTATTATTCTTAAAAAAAGATAATAAGCCGCTGCTAGAAGAAATAGATTCAAATTGGGAGTATTTAGCAAATTTTGAACGCGCATTCAATCATATCTCAGATTCAATGCCAACAGACACAGCATCTATTTATAATGATTTGGCAGATGATAAAGATGCTCCTGGTGTTTTGCGTGAGTTAGCACAATATTTAGAAGTAATGAGCTTACTTCACTCCAACGGTGAAAAAATAAATAAAGACAAAATTGATAATTTAGAATCAAGCACAGTGTATCCTTATTCAAGCCAAGAAGCTATCGCTGTAGTAAAGATACATAATAACGACATTAAAGGTGCAACTGAAATATTGCGTTCCCTATTAAATGATAGAAAATGCCCTATCCTAATCAAAGCTAATGCACAAGAATTACTCAGGATATATGGGAGTTAACTCATTGGACTTTTTGCATAGCTTTTGGCAGCGCATCGGATGAAACGAAAAAACTTACTTGACACCCTTCGCCAGCCCCCTTATCATGATAGTGAAGCTATTGTATTTGCTTTCGCCAATCTGCAGATTAAAAGGTAAGGATTACTTAATGTATCGGCGTCTTATGTTCAATTTTTTGCAGTATATAGATACTGTATGTCTTTACAAAACTTCATCTACATCTAGATTTTTATCTAAATAAGCTGAACGCGCTTATAAAGCGTTACAAGACATCAAAAAATGCCAATACTCGACAGAGATAGTAAAAGACTAGCTAACTCGGGGATTCTTTGTCTTTTTTTCTGCTTAGTAAACTTCTTAAACATTTGCAGCGTAAGTTAGTTGCAATTAAAAGCAGCTTAATCTTGCTTGTCAAGCGTTTAAAACATAAAAAACGCCAATATTTTAAAGCGGATAATAACCCCAGGGCTTCTTTTGCCTTTTTTTTCATTTGGTAAATTTCTTAATATTTATGGCTAAAGATTGCACGAATGTTGCAATTACAAAAACGATTTCTACTAGGGTGTCATCCCAGTGCGTGACACTGGAATCCAGCCTTTATTATGCAGCCACTTGGTTGAAATTAAGTCTTCTGGATCCCAGTGTCAGCTACTTGGATGACACCATTCTTTTTCCTGGATCCAAGTAGTCAGGGCACTGGGATGACAGCTACCCTGACAATCGTCACCCCGCTGCTTGTTAGCGGATACCGCGGCGGTATGACGTAGAAGTTATACTTTTATGCTTACCAACTTAATAAAATTCCTGGATTCCAGTGTCAGCTACTTTCATGACACCAACAGTTGATATTGGTTTGTTGCTTTGCTAGCCAACTACTAGCTATGCCTCAAGTTTCCTATTCAAAATTTTCAATATCAAATCCAATTCATTTGGATTATCATACCGTATCATAACTTTACCCTTAGAATTGTTGTCATTAATTTTGATCTTTAAACCAAGTTGAGAAGATATAGCGCCTTCTATTACTGTCATATCTTGATTTCTAGTATATCTCTGCTCTTTTTGATTGTTGTTTTGATGTAGGTCCTTTATCAGTTTTTCAGTTTGTCTAACGCTTAAGCCCTGAGAAACTATTTTTTCTGCAATACTTTCCGCATTTTCAACATTAATCAACGCTCTTGCATGACCCATAGACAATTTTTTCTCATTGATCATTGTTTTCACCCTATCAGGGAGCAACAACATCCGAATCATATTGGTTATGTGGCTGCGGCTTTTGCCTATAGCTGAAGCTAATTCCTCATGTGTATAGAAAAACTCATCTATCAGTTTTCTGTAAGCTTCACCTTCCTCTATTGGATTAATATCTTGCCTTTGTATATTTTCAATAATGGATACTTCCAAGCATTCCTTGTCGCTCAGATCTTTTATGATAACCGGTGCATTATCAAGATTTGCAATCTTGCTTGCTCGCCAACGACGTTCCCCAGCTATTATTTCGTAACCATCATCATTTGAATCTTTGCGTACCACGATAGGCTGTATAATGCCACTTTTCTTTATCGAATTTGCAAGCTCTCTTAATGATTCCTCGTCAAAATGTTTCCTCGGTTGAAATTTGCTTGGGTGCAGTAATGAAATAGGCAAATACTCTTGTCGATCTTCTTTATTATCATAATTATCGCCTATGAGACCGGCAAGACCTCTGCCGAGGCGTCTATCATCCTTCATACCACGCCCTCGCTTACTAGCTTCTTCTCCTTACAACTGCTCGCGTGCTTTTTTAAAATTTCCCTTGCCAAACTTATATACGCTTGTGCACCAGGACATTTAAGATCATACACAATAGCGGGTTTTCCATGAGAAGGTGCTTCTGATAACCGTACGTTACGTGGAATAACAGTCTCATACAATGGGATGATAGTTTTGTATACTTTATCATTTAAATACTGGCAAATATCGTTTTTAATCTGTTCACTGAGTTTGTTGCGCCTGTCATACATTGTTAACACTATCCCTTCTATTGCCAAAAAAGGGTTTAGGTTATTTCTTTTTATCAGCTCTACAGTTTTAACTAAATGGCTTAATCCCTCCAAAGCAAAAAATTCACACTGAAGAGGGACAATAATAGAATTAGCAGCAGTCAAAGCATTTATGGTTAGAAGCCCAAGTGATGGAGGGCAATCGATGATTATATACTCATAATTATCGCGTATCTTCTCTAATGCGCTTTTTAGCACAAATTTTCCTCGCTCAAGTTGCGATAATTCAATTTCTGCAGCTGATAAATCAACTACTGACGAAATTAGTGATAAATTTGGAATTTCCTTTATATTGAAAATTGCCGATTCTATCAATTTATTTTCGCTGCTTAGTAGTATTTTGTATATATTTTTTTCTTCCCTACTACGATAAGAAATCCCGAGCCCGGTGCTAGCATTTCCTTGAGGATCAAGATCTACCAATAAAGTGCTTTTTCCCACAGCAGCAAAGGCTGTCGATAAATTTATACTAGTTGTGGTTTTGCCAACTCCACCCTTTTGATTTACTATTGCAATAATCTTGCTCACGCCTTTTATCTTATGTATAAAATAATTCTATTGTATATATGCAAGAAACTTTTGCATTAGAAAATTTTTTTGTTGTTAACCACACTAAAATTAGACTGTCTTTTTTGCTTTGTGTAACACACTTTGAACCTTGTTTCCTAATTCATTCAGAGTGAATGGTTTTGGCAAAAAGTGAAAATCTTCTATATTGATGTCATCACTCTTTAAAAAAGCATCTTCTGCATACCCAGAAATAAAAATAACGTTGATATTTGGCCTATGGATCAATGCTTCTTTAACTATTTCTGGGCCGCTCACCTCTGGCATGATTACATCAGTGATTATAAGATCTATGTGTTGACTTTTTTTACTGATTATTTCTAGCGCCTCGCTGCCTATGCTTGCTTCTATTACATCAAATCCTTTTCTTTTGAGTGCTTTAGAGATGAATTCCCTTACTGAATCTTCATCTTCGATTAATAAAATTATACCATTACCTTTAATTTCACTTACTACCGGTTTTTCTGTTTCTTCACTATCTTCCTCTCTATCATTTTCATCTGATATGTAAACCATGGGCAAAAATATGCTAAATTTAGTTCCATGATTTACTTTGCTAGCAACATAGATGTATCCTTCAGTTTGTTTAATAATGCCATATACAGTAGAGAGGCCAAGACCTGTACCAGAGGTAATATCTTTGGTAGAAAAAAATGGATCAAAGATCTTTTCAGTTGTATCACTCGTCATTCCACATCCAGTATCAATTACTTCAATCACAACATAATTTCCATGTTCAATCGCTTCCTTGTCTGGAGAAAACATATCCTGAGGTGTAGAATTTAATGAGTCAATCTTTTGATTAAAGGTTCGTATAGTTAATTCTCCGCCCTTTTCCATAGCAGCACTAGCATTGACTGCTAAGTTAAGTATAACTTGCTCTAATTGCCCTTGATCAGCCCTAACAGCACCCAAGTCTCTACCATAATAAATATTAAATTTTATATTTTCACCTATTAATCTTTTTATCATTTCATAAAGATTAGCTATAGTATTATTTACATCAATAATTTTTGGCTGCAAGGTCTGTCTTCTTGAGAAAGCAAGCAATTGTCTTACTAAATTTGATCCACGCTTTGCATTTTGCTGTATCTGTATTATATCTCCAAAAGATGGATCACCAGCTGAATGCTGGAGTAAAAGCAAATCGCAAAATCCTATTATCCCAGTCAATATATTGTTGAAATCATGCGCAATACCACCTGCTAACTGCCCTATAGCTTGCATCTTTTGATAATGCTCAAGCTTTATCTCTAGGTTTTTGTGTTCAGTATTGTCAATAAAATAACAAAGTATGAAGATCATTTTATTATGAAGAAACTTATTGAAATATATTTTTATGTTATTACCGCCGTTGAGCTGTACATCAAAAGACGCATTATTTATTCTATTACTCGAAAAATATTCACGTATTTTCACATGATAACTATCCAATATCAACGTAAAGATTGAATTATTATCTGACCCTGCAAGCTTTATTAGTGCCGTATTTTTCTTTACAAAGTTGCCGTTTATGTCACATTGTGCAATAGCAATTGATGAATTTGCAAAACAAGGGTGTAATTGATAATCAACAATATTTGATTCGGTTGGTGTTATAAAGCCATATATATAGCTATGGTTGTATTTATCACAAAATATAGCAGTGCTCATATAAGCCTTGAATGGAATACCACTTATAGTAAAAAACAAAATTTCATTATCGGTTGTTGTATTGTTATATTTAGATTGAGATATAAAATCACTGATTGAGCTACCTTTTTCCAGTTTTTTCAGTTCAAATATGTCTAAAAATCTTTTATTTACAGATAAAATCACCCCTTTGGCATTTGCAATGTAAGTTCCTATGCTGTGTTTTTCTATTAACTCTTCATATATCTGCTCCTTGTTTATCTGTGTTGCTTTTAATACAAAATACCCATCTGGCCTTGCTATTGGCACTAATGATAAATTTAAAATCTTATTACTATTTATAGCAATTTGGGGATTATCTGGTATCGGCTCAAAGAGCAAAAGAAAGTTAGATACTCTATTCTTCTTGTTTAAGGAAATGCATACCTGTACAGAAGAGTTATTTTTTAGTGCATGATAGAGTACTTTTTTGTCTGCTTCTGAAACATCTCCTATTTCAAGAATCTTGTCTAACGTAATGTCATCATCTATATGATCTTTAAACCTTTCGTAGAACCTTGCATCAGCATAAATAATACCTTCATCTTTATGTAAAATAAGGCAAAATTCTGTATTATGATTTAGTGCATTTGCAAATATTGCATTTTGAAATTCTATAGTATTAAGTAGGTATCTGTAGCGTTTTACATTATACATCATAAAGAGAGTTGTTAGAATGCTAACTAATAAATTAATCTCTATATTAATATGCTGACTATATATATCAAAAAAGTAGAGTATCGATATTGCTACTGGAGGTAAGAGCATAATAACTGCCATCACAACAATTGACATTCCATAATTTCTTAGTATGAAGTCAACCCTGTTCTCTTTTTTGTTATCTATGTATCTTTTATTCATTATTGTTACTTGGCATTGTTGTACATACGAAAATGTTCTATTATATTGATTTAATTATTATAGATTTATTAACGTCTTTGATAGATAATTATCATCCAAATCTAATTAAGTTCCTTAAATATCAGATATAACAATGTTAATAAGCTAGCAAGAGGATATTATGGAAAAACAAAAAACACAAGCATTTAAATGGTTCTGTGCACTAAGAGATAAGATCATAGAATCTTTCTTATTAATTGAAAAACAATCATCCGCAGAGCCAAAGATCGAAAAGAGAAAGTGGGATCGCCCAGGTGGTGGAGGTGGTGAATCTACAATTATTTTTGGTAATGTTTTTGAAAAAGTTGGAGTAAACGTTTCAAAAGTACACGGAAAATTTGCAGATTCAGCCATCAATGAAATTCCTGGTGCAAGTGAAAGTAACGGAGAGTTCTGGGCAAGCGGTATATCTTTAGTGTCTCATATGCAATCGCCCCTTATCCCTGCAGCACATATGAACACAAGGCTGATATATACTTCAAAACAATGGTTTGGTGGAGGAATGGATTTTACGCCAATATATAAAAATGAAGAAGATTGCAAGTATATTCATGAATCAATCAAAATGACATGTGATAGATTTGACACCGGATATTATCCAAAATTTAAAGAGCAATGTGACAATTATTTTTTCTTACAACACAGAAAAGAGCCACGTGGCATTGGTGGTATTTTCTATGATAATCTGAGTTCTGGTAATTGGGAAAACGATTTTGAGTTCACAAAAGCAGTAGGTGAAGCCTTTTTGGAAATTTATTTGCACATCATACGTAAACATATACAAAAATCTTGGACAAAAGAACAACGAGAAAATCAATTAATAAAACGTGGCAGATATGTAGAATTCAATCTGTTATACGATCGTGGCACAAGGTTTGGTTTAATGACTGACGGCAATCCAGATGCAATTATGATGTCAATGCCACCACTTGTTAAGTGGTTATAGAGAGCTGCTATTAGTAGAAAATAAATCATCATAGTTTAAAATTGTACCATGGTAGTGAGCTTTTATATAGGGGGTATAATCATGGGCATAATAGATAATTTTTTAATTAAATCTGTCAAAAACAATGACATAAAAGGTGTTAAACTGACTCTAATTCTCTACAATACACTAAATAGTTTTAGAAAATTCTTTTCAAAAACTATGTCTTTCAAGAATACAGGATCATTTGATATAAATAATAATCAAGCTTTAAATCAGGCTTTAGGACATGCTACAGATCACAAAATAATGGAATTGCTGATTAATCGTGGAGCTGATATCCACTCAATAGATGAGAATGGAAAGAATGTTATAATTCGTGTTATTGAGAGTTTAGCAGAATCAAAAAATCTAAAATTGGATAGTGAGAAAAACTTACCAGCAGAGATAATTCTTCACCCCACAGTTTCCTTTTTACTAGGAAAAGGCGCAGAGTATTATTCTACAGATGATTTGAATGTTGAAGCTATACAACAAAAACCTCCTAGAACCTCTGAATATGAGCCAATAACTATGTACGCTGAGGTGAACAACAATGTAATACCACCTCAAAAACCTCCTAGAACTTTTGAGTATAAGCCAAAGAGCACTAATTATGATGCTTTGCCTTCAAAAGAGCCAATTTACGCTGAGGTGTATGATGCTAAGGTTAGTAACTCATTAGGGGAGAATGGTTATTTGAGTGTATCAGAAGAATCTATTTATGCTGAAATATATGATTCACATAAAAAATCCACTGAAAATTTATCATTGGAAGATAGTGGTTATTTGAGTATATCAGAAGAACCTATTTATTGCACTATAGATGATCTTTCAGAACAAAAAAAGCCTACTAGCCTAAAACAGAAAGAGCCAGAACAGTCGTCAGAACCTATTTATGCTAGGGTAGATTTGTCCAAGAAAAGAGCAGAAAGAAAAGCAAAAGACATAAAAGCTAATTCTGGAACTTGCCATGGGTTAGTGCAAGATAAAGTGAATGATTGGCAAGTGAAGCTAAATGAGCTAAGTGCTAATAAGTCGATAAGTCAGCAACAGACTAATGATCAAAAAATTAAGACCAAGGCTGGCTTTAGTGTAGAAGAAATAAGACAGAAATATGAGCGTAGAGATTCTGGCTACGATTCTGGCTATGATTCCGATACAAAAGTTGAACAACAATTAGAATTAGCTCCTAAATCTGAGATAGGTTCAGTGAGTATTGAACATGGAGTAATAGGAGGCTGTCGATATAAGATTACTGATATATCCCTCTAACTATGTGATTCAAAATAATTGAATTGACTTTATATATGTAATCGATATAACCTAGTTAGATTCAAGTTGACTCTTTCGTCTAGTGGTTAGGACACCACCCTTTCACGGTGGTAACACGGGTTCAAATCCCGTAAGAGTCACTCAAGTAGAATATAATTAAAGTTTTGAATGGGAAAAATTAGGCTCTATGTTGAAGAAGCTTTATCACAAGGCGTGAGTTTAGCACTTAATCCACAACAAAGTCACTATATTTGCAATGTAATGCGGCTTAAAAAGTATGATAATCTCTCTCTTTTTAATGGAAAAGATGGAGAATGGTTAGGAGAAGTAGTTAATATATCGCGTAAATTGACAGAAGTTACACCCAAAGAATGCACTAAACAACAGCAATATGAGGAAAATTTATACCTGTATTGTGCCATGGTAAAAAGTGCTGCTTTGAACAACATAGTAAGACAGGCAACTGAAATGGGAGTAATCTGCATTCAATTTATTTCAACGGAACGTACAGTGGTAAAAAATATTAACCTAAGTAGAGCAAAATTACAAGCAATCGAAGCAGCGGAACAATCAGGTAGGATAAGTATACCAGAGATTTTGCCTCCTATTAACTTTTGTGAGTTACCTGATTCCCAGAGTAAAAATTTTGTTTTGTGTGATGAAACAGGTAAAGCTGACAAAGTGCTGAAAGGCAAAAAAAATGTTGCTATTATTGTTGGCCCTGAAGGTGGTTTTTCATCTTATGAACTTGATCTTGCCGATAAGTTTTGTCAAAAATTGAGTCTAGGAAAAAGAATTTTAAGAGTCGATACCGCTGTGGTTGCTGCACTAACTTTCACCAATTGGTGTAGCTAGATTTTTAAATATGGCTAAGGTTTGGGCCATAAAGAAATCTGATTCAGTGTTGCACGCGCTAAACTCTATAGGTCACCTGCGAAGCAGTTTGCTACTAAAGAGGAGCTAATAAAAAACGTATTCTAAGATAATATTAAATCTTATATTATATTTTTTCTAAAATAAACAAATGAACCTTGCATTTTGCCTGAATTATTGATAGCCTGAGTAAAGAAGTCGGGGCGTAGCGCAGCCTGGTAGCGCATTTGGTTTGGGACCAAAGGGTCGGGAGTTCAAATCTCTCCGCCCCGATGTTAGTATAATTGTAAGAACGCTGTAACATAAGAGCAATCTCCATCAGTAAGCAAGTAGCGGACACTGGAATGACATCATTTGTCATGTAAATTACGGCATATTACATTTTAACGCTCAAGTTTATAAAATAATTGACAATGTTAATTTTCTAATTTATAAATAGATTTTGAAATGATTACCGAAGGAGGTATAGAGTTTGATAGAAGTATCAGTCCATTATGGTGATGTAGACAGAGCTCTTCCAGTATTGAAAAAAACAATTCAAAAGGAAGGAAGAGGGTTGAAAATGAAAAAACAATATCATGAAAAAAAATCAGAAAAAAGAGCTAAAAAGAAAGCTGAAGCTAAAAAAAAGAGGTACCAACAAGAGTGCAGAAGGCAGCGTTATGGTTGGTAGTTTGTACTCAAGTTAATAGTTTATCATTGGTTATTTTATGAATATTCACGAATATCAAGCGAAAGAAGTTTTGCATAAATTTAATGTCCCAGTGCCAAAAGGTTTTGTTGCTACATCTGCGGAAGAAGTAAAGACTCAAGTAAGTCAATTAAAATCTGACATGTTTGTAGTTAAAGCTCAAATTCATGCAGGTGGTAGGGGTAAAGCCGGTGGCGTAAAGCTAGCAAAGTCAGTTGAAGAAGCTCAACAGTTTGTAAAGGACATGATTGGTATGACTTTAGTTACTCATCAAACAGGGCCAAGCGGGCAGCAAGTAAGAAAAGTGTACGTTGAAGAAGGCTCAAGCATTAAGAAAGAGTATTATTTAAGCCTGGTAATCGACCCGAAGCTCAGTAGGCCAATATTCATATTTTCCTCAGAAGGTGGAATGGACATTGAAGAAGTGGCAAAAAATTCTCCTGCAAAAATTGTGAAATTTGATATTGATTCTGCTACAAGTTTTGATAGCAGCAAGTTAAGCAGCAGTTTTGATTTGAGTCCAGAACAAATAGAAAAAATAACAAATGTTGCAAAAAATATATATGATGCGTTTATTGCAACTGATGCGAGCCAAATTGAAATTAATCCACTGGTTGAAACAAACTCTGGAGATTTTATTGCGCTCGATGCGAAAATTAATTTCGATGACAATGCTTTATATCGTCACCCAGAAATTATGGAACTTCGTGATTATGATGAAGAAGTGAAAGAAGAGATAGAGGCTTCAAAATATGGGCTCAGTTACATCAAAATGGATGGCAGTATTGGTTGCATGGTAAACGGTGCAGGTCTTGCTATGGCAACAATGGATATAATAAAATACTACGGAGCAGAGCCTGCTAACTTTTTGGATGTTGGTGGTGGAGCGAGTAAAGAAACTGTAACTGAAGCATTTAAAATCATATTGTCTGATAGCAACGTAAAAGGAATTCTGGTTAACATATTTGGTGGTATAATGCGTTGCGATATTATCGCAAGTGGAATTGTTGCGGCTGCAAAAGAAATGAGCATTAAAGTTCCTCTAGTGGTTAGATTATCAGGTACTAATTTTGAAGAAGGAAAAAAAATCTTAGAAGAGTCAGGATTAAATATTATTGCTGCAGATGAACTGGGTGATGCTGCACAAAAGATAGTAAAAGAGGTAAAATAAAGCATGTCCGTTTTAGTAAACAAAGATACAAGATTAATATGCCAGGGTTTTACTGGTGCACAAGGCACATTTCATTCAGAGCAAGCAATTGATTACGGAACGAAAATGGTGGGAGGTGTAACTCCTGGAAAGGGTGGTAGCACTCACCTTAATTTACCGGTTTTTAATACTGTAGCAGAAGCCAAAGAAAAAACCGGTGCAAATGCTACAGTTATATATGTACCTGCTAAATTTGCTGCTGCTGCAATACTTGAAGCAATAGATGCAAAAATAGAATTGATAATTTGTATTACAGAGGGCATTCCTATACTTGATATGGTGAAAGTTAAGCGTGCGCTTATCGGCTCAAAAAGTCGATTGATTGGTCCCAACTGTCCGGGAATTATTACACCTGAAGAATGCAAAATAGGAATTATGCCTGGCCATATCCATAAGCGTGGACACATAGGAATTATGTCTCGCTCCGGAACTTTAACTTACGAGGCAGTAGCACAAACAACCGCTGTTGGTCTTGGTCAATCCACGTGTATCGGAATTGGGGGGGATCCAATTCATGGTATGACATTTGTCGACTGTATGGAGCTCTTTTTAAAAGATGACGATACTCATGGTATTGTAGTTATTGGTGAAATAGGTGGAAACGAAGAAGAAGATGTATCACATTTTGTGAAAACAGAAAAAACTAAAAAGCCAATCGTTGGTTTTGTAGCAGGCCAAACGGCACCTCCAGGAAGACGTATGGGACACGCTGGAGCAATCATCTCCTCCAGCGGTGGAAGTGCTGGTGCAAAACTAGAAGTTATGCGGAGTGCCGGGATTGCAATTGCTGAAACCCCTGCAGTAATTGGTAAGAAGGTATTGGAAGTAATGCATCACTAGAATTAGGGTCACAAAAACCCTATATCACCGGTCATGAATACGTTATTTGCCCATTCGATTAATAACTTGCCTCCTGGTAAATTTACTGAAGTCTGTTGGGCAACCAGATATCCACGTAGTGTGGATGCAACAAGTGCTGCACAGGCTGCACTACCGCATGATGCAGTAATGCCTGTACCTCTTTCCCAAACTCTTAAAGCTATTTCTCCAGACTTTTCAACTTGTGCAATACTAACATTAATTTTCCGAGGAAATAATGCGTGATTTTCTAGCTTTGGTCCTAAATTTCGCAATGGTATTTCACTTATGTTATCAACAAAAAAAACTATGTGAGGATTGCCAATATTTACTGCAACAGGATCTTTTAGCATTTCAAGCTCTATAGGTAAGTGAAGAGTGTCACACTCAGTAGACAAGGGAATTTCATGCCATTTTAGCAAAGGTTTACCCATGTTAACCTTTATGGATTTATCACCCACTTTAAAACACTCTAAAATGCGTTTGCTTGTTAGCTCAATAATGGAGTATCCAGCACCTTTTTCTGACATTATCAAATATCCAACACAGCGTGCTGCGTTTCCGCACATTTCAGCTCGACTGCCATCAGCATTATAGATATGCATAAAACAGTCTGCAGCATTAGACATTGTTATAATTATCACTTGATCACAACTGCTTTGATCAGCAATTTGTCTATGGTTCCAGTCTAAATTGTTTGTTGAACGTGAGTCTATGATAACGAAATTGTTACCAGTGCCGTGCATTTTGATAAAATTTTCAGAATTTTGGCCACTCATCATAAAAAAATATTTCTTCTATTGGTCTTCTTTTCTTCTTACTTGTTTCAGCACCCTCTTCTTCGTAACCAACCGCTATCACTGACATTACGTTAAAGTCATTGGGTATATTGAACTCTTTCACTATTTTATCTCTATCAAATCCACCCATTTGATGGGCCATTAAGTTCATAACTGCAGCTTGTAACATAAGTCCATAATTTGCTGCACCAGTATCATGATTAGCCCAAAGATTTTCTCCTTTACCTTGTTTACGGAAGTTTTTAGCACTTAAAGATATGATTAACACTTGTGCATCTTTTGCCCATTTTTGATTAGATTCATCAAGGCAATTTAGCAGCTTTTCCCATGCGCTTTGATTGTTCTGTTTGTTGCATATTACGTATCTCCAGGGTTCATCACCAAAACATGAGGGAGTCAGCCTTACAGCTTCCATTAAAATATCCATGTCTTCCTGAGATATTGCTCTTGTAGGATCGTATGAACGTCCGCTGTGTCTTGCTTTCATCAACGATAATAGATCTTGTTTACTCATCATTTTTAATTTAATAGTGCATAAATAATTCATTGTAGCACAATATAAGCAAAATTTAAATTGCAAAACCTCTCATACACATATATTACATTTAATAAGTTATTTTTATTGGGAAGGTATGTTTATAACACAATCTAGCAACAGATCAACACTGGCTGAAATATTGTCTTGCGTTTTACTTTTATTCTTGATGGCTCAAATAAGTATACCATTGCAGCCTGTGCCTATCACATTGCAAACTTTAGGAGTAATGCTTATTGGGCTTAAATTTAACCGCAGAACAGCATTCTATTCTGTGCTTACATATCTATCACTTGGTGCAGCAGGATTGCCTGTTCTTGCAAATTTTTCTGGTGGTTATCACGCTCTCCTTGGACCAACAGGTGGATATTTAATTGGCTGTTTAGCTGCTGTTATGGTAATGAGCAAAGTAAATGAATTACTGAACTCTAAGTATAAATCATTTGTATGTAATTCTTTAAGTTGTCTGGCTGGTACAGTTGTAATCTTTATTTGTGGTGTTAGTTGGCTTGCTGTTTACTTGGGTCTGGAACAAGCAATAATGGTGGGTGTTTTACCATTTATCCTTCCTGGTTTGATAAAAATTTTTCTACTTGTAGCAGCTTTGCAATATTTGAAAAAATGATAAAATTTCGCCCTCATCATTTTATGTGCACCCTCGCGTTTCGGGGATATGGGTATTCTCGGGATTTTATAGAAAATTATAAAAAGATAGCAAGCAAAGTAATTAGTACTCAAATCGAAGTAGTTGGTAACCTTGATAGTATTTGTAGTGCTTGTCCAAATCAGACTAAACAAGGTAAATGCACCGAACAAGCTAAAGTTTTAGAGCTAGATAGAAGGCATATGGAAATTTTAGGAATTAAAATTGGCGAGACTTTGACCTGGAGTGAAGCGGTAAAAAAGATTAGGGAGAAAATGTCTTTAAAGAAATTCGAGTACGCATGCGAGGGGTGCAACTGGCAGCCATATGGAATATGTAAAAATGCCCTTTTAAATTGTCATTCCTATAAAGATAGTTGACAAAATGTTAAGATAAATCGAAGCATTTTTGTGGAAATAGACTTCTTGCACTACCTCCCAAGTCACAACTGTCATTCAGTAGAAACAAAAAACTTGCTTGACAAGCTCCGCCAGCCCCTTTATTATGATAATAAGGGTATTTATGACTCAAAACTTGTTTTTGACCTGCAGGCTCAATGACAAAATTCAGTAAAAAACTCAGAGTATTTATTGGCGGATTACATAAAATTATAGCGGCTGCATGTCTTTTTTATTTTTTCTACATTCAGCCAAATCGCGCTTATTTTAAGCGTTAGCACATTATTACAGCGCCACTTACAGTAATATAGAGTCAAAACTCGCACCACGGGGCTTCTTTTGCCTTTTTTTTCATTTGGTAAATTTCTTAATGTTTGTAGCTAAACGACAACCGTCATCCCGCTGCTTGTTAGCGGCTAAGAGATACCGCGGCGGTATGACGGTTCGCGGCAGTATGACGATAACCTCGTCATCCCGCTACGTGTTAGCGGGATCTATGCTCAGAGATACCGTGAATAAATCACGGTATGACGGTTCGTGGCGGGATGACGGTTCGCGGTGGCATGACGATAACTTCATCATTCCGCTATGTGTTAGCGGATGAGATACCGTGAATAAATCACGGCATGACGGTTAAGTAATTCGTCATTACGCTATGTGTTAGCGGATGAGATACCGTGACGGTATGACGTAGGATTGCTGTCATCCCGCTACGTGTTAGCGGGATCTCTTGTTAGCGCCGCGGCGGGATGACGGTTCGCGGTGGCATGACGATAACTTCATCATTCCGCTATGTGTTAGCGGATAAGATACCGTGAATAAATCACGGTATGACGGTCTGCGGCGGAATGACGGTTAAGCAATTCGTCATCCCGCTGCTTGTTAGCGGCTAAGAGATACCGCGAATGAATCGCGGTATGACGTAGGATTGCTGTCATCCCGCTACGTGTTAGCGGGATCTCTTGTTAGTGGATGAGATACCGCGGCGGTATGACGAGGGAAAACAGTTGCCACTTGTTAGCGGCTGAGATACCGCGGCAGTATGACGGTTAAGTAGGGTGTCATCCCAGTGTCAGCTACTCGGATGACAAAAAAAGGATGCTACTGGAATGACAGGAGAAGAAGGCTACTTAGATGGCAGGGAGGGGCTACTTGCATGACGGTGTTGGTAAACTTAGAACTATTTGCCTTTTTTCTACTTAAGTTTGGATTATGCAAGAAGTCTAATGAAGCGAAATATGGAAGACAAAAGATAAGTGCATTCTACGCAGCATCGCCAATTAATAATATCTTTATTGTTGTATGAGATAGGTTTAGCATTTATGAATTTGTAATGTGTTGCGCATAGCTCAAAGAAATAAGGTTTACTGGTTACACGCTGCAGCCAATGCCACAACACTAGGATCTATGTTTGTCTGCATGTTAATTTGCGTTGTGATTTTATGGAGGTCTTCTGTTACCTATGCTAGTGAAAATTTGGAGATACAGAAGGCCTTTGATAGTGTTGTCAAGCATATAAAAGCTGATAAAAAATATAAAGATCTTGATGTTATTGAGAGAAAAAGTGACAAATTTAATATCAAAATTTCGCAGAATTCTGGCAAGAGTTTTGACATATACTCTACTTTAAAAAAAGCAAAAGATTCCTTTGAGTCAGGAGATAATGAAACAGCTATTTCTCTCCTTAATCAGATTACCGCAAAGTTTCCTTATCATAAAAATGCTTTAATTGGATTGGGGAACATTTATTACGCTAATAAAGAATACAAAAAAGCTGTAGAGATTTACACAAGACTGTTAAAAGAACACCCTAGTAACCCTTACATATTAAAAAATTTTCTGACGATAATCTCACAATATGATCCTGATCTGGCGTTGAGTGAAATGTTAAAATTGTATGATATACATAAAAATTATGCTCCTTTATTAGCAAATTTAGGTCTGATCTATATGAAAAAGGAGGATTATGTAAAAGGTAAAGAGTATATGATAACTGCTATTTCCCTCGATGAAAACAATATTTTTTATACTTATAATTTAGCTGTTATTCTAGATAAACTTTCAGATTTTAAAAATGCTACAATATTCTACTTAAAGTTGTTGAACATGGCTACAACTTCGAAAGATGTGAGTGAAAAAATACCTTTATACAAAGTGACAGCAAGACTAAAATTTATAAAACTTCACAGCACGCACTCAAAGATTTCATAAAAGCTTATAGCTTACCTAAAGCTAATTTATCGCTATTTTTGTTTACAATAATAATATTGAGCTATAGAATTAGATCTAAAGGGGCAATTAGCTCAGCTGGTAGAGCATCTCGTTTACACCGAGGAGGTCGGCAGTTCAAGTCTGTCATTGCCCATTTGCTTAACTGAATGTTAGTATTATTAATTACTTCAATTAAAGTGTAGAAAATGCAGGATAATATAGTACCAATCTCAATAGTAAAAGAGCTGGAAGATTCTTATCTCTCCTACGCAATGAGCGTTATCATAAGCCGGGCTATACCTGACGTGCGGGATGGATTTAAACCTGTTCACAGGCGCATATTATATGCAATGTCAAGAGCTGGATTCGATGCCGGTAAGCCATATAAAAAGGCAGCTCGTATAGTTGGGGATGTAATGGGGAAATATCACCCACATGGTGATGCAGCTATTTACGATTCCTTGGTTAGAATGGCCCAAGATTTCTCTCTTCTTTTACCACTTGTTGATGGGCAAGGTAACTTTGGTTCGATAGACGGAGATCCACCAGCTTCAATGCGATATACAGAAGCAAGACTTCAAAAAGTGTCGCACTTTTTACTGAATGATATTGACGAAGATACAGTTGATTTTAGGCCAAACTACGATGGAAATGAAACAGAGCCTGTTGTGCTGCCTGCAGAGTTTCCGAATCTATTGGTAAACGGTGCAAGTGGTGTTGCAGTTGGTATGGCAACCAATATTCCTTCTCACAACCTTGGAGAAATAATAGATGCTTGTATGTTATATGTAGATAATCCTGAAGTTACTTTGGATGAGTTACTTGAAGTGATGCCAGGGCCGGATTTCCCAACTGGGGGAACGATTCTTGGAAGGTCTGGAATAAGATCAGCATTTGCAACGGGTCGTGGATCAATTGTTGTGCAAGGCAAGACTCACATGGAAGACCTGCCACAAGATAGGCAAGCAATAGTGATTGATGAAATACCTTACCAGGTAAATAAAGTAAAATTAATTGAGAAGATAGGTGAGCTTGTAAAAGAAAAAAGAATTGATGGCATAACAGAAATTAGGGATGAGTCTGATAAGTCTGGTATTAGAGTAGTAATTGACCTCAGAAGAAATGCTGAAGCAAGTTTTATACTTAATCAAATATTGGGACTAACTCCACTAAGAAGTAGTTTTAGTGTTAACACTTTAGTCCTCAACAACAACAGGCCTGCTTTGATGTCATTAAAAGAAATCATAGCTGCTTTTGTTGATTTTAGAAAAGAAGTATTAATCAGGAGAACAGAATTTCGTCTAAGAAAAACGAGGGAAAAAGCTCATATATATATAGGGCTCTACATTGCGGTCCTCAGCATAGATGAAGTGATAAAAATCATCCGTGGTGCAAAAGATCCTGCGGAAGCAAGTAGAGAACTTTTAAATAAAGAATGGAAAACTTCAGCTGAGATAAACACAATTATTGGATTAATCTCAGACAGCACGAGCTTTTTGAAAGATGGAGTGTATAGATTAACTGAGCTGCAAACGAAAGCTATTCTTGACATGAAATTGCAGCGTTTAACAGGCCTTGAAAAAGACAAATTAGAAGCTGAGCTAAGTTCAATGATCAACCTGATAAAAGAATATATCGCTTTTCTTGGCTCAGGAGAGAAGTTGATGAAAGAAATAAAAAACAATCTACAAGAAATAAAGAACAGATTTGCTGTGCCGCGAAAAACTTCAATAGAGGAATCAGATACGGACATTGAAGCTGAAGATCTAATTCCACAAGAGGATATGGTGATAACCGTAACTATGAATGGTTATATCAAGCGTGTGAAGCTTTCTCATTACAGAACTCAGCGTCGTGGTGGAAAAGGAAAGCTAGGACAGGGATTAAAAGAAGAAGACGTAATTACAGAATTATTTGTGACAAATACTCACACTAGCGTTTTGTTCTTCTCTAACATTGGTCGAGTTTATAGATTAAAAGTTTATAAGTTACCTCTTGCAGAGCCAACTGCACGTGGAAGAGCGCTTGTTAATATATTCCCGCTTAGCGATGGTGAAACTATAACTAATATCATGCCGTTACCAAGTGAAAATGATGAAAATCAAAACATAGTTTTTACTACTGCCTATGGAAACATAAGGCGCAACTCTTTGGCGGACTTTCACTATATTCCAAGCAATGGAAAAATAGCAATAAAGCTCGATGAAGGAGACAAATTAATATCGGTTAAAGTATGCAATGAAATTGATCATGTTTTTCTTTCAACAAGATTCGGCAAAAGTATCAGATTTGTTGTAAGTGATGTGCGTCAATTTAAAAGTCGCAATTCAGATGGCGTAAGAGGTATCAAACTTGCAAAGAATGACAGCGTGATATCCATGACCATATTAAATGGGATAGGTGTAGCAACAGAAACAAAAGAACTTTACTTAAAAGTTCCACTTGCAAAAAGACTGGGAACTGCAATTAATAACTCCATTGATTCTAAATTGGAAAAGACTTTGAATGATTTAGGAATAGATAACGAATTATTCTTAAAACTTGCAGTGAATGAGGAGTTTATATTAACTATTACCGAAAATGGCTTTGGTAAAAGAACTTCTGCGTATGAGTATAGAATAACTAACAGGGGTGGTGTTGGTATCACCAATATTCTTACTACCAGCAGAAACGGCAATGTTGTTGCTAGTTTTCCAGTTGAGCAGGGTGATAATATCATGCTTATTACAGATAAAGGAAAGTTAATTCGTATTTCAGTAAATGATATCAGAATTGCAGGACGTAGCACTCAAGGAGTCACTCTGTTTAAAACAGAGAGTAGAGAAAAGGTGGTGTCAGTAGCGAAAATTGAAGATCCTGATTCCACTGAAGATAGTATTTCTGAAGTTGAAAACTCTATCTCTTCTCAACTGTAGTACAGGTTAAACAAAAAGCGCAAGTTTTTGTTGATTAATACGCAGTATTTAAATTAAAATATATACTTATAGCTAAGTAAAGATCAATGGACAAAAATTTAACTAAAAATAAAAAACCACTGGCAAACAAAGAGGATAAAAAAACACCTCCCGTTAAAGATCTTACTAAAAATAAGAGTAGGAGAGATTTTATAACATTAACTACATGCGCTATGGCAGGTATAGGAGCTGTAAGTGGGCTTTGGCCACTGGTTAAATCTATGAATCCTTCTGCTGAAGTTCTAGCAACTTCCACAGTGGAAGTGAATTTGTCTGGAATTCAGGAAGGACATGGAGTAAAAGTAAAGTGGCAAGGTAAACCAGTATTCATTCGTAGACGCACAAAGCAAGAAATTGAGGCTGCAAGAGCTGTGAATGTGAAGAGCTTGAGGGATCCTCAATTAGATGAGCAGAGAGTATACGAAGGAAAAGACGAATGGTTAATCATGATCGGAATATGTACACATCTTGGGTGTGTACCGGTTGACCACGCTACAAGAGATGGTAATGGTTGGTTCTGTCCTTGCCACGGTTCATATTATGATACATCAGGCCGAGTGATTGGGGGTCCTGCACCGAAAAATATGGCTGTACCTGATTATTTTTTTCCCAGTGAGAATGTTGTGGTAATTGGCAAGAAGGCTTAACGGAACTCGTTAAAAAAAACTCACAGGATCAACATCTATTATCACTGCAATACTCGAATTCAAGTTACAATTTTTAATCCAATATTTCAGCTTTTTTTGTATAGATAAACTGTGTTTATTGTGTATTTTTAATAATACCCTATGCCGATACTTATTATTTAAAAAATTTATTGCTGCTGGTGATGGGCCAAGAATTTCAAATTCCTTTTTGTCTACACCTACATTTTTTTCCTGGATACAAGTAGTTAAGCTACTTGGATAACAAAGAAGAGATTTTACTATTTCATTCGCTGCTTTTTGTGTTGCAATCTGATTCTTACCACAAATTATAAGCGCTATTAATCTGCTAAATGGTGGCATTTTGGCTTCGCGTCTTGACTTAAGTTCGATTTCATAAAATGAGTCTCTTTTTTGATGCAGCAATGCTTTTATTATTGAACTTTCAGGATTATTAGTTTGCACTATTACCATTCCTTTTTCATTAAACCTTCCTGATCTGCCTGCAACTTGGTGCAATAATTGATACGTCTTTTCCGCTGCTCTTAAATCAGAATTTTCGAGGCTCAAATCTGCATTTATTACTCCAACCAAAGTTAATTTGGGAAAATTGTGCCCCTTAGCAATTATCTGTGTGCCGATTATAATGTTCACCTCTTCCTTTAACACTAAATCAATGATGTTACTAACCGACTTCTGATCGCTGCTTATCATCGCAGTTTTTGCGTTTGGTATTAATTTCACCATTTCTTCAAGTAACCTTTCAATTCCTATGCCGTAGAGGGACAATGGCTGTTCACTTTGGCAATCAGAGCATTTTTCTGGAAGTTTCAATTGATAAGAGCAGTGGTGGCACAAAAGAGCATTTTTTTTCTTGTGATATGTAAGCCAAACAGCACAATTTAAGCAGGAAATTTTATATCCACACTTTTTACAAATTGCCAGTTGTGCATACCCTCTGCGGTTTAGAAAAAGCATAACCTGCTGTTTTTTCTCTATGGTTTGTTTAATGCTTTCAAAAAGCTCATCGGAGATCCATTGCTTGTTGTTCCTCATATCTACTACTTTAATGAGTGGCAATTCTGCACCACCGAATCGCTTGGTTAGCTTTACATGATTGTAATTCCCGTTTTTAACATGATGAATCGTTTCAAGCAGTGGAGTAGCTGATGATAAAATAATCGGAATATTTTCAAATTTGGCTAAGATTATCGCCATATCTCGAGCATTATATATAATTCCCTGTTCTTGTTTAAAAGATGAGTCGTGCTCTTCATCAACGATAATCAATTTTAGGTTTTTATAAGGCAAAAAAAGCGCTGACCGTGCACCAATAATTATCTGCGCATTTCCATTTGCTATATTGAGCCAATTATTCCGGCGAGTTTTTGGAGTGAGCCCTGAGTGCCATTCAACTAAGTTTTTTGATATCTGACCGCGAACACGATTTACCAATTGTGAAGTTAAAACAATTTCAGGTAGGAGGATTAAAATTTGTGTATTACCTTCTCCTGATGTCATTTCAACATATTCTGGTGTCATACTAGTACGTGGCAAAGACGGTATGCTAAATGTTACAGTGGGTTTTGCCTTGAGTATAAAGGTGTCATTCCAGTGCTTGACACTGGAATCCAGGAATTTTGATTGTAAATTAGGTATTGGTTTTAAGTTAAAATAAACATTTGTAATGAGGTTATATGAAAAACTGGATCCCAGTGTCAGGCTACTCGGATGACACCCTCTTGGTAGACCCAAATCACAATGTTCGTACAGTTGTGTCTCTGGGCACTGGGATGGTAAAGTCTGAGCAGCATTTGGAACGGCAGTGTAATTCTTAATCAATTGTGCAATCACAGAGAGATAAACTTCCGTTTTTCCAGATCCTGTCTCACCGTCAAGCAAAGTCACTGAATACTCGTTCAAATTGCTGATTATTTTATCACTAGCTATCTGCTGTTCAGGGCTTAATTGGCAACTTATTTCACTTGTTTCCTGCTTTTGTTCAACACAAACCAATTTATCTATGTGATTTACTTTTAACACTCCTCCCATTATCACTTTGGCAAGCATACCAATAGGTATTAAATTGTATTGTGCAACCCACTCTGCAAATGCAATCAATTTTGGTCTAATATTTGGTAAATCGATTTTTTGCTCAATAAATTTTAATTCTCGGTTACTTTTATCACTGTATTTCCAAACTATTCCGATTAAGCGTTTTTTGCCAAATGGCACCACTACGTAATCTCCAAGTAAAATCTCAGTATTTTCCTCAATTGCATATGAAAATAACTGATCAATTGGAAGTGATAGTAATACGTCAACTGTTTTTGCCATAGTGATTGAGTTTAACATTGTTTTAAAGAGCTTGTAACTTTATTAAGCTTGGCAATATAGATGAATCGGTACAGAGAAAATCTTAACGTTTAACACATTTTTCATAGTACAGACCGTATGATTGATAAATAAAATGATTTATAGAATTTGTGGAGGCTACCAATGGTCAACGACAAGATTACTTTGAACTTTGAAATAGAAAAAGGCGAACCTATAGATCGATACTACTTTTCTGCACATATAAAGCTTACAGATGAAAGCAAAAATCTTTTGCGCGAGAAGCTTGGCAGTACAATTCAATTCGATAATCTAGATGATCACTTCAATCTTAACCATGAGAATTTTTATATCTACTACAACAAATATAGTGAGCACAATGGTAGAAGTGAGCTACACGTTAGGGATGATAACGGTAAATATTTAACCTCCAATCTTCCACTTAATTACTATGGATTCTCAATGGAACTATCACCTGACGGAGCGTCAATTGCAGATTATGGTTTTTATCCTCTGTATGCAATCTATAACCCAAATCACTATGATAAAGCAAAGGAAAAAGTATTTGATGATCACGGTGAATTGTCACCAATTGCATCAAATGTGTTAGATAATTTTTTAAGCAACACAAATAGCTTAACCACACAAGATATATCACAAAATGTATTCTCACAACTGCAGAAGAAAGCTGATGAAGAAGCAGAAAGATTGGCAAGAGAGAGAGAAGCAGAAAGACAAAGGGAGGAAGAGTTAAATGAAAAGAACGAGGAGTTAAAAGAACTTGTAGAAAAGGATGAGATTAAAATATTCAAAGTGGTAAAAGGTAATGATTTAGGTAATGGGCATTCAGCAGTAGTTTTACAACTTGATGGGGAAGAAGGTGACAAGATACCTCTCGACTCTAGTAAATACTACATAGCAGAGTATAGACACCACCCAGAATGGGAAGGCGATGAATATTTAAATTTTGTTAGCCCTGATAGTGATATGCTGGTTAATTATGAAAACTTATTTTTTGTGCTCAATCAAAGCTCCTACTCAGACTTTGAAAGTGGGTTTTATTCAGAAAACAGAACCGATCCCCATAATTATGCTAAATATTCAAAGGAACCATATTTGAGTGGTGACCAGCTATCTGAAAAATTATCTAATGAATTGGAGGAAGATAGCAATCAGATAGGTACTGAATTTACAATTGATGATGAGCAAGTAGACGAAGAAGTTGTGGTAGAGAGTGAAGCCAAGTCTGGGGAGAAAGGAACGGTTGGTGAGGATAACGCAAAAAATACTATACAGGAAGAAGAATCTAACTATATAGATCAAATGCAAGCGGATGATAGCAGCAGTTATAAACCAGCTTTGCAAAGCAATCGTGATGATTATGCTGATACGAAAAAAGCTCTGCAGGAAAAATTGCATGGAGATGAAATACACAAGCAAAGTAATGAGAAAGCTCAAAAAGATATAGAAGTAAAAAAAGTAACTGTGGAAACTGACAGTAGCAGTAATAAGACTGAAAAACAAACAAAACCAACAGAAGATGAACAAGAAACTGTTATGGCAAGTGTGATAGAAAATATGGATAAAAATTCTGATATTGAAGCAGAAACTTCTAACAGTGTTGCAAATTCACAACATCCCTTAAAAATAAAAACAGGAAGTCCTCTTGAAGTGGGAAAGTATAAGGTGGAGCTGCAAGTGACATATGATGATGTAAAGAATTTTTATGATACCGTACGTGGTAAATATCATGCTGGCGATGGATATAACTACGAACAAGTAATGGTTTTATATAATGAAATTGTTAGGCCCGCTCACAATCATCATTACGAGCTGTTTACTCTTGATGAAGCACATGTTGCTAATGATCACCTGTTTATCAAGGGTCAGGATTTTGGAACTCTAAATGATTTTAATGAGATGTTCTATAAAAGTGATGAGTTAATGTGATGTAAAAAGCAAGATTCAATCTGGTGAACGAGAGTTAACTGACAGAGGAGATTGACACGTATGCCTTTATCTTTAAGATTGTTTATCAAGTATAGACATCAGCTCGCCCCATTCTCTTTTACCAATATTACTTTCTTCTCTAGTAACGTTTTCCCCTTTAATTAATTTGCGAATTATTTCTAGACCAGTTCTTGAAATACAGGCTGATTCTAGGCAATATTCAACAAAGGCATTGTAGGCCAGTGGAACCCATTTTTTTATTATATCCAGCATAACTTCTGCATAAACTCTGATTTCATATTGGGCATGCTTATCAGCTCTAAGCTTCAAAAAATGAAGGAGATTATGCAGATCTATTTTCCAATAAAATTGCGTGTAGTAATTAAGCATTAGGTTAGTTCTGGCAATTTCTCTTGCAAGCCCCTGCTCAATAAATTTTTCATAATGAGAATATACTAAATTAGAGTCATTTGTTAGAGAATCTATTATTTCCTTTGAGGTATCTGGATCAAAAGCTTCCCCGCTACCTTGTTTATTATTGTCAGATTGTTTTGCAACTTGTTCTGGTTTAGGTGTATAAAATTCATTATCAAGTATTGAATACCTTGCTGAATATTCATTCACATTTGCAGTTCTATGCCTTATCCATTGCCTTGCAACAAAAATTGGAAGTTTCACGTGAAACTTAATTTCACACATTTCAAATGGAGTTGTATGATGATGTCTCATTAAATACTTTATAAGTGCTTCATCCTGACTTATCTGTTTTGTTCCCTTGCCATAAGAAACACGAGCAGCTTGAACTATAGCGCTATCAGAGCCCATATAATCCACTACTCGAATAAATCCATGGTCTAATACCTTATGTTCTTCATATAAGATTGCATCTATTTCTTTTACTATAGTTCGTTTGGTTGCTTCATTCATAAAATATCCTCAAGACGAAATGGAGATATCAGCTCCACATGAATTGAGTTTTTCATGCATTGCTTCATATCCTCTCCATAAATGATGTGAATTGTTTATTATAGTTTCTCCACCGGCTACCAAAGAAGCAAGCACCAAAGCTGCTGTTGATCTTAAGTCAGTAGCATATAGATTAGCTCCAGATAAGCTTTTTATTCCACTTATAGTAGCTTTGCTTTTCTCGATGCTGATATTAGCACCTAACTTTCTCAATTCATCTGCATGTGTAAATCTGTTTTCAAAAATGTTCTCTTCAATTACTGATATCCCATCAGCGATGCACATTGCAGACATCAGTTGTGGTTGCATATCACTGGGAAAATTGGGATATGGATCTGTCGCAACGTTAGCAGACTTAATAGAGCCATTTTTTCTGGAAATAACAATGCCTCCATCATACAGTTCAACCATAGCTCCTATAGTCTCCAACTCATTTGTAATACACCTTATATCAGATAGATTTATTCCTTCCAACTCCAACTTACCACCGGTTATTATAGCAGCTAGTGCATAGGTGCCTGCTTCTATGCGATCTGGTATTATTTTATGAACACATCCATTTAGTGCTTCAACTCCTGTTATTATGACCTTTGTATTATCAATTTCAATATCAGCACCCATTTTCTTCAGAAAATCTATTAAATCAAGAACTTCCGGCTCAGTTGCAGCATTGTTTATTGTTGTCACTCCTTCTGCAAATGTTGCTGCCATTATTACATTTTCTGTTGCGCCAACACTTATTTTCTCAAATGTGATTTCTTTTCCTTGTAGCTTTCCTTTCACTGTTGCAATTATATTATAGCCGTCAATTTCAATTTTAGCTCCCATTTCTTCTAATGCTTTAATATGCATATCAACGGGACGCTTTCCAATGTTGCATCCACCAGGAAATGCTGTTCTCGCTTTGCCAAATCTGCTAAGCATTGGACCCAATATTAGAAAAGAAGTTCTTAGCTTACTTGCGGTTTTATATGGCATCACGTGATTGTTGATATTGCTGCAGTCAATTTTCAAAGTATGGTTCGCTTTATAATTTTTATTGTGCATAAAGTTCACTTCTGCTCCAAGACTTTCAAGCAACTTAGACATTAGATGCACATCAATTAAATCAGGTACATTATGCAAAATTACCGGGGAGCTACTTAATAGACTTGCTGCCATTATTGGTAAAACAGCATTTTTTGAGCCATTAATCTTGATTTTTCCGACCAAAGGTTTGTAGTTATTTCTTATTAATATCTTGTGCATTTAATGAGATATAAAGTATAATTCATTAGTTTATTGAAGTCTTACTAAGTATAATAGATTGACCGTAAAAGGCAAAATTTGCTTTTTCTTCCTCATCATCCCAGTGTCATGCTACCTGCATGACACCTGATGCGAATTGCCCCCGAAATTTTATACTATGAATTACTCAAATGACGCTCTCGAGCTTTATCAAACCAAATAACACCAATTGCAACAATGAAATAACCAGCTGCTCCTAATGTAAGGCGAATTACTGCATCGAAAGTTGACAGAGGAGGAGACGGCATTAGAATGCTCAAAACACTATACACAAGATTATTTGTTGCATGAGCAATAGTTACTGGCCAAATCGAGTTGTCTTTTTCAAACAACCAGGTAAACATTATAGACATTGCACAAATATAAAGGGTATAAGCACAAATAGTCGGGAATGTAAAGCCATCCTTCCACAAAGCTGAGCCAGCAACCACATAAGTTGGTATGTGCCATACTGACCAAATAATACCGACAATAATTGCTCTGATATAAAAATTTGATATTTTGCTTTTAAGATTTTTCAAAAGATAGCCACGCCAACCGATCTCTTCACCAAGAGACATAATGATCCACATCACAAAGGTTGATAATAAAACAAATAACATCACTAATGGACTCAAAACTGCACTCAAATCCTTTACACGGTCTAACGTAAAAGACTCTCGGAAAAATGAAAAACCGCAGTAAATTGACAAAAGACCATTGGAAATTAGCATACTTACCAGAATAAGTATAAACCCTAATAGACAGTTTTTTGGCGAACTAAGTTTAAAAAGATCCCTTACCTTCTGTTTATTATAAATGGTTAGCAAAATTGCAACTGAAGCCGGAACAAATGTTGTTAATAATGTTATGTCTTTGAAAGGTAAGCACCAAGCTATAATGCACGTCAAAAAATATGTAATTACAACAAATAATGTACAATTAATAGTGGTTAAATTCATGCATACGCCCATCAATTCCTTTTCTGCATTATTGATCTTTATTCATAAATTGTCAATAAAATACTTCTTCAGGGATGAATAGAATATTTTTTCTTTTTGAATTGCTATTGATAGTTTAATTTTTATATGTATTCCATTTCACAACCGTTTGTCATCCCAGTGTCACGTGCTGGGATGACAGTAGGAGAGCTGCTTGCATGACAAGAGGAGGGTACTGGAATGACAAGAGGAAGACACTGGGGTGACATCAACTAAACTTGTCCAAATATGAGCGATGCATTAGTGCCACCAAAACCAAACGAATTAGAAAGTGCATATTGAATTTTATGCTCCTGAGCTTTAAACGGTACAAAATTTAAATCACATCCTTCTGAAGGCTTGTGTAAATTTAAGGTTGGTGGAATAATCCCATTATTTAATGCAAGAATACTGAATATTGCCTCAACGCTTCCTGCAGCACCAAGCAAGTGCCCTGTAGAGGATTTAGTTGAAGAAACGGGTATTTTATAAGCGTAATCGCCGAACAACTTTTTCATTGCTATCACTTCGATTTTATCTCCAAGTGGTGTTGAAGTTCCATGTGCATTGATATACCCTACTTGATTGGGATTAATTTGTGCACTATGAAGAGCAAGTTGCATTGCTTTAAATGCGCCTCTTCCTTCTGGATGCGGTGCAGTGATGTGGTGTGCGTCTCCTGTGAGTCCATATCCATTCAGTTCAGCATATATTTTTGCTCCCCTTTTTTTTGCATGTTCGTATTCTTCCAACACCAATATACCTGCTCCTTCACCCATAACAAAACCATCGCGTTCTGCATCCCATGGTCTGGAAGCTTCTTTGGGTTTATCATTGAATTTAGTTGATAACGCTTTCATAGATGCAAAACCTGCAATTCCAACTCTACACAGTGCACTTTCTGCTCCACCTGCAATCATCACATCCGCTTCACCAAGTTTTATAGTTCTTGCTGAGTTTATGATTGCATGCGCACCTGTTGCACATGCGGTTACTGCTGAATCGTTTGGACCTGTAAATTCGTATTTAATAGAAATATGGCCAGATATCAAATTTATTAGACTTGCAGGGACAAAAAATGGACTGACACGTCTGGGCCCTTTTTCCTGCATGGTAATAACATTTTCCTGAATTGACGGAAGACCACCTATACCAGAGCCAATAGTCACACCAACACGTTCCCGATTGATATTTTGGCTTTCCAAAATTAATGAATCATCTACTGCCTGAATAGCTGCTGCAATACCGTAATGGATAAAACGATCTGTCCTTTTTGAGTCTTTCTCAGAAATATAATCTAGTGGATTGAAATGGTGCTCAATGTTGTCTGATTGCAACGGCACCTGCCCTGCAATTTTGCAAGCAAGATCAGAAGAGTCAAATCTATCCGTATTGATTGCTTTTATGCCGGATTCACCTTTTATTAGCCTTAACCAAGTGTTGTCAACATCTGCTGCTAGTGGAGTGATTAAACCAACACCAGTGACTACTACTCTTCTGCTCATTTAACACTAACTATTAGCCTTTTTTATTATTAATGTACTCAACTATTTGCTCCATAGTTTCCATTTTTTGTGCGTCTTCATCTGGAATTTCTATCCCGAACTCTTCTTCTGCCGCCATGATGATTTCAACTGCATCTAAACTGTCTGTACCATGCTCCGAAAGCTTTGAAGAGCTGTTGAATTTCTCTACATCCTTACTAATGTGCTCTAGTATAATCTTTTTCACTTTTTCTTCTATGTCTTCTCTAGTGCTCTTTGCTAGTTCGCTATTCACATTTCTTACCAAAAAAATAACCTATTCTTTGATGTTATAAAAAATTTTTATGTTTGCAATATCTTTTATAACTGGTAAACTACAGCAAAGTTTTCTACTGCCCTAGCTGGCTAGCGTTACGTGCTAAACAATTAACAATTCAAAAATGCTAGACGAAACAACAAAAAATTTGCTTATTGTAGAAGTAAACAAACTCTTACCCGAAAATAGCGAGAATAAGCTTATATCAGCTATGCGTTATATACTCCTTGCTCCTGCAAAACATATACGCTCCTTTTTAGTCATAGCTTCATCGCAAGTGTTTAACGCGGAAGCTAAAAAAGTAATATCAGTTGCTGCAGCAATTGAATTTGTTCATGCTTACTCTCTAATTCACGATGATTTACCGTGCATGGACAACAGTGATACTCGCAGAAGCCAGCTAAGCTGCCATAAAAAATTTGATGAAGCAACAGCAGTGCTTGCCGGAGATGCACTACTTACTCTGGCTTTTGAGGTATTATCTTCGTTAAATGAGAAACGCTGTGAGATCATAAAAGTGCTCTCTCAAGCAATAGGAATTAGGGGAATGGTGGGAGGACAGGCTTTAGATATTGACACAGATTTTAACAAAATAAAAGAAATTCATTTGATGAAAACCGCAAAACTATTTGCAGCTTCATGTGAAATAGGTGCTATAATAGGGGGTGCTACAGATGAACAACGGAGAGCGTTATATAACTTCGGGATAAACCTAGGGCTTATCTTTCAAGCTAAGGATGATATTGAAGACTACGAACAAGATAAAACAAATAACCTAATGTCTGTGCTTGGTAAAAGTGAAGTAGAGGACTATATAGACGGCCTCTTTAAACAAGGCTTGGATAATTTGAGTGCGCTTTCAGGGGATACTAATTATTTATATGATTTATTGAATCAAGTAAAGAAAGATGGTTAGAAAAATTATATTACAAATGCTTATTTCCGTAGTAATGATTCTCACTTTAACTTCTGCTTTTGTGTTTACTATTGTCTATATAAACAAAGGTAAACCGGAAAAAAAGGACAAGCTTTATGAGATAAATGCCACGCATGGTGGTTTGATACAGACGATAGCATATTACCTAGTGAAGCCAATACTTGAATCAGCACTTGACCGCTATATTGAAAAGCATGGGCTAACAGAATATTTAGAAGAAATGACGCAGCAAAAAGAAGAGGATTCGATAAATTTTTATGAAATTACTGAAGGCAGTGGCAGCAAGGCTTTTTGTGGCCTGGAAGTCCTATTGCAAATATATAAAATTTCTAATAATAACTCAGCAACACTCCCTAGCAAAGTTTCTGATGTTACTTTGAAAATAGGTCAAGATGACCTAAAAGAAGTGAGTTTAGGGGCAATAGGTATGAAAGAAGGCGGAGAGCGTGTAGTTACTATTGCCAATGAGAACAAAATGAATTTTAATTCTTATTACGTCAAACTGATCGAAGTAAAGGATAAATATCCCGACTCAGTAAATAATCTGATGGTTTTTAATGACTTAATTAACAAGACTGGAAAACAAGTAAGGTGCGGTAATGAGATATCGGTTAAATATAGCGTAAAGGAGCATAATGGGGAATATATAGTCAAAGATCAAACAGTGCAATTTAGGGTTGGCGATAAAAAAATACCACTTGCTATAGAGCTTGGAGTTGTGGGAATGAGAGCTGGTAATAAAAGAACTATTCTTTCTCCGCCTGACCTTTTGACTATTACTGACGATATGTTAATAAAAGACATAGATTATGATGAAGAAAATATCTCAATAATTGACTTAAGCTTAGATGTTAAGCAAGAGGTCGCAGCACACCATTCTACTGTTGAAAAACAGCCTAAAGAATATAGCTGAAATTTTAGGTCTACTGGCTAATCTTCTGAACACTCTCTATACTACTTAAAGTAGGCTTTTCGTTTTTCCTAAAGTATAAACTTAGATAAATCAAGCTGCTTCGAAATTGACTCAAGTTTATCTTTTACATACTTGCTGTCTATAATGAATTTTTCGCTATTTTTCTCAGAAGCAATGAAACTTATTTCATCTAAAAGCTTCTCCATGACAGTGTGAAGCCTTCTTGCGCCTATATTTTCCACTTGCCTATTAACTGTAAACGCTATTTCAGCTATGGTTTTTATACCATCATCAGTGAACTCAAGTGTCACATTTTCTGTTTTCATTAAAGCTATGTACTGCTTTAACAAACTAGATTCTGGTTCCTTTAATATTCTTATTAAATCCTCTTGAGTAAGTGCCTTAAGTTCTACCCTGATCGGTAATCTGCCCTGCAATTCCGGTAAGAGGTCAGATGGTTTAGACTGATGAAAAGCACCAGATGCAATAAATAATATATAGTCTGTTTTTACATGGCCATACTTAGTTGTAACAGTTGTTCCTTCAAGTAATGGTAACAGATCGCGTTGCACTCCTTCTCTGTTTACTTCACCTTTTACTTCTGTACGCGCTGCAATTTTGTCTATTTCATCCAAAAATACTATACCGTCATTACTAACAAGATCAATGGCTTCTTTGATTATCTTATCTTCATCCATTAGCCTTTCACTTTCTTCATTAATTAATATTTCACGCGCTTCTTTTACCTTCACCGTAATAGTTTTTGTTTTTTTGCTCCCGTTAAACATCTTGCCCATTATTTCTGTTACATTCATCACACCAACTTGCCCACCTGGCATGCCTGGTATATCGAAAGTAGGTAACATACTCTTGCTCTCTCTGACGTTAATAGAAACTTCTCCGTCCTCAAACTCTTTATTCCTCAACCTTTCTCTAAAAATTTTTTTACTCTCTTCGGTTGCATTTTCGCCTACCATAGAGTTTACTATTGTTTTCTCAGCTAAAATTAAAGCCTTTTTAGCTAAGGCTTTACGGGCTTTCTCTTTAACTAAAACTATTGCTGCATCAACTAAATCGCGTATTATCGAATCAACGTCACGTCCAACGTACCCTATTTCAGTAAACTTCGTTGCCTCAATTTTTATGAACGGTGCACCGGCAAGTTTTGCTAAGCGACGAGCTATTTCAGTTTTACCAACCCCTGTATGACCGATCATCAATATATTCTTAGGTATGATTTCATCACGCAATGGAAATGGAACCTGATTGCGACGCCAACGATTTCTGAGCGCAATAGCAACAGCACGCTTTGCATCATCCTGTCCGATTATGAATCTGTCCAATTCTTTAACTATCTTCTGTGGTGGCAGGTCATCTAACAAAACTTGAGTGCTGTCATTAACTTGAACATCGCTGTCATTTGAATCAAAACCACTCTTAGTATCTTTATAGAGGTTATCTTTTTCATCGTAGGTGTCACTACTACAAGACCGCCCTTCTGAAAGGGTTATGGACTGATTGGAAAAATTGGTGCATAAAGTTTTTTGCTTGGAAGACATATCACTCCTCTATCTTTTCAATAACTACATTATGATTTGTATAAACACATATATCGCCAGCTATCTTCATAGCCTTTTTCGCAATTTCCTCTATTGATATTCCTTTAATGTCAATTAAAGCTCTTGCTGCAGATAGAGCAAAATTTCCCCCAGAGCCAATAGCTGCGACTCCATCTTCAGGTTCAAGAACATCACCTGTTCCCGTAATTACTAATGAAATAGATTTATCTGCAACGATCATCATAGCTTCTAATTTCCTCAGATATTTATCCATTCTCCAGTCTTTTGCAAGTTCAACACATGCTCTCATTAATTGCCCTGGGTGCTTGTCAAGTTTAGATTCTAATCTTTCAAAAAGAGTAAATGCGTCGGCTGTTGCCCCGGCAAATCCAGCAATTACGGAATCACCAGAAAGACGCCTAACTTTTTTTGCTCCAGATTTTATAACAGTGTGGCCCAGTGAAACTTGTCCGTCACCTATTACTACTACACTTTTATCTTTTCTAATTGATAATATAGTAGTGCCATACATTTTATTGTTATCGTGTTGAATCATTTTTCTATCACTTTAAATAAGAATCTCATTATACTTTAATCTTTAGTCAAATTTACTAAATATGTTCAACTATAGCTTATAATATAATACCTTCCTTATAACATTTAAAGTGCAGATGCAAAACATAATTCACCCAGATTTGGAAAAAAGTATAAATAATTGGTTCGAAGCAAAATTTAATGGCCTTACATCGCCATTTTATAGCTCTATAGATCTTAGAAACTCTGGCTATAAAATCGTTCCAGTAGACGCTAATTTATTTCCTGCGGGGTTCAATAACTTAAGTGAAGAATCAAGAACGATGGCAGCAAGATTGATAAAAAGCTATTTTAAAAGACATCAATACAAAAAGGTTCTTATAATACCGGAAAATTATACACGCAATAAAATGTATATAGAAAACGTATTTGTTATAGAGAAAATACTACAACTCGCAGGTTTTGAGACTAGAATTGGCCTTTTATATAATGAAGTATACAATTTAATAGAACAGTATGAAACTGTTGTGAAAGAAAACTCTCTGCTAAAGACAACTTCAGGATTTGTGCCTGATGTTATTATACTGAACCGTGATATGACGAGCCACATTCCAGACACGCTGAAAGACGTAAAGCAAGATATAGTACCAAGCCCACTATACGGTTGGCATAGCAGGCAGAAATTTAAGTATTTTGAAATCTATCAAGAATTAGCATCTGAGTTTTGTGGCAAATTTAAAATAGACCCATGGCTAATTTCTGTGCTTACAGAGAGCTGTGATGGAGTTGATTTTGATGATGATTTGTCACTAGGAGCAGTAGCAACTAAAGTTGACCAAATATTATCTCTAGTGCAAAAAAAATATGAGGAATATGAAATAAAAACACAACCTTACGTTTTTATCAAAGCAAGCAATGGCACATATGGGATGGGCATTATAACAGCAACAAGTGGAGAGGAAATATTAAACCTCAATAAAAAAAAGCGTCATAAAATGAAAAAGATAAAAGAAGGAATAGCAATCAATAGCGTTATTATACAAGAAGGTGTACCAACCATTGACATGTTTAAAAGCAGTTCTGCAGAACCGCTAATATACTATATAGGAGATACTCCAACATGTTACTTATACCGATGTAATAGCAGAAAAGATGTATATTCTAGCTTGAATGCCACTGACTGTGAGTTTCATGATGTTAGCCAGGTTGTAGAAGGTAAAATTCTATCACTTTGGAGTATTGTTAGCAAATTAGCAGTACTAGCGTTGGCAGTAGAAATAAAATCTTTTCATCCCTAATTCTTATACCTCTACAGTGCTGTCATTAGAATGACCGTTTATATTATGAACATCATCAAGTTCAGTGGAAGGATCATCATTGACAGGTTGTTGAAACAATTTGTCAAGCTGAACTGCAAGAAATACTGCACTATATATTATGCTGACTGTTACGCTTAAGTTGAAATTATAGATTATACCATTACCTAAGTTTATTGGTATAGTTGGAGTCTCTATCCTTCTTAATATGAAGTTTAATAAACCTAATGACAAAGTTAATGTGCTGATAATAAGGTCCTTCTTACACTCAGCAGACTTTTCAGGATCCTTATTATCTAGGTATTTTCTCCATGAATAATAGTAGCTTATAGGTTCCGAAATAAACAGAAATAGGATCGTTGATGTTAAGTGAATGTGACTTATTACGTCTGCATTACTCCTAGTAAAAAAATGGATGACTTTCAACATCATCAATGCTTCTATGATGCTGCTTGCAAGATTAGCCGATTTACCCACAATTTTTGCCAGCTCTTTTTTACTCTCAGGGTTTCTGTAATCCTTAATTAGATCCTGTAGAGTAAATGCAGAATGGGCAATGTATAGAATAGATGTCGGAAACTTTACTAGTCGAGCAACATTCCGTATAAGAAAGATATTGGATCTATTATTGTCAATGAACTCGCAGCAAAATTGCAGTGAAATCTTACACAATAGGGCTGTTAAACCTGTTGTGATGCAGATTACCTTCCTGAAATCATGATCATAAATATCATGCACCTTTTGTGCGAGTATGTTAGATTTCTTTTTTAGCTTGTTTGGCATGAAATAGTTAATAACTTCCTGTTATTCTATCACATAAAATCCTAAAAGAAAAGCCCTATGAATCAGGACTTTAAGGGAGATTTATGCACAAATCGGCTAAGCATTTTATAAACAAGGGATCGGTACTGAGAGTTGGCACACGAAAGTAATATCCATCCTTGATAATTGCTTTATATTCTATATCAAGTTCAACTAGAGTTTCTGAATGCTCAGAAACAAAAGATATAGGTGATAGAACTACAGGTACACCATCAGCTTTTGCGCGTAATAGCTCACTTTTAGTGCTTGGCTCTAGCCATTTTACAGGACCAATCTTACTCTGATAACATATTGACCAATCTAAGTTATTGATAGCTAACTTTTCTACTATTAACTCTACGCTTCTTTCTACCTGTGAAGCGTAAGGGTCGCCCTTTTTAATGATACTAAGAGGTAAGCTATGGGCTGAAAATAGGACTCTTGGTTTACCGATTTTTCTAGCCAATTTATAGTACTTAGCTATCAGATTAGTGTGAGCTTCAATAAAATCTTGGTTATCATAATAACGGTGAATCATTTTTGTATTGCATTTTAGGCCATACCGTTTAGCATTTTTTTGCCAATTCTCGATGGATGACAGAGTTGTGGTAGTTGAATATTGTGGATACAGTGGCAGCAGAATTACTTCGTCAGGATCAAACTGTTTTACACTTTCAATAACTTCGTCAGCAAATGGACGCCAATAGCGCATGCAGATGAATACCTTGTGTACATGGTTTCTATTTTCGTTTAATTTTAGTTCTAAAGCATTAGCTTGCATTTTTGTATTCTCTAGAATTGGCGATTTACCTCCAATTTCCTCGTATATTTTTCGTGCAGTATTTTCTCGTTTCGCAGATATAAACTTTGCTAAAAGAAACCGAAAGGGATTCGGTAGATTGATTATTCTCCTGTCATAAAAAAGGTTGAATAAAAAAGGACGGACCGCATTTAGTGAATCAGGCCCGCCAAGATTAAATAAGATAACTGCCTTTTTCACCTACGCACTACTACAACAAGTTACTTCTGGGGTGCCTATAAAATTAGCTACACACTCATCAAATTTAGTTATAGGCACTAAATTTCTTACACTGGCATACAATAAGTGGCCTGATCTCTTCAGGTTACTCTTGGTGGATGTGAAGTTCCAATCGAAAAATGTATCGACAAAAAGACTTGGTACCGTTTCAAGAAGTTCAACAGCAGCTAAAGATAGCATTATACAACTTTGCAGGACATTCAGAAGAACCTTGAGGGGAAAAAGTAAAACTTTAACGAAAAGAGAGGTGCTACTTGTTTCATCCAGTAGTCGCCCTGAGTTAGGCGAATTATACTCGGTGTGTTTTCTATTTTGATCAAAGATAGGAAATTTTATAGTATCTTTCTTAAATTCCGCGTCTATTTCTTTTCTACTATGGTTAGTGATTTTTTCCATTAACTTCTCACGCAGATGAAAAGTTCTGACAATAAAACATGTGGCAATCATTAAGGAAGCACATAAAAGTGCGCATTGCATGAGGCTCATACTGCCTAGCATAGCTGGCAGTGCAAAACAAACAAATGGCACTATGATAGCCATTTCAAGCAATGGAATAGTATTCCTTTTCATTGCAAAGGCAGCACCTTTTTTTAATTCTGTATTATGATGTGAACTATATTCCAAATAACTTAAAAAGGCCAAATTAAAAGTTAAAAATCCTTTTGTTCCACAAAAAAGTGATGACTTAAAGTTACTTACTAATTTTTTAGTAGTAGATTTAGCTTGTTTTTTAGTGGTAGGCTCAGCTTGTTTAGTAGTGTTATTTTTACAACATTCACCCATACAATACCTCCTTGATGGTTTATTCTTAACTATAAATAAAAAATCACTTTTATGAAATTAAAATTTATAATAAGATAAATCTATAAATATACTATTTTACTTAATATGAGGGAATAATATGGCAATTGAGAAGACACTTTCAATATTAAAACCTGATGCAGTAAAAAATAATATTACAGGCAATATAAATTCCTACATCGAACAATCTGGGCTGAAAATTACAGCACAAAAAATGATGTTACTAACAAAAAAACAAGCAGAGCTGTTTTATGAAATTCATAAAGATAGGCCTTTTTTTGGGGAATTGGTAGAGTTTATGACTTCTGGTCCTGTGATAGTTCAAGTTTTAGTTGGTGAAAATGCAGTAAGTAAATACAGACAAATCATGGGAGCTACCAATCCAAAGCAGGCAGATAAAGGCACAATCAGGGGTGATTTTGCTGATGATATTAGTGAAAATAGAGTCCACGGCTCGGATAGTCTAGAAAATGCTCGTAAGGAGATAGCTTTCTTTTTTGCTGAATGTGAGTTGGTGTAGTTAACTCAGATTGGCGTCATCCAAGTAGCTGACAACATAGAAACGAAAAAACTTACTTGACACCCTTCGCCAGCGCCCTTATCATGGTAGTGAAGCTATTGTATTTGCTTTCGCCAATCTGCAGATTAAAAGGTAAGGATTACTTAATGTATCGGCGTCTTATGTTCAATTTTTTGCAGTATATAGATACTGTATGTCTTTACAAAACTTCATCTACATCTAGATTTTTATCTAAATAAGCTGAACGCGCTTATAAAGCGTTACAAGACATCAAAAAATGCCAATACTCGACAGAGATAGTAAAAGACTAGCTAACTCGGGGATTCTTTGTCTTTTTTTCTGCTTAGTAAATTTCTTAAACATTTGCAGCGTAAGTTAGTTGCAATTAAAAGCGGCTGAATCTCGCTTGTCAAGCGTTTAAAACATAAAAAACGCCAATATTTTAAAGCGGATAATAACCCCAGGGCTTCTTTTGCCTTTTTTTTCATTTGGTAAATTTCTTAATATTTATAGCTAAAGTAATTTAAAAGTCCGTGAAGGGTGTCATGCCAGTGCTTGACACTGGCATCCAGTTTTCCATATAATCTCATCAAAAATGTTTATTTTCTAGCTACTTTTATACTTATCAACCCAGTATGCTTACTTACAATTAAAATTTCTGGATCCCAGTGTCTGGGCACTGGGATGACAGCTAGCCTGACAACCGTCATCCCGCTACGTGTTAGCGGCTAAGAGATACCGCGAATGAATCGCGGGATGACGGTTCGCGGCAGTATGACGTAGAGCTCACGTTAGCTATACTTTTATGCTTACAAACTTAATAAAATTCCTGGATCCCAGTGTCTGGGCACTGGGATGACAAAGGAGAGCTACTCGGATGATACCTTTTTCTACTTAGTTTGGGTTATGCAAGAAGTCTATTATAATCAGGCTTTAAGTGTGCGGAAGTAATTTTTTGCGTTAGAGTAAAAAATTTTTTCTATAGCTAATCAAAGTGGATCAAGAGAAACTTACCACTTTCTTTACAAAGGGTTTGATGTTACCATTTGACTACCTATTCTGAATTTATTGGATGAACATTAACATAAAAAATCTAGTTCATGCTTTCTCTAAATTGCCAAGTTTAGGGCCATCATCATCACGCAGGTTAGTTATACATTTACTCCAAAACAAAGAAAAAGTTATGCTACCACTTGCATCTTTGATTAAAGAGCTAGCAGATCTTATAATAGAGTGTGAAGTTTGCGGAAATCTAGATACTAAGTCACCTTGTTCTATTTGTACTAACCCAAAACGTGACACTAAGTTACTGTGTGTAGTAGAAGAATTAGGTGATCTATGGGCGTTTGAAAAAGGAAATATATATTCAGGTTTATACCATGTTTTGGGTGGCAGATTGTCTGCAATAAATGGCATAGGTCCAAAAGAACTCAACCTTGACACTATTCTGAAAAAAGTGACAGAGTCTAAAATTGAAGAGATAATTATCGCAATTAATCCGACATTAGAGGGCCAAGTTACTGCACAATATATAATTGAATTGCTAAAAAATTTGGATGTGAAAATATCACGCCTTGCTTGCGGCATACCAATGGGCGGAGAAATTGACTATCTTGATGAAGGAACGCTGAGGATAGCACTTACTTCAAGACAAGAATATGAGTTAAATATAAAATAAGACATGTGCTTAAAAAAACTTATATCGCTAATAACATTCAAAAAGAAAAAAATAGTGCCACCACTTAAAGTGGTGGCTTGGGAAAATGACCGCCTAAACTATAAGCAATTTTCAGGTAAATTCAACACTATAATTAAAACAATTGATCAGTCTTTTACAATAATATCTTTAGAAGGATATGATGGATGGGGCAAGACGTTTTTTTTGAAAGAATGGGTAAAAGAGTTAAAACAGCAAAATGAAATTGTAGCTTATTATAGTGCATGGGATATCAATGCATTGGACCAACCACTTCCTTCTTTTTTAAATTTTCTATTTGAAGATTTATTTGCATCGTATGAAGTAAAAAGAAGCGTTATACAACAGTTCAAGAACATAAACCAAGAGCTATTTTCTCTAAACACACTAGGAAAGCTGATCAGTAAATCTCCACTTGCTATGCTTTCAGTATTTCTTGATGCTGCAAAAGAGGCTGATAAAAAAGACATAGGTTTTGTCTTGAGTGAATTAAGTCTTCTCCAAAGAAGAAAAGAGAGTACTAGAGATTTTAAAACACAGTTAGCGGATGTGGTTAATAAAATCAGAAAAGACAAAAACATTTATATAATGGTGGATAATCTTGATGTGTGCCGTCCTAAATTCGTTGTCGATTTTTTGGAATCTATAAAGTATATGCTTGATGTGGAGGGGCTGGTTTTCATTATTTCTGTAAGTAAAGATAAGAGTAATGTACAAAGAGCAATCAGCACAATACTTGGACCAAATTTTGACCTAAAATCTTTTACTGATCTCTCTTTACATTTGCCAAAACAACCGATAGAAAAATTTACAAAAGAACTATTTGAAAATATTAAATTACCGAAAAAGTCAAAAAATTTGATTGTAGATAGTTTTATATTTTATGCAGAAAGCCTGTCACTATCGTTAAAAACAATAGAATACTGCGTAAAAAAAATAAAGCTGTGTCTTCTGAATCACACAAGAGAAGAATTACCTGATCCGAATTTGTTTTCATTTTTGGTAATACTGCAATCGATAAATATTGATATATATGAGGAATTAGGTTTTTCATATCAAAGAGCATTGGAAAAAATTGAAAATGAATATAAATCTTTAGTTCTAAATGGTCAAGAAGAATGGGAAAAACTTAAAACCTCTCTAGAAACTGCTTTTGCAGAGAGGGAGTCAAAAATTAACAAAGCTATAAAGGATATACTATTTTGAAAAGATACCCTACCTTTACATATACAAAGATAGGGTAACATTTGATTAACGCCCTTTTACTATGTCATTACCTTGTTCAAACTTTCTGATTAATTCGCTTACATTGACATTAGATAATTTTTTACCTGCAAATTTGTCATTATGTGAAGCATCAGGTTTACGAAGGTCTTCCTTACTGTTACTCCTAGTAATATTACATCTGACAATGTTTGAATTATTAGACTTACCGCTTACATCTGAAATATTGCTTTTTTCACTACATGAAGACGAATTACTCGACATATTGCCTAAGCTAAAGAGCTTTTTACCTTGATAGATTGGATTCCAATCAAGTGGATTATAAGTTTTTTTGCTAGTCTCAACCTTTTGGTTATTTTGCTGTTTAGGAGAAAAACCAAGTTTTTCTCTTTCTTTCTTGCTTAGCGTTTTGAGAAATTTTACGGTTTCTAATTCATCAGTTGCTTGTACTTTATGTAAATCAAAGCTTTTTTGATGGTTATCCTGCTTAACATTTTCCATCATTTTATCTTTTATTGTTCTATCCTCATCATCAGAAGTGCTGCTACTAATATCACTGATACCACTATCCCCTGAATTGCGGCGTTGTTTGTTAGGAGTGCTATGAATGTTGTCTTCCATGAGTTTTTGCATTGTTGGGCCAAATGTTCTTCCAAGATTGCTACTCACTGTTTTATTACTATCATTTGCTTGAGAATGAGGTACATTTCGCTCAAAAATTGCTTTTATTCCAGTAAATTTAGCTTGGGAAGATTTCGGAGGAACAGGTGGGGCAACCATGCCTTTTGAGTTAATCTTTCCTTCATTTTGAGGAAAAATTTTTGGATTATTTTTTTCTACTGTAGTATTCATTTTTTTACCTCTAAACCTATTAACTAATAAAAGTATAAACTTAGAGGTATTAATTTTGTAATAACAATGCTAATAGATTACCGCAGTTTCAATAAGCATCACCAGAGGATTCTCTATATAATGCTTAAAGGCATTTAAAAACTTTGCTCCGAGTGCCCCATCAACTGCTCTATGGTCAACAGAGAGCGTTACTGTCATTATTTCTGCTATTTCTATTTTCTCATTCATAACAATTGGTTGTTTTTTAGATGCACCAACTGCCATAATGCAAGATTGCGGCGGATTGATTATAGCACTGAAGGCTTTTATACCAAACATCCCTAAGTTGGAGATAGTAAACCCTCCTCCTTGAAACTCTTCAGGTTTCAATTTTCCAGATCTTGCTCTGCTTACTAAATCTTTCACTTCTTTTGATATAGATAAAATACCCTTTTTATCAGCATTTTTTACTATAGGAGTAATTAGCCCATCTTCAAGTGCCACAGCGATTGAAATATCTATATTTGAATATCTCAGTATTTTATTATCTATCCACGAAGAATTTATATCAGGAAATTTTTTCATGCTGAAAGCTGCAGCTTTTATGATTAGATCATTAATTGTTACTTTATTGTTTTCATCTGCTGAGTTAATCTCGTTTTTTAACGATATTAACTTATCAACCTGGCAATCTACAGTTAAATAAAAATGTGGAACATTCTGTTTTGATTCAGTCAGGCGCTGTGCTATCACTTGGCGCATGTTGCTTACTTCAACTATGGTATCTTTCTCAGGACTTTCAGTATGTATACCACTGCCTAAAAACTCCAACACATCAGCCTTAATTATGCGACCATATGGTCCTGTACCTTTTAATTGCTGCACATTAACCCCTTCATTTTGAGCTATTTTCTTAGCTAATGGGCTTATTTTTGTTCTACCTTCTGCATAACCCTCTGTCATCTGAGTAGCTGACACTGGGATCCATTCTTCTTTTCTAGATCCCAGTGTCAAGCACTGGGATGACATTGAGGGGTTGGATTCCAGCGTCACGCGCTGGAATGACACCGAAGAATGACTTATTGGCTTTCCGTTTAAATCTTGGTGTTCTGATTTTTGATTATCAACAGCACTTTTTGTCACTTCCTTTTTAACTGCACTATTGATGGAAGTTGAAGTATAGTTGTTAAGTGCACTTTCATCTTCTCCTTCTTCCAGCATTAAAGCTATTGGTTGATTTACAGACACGCCACTTGTTCCTTCTGTTACTAAAATTTTTGCTATGACTCCTTCATCTATAGATTCAAACTCCATTATGGCTTTATCAGTCTCTATCTCAGCAATTACGTCGCCTACTTCAACTTTGTCTTGTTCTTTTTTATGCCACTTTACAATTTTTCCTCCAGTTTTGCTCATTGTCGGTGAAAGAGCAGGCATTAATATTTCTATAGGCATTGATTTTGCATTTAAAGATCTATTCAATTTTTAATTTACTCTTTATCTTATGTCAACCTAATCGTGAATTATGATGAATAAGTCTGTTACACTATCCCTCACGTTATCCCAGTGCGTGACACTGGGATCTTGGTTCAGTACTATTATCCTATTGTTTTTATTATTTAGCCATAGCTTGTTTGCTAACAACTTTGTTTCAACCAAATCAAATAAGATCAACATGAGAACGGGGCCAGGGTTTCACTATCCTGTAAAATGGATATACACTTGCAAAAATCTGCCCCTGAAAGTGATAGAAGAGTTTGAGAGTTGGAAAAAGGTCTGCGATATAGATGAAGACTGCGGATGGATAAAAGGCAATCTTCTTAGTGATAAGCGCTACGCGATTGTAAAAGAAGATACTTATGGATATCAAAAACAGAGTGTAGACAGCAAGATTACTATGAAAATAGACAAGTTTGTTGTGATGAAGATAGAAAAATGCAACGAAGAATGGTGCTTTCTTTCCACCCCAAAACGCAAAGCATGGGTACAAAAAAAACATATATATGGAGTTGATTAGGTTGACAAAAGATCTGAATTAACACTAGTTTCCGGACCTTCTGTAGCATGCTTTTCATGTGAAGCAGAGGATGCACTGACTTCTTCATGCTCTGGAGACTGTACAGGGCTATCACAGAAACTTTTTAACATCTCCTCAGCAGATGAATCTAAAATTTGTACAATAGACTTTCCACTTTGTTCTTTTAGCGATTGATCCATTCTAGAAATCAACTCAGAAAACTCGCTACCTGATTTTTCAGCTTCATTTTTTATTTTACTTTCTATGCTTGCAATATTGCCTTGTTCAATTTCTTCTTTTGTTATGTTGAATGAATTTGCAACATCTTGATATCCAATCTTGCAATTTCCACAACCAATTATGCAAAAAGCAATAGAATTAGATATTTCGCTTGCAGCCCACTTATGTATAGCGTAAGCCAAATAATTGTCATGGTATTTAATGCTAAATTGTTGTTCTATTAACTCAGAAATTTTATTCTTTAGAGACATAAAGCACCCTCCTCTTACATTCGTTATACCTTTTTGTTAAGATACAGCAATTACACCATTTACTACATGCTTTACTTTAATTAATTATTAAAACAAGAGCATCATTTCCAGAGCTATATCTTTTTACCTTGATAATTCTTTTTTGACTTCCTCTTTAATTATCCCACTTATATTCACGTTAAGATCCCCTACCCAAAAATCAGTCATAGTTTCAAGATCGTATAGATCCTCTATTACTTTTTTAATAGCAGCATTTATTTCTTCTTCATCAAATTCCTTTATAATAGGTCTAATCTTCACATACCCTGGAGAGCCTTTACCATAAATTCCTTTGCTTTTATTAATGCAGCCACCTGCACCAGATCTACTGCTTCTCAAACCACTTCCACACTCTACTGTTTCATACTTGATTTCACCATTTTCTATATATGCTATTTGATTGTCTTGTGTAGACTTCAGTTTATCTGCCTTTACAATTTTCTCCTCTAGCTTTAAATCTTGCTTATGAATTACTGTTTCCTCATAACCCTTACCACCGTATGTTCTATACTCACCTCCACCTGCAACAGTAATCAGTTGCTGGCAATGTTGCTTCTGCGAATTGCACATTTCTATGAAAACAGGTCCCCCGTCCTTATCTGAGAGGTTACTTTCCTGGTTACCCCCTCCCTCTGTGACTTGCACCTTAATTATAGGATAATTAGGATCGATTTTCAGTTTAGCTTTAATATAATCTCCTGGCATCCCTACTCTGCTTTCAGTAGAATGGCATTTTTGATTGTCACAGCCACTACCTTGTATATGACCTGCTTCACCACTTCCCCACGCTTCTATTTTAATACGATCAAATTTTATTGATAAGTCATCTGTATAAACATCTTTATTTTTATGATCATAGGATTTTTCATTATTTTTTTCAAGATCTGGTTTCTTATTTTTCAGATGTTCCTTGATTATCTCTTTTAATTTTTCTTTTAATTTCTTTTTGAGACCTTCTAAATCGAACCTACACAATTTATCAGCGTAAAAGACCTCTGTTCTGTTTGTTTTAATTGGTGCTTCTTGTTGCGTGACAACGCCATTTGCATCTTGTGAAATCTTTGTATAAAAAGATTGAGTGTTTTCTTTATCTACATATCGTGTTGAACGGCTGCATGTTCCATTAAAGCAGATGCAACCATCATCACCTTGATTACATTTTTCTCTATGCTCTACATCCGTCAATTTGTATACTACTTTCAGTCCTTTACTAGATTTAAATGTATCGTCTATCTCATCATTTCTTTTTACACAGTAACTGCATTTTCCCTTTTCCTGCTTATTTTCATCAGGGAAGAAAACATACCCTTGTTTATTGAATATTATTTTATCTAACTCACTCTGATCTCTGTTTAAGAGATCGGCTCTTTTATTTTCCTTGCTTGGAAGATAATAGAACTGATTTGATTCCTTGGAGTAAACAGCATTGTATTTAGTATATCTTGTTCCCATTAATTTTAGTGGTATTATTTTATTTTCTCTTTTAAGAACAAACTCCTCTGGTTCTGGCTGCCATCCAGAAAGACAAAGCATTTTACTGTTAGAATTTCCTTTATACTTTACTTCTATTTCCGGCTGCCCAGAGTTATTAAATTCACATTGAATAGATTTGTCTTTTAACTTTTTCTCAAAATCATTAAAACTATAAAAACTTCCGCCTTTAGAACATTTAATTTGCACATCAGGAACATAGCCATATTCTTTCAGAACTTTAAATTGTTGCGGATTACTTTCTAATATACCTTCTATAATATTATCAATATTACTATCAGTTGTTTTTGCTACTATTGCTGGTTTTACTACTTTTAAAGATAGGGGGCCAATATTTACAGCGGTATTAACATTAAAAGTACATAAACCATCACTGTAGGTTCCACGTGCTTCATAAGTACAAGTGCTCTCGCTCATCTTCATTCTTATCTTTAACGTGTCACTCTGCTTTCCAGACGTGTTACTTTGTACTATTTCTACTACTTCAGGCTCTGGAGCAGGTGGTGCAGGGAAACAGCGGACGAACTGTGGATTTTTTTTGTCTATACTTTGAGTTCCATGGTATTCAGCGCAGAGCTGGCCCTTTTTTCTATAGGTTTTGAAGTAGTACGTGATGCCATCTTTGTCTAAAATAGAGCGCCACTCAGCTTTATTTTCTCCATACCCTTTAGGGAAATCTAATTCTTTTCCAATCTTTCCGTCTTCTTCTATTAGATCACCAGCTATTACCTTAACTTTAGGGTTGAAGTAATCATTATCTTTATCTGTTATAGGAACAATTCTAACTTGTGGAAGCGACATTGCAAGTTGCTCACAAAATGGAGGAGGACCAGGTGCAAGTGGAACAGGAGCACATTTTATTTCTGTTTGATAGCAAGTATCACAAACGTTTTCCATATTGCCTGGGCGGAAAATATTATATCCTGAAAATGCTTTAGCACCCCATGCAGAAGCACCACTCATACAAGCACCTTTTTGCATGCAAGCACATATCTTAGGAGAATTAGCAAATTTCTCTTTTTCTTCATCAGTTAGACCATCTGCCCATTTCCATTTAAAACCTTCTCCCATTTTTGCACCAATGGATGTCTTATTTCCTTCCCAATCAATGAAAGTCATTGCAGAAACACCAGCACCGGAAGCTTGAGTTGTGCCATTGCCATATATTATTTTACATGAAGTTCCACTATATAATTCATAGCAATACTCCGGATAATTCTCTCCACCCTTACTGCATACCTTAATTTTCGGATTGAAATAACCATCAATGCCTTGATCTTTTATAGCTATAACTTGGATCTCTTTACGCCATCCTGTCCATCCAAATGTTGAAGAAACTTCAGTATTACTTTTCGCATTCCATGGGCAATCAGCAGACCCTTGATATGAAAGACCAAATATCAATAAGAATATCAATAAGAAATTAAGCTTTACACTTCTCATAAAACACCGGTAACCACTCATTAACTTCTTCTCCTTTTTCTTTTATTGCCTCATACATATACTTTATAGTCTCTTTGTTAGCTGAAAGTACATGTATTTCTTGCATATCCTTCAAATCCAGATTTAAGGTTACTAATCCTTTGTACTGTTTTATCAAAAATAAACCTTCCTGTGTTGGCGTCTGCAGAATTATATTCAGCTCCTCTTTCGATAGAGAAAATGCCTTCATGTATAATCTATTTGCATTGACGTTCGGCATCAAGATTCTTGTATCAACATGTTTATCTAAATATTGAGTAAATTTGCTAGCAAATGCGAGATTTAAATTCTCAGTACTTAGGATTACTACAACATTTAGTTCCGTCATTCTTTGCATCCAGTTATCAAACTCTTTCTCTGTAGGAAAAATATTACTTATCTCCCATGCTTCATCCAAAACAAGTATTGCAGGCGAGCCATCACATTTTGCCTCAAAAGAATATAAAAAATAGTAAAGTATCACGGACATACATTCCTTTTGTTTTGTAAGGTTTGCGGTGTTGAGAGATATAATTTTTGTTTCCCAGTCAATATCTGATTCATCACCATCTTGAAATAAGTAAGCAAAGTCACCATCGTCACACCATCTACTTATCTTACCCCCAAGGAGCAAGAGCACCTCAGAAATTTGTGAAATAGAACGTGATTCCTTGGGTATAGCAAATATAGAATCCACAATTTTTCTTATCTTTTCTTCTACGTCCACCAAGCTCGTATCGGCTACCATTCTTCTGATCAGTTCAACCAACATATTGCGATTGGAAGCACTATCTTCAATGTTTAGTGGATTAAATTTTAGGCTTTTGTCCTTATATTTTGGATCGATTATGTAATATTTACCACTCACTGCTTTAGTAAAAATTATTGATTTTCCAGTGTTATCCAATATGACAATTCTTGGGTTAAACTTTCTTGATTCTGATAATAGAAAATTAATGAGTGAAGTTCTGCCTGAATTTGGAGCTCCGAGTATCGTAGTATGGCCATTATTTCTTTTTCCATGAAAATTAAAGAAGTAAGGATTTCCTTTTTTTGAGAAAAAAATCATTACCGCTTCTTTCCACCTTCTTCCTTTTAATGTACCTGACGTAAAATCGTGCAGCATAGCAAAGCTGCAAGCGTATTTTGTTAAGATATTTTTCGGTTGCGTAATAAAAGCAAAATTGCCTGGAAGTTGTGCCCAAAAATGACTTTCCATATGTAAATCAGTTCTAAACATCATGAAGCCAACTAATGACATTATAGAAGATAAATCACTAATACTTTCAGCTAACTTATTCCTATCATCTGCAAATATTGTAAAAATAATTTTCTGTTGGCAGAAGTCTATACTAGAGGTCTTTTCAAGCTCTATTATTTCTTCAATTCCTGAGCTTTTAAGTAAGGTATTATCCTCACTAATTTGCAGCATGTTGATTTGTTTTTTAAATTCTTTTATTGCTTTGTTATTACTAGTAAATATCATTATTTCTGTAATGATAAATTCAGATTCAAGCTGCAAGCATCTATCTATATTACCTAAAGAGATTTCCCGGTATTCTTTTATGCTGAAAATAGAGCCAAATTTCTGTTGATTTTCAAATATTGTTTGAAACGTATTGAAACCAAAAGCTATTTTAAAATTTCTAATATATTGCGACAGGTCCCTTTCATGTATTGGATAATCTTTGTGCGTTAATGTAACAATATAGTGGAGAAATTCTATCATTTCAGAATATATTTTACCTTCACTAAACCTTAGACTCAGTTTTTTAGCTCCAAAAGGTCCTAAATCATTTTGAATTACGTCAGTTATCTTTTGCAACTCCTGATGGCTTTCTTGTAAAGACAACTTATGCTTATTCTTTATTCTATTGAAAAAAAACGAATTATTAGTATGCTTGCCAAAATCGCTAAACAATATTACAATGTATAGTTCATTTATATACTGTAATTTACTATCAGTTAGTTTATTAAACCACGTTGAATGTAGGTTGTCAGAGAAGTCTTCAGTTTTATTCCATTTCAAGCTCAGTTTATTGCGCTTTCTAACGGTATGAATCCAAACGGTAAAACACAGGCTATTAATATTTTTTGATATGCTTTTTCTAATTTCAGTTCTGAGGTCGCTGTAGTTATCAACAGAAGAATAATCTTCTAACTTGATTATTTTTAACAATTCTCCCTGTTTTGTTAGTATGGTTTCTTCATCGTAATGACAAGCATAAGGAACAAAATCTAAATCAATGCTTTCTAGTAATGCTAAGTTGTTCTTTTTTTTAAGCTTAGAGTTAACTGTTGGTACTTTTAACTGCATATGCGTATTCAATAAAGATAATTAAAAAAGATAAAAATACTATCTTAATTTTTATCTTTTTTTTCGCTATCGGATTGTAATTTTATATCTTTTGCAAAGTTAAATTTTTCTTTTAAGTAGTCTGTTGCCTTTTCTGTACTACCGAACATCAGGACCAGTACACCAAACATTATCATAAAAAAGATTAGACCTCTGAACACTACTGCAAGTATCACTGCAGCTATACACAACCCTATGATTGTTGAAGGACTCATATTTTCTACAGTATCTTTAACTGAAAATGAAGAAATAAAATTTTTTACCGTTTCTTGTATACCCTTTAATTCATCACTCGCCGAACTTGCTTCGCTAGAATATGATGCAAAAATGAAACTTAATAAGGCTATAAAAACCAAAACTTTATTCAATTGAATGCGCATCAACTAAACACCTTTTAAACATTCCTCAAATATAACAACTTTTATATCAATAGGCAAGAACTGAATTCACTTATCCACTACAAGTAACACATATTTAATTTTTACCGCTGCGAACATGCTGTAAGCTCTTATCATCAACAAGAGGACTCACATTAATGGATGTTAATTTACTTGATAGGAAGTTTGAATGCAATTCAGCTACTGCTGCTATAGCAAGCACTGCAACCATAGCAAGTAGTCCTGCTCCTATCAATCCTGATGTCATTGCTCCTGCAACAATGCACCCTATTGTGGAGAGAGCACAACCTGCTACAAGTGCAACGTGAAGATTTCTGTTATTGGGTTGGTTTTTAAGTAGGATATCTTTCTTAACTTGATCTGGATTTGCTTGACCATCTGAGTTTTCATTTTCTTGCATTTTTGGCTCTTTTTTTACAGTCTGCTCTGGCTGCACTTGAGTCTCGTTTTCTTTTGGGGATTCCAAATTTGATTCTAATAACTCAGTTTTTTCTCCACCCTCTGGTTGTAAGCCATTATCTCCTTCAACAGAGCTCAATGTTGAGTTTAAACTTTCCTCAGATGAAGTGCTTGTTACTAAAGTTAAACTGCTCCTTCTGCTACTTACTGGTGATTTCAAACTTTCTTTACTCGTTCTAGGTGAGTCTATTCCACTATCTGAGTCATTGCCACTACTGAGTTTAGAAGTTTTCTTCTCCTCTATTTCTTTCACAACCTTGCTATATTTTTCAAACACTTCCTCTGCAACATCTGAATTACTAAATATTTTATTATCACCACTTTTTTTCTCAGCTACATTCAAGGGTGTTTCTTGTGTGTTGTTTTGCTCTTCAATATGTTTTAGCTGCATTTGATCTTCAATATTTTCTTCAACAGCATTTGGTATTGAGCTTACACTGCTGCTCCTGTTAGTAATATCCAAAATTGTTTTTACTATTTTTCCTCTTATTGTTTGTGGTCTTTGTGATTGTTCTCTTTCATTGTTAAATACTGTAGGTACAGCTAGTTCTTCTGATTTTATTACTTCATCTTTCAATGCAGGAAGAAAGTTTTCGATATAATACTTATAATGTTTTTGATATTCCTCTTGTTTTTCTGGTGATTTTTCTAATTGTTCTCTCAGCGATTTTTCTAATTCAGTTAATACCTCAGGACTAGCTCCTTCCTTGAACAACTCTATGCATTTTTTGATAGTTCCATCTCCCTTTTGTGGGCTTCCATATTTATGATTTTCTTTTGTTACCTTTTTGTATATAGTGTCGTGCAATTGTTGGTTAATATCTTTTTTAGAACTTAGCATAGACTCCTCCATACATAACAAAATGTATAGATACCTCTTTAGCGTTAATTTTACATTAAAACTGGGCAATTATGCCATATTATAAATAATTGCGGCAACTTGCTTATTGGAAGGTCGCTTAACTATTTGCTTTCTGGGCTTTCTACTTCTACAGATTTGCTATTAATATGATTCTTTGCTTGTTGAACTAACATATCCACTACTTCTTTTACAGGCTTTTCCTTATCAACCATGCCAACACTTTGGCCAGCCATTAAAGATCCCGTTTCAACATCTCCATCAATTACTGCTCTTCTTAAAGCTCCAGCCCAGAATTTTTCTATTTCAAGCTGCCCATCTTCTTTTGAGATCTGTCCCTTTTGGTATTCATCAATAACTTCTTTTTGACGCTTCATGAAGTCATCACTTGCTTTGTTGGCTATAGCTCTTACAGGAATTACAGGAAAATCAGCACTTATCTGTACAGAAGGTATTGCATTACGTGCGGCCGATTTAATAAACACTTCCTTGAAATTTTTGTGGGCAATTGACTCATTAGTGCAGACAAATAATGTACCTATTTGACAGCCACTTGCTCCCATTTCCAGGTAATTAATTATCATTTCACCTCTTCCTATTCCACCTGCAACAAACACTGGTATTTGTTCATTTTTAAAATGAGGCAATATCTCTTGTGCAAGAACAGAAGTGCTAACTGGACCTATATGCCCACCTGCTTCCATTCCTTCTATTATTAATGCATCTACTCCCATTTTTACTAACCTTTTCGCAAGGCTTAATGCTGGTGCAAAGCACATAACTTTAATGCCTGCACCCTTGATTTTTTCTATATTAGGCTTTGTTGGCAGTCCACCGGCAAGCACTATATGGCTCACTTTCGTTTCAATACACACATCTATCAACTCACTCAACTTTGGGTGCATAGTAATTAGATTTACACCAAATGGCTTGTTAGTTAATTGCTGCGTCTCTATGATTTCTTTTTTTAGCAAGTCTGGAAACATTGCACCACATGCAATCACACCAAAACCACCAGCGTTTGAGATTGCTGAGACCAAGTTTCTCTCTGAAACCCAGCTCATAGCACCACCCATTATAGCAAACTCACTGCCAAGAAAATCTGTTCCTTTTTTCCAGAGGCTACTTAACATATAACCTATATCATACGTTTAAAAATGTTTTGCTTATCTATAAATGTGTGCTTCAAAGCGCCAAGTATATGTAAGATTATAAAGAGTACCATAAAATATGCAAGCATCGAATGTAGCTCATTAGCCGTGTTAGCTAGGTCTTTGTTTTGATTAATCAACAAAGGGATATGAAAAAAATATTTGATCTGTTTGCCAGAAGCAGAAGACATGACATAGCCAGATAGTGGCATTAGCACCATCAAAGAATATAAACCAAAGTGTACTGCTTTACTTATATTGATTACAAACCGAGAAAAATTTGCTGGAAGTGGTGGAACATAAGTAAAGACGCGAAAAAATATGCGTACTATGATTAATCCAAGAATAGTGATACCGCAAGCCTTATGAATAGCGTATATGTTGAACTTAATTTCATTGCTAAGTGGCAGGCTTTTCATATAAAGTCCAGAACAAAGCATACCGATAATAAAAACAGCCATCAACCAATGGATAACCCTTAAACCTAGGCTATATTTATCGTCTTCCATTTTGATTACCCTAAAGTAGCATTTATATAATAGAAAAACTATTTTTCAATCAAAATTATTAAAGCAATTTAGATTTACCGACAATGTAGCTATACAAATTCGACCCAGCCGAGAGTCAAGTAGCAGGCACTGGCATCTAAGTCATAGAAACGGATCAAATGCAAAACTTACTTGACACCCTTCGCCAGCCCCCTTATCATGAAACTGAAGCTATTTATTTATCTTCTCTGTACAGATTAAATGACAAAAAAACTCAACGTATCTGGCGTCTCATGTTTAATTTTTTGCACTATGTGCACTCTATGTCTTTATCAAATTTCTAGGTTTTTACCTATACAAGCTGAAATACGCTTATAAAGCATTTAAAACATCAAAAAACGCCAACTTAAAAAATGGATAGTGAATAATTAGCTACCCTAGGGTTTCTTTTGCCTTTTTTTCTGTTTAGTAAATTTCTTAAACATTTATGACTAAAGGTTAGTTGCATTAAAAAGCAGCTAAATCGCGGTTATTAAGCGTTTAGAATAAAAAAACGCCATACTTGAAAGTATAATGTAAGTAATTAGCCAACCACGGGGCTTCTTTTGCCTTTTTTTCTGTTTAGTAAATTTCTTAAATATTTATGGCTAAACGACAATCGTCATCCCGCTACGTGTTAGCGGGATCTCTTGTTAGCGCCGCGGCGGTATGACGGTTCGTGGCAGCGTGACGATAAGCTCGTCATCCCGCTGCTTGTTAGCGGGATCTCTTGTTAGCGCCGCGGCGGTATGACGGTTCGTGATGGCATGACGATAAGGTTCCAGTGTCAAGCGTTTGGCATGCAAATTTCCTTAAACGTTCGTAAGCTTAAAACTTTACTTTAGATCAAACTGCTGTATAGTGACTTTATAGCTTCAATTTTGTAATGAACATACCTAGTATAGAAAATTGTGATCTTCACAATAAAGCCGTCTTACTTAGAGTTGACTTCAATGTTCCTATAAAAGATGGAGAAATTCGTGATGTCACTCGTATTTTGAGAGCATTGCCTACTATTCAGTATTTAGTGAATGCGAGTGCAAAGATTATTATTATATCACATTTTGGACGCCCAAAGGCCAGAGACAATAATCTGTCGCTAAAAAATGTAATTGACACTTTATCGCAGTTACTAAATAAAAAAGTGAAATTCATTGACGATTGCGTTGGTGAAAAAGTACAAAAAGCAGTAAGTGTTATGGATGCAGGAGATATAATATTACTAGAGAATCTAAGATTTTATAAAGAGGAAGAGCAAAGTGACTCAAATTTTGCCAAACAACTAGCATCTCTAGCGGATATATATGTAAATGATGCATTTTCTTGCTCTCACAGAGCTCACGCTTCTATTTCACGCATTACAGAATTTTTACCCTCTTATGCAGGGTTTTGCTTGCAAGATGAGCTAAAGTATCTTGAAAAAGCTGTATCGTTTAAAGCTAAACCTATTACTGCGATAGTTGGGGGAGCTAAAATATCAACTAAAATAAAAGTGCTTATGAAGCTAACAGAAAAGGTTAATTACCTAGTTCTAGGTGGTGCAATAGCCAATAATTTTTTGTCATTTAGCAAAGTAAATATAGGGAAATCTTTCTTTCAAAATGGTGTTGACGACCTTCTACATAATATTGTTGAAACAGCAAATAAAAACAATTGCAAAATAGTTGTGCCAGAAGACGTTCTGGTTGCAGTAAACTCTGATTACAGCACTAGTATTTCAAGAAGAACTGAGTCCATTTTGGACGGTGATATAATTTTGGATATCGGACCACAAACTTTGAGTACAATAAGCAGTATAATAGCAAGCAGTAAGACTCTGCTGTGGAATGGACCTATTGGTGTTTTTGAACATTCAGCTTTTGCAAGCGGTACAATAGGGATAATGAAAGTCGTAAGTGACTTAACGCACAAAGGAAAGTTAACCAGCATAATAGGGGGAGGCGATAGTCTATCTGCAATAAGCGCTGCAGGCCTTACCGATAAGGATTTTACATATGTTTCCACTGGTGGAGGAGCATTTTTAGATTGGTTAAGTGGCGATGAAATGCCGGGAGTTGCTGCTCTGCAAAAACGATTAGATTAAAACTTTTTTAAATTATTTCTTATAGGCTAGCTTTTTTGTGAACGTGATTATGTCGAAGACAGTTAAACTAATTTTGTGTTTAATAATACCAATAATAGGATTTATTTTTTATATTAAGGATCATTATTTTCACACCGGCTATGTAGAAGAAAATGTTGAAGTCAATTTTGAACCATTTTTCAGTTCACAACCAGCCACCGTTTCAGAATTAACTGACTTCGATAGAGGAGTGTTGAAAGTTTGTGGAGATTGGGGAGCACATCCAGATAAAGAAGATTTCAAAATTTTACTTAGTTGTCCGCAGCATCAAGAAGTAGTGAAAGGAATATATAAGTGATTACGCCAGATGCGGATTTGGAGTTACTTAAAGATGAACTGGCTAACATTTGGTTTACAAATAGTGGAAGTGAAAAAGAAACTATAGGGTTTGGACATATTTTTTGTGGTGAGCCAAACGATAAATTAGGTGGTATGCATTTTGTAGGTAGATATGTTGAAGCTCAAGAGGATAAATGGGCAGTTGGAATCCTGTGCAATGAATCAGATATTAAGCCGCCGGTTTATACATTTGGAATGAAATATTTGGGTAAGGATGGGGAAGTGAAAGTTAAATGCCCAAATGGATACGCATATAACCTTCATGCCGATAATTTCTGCAACTAAGGCGTTTAAGGAATTAGGAAAAGATGGAATGTGTCTATATGAAATGGAAGATGACAATTATCAATCAGTGTTTGTAAGAAAGAATGATGCTATACTCACGTTCTATCCTGACTTAACACCAAAATGTGATGATAAGAGTACTTATTGTAGTTGCGGTAAATCTTAATTTCAAAACCAATAGGGTGAACAAATGATAAAAATGCTATAGGGTGTAGCAAATCCAAATGAGTTAAAATTTTGATTAAAGGGTTTTGTGAATAATAATGAAGAAGGGCATTATTCGTCTAATAAAAGCAATTCAATACTCTTGTGAAGGAATAAAATCAGCTTTTATATCAGAAATTGCGTTCAGACAGGAGTTACTGCTTTTTATAGTATGTGTCTCAATTTTGTTTGTTTTGGATGTAAGTAATCTAGAACGTGCAGTAATGATAAGCAGCCTATTCCTGGTGTTAATTGTGGAAATTGTTAACACTGCTTTTGAAACGACAATTGAGCGTATTTCCAGTGAACAACACATACTTTCAAAAAAGGTGAAAGATCTAGGTAGTGCAGCAGTTTTTCTTTCATTAATTAACTTCCTGATAACATGGATGATAATATTGATAGGTTAATACGAATGTTATTAAGATATGTTGTCAAACTCACCAATTAAAGTTTTTATATCTTGCGGTAAATCAGAGACAAATTCCATGTATCCCTTACTTTTGGGGTGATATAAGCCCAGTGTATAAGCATGTAGTGCTTGTCTATTGAAATTACGAATGAAACTAGAGTTTTTAGCATATTTTGTGCTTTTACTACTATTTTTTCCATAAACTTGATCACCAACTATGGAATGTCCTATGTGGCTCATGTGGACTCGAATTTGGTGCGTTCTACCTGTTTCTAAAGTGCATTTAACGAGGCTTGCTTGTCCTATAACTTTCTCTACTGAGTAATGAGTGATTGCTAATTTGCCCGTTGTTTTTGTAACACACATCATTTCTTTATTACCACGCTTTGGAGCAATGTTAGTTTCTATAGTTCCCTGCTGAGAAGATAATGTTCCCCAAACTACTGCTAAGTATTCCCGCTTTATTTTGCGATTCGATAACAATTCAGACAAAAAACTATGGGCTGCTTCATTTTTTGCAATTACCATTAGCCCACTAGTATCTTTATCGAGTCTATGAACAATTCCTGGTCTTACATTAAGGTGAGCGATAACTGCGTTCAAAAGCGTATCATTGTTTGTCCCAGCACCTGGGTGCACTGTTAATCCACTTTGTTTACTCAGAACTATAATGTCCTCATCTTCATAGACGATATCAAGTTTTATGTCATAATTAGGCTCAATTGATGTGGATATGTCAGGTTGAACGAGATGTACTATATACTCTTCACCTGGTTTTACTATGTGATCATTATTAATTATCGGTATGCCAAGTAATTTCACCTGCTCATTTTGTATCAATCTTTGCGCTTTGCTGCGTGATATGTTGCATTTTTCAGCTATATAGGTGTCTAACCTTAATTTCTCTTTATCATTATTAACACTTAAGGTTATTATTGAGTGATCTATAGTGATTTACCCCGCGCCATTTCCCATGCTGCTTGAACATTTGGGTCTGTAAACATTGTTGCACTAGACTCAATTTGCAGATCACCTTGTTTTTTAATATGGCAAATTGTTTGAGAGCCATCTTTCCAGTAGATTGTAACTTTATTATCAAAATCTCGTAATGTTGCCTCAACCTTTTTTTCTTTATTATCTTTTTCTTCCAGCTTAATAGATTCTAATAAATAATATAGAAAGTCACTTGGTTTGCCGTTGATTTTTTCTTTCCATTCATCTGTTTTTTCTTGTTCAGATTTTTTTTGCTCTAACTTTTCCTTCTTTTGCTGCAGCTTATTTTGTTCTGCTTCCAGCTCTAACTTTCTAACTGTGTCACGTAGTTCTTTGACTTTATTTTCTAATACTAATAATTTATTAGTATTATTTCCATTGTTAGCTTCTAAATCAGGCGTACTTGGTTGAGCTTGCTTCTTTTTTATTTCTTCTAATTCATTCCTTACTACGTTTAATTGCTCCTTCAATTCCGTTTTTTCCTCTTCTGTATCCTCTTTTAACTTTTTTAGCATGCTAAGGAACTCGTTATTATTAGACTGCGTAGTTGATTGAAGCCAGCCTACAAAGCGGCTTGGTTCAAATCGTTCAATTTTATCTTCAGCAATTTTAATAGCATTCTCTAACCTAGAAAAAGTACCTTCAATATCTAGTGAATGTGCTTTTTTTGTCAATTCTTTAGTGTTGTTTAAAACTTCTGAAATTTCTGCATGTAGCCAATCTAAATCTTTTTTGATGTCTTCTCTGATTTTTTTTAGGTGATCAAGCGTTTCTTTAATGTTAATATTTGCAGGCTTTAAAAGACTATTATCAAGTAAATCGCAAGCTTTTTTAAGGTTACTGTCAAATGAGTTGCAAAGCGGACTAAGTAGTTTTTTCATTAGAGATATTAGTTCATTTTCCCTTTTACCAAGCTTATTTTCTACTACTGATACAACCATGCCCTTTCCAGACCAGTATGGAAATAGAAGACCTAAAGAACTGTGTTTTCTAATAGTATGATTTTCATGATCCACGCTATTACTTATTAGATTGCTAAGTGTTGATATGATGCATAAAAGAATAGCGACTAATAAAGCTATTAATATTATTGGAGCATTAATGGATTGTGATATTGCTGAAACTACTATAATAGTACCAAATACATATGATCCAGTAAACAAGAGAATCCTATTTCTATTTTCTGCTTCTATATCTTCTAGTATTTCTCTCTGCGTCTTAGAAATTGGTAAAACTATTGAAAGCTTTTCCCCCTTTTTATCTAAATTTGTTACAATTTCAATTTTTTTAGCTTCTTGAGCAATCTGGCTGTACTGTTCATCAACTTGATAGTTTCCTATTTTTTTATCTATTTCATTCTCTTTTATTTTTTGTGTATTTATAAAGTTTATAACAGCAGTAAATAAGAGAACTATAAGAGGAATAAAGGCAAGAGGTGCTGGCGTGAACGCAAACCCAGCAATACTTACTGTAACAGGCTGAATAGAAAAGGCAGTAAATGCTATAAGAGTAGCAATGGTACTTGCTATCGATATAGTACCAGAATACTTTCTTATAGAGCTCAAAATTCTACTGGGCTGGTCAGAAAGTTTTCTAAATCCTAAAAAATCAAAATAGTCTTTGAAAGGATCTTGAGTGTCTGTAACCATAACATTTTTCTAGTTTAAACTTATTTAGGTATACATTAACCAAACCTTAAAATCAAGTTTCTTAATTTTTCAACATGTGCCAAGGCCTATTGGAGCGCACTGTATTAATCTTTACGTAACGATTTGTTAACCAAACAGAATGTGTGCCATACGTTTCTAGATCAGCATGTTTAATAATTTTAGCGTTGCAAGCTGAATAGTCAAACTCACTTAATTGAATTGTTAAATCAACTTTATCACAATTTTCTGAAATATCTTCTTTTTTATAAGCTAGCAACACTGACTTATTATTTCCTTTATTATATATGCAGCCATAATCGTTACACTTTAGCCTTTTATCTGAGTTATTGTATTTTTTATGATTCAAAATTTGGTTCTGCCCATTTTGCTTCGCCCATGTTTTGACAACAAAGTTCCTATTTTTCCTGGTGAGAGAATATAGTAAGTTATCACTTTCTTTTACAGCAACATTATCAGCATTTATCAAGATATCAGGAGTTCTATACATAGCACCAGAGAAAATACCCAGCACAATAAAGAAAATTCCGAAGAAACGCCAATTTCTTTCCCATAAGCATAGCCACAATAAACCAAGTGTTATTATAATAATTGATGAGGCAGGAAAAGTACGAATGGGAATAACCAAATATTGAAGACTAGCGATAGCGTTTGTTATATACAAAATGCTGTTAATTGGGCGCTCTATAAATGGCGCTATAATCCATTCAATACCTAAAGGAATCAATAAGACATAAATTATTCCAAGTGGAATAATAATTAATGTAACTATTGGTATAGCAACTAAATTTGTGATAATGCCACTAATTGAAAAATAATTAAAATTATATATCGTATACGGAACAGTTGCTAAACTTGCTATTACTGAGCTGATCATTATCGACACAAAATATTTCATTATTTTTATTTTGAATAATTTATTAGCATTAATTTGATAACTGGCAACCAGTGCCAAAACAGCAGAAAATGACATCTGAAAGCCTGGCTTTAAAATTGCTTCAGGTTCTATGATAAGTATCACTGCAGCAGCAAACGCAATTGCTATTAACCCTCGATATTTTCTCTCTATCATTATTGCAACGAGTACTAAAATCACCATGATGTAGGCACGCTGAGCAGAAATTTGCATACCGGTAATCAACAAATAAAACGTGGTTGGCAAGATAGTAAGGAATGCAGATATTTTCTTGGTGTTATACTTAAGAGTCAAAGTTTCAGATATTGCGAATAAATTACGAAACACTACAAAAAACAGACCAGCAACGAATGATAAATGCAAACCAGATATGGCAAACAAATGTGCTATACCTGAATCTCGTATCGCGTCCATAGTTTTTTGATCTATGCCATCTTTTTTACCGATCAGTAATGCAGAGATTATATCCGCATGTGGTTTCTTGATATTTTGCTGCAGGTTTTCATAAATGTATTGACGGAAAGATTCTATATATTCTTGAAATTTCCTTGCTTCAGCCTTTTTGTGCAGGGCTATTTTGCTTGTTGCAAAGCCTGTTGCACTTATTTTCTGGTAATATGCTATTCTTGCAAAATCGTATGCATACTCCGAGGGCGCAATCTTTAGAGGGAAGAGTTTTGCTGATAATTTTACTTGATCGCCTATTTTAATGCCTTTTTCCACTTTGGTTCTAACTGATATTCTGATGTTATCTAGAGCTCTATCCGGTGTCATTCCAGCGCGTGACGCTGGAATCCATATCTTTTTTTTCTGGATCCCAGTATCAAGTACTGGGATGACAAAAGGGGGCACTGGGATAACAGGAGAGGATTTTGAGATAGTAGGGGATTTTTCAACAGAAAGCAGAAATTGTTTATATGAGCCCCTGTCGTTAATATCCTTCACTGTGGCAACGATATCTTTTACATATCTCTCTTTATCAAGAATTTGAGTATCAACTAAAGCTGTTCTTAATTTACTAGCTGTAAATCCTATGAGCACTGCAATTAAAGCGATACACAATATCGCGTACCTTTTATACAATATTGCAATCAAAATTAGTGTGGGTAAAAGCAAAAGAAAAATAGATATGCAGCTTGGTTCAAAACTTAGGGAAAAATAGGTTAGAATTCCTACACACTGAAAAACAGGAAACCACAGTATCAAGTTATATTGTTCATTGCGCAGATTGTTACGTATATAACTAACTATTATGTCAAGAAAAGTTAATAAGTGTGTCGATATTTGCATGTGGTGAAATTTTATTTTTCTTTTTTCATTATTTGTATATATAATAACTAAATAAGCAACGACGCGGGATGGAGCAGCTCGGTAGCTCGTCAGGCTCATAACCTGAAGGTCGTAGGTTCAAATCCTACTCCCGCAACCATTTTTAAGGATATAGTTGTTCCACTTTCCAATCGCTTCCCTCAACAAGAGTGTATCTAAATCTAATATGCTTCCTATATTCACCTTCTTGCCAAAATTCAATTACTTTTGGGATTACGCAAAATCCCACCCAAAAGTCAGGACGAGAAACTTGTGTATTGTGAAATTCTTTTTCCTTTAATTTTATAGCTTGCTCAAAATCTTGCCAATCTTTCAGAATGCTCGATTGTTTTGAGCACCATGCGCTAATTTGACTATCACGTGCTCGAGAAGAGAAATATTCATCAGCTTTTTTACTGTTTAGGAGTTTAACCTCTCCTTCAATTCTTACCTGCCTAGAAAATTCTATCCAGTGAAACACTAATGCAGCTTTAGGGTTCTCGGTCAATTCTTTTCCTTTTCTACTATTTATGTTAGTGAAGAACACAAAACCTTCTTTACTATATTCCTTTAGTAATACTACTCTTGCAGATGGAATGCAGTCTTTGCTACACGTTGCTAGCGTCATTGCAGTTGGTTCTCTATATGACGAATTGAGTACTTCTTTATACCACTTTGAAAATAAATCAATCGGATCTTTTTCAGATGAAAATATCATATCAAAAAATAAAATCTTAATTCTGGCACGCGTTGCAAAAATAAGTGCTACGGCCATTTTGTCGTATAAGTGTTATGATATTATTGCAAATCTTGCAAGGTTTTTGAACTTTACCATATACGTAAAAGTTATTTTGAAAGTATCCAGCAGATCCAGATGGCTGTGCATAATCTTTCAGTGTTGAGCCGCCTGCAGCAATTGCATCACTCAGAGTATTTTTTATTTCAGCAGCAAGTTTTTCGTACTCTCTATAGGTCAAGTTTTTTGCTGGCCTGAGTGGTGATATGCGGGCTCTAAACAAGCTCTCAGAAGCATATATGTTGCCTACGCCAACTATTAATTTATTGTCCATTAATGCTGATTTGATATTTGCTTTTTTGTTTTTCAGCAACTCCTGTAAATAGTCTCCACTGAATTCATCCGTGAGGGGCTCTATTCCGAAATCGTCAAAAAAATTTATTTCCTGTTCTTTATTTAAAACAATAACTAATCCAAATCTTCTTGGGTCATTAAAAATTATTGAAGTATTGTCAGAAAACAAAAACACTACGTGATCATGTTTATTCTGCGCTTGATCGTGTTCAGCATATATAAGCTTTCCACTCATGCCAAGATGTATGATTACAGCCATACTACCATCTGTATTCCAGATCGTATACTTACCTCTACGCTTGATGTTGCGTATGACTTTGCCCTTTAGCATATCATCAATATTTTTTGTTATTGGGGCACGTAAATTCCAATTATTAACTATAACATTACTAATTTGCTTGTTTTTAATTTTATCAAGCAAGAAGTTAGATATGACTTCCACTTCCGGTAGTTCTGGCATCTTGTCTACTCTGTTGCTGTTTTTTTCTTTTCAAAATGTTTTGCTTTAAAGCTTTCGCTAATCTTTTTTTCTCCTCTTCTTTTTCTTTATTCCTTTTTGTATTATTCATTATCATAATACATAAGCCTGCCGTTGTAGCTCAGGTGGTAGAGTACGTCATTGGTAATGACGAGGTCCCAAGTTCGAGTCTTGGTAACGGCACACTGATTACACTTATAATATTGCATAACTTGTAAGCAAGGCTTAGAAGAAAGTTACAGAGGTAAGTTGTCATGCTTTTTCCATATCCTTTCTACCTTCTTGTTTTTGAGTAGCTCTAATGCTTTACAAAAGTGATACCTTGTTTTACTTGGTACTATAATGTCATCAATGTATCCATGTGATGCAGCAAAAAATGGATTAGCAAATTTCTCTTTATATTCTTTGATTAACGTTTGCTGGTCTTTTTCATGCCTAAATATAATTTCAACTGCACTTTCAGGGCCCATCACAGCTATTTCAGCAGTTGGCCAGGCATAATTTATATCACCTTTTAGATGTTTCGAATTCATAACAATGTATGCACCACCATACGCTTTTCTAGTGATAAGGCTAATTTTTGGCACGGTCGCTTCAGCGTAAGCGTAAAGCAGTTTCGCTCCGTGTTGTATTATATTATTGTATTCTTGATTTGTACCTGGCAGAAATCCTGGAACATCAATAAGTGTGATGATGGGAATGTTAAATGCGTCACAAAACCTTACAAACCTTGCAGCTTTTCTTGAAGAATCAATATCCAAACATCCTGCAAGGTGCATAGGTTGATTTGCAACAATACCGACAGTATTTCCTCCAATTCTACCAAAACCAGTTATGATATTACGAGCAAAATCAGGCTTCAGTTCAAAGAAATTCCTCTCATCGCACACCTTTTCAATGAGTTCATACATATCATAAGGAGTATTAGGATTGGTAGGAATTAGAGTGTTTAAGGATTCATCAATGTCGTCAACATCATTACAGATTGGTGCAGATTTTGGTGATTCTTGATTATTTGCTGGTAAGAAAGTAAAGAATTCACGCATTTTTAGCAGCATTTCAACATCATTATTGAATGCAAAATCCGCTACTCCTGTTTTGCTTGTATGAATTTTTGCTCCACCGAGGTCTTCGAAACTTACATCTTCGTAGGTAACCTTTTTTACTACATCTGGCCCGGTTATAAACATATATGAACTGTTTTTCACCATGAAAGTAAAGTCAGTTAATGCTGGGGAATAAACTGCACCTCCTGCACATGGGCCCATAATTAAAGAAATTTGTGGTATAACACCCGATGCATTTACGTTTCTTTGAAAAATTTCTCCATAACCAGCAAGAGAATTTACTCCTTCCTGAATTCTGGCTCCACCAGAATCATTTAGTCCGATAATTGGAACTCTGGCATTAATTGCCATATCCATAATTTTGCATATTTTTTTTGCATGTGACGCACCAAGTGAACCACCAAAGACAGTAAAATCCTGAGAATAAACAAAAACTTTTCTGCCATAAATAGTACCATGACCAATCACTACCCCATCACCTAAAAAATTAGCATTTTGCATGCCAAAATCATTTGCATGATGTTTTACGAATTTATCGTATTCTGCAAAAGAACTTTCATCGAGCAATATACTGAGCCTTTCTCTAGCAGTTAATTTCCCTTTTTCATGTTGTTTGGTAATCCTGTCAGAACCGCCTCCTTTTTCAGCTTCTAGTGCTTTGGTTTTTAGATTTTCTAGTATTTTAAAGTCTTGCATACAATAAAGTAGTTTTCAAATTAGTTGTAGACTTTATTAAGTTTACAAACCCTACTAACTATACACATACACTATTGCTATATGCAACAGTGTATGTGTATAACAATTATTAAAACTTTTTCAACCTCGATTTCGGTCACTACTCTGTAAACTTTTGACATTGCTCTGAAGCTGCTGAACATTAGCATTGTCTACAGAAGAAAGAGGAGATTTGTTTTGCACAAAACTTTTAGCAGCTTCAACAACCTTGCTTATATGTGGTTCTTTTTCTAGCTCTTTTAGGTACTTTGAGAAGATTTCACAACTTTTGTCATCCATATGTACCATTATTTTACCAAAACTTTCAGCTTTTTCAGAAGATAAGGTCATCACAATCTTTTCACTGTTGCTTATTGGAAAAGTCATCTGGAATCTGCCCTTCATGTCACGATATTGTCTATTTTGTGTTCGGATTACGTTACCTTCTCCAATCTGTAATGCTCCATCTAAATTTTGAAATTCTGGATTACTCAGAAATTTTGCAGGAGTTATAACACTTTCTTCTGGACACTGTACACAATAAAATTTATTATCTCTTTCTACTACAATTTCTTTTTTTTTGTCATTTTCAATACTATCACTTACAATTTGTTTTAGACGTGACAAATATTCGCCGCGTTCTTTCAGTATATCTTCTGGCAATAATCTCCGAACTTCTTGGCTCACATCAGTGCCTGTTGAAACTAGATTAAACATTTCTAACATAAGAGGCCGTAGTTTTTCTTTTCCAGTCTCAGTAACATTTTTATCTTGCTCCATGAGGTGGTATAAGATCAGTATCGAATAATCTATTATTGATGACTTTTTTCTCCTTGGAATACATCAACACTAAACATGACCTTGTGCTTTTTTGCATCGTCTATAGATTTTTGAAGTCTCTTTGCTATGTTTTCGATAGCTTCATCATTAGGTAAGTGTTCAGGCAATGGCATCAACTTAAGGAAAAATATCAGCGATAGTGTATAAAATTTCTCTCTAAATTTTTTATCATTAAATTATCCAAAGAGTGCAAGGGACAGCACTTTTGTTTCTGTTTTATTGCAACAAAAAAGTTTAAAATGTGTCTTTTTTAGGTGAAACATGCAAAAAGGAAAAAACCTTATTCTACAAATTAAAAATGCAATATACTCGAAAACTTTTCAGAAAATCCATTGTGTTGAGTTTTACACGAACAAGCTTTTTCGACAGTATTTTCTATGATTTTAAAGTTAGTTAAAAAAAGTTTGGGAATAGAATGTGAACTTATGGAGCCATTGACATGTACCCTCAAAGCAAGCTTTTTCTAAAGCAAGATATAAGATTTGCCATACAGGCTTTCAAGAATTTAAGCATCCAAACAGCCTATCAGGATGAACCTGAGTTGGAGAGGCTATAGACTTATTGCAGCAGATGGTTCTGGTATGAGATTACCCAGCTCTGGGGAAATTGTATCCGAGTTTGAACCAAATGGAACAACAGGCACCATTGGCAATTTGTTTGTTGATTTGTGTACTTCATTGATTTGCAGTGCTCGTCTTGCAGCTTGGAATATAGGTGAACAAACGTTGGCGGCAGAGCAATTACCCGAAGTTATCACTCAAATGCGTTTATTAAATCAAGAGAAATTATTATTTATCTATGATCGTCTTCAGTAAAATTCATTCAGCAGCATTATGATTTGGAAGTAGATTTTATTTTTCGCTTGCAAAAAAGAAATTATAGTAAGCTATGGGAACGCTGGCGAATTAGATTTTGATTTTATATTAGAAAATGAAAAGCTAAAAAATAAAATGAAAGGACAGAAAGTAAGAGTTATAGTGCTGACATTAGCCAACTGAGAAACAGAGTTTTTGACCGAGACTTTGGAGCAAAGCTTATGTGTTAAGGTGGCACATAGAGGAAACGACTCAAAGTAGGAGCAGAGTTAGAGAATTTTTCTGGAGAGGCTGTATTACAAGAATTTTGGGCAAACTTGGTCATGTGCAATATATTATCGCTTCATATGTGTGATGCACAATGGCCTTGGAACCCAGATCAAATTACTGAGTATCGTTTAAATTTTTCAATTTTATTTGGTGTAATGAGGCAGAAACTCTATCAGGTACTTATTGCGCCAAAAAACTTTCAAGCCCTTTTTAAGTATACGCGCTAAAGTTAAAATCCGACCGGGACAGCCGCAATAAAGTAGATAAGCCTAAACGCCATCATGTCTTTAGGAGAGTTTGCTAATGAAAGTTCTTAAGTTGACGCCATTGGCTGTTCCGATTCGTTATATGACATAAGAGCATCATATATTTCATGCAATGTATTTGAGATGTTTTTTTCCATATGTTGATTAATATGCCCATATATTGTCGTCTCTTCCGAATACTCTGTATCTTTATGTATATGATTTTGTTGCTTTAATTCTTCTCTATCTACACTCTCTATTTGCTCTGACACTAGCATAACTACCCCATATTTTACATAACGAAATAAAAAAATTCTAACTGTAGTATGCTTATATAATCTACAAAGTCAATAGTTAAATTGAAAAGTTTCGGTTATAATTTACTTCATATAGAACATGCCCTTGAATTATGCTAAAAATCGCCATAGTAGGCCTACCAAATGCTGGAAAATCGACCCTATTCAACAGATTAGTAGGAAGAAAAGCAGCAGTAGTGAGTAATATTCCAGGGGTGACGAGGGATAGACGTGAGGGAATAGGGAGAATTAGCGATTTGGAGTTTAAAGTTATAGATACAGGAGGATGGAACGACCAAACTAGTTTTTCACTACAAGTTATTGAACAAATCGAATTTTCTTTATTGAGTACAAATATAATTTTCTTTCTTGTTGATGCAAAAGTGCAAAATGAGCAAAACAAAGAATTTGCAAAGTGGCTGAAGAGAAAAATAAATAAACCTGTGATACTGATAGCAAATAAATGCGAGAGTCATAAGTCTGAAAATGTTGATTATTTGCAGTTTTTTGATTTTATAGGCCCGGTATACATCTCTGCCGAACATAATCTTGGTATGGTTGATCTTTATGATGCGTTGGCTAGTGTTATTGAAAATATCAGTGCAAATAGTCCTCCTTTCGGTGTCATTCCAGTGCTTGACACTGGAATCCAGAAAAAAAATAATATGGATCCCAGTGTCAAGCACTGGGATGACAATAAGAGCTCTAATGAGTCCGGTAAATTAAGAATTTCGATAATCGGTCGCCCAAACGTAGGCAAGTCAACTTTTTTAAATGGTTTACTTGCAGAAAACAGACTAATAACAAGTTCAGAGCCAGGTACCACACGTGATTCTGTGGATATTACATATGATCATGATGGAGAGTTAATTACTCTTATTGATACTGCAGGAATTCGAAGAAAGGCTAATGTTACAGATGAATTAGAATCAAGATTTGTTGAGAAAAGCTTAGAATCAATCAAGCGCTCTCATGTGGTAGTTTTAATGCTAGACTCCCTAATTGGTATTGAGCAACAGGATTTATCAATTGGTGAAGCTGCAATTAAGGGAGGGAAAGGGATTATTGTTGTTTTAAATAAGTGGGATTTAATAGGTAAGGATGACAGAAGTAAATTAATAAAATTTGTAAAACAGCAAGAAGTAACCAGGTTATTCTTGGAAGTGCCAACTATAACAGTTTCTGCGTTGAAAGGCATGCGCTGCGGTGATGTGATAGATAAGTGTCTTGAAGTGAGTGAATCCTTGAACAAGAAGATCAGCACTGCAAAACTGAATAAGTGGCTCATGGATGCTGTAGGAAAACATTCTCACCCGCTTGTAAAAGGCAAAGCAGTTAAAATGAAGTATATTGCTCAAATTGGTACTAAACCTCCAGCTTTTTCTTTGATATGTAACATACCTGAAAGTGTTGATGAAAGTTACAAACGCTATTTAATTAACGATCTCAGAAAAAATTTCTTTGCAGACGGTGTGCCAGTTAGATTGCTTTTGAAAAAAAATAAAAATCCCTATGTAAAATGAATACTCTGCTTTATACTTTCAGGGATAATTTACTTAAAGTTATGTGTAATAATTCCAGAATTCCTGCAATCTTTCTGCTGTCGAGTGCCGCTGCTCTAATTTTTGCATATGTGCTAGAATATTTTTTCAACATGCTGCCATGCAAGTTATGTACATACGAGCGAATAGTTTACTATATCGCCGGATTACTTGCAGTAGCGTGCATGCTTAAAGACAACAAAATTCTAATCTATGCAATGTTTTGCAGCTACCTCATAGGTGCAGTAATATCTTTTTATCATATAGGTCTTGAACTCCACTTATTTCATGATGTTTTAGGTTGTACAGAGCAAGCAAGTGGTAACGTTAGTATAGAAGAGCTCAGAAATAATCTACTAAATCCTAATTACTCTCCATCTTGTGACAGACCTCATTACGTTCTAGGTGTTTCCTTAGCAACATGGAATCTAATTTATCTCATAGTAGCTCTGTTCGTATCAGGTAAGGTGTATTGTGGAGAAAGAAAGAAATCTAAATAATTTAAGGTACAGCAACAATCAGTTCTTGCAACAGGCAATTAGAGTAGATCACGCTGGAGAATATGGAGCTATTTGCATTTATTCTGGTCAAAAATTTATTCTTAAGAAATCTTCTATAATCAATGAAATAATTGAAATGGAAGAGCAGGAAAAAAAGCATTTTCACTATTTTAATGAGAAAATCAAAGAGCAAAAAGTTCGTCCTACTGTTTTGTTGCCTGTTTGGCGTGTTTTAGGAGTGTCGCTTGGCGTTGCAACTGCCATTATGGGCAAAAAAGCTGCTATGGCTTGCACTGCTGCAGTTGAAGAAGTTATCGGGGAGCACTACAAAGAGCAAGTTTCACATTTAGAAGATGGGGAATTAAGAGAAACTATAAGTAAATTTCGCGACGAGGAGTTAGAGCACAAAGATATTGCAATTCAGCACAATGCTGAAAGCGCATTTGGCTACAACATCTTATCATCATTCATAAAAACAGGCTGCAAAACTGCTATTTACTTGTCTAAGTTAATTTAACTAAGCAGCTTTCTTAAAGTGTTTTAAATGTTCTGATAACAACAGAAACCAGGAAGGAATTCAAGTGTAACAATTATTTTATAACTATATTTACATATCACCATTATTAATAAATAATTAGTATTTGTAAATTAAATACATCTAAAGTATAGACTGCAAAGGAGGCAAAAGTGCGTTTTAATTTAGAAGAGGGAAATGCTCTTATGTAATACCTGCCACAGGTTCACAACTGTACGAACATTCATTTTTGAAGGTAAATTGCACAGCAAATGGTGTCATTCCAGTCTGGAATCCAGAAATTTTGCTTAATAACTGAGCTGATAAGCTAAAGGTAATTGTCTTACACTAAAACAAACGTTTTTAATTAAGTTGCATAGAACCAGTGTCTGGACACTGGGATGACACCCCACTGGTGGTCCAAACTACAACGTTCGTACAGTTGTGGATTCCAGACTGGGATGACACCCTACTGATGGGCCCAAATCACAATGTTCGTACAGTTGTGGGTCAGGCTATAGGATGACAGAAGTTGACTTTATTAGCTATAGGTGGTATGACACTTAGTCAATTTAAGTAAGCAGATGATCTTAGCTACAAAAGTATTTTTTACCTCATTTGTTTTTGGGTTTATTCTTTTTCCCTATTTTATAAAGCTTCTAAAAAAAATAAGCAAAGATGGGCAACCAATTAGATCATGTGGACCAGAAAGTCATTTAATAACAAAAAAGAATGTACCACCTATGGGCGGAATAATAATACTGATTTCTTCTTTATTACCAATTTTACTCTGGGCTCAGTTAACACCAGAAATTTTGCTGCTGATATTGATAACTCTATTTTTTGCTCTACTTGGATTTATTGATGATTATTTAAAATTGAAGACAAATCACTATCGAGGTTTAAGTGCAAAAACCAAAATACTTATTCAGTTTATTGTTGCTCTGGTTGGTGTGTTTATACTTAAGCTATACTCTGCTGAATGTTTTACAAAAACGTCCCTATTTAAAGGAGTAATAATAGATTTTGGCTATCTATATGTTCCGTTTGCTGCGTTTGTAATTGTCGGCTCTTCTAATGCTGTGAATCTCACAGATGGTTTGGATGGCCTTGCTGCAACTCAAGTTATCACTTCCTTTGCTTTTTTGGGGCTAATTGCATATATAACTCAGGCAGATATGAATATTACTTTATTCTGCATTGCATTTATAGGAGCTATTCTAAGTTTCTTGTGGTTTAACACACATCCAGCAAAAATATTTATGGGTGATGTTGGTAGCTTGTCGGTAGGTGCGGCTTTAGGGTTAACTAGTGTCCTAATTAAAAGAGAAATGCTTTTTGCCATTATTGGAATAATCTTTGTAATAGAGACTCTATCTGTTATTATTCAGATATCATATTTTAAATATACAAAGTTTAAATATGGAGAAGGAAAAAGAGTTTTTCTTATGGCACCAATACATCATCACTTTGAGAAGAAGGGATGGTCAGAAAATGCAATCGTTATGAAATTTTGGATAATTTCTATTATCTGTTCAGTTTTTACTATAACTTTCTTATTATAAAAACCTATGAAATACCCAGACTTTACATTAGAAAATAAATTATCAGGAGTGATAGCAGGAGTGGATGAAGTTGGAAGAGGTCCGCTAGCTGGTCCAGTAATATCCGCAGCCGTAGTGTTTATTGATAGAAATACAATTATTGATGGAATCAACGACTCGAAAAAGTTGACTCCTCAATGTAGGCAAGTCCTATATGAAAAAATAATATCCGTTGCAAAATTTGGTATAGGAATGGCAAGCGTAGAAGAAATAAATTCATACAATATCTTGCAAGCAACAAAACTTTCAATGAAACGTGCGTTGATAGACTTGGACCTAGAATTAGATTATGTGCTAGTTGATGGTAATCAACCACCTGAAGTGAAATGGCAAGTGAAATCCATAGTAAATGGTGATAATTTGAGTACATCAATTGCAGCAGCTTCAATCGTTGCAAAAGTTACGAGAGATCGGCTTATGCAAGAATTGCACAATAAGCATCCTGAATATAATTGGTATAAAAATAAAGGATATGGGACAAAAGAGCACCTTAACGCTATTGGCCTTTATGGAATTACAGAACATCATAGAAAAAATTTTGCACCCATATCTCGGGCATTATAGCCTTTACCCTTTTTTGAAAGGTATGGTTTCATTAAATAGGCAAACTGTACTCGATCCATTCCTTAAGGTAAACACTGAACTTACCCTTTCGATTATCAGGTAGTTATCAACTGTACGGAAATTTACTAAAGACTCATATCCTGCAGAATCAACCATAAAAACTGCCGGAAAATCAGAGTTTATTTTATTGAATTGTAGATATGTAAATTTTCCGTCATCAAAAACCTTAATTGGTATTATTGACTGACTACCTTTGACGTGCGAGATGGAATAATTAAAATTTAATCCCTTCTTTACAACTTCAATATCATTGATATCAGGAATAATGGTATGACTAGCTTGTTCGAAGATATCACCGTTATTTGTTGTGTAAATCTCATCACTGCTAAATAGTGGATAAAGAAACCTTACTTCATATGCTAATCTTGGATCATCTAGTCCAGTTGCTTCTTCAGCATGAAGTTCAAAGTAATAAACTCTTTTATTGGTAATTATAGTTGCATTAGTATCAGCAATATCATCTATGGGCTTAATAAACAATCTGTTACCTTGAGGAAGAAGTTGCCAACCAGTTGAATCACCCATTGAAAGGTTTTGTATTATCTCCCCTGGTTCAAACAATATACTGGACTGATAACCATAAAAACCCGTATACTTATGTATAGCCTGTGGGTTATAATTTATTACCTTTATGTGATTATCTCCAGCTATTGAACGTGGCTCCTGTTTTGCAAGTGCATCACTACCACAGAGGAACAATAGTACGGCAAACAGTAAACCAATCATAATATCAAAATGAATTAATCTTCATTTTATCATTAATAGACATGCACTGCAACTGTTAAGGCACTTTCTATACTATAAACCCCAAAGCAAGCGGTAGAAAAGGCAAGAAATAAGGCAAACTCCTTAAATACTTTAGAACTACAGGAGGCTTCACCTGAACGGGTACACTTGGAATCCTGCCATTTTCACTTCGTAAACATACCAAGAATTCTGTCCATTATTCCACCCATGTTTGCTTCAGCTTGAGTATACTCTATTTTACCACCATGCAAGATTAGTTTAATATCTGATCCAGGTGATATATTAACAAATTTACTGCCAACAACTCCACTGCTAGTGATCAGAGCTGAACTATCAATTGGCAATTTTATGTCTTTGCTTATACACATATCGATTCGTGCTACGTAGGTAGCTTTGTCAAGTGATACACCAGTTATGCTTCCAACATCTACACCAGAGATCTTGACACTATCACCAACTCCTATACCGTTAGCGTTAGCAAAAAGACCATATATTTTATAGCAATCCTTATAGTTTTTCTTTATGTAAGATAGCTTATCAATAGCAAAGAAAATCAGAAAAATAGTAAAAATTAATACAAATAATCCAGCGGTTATTTCAAGTATATTTGACCTTCGCATCTTTAGTTATCAGGACTCCAGCTTTTATAGTAATTTTTCACTTTTTGGTTTGGATAGTATGCATCTTTTGTACCCGTTAAATTAGGAGTATGTTTTACTTTTCTTTTTTTATTATTAACTGGTACTACATTATCAGTATAGTGAAGCCATATATGCCATTCCGGAGGCACTGTTGTAGGCTCAGAAACACTGCTATACATAACCCACCTTTTTCCTTTACTTGATTCATAGTAAGAATTTCCATTTTCATCTCTTCCTACAAATTTATCTTCTCTTCGTAATAGGCGTTTTATTGCATTACAAATTTTAGATAACATAAGGGTATTAAAACAAAAAGTATTATATATACTAATACTTTAACGATATATTAACAACAATTTAATGCAATTACCAATCTTACAAGTTATTATCCCAATAATTGCATCAATGTTTTGCTTTCTTGCCAAGAAACACAAGGTATCTTGGTTTATTTCTTTTATTGCAACAACAATCACTCTTATCATTTCATCAATACTACTCATTAAAACATATAAAGGTGAAATTATAACTTATCACCTTGGAAATTGGGCTCCTCCGTATGGAATAGAGTTAAGAATCGACGTGTTAAATTCCTTAATTCTAACCCTAGTGAATTTTATAGCGCTGATTAGTGTGCTTTATAGCTTTTATATTAACGAAAAAGAGATTAGCAAAAACAAAATCACTGGTTTTTACTCTCTATTTCTACTGTGCTTAAGCGGACTGCTCGGGATTCTAGTAACAAACGACATATTTAACCTTTACGTTTTCTTGGAAATTTCATCTCTTTCTTCTTATGTATTAGTTTCAATGGGAAGGGATAAAAAAGCCTTGGTTGCAGCATTTGAATATCTAATTAGTGGAACAATAGGTGCAACATTTTATTTATTTGGCATCGGGCTCTTGTATTCAATGACTGGAACGCTCAATATGTCTGACATGGCTGAAAGAATAGTTCCATTATACGATAACAACATCATAAAACTTGGCACGTTGTTCATTTTTGTTGGTCTCTCAATCAAAATGGCACTGTTTCCATTAAGCAGGTGGCTGGTTAATGCATATAGTGAGGCGCCAAGTTTCATTAGCATATTCTTTTCAGGCACAGTGACAAAAGTGATGATATATGTTTTCATCAGAATCTTTTATACTGTTTTTCATCAAAATTTTTTCTTGTTTAAGCCGCTACTGGACAATGTGATAATTATCCTCGCACTTTGCGCTATTGTATTTGGGTCGATATTTGCAATAACCGCAAAAGACATAAAAAGACTGCTTGCTCACTCTAGTATTAGCCAAATTGGTTATATAATTTTAGCACTGAGTTTTAACTCAAAAACAGGTGTATTTGCAGCAATTCTTCACATAGTAAACCACAGCATAATAAAAACATCTTTATTTATGGCTGCAGGATGTATTTCTTACAAATTTGATACAACAAAAATAGAGAATTTATCGGGACTCAAGAAATCAATGCCTTATACAGCACTTGCGTTCACTCTATTCAGTTTAGCATTAATCGGTGTGCCTTTAACAAATGGCTTTGTAAGCAAGTGGTATATAATGAAAGCAATTATCGAATCTCGCGCGTGGATTTCCCTGATAGCTTTTGCTGCCGGTTCTTTTCTTGCACTAATATACATGTGGAAGATGGTAGAGAAAATGTATTTTGAAAATGATGCAACGTCACGCACTAGAATGACACTAGGCAAAATTAATGATGTGCCATTTCCTATGCTTTTCTGTCTATTGTTTATGGCAGCTTTAACAGTAGTAACTGGAATATATAGCACTCCAATTCGGTTAGTAGTTGAGAAGTTGGTTTTTTGATTTTTATCTTTGTTTCATATTTTACTATACTTTAAGGTTATAAGGTCTTTATTGTGGGTAGGCTGAAGAAGATTCATTGGTTATTAGTCATTAACGTGATAGCGCTGTTTTGCGTTGGCATTGTTGTTCAATACTCTTCTGCTGGAGGAAAGTGGGTACCATTTGCAATTCACCAAATAGTCATATTTTCCTTCTTTTTCCTACTCGCTATAGCTATGTCATTCATAGAGCTAGATTTTTATTTGAAGCACGCCTACTTTTTTTATATAGCAGCAGCGATTTCGCTATTAGCAGTAAATTTTTTTGGCTCACACATAATGGGTGCAACAAGGTGGATAAGAATTGGATCAATTAGTTTGCAACCATCAGAATTTGCAAAAGTAGGCTTAATACTTGCGCTTGCTCGCTATTTTGATAAGCAGAGTGTGTATAAAATGATGGAATTTAAAAGATTGCTTAAGGCACTTATAATTATTTTCTTACCCGTGTTCTTGGTGTTAAAGCAACCTAATTTAGGCACAGCTGTAATAATGTTACTTATAGGGATGTCAATTATATTCACAGCAATAATAAAAAGATCTCATTCGGTAATATGTGGAACTCTTGGCATTTTTGCAGTACCGGCTATCTGGCCTTTTTTACGTCCTTATCACAAGCAAAGGATATTGTCGTTTTTGGATTCATCAGTGGATCCACTTGGAATAGGTTATAATGCGCAGCAATCTCAAATAGCTATTGGTTCAGGAGGTTTGCTTGGTAAGGGCTTTGTTAACGGAAGTCAAACTCAACTTGGATTTTTGCCGGAAAAGCGTACAGATTTTGCTTTTGCAGTGCTGAGTGAGGAGTGGGGCTTTTTAGGTAGCATGGCTTTAATTTTGCTTTATACCTCATTACTTGGCATAATTTTCTCTATCGCTTATAGGTCGAAAAATTATTTTTCTAAGTCGGTATCTATCGGCATTTTCGCCTTTTTTAGCGCTCATTTTTTTATAAACATCGGAATGACAATGGGCCTCTTACCTGTGATAGGCGACCCATTGCCATTTCTTTCCTATGGAGGAAGTACAACTGCTGCAAGCTTGATATGCATAGGATTATTGCTGGCAATAAAAGCAGATGAACAACAAAATGCTTGTATTTTACCTATGCTAAAGTAAAATTAAACTTTACTTAATAGTTTTTATGCTAGATGAAATGCGTGAGGAGTGTGGGGTATTTGGCATAAGTTGCAACCAAAGTGCTGCTTTTAACTCTATACTTGCTCTCCACGCTTTGCAGCATAGAGGTCAAGAGTCTTTTGGCGTAGTAACCAGTAACAACGATAAGCTGCACTCTTATCACTTTCAAGGTCAAGTGAGCAGCGTATTTGATGATATAGATGAAATAAAGAAATCCTTACCTGGAGATTGTGCAATAGGTCATGTTCGATACTCAACAAGTGGTAGTAAATTTGGAGTGCAGCCCATGTTTGGCAAAAGTGGCAAATTTGGGGATTTTGCCATAGCACATAATGGTAATTTAATTAATATTTCTCCGATACGCGAACAATTAATTAAACAAGAGTGCGTTTTTCAGTCAGATATTGATACAGAAGTAGTAGTGCATCTGACAGCAAGCGGTGAAAAAGATAGCTTTTTAGAGAGTTTTATATATGCATTAAGGCAAATACAAGGTGCTTATTCTTTTGTGGCAATCAATCAAGAAGTAGTTATTGGAGTACGTGATCCATCTGGAATCAGGCCTCTTGTTTTAGGAAAGTTAAACGGTTCTTACGTTCTTGCATCTGAAACTTGTGCTCTTGATATAATAAATGCAGAGTTTGTTAGAGAAATAGAACCAGGCGAATTAGTTACCATCAGTTCGGATAGTAAGCTAGCCTCAATGTTTCCTTTCCCACAGCAAAAATCAAGTTTTTGTATTTTTGAATACGTTTACTTTTCGAGACCAGACAGCATAATGGAGAATAGGTCCATATATGATATAAGAAAAGAAATAGGAAGAATACTTGCAGAAGAGAGCCCACCAAGAAACAATGTAAATATGGTTGTACCAATACCTGATTCTGGAATACCTGCAGCTATTGGATATGCAAAGCATTCAGGGTTACCTATGGAACTGGGAATAATTCGTAATCATTACATAGGAAGAACTTTTATACAACCAACCGCTGAAGTACGTAAAGTTAGAATAAAATTAAAATTCAATGCTAATAAGCACATTTTGAAAGGTAAAAACATAATTTTAATAGATGATAGTATAGTGCGTGGTAGTACGTTAACAAATATAATAGTTATGCTAAAGGATGCAGGAGTAAAAGAGATTCACCTCAAAATTTCAAGCCCACCAATTAAGCATTCTTGTTTTTATGGAATAGATACGCCAGAGTGCAAAGATTTAATTGCTGCAAATAAATCTGTAGAGGAAATTAAGGAAGTTATAGGAGTAGATAGCCTAGCCTTCTTGAGTATTGATGGACTATATCAGGCTGTTAAAGGAGAGGTGCGTAACAATGCTATACCACAATATTGTGATGCTTGTTTCACTGGTGATTATCCGATTGGCAAATAGTCTACGCAAGGTCTTAAGTTTAGAAAATCTTAAACCGCCAAAATTTCTCTTGGCCTTTACTAATTCCGATTCTCGGAGTGCAAATATAATCTGGTTTGAGGTGGGATTCATAAACACAAAATTCGTGGCTTATAGTAAGGTCCTGTTTGTTATGTTCTTTTGTAATATTTAATCTTTTGCACAATATTCCTGGTCCACCTAAATTTGCTTCAAGTGGTTCAATAAGCTTTAATCCCCGTATTAACACTGCTGCTGGGAACCCTTCTGCTTCTGTTACAATGTTTAAACAGTAGTACATTCCATATATAAAATATACGTACGAAAACCCCGGCACACCAAACATTACTGAGGTTCGATTAGTATAGCCTCTTGCCGCATGACAAGCTGGGTCATTCATTCCTATATAGGCTTCAACTTCGGTTATTATTCCACTAAAGTTAGAAAATTTGAGGACTTTTCCCAATAACTCTCCAGCTACAATTAAAGTTGACCGCTCATAGAAATTTCTTGGTAGTATTATGTTGCTCATTATAAGAGTATAAGTTACTTGCAGATGCAAGCAACTTATACTGAATTTTCACTACTTTACCTATTTTGAAGCAGCAGGAGCTTGATGCTTTTGTGATGCGCCGCTCAAGTCTTCTACATTTGTTGAATGCTGCTCCAAAAATTTTACTTCTTCAGAGCTTTGTTGTAATTGTGTTTGTGGCAATTGTGATGCTAACACTTCATGTAAAGGCTTTGCTTCATATTGCCTTCCTACTTTTACTTCTTTATGTGCAGCTAATTGCTCCATAGTAACACCATTACCCTCAATAAGTTCTACGGAGCCATTATCATGAATATGAATATTAATTTTAATATTACATTCTTTTCCTTGAGCATTCCACTTTAAAGTCATTTGATATGACCCATTAGCCACTTCATAAATTCTTGCCCCATCCTTATCAATTTGGCAACGTACCCCCCTTGTTTTTTGGTCAGGTAGTAGCAACGTAACTGTCTTTACATCGTACTTTTTGCACATATTACCACTTAGAATATCATGCAAATTTACTTCTTTTATATAATCGTTCAGCGCAATTCTTATGACAGGCTTAACACTGTTATCTATATTTTTAGTTTCTCTTAATTTTATAAGCTTTGCATCAATATTTTTAGATATCTCTTCTTCAATTTGTTTAGCAGCTTTGCCTACAATTTCCCGACCATGATATTTGGTCTCCTCAGCAGTATATCTATACATACCATCGCTATTCTTATGAACATGAGGTTTCACTATTACTTTATTAGTAGTATTAGTAGAAGGGTTGTTCTGATCTACAAAGAACCTCTTCCATGTTTCTTCATCATCAAGAGTGACGTACCTACATTTATCCTTATTCGGTATTGACCCAGATACGCTACCAGCAGCAATATTTTGATCAACAATCAAAGATACAGTTTCATTACTATCTAACATATATGCCTCCATTATCCTTAATACACAAATGTCAACATACGAGCATTATCTCAATTAGTCAATATAAATTATGACGTTTAATGTTGAAAGCTCAAATACTCCTTTGCTTGATCGGTTAGAACGCGCCCTCTTGGTGTGCGCTTTACAAAACTAATTTTGATTAAATAAGGTTCTACTGTTTCTTCAATATTGCCAACATCTTCGGATAGCGCAATAGATATGGTGTCAATTCCAACAGGGCCTGAAGTGTTGAATAAAAATCTTAGATAATTCATATCAAGTTTATTGAGTCCCATTTTATCTACACCCAATTTTAGTAATACAGAATCAGCGACTTCATAAGTAATTTTTTTATCATCTTTCACTTCAACAAAATCCCTTATTCTTCTGAGTAACCTCAAAGCAATTCTTGGAGTGCCGCGCGCACGGCAGGCAATTTCCCGCGCAGCACCCTCTTCAATTTCAGCAGAAAGAACTCTTGCGCCTCTTTTTATAATATCGACTAGCTCCTCAAAAGAATAAAACTCAAGGTGCAAAGGAATGCCAAAACGATCTCTCAGTGGCGCAGAAAGTAATCCAAGCCGTGTTGTTGCTCCAATTAGCGTAAATGGTGGTAGATCTATCCTTAAAGTGCGAGTAGATGGACCTTCACCTACTAATATGTCCAAGCAAAAATCTTCCATAGCAGTATATAAAACTTCTTCGATGCTGCGATTTAATCTATGAATTTCGTCGATAAATAGAACATCTTTTGCATTTAAAGTGGTAAGCACTGCGGCCAAATCTCCAGCTTTACTAAGTAAAGGACCAGAAGTTGCGCGAAAGCTAACTCTTAATTCTTTAGAAACAATTTGTGCTAAAGTTGTTTTGCCAAGCCCTGGAGGACCATATAATAAAACGTGATCTAAAGCTTCAGTTCTCGTCTTTGCAGCATTTATAAACACTTTTAAATTTTGTATTAAGTCTTTTTGTCCGACAAAATCATCAAGTTGTTCAGGTCTGATGTTGATATTGCGCGCATCTTCAGTATATTCTTTACCGCACGATATTGATTTCATAATGTTGAGAGCTCCTTAAGCGCTATGCGAATAATATCCTTAGTGCCCAGATTTGACGATTCGTCTTGTATTTTTTTTATCGTATCATAAGCTTTCATTTTTTCATACCCAAGATTGATCAAAGCTGAAAGGGCATCTTCATTAATTGGATGAAAATTATTGTTATTTATTTCTAGTTTACTTACTTTGCCACTCAATTCAGTGATGATTCGATTTATGAGTTTCAAGCCAAGTCCACTCATCTTGAGTGCTACTTTATCTTCATTCATAATTGCCAAAAATAGCTGTTCTGGAGTTAATTTACTCAAAATTGACATTGCAGTTTTATAGCTAACGCCGCTTACTTTGACAAGCAACCTCAAGCACTGCTGTTCTTCTTTGCTTATAAAACCATATAGCTGAGCGACATTTTCTCTGTTATTTGCATAGGTTTCGATAAGTAATTTAACTCTACTTCCGATGGAACATGCATTTAAAGTTTTGGCTGAAAGATACACCATATAGCCAACATCATTCACATTCAGGATTATGTGATCACTGCGCACTTCATCAACTATTCCGCTTAGATTTCCTATCATTTTTAGCACTGTATAGGGTTCAGTTTAAATACTCCTGGATCTTAGGTCAAGCAAACGAACATTATAACAGGGAAACGTGGCTAAAAAACCACTTGACAAACTCCGCCAGCCCCCTTATCATAAACACTGAAGCTATTTATTTATCTTCTCTGTACAGATTAAATGACAAAAAAACTCACGTATCTGGCGTCCCATGTTTAATTTTTTGCACTATGTGCACCTTATGTCTTTATAAAATTTCTAGGTTTTTACCTAATATAAGCTGAAATGCGCTTATAAAGCATTTAAAACATCAAAAAACGCCGATTTAAAAAATGGATAGTGAATAACTAGCTACCCTAGGGTTTCTTTTGCCTTTTTTTCTGTTTAGTAAATTTCTTAACGTTTATAATTTAGATTAGTTGCGGTTTAAAAGTAGCTGAATCGCGGTTATTAAGTGTTTAGAATAAAAAAACGCCATACTTGAAAGTATAATGTAAGTAATTAGCCAATCATGGGGCTTTTTTTGCCTTTTTTTTCGTTTGGTAAATTTCTTAATGTTTATAGCTAAACGACAACCGTCATCCCGCTGCTTGTTAGCGGGATCTATGCTAAGAGATACCGCGGATGAATCGCGCGGTATGACGGTTCGTGGTGGCATCTCGTCATCCCGCTACGTGTTAGCGGCTAAGAGATACCGCGGCGGTATGACGTCTTAGCCATAGATTACCTGATCTCACCATCTTTCCGGTTGTTTTATACATAATTCTCGGATTTTGAAAGTTCACTTTGAATAAATTGCTCATATTCTTTATCCTTTAGTTCTTCAAAAATCTCAGGATAATGTTTACTGGAACGAGTAATTATTGAAATTAGCTCTTGCTTTGTTTTTCTTAGTAAAACCTTTCAAAGAGAGTCTGTTCATCTGGGCGCGCAGACGATCGATACTCCTTTCTATCAAGTGCAACCAAAGCAAAACCTGTTGCAGCCATATGCTTACATGGACCATAATACACAAATGCAGGACAGGAACATGTTCCATTCAAAAGAGGACCATCGTGCTTTAGTGTTACTCGATATACATTTGATCCAACTACCTTTGATTTAGCTTGAGATTCATTAACAGATATAATCTGTACCTTTCTTTTGTCAAAATAATCCCTTCCTCTGGAGCGGTAGGGTTCTTTGATAAGACCTGTGATATCTTTATAATACAGTCTCATTTTTACCTCCTTTAAAACCCTCAATTTTCTAATATATCCTTTCTTCCATAAAAATTTATTAACTCACCACGACTTTTATATGGCCCTGCGGACAATTTTATAGTGCTATAGCTAACTCAAGAAAGGTTTCCCTACGTCATACCGCGATTCATTCCATAACTGTATGAACATTCATTTTTGAAGGTAAATTGCACAGCAAATGGTGTCATGAAAGTAGCTGACACTGGAATCCAGCCTTACCGTAATCTCATCAAGAACGTTGTGTTTTAACATAAAACGGCTACTTTTATACTTACCAACTTAATAAAATTCCTGGATCCCAGTGGGCTTTGTTGCATCGCTCTTCGGATAGTAGGTAACGCACAATAAATTTATGAAGCTATCTCAAATTTAGCCATACCAATATCAGTGAACTTATTGAGCAAATAGCATTTAACAAGTAGTTCCTTCTCTCTATTTGTCTCAGATTTATTCCTAAAACTAAACCCGAATGTTTGTTTCAGTCGCGAGAAAAAACTTTCTATATAAGATCTTTTTCCATAACTCATCTCTTTTTTCCACTTCTTTATACCATCTTCATCATATGACTTTATGAGCTTGACTGCAGAATTTCTCTCAGCCATATAGTCTAACTTTGGATGCTCTGCTGCGTTGTTTTTCGGAGGAATTTTCGTTTTTATACCATATTGATTACACAGCTTATAGAGCTTTTCTCTGTCATATGCCCTATCTGCATATAGTACTTTTATGACATACTGAAAATCGACTTCTTTTAGCAAATCACAAGCTCCATAGTGATCAGCCGTTACTGTATTTTACAGCTATGGCTTTTTTGCTGTTTGTATTCAACATTACATGCAATTTTCTTGTCTGTTCATAGCTGCGATACTTTCTATCTTCGCTATTTTCCTTGCTATGACCAGGAGTGTTGTTGTATATACTAATTCCTGTACTGTCTATAGCAATTTCGATATCTTCCATATTATTTTCTGCAATCATTGATCTTAATATTAAGTTTCTTAAACCTTCTTGATGATTGTGAATAGCTGATAACTTGCAAATTTTTCCCAATTTGCTCAAGGTATCCTGCTATAAACCCAACTGTTTGCCTCAGGCCTATTCTAAATAAACAAGTTATTATGTGCACCAAAATTACAACTTTATCGCTATAAATATTGTTGCCACCTGGTATTTTTGGACCATTCTCGTACCACTTTTCTATGGCTTCGTTGATATAATGAAAAATATTTCCTCTTTTTTCTAGAAATTTGTTATATTCGCTATGGTTACTGACCCTCATTTTTTGTGGCATATTTTTTCTTTCAAGGTTAAATGGCTATTTTATAATGAATTTTGTCAGTAGCCACCAGATTTTTTCAGTTGCTATGCAACAAAGCCATCCCAGTGTCACGCACTGGGATGACAAGAAGAGGGTACTTGGATAAGAGGCATTGCCCTCCTGGTAGGCCCAAATTGCAATGTCCGTACAGTTATGGATTCATTCGCGGTATAGATTCCGCTAATGAGTAGCGGAATGACGAATTTGTTGTTTTTCAAATTGTAGGTAAACCTAAGCCACTTTAGCTATATATAATAGAATTTCGCTTTCTACTATCTTTCCAGTTGTTTTATACATAATTCTCGAATTTTGAAAATTTGCTCCATATCTAATTTCTCACTTGTATAAAATTTGTTTTCTTACTTCGAGACCTAATCTACCACAACTTTTATATGGCGTTTCTTTCCTGCAGATAATTTTATAAATGGCTGATCTTTAAAGCTTTCGAAATTTATTACATGATCAATATTGTTTACAACATTATCATTAATCTTGCATCCGTTGCCCTGTATTAAACGCTTTGCAGCGCCTTTTGAAGGTTCAAACCCGGTGTCATGTAGTAGGTCTACTAAGGATATGCCGCTTGCAACTTGTTCTTTTTTTATGATGTAATCAGGAAGTAGTGAGCTATCTTCATTCTCAAAAGCAGAAATTGCAGCAAATTGTGCAAGTTCCGCTTCTTTGTCACCATGACATATTTTTGTCACTTCTGTTGCCAAGACCTTTTTTGCTTCATTTATTTCTTGATCCTTTAAAGACTCTAATTTTCTAATCTCATCAATTGGCACATCAGTGAGCAATCTTAAAAAACGTCCAACATCTTGATCATCAACGTTGCGAAAATATTGCCAGTAGTCGTAAGGCTTTAGCATATTATCATCAAGCCACACTGCTCCACTTTCAGTTTTGCCCATTTTTTTTCCTTGTGCATTTAATAAAAGAGGCATGGTAAGGCCAAATAGCTCAGGTAAATTCAACTTTTTTCCAAGTTCAATTCCGTTTACTATATTTCCCCACTGGTCTGACCCTCCAATCTGCAGACGACAATCATATTTTTTGTTTAATTCAATAAAGTCGTAAGCTTGCAATAGCATGTAATTAAATTCCAGAAAGCTTAAGGTTTGCTCTCTATCCAGCCTGGTTTTCACACTATCAAAACTTAGCATACGATTTACAGAAAAATAAGCTCCTATATCACGCAAAAAATCTATGTATTTTATGTTATCCAACCAATCTGCGTTATTTACTATCATTGCACCAGTCTTGCTGTCATTAAAAGACACCATTTTCTCTAATATTCTCCTTATACTGGATGTATTTTGATTGATGTTCTCTACAGGCAAGATGCTTCTTGCTTTATCTTTGAAGGATGGGTCACCAATTTTTGTTGTGCCACCTCCAAGTAAGACTATCGGCTTATAACCAAATTTTTGTAGGTGACAGAGCATCATAATCTGAATTAGGTGACCAGCATGAAGACTTGGTGCTGTGCAATCAAACCCAATGTATGCAACTATATAATTGCTCTGCAATAATAATTGATCTAGTCCTTCAATGTTTGTGCATTGGTATAGGTACCCTCTTTCTTGGATGAAATTTAAAAATTCAGATGCGTGTTTCATTTTATAAACCCCAGTCTATCCTGTCATTAATGCCGAAGGTAACCCTAATAGAGAAGCCAGTGCCCAGACACTGGAACTTAATTATAAACAAGCACACTATACAACGTTTTCGATGAAATTGCATGAAAAACTGGATTCCAGTGTCAGCTACTTTCATGACACCACTACCTGTGCAGGAGTTGCCTTCAAAATTACAACGTTTGTGCAGTTGTGCACCAGCTATCCAGGCAATCAGTTCCATAACTCTTCTATTTTATAATACTCCCTTACTTCCGGCCTGAATATGTGAACCATTATGCCTTGAAAATTCAAAACCACCCAATTGCCTTCATCCATACCTTCTACATCTATTTTATCATGTGGCTTGAGGCTTTTTATTACGTGCTCAGCTAAAGCTTTAACGTGACGGCTTGAATCACCAGATGCAATAATCATATATTTTGCAATAACGGTTTTATTCTGCACATCAAAAGTTACTATATCATGACCTTTATTTTGATCTATTATCTCTTCAATTGTACTTCTTATCGATTCCATATCGCTAAGCATTGTTTACAGGTTATATGATTCATTTATAATTATATACTCAAAATTTCTAAATATGAACTATTTTCAACGCAACTACTTGTTAAAGGTATTACCTGCATCTATTTTATCATCATGTTTTTAGCATGTACAATGTATATACTTTTTATATAATTGAAAATAGCTTTTTACTAGTATTCATTATGGGCAAGACTCTCATCTACTTAATCGGCTTTCCAGGCAGTGGTAAGTTTACTACTGCAAAGGAACTGTGTAAAATCATTGGTGCAGTAATAGTAAGCAATAATCTATTCAATAATATTATATTTGATATTGTTAAATTACAAAACGCTGAAGTTCCAGATGACCTATGGGAAAAAATTTTTGCAGTTAGGGAAAATGTATTAGCAATACTGGAAAAACACTACGTAAAATCAAAACATTATATATTTACAAATGAATTGATAGAGGGTGATCCCTATGACCAAAGATTATATAACTCAGTGGTAAATTTAAGTAAAAAAATGGACATGGAAATTTTTTCTGTAGTATTACATTGTAATAATGAAAAACTAGTAAGACGTGTCCAATCAGAAGAGAGATATCAGGAAAATAAAATTACTGATCCGGATTTTGCTATAAAGAAAATTGAAGGGAAAAGGCTATTTATACCTGAGGGTTCGCTTGAAATTGATAACTCGAACTTGAGTGCAAAGGAAGTTGCAAAGAAAATTGTTGAAGAGATGAAGAAAGAAAAAAATGGAAAATTAATTAAAACTTCTGTAACAAATCATTTAAAAACAGAGCGTACTCGTGGTTGAGCAGAAAGATAAGTACCGTCCTTGTGTTGGCATAATGCTATTTAACAGACAAGGACATGCCTTTATTGGAAAACGCTTTGATAGCGATTCTTACTGGCAGATGCCACAAGGAGGTGTTGATGATGGTGAGGAACTGGAACAAGCAGCGTTACGTGAGTTGCTAGAGGAGGTTGGTACTAATAAAGTAAAGGTTATAACTAAAAGCAAGGATTGGATATACTACAACTTGCCTGAAGAAGTTATACCAATATGCTGGAATGGAAAATATTCTGGTCAAAAGCAAAGGTGGTTCTTAATGAAGTTTTGCGGAGAGGATGAGGACATTGATATTAATTATACTGGTCATCCAGAGTTCAAAGAGTGGCGTTGGCAAGGTATAGATAGTTTAGTAGCCAGTGCTATATCATTTAAAAAAGAAGTTTATAAAACAGTGATAGAAGAGTTTTCTTCTATAATAAAAGCCTCAACAATAAGCTCATGATAGTAGATTCTCATTGCCACTTGATTTATTTTTCTGACGATGAAATACCAAAAGTAATTTCAAGGGCAGAGCAAAATGGTGTAAAGGTTTTGCATAACATATGCGTAAGCATTGACGATGTTCCTAAGTTATTAAAAATTTCTTCATCCTATGATCAGGTCTACTCCTCTGTTGGTATACATCCGCTTGATGCTGCTATAGAAAACGGTGAGTGTATACATGTTGATGAATTAGTTGAATTTACCAAGAACCAAAAGGTAATTAGTATCGGTGAAACCGGGTTAGATTTTTATAAATCTGACAACAAAGACAATCAGAAAAAAAGTTTTGCATTACATATAGAAGCGTCAAGAATAACTGGACTACCTTTAGTTATTCACACAAGAAGCGCTGATAATGAGATGATCGATATGTTAAGGTCAGAAATGAAAGCCGGTGCTTTTAGTGGAGTAATGCACTGCTTTGCTTCCTCTAAAGAACTTGCTTATCAATCTATAGATTTGGGGTTATATATTTCATTTTCTGGAATTATTACTTTTAAAAATGCGAGCTTACTCAGAGAAATTGCACAAAATGTACCACGCGAGCGTGTTTTAGTCGAAACTGATGCACCATATCTATCACCTGAGCCTTATAGGGGAAAAAAGAATGAACCAGCAATGGTGAAATACGTTGTTGATTGTTTGGCAGAGTTGTGGAATGAGTCACCAGAACAAGTAGCGAAGGTAACCACAAGCAACTTTTTTAGGCTGTTTGAGCTATAAAGAAGCTCTATAAAACCATTAATTTGCTTATGAACCTAAAGATTTCACCAGCTCTCTCACCGAGTTTACAGACTTATTAAACATTTCTTGTTCACTATCATTCATTTTAACTTCTAGGATCTTTTCAATTCCGTTTTTTCCAATAATTACAGGAACACCAATAAACAACTCTTCTACACCATATTCACCATTAAGGTAAGCAGCACATGGTAATATGCGCCTCTTATCTTTTAAATATGATTCTAACATGCATATAGCTGAAGATGCAGGAGCGTAGTATGCAGATCCAGACTTAAGCAGATCAACTATTTCTTTACCGCCATTGCGAGTGCGTTCAACTATTTCATCGACTTTTTTCTGTGTGATAAGACCCATATCGATAATTTGAGTAAGTGGAACTCCAGCAACTGAAGCACAATTGATTAGTGGTACCATAGTGTCGCCATGTCCTCCAAGCACAAAAGCAGATATATCTTCAACTGAGATATTTAACTCACTTGCAAGAAAGTAACGAAAACGGGAAGAATCAAGCACTCCTGCCATGCCAACAATCATATTAGTTGGAAGGTTTGAAAATTTATGCACCACTGAAACCATGGCATCCAAAGGGTTGGTAACCACTATTACAAACGCGTTTGGAGAATATTTTTTAATATTTTCGCCAACCTCCTTCATTACTTTAGCATTGGTTTGCAGGAGGTCATCCCTGCTCATTCCAGGTTTTCTAGCGATGCCAGCGGTTATTATAATTGCATCGGAGTTTTTTATATCTTCATACCTATTTGTGCCAGTAATATTGACATCAAATCCATCAATAGGGGATGATTCTGCTATGTCGAGTGCTTTACCTTGTGGTATTCCATCACTAATATCAAGTAAAACAACATCACCGAGTTCCCTTAGTGCAATCATATGGGTGAGAGTTCCACCGATATTTCCTGCACCGATTAAAGATATTTTTTTTCTTTGTACTGTCATTTTCTACTCCTTTGTATTTACTTTTATGGTTTTACCTTCCCAAGGCGATAAGCTATCAAACATACGAAAATCTTGCGGTAAATCTATAGGATTATACACAACCTTTTTTGTCTCTATATCATATCTTACTTCCTCATAACCAGTGAGAGGGAAATCTTTTAACATTGGATGACCTTTGAATCCATAGTCTGTTAGAATCCTACGCAAATCAGGGTGATCAGAAAACTCTATTCCATACATATCAAACACTTCACGCTCAAACCACAAAGCCGTACTAAATATCTTCGCTACACTTGGAGGCATGTCGCTTTCACATAACTGAAGCTTTATGTGTACTCTAATATTATGCACAATGCTGAGCAGATTGTATATTAGCTCGAAACGCTTCTCTCTATTTGGATAGTCAACCCCAAAAATATCAACTAATAGTTCAAACCTACACTTTTCATCATCACGTAGAAAGAATAGATGCTTTTCAATTTCATCTAAAGTTGAATATATTACAATAATGCCATCATCTTTTTGAATGCACTCGCATTTGGTCTTTTTTTGTATATACTTTGCAGTTTTATCCATTCCGAGTCCGTTTTATTTTGTTTTGTAGGCATAGCATTCCATATAGCAACGCCTCAGCGGTTGGTGGGCATCCAGGGACATACACGTCAACTGGCACAATTCTATCACAGCCTCGGACTACTGAATAAGAGTAATGGTAATAACCACCACCATTTGCACAACTTCCCATGGAAATAACATACTTCGGGTCTGCCATTTGATCATAAACCTTGCGCAATGCTGCTGCCATTTTATTAGTTAGTGTGCCAGCAACAATCATCACATCTGATTGACGTGGGCTTGCACGAAACATTATACCATATCTATCAAGATCATAACGGCTGGATGCAGTATGCATCATCTCAACTGCGCAACATGCAAGACCAAATGTCATTGGCCACAATGAACCAGACCTTGCCCAATTCATTACATAATCTGTTAAATCACCAAATTTAGTGACAAGAAACCCTTCTTTTTTATAACGACCCCAGTCATCATTAGATAGAATTTGATTTGTCATAAACTACTCCCACTCTAATGCACCTTTACACCATTCATAGATAAAACCTATAGTGAGTATTGCAAGAAATACCATCATAGACCAAAATCCACCATAGCTTATCTTAGATAAAGAAACAGCCCAAGGAAAAAGAAAAGCAATTTCTAAGTCAAATATTATAAATAATATTGAAACTAGATAAAATTTAATGTCAAAATTTTTTCTTGCACTGGATAGTGGATTGAAGCCACACTCATATGTGGAAAGCTTTTCACCATCTGGCTTACTCACTGCAAGAAACATAGGCAATATACCTAAAGCAAAAGATACTACAATTGATACGCAGATAAAGATTACTATGGTTAAATATTCGCTCATTTAACAAAACATATAACACTATGAGTTTACATGCTTTCCTAACTTTTTACCACCTAAAATATGCACGTGAAAGTGTGGTACAACCTGCTCTCCATTTTCACCGTAGTTAGTGACTAATCTATATCCTGTTTTTTCTAGATTATATTTGTGTGCTATCTCTCTTACAGTTTTGAAGAAATCCGCTATTTCCTCTTCAGGAGCTTTTAGAATGAAATCATCATATGAAATATATTGATTTTTTGATATAACTAAAATATGAACTGGTGCGTCAGGGTACTTATCATGAAAAGCTAGTACATTTTCATTTTCATGTACCTTCTCACAAGGTAACTCACCTCTTAATATTTGAGCAAAGATGTTATCGCTATCATAAACTTCATTGCTCATATTTTAAGAGCGACCTTTCCCTCTTTCTTCGTTTTTCTCTACATTAGGTGTAGATAGTGGTTTTATCGCTTCACCAGAAGCATCTTCAAGATTTAAAGAGCTTACAAGTTCCCTTACTTTTACCATGTCCTGCTGTTCTTTCAAAAAGGGTTCTATTCCACTTACCCTTTTTCCAGTAATAACTCCTGGTTGTAAGTGATACATATCCCCAGGAACAGTTAAACTATGATGTCTTTCCTCTATTTTTTTAGCTTCACTCATAATACTCCCCTATAACTTATTTTTGCATTCCACAACTTTGCGACTTACCTGGCTTTATAGCTTCTTGCGCCCATTTTTTCTCACCTGAAGCTATAGTTACTGAAGGCTGACCAGCCTTTAGTAACCCTTCGCTATTTGTAAGTCCTGCAGGTTTCGTAGCTTCTGATGACTGCTTTTGATTATCATATTCCTTATACAATTTTTCTGCAATACCATACAGCAATTTTAAGTCTGTGTGAACTTTAAATTCTCCACCAGTAATTTTTGCTAGATCTTTAAGGTTACCGTCAACTTTTTGTTTAATTTCTTCAATAGCAAGCTTTTTTATCTCCTCTGGACTCTTTCCTTTATTTTTAGAGTCAGTTTTAATGTCTTCAATTATTTTTTTAACATCAACTTCAATTACAATTTTATTTTCTTCTCTATGTATAGTGATGTTTGAATACTCACTTTTTAGTGCTTTTATTTTATTCAATTGTTCATCATTCAAATAAGGTATATCTCCCGTCAGAGTTCTTGACACTAAAAAACTTACCTTTCCTATCCCTTTCTTTTGCTCTGTTATTTGTACACCAAGATCCTTACTAGCCTGTGTGGTTTCTATAGGTGGATCATATTCCCTTTCTTCTTCAGGTACATCTATACCAACAGCTTTCTTTAACGAAACTGTAGCATCATGTTTCATTTCACCCGTTGAAGCAAACGGCTTCTTTATAGGGTAAATAAGTGCTTTAGGCACAAGAGCAAACACCCGACCTGTAGCTTCTACACCTGTTTTAACTGCTCCGCCTATCTTAGCCCAAATAGATTCTGCCATACATACCTCCAAGGTACTTTCTATAACTAAATACATTTTAATTATAGACGAAAAAATTTAAACTTCTATATCCATTATAAGATAGAATTATAGGGATTGCAACCATTATTTGCACATTGTCTAAAACATGTAGTATTTTCGCTACTTTTATTGTTCAATTTATTATAAAGAATACTCTAAATTATGTTTAAATGGAACACAAATAATATCATTGATGCAACTGGCGGAAGAGACGTAAATGGTTGTAATTGGATACATAGCTCAAATATTTCAACGGACACAAGAAGCATAAAAAAAGGTGATTTATTTATTGCCCTCAAGGGAAAGAATTTTGATGGCCATAATTTTTTGCATGAAGCGTTTTTAAAAGGGGCTGTCGCTGCAATAGTGAGTGAGGGTAAATATAAAAATTTCCCTCTCATTATTGTACAAGATACCCTGAAAGCTTTGCACGGTATGGCATCATACTACATTAGAAATGTTCTTGTTGATGCTAAAGTTATTGCAATTACAGGCAGTGTTGGGAAAACCACTACAAAGGATATGCTGCACACTGTTTTATCGCAATATGGAGTATCTCATGTAAATGAAGGTAACTTAAATAATAATATAGGATTGCCTTTGACAATTCTGAAAGCTCCAAAAAACTGCCAGTACTTAATTCTTGAAATGGGAATGAATAAAGCTGGTGAAATAAAAGAATTATCAAAAATTAGTAATCCGAATATTGCAGTTATTACCAACATCGAACCTGCACATACTGAAAATTTTTCATCACTATTTGACGTTGCACAAGCGAAGTTAGAAATTCTGTATGGTATGAAAAATAACGGTACTTTGGTTTTAAGCAGAGATAATAAATATTATGATTATCTCTCATCACACGCCAATAGAAATGTAATAAGCTTCGGTAAAGATAAAAATGCTGAAGTTTGTTTACTAAACTTAATAAGAAACGATGAATCTTCTGTCATTTCAGCACTATCTTCTGTCATCCCAGTGCTTGACTACTTGGATCCAGGAAGTTCAATTGCAAATGAGCATATCAGACGGTTGTATAATAAAGACTGGATTCCAGCGTCACGCGCTGGAATGACATCAAACCGAGTTGCTAATAGATTAAGTTTAAAAATCAGGCTGAGTGATAATCAAATTATAAACTGTAATTTACGTGTACAAGGTGAGCATTTTGCTTATTCGCTACTTGCTGTTGCAGCAGTTGTGCAAAGCCTCGGACTTGATTTATCAAAATTACCACTTGCACTTAAGAATTTTAGTGTAGCGAAAGGTAGAGGCAATATTCATAAGGTCAAATACAATAAAAAATATATACATTTAATTGATGACTCCTATAACGCCAGCCCTGCTTCGATGAAAACTGCAATAAAAACTTTGAGTACATATTCTAATCAGAGAAAAATAGCTTTGCTTGGTGATATGTTGGAACTTGGTGATGAAAGCATAGAGTTTCATACAGATTTGGTTAAGATTATCACAGAAAATAATATAGATAAAGTTTATACAGTTGGTAAATTTATGTTAGAATTGCATGAGCTTTTGCCAGATAATATAAGAGGCACGCATTTTAATGATTCTAATCAATTGAAAAGTGATTTAGCTAACATTATTCAGAATAATGACGCAATTCTAGTTAAAGGCTCACGAGGAATGAAAATGGATCTTATTGTACGGGAATTCGTAATAAAATATTAAGCGAAATCATTGTATTAATTTACAGTAACAAATTATTAGGAACTTTAATTGTGACAAAACGTGTAATTATTTTTGGTGGAACGGGGTTTATAGGGAAACACATCGTAAGACGCTTGGCAGCAGAAGGATATTTAATAAAGATATTCACTCGTAATCAGGAAAAAGCTGCTTGTTTAAAATTGTGTGGCAATTTAGGACAAATATCAATATTTAAAGGCGATTTTTTTGATGAAAAATCAGTTCTGGAGGGTATGGAAGAATGTGATGTAGCTATAAACTTAGTGGGAATATTATATGAAGCAAAAAAGCACGATTTTTACGCTGTTCACGTTAAAATAGCTGAAAGGATAGCAAAAGCTGCAAAAATGAAAAATGTACCTATGATGATACATTTTTCTGCTATGGGAATAGAAAATAGCAAGTTGTCAAAATATGCCAAAAGTAAATTGGAAGGTGAAAAAGCTGTAACTTCAGCATTTCAAAAAGCAATAATAATTAGGCCAAGCCTTGTATTTGGTAAAGAAGACAACTTCTTTAATAAATTTGCAAGATTAGCAACTATTCTTCCTTTCTTACCACTAATTGGCAATGGAACAACTAAATTTCAGCCAATATGTGTAACAGACTTAGCTGAAGTGGTATATCGTATTATCAGTTTTAATAAGCAAGACAAGAAAATTTATAACATGGGTGGACCAAAGGTTTACTCCTTCAAAAGCTTATTGAAGTTTATTCTGAATGTTACTAACAGAAAGTGTTTGTTGATCAATGTATCTTTTCCAATGGCAAAGTTAATAGCTTTCTTTTTAGAAAATAAAATTATTTCTATGCTGCTAAAACCAGTAACCGGAGATACGAACCCTATGCTTACTCAAGATCAGGTGAAAGTTATGATGAATAGTTCAATCGAAAAGTCAGTTGACCTTGAAACAATGAAGGTTCGACCATTAGCAATTGAAAATGTGGTGCCAGAGTATTTGAAGATTTATAGAAAGTATTGATAGAAGAGTGTGCCCGGTGGGATTCGAACCTACGACCCACAGCTTAGAAGGCTGTTGCTCTATCCAGCTGAGCTACGGGCACACAACATATATAAAATGCTTCTTAGTACAAGTGAAGTCAAGTACTTCGTGTGAATATGATGTTTATCTTACAAAACCTTGTCATTGCAGTTGTGTGTCGCGCGCTACCGAAATTGGATGCGAGAAGTCTATTTATTTTAGAAAATATTATATAGAAAGTTGCTTGACAAACTCCACCAGCGCCCTTATCATGATAGTGAAGCTATTGTATTTGCTTTCGCCAATCTGCAGATTAAAAGGTAAGGATTACTTAATGTATCGGCGTCTTATGTTCAATTTTTTGCAGTATATAGATACTGTATGTCTTTACAAAACTTCATCTACATCTAGATTTTTATCTAAATAAGCTGAACGCGCTTATAAAGCGTTACAAGACATCAAAAAATGCCAATACTCGACAGAGATAGTAAAAGACTAGCTAACTCGGGGATTCTTTGTCTTTTTTTCTGCTTAGTAAATTTCTTAAACATTTGCAGCGTAAGTTAGTTGCAATTAAAAGCAGCTTAATCTTGCTTGTCAAGCGTTTAAAACATAAAAAACGCCAATATTTTAAAGCGGATAATAACCCCAGGGCTTCTTTTGCCTTTTTTTTCATTTAGTAAATTTCTTAATATTTATAGCTAAACAACAACCGTCATCCCGCTGCTTGTTAGCGGCTAAGAGATACCGCGAATGAATCGCGGTATGACGGTGTAGATGATGGTTAAGTAATTCGTCATCCCGCTGCTTGTTAGCGGGATCTATGTTAAGGTATAGTAGGGGATCTATGTTAAGAGATACCGCGAATGAATCGCGGTATGACGGTTAATTATTTTGCAGCGGCATGACGTCTCGCTTACAACCTATAGCCTTCAGTGCTCCTTTTTTTGTCATCCCAGCGTTACGCGCTGGTTTCAACATTATATCATGAACTTTCTAAAATTCATTGAACTGTGCTTTCAAACGGTAGTGCCGGGGTGTGAGTATAACGATTATCAGTATATAAAAGTCATAGCAGATAGGCTGGAAGCGGCGAGCGCTGGTGAAGTGAAACGAATAATATTCAATATGCCTCCGCGCTCGATGAAGTCCATGTGCATAAGCGTTGCGTGGCCCGCATGGATACTGGGAAACCAACCAACTGCGAGAATAATAGTTGCAAGTTATTCTCAGCGGCTCAGCGAAAAGCACTCGCTCGACACCAGGTGCGTGATGCAGTCTAGTTGGTATAGAGCGCTATTTCCAGAGATAGAACTATCCAAAGACCAGAATACCAAATATAAATTTCAAACAGTGCAGAGAGGATACAGAATCGCAACATCAGTTGGTGGAACACTAACTGGTGAAGGTGGTGATTTTATCATTGTGGACGATCCGCTCAGTTCTGCTCAAGCTTTGAGTGAAACGCTTAGAAAGCGTGCCACAAACTGGTTTGATCAGACTTTAGTAACCAGGCTGAACGATAGAAAAAAAGGAGTCATCGTTCTTGTAATGCACAGGCTACACCAGGAGGACTTAACTGGACACCTTCTCTCCAAGCCAAAAAACATATGGCATCATATTTGTTTGCCAATGATTTCTGAAAATAAGCAGGTTATTTATTCAATCAAAAAGCCAATACCTCCCGTTCCTATCATCCGAGTAGCTCAGCACTGTGCGACCAGGCGATTATATAATAAACCAGCGTCACCTGTAAGGATATTATATTCAAGAGAAGAAGGTCAGTTGTTATATCCCCTCGATGGAGGAAAAGAAGAAGTTGAGATAATAAAAGCTGAACTTGGGAGTTATGCTTTTGCTGCGCAATATCAACAAAACCCTCTGCCGCTTTCAAGTGGTATAATTAAACCAGAGTGGTTGAAACGCTATAGAAATTTTCCTGATAGTCTCTCATATGTCACTCAGAGCTGGGACACTGCAGTTTCAACAAGCAGCATGAGCAACTTTAGCGTCTGCACCACCTGGGCAAAAATAGATAATAAATTCTATTTACTTGATGTATATCGCGCAAAGCTTGAGTATCCAAAGCTTAAAGAACAAGTTTTATCACTAGCTGCAAGATGGTCACCACACGCGATTTTGATCGAAGCCAAAACAAGTGGTCAGCAATTAGTACAAGAGCTAAAGACAAACAGTGATTTACCCATTATTGAAATAATGCCACATGATGACAAACTCACTCGATTCCACCGGATTGCTCCGATGATAGAGTCTGGCAAGGTTTTTCTGCCACATCAAGCAGTATGGCTAAACGATTTTGAGTATGAGATTTTAATGTTTCCTGAAACTCGACACGATGATCAAGTGGATAGTACCGTGCAATATTTGCAGTGGGTGAGAGATAGTAGCTCTAGGGTTGCAGCTTTACGGGCATTGTGATTTGAGAGCAATTTCCACAAGGGAGGATGTCATCCCAGCGCTCCTTTTTTTGTCATGCAAGTAGCTGACACTGGAATCTAGCTTCTCGTTGCTGCTGCGATCATATACTATTGTAATGAGCCTTCAAAGTCACTTAAAAATAGCAACGTCCAAGGGTTTTCTGAAAAGGTCCCACAACCAGGTTCGTAAAATTCACAAGAACCATTAAAATATTTTTTTACTTTTCATCGTATATTTCTCAACATATTATCTTTAAGTACTAAAATAATTAACAATATGGCATTATTAATAGTTGAATCACCTGCGAAAGCAAAGACAATAGGTAAATATTTGGGTAAAGAGTTCAAAGTAGCTGCATCCTTTGGACATGTGAGGGATCTTCCAGCAAAAAACGGTTCTGTCGATCCGGATAATGATTTTGCTATAAAGTATGAGACCATTGAAAAAGCAGAAAAGTATATAAAAGAGTTAGTAAAAGCCGCAAGCAAAACATCAGATATATATCTTGCAACAGACCCAGACAGAGAAGGGGAAGCAATGGCTTGGCATGTGATAGAGACATTAAAAGAAAAGAAAGCAATCAGTAATGAAAACAACATTTATAGAGTAGTCTTTAATGAGATAACAAAAAGAGCAGTACAAGAAGCAATAAAGAATCCACGTGAAATAAATATGGATTTAGTGCGTGCACAACAAGCACGTAGAGCTTTGGATTATCTGGTTGGGTTTAGTTTGTCACCACTGCTGTGGACAAAATTGTCGGGGAGCAAGTCTGCAGGGCGAGTGCAGTCTGTTGCATTAAAGATTATATGCGAACGAGAAGATGAAATTATTAAATTTATAACACAGGAGTATTGGAGCATAAAGGCAGAAATGCAAAATAGCAAAGATGAGGCTTTTTTTGCTATGCTAAGCCACTATGACAATAAAAAGCTAGAAAAATTTGATATTAAGAATGAAGAGGAAGCAAAGAACTTAGTCAGGGAGATTGAGTCAAGGCAATATGCTGTAAGCACAGTAGAACGCAAGCAAGTTAAGAGAAACCCGCTTCCTCCGTTTATTACTTCAAGTCTTCAGCAAGATGCAGTGAATAAACTGTATTTTAATGTGAAAAGTGTTATGCGCATAGCGCAAAATTTATATGAAGGTATCGATATTGGTGGTGAAACTGTAGGGTTGATAACTTACATGCGTACAGATGGGTTTCATATTGCAGATGAGGCTATAAACTCAATTAGAGGGTCAATTAAGTCATTATATGGTGATAAATATTTACCGCAGTCTCCTCGTAAATATGTAAAAAAGGTCAAAAATGCTCAAGAAGCACATGAAGCAATTCGTCCAACTGATATCAATAGAACGCCGGGTAGTATTAAGGATTACTTAACGCCAGAGCAATTTAAATTGTACGATTTAATCTGGAAAAGGACCATTGCAAGTCAAATGGAATCGGCGATTCTTGATCAAGTGGTAGTTGAAATTAGTTCTACTGATCAAAAAGTAGTTCTGCGAGCAAGTGGGTCGAGTATATTCTTTGATGGTTTTTATAGAGTCTATCAAGATAACATGGAAGCCGAAAATGAAGGCCTGCTACCTGCCATGAAGGAAGGGGAAGCATGCAAGCTGATTTCAGTTGAGCCAAAACAACATTTCACTCAACCGCCACCTCGTTATAGTGAAGCAAGTATCGTTAAAAAAATGGAAGAAATCGGTATAGGCCGCCCATCAACTTATGCAACAATTATTTCGGTATTACAAGATCGTGAGTACGTTTCATTGGATAGCAAAAGGTTTATTCCAAGCAGTCGTGGTAAAATCGTTACTATATTTTTAGAAACTTTTTTTCAGCGTTGTGTAGAGTATGATTTCACAGCACAAATGGAAGAAAAGCTTGATTTAATTTCAAATGGACATGCAGATTGGAAAAAAGAATTAGGCCACTTTTGGGTGCCATTTTTTGGTCATGTAAACTCTGTCAAGCAAATGACGCATGATGAAGTTTTCAGCGGCATTCACGATTTGGTAATCGATTGGTTTTGTTCAGAAGAAGGAAGAAAAGAGGTGAATACAAAATGTCCTGCTTGCTTAGGTGGCATATTGAAATTGAACTTTGGAAAAGCCGGGGTGTTCCTTGGATGTTCTAACTATCCTGAATGCAACCATACAAAAGAAATTACAGGTAGTAACGACAATTCAGAATATCCAAAAAGTTTAGGTGTAGATGGTATAACAAACCAAGAAGTGATGATCAAAAAGGGTCCTTTTGGACTTTATCTGGAGTTTAATAACGAGTTAAAAAAGAAAAAAACGGTTTCCATACCAAAAGATATAAATGTTAATGATATTGATCTGAGCACCGCTACTCAGTTACTTTCCTTGCCGAAAGTAATCGGAGAACACCCTGAAACCGGAAAGGAAGTAAAAATAGGCCTTGGGCGATTTGGGTACTATATTTTCTATGATGGTAAATACTTTTCTCTTAAGAAAAGCTCCAAAGAGGTGCTGAATACAGAATTGAGCGAAGCTGTACAAATTATTGCAAACAGTCCACGCAAAGAGTTAAAATCTCTCGGGGTTAATGAAAAGGGAAAAGAAGTTTTTATCTGCAATGGTAGGTATGGATTCTATATAAAATGTGGTAAAACAAACGTTGCTTTGGGCAAGAGTGCAGATATTGAGAGCATAGATCTGGAGAAGGCTTTAGAGTTGATTAAGGGCAAGAAATAGACTTCTTGCATAACCATTATCTACGTTAAAAATCAGCTTTTTTGTCATTCCAGCGTGTGACGCTGGAATCTAGAAAAAAAGAACCTGGATGCCAGTGTCTGGGCACTGGCATGACACCCTTTCTGGTAGAGGTTGCTCTCAAATCACAACGTGCATACAACTGCAGCAGTATGATGTTTTATTTATTATAGCTATAACACTGAAGTTTACAATCAGAACAAACCACTTGGCCACGTGGAACTGATTTCAGTTTATCAGTTGAAACTTGATTTGAGCAGAATATGCATTTTATTGTGTTGCTTGGAGTAAGTGAGTTATCAACAGCAATTCTATCATCAAAAACAAAACATTCTCCTTTCCAATTACCATTTTTATTATAAGTTTTTTCAAGGTAAGAAAGAATGCCGCCTTTAAGATGGTAAACATCACTAAATCCAAGGCTTTTCATATATGCTGTAGATTTTTCGCATCTAATCCCACCAGTGCAGTACATAGCCACTTTCAGGTCTTTACTCTCAGAAAATGACTCTGTCCACTGAGGAAACTCACGGAAACATTGTGTGTGTGGATTAATTGCATTCTTAAACTTGCCTAATTTCACTTCATACTCGTTTCGTGTATCTATTACTAAAACGTCAGGTTGAGAAGTAAAATCATCCCAATGCTCTGGATCAACATATTTACCCTTAAGGGAAATATCAAGATTGCTTACACCAAGATTCACAATCTCTCTTTTTAATTTTACCTTCATCTTGCTAAATGGTTGATATTTTGCTGCACTCTCTTTCCATGTAAGGTCCCTTAGCCTATAATCAGAACGTAGAAAATCGAATATTTTATCAATTGCGTTTCTTTCACCAGATATTGTTGCATTAACACCCTCTTCTGCAAGGAGTATAGTGCCCTTTAACTCAACGTTGTTGCATGCAGCTTTTATTTCGTCTTTCATGTCATAATAATTAGAGAGTTCTACAAAGTGATAGAAAGTTGCAATGACGAAGCTCATGATTATTCACTTATCAACTAAAAACATGATATACAAAATTATAAAGATATTCAATAGTACGGCTGTTAATTACTGGATATCTTCAGTTTTTACATATAACATTTTAATATAAAATATAGATTCAAATTAATGTTTTTAAGAGTATTTAAAAATATATTCTTATTTTTAGTAAGTATATTATTCGTCTGTCCTATACTATCGTTAATATCAATCTTATTTACAGATTCAGCGAATTCCGAATGGGTAATCAGTACACTTTTTCCTGAATATATACTGAGTACGTTAATTTTGATGGTAGGAGTAGGGGGAATATCTTTCATATTTGGAGTAATTCCAGCTTGGCTCACCACATTTTTTTCATTTCCTGGAAGTAAAATTTTTGAGATTGCTTTGTTCTTTCCGATATCGATTCCTGGATATATAGTAGCGTTCGTCTATGTAAATACGCTAGAGTTTTCAGGTCCGGTGCAGAGCTTATTAAGAGACATTTTAGATTGGAGCAAAGGTGACTATTGGTTTCCTGAAATAAAATCCCTAGGTGGTGGAATATTAGTAATGGGATTCAGCCTATATCCATACGTTTATATGTTAGTCCGCTCAAGTCTAAAGAATGTTAGTAACTCAGTCACTATTGCGTCAACACTTGGGTTCTCCTCATTGAAGAGCCTGTTTTCTGTCATCATACCCTCCATACGCCCATCAATTATAGCTGGGTTGTCTTTGGTACTAATGGAAGTAATTACAGATTTCGGCACACCACAGTTTCTTGCTATCGATACTTTCACAACAGGAATATATCGCACCTGGTTTTTACTGCATGACAAATATTCAACTACTGTTTTAGCAGTTGCAGAGTTGATTTTCGTTGCAACACTAATAGCTATCGAAAAAAAACTACAAAAAAAAGGAATATCCTACTCTTCAATCAATACCAATTCAGATTATCACAATAAACGGAGTATAAGTGGCACTATACCATTGATCTTTGCTTATCTTATGTGTGTATTGCCGATATTAATAGGTTTTATTTTGCCAATGATTCCGCTCATATATTGGAGCATAGAGAAGGGGTTTTTCATATATGAAGCAAGATTCTATAACATAATAGCAAATAGCGTTAGTTTATCATTCATCACTGCACTAATCTCAATTAGCATTGCAATAATTATTGGATATACGGCGCGTAAAAATAAGGTAATCAATAATGTAGCACGTCTCATTTCTTTAGGCTACGCAATTCCAAATGCAATTATCGCAATTAGCATAATAATATTTTTAAGCAGAATATCCTCTTTCATTACTCAATATGTTGTGGAAATTAGCTTGGTAGGAACTATTGGCGCATTAGTTTACTCATATTTATTTCGTTTTTTTGCTATATCTTTCAAGGCGGTAGAGTCAGGGCTCAAAAAAACACCAAATGAAATTGAGTGGACTGCATATACTATGGGTCATGGACCTATTTCCACATGTTTGAATGTTCATATCCCTCTCATCAAGAAGAGTATATTATCGGGATTTTTGCTCGTATTTATGGATACTATCAAAGAGCTCACAGCAACACTCATTATAAGACCATTTAATTTTGAAACTATATCAACTAGAATATATGAACTTGTAAGCGATGAGCGCTATAGAGAAGCTGCCCCATTTTCGTTAATAATAGTTATAATAGGCTTAATCTCTACAATAACCTTATTTACACTTGATGATAAGGATAAAAAATAAACGTAACCGTTCACAGATTTCCACTTAATTCTTCAATCTCACTAATAGAAAGGCCAGTAAACTTAACAATAGTGTTGACATCAACATTATTAGCCAGCATTGCTTTTGCGACTTCAATTTTCCCTTCAATTTTCCCTTCAATTTTCCCTTCAATTTTCCCTTTCTCTATACCTTTTTGTATACCTTTCTCTTCAGCAAGATCAAGTCTGTATTCAAGAATAGCTTCTTCTTTGCGTAGATCCATTATCCTTTCTTCATAGGCTACTAAATCTTTTTCGTTCCAACGAAACTTGTCTAATTCATCATATGCTAGCTTTATTATTGGCGCTTTTTCTGCTATCTCTTTTAAGTCCTCTTCTGTTGTTTCTTCTGCGTATTTAAAAAAGAAACACCACCTTTCTACTATACTTTCTAACTGCTCTACTTTATTTTTTGCGAATTTAGGCAACTCAATAAAGACAAACTGAAAATCTTTTAAGTAATGGCCGTTAGTTTTTATATCACGTATATTGTGAGTAGAAATATAATCAACTTCTTCAGGAAGTAAGTTACAATTTGATATAGCAATAAAGAAGACTTTCTTTAAATCAATGTAGTTGCCAGATTTATCTAATTGTCTTGAGTAGGCTTTAGCGGCATATAATTGAGCGCGTTTTTCGAAGCCCTTGTCTCTAGCGAGCTGCATTTCTGCTATATATCTATTTCCGTGAGAATCCTTGCAGAGAACATCAACAATACTTTGTTTATCAGAGGCAACTTCGGGATCCATAATAGTGCTAAGAAACTCAACTTCTTGTATTGCATTTATCTCAGTAAACCCTAAAATATCGTTCAAAAAGTGGATCAGGATATTCTTATTTTTTTCCGTTCCAAAGATTTTTTTGAAACACAAATCATTGCGAGGATCGAGAAATTTTGAAAGAGCCATAGCCAAAGTGCTTAAAAATATTAATAATTATACACTATTATTAACAATTATTCAACCATATTTTTGAAGATAGCTATAGCTAACACGTCATAACCGCCACGAACCGTCATACCGCGATTCATTCGCGGTATCTTAGCATAGATCCCGCTAACAAGTAGCGGGATGACGAGCTTATCGTCATGCCGCCGCGAACCGTCATACCGCCGCGGTATCTCGGCATAGATTCCGCTAACAAGTAGCGGAATGACGATTGTGTATCGTGTTTTGCTAAAAATCACAGAATGCAGTCTGGTTACAAATAAACTATTTTGATAGTTAATGGGGTCTAGTTTTGATGTATGGACTATCCAAAGAAAAGGGTGGTATCATAACTTCAAAAACTTTTATGCTTTCTTCATTCAGAAATTCATACTTACCCTGCATTATTCCTGACGGTACATTTAAGTATGTTCCACTTGTGTATTTAAATACCTCTCCAGATTTTATCACAGGTTGTTCTCCGATAACACCAACTCCGGCAATTTCATTTACTTTTCCCTTATAATCTATTATTTGCCAATGACGACTTAACAATTGAATAGTTGATTGGCTTTTGTTTTTTATCTTAACGTTATACATCCATACATAGCAATTTTCATAAGGAATGGATTGCTCTTCAATATAAATTGGTAAAACTGTAACTTCAACAAAGTTGGTAGTTAGTGTGTATTCTATCATTATAAAATATTCATGATAAGAAAATAGTATCTTAATTATATACTTTTTTCATAGATTTTTCAAGTATACTCTAATTAGGAAATATCAATTTATAGTATGAATGAACCAGATGCGCTTAGCAAAAAAGTAATAGGAATAATAGGTGGTGGACAATTAGGTAAAATGACTGCTATCGCTGCAACAAAACTTGGACAAAAAACACATGTTTTTGCCAGTGCTAAAGACGATCCGGCTTGCTCTGTTGCTGATGATTTCACAATAGCAGATTTCTCTGATAAGAAAGCGCTTGAATCTTTTGCACAGAGTGTGGATTTGGTCACTATTGAGTCTGAAAATATTCCATGTAGTGCAATTGATATCGATGTAAATTTTTATCCGGGTAAAAAAGCGTTACACATTGCGCAAAATAGGCTTAGAGAGAAAGATTTCATTAGAAGCTTGAGTATAAAAACTGCTGAATACAAAAGTATACAAAATTATAATGAGCTACTGAAAAACAGTAGAGCTTTTGGCTATCCAACAAGGCTGAAAACAACAGAAATGGGTTATGATGGAAAAGGGCAATATGTGCTTGAGAATGATTCTGAAGTGAAGCAATTTGCTTCCTTTGATTGGAATACAGAGTACATTCTTGAAGCAAGTGTTGATTTACTGAAAGAGGTTTCAATAGTCGTTGCAAGAGATAAAAACGGTAAAGTAGCTTTTTTTCCTATAGCAGAAAATTACCACGTTGATGGAATACTTGATACTTCAACAGTGCCAGCTAAAATAGATAGCAAATTAACTCAAGAGGTACAACGAGCTGCAAAGAAAATAGCAAATGCGCTTGATGTAATAGGAATTCTGGCTATTGAATTTTTTGTTACTAAAGATAACGAATTGTTAGTTAATGAACTAGCTCCCAGACCTCACAATTCTTGCCACTGGAGCTTGGATGCATGTAACGTTAGTCAATTTGAACAGCTAGTTAGGATAATATGCGGGTTACCTATGCAGGAAGTAGTATTACGCTTTCCTTGTATGACGAAAAATATAATAGGTAATGATATATATGATTCTCATAAGTATTTGAGCAACGAAAAAGCTAGTTTAACCATATATGGGAAAAAAGAGGTTAGGGATAAGCGTAAAATGGGACATGTCAATATAGATTTAAGTTAACAGTTTTTCTACGTCATACCGCCACAACTGTACGAACATTGTGATATGATGAGATGTTACATAGTAAACGGTGTCATTCTAGCACCTCTTTTCCCGTCATCCCGCTGCTTGTTAGCGGGATCTCATTTTACTTTATGAGGGTGTCATCCGAGTAGCCCCTTTCTCGTCATCCCGCTGCTTGTTAGCGGGATCTCATTTCACTTTATGAAGGTGTCATCCGAGTAGCCTGACTACTTGGATCCAGGAATTTTATTAAGTTGGTAAGCATAAAAGTGGCTGATCTTATGTTAAAACACAACGTTCTTGATGAGATTACAGCAAGGCTGGATTCCAGCGTCAGCTACTTGAATGACAGCAGTCCTACGTCATGCCGCCGCGGTATCTCTAGATCCCGCTAACAAGTAGCGGGATGACGATTGTCGTTTAGCCATAAATATTAAGAAATTTACCAAATAAAAAAAAAGGCAAAAGAAGCCCCGTGGTTGGCTAATTACTTACATTATACTTTCAAGTATGGCGTTTTTTTATTCTAAACGCTTAATAACCGCGATTTAGTTGCTTTTAAGCCGCAACTAATCTAAATTATAAACATTAAGAAATTTACTAAACAGAAAAAAAGGCAAAAGAAACCCTAGGGTAGCTAGTTATTCACTATCCATTTTTTAAATCGGCGTTTTTTGATGTTTTAAATGCTTTATAAGCGCATTTCAGCTTATATTAGGTAAAAACCTAGAAATTTTATAAAGACATAAGGTGCACATAGTGCAAAAAATTAAACATGGGACGCCAGATACGTGAGTTTTTTTGTCATTTAATCTGTACAGAGAAGATAAATAAATAGCTTCAGTTTCATGATAAGGGGACTGGCGAAGGGTGTCAAGTAAGTTTTTTCGTTTCTATTCCCAATAAAAGTTTGTATGCAATAACACAGAAGCATGCACTGCTATTCCTTCATTTCTTCCAATATAACCTAATTTCTCTGCAGTGGTTGCTTTGATATTTACAAATTCATCATCAATTTCTAATGCTTTTGATATGAATTTCTTCATTTCTACTTTGTAAGGCGATATTTTAGGCTCTTCACAAACTATAGTAATATCTAAATTAGACACGCTGTACCCTTTTTCTCTTGCTTTTTTAGCAGCAAAGTCAAGAAAGTGAGATGAATTGCAATCTTTCCATTCAGAGGAACTAGGAGGAAAGTGCTCTCCTATGTCGCCACATCCCAGTGCTCCGAGTATTGCATCAACGATTGCATGTATTGCAACATCACCATCAGAGTGCGCTTCTATTGCCATGTTGTGTTCAATTTTCACACCGCAAATTTTTATAAAGCTTTCAGCACCATTTTGAACTTTAATGAACTTATGTATATCATAACCGGCTCCGACACGAAATTTTGGCTCTTCAAAAAGAAGCTTTGCCATATTGATATCCTCTTTTGTGGTTAACTTAAAATTGCTTTTCTCACCTTTAATAATCGCAACATGTTTTTTGTGCTCTACCATTAGTGATGAATCGTCAGTAAATTCTTTGACTGATTGATGGCATGATAATAATTCTTTGAAATTAAAAATTTGAGGGGTTTGTATGGCTCTGAGCTTTCCTCTTGAAATCGTAGATTCAATAAAACTATTACTCACCAATGACATAGTGTCTTCAACTTCTATTGCTGGAACTACTCCTGTATATTGATCATTAATCATAGATTCAACCAAGTTATCTATCAGAACATCTGACACAAAAGGCCTACAAGCATCGTGTATAACTACAAAATCTGGGTTAACTTTTTGTAAGCTTTCAAGCCCTAGTTTAACTGAACTTTGCCTGTTTTCTCCTCCGTATACAGGGCTTAGTAATTTAGTGTCTGTAATTAGTGATATAGCTTTCTCATAGAAACTTTCATGGTCTCTATTAATTGCTATTCTTATGTAATCTATATATTGGTTAGCCAGAAATCTTTTAATTGTATGAAATAAAACAGGTTTACCTGCCAGTTTTATATATTGCTTAGGAATCGTAGAATTGCATCTACTGCCTACTCCCGCTGCAACTATTAATGCTGCTATTTTGTATTTCTTAGCGCACATATTTCTTTTTGTAGAAGCTTTCCTCTCTATCCAAGATTCTTTCCGAAAAACAAAATTTCTGACATCATATAAAAGTTACTTCCCCTATTAACTAGCATAATTATAATAGCAAAAGAGATATTTAGAGAGCTCAAAATCTATCTTTGCCTGCGGATTAAACAACTAAATTTTAGTAAAAAACGATAGTATTACAAATCGTAAAATACTTTCAACATAGGAAAAATAAATTGCATATTTTTCAGTAAATTAGCTATGCTAAACACATGCAAAAACGTCATATAACTATTTGTTTCATACTGCTTTTTATAATAGGGATGTTATTCCTGATGCGTCCTATGATTTTTCCATGTTTAATATCTATTATTATTGCATATTTGTTTAATCCGCTAGTAGTCAAGTTTGAAAAGTATAGAATACCACGTTCATGTTCTGTAATTTTTATAATACTTATTTTATTAATAGCTTTTATACTAGTCATAACATTTGTTTTACCTATTATATATGTTCAAATTACTTCAATATTAAATTTCTTAGTGAGTAAAGTGCCTTCATTAAAGCTTAAAGTAATCCCCTCTGTATTAGAATTTCTTAATATGAAAATCGAGGATAGCTTATTTGATCATTTATCTAAAAATCTAGCAGAAAATTACAGCAACTATGTATCTTATTTCATGAATGCTCTTGATATTGCTAGTAACTTTATAATCCAAGTGTTAAGTTCAAGCTTTAACACGGTATCATTAATGGTGATTACTCCTGTAGTGTTTTTCTATATATTACGTGATTGGCCTTTAATTATAGAAAAAGCTAGTAAATTAATCCCTATTCCTTACAGAGGAAAAATTGCAGATTATTTTTCCAAAGTGGATTTCATTATATCTAATTATCTAAAGGGGCAGGTAAATGTATGTATTGTCATGATGGTCTTTTACTCTGTGAGTCTGAGCATAATTGGATTGGAACACTCTATTGTTATTGGAATTTTATCAGGAATGTTAACGTTCATACCTTACGTAGGGCCATTATTATATACCATTATTGGGTTTTTGAGCGCTATCACTCAATTTAGTGGATGGTTTGAAAGTGCTGCTGTTTTGCTATTATTTGGTGTTGGACAATTAATAGATTCAAATATATTAGTTCCTTTATTAATAGGAAAAAAAGTTCATATACATCCAACTGTAATTATTCTGGGAATTACTATATGCGCTTCATATTTTGGATTTACAGGTATATTACTTTTTATTCCAATAATAGCAATGTTCAATGTATCAGTAGAATATGCAATCAATAAATATTTTAAAAGTGAGCTTTATAAAAACGGCTAACAGACCTTTTGCATAATCAATTTATGGTAAGAGGAGAAATGAGCCCAGAATACCTGATACATTTGAGGAGCGTAAGTAAATTTCTGCGCAAAAATTACTACCAGAAAGAGGTTACGTAAGAGGTTCAACGTGCAATTAAATTTATTTAACAACAATCAAGCTGATTATAGCCGGCAAAATTACATCATCTTAGATGAAAATAAGCACGTATATAATTCGGTAGTTAATGATTTATCTTGGAAATGTCTGATTCTTTTTGGACCTAAAAGCTCCGGTAAAACTCATCTTGCTCATATTTGGCAATCAATAAACGATGCAATCTTTATCAATGTGAATAACTTCGTAAGCGAGATTAGGTATAGCGATGCTTTTATTTTAGAAGACGTACAAAACATTAAAGATGAAGCAATGTTATTACATTGTTACAATTACATGAAAGAAAACGACAAGAGGCTGCTAATCACTTCTTCAATTTCACCAAAAAAGCTTAACTTCAAACTAAGAGATTTAAGTTCTCGAATATTATCAACTATCAGCGTAAAAATTTTGCCTGCAAGCGAGGAATTATTAAGAATTATGCTAATAAAACGATTTTCAGATAAACAGTTAAAAATTGATTTAAAAGTGATTAATTATATTTTAGCAAGAATAGAACGTTCTTTCTATAGCATTGATAAAATTATAGAAAAGATAGATAATGAATCTATAGGGTCAAATGTGACCGTTCCTTTTATTAGCACTTTATTAAAAAAAGATGCCATTTGATTTCTTCTTTTGTAAAGGTGTATATTAAAAATTTATTAACACCCATAACACTAACGTAATTGGAATCTCTATCTGTCCATGTTAGAATTACAATCAATGTTATGTTATAATAAATATAGATAGATACAGCTAAGAAGTATTCTATAGCTCTTTTTACAATAATCCGAACAGACCGTAATATGCTACTGGCCTGCTATAGCCATAAACACATATCTTATCGCATTCGGACTATTATAAGAAAGGCTATATATTTATAGTAGAGCTCACTTTATAAGGTGTTTTTTATAGATTTAACGTTATAATTTAACTATGATAAGAGTAAGATTAAATTTAAGAAAAAGGTTAAAGCAAAAGTTTGTGATGTTCACTCTATTGATAAATGCTTTATTTGTCTCATATTTTCTCATAAGAAACACAGGGAACACTTCTAATCAAATTATAGCCAAAGAAATAAATATAGGAACTGATAATGAAAAATAAACAGTCGCAAAATAAAAAAGAAAATCTTTACATAACATATTACATAGATGCTTTAGCTTCAGAGAGGTCCGCTGCACAAAATACTCTGGAAAGTTATCGTTCGGATTTACACCAGTTTGAAGAATTTTTATTGGAAAGCGGCACTACCTTGGTTGGTGTAAACAAAACCAATATTAAAGATTATGTGAAATCTTTATGTACACAAAAAAAATATAAAAGTAGCTCTATATCAAGAAAAATATCCGCTATGAAAAATTTTTACAAGTGTCTATTTAATGACGGAATAATAGATTTTAATCCAGCGCCGGCTAATGATGCTGAATTAAAGAATCCAAAAGTTTCTCGTCCTTTGCCTAAGTATTTAAGTGTCGAAGAAATATTTTTGCTAATGGACACAGTGAGAAAATCAGCAAGCGAATCGAATAAAGAGATAAGCAGTAAAAGGCTATGTGCGATTTTAGATATCCTTTACTCTTCTGGAATGCGTGTTTCTGAACTAATTAGTATGAAATTATGTGAAGTGTCACATTTAATAAACAGTAATAACAAAGAATGCTATATAATAATAAAAGGAAAAAGTGGTAGAGAGAGGCAAATTCTTTTTAATGAACAAGCATTGCAGAGCCTTAGAAATTATTTATCAGTTCGTGATAATCTGATCTCTAAAGAAAAGGAATCCGATTGGCTATTCCCAGGTGATAAACCTAATAAACCAATTACAAGGCAGAGGGTCGGTCAATTAATGAAGGAGTTGGCAAGAAAATGCAATATTGATGAAAATAAGATCTCTCCACACGTGATTAGGCATTCTTTTGCTACCCATCTACTAAATAGCGGAGCAAATATTGTGTTGATACAGAAAGTTCTTGGCCATACTAACCTTTCTACAACACAAATATATACTCATATTGCTAACGAAAAGTTAAAGGACAAATTAGCTGATTCGCATCCTATTACTCAGATGATCAATAATTAAATTTATTGTTTTTAATTTGTAATAAAGTTAAATTTAAATAAATTTATGTGAGTTTGTGATTTCAAGTTTATTGTTTAATTTCTTTCTTATATTATGGGAGGTATTCTATACTTTCATTACTCTCCCTGTAATTTTCTTTTCTGAGTGTGTAATAACCATTTTCCTCGTCTGTTCGGTGAGAGTTGTATTATTCATGCTGCGTTTATTATGTGGCATTAAATATGAAGTGAGGGGAATGGAAAACATCCCTAAGCAACCTTTTATCATTGCATCTAAACACCAATCTCCATTTGAAACATTTATTTTTATACTACTATTTAGAAAAGCGGTTTTTATTTTAAAACGTGAATTGAAATGGATTCCATTCATTGGTTTGCATCTTATAGCGCTGAAAATGATTTTTATTAACCGTTCAGATGGTATCAGTTCTATACGCCATATAATCAAACTAGCAAAAATGCGTATAAAAGAAAATAGAAGCATAATAATATTTCCTGAAGGTACAAGAACAACTATAAACCAAAATATAAAATATCAACCAGGTATTGCTGCTTTATATAGCGTATTATCTGTTCCTGTGTTACCGGTTGCTTTAAACACTGGTTTGTTTTGGCCAAAAAGCATACTTTCTCTGAGAAAGAATCCCGGAAAGGCAGTAATAGAAATATTGCCCCCAATATATCCTGGGTTAAACAAAAATGAATTCTTGCAAAGTTTAGAAAAAATTATTGAAGAGAGAAGCAGTAGATTAACCATAGGAAAAACTGATATTGCAAATTAACAAAAAAACTTTATAATTAAAAGAAAAGTACAGTATTTTAGGTATTAATATATGGCAAATCATAAGAGTGCTAAAAAAATGATAAAGGTAATAGCAAAGCGCACTTTAATAAATAAGATGCGGAAAAGTAAAACTCGCACCTCTATTAGAAAATTGGTTGATATAATCAAGTCTGGCGACAAAGAAAATGTTGTTCTGGCATTTCGGAATGCTGAATCTAATTTACACAAGTGTGTGAATAAAGGTGTTATTCATAGGAATACTGCTGCGCGTAAAATAAGTCGCTTAAATGCAAAAGTAAAAGCATTGATGACCGCTTAATACGGTTAATGTAAAGTTAACTGTATTAATATATACTCCTCAGTTTGTATATTCTGTATAAAATTTAAGTAGCTTAAGTGATGGATAAAAAAGTGCTATTAGAACTAAGTAATGGATTAAAAATCGAGCTACCTGTATTAAGCGGAACAACAGGTCCTGATGTGTTAAATATCAAGGATTTATATAAGATGACAGGATTATTCACTTACGATCCAGGGTTTGTTTCTACAGCTTCATGCTCTTCTACAATTACATTCATTGATGGAGATGAAGGAGTTCTTAAATATAGGGGACATAATATAGCTGATTTGGCAGAGAATAATAATTTTACTGCTGTGATTTATTTATTGCTCTATGGTGAATTACCCAGTTCAGAGCAACACAAAAAATTTCTTCTCAAAATACAAAAATTATCCAAAGTATCAGAGCAAGTTACAAATGTAATCAAAGCATTTCCAAAGACTGCTCACCCTATGTCGATTTTAATTGCATGTTTTGCAAGTTTGTCAGCATCTTACCATGAAAAGCATGGCAACAATGTCAATGGTGAAGACCTAGATTTTGGAATTTCTGCAATAGCGCAAGTTTCCACAATTATTGCAATGATTTATAGGCATATCAATAATCAGGAATTCATAAATGCTAACAATGAATTAAGTTACAGTGAAAATTTCTTAAAGATGATATTTGGCGATGCTGTTGATAATGATAAAAGCGCCCTTTTTGCAAAAGCTCTGGATAAAATATTTACTCTCCATGCTGATCATGAACAGAATGCTTCTACGGCGGCTGTCAGATTGGTGGGATCGGCTGGTTCTAATCTGTTTGCAAGCCTCTCTGCAGGAGTTGCTACACTTTGGGGACCAGCACATGGTGGAGCTAATGAGACAGTTATAAATATGCTAAAAGAGATAGAGCAAAGTGGAGATATAGATAAATTCATCGAAAAAGCTAAAGATGATAAAGATCCATTTAAATTGATGGGATTTGGACATCGTGTTTATAAAAATTATGATCCGCGCGCGCGTATATTGAAAGGCGCTTGCCATGAGGTTCTAAGTAAACTAGAACAAAATAATGAACTGCTTAAAATTGCAAAAAAACTTGAAGAAATAGCTTTAAAGGATGAATATTTTATCGTGCGTAAGTTATATCCAAATGTTGATTTTTACTCAGGTATAATAATGAATGCTATTGATATCCCCTCAAATATGTTCACGCCTATTTTTGCACTTGCAAGAACCACTGGTTGGGTTACTCAGTGGTATGAAATGATAAATGATAAAGAAACTAAGATCTGTAGACCAAGGCAACTCTATTTTGGTAAATAAATTTATTTTCACTTCATTAGACTTCTTGCATAACCCAAACTAAGTAGAAAAAAGGTGTCATCCGAGTAGCTGACACTGGTTCCTTTACGACGGAAGTGTCCAGAGGTGTCATTCCAGTCTGGAATCCAGAAAAAAGGATGGTGTCATTCCGTATCCGTTCAGCCAATGGCGTCAACTTAAGAACTTTCATTAGCAAACTCTCCTAAAGACATGATGGCGTTTAGGCTTATCTACTTTATTGCGGCTGTCCCGGTCGGATTTTAACTTTAGCGCGTATACTTAAAAAGGGCTTGAAAGTTTTTTGGCGCAATAAGTACCTGATAGAGTTTCTGCCTCATTACACCAAATAAAATTGAAAAATTTAAACGATACTCAGTAATTTGATCTGGGTTCCAAGGCCATTGTGCATCACACATATGAAGCGATAATATATTGCACATGACCAAGTTTGCCCAAAATTCTTGTAATACAGCCTCTCCAGAAAAATTCTCTAACTCTGCTCCTACTTTGAGTCGTTTCCTCTATGTGCCACCTTAACACATAAGCTTTGCTCCAAAGTCTCGGTCAAAAACTCTGTTTCTCAGTTGGCTAATGTCAGCACTATAACTCTTACTTTCTGTCCTTTCATTTTATTTTTTAGCTTTTCATTTTCTAATATAAAATCAAAATCTAATTCGCCAGCGTTCCCATAGCTTACTATAATTTCTTTTTTGCAAGCGAAAAATAAAATCTACTTCCAAATCATAATGCTGCTGAATGAATTTTACTGAAGACGATCATAGATAAATAATAATTTCTCTTGATTTAATAAACGCATTTGAGTGATAACTTCGGGTAATTGCTCTGCCGCCAACGTTTGTTCACCTATATTCCAAGCTGCAAGACGAGCACTGCAAATCAATGAAGTACACAAATCAACAAACAAATTGCCAATGGTGCCTGTTGTTCCATTTGGTTCAAACTCGGATACAATTTCCCCAGAGCTGGGTAATCTCATACCAGAACCATCTGCTGCAATAAGTCTATAGCCTCTCCAACTCAGGTTCATCCTGATAGGCTGTTTGGATGCTTAAATTCTTGAAAGCCTGTATGGCAAATCTTATATCTTGCTTTAGAAAAAGCTTGCTTTGAGGGTACATGTCAATGGCTCCATAAGTTCACATTCTATTCCCAAACTTTTTTTAACTAACTTTAAAATCATAGAAAATACTGTCGAAAAAGCTTGTTCGTGTAAAACTCAACACAATGGATTTTCTGAAAAGTTTTCGAGTATATTATATTTTTAATTTGTAGAATAAGGTTTTTTCCTTTTTGCATATTTCACCTAAAAAGGACACATTTTAGACTTCTTTGTTGAAATAAAACAGAAACAAAAGTGCTGTTTATTGCAGCTTTTGGGTAATTTAATGGTAAAAATTTTAGAGAGAAATTTTATACACAATCTCTGACATTTTTCCTTAAGTTGACGCCATTGTCTGAACGGATACAACTTAATTTTTAATCTGCAGGAGTCAAGTTGAGAATGTCCAATTTTCCACTTTCTTTATAGCATGACATACTTCAGCGCCTCTTGCTCCTCTTGAAGTCCTATGGGTTCACCACTTATGTGTAAATTAATCGTTAATGTTGTACACGTTCTTTTCTTTTTCTACTCTCTCTTGCTCTTCAATACAATATATAGCAAGCGGATTAGCTTTAAGTCTTTCGACTCCTATTTCTTCTCCTGTTCCATCGCAGTAACCATAAGTGCCTAATTTTATTTTTTCTAACGCCTCCTTAATTTTTTCTTTTCTATCTTTTCGACGCTTGATTAATTCCTCGTTTCCACTATCTCCATCAGAATAGTATGTATCAATACTATTCTCTTCTAGTTCTTGTTTCTCCAGCTCAGCGAGTATTGACTGTAACTTTAAGCTGAAGTATTCCAGTTGTTTTACGCTCATATATTCTTCATCTTCTGAAGGAGTGTAATCTTCTGGTGACTTTATTTTTGGTAACTTTTCCATAATTGCATTATCAAAAAAATAATAAAACCTATATAATTTATGAACAAAAAATTATACTACCTCAAAGTAAACACTATAATTTATAATAAACATTTAAAAGCCTAGTATGATCGACTCAGTAAAAAAATTAGTAATAGATGATAAGAACTTTACCTATATAGTATGTATTTTTATCATAATGTTAAGTTTATCTTCATTTACACTTAAAAACAACAATAAACAAGAAGTTATGTTAACATTAACATGGATATGTGCTACATTTGTTTTGCAGATTTCTACAAATAATTTGTTTACATCTGATTATCATGATGGAATATTAGAGCAAATCTTTGTACAGCCACTCTCTTCTAGGCTTATAGTTGCTTATAAAATTTTCGCTCACTGGTTATTATTTGGGTTACCGATTTCAGTAATTTCTTCCATATTCAGCTTTGCAATTCTAGGCAATAGTATTGAACACTCAATAGCAGTTGGAGTGTCTTTATTATTTAATACGCTGATAATCACTAATATTTCAGCTACTGGAAATGCATTGATGATTGGTCAAAACAACTTAGCATCAGGAGTATCGCAAATTCTTGTTTTGCCAATGATAATGCCAACCTTTGTGTATTTTAAAATGCTAACTCAATTTGAAAATTTATCCTTGAATATTTATACACTACTAATCACCATCTTAGTTTTTGTTATTTTGATTGTTAACAGCACCATAACTACTCACATGGCACTAAAATTTGCTGTGGAACAGGATTGAAAAATCTTACTGTTATTCAGTAGACTTCTTGCATAACCTAGAAAAAAGGCAAATAGTTATTATAGATTTAGGTTTATCGACAATTTGAAAAACCTTCATTTCAGCATCCTTCCCTGTCATCCAAGTAGCCCTTCGTTGTCATCCCAGTGTCAAAAACTGGGATAACAGCTAACCTGACAACCGTCATCCCGCTACTTGTTAGCGGCTAAGAGATACCGTGACGGTATGACGGTTCGCGGTGGCATGACGATAAGCCTCATCATCCCGCTACTTGTTAGCGCCGCGGCGGTATGAAGATTCGCAGCGGCATGACGAGAAAGGGGCTACTTGGATGATACCTTTTTTCTACTTAGTTTGGGTTATGCAAGAAGTCTATTCCTTCATAAGGAGAAGTAGTTAAAGGAATTTACTCTATTTCTCCCTCTTTTTTTATTATTTTTAATCTATAGTTAACGTAAAAGAGATATGCAAAAACTCTATTGATCCATAGTCTGCAAATTATTAATAACACTTACTTTAAAGAACCTCACTTTACGCTGATCTTTGAGCGCTCTTCTGTGGTATTTTGTAAGAGTATAACTTGTGAAATCGTCTTCCCTATAGATTAAAGAGTTACACTGCTTTATATGTGATGCTATCCACTCTGCATAGTCCTGATGATCGGTTGCAATGAATATTTCCCCTGTTATAAGTATTTTTTTTGCTAATAAATTTAAAAATTCCGTATTAATTAATCGTCTTTTATTGTGACTTCTTTTTGGCCATGGATCTGGAAAGAGAATAAAGAATCTTTCAACACTGTTATCAGGAAAATTTGCAATCAATTCTCTTGCATCTTCTGTCCACATTAAAATATTTTTTATGTTCTGTATTTCTATGTTTGTCAGCAAGCGAGAAACCCCCTTTAAGTAGGGCTCACATCCTATAAATAATAGATCAGGTTCATTGAGCACCTGGTAAAGCATATTTTCACCGTTGCCAAAGCCTATTTCTACCCATATTCTTTTTTGTGAATTTACAATCTTCTCTATAGATTCCTTGCTGTTTTGAATAGAATATTTTTCCAATATTTCATCAACATCAGGTTTTAGCCTGGACCTTCTGGAGAACGATCTAATCCACTTGCTATTCTTAAATAGCATATTCTTGATACATATATAATTTTCTCACTATATTTTATATAGCTTAAACAATTCTCGAAATGAGTTAATGAAAAATTACTTGTCAATAATTGTTAATATTATATAATATATGAGTTCTAATAAAGTTTAAGTTAAAGGTATGAATAATAATAATCCAGTCGTAAATCTACCGGTTACTATCAGAAAGCTATCATCAAACAAATTTATAGAAGAGATATGTCAAGGCCAATTTGAGGATCAAGATAATACCTTGTTTGAAGATTCTTTTGTTAACAAAATTAAAGAAGGAGATGTGGTAGAAGGTGTAATTACAAGAATAAACCCTAACGACGTTGTGGTTGATATTGGTTTAAAATCTGACGGGAGAATTCTGATCAAGGAACTCGGTTGTAATGATGAGGTCATTATTGGCTCGAAAATCAGAGTTTATGTGGAAAGAATTGAAGATTATCATGGTAATGTTGTTCTTAGTCGTGAAAAAGCAATTAGGGACGAAAAATGGAATAAGTTGGAAGAAGATACAGTTACAAGGGCTGAAGTAAGCGGAGTTATTAAACGCTCAATTAAATGTGGCTTTATTGTTGATCTTGGTGACGGAATAAGCGCTTTTTTACCGCTGAGTCATGTGGATTTGAAGCAAGTAAAAGATGCGAAGCACCTTATTGAAACTGAACAAAAGTTCATCGTGCTTAAAATGGATAAGAAGCAGGGCAATATTGTAGTATCAAGAAAGCTGGTGTTAGAAAAATTGCACGCTGGTGAAAAAATTAAATTTTTAGAATCTTTAAATGAAGGCGATATAATAGAAGGGAAAATAAAAAGTATCACTCATTACGGTGTATTTGTCGGTATTCATGAATCAGATGTAGTGGGAGTTATAGATGGATTGTTACATATTACAGATATCTCTTGGAGTAGGGTAAGTCATCCGTCTGCAGTTTTTACTTGTGGTCAGACTATAAAAGTTAAAATTATAAAAATAGATAAGGAAAATGCTAAAATTTCCTTGGGTGTGAAGCAGCTAGAAGATAGCCCTTGGCAAGATGCAGAGTCAAAATATCCAGTTGATAGTGTGCATAAGGGTTATGTAACAAGCATAGAAGATTATGGATTATTTGTTGAGCTTAGACCTGGAATTGAAGGTTTAGTGCACTCGTCAGAAATAACTTGGGTTAAGAGTAATTTACCAGTTAGTAGTCTCGTAACAAGGGGACAAGAAGTATATGTAAAAATTCTCAGTATTGACATTGCTAAGAGTAGGATGAGTTTAAGCATGAAAAGGTGTGTAGACAACCCTTGGCAAGTATTTATCAATAAATATCCTCCTGGTTCTATTGTTTCTGGTGAAGTGAAGAATAATACCGGCTCATATGTATCTGTTGCTTTCGGTGATTCTGAAATAGATGAGAACGTAGAAGGAACAATATATGTGAAAGATTTTAGTTGGTCTAAAAATGGTTCAGATGAGATAAAGAAGTATAATGTAGGTGATAAAATAGAAGCAAAAGTAATAAGGGCTAACGTGAATCGGGCAAGAATTTATCTTGGAATAAAACAAATAGAGTATGATCCTCTTGAAGAACTGATAAAGAAAGTTAAGGTAGGTGATAAAATACAGGTTATTGTAGGTAAGAGAGAAGATAATGGACTAGTCGTTGAAGTTGAGAACGATGTAACCCTTCTAATAGATCAAGAGCATTTACCAGAGAATAAAAAATTCTCTATATCAGAAAAAATAGAAGTTGAAGTATTGGGTGTTGAAGAATATAACATAGCATTATCTGCTAAGTGATAAGGTTTACTTATTTTGGCTTCATATAAATGGCAACAAAGTCTGATATAATAGCGAGGGTAGCAAAAAGACATCCTTTTTTAGATAAGATTGTTATAGCAGCTATAGTTGATAGATTTTTTGGGATACTTTCAAACACATTGAAACATCATAATAGAGTCGAAATTAGGGGATTTGGTTCTTTTTCAGTTAGAAGTTATAACTTGAAAGAAGCAAGCCATTTAATGTTACAGAAGTTTACAAAGAATCAATACTTTAAAACATATTTTCGTAGCAGTAAAAAATTGTCTGATTTGGTAAATGAATAAAAACTTATACCATAAATAAGATAAAAGTGGGAATTTAAGTTTATATTGTACAGTAAAAATTTTTAGCATCATATGCAAGTAGTAGAAATAGTTATACGTAATAACACATACAAAATATCTTGCGAAAGTGGGAAGAAGAGCCATTTATTACGCCTTGCTAATAGTTTTGACAAGCTAGTTGGTTCTGTATCTCAAAAAATTGGAGGTAAGGGTTCGGATGCATTAAATTTCTTACTTGCAGCACTAATTCTTGAGGATAAAATTTTAGAATTAACAAAGCGATTAGATGAAGTAAATCAAGAGCGCGAAAAGTATAGAAACGAGAAAAGAATAGAATATACTGAGGTACTAGATAAGGTAAATAAGATTATCACTAATCTTGAGTGCATAAAGGATTAGCTTCAATAAAGCAAGCAATTAAATTGACTATCTGACTATTCAAGCCAGGGGGGAGGTTTGTCTTACGAGTTATGTAACAATATAATTCGTAATCATCAAGATCAACTATTTTTTCGTATTCGATTAGTTCGCTTAAGGAAAATTTATCAAGATATTTCAATGCGAAATGCCCTAAAAGTATATCGGTTTCTTTGCAACCCCTATGCCAGCTTCTATATATTAATTTTCTTCTGAGTAGTGAGGTATCTGTCATTACAATTAAACTTTTTTTAATTTAAAAGTTAAACTAAATACTTGTCAAGCGAGGCGCATTTTAATATACTTAACATTTTGTTAAGATCTAAATATACAGGTGGAATTAATTTCTAATCTTATCCATCAATTTAGCGATGGAATATATTATTTTTTATCATTTTCTTTAATAATTTCTGTCATAGTATTCGTGCATGAATATGGGCATTATGTTGTTGCCAAAGCATGCAAAGTTAAAGTTGAATCTTTTTCCATAGGTTTTGGTCCTGAAATTTTTGGTTTTAACGATAAGTCTGGAACTAGATGGAAATTAAGCGTTGTTCCATTGGGTGGTTATGTTAAAATGCTAGGAGATACTAATGCAGCGAGTGTCCCAGCTGATCAACAAGAATTAACGGAAGAAGAAAAATTGTATTCATTTCATACAAAACCGCGTCATAAAAAAGCAGCAGTAGTTTTTGCAGGGCCTTTTGCAAACATGGTATTTGCTGTTATAGCTTTTACAATATTTTTTAGCATAGCAGGTTATTATCGCACTCCACCGGTGATTGAAAATGTAATCGAAGGTAGTGCAGCTAAGCAAGCTGGTTTGTTGCCAGGTGACACTATTACACAAATCAATGAGCATAAAATAAAATACTTTGAAGATATTTCACGTGTGATAATGTCGAATCCTAAAACAAGAATGGAGATTGAGTATAGCAGAAATAATGAGAAGCACAGGACCAGTTTAACTCCATTAATAATCAAGGACAAAGACGTTTTTGGCAACACAATAGAAAGAGAAACTATAGGGATTATTTCAGTCAATACATTAAAGCAGTCGTCTTTTCTTGGGGCTGTGAGCTTATCAGTAAGTGAAACTTACCACACTATGTGCTTAACGATCAAAGCTCTCTTTCACATTATTGTTGGTAAAAGGAGTATCAATGAAATAGGTGGACCAATAAAAATCGCAAAATATTCAGGACAATCAGCTAAAAAGGGATTTATTATGGTTCTATATTTTATGGCAATCATTTCAGCTAATTTAGCTGCAATTAACTTGCTGCCAATACCACTGCTAGATGGTGGGCATTTATTTCATTATATCATAGAAGCGGTTATACGTAGGGATTTAAGCTTGAAATGTCAAAAATATGCAGCTATTTTTGGTGCTTTAGTGTTGTTTTTGCTTATGGCAACTGGAATGTCAAATGATATTAGGGATCTTTTTTGAAATAAAATATGAAAAAGCTATTTTATATACTGGTAGTGGTTTTTATTTCTTTTCCTGCCCTGCTTGTTGCTTTAGGAACTGCGGAAAAAGTGCAGGTGAAAGATGTCAAATGTATTGGTAATGAGAGGGTAAGCAACCAGACAATAGGGTTCTATATAAAACTAAAATCTGGTGATTATATAAACGACGATGATATAGACTCAATTATAAAAGATCTATATAAAACAAAGTTATTTGCTAGTGTTAATGCTTACATAGATGATAAAAAAAATTTGGTAATAAAAATTCAAGAAAATCCACTAATTAACAAGATAATATTAAAGGGTAATAAGTTATTTAATAGCAAAGAGTTACTAAATAATGTGATTCAGTCAAAATCGCTAACTATTTTCACTGAAACAAAATTGCAAAACGATTTAATGAATTTAATCACTACTTATAGAAATAACGGTAAGGTTGGCGTTAAAATTGAATATGAGTTGGAGAAGCTCGATAGTAATAGGGTCAATCTAATTTTCAAAATAAAAGAAGGCAAAACCTCTAAAATTAAGGATATAAGATTTATAGGCAATAAAAACTTTTCTGAAAATGAGCTAGAGCAAGTTATTAAAAGACATAGTAATGACATATTTAGTAAGTTATTTAGAGCCATTTTTAAAGGCGAAAATCATTATTCACCGCAATATCTATTGATTAACACAGAATTGCTCGATCGTTTTTATTCGTCTAAGGGATATATTCAAAATAATATTCAACCAATTGTTGAGGTTGATAATAACAATCAAACAGAGTTAACTTTTTTGATTGACGAAGGACAGCAGTATTTGTTTGGAAATAATGAGGTTAATATTGAAACTGAAATTCAGGATTTGAGCCTAAAAGAAGAAATATTGGATTTTATAACAGAGGAAAACGATAAGATATTTAATAGAGTTAAAATTAATAATACAGTAGAAAAAATAAACAAATATTTAAATGAAAAAGGATACATATTTGCAAAAGTTAATCCAGAGTATGCACAACGTGACAACGTTGTAGATGTAACCTACAGAGTGCTGCCGGGTAAAAAGATTTATATAAATCAAATTACAATTGATGGTAACGATCGCACTTTAGATAAAGTGATCAGAAGTAAGCTAAGTGTAGCAGAAGGTGATGCGTACAATATATCTGAGATTCAAAAGTCACGTAAAAAACTAATGAGTAGTGATTTTTTTGAAACAGTGAAAGTAAATAGTTACGCAGTTAATGATAATGCAGTAAATCTTGACTTAAGTGTTAAAGAAAAAAACACTACTTCGTTGTATTTGGGAGGAGGTGTGTCTCTTCCTGGTGGAGCATTGATTAAAATTGACCTCAAAGACCGTAATTTATTTGGTACTGGAAAAGAGCTCTCTTTTGCTCTTGAAAAAAGTCAATACGTATTTTCTACTGATTTAGAGTTTGTTGAAAATAATTTTAACGATTCTGATACGTCACTAGGCATGGGTGTATTTTATGAAAAACAAGATAAACCAAACACTACTTTTGATAGTTGCGATATGGGATTTTTTACAAAGTTATCATATAAAGTCACAGAGAACTTAACTAATTCCCTTCGCTATTCTTATAAGTATAATCATATACACATGGATAATAAGGGTGGACAAGACACCGATATCTCTGAAATAATACTGGACCGAAAAGGTAAACATCAGATTTCATCAGTGGGATACACGTTGGCATATAATAAACTGGATAATCTATATGCTCCAAAAGAAGGGTATTTACTGCGCTTAAGTCAGGATATTTCAGGATTGGGAGGAAACGTGAATTTCCTAAAATCTGAATTCTTATCTTTTTATACGCACCCTATATTAAGCAAAATTGACGATGATATAACGCTACGCTTTAAGATGGCGGCAGGTCATATTTTTTCTTATACTGATGAAAATCTAAACATTGGCCAGCACTTTTTTAAAGGGGGTAATGAGATTAGAGGGTTTGACCTTTCCGGTATTGGACCAAGAGCAGAAGACAAAAATAAAAGCTCATTAGGAGGCAAAACTTATTTTAATCTAACACAGCAAGTGGATTTTCCTCTACCAAAACTATATGACTATGCTGGTATCAAAGGCTCACTATTTGTTGACTATGCAACACTTTTTGGCTTAGATGATAAAAATAAGAAGTATGAAGGGAAATACTACGATAGCAAGCTTGTGAGAGTGTCACCAGGTTTTGGCTTTTCAATGCTTTCTCCTTTTGGTAGACTTAGATTGGATTTCGGGTTTCCTTTAGTAAAGGAATCTTATGATATAATACCATCACCAAATGTTAAATTTTCTATTGAAGCGGGGATTTGAATGAAATATATACAGTTATTTATATCAGTTATTGCCTTAATTATTTCCTTATTTGTGGGGTATAAGTTTGTAGGATATCAACCTCAGAACACAAAAGCTGCAATTATCGATAGTGACAAAGTCATCAATGAATCTCTTGCTCTGCAAAATATACAACAACAAATAAAGGAGCAGAATTCTAGATTACAACAAGAATTTGAAAGTGAGTTAGAAAAACTTAAGCCATCAAAAGAAGAATTTGAACTTTTGTCAGAAGAAGCAAAAAAAGAAAAGACAGAACAGTTTAATAAGCACACTGTAAATACTAGAGATAATTACGCTAAAAAAATGTTACATTTAGAAGAAAGCTATAGAGACGCAGTAGAGAGTGTTTTTAACAAGATAAAAGAAGTCGCTAAAAAAACGGCAGAAAAAAACAACATAGATTTGGTACTATTTATTTCAAAAAAGAACCAAGTTTTATACTCCATGGATGAAGTTGATTTATCAGATGTGGTATTAAACAATATAAACAAGAAAATACCTGAATTTGCTTTGAAAGGCATTGAGTAGGCTTATGCAATTTAATATCAGTGATATTATAAAAATATTACCACATTCTTATCCGTTTCTCTTAGTAGATAGAGTTATAGAGTGTGATCCTGGTAAAAGTATAAAAGCAATCAAAAATGTGACTTTCAATGAGCCATTTTTTATTGGCCACTTCCCTGGTCATCCAATAATGCCAGGAGTCTTGATAATTGAATCTCTAGCTCAGGCATCTGCTATATGTGTTCTAGGTAAAGAAACAATAGAAAATAAAGTTGTTTACTTGAGATCCATTGAAAATGCAAAATTCAGAAAGCTAGTTACTCCAGGGGACACATTGATTCTTCAAGCTAACATTCAAAGTGTGTGTTTAGGTGTACACAAATTTAGGTGTATTGCATCTGTTAGCGAAGAAAAAGTTGCAGAAGCAACAATCTCAGCAGTATTGCAAAATAAATAAAATCTTCATCTGTAAGAAACAGCATGTACACTGTATAGTATAGCAATGAAGCTGAATTTCAACATCTCATTTTCTAATCTATATACTCGCAATGGATTAATAAAATTAGATGAGACATTTTTGAATTATATCAAATCATGTGATGAGAGCTTGTTTTGTTCATTAATTGAAGCAAGAGAAAAAGCAGCTTCTTCTTCGATGTCATCCCAGTGTCACCTCCCATCATCCCAGTGTCACCCCCCGTCATCCCAGTGCTTGACACTGGGATCTAGAAAACAAGAAGGACGGTCAGCTACTTGGATGACAGATAGTCAGTTAATAGTAGACCTCTCATATTTACTTGATGAATTTATTGCAAAACTTTTCAATGTTGAAAAAGAAATAGAGGAGCTAAAGAAAAAGCACAATGACTTTGCTGTAATATATAAGTGCAAAAGATTATTTGTCCAACGCTATGCATTGAAGAAATACACTAATGTGGCGAATATAGATATTACTAACAAACTAAGTCATTTTCTCACTTTGCCAACAACAGAAAAAAATTTTGCTGAGCAGGTGATGCATTGGTTTGAAGATAAAGAAAATCACAAAGAAGAAATAGAACTTGCAGCACAATATGCAGTGTGGAGAGTAAAAAATAAACAGAGTATATTATTCAGTATTCATAAAAAAATCAACCACGAAAACCTCATACCATTTTCTAAAAAAGAAGTGGACAAAGTTGAAGTGCTGTATTCAAATGAAGTAAAAAGACGATACGGTTTTGATCTAACAAGCAAAAAGGTGAGTTTGAATAAAGCACTAGATAATGCTCACTACTGCATATTCTGTCATAAGCAAAATAAGGATAGCTGCTCAAAGGGGCTAATTAATGATGACAATACTTTCAAAAAGTCTCCACTTAGAGTTGAACTGCACGGCTGCCCACTAGAGCAGAAAATATCAGAAATGAATCTGGTGAAAAGCGAAGGGTACAGCATAGCAAGTCTTGCAATTGTGATGATAGATAACCCATTATGCGCGGCTACTGGACACAAAATATGCAATGACTGCATGAATTCGTGCATATATCAAAAACAAGAACCCGTAAATGTGCCAGCAATTGAAACAAGGATTCTGGATGATGTGCTCAGTTTACCGTACGGATTTGAAATATATTCTCTGCTCAGCCGTTGGAATCCTTTAAATTTTCAGTGTCCATTGCCAAGAGGAAACACTGGAAAAAACGTTCTAGTTGTAGGCCTTGGTCCTGCTGGTTTTAATTTAGCTCATCATTTGTTGAATGATGGGCATAACGTTATTGCCATTGATGGACTAAAAATTGAGCCTTTGATCGATAATTTCCAGCTAATTAAAGATTTCAAACACGAAAAATTGAGTGAACGCATGGCAGGAGGGTTTGGTGGGGTGGCAGAATATGGTATTACTTCTCGGTGGGATAAGAATTACTTAAAGATTATTAGATTACTGCTGGAAAGACGTGAGAATTTCGTACTTTATGGAGGCATTCGTTTTGGTGGCACGATTAATGTTGATGATGCTTTCAACTTGGGTTTTGATCACATTGCCCTAGCACTTGGCTCTGGCAAGCCACGAATGATCAAAATAAAGAATATACTAGCTCGAGGAGTGCGTATGGCATCTGACTTTCTTATGTCGTTACAACTGACTGGCGCTCTTAAATTCGATTCTATAGCAAATCTGCAAGTTCGCATGCCGATAGTTGTCATAGGTGCGGGGCTTACTGCGATTGACACTGCCACTGAAGCTTTAGCGTATTATCCAATTCAAGTAAAAAAATTTCTTCTTCGTTATGAGATATTAGTTGATAAGTATGGAAAGGACTGTGTTGAAAAAGATTGGACAGAAGAAGAACGCGAAATTGCGAATGAGTTTATATCGCATGCAAAGTTGATCCAAGCAGAGCAAGAATTAGCAAAAAAAGAGAATAGAGAAGCAAAAATATTGGAATTAATGCAGAGCCTCAGGGGAGTGAAAGTTGTATATAGAAAAGAGCTGAAAGACTCGCCAAGTTATCGATTAAATAGCGAAGAGGTACAAAACGCATTATCAGAAGGGATTTACTTTATTGAAAACTTAGAGCCAGTTGAAGTTGTGACGGATAAATATAACCATGCTGAATCAATAAAACTAATAGACACAAAATCCGGCGAAATCAAACGTATAAAAGCACGTTCTATTTTTATAGCAGCAGGTACTGAGCCAAATACGGTTATTGCAACAGAAGATGAAAAGCATTTTAAATTAAGTAATGGGTATTTTACTCAATTGAATTCATTGGGAAAAGAAATAGATCCAATATTTTCTCCAAAAATGCAAAATAAAGATAGAATATTAGTGTATAAGCAAGGCAATAAAACAATCAGCTTTTTTGGTGATCTTCACCCTTCGTATAGTGGCAGCGTCGTGAAAGCTATGGCAAGTGCTAAGAACGGCTACCCTATTATTTCTCAGCTTTTGAGTGGAGTTAATAGCTTCGTTTCTGTCATTCCAGTGTGTGATGTTGTGGGCCAGAAAAAAAATGCGTGGTCAAGCATTGAAGATCTGGCTAATAAAGAATTCTTCAATAGAATCAAAGAGCAATTCACTGCAAAAGTCATAAAAGTTCAATATTTAACAGATAAAGTGATAGAAATAGTGATTAAAGCACCACTTGCGGCAAAGAATTTTAAGCCTGGGCAATTCTTTAGATTGCAAAATTTTGAAACCAATGGCAGAAAAGCCAATAATACAAACCTTGCTATGGAAGGTATAGCCGTAACCGGCACTGAAGTAGACAAAAAAAAAGGAATTATTTCCACTATTGTGCTGGAAATCGGCGGCTCCACTAATTTATGCAGACACTTAAGAGAAGGCGAGCAAATAATTCTTATGGGCCCAACTGGCAGACCTACTGAGGTTTACTAAGTCTCAATATTAAAGTGATGCCAAATTTTATTTCAAAAAGTAAATAATTTACTAACGCTCGTGCACAAATTAAAAATAAATTATGCACGAGTGTAGCGTTATGAATTAGGAGTGCTATATTAAAGCTTACCTCACTATTAAAGCTATCGGTCAGATTAGATTAAAAACCTAATCTGACCGGTTTCTCTATAACCCTCTAAACTCTGATATAATTATATGATAATTAGTTTAATTAGTGGTTAATATGCAAATTGATTTTATTTACATATTGAGATAGCATAAACCATATTGGTTTAAATTATTGTGCAACTTTATAAATCGTCACTGTTACTTCTACTGACTGTATTAATAGTTATAGTCCTAAAGTTACCCGAAAATTTGAGCATTGCAGTAAATTGGTCTCTCCCAATTCTAGATTTTGATTTATCTTTTCGTATCATACTAATATCTTTTTTATCGGTTGCATTTTTAATTGTTCTATCAGCAAAAAATTTAAGCTTTTCAGAAATGCTATCTTTTGCTGCTTACACTATCAGTTCACTCAGTGCAATATTATCTAAGCAGATAATATTGGTTACAATATTCTGTGAATTAATGACCGTCAGTGCATTTTTTATTATCGCAGCTAGCTGTAGAGATAGTGGACCTGCAATAAGGTACGCTTGTGTACACTTTTTCGTTGGAGTTATATTAATAGCAGGATTGGCACTTCAAAGCACTAACCTGATAATTTTGGGTTTATTGATAAACTGCGCTTGTTTTCCTTTTTCGTTTTGGGTTGTTGATGCATATCCTGCTGCATCGCTATATGGCACTACATATCTCTCTTTATTTACCACTAAAGTCTCTTTTTTAGTGATGCTTTTACACACTTATAACCTATGGCAAAATTGTGCTGAAATGTTAGCACTTGTAGGCACCATCACTGCAATTTACAGCATTATATTTGCTTCTCTCGAGCAAAATATTCGTAGATTTTTATGCTATAACGTTGTAGGACAAATGGGCTTGCTGATTATTGCAGGAGGTTTACTCAGCCCTTCGGAAAAAGCAATACCAATTTTGATACTGCATATAATCTTCTCTCTTGTTTATCAATCATTATTGTTTGTGGTCAGCAATTCGATTATTTCACGAACAAAAACAATTAGTTTTAATGGAGTAGGCAAACTGATGTCAGTGGAAGGCATGTGTGCTATAATCGCAATACTTACAATGGCTGCATTTCCTGGAACCGCTGGATTTATTAGCAAATCATATATTACAGCCGAGATTGAAGCAAGTGGTGCTAATTTAGAAGTGTATAAAAACTTATACAAGACTCTAAATTTGCTGCTTTATTTAAGCGTGGGGCTCAAGTTTCTTTATTATTTATTTATTGCGAAAAGTAAGTCAAAACCTTTAGCAGAGGGGGGAGGAAAAATGACTATGATTATTTTAGCATTTATGTGCGTTATTGCTGGCAATCCTTACTTACCTATTTACAATAAGCCTTCAATTTTTAATCTTGCGTACAACACAAAAAATATTTTGTCGCAATTTAATTTATTACTATGTACCACTTTATTGTTTATTCCTTTACGCAAGTTATTTTACCCGAGAGTAAATTTTAAAATGGATGTTGATTGGATTTTTAGAGCTTTCATACCCTATATTATCTTGCTGTTCAATCAATTGGTCTTTAAAGTGAGAGAAATGTCTGCCAACGTACTGCAAAACTTGACTAATTCACTTACTAGTTTATACTTTGATAATATTACTAAACTTAAGGAAGTGCTGAGTTATAACTCAGTGAGTTTTGTTTCAGCTTCTTCTCTCTTTTTAATGAGTATTCTACTAATGCTATTATGTTTAAGTCGTTAACCGAAAGTTTAAATTCTGTATTTAGTAAACTAAGAGGAAAGTCAATCATTTCTGAAGATGATTTTAATCTTGCCATGCGTGAAATACGTATAGCTTTAATTGAAGCTGACGTTTCACTTGAAGTTGCAAAAAAATTCATCAATGACATTAAAGATAAAGTGATTGGGGAAAAAGTCATAAAAAGCGTTTCTCCAGCACAAATGATAATCAAAATTGTGCAGGATAATTTAGTTGCAGTTCTCGGATCAGAGAAAAGTGACTTAAATCTAGCAGTTAAACCCCCTGCTGTGATTATGATGGTGGGCTTACAAGGTGCAGGTAAAACAACCACCTCAGGAAAGCTTGCTTTAAAGCTAAAAAAGCAAAAGAAAAAAGTGATGCTTGCCTCTTTAGACATTTATAGGCCGGCTGCCCAGAAACAACTTGAGGTGCTGGGTAAACAAATAGACGTACAAACTTTATCTATAGTAATAAATGAGGAGCCTATTACAATTACAAAAAGGGCACTGGCAGCAGCAAAGAACGATAATTATGATGTATTAATACTAGACACTGCAGGCAGGCTTCATATTGACAATAATATGATGAATGAGTTGAAAGCCGTAAAGGAAATAGCTTCACCTGCAGAAGTTATTTTAGTAGCCGACGCAATGATAGGCCAGGATGCGGTCAACATTGCCAAATCATTCAATGAGGTAATAGGTGTAACCGGCATTATTCTTACCCGTGTTGATGGTGATGCACGTGGTGGTGCTGCTCTTTCTATGAAAATGATCGCCGATTGTCCAATTAAATTTATTGCTTGTGGTGAAAAATTAAGTGACCTCGATGATTTTTATCCAGATAGAATTGCAAAAAGAATACTTAGCATGGGTGATGTTGTCTCATTGGTTGAAAAAGCTGCTGAGATTGTTGGTCAGGAAGAAATTGATAAGTTACAAAAGAAAGTGAAAAAAGGTAAATTCGACCTAAACGACCTAGTGGGAATGTTAAAAACTCTGAGTAAAATGGATGGCATTAGCAACATAATGAAATTCATTCCTAGTTCATTTACAAAAAAGCTAAGTAGCAGTGTGCCAGATGACAATAAAGTGAAAAAATATATAGCCATCATAAACTCAATGACCGAAAAAGAAAGGCAAAATCCAGATATTTTAAATGGCAAAAGAAGACTTAGAATTTCTAAGGGGTCCGGAACAACTGTAACTGACATTAATCTTCTAATTAAGCAGTATAATCAAATGAGCTCTATGGTAAATAAGTTCAGTAAAGTTGACCATAGTAAACTCAAAGAATCTGATTTGATGGATATGCTAAGCAGAAAGTAAGTCAGCAGGTAGTGGAATGAGACAAATCATCAGTAAACCTTTAGCTATATCAAAAGCGGCTTAGGTCTCGCAAAAAAATTTACAGCTTCTTGCTAGCCAAGAAATTTATTATTAATTTTAAGAAATACTATAGCTGACCCAAGCAACACGTCATACCGCCGCGGTATCTCTAGATTCCGCTAACACGTAGCTGGATGACGAGGCTTACCTTATCGGATTGTTTCAACACGTCATACCGCGATTCATTCGCGGTATCTCAGCCGCTAACAAGCAGCGGGATGACGGTAGCTATAAATGTTTAAGAAATTTACCAAATGAAAAAAAAGGCAAAAGAAGCCCTAGGGTTATTATCTGCTTTAAAATATTGGCGTTTTTTATGTTTTAAACGCTTGACAAGCAAGATTTAGCTGCTTTTAATTGCAACTAACCTACGCTGCAAATGTTTAAGAAATTTACTAAGCAGAAAAAAAGACAAAGAATCCCCGAGTTAGCTAGTCTTTTACTATCTCTGTCGAGTATTGGCATTTTTTGATGTCTTGTAACGCTTTATAAGCGCGTTCAGCTTATTTAGATAAAAATCTAGATGTAGATGAAGTTTTGTAAAGACATACAGTATCTATATACTGCAAAAAATTGAACATAAGACGCCGATACATTAAGTAATCCTTACCTTTTAATCTGCAGATTGGCGAAAGCAAATACAATAGCTTCAGTTTCATGATAAGGGGGCTGGCGGAGTTTGTCAAGTAAGTTTTTTCGTTTCTATTGTAATGACAGTTATGGCCTGTGCAAGAAATCTATTGATTTACAGCAGGTTCTTTGTTACAGTTCGTAGTTATGCAAAGAAACTTAAAGCCTCATGAGTTTATTTACAGCCAGTGGTTTACATAATTTGGAGCTGTATAGCTGAGTATTGTATATGATAATATTAATAACAAACGATGATGGTTTTGGAAGTGAAGGAATAAAATTACTCAAAGAGATTGCACGGAATTTTGCGTCAGAAATATGGATAGTGGCACCAGATACTGATAGAAGCGGGGCTGCAAGATCTCTTGATTATCCAGTGAAACAATCTATTGGAATAAACCAACATAGTGAAAGGGAATTTAGTGTGTCTGGTACTCCTGCAGATTGTGTCATTATTGCGCTAAATAAAGTTATGAATAAAAAACCAGACTTAATATTGTCCGGAGTAAATATTGGATCAAATGTCGGGGACGATATTTGTTATTCAGGAACAATTGGTGCTGTAATGGAAGGTGCTGCAAGGTCTATACCTTCTATTGCGCTAAGCCAAGTTTATCATGATAAAATAGACTGGCACAATACAAAGGTTTTTGCACCAAAGGTTATTGCCAAGCTAGTTAAGGTTGGTTGGCCTAAAAACATAGTGATGAGTGTAAATTTTCCTGCTACGGAAAAAGTAAAAGGAGTAGAATTTGCTGAACAAGGTGAATATAACATTGATGGGGATTTAACTTTTACTGAAAATTCGAATGGCTCTTTTAGCTTAAATTGGTCTCGAGAGCACTCAGGCAGTGGTAGTATAAATAAAATAAAAGAAGGATTTATTACTATTACACCGGTAAAATTAGATTTTACAGATTATGATACTTTGAATACTATGAAAAATTCTTGTGCAGACGAATTTTCTTCTATAGCTGACTGAGAAAAACATTTGCATTGCTCCTAATAGATATTTTCTATTGTGTTATCGCGAGCAATTATTTTTTCTTCACCTGTATCCATGTTTTTAATCTTTAAAGTTTTACTACTCAATTCTTCATCGCCAAAGATTAAAGCAGCTTTAGCATTTGCTTGATTTGCTTTTTTCATTCGGGTTCTGAGCGTTCCGCTATATTCATAGATTACATATAAACCATTTCTGCGCAATTCATTCGCAAGTGTTAGGGTATATTCTTCAACCTCTCTACCGATTGGAATTAGGTAAATAGGTCGCTCTTCTTTCGGAGAATAATTGATTAACTCCATTATGCGTTCAATACCCCCTGCAAATCCTATCGCTGGAGTGTGTTTTCCACCCACTGAAGATACTAGATTATCGTATCTTCCACCGGCAAAAACTGCCCCTTGTGCACCTAAATCCTCTGTAACAAATTCAAACACTGTGTGGCAATAATAATCCAAACCTCGAACTAGTTTATTGTTTACGGTATAAGGTATATCAAGAATTGTTAATCCATTTAGTATTTGTTCAAAGAAATCTGAGGACTCTTTCGTATAATAATTGCTGATTTTAGGCGCATCAGAAATTATTGATTTATCTTTCTCATCCTTGGAATCCAGTATTCTGAGTGGATTTTTGATCAACCTATTTTTGCTATCTTCTGATAGATCATTTTGATACTTTGTAAAGTATAAGATCAAAGCTTCTCTATACTTAGTTATTGTCTCACCATCACCTAAAGAGTTGATTTCCAGCTTTACATTTTTATTGATGCCAAATTCAGTTAGTAAATGCTGAGCGAGTGATATCAATTCAATATCAGCTTTTGGATCTTCTATGCCAAAAACCTCAAAATTTATCTGATGAAATTGCCTTTGTCTTCCCTTTTGCGGTCTTTCGTAACGAAATGCAGGCCCTGTTGAAAATAATTTTATCGGCGTTTGCAGTTTTTTTTCAATTAATAGCCTGACAATCGCTGCAGTGAACTCAGGACGTAAAGTTATGCTCTTTCCCCCTTTATCATTGAAGCTATACATCTCTTTAGTGATGATATCTGAGCTATCACCTAAAGTTTTTGTAAAAACCTCCGTGTACTCAAATATTGGAGTTTGGGCGGGCAAAAAGCCGTATAGACTTGAGATTCTATTTGCTGTTTGCTGAATGTATTTAAACTTATACCACTCATCAAATAGAAGGTCTTTCGTTCCTCTAACTGTTTGATTAGTCATAGTGTGGTCTCTATACCTGCAACCTCTGGTATGTGGTAGCTCAGCATATTCTGCACTCCTTGCTTTAAAGTAATTGCAGCACTTGGGCATCCAGAGCAAGCTCCTTGTAATTCAACATAAACTATTCCATCTTTATAGCCACGAAATTTGATATCGCCACCATCTTGAGCAACTGCAGGTTTGATATAACTTTCCATCAATTCTTTTATTCTATTTACAATTTCTATATCACTTTCATCAAAAAATTCCTCATTTGGTATGTTATTATCATTCACTCCTTCTTTATTTAGCGCTTTTCCACCTGAAGTAAAGTGATCCATGATTGTAGTTAAAATTTCTACTTTTAGTGTATCCCAATTAATTCCACCCAATTTTGTTACTGAAATAAAATCATGACCAAAAAACACTCTTACCACATGTTCTATTTGAAAAAGATTTGCTGCTAACTTGGAGTTTTTTATTTCATCTGCATTTGAAAAATCAGCCGTTTCTCCTTCGTTTAGAATTGCAAATCCAGGGAGAAATTTCAGTGTATTTGGATTTGGTGTTTCTTCAATCTGGATGAACATGTTATTTACCATGACGATTATAATTGTTACTATTTAATCATAAAATGATAAAAAAATATACATGTCATTCATCTTTTTTCTTTTTTTAGTATTCATAGTAATTATATTTATTTTGCCTAGCGTTGTTGTATTTTTTCTTTTCCTGACAAAAAAAAATAACATAAGTTTCATGATGAACTCTATATTGAGTAAGTTTTTGAACGAATTTAATAGCAGTAGAAGTTATACTGAAAATTACACTGGTGACAACATATCCAAAGATGAAGCATTAAAGATACTGGGGCTGAATCCTGAAGCAAGTCAAAATGAAATCAATAAAGCATATCAAAATTTAATGAAATTAGTTCACCCAGATAAGGGAGGCTCGGAATATTTTGCACAAAAATTAAACGCAGCACGTGATAGGTTGCTGAAAAAATGATCTTAAAAAAAGTTTTCGTTTAACAAATTTCTTCCTTTGCTTTTTCTAAATACTCCAATATTGCTTCATGTAGCGCAGTCCATGTTATCTGTTCTTCCAGGGAAGGTATAAATTCTTGTCTCCAAGCATTCTTAAACTCCTGAAACCACTGTTTTTCAAAACCCTGAAATTCTAAAGAAATATCTACTTTAAAGCTATCAATTAAACTGGAAACTTCTGCAGCTTTAGAGCTATCTAGTGATTTTAAAGATAACACTCCACTCTTTAAAATGTCTAACTCTTCCAATACATTAAGCTTAAATGGTTCACAGAGTGAAGACCATATGCGATATCTTAAATAAGAATCATAGTATAACTTAATTTTGTACATTAAAGTGGTAGATGCATCAGGAGAAATGTTATTCTCATATTGTGCAAGAGAAGATAATAAATTCTCATAATCTACTTTGCTTAAACATGGTTGTAGAGTCGATTTAATTTTTTCACTAAAGGTTAGATAACTAGAAGAAATGCCATGACTATATTCACTAAAGAATTCAGGAAATATATCTGCTTGTTCTAGTTTAAGAGGTAGATCTTTTCTAATTTCTCTTGGTAAATTATGTATTGAAAACTGATAAATAACCCATACAAAATTCTCATCAAACTCATCTGAGTAATCAGCATTATTATCAGGAAAAATTACATTACCTTTCTTATCATTCCAAGGTTCTATCTTATAGAAAAATCTGTTCAGCCTTTGTTTTAATTTCAAAATACCTTCATTTCTATCACCTGCTTTATACAATGTTTTGCCCATTTTGTGTTTAGCATCTTTAGGGTTTATTCTGTCACTTATGTGCAATCCAATTTCATTTTTCTCTAATAACTCCCAATCAAACAATTTGTGTGGATCTGGTTTACGCATTGTATAGCCAAGCTCTGGATCATACACTATAGTTCCTATTTCAGAATGACTAAATATCATATCCCTTTTAATTTTAAAACGCTCCATAAGGTATAAAATCAGCTCTTTAACGGACCTCATTTGCTCTTCCGGAAAAGGCTCAAGTCCTGTGTTTACAATTTCAATACCTACAGAATAGTTGTTAAGCTTCCGTAGCTCTTCAAGCTTGCTATTTATCTTAACTCTTGCATAACTAATACCAGCATGCCATGCTTCTTTCTCTAATGGAACCATTAAGGTAACGCTGCCGTCCCTATCGACAATAAAATGAACTGACAATCCTCTAGCATTCAGCGTATCTTTTGTACCTTTTAATGTTGATGTTTCAGTATGGTGAACTATAACCATTAACACTTTTTCACCGGCTCTATCACCATAATTTAAAGCTGAAGTTGGATCTAAAAATAACAAATCCTGATCTTTCAATAATGGTAATTTTTCTTGTAAATCTTGGAAATCATTCTCGATACTGCTTGAACTGGATACTTGCCCAGATATGAGAAATGCTGAGACAGTAATCAGTAAAACTAATAAATATTTGTTAACTTTAGATAGTTGGATTTTCATACCATCTTTATAAACACTTTGTAGATAATTTTTCATTCTATAGTTAGAATAGGGTTGTTGAATAAATTTACAAGACAAAATCATACTAGTCTGGTAGTAGTAACATGTTCAGAGATGGAGCATTTAAAGTGCTAGGAATAGATTCTGGAGCGAACCAAAATGAAATCAATAAAGCATATCAAAATTTAATGAAATTAGTTCACCCAGATAAAGGAGGCTCGGAATATTTTGCACAAAAATTAAACGCAGCACGTGACAGGTTGCTGAAGAGGTAATTAATATTGCTTTAAAGTTTTTATTTGTGCGTAAAGGATAAGTTGCTACAATAAAAAAATAAGATAAAAGTAGCAATGGACATGTGTTCAGAAAGGTTTAAGTTATGCAGGAAGATAACAAAAAAGAAACAATAAAAGAAGAAAAAGGCATATTAGGATGGATAGAATATAGATTGCCTATATTTTCTTTTCTAAGACACACTGCTTCTTACCAAGTGCCAAAAAACTTAAATTATGCTTGGAACTTTGGCTCTTTGGCTGGTATAGCGCTGATTTTACAAATAATAACAGGTATATTTCTTGCTATGCACTACACTCCGCATGTTGATTATGCGTTTAATAGTGTAGAGCGCATAATGCGAGATGTGAATTACGGGTGGTTAATACGCTACACTCACGCTGTTGGAGCATCGCTCTTCTTTATGGTAGTCTATGTTCATATAATGCGTGGATTATATTACGGATCTTATAAAAGACCGAGAGAGATGGTGTGGTTTATTGGAATATTTATATTTTTTGCAATGATGGCAACTGCCTTTATGGGATATGTATTGCCTTGGGGACAAATGAGTTTCTGGGGTGCAACAGTTATAACCAACTTATTTTCTGCTATACCTTTAATTGGCAATAAAATAGTTATATGGTTATGGGGTGGTTTTTCAGTGGATAACCCAACACTTAACCGTTTTTTCGCTCTGCATTATCTTCTGCCTTTTGTTATTATTGCTTTAGCTATGCTTCATGTGATAGCTCTGCATAGGTTTGGCTCTGGTAACCCAAGTGGAGTGGAGGTAAAATCAGATAAGGATACCATCCCTCTTTATCCTTATTATATAGTCAAGGATTGCATAACTTTTGGTCTGTTTTTTGTAGTTTTGTTCGCATTTGTTTTCTATGCTCCCAATTATCTTGGGCATCCAGACAATTATATAGAAGCTGATTCTATGGTCACTCCGGTACATATAGTGCCAGAGTGGTATTTTTTACCTTTTTATGCAATGCTACGTTCAATTCCAGATAAACTTACTGGTGTGCTTACCATGTTTGCGTCTATTTTAGTGTGGTTTTTGTTACCTTGGCTTGATAAATCAAAAGTTAAAAGTGGTGCTTATCGCCCGGTGTTTAAGAAATTTTTTTGGGTTTTTGCAATAAATTTTGTACTTCTTGCCTGGCTTGGAGGACAAGAGGTAAAAGAGCCTTACATCACTATGAGTAGGCTATCTACTCTTTATTACTTTGCATACTTTGTGATAGTTTTACCACTGCTTAGTAAGTATGAAAAGCCAAAAGAACCACCAAAAACCTTAAGTGATTCTGTGCCGGAGATGAGGTGATGTCAATTCAAAGCAGATCTCTTACAAAATTCTCTGTCATCCCAGAGCTCTCTTCTGTCATCCCAGAGCCCTCTTTTGTCATCCCAGTACTTGACACTGGGATCCAGAAAAAAAATAAATGGATTCCAGCATCATGTACACAATTGTATGAACGTTGTATACAACACACAGTGTCATTCCACTATCTTCCGTTGTCATCCCAGTGCTTGACACTGGGATCCAGATATAAAAATACTTACAAATCATGCAATGGACAACAGATTCTAGGAGTGCATGATAACCATAATGTCAGTGATGAAATAAGCTGGATTCCAGTGTCAGCTACTTGCATGACATCAATTCGAAATTTACTAAAACAGTGGTTATGCATGGGATCTAATGTATTTGCAATCTTCTGCATGTTACTTCTATCTAGTCTTATATCTGCAGAAGAATTTAAATCATCACCAAATAAGAAAATAGACTGGAAATTTGATGGAATTGTCGGATCTTTCGATAGAGAGTCAATTCAGCGTGGCTATAAAGTGTATAAAGAAGTCTGTGCTGCTTGTCATTCAATGAATAGGGTAGCATTTCGTAATTTGCAAGATGTCGGTTTTTCTGAAGAAGATGTAAAACAAATAGCAGCTTCTTATCAAGTTAAAGATGGTCCGAATGATTTGGGTGAAATGTTTGACAGACCTGGAGTACCTTCGGATTATTTTATTGCGCCTTTTGATACAAAAGAAGCAGCTGCAGCAAGCAACAATGGTGCAGTCCCACCAGACTTATCATTAATTATTAAAGCAAGGCATGATGGTGCAAATTATGTCTATTCATTGTTAACAGGCTATCAAAACGGCGAACACGATGAAAATGATTTATATTTTAATTCGTATTTTCCAACAGGCAGATTAGCTATGGCGCCACCACTTTCTGAAGGAATGGTGGAATATGATGGTGCAAGGCAAGCCACAGTTGAAAATATGGCGTATGATGTGATAAATTTTTTACAATGGGCAGCAGAGCCAGAATTAGAGCGCCGGCATAAACTTGGATTAAAAGTAGTGGCGTATTTTATAATTTTAACAGTGTTTTTTGTATTAACTAACAACAAAGTTTGGAGCAAGCTCTATAAAAAGAAGTGATAGTCAATTTTGCCTCAAGCACAATGGTTGTCATCCAAGTAGCTAACACTGGTTCCTTTATGACGGTGTCATTCGAGTAGCTGACACTGGGATGGCTTTGTCGCATCGTACCTTATACGGTAATAATTTACGATAAATTCATGTAGCCATTTCGAATTTAGCCATACCAATGTCAGTAAATTTATTAAGCAAATAGCACTTAATGAGCAGTTCTTTTTCACGATTTATAGCTCTTTTCATAGAAGTCCGGATGTGATAAGGATAGATAATGATAAGGAGGTTGAATGCCAGCAGCATATAGTTATGATTTAAGAAAAAAAGCAATGGAGGCGCTAGACGAAGGAGAAAGCAGAGAAGCAGTGGCAGCAAGATTTAAGATTGGACGAACTACTTTATGGGAGTGGCAGCACTGTAGGCTTGACCATAAATTATGTTAAGATAGAAAATGACTATTTTAGATAGAGCTTGATGTAATGCAGTGCGATACAAAATAACGGTAGAATATAATGGTAGTAATTTCTCTGGTTGGCAAAAACAGCAACACTCTGCTAACTCAATCCAGGAGAAGATAGAAAATGCTATATTTAATTTTAGTGGTGAGAAAATTGCCTTGTACTGTGGTGGCAGGACTGATGCAGGGGTTCATGCTTTAGGACAAGTTGCTCATTTTGATATGGAAAAGGAATTTGAGCTTTATAGAATAAGAAATGCAATAAATTATCATTTAAAATCAATTCCTATAGTCGTGCTCAATGTAGAAGTTGTAGATGATGCGTTTCACGCACGGTTTTCAGCAAAAAAAAGATATTACGAATACAGAATAGTTAATCGCTATGCTCCTGCCGCTCTGGAGACAGGTTATGTATGGCAAGTGTTTAGTCCACTTGATGTAAATATTATGCGTGAAGCTGCTAAACATCTACTTGGAAAACATGACCTTTCAAGTTTCCGTTCAAAAGATTGTCACGCCGCAAATCCGATAAGAACAATTGATGATATCGATATAGTACAAAACGGGAATCATATACACATCAAAATATCTGCTATTTCCTTTTTACATAACCAAGTGAGGATTATTGCGGGTACTTTAGTTGAATTTGGAAAAAATAGAACCAATCCGCAAGAAATGCTACATATATTAAGCCAATGCAAAAGAAGTGCTGCTGGGGTTACCGCGCCGCCTTTTGGCTTGTATTTGGTAAAGATAGATTACTAATTTAATAAAAAGTAACGTTCTTAGTGAAATAAGTGCCATACCGCCGCAGTATCTCCAGATCTCGCTAACAAGCAGCGAGATGACGAGTTTAAGTTCTCATTGGCATCACTACATATAATACACTTGAATCATCTTCATCAGTGATAATTGTAGCACTATTACCATCGGCTAAGCTAAACTTACATTTATTTTTTATGCAAGATAGAACATCAAGCAAATAACGCGAGTTGAACCCTATTTCTATAGGGGCTTCATTGTAGTCCACTTCTATGGATTCAGTTGCATCACTGCACTCTTGGGAGTTTGAATGCAGAGTTAGCAGCTTTTCTTGTAGTGAGAATTTAATAGATTTTACTTTATCAGATACAACAACGGAAACTCGATCTATAACATCTGAAAGTTTTTTACTTTCAATAATCATATGCTTATCTTGAGATGCTGGAATAACTGCTTTATAATTTGGAAAAGTTCCATCTATTAATTTTGATATTAGAATATATTCACCGCATGTAAACTTGATTTTTCTGTCTGAGAGTTTTACATTAATTTCATTACAATCGTCCAATATTTTTAACAGCTCCATAACAGTTTTACGTGGAATGATCACACCAAATTCGCCATTGATGTTCCCAGGCTTTGGCCTCTTTATACATGATAAACGATGGCCATCAGTTGCAACGCAGTACAGAAACTGCTCATCTGTATGTAGATATATTCCATTTAAATTATACCTTGTATCATCTAGTGATACAGCAAATTTTGTTTTAGTTAATAAGTCTATCAGGTCCGTATTTAGTAGAATAAAATCATGTTTATAATTGTCTTCTTCAAGAGCAGGAAAGCTGCTTGAAACTACATTCGGTAAAGAAAAGTTTGCATTTCCGCAAGACATCAATAATTTTCCTTGGTTGTTTACTTCAAAATTGACATCCAAATCAGCGGGTAACTTCTTCACTATGTCATGTAAAGTATGCGCTGAAATTTTTACTTCTCCTTCTGTTAATACGGTTGCAGCAAGTGAGGCAAACATTGAAATGTCAAGATCAGTTGCCATTAATTTTATGCTGCCGTGTTGTGCTTTGATATTTATACACGCCAAAACATCTATTGCATTACGCCTTTCAACCACTCCACTTACTCTGGATAATGTATTTAAAAGACTTGTGCGGCTCACGCTAAAACGCATCTGCTCGCACACAGAATTTTGCTTTTTGATTTCTGTATCTACACCTGCAACCTCTGACATTGCTAACTCTCAAAAATATATTTTAAATGATATCCACATCCCATATAAAGTAAAGTGCTATTTATATTTCCATTGAAAGAGTAGTCTAGTTTATACTATAGCTGGGTATTCTGTTACAATAATTTACTTTGTATGGCATAAATCATGCATTTTTTGATACGCTTTTTGAAAACCAAGTAGGGAATAAGTATCATCAATGGTCACTGTTTTTGTTTTTCCATTAACTACCATTGATAATCCCTGCTTCATTTTTAGAATGAGATCTTGATCTATTTTTGTATGCTCTGCCCACGCAAAACTTCCCTGTATTATGGGCAGTGTATATTTAATTTTTTTGTCGATATTGAGAGCTACAGGCTCCTTATCATACTGAAAACCAGAGGTAACGCTTACCTCATCTGCTTTTTTATCAACATAACTAACCATTACATACGGCTTGCGATTGGTTGTATAATATTCGCTTTTTTTTTTAGGATAGGATACAATATAACATACTTTCTCTCCATCTTCCAATGCAGTATACACGAGCCAATCTTTATATTTTTCCTTCAATTGTACATCACTAACCGATGCAAAAGCGCCTATCGAAAAAAATATTAGAAATATAAAAAAACTACGCATGCAAACAAAATTTCAAACTTTCAGATTGTATATATTGTTTTACCTTAGCCATCGCCTGCTCAGCCAACTGCCTTATTCTTTCTCTTGAAACACAATATTTTTTACTAAGTTCATCCAGAGTTTGAATGTTTTCAGACAAATATCTACTGATAAAAATGTCTCTTGCCCTTTCGTTGAGGCTCGCTAGTGCATTGTTTAAAATTGCTTCTTTTAATTCTTTTTCTTCATGATTCTGATAGGTTACTTCTTGACTAACCAAGTTACATGGGATCATATCTTGTAGCTCCCTTTTAGAGTCATCACCTATTTTTATGCAATCGTTTAGCGACTGATCCTTACAAGCCATACGGTAATTCATCTGCAGAACGTCTCCTTCGGATACAGAAAGCTCATTAGATATTGCTTTTATTTCTTCATTATTTAAGGTTTCCCTGTTTGTATACTGTAAAATTCTTTTTTTTATTTTACGTAAACTAAAAAACAATCTTCTTTGTGCTTGCGTTGTGCCTATTTTCACAAACGACCAAGATTTCAATATAAAGTCTTTTATTGAAGCTTCAATCCACCACACCGCATAAGTTGAAAAACGAAACCCTAAATCAGGATTAAACTTTTTCACTGCATGCATTAAACCCATATTTCCTTCCATGACCAGGTCCATCAACAATAGTCCATAATTTTTGAATTTCATTGCAATTTTCACTACCAAATTCAAATGGCTGGTAATCAATTTATGAGCAGAAGAAACATCCTTATATTGGTTCCAATTTTTTGCTAATCGTACCTCTTCCTCTTGAGACAGCATAGGAAATTTTTGCACCCTAGCAATATATTGCATGAGATTGGTTCTGCTATCGACACATAAGTTTGCCATTGAGGTCAACATAACAACTTAAATTAAAACTTCATGCATATAATATATTGATTTTCCAGCAAAAATTCAAGCTTTGATTTGAAAAAAGTACAAATTTTCCATCTAATTTCTTGGAGACAGTAGGCCGCAGTGTTAGCTAATTGGATAACATTATGTAACTTTAGATGATATTCTACCAGTACAATGGTAAACGTTATAGCTTAAACACATAGCAAATAGTGTTATTCCAGTGTCAAGGCACTGGAATCCACATTTCTTTTTTCTAGATCCCAGTGTCATGCTACTTGAATGACAAGAAAAAACCCACTGGGATAACAAGACTGAGATAGACTAAAAATTAAACGCTACTCCAGCTTCTGCACCAACAGTGCTGTAAAGAACTTTGAGTTCCCCCTTGTCTTTGCTTGCTGCAGCAGTATCTTTATCAAAATGAGCACCAAAAGAACCGAAATAACGAGCTCCAGCATAAAGTTTGACTTCTGGAGTTACATCATAACTAACACCAGCTTTTACTTGACCAGCAAAACCAAATTTACTTTTTTGATCATTCACAGCGTCTTTCAAAGGAGTGCTAATATACGCTGCACCAACACCAACACCAACATATGGAGTGATAGGCATATCTTCAATTGCTATATCGTAATAAACGTTAACTAACCCTGAAAATGCTGTTAAACTGTCTGCAACAGTATCTGGGTTAAATGCTGCACCTGTAACATCATTTTTGTTTAGCTGTGAATAAAGCCCTTCAACATCAACCCTGATGTCGTCCATTTTGTAACCAAACGCACCACCACCAGCTATAAAAGATGCTTTTAATGGATTATGAATGTCTGTGGCCTTTTTATATTCAATACCTTCAATTTTTGTGAAAAGAGGTAAAATTTCACCGTTGTATTGCAAACGAACGTAGTAGCTAGTTTCTTCATCACTTATTGGACCAACAGGATCTGAAAAAGCAGAGTTTGATAAACTTAGCAACGTTGCTAAAGCGGCTGCTGAAAAAAACTTTTTATAATGCATAATTGTCCTCGTAAAAAAAATTAAAATTCCACTTTAGCAGTCTAAGTAACAACTAAAGTTAAGTCAAGTGCTAACTTAATAACACAAAATATTCTACATTTTAACTAATTTTTAGGAGAAGACAAAGATTTTATTAATGAATAAATACGACTTTTGATTTTTTGGTATAGCTAACACAGGTAAGATTTACTATCGAAAGACCTCGTCATCTCGCTGCTTGTTAGCGGATGAGAAATCCACAACTGTACGAACATTGCAATTTGGGCCTACCAGGAGGGCAATGCCTCTTATCCAAGTACCATCTTCTTGTCATCCCAGTCTGGGATCCAGGAATTTTATTAAGTTGGTAAGCATAAAAGTAGCCGTTTTATGTTAAAACACAATGTTCTTGATGAGATTACGGCAAGGCTGGATTCCAGACTGGAATGACATCGTTTACTATGTGCCATATTGCAATGTTTGTACAGTTGTGGAATGAATCACGGTATGACGTAGGGCTATGCTAGTATAGGTACATTATATGAAGAAGTACTAGCGTTGGGAATATTAGAAAAAAAATACTTACACTAAAAGAAACTTCAGTAGTAAATTCAAAAAGGAAGTTTAAACCCAGATGGTAAACCCATCATACCTGCAAGATCAGAAGTTGCATTCGCCATATCTTCTTCTGCTTTTTTAACGGCATCATTAAACGCTGCTGTTACTAAATCCTCTACTATATCTTTTTCCTCATTTCTCATAAGTTCTAAGTCTATGTTCACCTTTTTAGCTTTATAGCTACCTATTTTTATGACTTCCACTAATACAGAAACTTTGCCACCACCAGAAATACCTTGAAACTCTTTTCCAACATATTTTTCTTGAGCTTCTGCAAGCTTTTTTTGCATCTCTTGCGCTTGTTTCATTATTTGACTAAAATCCACAACTTACTCCTTATTTTCTATATTAACTACTTTTGCACCTTTAAACGTGTCAAGGATATCCTTAACTGCAGGTGCATAATTTAAATTACTCACTTCCCTGTTTATATAACCTGTATCAACTGCAATAACCCACTCTTGCTGAGTCACCTGGTTTAAGTAATTTTTTAAATCATTGCAAAAATTACTATCCAACTTAGATACAGCTTTTAATTTTAAATATCCAGGTTTACAATCTATTAATTGTAGATTATTACACAGTTGTTTGTAAAGATAAATTTGGTTACTTCGCCTTAATAGTTGCAAAATCTTATCAAAATCGTAATTTTGTTGTTTATTTTCCACATGGATCCCAGTGTCACGCACTGGGATGACAGAGTGGGGTTGTTGTTTACTTTCCACATATTTTTTTGGATCCGAGTAGTCAGCTACTTGGATGACAGAGGGGGAAGGTGCAACAGGTCTGCCCTGTCTATTTCCTTGCTCTACATTCTGCGAAAGAACTTTTTTGATCACCTGTTCCGGAGAAGGCAGATCAGAAAGATAACAGAGGCTAATTAACATCATTTCAGCAGCAACATCGTTGCATGTTGAAGTTTTTATATCTTGAATACCTTTAAGCAACATCTTCCACAATCTCGAAAAAAATATTAAAGATCTCTTTATACTTAAATCTTTTATCCTATTCTTTTCATGCTCTGTAACTGCATTATCAATCTCTTTTGTAATCAAAAAACGGCATACTAACTGAATTGTTTGCAATAGACCTTCAAAAATACTAAGTGGGTTTGCTGTTTTTACCGCCTTGTCAAACACTGATAGAGCTTTCTGTAAATCACCTTCTAATATTGCCCCTAATAGATCGAATATAATATCTTTATCCACTAGGCCAAGTATGTCTGTCACATTTTTAGTGGATATTGCACCATCTTTGCTATATAGCACTGCTTGATTCATCAAAAACAAGGCGTTACGCATTGAATTTCCAGAGTGTCGTGCAATTAATTCTAATGCTCCCTTTTCAATGGAATAACTCTCTTTTTGTGCAACATCATTTAAACGTTCCACTATTTTAGCTACAGGAATGTTGTGTAAATCAAATCTTTGACAACGTGCAATAATAGTTATTGGTATCTTTTTTATTTCCGTAGTTGCTAAAATGAACTTTACACTAGATGGTGGCTCTTCTAGGGTTTTAAGTAATGCGTTAAATGCACTGCTAGATAGCATGTGTACTTCATCTATAATGTAGACTTTGAATTTAGAGCTTATAGGTGAATAGCAAATATCTCCCAGGATTACTTTAATATCGTCAATGCTAGTGTGACTTGCTGCATCGATTTCAATTACATCTGGATGGCTTGAATTTTTTATTGCTAGACAATTTTCACATGATCCGCAAGGTTCAAAAATTGGCCCCAGGGAACAATTCAAACATAAAGCTATTATCCTTGCAGTGGTGGTTTTACCAACTCCACTACTACCAGAGAGCAGTATAGATTGTGGGATTTTGTTTAAAATAAAAGCATTTTCTAATACACGCACTAATATATCTTGACCTACTAGATCTTTGAAGCTACTAGGACGATGTTTTAATGCTATATTCATAGCCTCGGATAAAACAAATAATGAAATAGGTATGCAACCCAAAAAGGTTCTGATATGGCTGCTTCATTTCTGATCTGACCAAATTACAGAGTTTTTGCCTGCATACCTTATAAAATATTATACTTTTTTTTTTATTTAGCAAGGTATATCCTATATTAGCTCTATAATTTGATATGTTAAATTTTTTACAGTGCTATTTTGAAGTAAACAAAAAGTTAGTTGTCATGCAAGTCACTACAAGATTGTCACTCCAATGTTTATTTATGTCATTTCAGCGCTTATTTATGTCATCCCAGTGCCTAGGCATACAGCTGTATGAATGTTGTGATATAAGAGCAATTTTTACCGAAAAGGATGTCATCCCAGTGCTTGACTACTTGGATCCAGAAAACTTAACTGTAAATGAGCGCACTAGGCAATTGTATAACAAGAACTGGATTCCAGTGTCAGCTACTTGCATGACACTACCTGCTACGCAAACTTCTGTGGACTACAAAGAAAGTTCGTACAGTTGTAGGTCAAGCCATAGAGTAACAAAAAAAGGATATTGGTATAACAAAAGAGGAACATTATGATTTTATATCATTTTCCTCTTTGTCCATTTTCACGAAAAGTTAGAGCTTTTCTAAAAGAAAAAAAATTAGGCTGTGATCTAGTGTATGAAAATCCGTGGGAAAAGCGGAATGAATTTATGGAGATCAATCCAACCGGGCAAGTACCAGTGTTAATAGATAATAACTTTGTAATAGCGGATAGTAATGCCATTTGTGAATATATAGAAGAGACTTACAATAGCGACGTCAAATTACTTGGTTCATCCACTATTATTAAGTCTAAAATACGCGCTCTAATCAATTGGTTCGATAACAAATTTTACAATGAAGTTACTAAGTATATTATGAATGAAAAAGTAATTACTAACCGCAGCCCTGACTCTAGATTTCTTCATGCAGCTCAGCATAACCTGCCTTGCCATATGGAATACATCGAACACTTAATTAACAAGAACGTTTGGCTTGCAACTGATAAGTTCACTTTAGCTGATATTACTTTAGCATCGCATATTTCCGTAATGGATTATGTAAGTAGTTTTCCATGGGAAAAAAGTAAAATTTTAAAAGAATGGTACTCCATTGTTAAATCAAAGCCTTGTTTTCGTGAGATATTATTAGATAGGATTTCTGGTTTAATCCCTCCTAAACATTATGCTGACCTTGATTTTTAACTTATGTTAGCTTTAAAGCTACAGTCATTCCTTCATCAGTTGGAATCAATATAGAGAAATATTTTTTTTCATCTGATAATCTATTATTAAACTCCCTCATGGCATGCCATGATTTTTCTGATACTTCTTTTGGAGGCGATTCTAAAAATACTGTGTTAAACAATAGAGTGTTATCTGCAACGATTAGCCCATCTTGTTTAATGTATGACTCTGCCCAATCTAAATACTTAGGATAACTACTTTTGTCAGCATCAATAAATATCATGTCAAATGGTGCTTTTACTGATAATTCATTAATTTTTTCCAGTGCATCGCCTTCTATTAGAGTAATTTTATCACTTAGATTAAAAGCACTAAAATTTTTTTTTGCTATTCTTGAGTGTTGAGGATTATTTTCTATTGTATATATATGACCGTCTTTTAGTAGAGCTTTTGCCATGCAAATCGACGAGTAACCGTATAACGTGCCAATCTCAACAATACTTTTGATTTTTTGGATTTTTATAAATAAACTTAATAGCTTTCCTTCTTCAGGGCCAATTTGAATATGTTGCTTTTTTTCAAGAATACAATATTCTTCTATTTTTTTATATTCTTTTGCAAATAGATTTCTTATGTATGACAATTTTATACTAAAATTATTACGCATATATTATAAATTAGGGAGACTTAATTCATACACAATTTATAAATATAATAATATAGTTTAAAATAATAAAAACATTTATTTTAAGTTATTATTTCATAGTATAAAATTTTAAGTGACAAAAATTATTATATATCGTACTATAGTTAACTAGTATAATAAACAGTCGATTATTATGCTAGAATTAAAGGGATTGTTTATGCGCATTTCTCTTTTTAAAATATAATTTTTATAATCAATTAGAGGGGGTTATATGTCTTATACTATTGCTGGTGAAGTTGAAACGTTAAACAAAAAATCTAACAAGAATGAAGGGGTTATGTTACTACATAATCCAGCTTATCGTGAAAAGTATAAAGAACGTTTTGATGAAGCTCAGAGAAAAGTTATGGATATGGTTCAGTTTTATGATGGGACAATAGTATTAATAGAGAATAAAATCGCTATGTATTACTACACTTGGCACAGTAAAAAAAGAGAGTTTGAGCGTAAAAAACAACAAACAGTAGTGAAAAACAATGACTCAGCATAGAGTCTTTTATATGGTAAGCTACAGTGGTATTACTTCACTATAGCTTTTCCATATAATTTATCTATCACATTAGTGAAATATTTCAGCTCTTTATACCCTCCATGTTTAACTTTATTATGCTCTATATATGATTTATCATCGTTAAGCTTGATGAAAAATATTGGAGTGGCTGTGATACCAAGTTTATTAATTGCCAGTGATTTATCATTTACGATTTTATCCATTATTTTCTTATCATTAATGCATTGGTTAAATGCATCTTGCTTTAAGTTGCTTAGTGCAGCAATTCTTTGTAGTAAAGTCAAATCACTTAAATTGTAGTAATTCCACGAATCTATTGAGTTAAAAACAGCTTTGTTAAAATTAAAGTAGTCTTCTTGTTTTTCGTAGCAATGACTTAGCATTGCAGCCTTTAGCCCTCTGTAATCCAAAGGAAAATGACGAAATATATATAACATCTTACCTGTGTCTATATATTTCTCTTTAATTTTAGGAAAAACATTCCTATGAAAAAGAGAGCAGTGATAACAAGTTAATGAAGCATATTCTATCATTAGAATTGGTGCTTTTGGATCTCCTAATAATTTATCATTAGGTAATGGCGATAATAGCTCATTTGATGTTATTTCATTGGGTTTTTTTTGAATGTATTGGTTATCGGATAAATCTTGCTTAACAACTGCATAAGAATTAACACTTATGAAAATTAATAAAAACAATAGTCTAAAAATCATTACAATATAAACACTTAACTTACTAAAAAAAATTATACATTTATATTAATAATGTCAAGATAACTTTTGTTTAGCAAGGCTTTCAGCCCTATCTTTAAATGCAGCAATTATTTTACTTTGTGTATACTTATATACTGAGTTTAATAAAGTGGAAAATGAGTTGGACTTAAACTTAAACTCTATATAAAACTTTACCATAGTTTTATTTTCATCTATGGGAATGAATTGCCATTCATTGTATAGATGTTTAAATATTCCATTTGATGATACAGCTTTTATCCAACCTTCATTTGTTCCACTTGGAGAAAGAGAAGTAACTTCTGATGTATATCTACCTTTAATTCCATGAAAAGCTGCGAGGAGATCCACAACCATTTGGTTGTTAATTTTTTCTTTTATATAAACGGCTTTGCACCAAGGAACAAAATCAGGATACCTTTCAACATCAATTACAATTTGGAATACTTCATTAGGCAAACATAGGAAAACACCCTGTTCTTTGTATTGATGAAGCATAAATGTTAAACCAATCAAAATAGGATCCGTATCTACCGTCAGCCTTAGTAGATTCCTGAGACTAAAGTTAAGGTGGGCATCGCGTATCAATTTCAACGAAATTAACAGAGGCAATTCCCTTGACTAGAAATTATCGCTCGGGAAATTTAACTTAACTCATAACGCATAGAACAGACCCTTAATTAATTGTAGATGATTTATACAAGGTGTGTCTATAGATATATTAAAGCTAGCGATTATTATTTAATCTTTATTAAACTTTGCATTCTAAGTATCATAGCTAATAAATATATCTTATGAACATTACTAAAGTTTTAACTATCATTGTTTTTATTGTAATTTCTTCAAGTGCTTACACTAATTGTACAGATCACAAAATTTTTGTGCATACTATGAAGCAACAAGTGGATGGTATATCTACAAAGGAGAATAAAAAAAACCGGGAATGTGTGCAAAAAAAGCTTCAGGAGGTCATTCAAAACAATGTTAACCTCAAAGGAATATCGCAATTCGTCATAGGAAAACATTGGGCTTTAGTTAAACAAAAAGAAAAAGAAGATTTTTTAAGAGAGTATGAAGTGTATCTTACGCGTTTGTGCGTTAAAATTTTATATAAATACATGCATGATAGTGAAATGATCATAATGAGTACAAAAGCAGTTGACGATGAAACTTGCTTAATTGGTACAAGATTTTCTTACGGTGATGAAGAATTTACAAATATTGATTTTAAAGTTACTAAAAATAACAGTTCTTTCTTGATAAGTGATGTTGTAATGAGTGGAATAAGTATTGCTATTAATCAACGTTATCAATTTAGTGAAAAAATCGACACGCATGGCATAGCAAGCGTTATAGCTGAATTAAAATGTAACAATAATCTATGATATATATGCCTCATTGGCCTAAGCCACTTGGTAGCAGGCCGAATGATTTTTCTCTTGATCGCATAAAAAGCTTTCTTAGTAAACTAGATAATCCCGAGAAAAAAGTGCCTCCCGTAATTCATATAGCTGGAACTAATGGGAAAGGCTCAACACTAGCATTTATAAGATATATAATGCAAGCAGCAGGGTATAAGGTACACGCATACACTTCTCCACATTTGGTGAATTTTAATGAAAGAATAGTTATTGCAGGCAGTTATATCGACGATAATGAATTATATAGCTTGTTAGAAGAATGCCGTGCCGTAATTGCAGAACAACCTATCACTCTGTTTGAAGCTGCAACTATTGCAGCTTTTTTAGCTTTTTCTCGTCATAAAGCCGATATAACTTTAATTGAAGTGGGTATGGGTGGAAGACTTGATACAACAAATGTTATAGATAGTCCGATTTTAACAATAATTACTTCCATTGCACTTGATCATACGGAATATCTTGGCCCTACTATAGAAATTATAGCAGGTGAAAAGGCTGGAATAATGAAACCTAATGTTCCTTGCGTGATAGCACCACAAGAAAAATCTATAATGAACACGCTAGAATACCACGCAATAAATAAGAAATCTCCCCTATATAGAGGAGGTTTTGAATGGAATTGCAAAAAAAAGAACAACAAAATGGTTTTCCAATCAGCTATTCAATCAATAGAATTTCCTTTGCCGTCTTTAAAGGGTGATCATCAGGTGATTAATGCAGGCAATGCTATTGCAGCATGTAGTATTTTAAGTGGAAAGTATGAATTTGATATTGGAGAAGAGGATATCACTTCAGGTTTACAGTGCACTTATTGGCCTGCACGGCTAGAGTCTATAAAAGAAGGTAATTTAATTTTCCTACTACCGAAAGATTGGCAATTATTTTTAGATGGTGCACACAATAATGATGGTGCTAGAGTACTATCTCAGTGGGTAAAAGATAATTTTGCTGAAGGTATTTATATGGTTTTTGGTGTTACTAGTAACAGAAATGTGGAAGAGTTCTTAGAGCACTTAAAGCCATATATCAAGCTACTATGTGCGGTTTGTGTTAAGTCTGAACCTAAAGCAACAAATACAAATTTGATTAGGGAAAAAGCCAATAACATAGGAATAAAAGCAGTTGAATGTGAATCAATTGGCGATGCAATATCAAATCACATATTAAAAGCCTCTACCCAAAACGTCAAAACCATACTAATCTGTGGCTCATTGTTCCTAGCTAGAGACTTCGCTATGGAGAATAGCTAACTTTGATGATATTAACTGACCGATGGGGAAATAACTTTGATTGCTCATAGTACTGCTTGGCTTTTCGTTATCGACTTCTATAAACTGATCATCACCTTTAAATTGCTCCTCAATTGAATTTATAGCTGTCTTTTTGAGAATATAATTACTTGCAGCATTTAAAATAGGTGAAGTAACAATTAAAAGCGTGAATGGTAATGAAAGTAATAAGCCGGATAACATCATAGAGTTAGTTATACCAAAGCCGTTGGCAACTAAATCTAATCCCACACCGAAAAACATTAAAGATGTACAGATTGTGTTGCTCAAAATAACTGAATTTTTTAGCCACTTTAATTTAGTCCTATCACTCTTTGAAAAATTTTCGCATTCTTGGTCAAAGTTAAACAATAATAAAATATTAGTCTGATAATTAAACTCTTTCCCATTTCTAGTATAAATGCTCTTAACAGCTAGACTCAAAATAGATCCTGCTAACAAGGGAGCAAGAAAACCTACTGCTATTGGTACATTAGAAGAAATTGTAAGTTAAAAACGTGATATAAAAGAGATAAGAGAGAAAGATAACCCTGCTCACTAGGAATAGCGGGCGTGCGCGACCGAAAGGAAATTGGTATTACAACCGTTGGTATCAAGGTACGCTAGCCCTATCTCTCGATACGTTTGAATAGTTGCTTGGGACATATATATGCACCCGTTTACAATCTTAAATTAACTAAAACTATCGAGGTTTATTATGGTTACATCTTATCAAAATTTTATTGGCATTGACATCGGAAAATTTAAAAATGTCGTTGCAATTCACAAACAGAAGAATGCTGTCGAATTTGATAATAATGCTTCTGGTTGGCAACAATTATTTCAAGAGTTTTCAGATATTCTACCTAATGCTTTAGTGACTTTAGAAAATACAGGGAAATATGAGCTTGGCTTATCACATTTTCTTACCGACAAAAATATTGCCGTGCATCGAGCTAATACTCGTAAAGTAAAAAGCTTTATTTTATCTCACGGAACTTTAGCAAAGTCTAGATGCAAGAGCTCTTGCTCAATATGGATTTGAACGCCATAGAACTATCTCTCTATTTGTACCTACCTCTACAGAACAATCAACTTTGGCTGCACTTTGTCAACGTCGTGATGATATTACGCAAATGAGAACTCAAGAAAAATGCAAACTTGAAGCACCGGAAAATGATCATATAAAAGAAAGCTGTCAAAAGACCATTGAGTTTTTCGATAGTCAAATAAACGAACTCAATGATACTATACAAAAGATTATTGATGAAAGCCGCGAATTACAACAACGCCAAAAAATTCTTAAAACAGTTCCTGGAATAGGTAAAAAGTTATCACAAGATTTTTTGTGTTTAATGCCAGAGCTTGGTTACTTAAATAGAAAAGAAGTAGCAAGTCTTGCCAGAGTTGCACCGCATCCAAAAGAAAGTGGTAAAGCTGTTGGTTACCGAAGGATTACAGGTGGTAGAAGTAACGTTCGTTCAAAGCTCTTTACAGCCGCTATGGCTGCTACAAGGTCAAAATCTATACTTGGCGCCTTTTATTCTAAGCTTGTTGAAAGTGGTAAGAAGAAGATGGTGGCTATAACAGCCCTAATGCGTAAAATTATAGTAATTGCTAATACAAGACTTAAAGAAGCAATTAATTTGCATACTTAAAAATCTTCACAACGGTAACTGAAATTGGCTAATGAATATGTGCGTCCACACAGACTTAAAGCACATATTCATTAGCTTAAGCAGAAATTGCTGTGGTAGCTGTTTGATATAAAATTCTATTTCTATGACAAACGGGTTTTTATTGCCCATATAATTTGCAAAATTACACAAATAAAAAAATTTTTAAAAAACATAGTTGATACCATTAATTATTAAAAATGCAATTGATGTGAAGGATACTAAAAGAACTCCTAAGAGATTTGAATAAGAAGAATATTTTACATAAGCAGTTACATTATTGTTAATTGACTGCTGCTTATTATAGAGTTTATTTCTGCACTTATCATCTAAGTATTTTTGCAATTCTTCATAACTGCGACTCCACAACTTACCGCGTAATTCTTTTATTAAATTATTTCTTTTATTGAGACCTTTCTCCAATGGCTCTATTATAAATTCTTCAAAAAATGGCTTATTTAATGCAATAACCTTAAATTTCTCCTCCGCTTCTTTATTGTTTGGGTTTTTATCTGAGTGATATTTTAACGATAATTTACGGTATTGTTGACTAAGCTTTTTCTTAATATTCTTAATGTCAGAATTTACCACATCCTCCTTTTGAATATTAAATGTTAAAAACAACTGCTTTAAAGCGTGGTACTCATTTTCATTCAAAACATTTCTAGCCACATTACACTTACAAATTAACTAACTATTAATGTTCTATAATATACATATTTCCAAACTATGTCAATTATTTCATAAATATCTTTGGTAAAAATTATTTCTGTTATGACTAGCATGATAAGTGTATGAAGCGACTAAAATTGTCATTACAGCGCTTAGTGTACGACAGTGCTCCAACATTTAGGGTTGCAGTTTTCATGGCAGATCTGAGTAGCTGACCCATCTAAGAGGTGTCATTCAAGTAGCTGACACTGGAATGGCTTTGTTGCATCGCACCTTATACGGTAGTAATTTACAATAAATTCATGTAGCCATTTCGAATTTAGTCATTTCAGTGTTGGCTACTTGGATGACACCACCTGCTATGCTGCAAATTGCAACATTCGTACACTAAAGTATAGTGTGTTACTAACGAAGGCAAACAAATATCTGCTTTATGAAAACGTTAATATTTTTCATTGAAATAATACATAAATACTAGAAAAACCTTGGCAGGTTATTCGCGTTTGATTATCATAGAGAATTATATAAATTAATAAATGATCTATGGCAAGTAACCCAGAAGAAAGAAATAGTGATAAACAAAAAGCGCTAGATAACGCAATAAGCCAGATTGAAAAAGCATTCGGTAAAGGTGCAATAATGAAGTTGAAGCAAAACCCTGTAGAAAAAATAGACACAATATCCACAGGATCAATTGCGCTTGATTCGGCTCTAGGTGTTGGAGGTCTGCCAAAAGGGCGTATAATTGAAATATTTGGCCCCGAGAGTTCTGGTAAAACCACTCTTGCCTTGCACGTGATTGCTGAAGCACAAAAAAAAGGAGGATCATGCGCATTTATCGATGCAGAACATGCATTGGATGTCTTATATGCTCGTAAACTTGGGGTAAGCACTGATGATTTAGTGATTTCACAACCAGACACTGGAGAGCAGGCGTTGCATATTGTTGAGTATTTAGTGTGTTCTGGTGCGGTTGATGTGATAGTTATTGACTCTGTCGCAGCATTAACTCCAAGAGCTGAAATTGAAGGTGATATGGGTGATCAACATATGGGGCTGCAAGCAAGGCTTCTAAGTCATGGGCTACGGAAACTAACCTCTGCCGTTTCAAAAGCGAACTGTATATTGATATTTATTAATCAAATTCGTATGAAAATAGGAGTAGTGTATGGAAATCCTGAAACTACCACGGGTGGAAATGCATTAAAATTCTATACTTCTGTAAGGCTTGATATAAGAAAAGTTGGTGTAATAAAAGACAAAGAAAATATTACAGGTAATGAAACAAGAGTTAAAGTTGTAAAAAATAAAGTTGCTCCTCCATTTAGAGAAGCGAAATTTGATATAATGTACAATGAAGGTATATCAAAACTCGGAGAAATAATAGATATGGGAGCAAAGCTTGGTGTGCTTGAAAAAGCAGGCGCTTACTATTCATATAACAACACACGTCTTGGGCAAGGAAGAGAGAATGTAAAAACTTACCTAAAAACAAACAAAGAAGTCGCAAATGAAATAGAAACGAAAATCAGAGATTTACTCAGAAATCATGATAATTCTATCATAATAGACGAGGATAGTGAGCAACTTTTAGAAGAATCAGTTTTCTGATCTAAACTTAGGCATTAGATTTTGTGTTGGACGGGTTGTTACAGTATGACGGTAATTCTATGTGCTAATATAACAATCTGTAATGTTACCTTGTATCAAAAAGACTTTGCTGAAGCAGTTAAAAAAAGCTTTTCATGAGAAATTATAAATGATAAATTGTTAACAATAGGTTATTGTTAATAAGATTATGTGTTTTGGTTTACCTAATATAAACAGGGAAGGTTATTCATTTATAGTAGTTTCCTTTATAGTAACGTGTATAGCATTCTCTATATCTTGGGGGTTTGGCGTTACGTGCTTGTTTCCGACATTATTGTGTACTTATTTCTTTCGTGATCCAGCAAGAGCTGTGCCAAACAATAAGAATCTTATATTAAGTCCTGCTGATGGTGTGATTTCAAAAATTGAAGAAGTTAATTATCCTTTATCAGCAGAAAACGGAGAGGAGAAGAAGTTTACGCTTGTTAGCATATTTTTAAGTGTTTTGAACGTCCATGTGAACCGTATACCAATATCTGGTACGATAAAGGAAATGAGTTATAAAAAAGGCAAGTTTGTATCCGCAATGAGCAATAGGTCTAGTAATGAAAATGAAAAGCAGGTTATTGTAATTGAATACGAAAAGGGGAAAGAAATTATTGTGGAGCAAATAGCTGGATTAATTGCACGTCGTATCGTTTGTAATTTAGGAATATCCCAGAACGTAAAAGCAGGTGAAAGGTTTGGAATTATAAGGTTTGGCAGTAGAGTGAATATCTATGTTCCTGCTGATACAGAAGTCAGAGTTTCAGAAGGGCAAACTGTTATTGGTGGTGAAACAATTATAGCAAACTTAAATAAGGAAAACGTTCAAGAGAAGCTTACTTTTGACGTTATATGAATAACGATGGAAGTAACAGTAGATTCTTACCTATTACTAAATTATTCCCAAACTTTATAACTTTATTGGGTTTATGTTCTGGTCTCACTTCACTTAAATTTACATTTAATGAACAATGGGAATTCTCAGTAATTTTTATCATCATTGCAGCAATAATAGATGGAATGGATGGCAGAATAGCTAGAATTCTAAAATCAACTAGCGATTTTGGAGCCCAGCTTGATTCTTTTGCAGATTTTCTAAATTTTGGTGCAGCGCCTGCATTTCTTTTGTATTTTTGGAAGCTAAACGAAATCAAAGTCATAGGTTGGATTTTAGTAATGATATACGTAATCTGCATATCAATAAGACTTGCAAGATTTAATGTTTCGCTACACTCAGAACAACCATACTGGGAAAAATTTTTCTTTTCTGGTGTTCCAGCTCCAGTGTGTGCTTTACTTTCTTTGTTACCAATAATTATTACCTTTCAATCTCATGAGAGTGAATACTTACTTCTCATAGAGCGATTTTTTAACACAAGAAACGTAGCTTGTTACTTTCTGGCCATTTCATTTTTTTCGATAAGTCACATTCCAACTTTCTCTGCAAAATATATTTATATTCCCAAAAGCCTATCCTATATATTTGTGTCATTTTTTGGAGTACTTATTGTATTTTTCATCAGTAAGCCCTGGATGACTCTACCAATTTTAGGTATAGTGTATACACTTACTATTCCAATAAGCATCGGGTTTTACATATATTTTACATATAAAACTCGTTAGCTAACAAAAAATAGAAAACTGCATGATTTTGAAGATAAGTGAACTATTAAATTCATTTCTGTATATAAAGATATTCAACATTCCATTTATAATTATTTGGGTAATTGCAACTGGAATCTTTTGTACTGCCCAGTTCAAATTCATTAACTTTAGGTTACTTAAATATGGAATACAGACGCTATTCAATCTAAAGTGTAATAACAGCAACAATGGCATAATCACTCATATTCAAGCGTTTGCAACAGTAATTTCAGGAACAGTTGGTCTTGGAACAATATCAGGAGTTGCAATAGCTATCACAATAGGGGGCCCAAGTGCAGTTTTTTGGATGGTAATTACCGGAATACTTGGTATGTCGATAAAGTTTGCCGAGGTGGTGCTTGCATTTACTTATCGCTCTGAAAATACAACTGGCGGGGCTTTTTATTACATGAAGTACGGGCTTGCAAAAATTGGATTTGCAAAAACTGGTAGATTTCTTGCCTTCACTTATGCGATTATGCTACTTATTGCAATGATTTTGGGCGGTATACCATTTCAAGCAAATCAAATAGCAGCACTATCAAATAACCTCCTAGAATACAACGCATCCATTATTATATCCCTGCTTGTCTTTATTGTAATATTGGGAGGAATAAAGCGCATTGCTTTCGTTTCAACGAGCTTAGCACCAATTATGATAGTGCTATATGTGGGTATGTGTATATATTTAATTTATGTAAACGGAAGTAATTTGCTGAATGCTCTATCCATAATATTCCAAGATATCTTCAATAAATCAGCTATAGGAAGCGGAGTATTGAGCGGATTAATAGCCGGAGTGAGAAGATCAGTGTTTGCTAACGAAGCAGGTACCGGAACAGCAGCTATAGCACATTCAGCTGTAAAAGAAGAAGATCCAATTAAAGTTGGGTGCGTTGCAATGATTGCACCACTTATAGACACAATATTAATCTCATTTTTGACTGGTATTGTGATAATTATCACTGGTATGCATAGCACTGATAACGTGGGTGATATTACACTAATTAGTTCGATATTTTCAACAGCTTTGCCCTTGTTCAGCAAGTTAGTTTTTCCGCCAATGATGTTTTCCTTTGCATTTTCCACAATAATAGCTTATTGTTACTACTGTGAAGTTGCTTTGCTGTATTTATTTGGTAGTAAAAAAATACTGATACCGTTCCAAATTCTTATAGTGGTTTCAGTGTATATCAGCTGTATGTCAAAGAATATAGAATTTATATCTTATCTAGGTGATAGTTTGTTTATGTGCCTTATGATTCCAAATGCTGTTGCAATATATCTACTAAGAAGGGAAGTTTTGAATACAATAGATTCTTATTACAATTCTAAAGGGTATTAACATGATTTATAGATTGCTTTGTATGGTGTTATTTTGCCTATTGTTTAATGATGTGTACGCTGCTTCAGGTTTTTACGAAAGTTATGACGCTGTGTTGAACGGAATAAATAATTTCATGAATGAAGTACTGTTTTTCAAGATCCTTTACGTGCCATTTATAATCCTTCTACTAGTTTTTGGTTATGTGTTTCTAACATTACGGTTTGGATTTCTCAACATAAGAATGTTTAAGCATGCATTTGCTATTTTATGTGGAAAATATGACACGAATCACCATGATGGTCATATTACGCATTTTCAGGCATTTATGACTGCACTTTCAAGCACAGTAGGTCTTGGAACTGTTGCTGGAGTCGCAATTGCAGTTTCAATGGGAGGGCCAGGAGCGGTGCCTTGGATGATGATTACAGGTTTTTTTGGTATGTCAGCAAAATTTGCTGAGGTAACGTTGGCGTTTAGACATAGAACAGAAGATCAGGACCAATTGTTTAGTGGTCCCTTTCAGTATATAAGGAATGGTCTGGAGGAATTTGGATTTAAAAAACTTGGTATTGTGCTGGCTGCCATGTATGCAGTATTCTTTGTATTATCAGGTCTTGGTGGAAGTGTAGCGTTTCAAACCAATCAAATGGTTTCAATATTATCTGGCTATTCAAGTTGGGTAGATGGTCACTCTTGGTTTCTTTCTTCCATAATCTCTGCGCTGCTTGCTCTAGTGATTATTGGCGGAATTAAAAGGATAGCTAGAGTATCTTCTGCACTAGTGCCTATTATGTCACTTATATATATCTTTAGTTGTATTATTATTATTGCATTTAATATTCATAACCTTGGTTATACGTTAAAAATATTATTTTCCACTATGATAGATTTCAATGCTGTTGGTGGAGGGATGGTAGGAGCATTTGTTGCTGGAATTCAAAGGGCAATCTTTGCCAGCGAAGCGGGTGTTGGTTCTGCTTCAATTACTCATGCAACAACTAAAGATGAAGAACCAGTAAGAACTGGGCTTGTTGCTATGATAGAACCATGCTTTGACACAATGTTAATTTGCTGTTTAACAGGAATAACAATAGTAATAACAGGTGCATACCAGACTAGTGTTGGTGAAGGGATATTAATTACTCAAAAGGCATTTGAGACAGTTTCTCCATGGTTTCCTATACTTTTAACCATAGCTGCACCTTTGTTTGCATTTTCTTCGGTAATTTCATTTGTATATTGTTGTGAAATGGGGTGGTTATATTTGTTTGGTGCAAAAAGTATAGTGATATATCGCATAGCGGTAATAATTGTGGCGTTTTTCTCTGGCCTTTCTAAAGACATAATGGCTATTGCTAATATTGGCGGAACTTTATTCTCTTGTTTAGCTCTTATCAACATGACAGCGCTTATACTATTTAGTAATCAGATTAACGAGGAAGTTCAGTGCTACCTAAAAAGGCTGAGGAATAATAAAATCAATTAAATTTTGGCATATGCGGAGAGGTATAGCTATAATAAGTAAGATTTCCCTACGTCATACCGCGATTTATTCGCGGTATCTCAGCATAGATCCCGCTAACAAGCAGCGGGATGACGAAATTTTGCGATTATTAATCAGTAAATTTTACCTGTGTTAGTTATAGTCCTTACACTATCCTACATACTCGGTTCAATACCGTTTAGCTTAATTATTACAAGAATAAAAGGGATAAACTTAAGAGAAGTAGGTTCAGGAAACATTGGTGCTACAAACGTTGCAAGGACGGGAAATAAATTTCTTGCTGCTTTGGCATTATTTCTGGATTCCTTTAAGGGATTTATTGCCGTTTATATAGCACAACAATTTTGTGATAATAACGATTTTTATATATATGTATCTGCAATTTTAGCAGTTTTAGGACACATGTTTCCTATTTGGCTAAAATTCAGTGGAGGAAAGGGCGTTGCAACCACTTTAGGGATACTGATAGCATTTAACATTGATATTACTTTAGTATTCGTAATAATTTGGATAATAGTCTTTCTTGCCTTTAGATACTCTTCCCTTGCTTCACTCAGTGCTACTTCAACGGCTGTAGCATGGTCCTTTTTTTTTCAGAGGAATTTGTTCTTAACATTACTAATTATAGGAGCACTGGTCTTCCTAAAACACCACAGAAATATTGTGAATCTTCTGCAAGGTAAGGAAAATAAATTTTTATAAGTGTGCTGACTCTGTTGCTATATTACTAACAGATACTTCATGCGAGAAACGACTTGAGACTACTTCTTCTACTTCTTTTATCATTTCTTCCATGTTTTTTCCACTTTTCTTACATGCATCATCAAGTGCTAATTTTAGTTTACGTATATCATTCTCTTCTAGCATCTTATTCATTTCTTTTTTCGTTATCTCTAATTTTTTTAGTAAGATGTTCTCCATTATCTCTCTCTCATCACCTTCATACTGGCCACTTAGTCTGCTATATGCAATGCAACACTTCTTTTCTCGCGGCAAGGTTGACAGACCCCGCAATGTAACATCCACTTGAACTTCTATAGAGTTAACTTCCCTAGCCTTTTCAGCAGCTTCTGACCTAAATTTCTCAACTTCTCCTATTATTATTTTGTTAGCTATTCTTTTAGCTCCATCCAAAGATGAATCCTTGAGAGAAAAATCTGTCTCGAGTAGATCTCGATTTAATAGCTCTAAGAATACTTTTTTTCCGATGTTTTCGAGTAAACTTTCTTGGTCACCTAAACCATGCTCCTGCAGTTTATTTCTCATGTGCTGAACCAGCTCACAACATTGTAATTTATTTAACTTTATAGAGCTAATATTTTTCATTAACGTCAGCACAATTTGTTCACTATATTGAGAAGTAATACTCAATAATTTTCTCATTAAAGGAATACTTACTTCTGAAATAAAATCATCAACTATTTTTTGACTTTCATCATCTTCATAACCATTTTGAACGTCATACCAAGCCTTAAAAATTTCTTTATTGTTTTTCTTGTTTTTTAACCTGTCTAACATGAACTTACGTGCTTCATTTTGTGCTCCTGGAAGTAATATTTGCCTAGGAGGAGTAAATCTAATTTCTGGATCAGGATGAATACCCTCTAGCGTGCTTAACATTCTATAGATAATACCGGTGAAGCAAGTGTTAGGAATTCGCTCTTTTCTAGAGAAAGTTTGGCTATCAAGCAAATTTGTAATTAACGCGTCTTTTTTATTTTTTACAGCTTCTCTGTCTCCATCATTGCAGGCTTTCAGAACTAAAAGTAAAATCCGTCCACCTGTAAAGCGGGAGCTATACTTTTGATCATCTTTGCAAAAGTCATTTAAAAATGTAATTACCCTTCCTTTATCCTCATCACTAAATTGACGATAATTAAGTTCATTTAAATCATTTATATATTCAATAAATTGCTTAAATTCTCTATCATTAATAACGTCTTCGGATACTTTTTCACCATACTTATCTTTTAATTTATCAATATTTTTAATGATATCATCATTTAATTGATGGGGCAGTAAATGTTCAAGCTTAACATCAAAACTATTAACCATACCACGTAAATTCTCTTTTATACCTTCCAAAAAGAAATTTATAGAAGCTTTAAGCAGCGTAAATGGGTTAAAATCTTTTGGCCTTAGTTCACTCTGCAATAAAATTAATAGCATTGTAAGTGGTATAGTTCCCAGTAACGAAATAAGCAAGAAAGTGGTAGTGAAAGTTAGATATGTTATGAAAGCAGAAAACAAGAGGAAGGCTGCTACCTTGATTGTATTGTTTTTAAAAAATATTTCCCAATATTCCCTTTTGCTCATTTTTTGCTGTTTTGCCGTTTTTATTTCTTTGTAGATATAAAGAGTTTTAATTTCAGACCTGAAGAACATAGTACCAAGAGAAAAAAGAACATTAACAGGATTAGTGATAATGCTTAACGAGACAAAAGCTCCAAAGTAGCTAACAAATTTTAGCTTACTAGAATCCTTTGAAGGAAATTGTATTTGAGAAATACCTATCATAGCTTACCTTCAACATCATTACACTCTAGTAATAGCATAATAATTTAAAACGTCAATGTTTAAGTATCTTATTATCCGCACACTCATCGTATTCGATCTCGACTGTAGAGTGTGCTATCTCGAACTTATCTAGCAATATTTTTTTTATTTCATATAAAACATTGGTGTGCTGCACATTTTGCTTTATTTTAGCATGCATGGTAATTATAAAATAATTATCAGACAGCGACCATGTATGTATGTGGTGCACATCTATCACTTCAGGTAATTCTGATGTGATCTTACTTTTTATCTCTTCAGCAGATATACCCTCAGGCGTACCTTCAAGGAGTATATGGCAAGAATTTTTGAGAATTTTATAGCCGCTATTTAGAATTATCACACTAACAAATACTGATAAGATTGGATCTACTATTTGCCATCCAGTAAGCATGATAATTATAGATGCAAGTATAGCAGCTACAGAACCTAAAATATCTCCTATAACGTGTAGTACAGCACTTTTTATGTTTATATTGCTTTCGCATTTACTATGTAATATAAAAAAGACTATGATATTAGAGATCAGGCCAAGTGTAGCAATTATTAACATTACTTTCCACTCAACATTGACTGGAAAAATAAACCTCTTTATTGATTCAATTATAATAATTACTGCAATGAAGAATAAAGTTAAACCATTAACAAATGCTGCAATTATCTGCAACCGATGATATCCGTATGATCTCTGCAAATCGGATTTCTTAGCTGAAAACCTATGTGCTACCCAGCTTAAAACTAAAGCAAAGAGGTCAGTGAACATATGCCCTGCATCTGACCATAGAGCAAGCGAATGTGAAATTATTCCACCTACTATTTCCATAAACATTGTTATCGCAACTATTATTATGGAATAGATTAAGCGCTTGGACTGCGCTGCTGAGTGCTTACCGTTATGCACTGCTGTCATATAAAATCTTTTCATAAACAAAAACGTGGGTAACACTGGGTTCGAACCAGCGACCGCTTGCACGTCAAGCAAGTGCTCTACCAACTGAGCTAATTACCCATCGTGGTTTTAGTATAGTGCTTTGGTGGAATGAAAGTCAATTTGCTTTTAAATTCTTACCCTATCCTAATGTAACGTTAGAATCTAGATTTTTTTTGTGATCAAGCTATAGAGCCTATAGCTAGTGCAGGTCAGGTTTTCCTACGTCATACCGCGATTCATTCGCGGTATCTCAGCATAGATTCCGCTAACACGTAGCGGAATGACGAGTTCATAGCTTACCAAATTATCGGTAAATCTAAATTGCTTTAGTTATAGCTATATCTTATATTGTTCATATTAAATTAATTACTTATATTTCTTCACTAAGATATAGATTATATCAACATGAAAATTCACGCTTTTTTAGTAGAGATCACCTTATATTTGAAGAGTTAATAAATTAGAGGTTAGAATTATGATAATCAATCAACAAATAAATAAAAATATAACTAAAGAAGGATACTTCAACAATAACGGCAAAGGGTTTAATTCGCCACATGTTATAGAAGTTGAAGATTTAAATATTAAAGTAGAGGTTTATTCTCACAATTTAAGAGCAAGTAAAGTTGCTAACATTGAAAGTGAGATAAGAGAAACAGCTACTAATTTTAAAAACGCATTCGAGTTAGAACGCGGCAGTTCAGAACAAACATTTAAAATTTACATGTTTGATGACAAGGATGATTACACTCACCTTGGCGGAAGCGAGCGTTTCGGTTCTTACCTTGGAGACGAAGGTGGTAAATGTTACTACAAAGGGAAAGCTGATGTTTTTGCTGAAATGTACGTCTACCAGCAAGGTGGCGTTCATAATCTTCAGCATGAATTTGCACATGGTTTAACTTACTTGGCTACAGGAGGCAAATCTTTACCTACAGTATTAATGGAAGGAATTGCAGACTACTTTGAGCATCATTCAGATCATAAATTCAATTCTCAAGGATCAAGTATCGACAAAACTGAAGCTGCAAATTTGGATTTAGATAAAATTTTAAGTTTAGAATACTCAAAGGACAGCGAAGCAAATAGCTTGGTTTATAAAACAGGTCATGCGTTGATAATGTACTTACAGGAAAAAGATCCTAGTTTATTAAGAGACTACCTAGATGCTTTACGTCAAGGTAACTCAGATGAGTCAAAAAGTTTCTTGAAAGACATAAAAGGACACGATACTGACTTCAAAAGTTGGCTTGCTGAGAATGATACAGAAACTGCAATGGAACATCTCAACGCTTTGCAAGTTACAAAAGGAGATTTCATAGCAATTGGTCAAGAAATAGTGGGTGGAGAAATTAAAAACGTATCCTACTATAAAGCAAATATAGAAAAAATGGATGGAGAAAACGTTGGAAGTTTTTCTCCTGTAGAACACGTTGCATTTTATGATGTTGCTCGTGCTATAAATAGGGCAACAAATGATACACTTGATATATCAAAGGAATATCATTTCCTCAAGGTAGTAAAAACTTCCGATAGACAGGATAAACTAACTTACTCTGACCAACAAGGTAATGAGTACCGAAACAGTCTAGAGTATAAAAATCAGGCTTTTAGAATGCTATCAAAGTATGATGAAAATTTAAAGAAAGCTTATGATGATGCATTAAAAAATCTGGATGAGCAGAGGCAAATGGAATATCCCAAGATAAATAAAGAATATAGCGAAGGGAAGATTTCTTACGAAGAGTATTCAGACAAATATTATTCAATTCCCTCCAAATATGAGGAATTAAAAAGTACCTTACTTGATGAAACCATAAACACTGGCTTAGAACAAGTAAAAGCGACTAAGAACATCGATGTAGAAAAGATGTTAGAAGAGATGATCAATATCGATTCAAACTTGATAAGAGGTACAAATCATATTGATCTACAAGAAGGTAAGATTTTTTCTATGCAAGCTCATGGTCAAGGAGATATGGGTGCACTGTCTATATATGACGGAAATACAAAGCTTGGAGAATTATTGAGCGAATCAGGATTTTTTAAGCAAGTTGAAGGCCAAACTAAAGAAACTTTCGTTTTTGAGGATATATCACACAACTTAAATGTTTCATACGAAGGTGGTGCTTACATGGCAGTTACAAAAGAAAACGGTCATTATAAAGCTTCCCTAATAGATGGCAGAACAGTTGAACGTGATGAATACTTTGATGAGGCGCATTTACATGAAAATGAATTGTTGCATCCTAGCACTGGACACATCCAAAAAGATTTAGATTCTCTGCTCCTTAGAGGTACCAAAATTTTGAATCATCAGGATTCAGAGCATGCCCAATATTCTGATGAGCAAAAGGCAAATGAAGTAATCGTAGAAAAAGGAAAACTACTGGATAATAAGGGAACAGATAGGACAGACGACGATGTACACGAAGCGGTTGTAAAACAAGGAGGCGAAAATTTACATACATTCAAAAATATGGGCTTTTATATTACCGAAAAAGGTGATCTATTTATTCATGACCATGGAGCAAATGTAAGGTTTCAACTACCACAAAGTATTACTCATCTAAAATTAGTGGAAAAAGACGGAACATATAAGCTTGTTCCGGTGACGAAAGATGGAAATGAACATCCAATAGGTATGCCAAATATATCAGATGAATATAGATACATAGATCCAATATTTGCACATGAATATGAAAAGAGAGATTATTCCCATAAACATGTAAATGTGGGCCTTATAAACTTAGAGAAATATGGCTCTGGCAAACTTTTTGCTATAAAGTACGACCCAAATGATTATCACATACAAAGAAACTCCAGCGGTGAAATAGTTAGAATAAAAGATCAAACATATTTCACTAAAGTAAAATTGTTTGATGGTGATGAAGAAATTGGAATGTTGTCTAATAACTTTCACAATTTCAAAGGGAAAATATTCTTTTCTGCTGACTACAACTACAGTTATAACGATTTCCTAGCATCTGTTTCTCCTCAAGTTGAAATTGAAGATATGGGAAATGGAAGTAAAAAAATAACTTTTGATCAAGGCAGTGGCGATATCGGTGATACTAATAGAGGCTACACGGACTATCAGAGAATATTTACAAAAGAGAAACAAACCGAAAGTCCAAAAGGGCAAGTAAGTGAAACTAAGACAGAAGTTCATAGTACTACTAATGTTGTTGCACAAGCTGCTGAAGAGAAAACTGCATCAAACGACAATAGTGAAATGCAGTCTGATCAGCCACAAATTCCAACAAGGGCAAAAAGGTCAGCTTCAGTGGAGGAGAAAGAGCAAGAACAGGTAGTATTAAAAGACACAATTCTCAAAATAGAAAAGAGCTACGAGCAGGACTCAGAAGGGAAGCATAAGGCAAATGTAACGATAGATTATAATGATGTAAAAGCCTTATATGATAGAGCGGAAGGAGCAGAAAAGCAATCTGTGTTAGATTTTTGGAACAAACTGCACACATCAGAATACAAGGTTGGTGCTTTGCCGGAAGACAAATACTATTTTGAAAAAGGCAAATTCGTAATCCACGATAGTGATACGAAAAAGCTTATAGTGTTACCTGAAGATAAGGTGTCCATCAAGATAATGAAGGATGGTGATAGTTATAGTTTAGCTATATCAAGTGGTAATGGCAAAGTAATAAACAGCATTAGTAAAATAGATAATCCAAATTACGAATTGCTGTCAGATTCAAGTCATTTCAATTCAGGGGAGCAAGATAATATTGTATTATCAGATCAACATCACGAATATAATCTTTATCTAGAGAATGGTTTTGTGAAAATGTTCGATTGCGCAAGCGATCACATTTATCACGACCACAACTCGGCCTATATCTAATACATACAAGGAGGGCAGTGCCCTCTTCTTGTCATTCCAGTGTCAAGCACTGCCGTCTTGGATGGAAACCAGCGTCACGCCCTGGAATGACAGGGTTTGTCATCCGAGTAGCCCCTTCGGTGTCATCCCAGTGCCCAGACACTGGGATGGCTTTGTTGCATCGCTACTTATGAAAGGCTAACTATAGTTAGGATTATAAGCAACCTATTGAAAATCTTGTTTTTTTGCAATCAATCTGATCAAATTTAAGAATAGTAATTTGTTATTTATATTAATAAATTTAATTCTATTGAAAATAGCTAAAGCATTGAAATTCTTGAATTTTAGCCAGATTAGTGAGTGGTAGTGAAATTTCTTTTACTCAAATTTAGGTATTCACTGACCGTTCTTGTTATAAATACCAGAATAATAAGCTACTGATATTCCCTATCTTTTTTATCTTTAATCCATCATAGCTAGCGATGCAACAAAGCCCACTGGGATCCAGAAAACTTAACTTTAAATAAGTGGCTGCATAATAAAGGCTGGATTCCAGACTGGAATGACATCATCTGCTACACACTTGAATGACAAGAGAAGAATTCTGAAACAACAAGTTTCAAGGAAATCTTATGTAAAATCTAACATTAACGAAAATTATACTATTTTCATGCATGCTATGGTTTTTGTAATTAATGGAGGGTGATATGGCGTTGAGTGAAAAATTGAGTACAATAGATACAATAGAAAACCTTGCAACTAACAAAAATTTTTTAGGAAAATTGATAGTGGAACTCAATAAAGGTGCTAATGATAAAGGTATATATACTAAAAAAGGTGTGGATGATGAGTTGAGAAGGAAAGCTAATACTGCAGATGTTTACACTAAAAGAAATGTAAATGATGAGTTGGCAAAAAAAGCTGACAAGAATTACGTCGATGCTGAGCTAGGAGAGAAAGCTGGTGCAGCTGATCTAGCCAACAAAGCTAATACTGCAGATGTTTACACTAAAACTGATGCAGACACTGCTTTTGTCAAAGCTACAGAGCTTAAAACAAAAGCTGCAGCGAAAGATGTCGTGGATGCTATAATTGCTTCTACTGATTTTACCGATAAAGTATACACTAAAAATGATGCAGATACTGCGTTTGTTAAAACTGCAGATCTTGCAACAAAAGTTGCAAAAAAAGCTGTTGTGGATGCTTTAATACCACAATTAGCAAAAGGTGATGATGATAATGGTATCTATACTAAAAAAGGTGTTGATGACACGTTTCTTAAAACTGCAGATCTTGGAACAAAAGTTGCAGAAAAAGCTGTTGTGGATGCTTTAATACCAGAATTAGCAAAAGGTGATGATGATAATGGTATCTATACCAAAAAAGGTGTTGATGATGCATTTGTTAAAACTTTAGGACTTACAGATACGCTAAAAACAGAAGTAGTAAAACAGCCTGTTGTGGATGCTTTAATACCAGAATTAGCAAAAGGTGCTGATGATAATGGTATCTATACTAAAAAAGGTGTTGATGACACGTTTCTTAAAACTGCAGATCTTGGAACAAAAGTTGCAGAAAAAGCTGTTGTGGATGCTTTAATACCACAATTAGCAAAAGGTGCTGATGATAAAGGTATCTATACCAAAAAAGGTGTTGATGATGCATTTGTTAAAACTTTAGGACTTACAGATACGCTAAAAACAGAAGTAGTAAAACAGCCTGTTGTGGATGCTATAACTGCTTCTCCTGATTTTACAAATAAGGTATATATTAAAGCTGCTCCAGCCGATGAAGTTTACACTAAAACTGCTGCAGAGACTGCTTTTGTTAAAGCTACAGAGCTTAAAACAAAAGCTGCAGCGAAAGATGTCGTGAATGCTATATTTGATGCAAAAGACGGCGACAAATCAATTTTAGTGGATAAATTAGGAGGATTTCTTGATGCTACTGACACAGCGTATGGTGACAAAAATGATCAAACAGCAAAGGTGTTCTTAGGAGGTAAAGGGCTAAAAGGGGAGACAGGAGCCACTGGTCCTAAAGGAGCAGATGGTAAAGATGGAGCTCAAGGCCCACAAGGAGAGACAGGGGAGACAGGAGCAGATGGTAAAAGTCCAACAGCTGCTGAAATAGCTGCTGAGAAAGCCTTACAAGAGCATGTAACAAAGATAAGCATACAAAGTCCAGAATTTAAAAGAGCTGTGCAAGAGGAAATGTCACAACCGTATTTTGAGCCTCCAACAAGTGATGATGCTGCACTTAATTTGATTTGGTAATACAGCTTAGATCCAAGTAGTCACGCTACTTGGATGACGTCATACGGTCCTCGGATGACGGAAAAAGGACTCGGATAACACCCTACAATGTCATTCCAGCGCGTGACGCTGGAATCCAGCCTTTTCATAATCATTAAAATGTTGTATTTTAACATAAAACGGCTACTTTTATGCTTACCAACTTAATAAAATTCCTGGATCCCAGTGTCTGGGCACTGGGATGACAAAGGAGAGCAGTGTCAAGCACTGGGATGACACCCTACTAGCAGAAGTTACTCTCAAATGTTTGTTCATGTTAGCTACAAACATTAAGAAATTTACCAAACAAAAAAAAAGGCAAAAGAAGCCCCAGTCATTGTTTATTTTCAGTATTGGCGTTTTTTAAGTCTTAAACACTGCAGTTTAGCTGCTTTTAAGTGCAACTCACCTTAGTTTAAATGTTTAAGAAATTTACTAAGCAGAAAAAAAGGCAAAGAAAACCTAGGGTAGCTAGTATTCAAATTCTCCCTTGTTCTATTTGACGTCTTTTGATGTCTTAAACGCTTTATAAGCGCGTTTCGGCTTGTATAGGTAGAAACCCAGAAGTTTTATAAAGACATGAGGTGCACATAGTGCAAAAAATTAAGCATGATTTACGCCAAATACAAAGTTCCCTTTGTCGTTTTAATCTGCAGATTGCGAAGATAAATAAATAGCTTCAGTTTCATGATAAGGGCGCTGGCGGAGTTTGTCAAGCAAGTTTTTCGTTTCTGCGGGCTACTTCCACATAAATTAATAAATAGGAAAATTACTACAAATCCTTTCAACTTTAGTTTTTACTGCTTTTTCAACATCTGAGCTATTTTCGCTGATTAATCCCTGAACCACTTCATTTATTAGGCCGGCTATTTCTTTAAAATTTTCTGCCTCAAGCCCGCGTATTGTCTCAGCAGCGGTGCCAAAACGGAGCCCTGAGGTGATGGTTGGCTTTTCTGTGTCAAATGGTACAGAGTTTTTATTGCAGGTAATACCGGCTCTCTCAAGGCTATCTACAACGTCTTTTCCAGTTAATTTCTGCGATCTTAAGTCAACTAGCACTATATGAGAGTCAGTGCCACCGGTTATAATGTCGAGTCCATGCTTTTGCAATTCTTGAGCCAGCACTTTCGCATTTTCCACGACTTTCTTGCTATAAGTTTTAAATTCTGGCGCTAATGCTTCTTTAAATGCAACAGCTTTTGCAGCTATCACATGCATAAGTGGCCCGCCCTGCAATCCTGGAAAAACTGCAGATTGAATTTTTTTGTGTAATATTTCATCATTGGTCATCACTATTCCACCACGAGGACCACGCAAAGTTTTGTGAGTTGTGGAAGTCATAACATGTGCATATTCAGCAGGAGACGGATATTCACCTGCTGCAATAAGCCCTGCATAGTGAGCAATGTCTGCAAGCAAATAAGCACCAACTTTATCTGCAATTTCGCGAAAGCGTTTGAAGTCCATTTTTCTCGGATAAGCAGAAGCACCAGCTATGATCAATTTCGGTTTATGCTCCAGCGCCAGCTTTTCTATCTCATCCATATCCAGCAAGTAAGTGTCTTTATTCACTGTATATTGAATTGACTTAAACCATTTACCAGAAAGGCTTGGTGCCGCACCATGAGTTAGATGCCCACCGCAACTCAGTGATAATCCAAGTATTGTATCGCCTGGAGTAAGCAGTGAAGCAAATACCGCCTGGTTTGCCTGAGAACCAGAATGAGGTTGAACGTTTGCAAATTTAACACCAAACAACTTACAAAGTCTTTCTATAGCCAGACTTTCAATTTTGTCCACATGCTCACAACCACAGTAATATCTTTTACCTGGATAACCTTCTGCGTATTTATTAGTCAGAAAAGAGCCTTGTGCCTCCATTACCGCTTTGCTTGCAAAATTTTCTGATGCAATTAATTGCAATTGTGATTTTTGGCGTTGTAATTCTTTTTCTATAGACTGATAAACCTCGTTATCAAAAGACTTTAAACTATTTTTAGAGCCACAGATTTTTTTTAAAACACTCATCATAGATCAAACCTCGCTTTAATTTTAAGATGCACAAGCAATTTTAAGACTGCTTATCCTGCTTTTTTAACCATAAGAGCCCAAAAACAGCTATTAGCAAACATACAGGAATAATAGATGTTGCTTTTATCAGCAATTCAGCACCATACACAGGATTTCCTTGTATCACTGTCCTATCCCAACACAAATCTATTATTTTTGCGATCCCAGTGTGAAAAAAATAGCCAAAAACCATGACTATCATATTTGACACAGCTGTAGTTAATCCTATTAAGTTATTATTTACATAACTTAATGCTTTGTACAGTGTTACTATTTGATATCCAGAAGCGAAACCTATAACAAGAAGTGCAGGCAATACAATATACAATCCGCCAGCCTGTGTAAAAAGTAAAAGGAAACTAGCAATCATTGCAAAGGAACAGACAATAATAACTTCATAATGTCTATTTGGATATTTTTCTAATATGTGAGCAAAAGAGAGCAATCCAGCTGCAAATCCTACATATATAACAGAAGAAATTGAAGACGCTAGATCACCGGCCATTTGATATACCTCACATAAAAAAGCTTTTGTCCAAGCATCAGCAAAACCTTCTAGTGGACCTACCATTAAGCCACCAAAAAAACTAATTAGAATGATATATTTATTGAAAAGCACAGTTTTTAGATCCTTCATGCTAATTTTTTCTTTTCGAAAGTCGTAAGCATTGTAAGGAATAACTAAAAATAAAGATAAAGCGAGTAAGAAACCAAACCCTGAAAGAATATAAATTACGTAATTCCAACCAAACCCATCAAGCAAAAGTTCTATTGGTAGACCACCATATATTGCCCCTAATAGCCCTATAATAACAGATATGCTTGCCATTTTTGCTGATTTTTCTCGCGGAAAATACATACTGGCAACTTTAAATACTCCTATTACTGACGCAGACGAGCCAATCCCAACAATTATTCTACCTAATACTGAATAATACCACTCATCAAAGCACACAAGAGGTAATGTTCCAATAGATACCAAGACAGCACAAATAGGTAAAACAATTTTTGGACCGAATCTATCAAAACAAAGACCAACAGGGATATGAACTAGTGTAAATCCCACATAGTAGAGACCATTAAATTGCCCTAAATCTGCAATGCTTATATTAAATTTTGTTATTAATACAGGCGCAATTATGTTTGGCATGACACGTAACACATACTGGTATGCATAGAAAAGAGATACTATCAACCATACAAAAAAATTACTTTTCGACATACCTACCACCTAATAAAACCCAATTACAATTAAAACAAAAATATCAAAGTAAAATAAAGTATTATATTTCATAATAACAAGAGCCTTAAATTAGTACATCTAACGATTTTATCATACGAGCCTTCGATAAATTATCTACTTATTACAATCAACTTCTCTAAAATCTTTATTTTTTAACCATAAGAGCCCAAAAACAGCCACCAGCAAACATACAGGAATAACTGATGTTGCTTTTATCAGCAATTCAGCACCATACACAGGATTTCCTTGTATTATTGTTCTATCCCAACACAAATCTACTATTTTTGCGATCCCAGTGTGAAAAAAATAGCCAAAAACCATAACTATCATGTTTGACACAGCTGTAGCCAGGCCTACTAAGTTATTATTTACATAACTTATCGCTTTGTAAATGGTAACCACCTGATATCCAGATGTGAAGCCAATAATAAAAAGCGTAGGTAATACAACATACAAGCCACCAATCTGAGTAAAAAGCAAAAGAAAACTAGCGATCATTGCAAATGAGCATGCAATTATTACTTCATAATGCTTATTTTTATATTTTTCCAATAAATAAGCCAAAGAGAATGATCCTGTTAACATTCCTATCAATATTACGGAAGAGAGAGAAGATGCCAAGTCTTCATTCATTTTATATACTTCAAAAAAGAATGCTTTCACCCAACCATCGGCAAAACCTTGCATTGGACCGACCATGAGTCCACCAAAAAAGCTAATTAGAATAATATGCTTGTTGAAAAGTATGTTTTTTAAGTCTCTAATGCTAACTTTTTCCTGTTGAGCATTGCTTTCAGGCGTTACTAAGAACAGCAACAGAGCAAGTAAACACCCAAATGCTGAGAAGGTATAGATAACATAATTCCAGCCAAATTTATCGAGTAAGAAGTCTAAAGGTAATCCGCCACATATCCCTCCCAAAATTCCTATAATTATAGATAAGCTGGCCATTCTTGCTGATTTTTCTTGCGCAAAATACATGCTTGCAACTTTAAAGATTCCAATTGCCGAAGCGGATGACCCAATTCCCACAATTATTCTTCCAATTATTGAATAACTCCACTCATCAAAGCATATAAGCGGTAGTGTTCCGGTAAATGTCAAAACGGTACAAGCAGGTAAAACAAACTTTGGTCCAAATCTATCAAGGAAAAGACCAATAGGTATATGAGCTAGCGTATAGCCTACATAGTATAACCCACCAAACTGGCCAACATCTGCAATACTTATGTTAAATTTTGTTATTAATTCAGGCGCAATTATGTTTGGAATTACGCGTAATATATATTGGTATGCATAAAACAGTGACGTCAACAACCAGATTAAAAAATTCCTTTGCAACATGAATCTCAGCTAAAATTTAGGATTATAGATACTTTAGTTATAAAAAACAATACTATATTAATCATCTAAATCTGCTTAGCTCTTTTTACAGCTTATAACTTTAAGTAACCAAAAGCCTATCATTCCTATTAGTAGGCATATAGGTATTATTAACATAGACTTAACCATTACATCAGTTCCATAAAATGGCTTTCCATCGATAATTTCACCGTTCCAATAAAAATTCATTATATTTGCAATAATGACGTGAAAAAAATAACCAAAACTCATAACTATGGAATTACCTACAGATCCTGCACTTGCTACTGCTTCGTTTTTTACACAACTTACAACTTTAGCAGTAAAAACAATTTGGTATGCAGAAGCAAGACCAATAATGAATAGTAATATACATGCCAGGAGTTCACTAATATTGCATATAAAAAGTAATAAGAACACAATTATCATGGCCATAGCACAAGAAATTATTATTTCATAGTGCTTGGTTGGATTTTTTGCTAATATGTAAGGAAGTAATAAATGCCCAAAGCCAAAGCCTATTAGTATCCATTTTGAAATGCTATATGCAATGTGTCTATCTATAGCGTACATCTCATGCAAGAATGTTGCGGACCACGCATCTGCAAAGCCTTCTAATGGTCCAACCATAAAACCGCCAAACAAACCTATCAATAAAATATCTTTATTAAATATAACTTTGCTTAAATTTTTAATATTTAATTCTTCGTCTGAGGTGCCAACTTTAGGTATAGATATAAAGGTAGTTAAAGCAAGCAATAATCCAAGCATTATACACACAGTAAATAAATAATCCCACCCAAACTTATCAAGTAAGACATGTAATGGTTTGGTGGCAAATACACCACCTGAAATGCCAATAATAACCGATATGCTGAACATCATGGCAAATTTTTCTCTATGGTAATAGATTCTTATTATTTTAAAGAGTCCAAGTACTGAAGCAGAGGATCCAATACCAGTAATTATTCTTCCAATAATAGAATAACTCCAATCATTAGAACTGACTAAAGGTAAAGCACCTAAAGATGTTAATGCAATACAAATCGGTATAACAACTTTAGAACCAAATCTATCTAAAAGAATACCTACAGGAATATGTGCTAACACATAACCTACATAATACAGTCCACAAAATTGTCCTATTTCTGTTGTTCCTATATTAAACCTTACTACCAATTCAGGAATTATAATATTTGGAATTACGCGTAATATATATTGGTATGCATAAAACAGTGACGCCAACAACCAGATTAAAAAATTCCTCTGCAATACTTTACCCCAAAGCTAGCATTATAGATACTCTGTTTATAGAAAACAATATTTTTATGAATACTTATTTTAATTTACCGGAATTTTATACAGTTGAACTCATAGCCAACATAAGTAGTTTATGCATTAACTAAATTTTCCAGGTTCAAGTTTGGATGATGGAAAAAGTTCACTTTTTCTATTTTTAAAAGAGACCTTTTATTTTACTTATAATTTTTTCTACCATATCTACAACTGGCTCATGAATAAGGTATATGAAAAAAATTACACCACAAATGATAAGTATATTTATGATTTTACCCTTATTCATCTTTATCTTGAGCTTCACTTTTGTTACAAGATCCATTTTATTTATGTTTTTATTTCATGCTGACAATTATATCTTAAATACCATAATTTTCAGTAAAATTTGACTTCAGAAGTATTCTATTAATTCAATATTAACCTTTTTATGTGTAAAATAGTTAATATAATATTAAAGCAGGCTGATGAATATAAGCACGATAGATAATACGCTGCAAAATTACATAACAAAATACATTGAACAAACATTCGCTACACACGTGCTAGGCAATAGATACGACAAATTGTATAGGAAACTTCTAAGTGGTATAGAAGAGATAATAAAGCTTGCTGTAAATGAAGCAAAACACTACGATGAAAATTTAGAAGATCTATATAACGATTCAAGATTTAATAAGAAATTTATTCAAGCTGTTGCTAAACATCAGGTGTCGGAATTTTTAAATACTTATCCGAAAAGAAAAGAAATTGTTGCAGAATTTTACAATGAACATCACATTAACGAAAGTGATTTAAAGACTCTGGAAAAGGGGAAAGATTTAGTAAATAAAATAAATAACATTAACTTACTGCAACAAAATGAAAAAAATGAGGAATTCAATATTAGAAAGACACTTGCTCAATCAATAAAAATGCCTTCCATAGAAAAACACAAGTTAGAACATTCAAAATAACCTTGGCGAAGTATGGCAAAATATACAACTTATGGATAGTCTATTTCATTTTAACTCCTGGCACGCTTTAGTAATACTATCACATCCAATTTCTAATTGTTCCTGAGAGGTTGCATAAGAAATTCTGATAAAATTTTCTAGACCAAATGCAATTCCTGGAACCACAGCAACCAAATGATCTCCCAGTAAGTATTCAGTAAAATCTAAATCATTATTTATTATCTTACCACTTTTTGTGCTTTTACTGAGCAATCCTTCACATGAGACAAATAAATAAAACGCACCTTGTGGAACAGACGCTGATAATCCCGGGGCAGAATTTAGCTCTTTCACCATAAAATCTCTACGACTCTTAAAAATCCTTGTTCTTTCTTTCAAAAAACTATGATCACCGTTTAATGCTGCTGCTGCTGCTGCTTGTGCTATCGAATTTGGATTAGAAGTGCTTTGAGACTGCAGCGTAGAGATAGCTTTTACCACATCACTTCTACCTGCAATATACCCTATTCTCCAGCCTGTCATTGCATAGGCTTTTGATACTCCATTGACTACAAAAACTCTATCATAAAGCTTCGGCTCAACCTGAGCGATAGTAAAAAACTTTTCGTCGTATATTATATGCTCATAAATATCATCTGTAACGACATTCATATGTGGATATTCAAGCAATATTTGTGCTATGTCTTTCAATTCATCACATGTGTACACAGCTCCTGCAGGGTTGTTCGGTGAGTTAAGAATTAACCATTTAGTTTTTTTAGTTATCCTGCTTTTCAATAATTCCGCTGTCAGTTTAAAATTTTGTTTGCATTCTACTACAACTGGCAAGCCGCCAAAAAGACTTACCATATCAACATATGAAACCCAATAAGGAGCTGGAATAATAACTTCATCTCCAGAGTTAATTGTTGCCATGAACAAATTGAATAACACCTGCTTAGCACCTGTACCAACACAGATTTGGTTAAGCGTGTACTCGAGGTTATTATCCTTTCTTAACTTATTAATTATTGCTTCTTTCAGCTCACGCGTTCCATCAACAGCAGTATATTTAGTCTTACCTTCACTTATTGCTTGAATAGCTGCTTTTTTTATATGATCTGGAGTATCAAAATCCGGTTCTCCTGCAGCTAAAACACAGATCTTTTTTCCTTCATTTTTCAACTTATTTGCCTTATCAGTTACAGCAATCGTAGGTGATGGTTTTATTAGGGACATTCTTTTTGCAAGGTCTGACATATCTTACTGAAGCTAAATTCAAATGATAAACCCCGTACAACAAAAAAGCTAGAATTTTGTGTATTGTATTAGTAGCTTTTTACCAGGTTTACCAACGCAGCAATATTTTCAACCGGAGTATCAGGGAGTACTCCATGTCCGAGATTAAATATGAAGGGTAAATCTCTAAAGCAATCTATTATACGTTTTGCTTCTTTGATTGCTTCCGTTTTATTATAGGCTAAAAGATTAGGATCAAGGTTTCCTTGTAGAGGGATGTTTAGATTCGCTTTCGCCCATTTTATTGGAACATTATAATCTATACTTACTGCAGATACACCTGTTTGTTCGCAGTAATCTTTATAAAGATTTCCAGCAGACCTTGGAAAACCTATTATTGGAAAATCAGAAAATCTATCCTTTATTGCCAAGATAATTCTCTTTGTTGGTTCGATAACATATTCTTTAAACAATGGTTCCGATAACGCACCAGCATTACTGTCAAATAGCTGAATAACATCTGCTCCAAATTCTATCTGTTTAATTAGATAAATAATCGTTACTTCCGTTATTCGTTCAATTATTTCCTTCAAACACGAAGGATAAAAATTTAATACTTTGGAAAAAGTTTTGCTGCTCCCACCTTCTATGATGTATGAGGCTACTGTCCATGGTCCACCAGCAAATCCTATGAGAGATTTTTCTTTTGGTAATTGGCTTCTGACTTTTTTTATAGCGTTTAGAATTGGTAAGGTTTTAGTTTCAATTTCTTGTGGACCCTTCAATTCCTTAGGACTTTCCACGGGTTTTATTATTGGACCTACACCGCGTACGAAATTCACGTCACAACCCAAAACATCAGCTATTATTAAAATGTCTGAAAAAATTATCGCCGCATCCATGTCAAATCTTGTCACCGGCTGTAACGTCAATTCTGTCACTAAATCTGTGTTGTAGCATATCTCCATAAAATTATTCATATTTTCTACTGCTTTGCGGTACTCAGGAAGAGACCTGCCAGCCTGACGCATTAGCCAGATAGGCACTCTTCCACCCGGCTCATTTCTCTTAATAATTTTCGCTATTGTTGTTTTGCCGCTTTCCA